>NZ_BAABBN010000004.1:1126323-1637810 GCF_039537985.1 Litoribacillus peritrichatus
TACCCATAATGATTTGATCGCGGGCACTAACGCGCAACAGCAAACCGAACGTTATCATTATCAAGGGCACTTATTCACCCAACGTGTTCGCGCCAGTGGCTTTAGCCATTATTTTGAATGGGAAGGCGAAGGCCCTGCGGCGCGCTGTGTTCATAACTGGGGCGATGACGGTCGATACGATTACCACTTTGAGTATGTGGATGATGAACGTTTAGCCATCAGTACGGATGGCCGTGGACAGGTCTGGAAATTTTGGCACGACGAAGAAGGCAGACTGATCTCAAAACAATCGCCATCCGGTCATCAATGGCAGTATGAGTTTGACCAACACGGTCAAAAGGTGGCCGAACGATCGCCAAACGGTGGCACCACTCAATTTACCTACAATGAGCGTGGCCAGTTAGTTTCGGTTCAGTCGCCCGATGGCGCGATCACTCAGTATCAATACAATGGCTTGGGGCAACGCATTGTTACTATTGATGCTGAAGGCGGTGTTTGGCAACAAGAATATTCCGTGGTAGGTCATCTGAAAAAGACAACTCTGCCCAATGGAGCCCAAACTCAATTCCGCTACAACGAACAAAGCCAACTGGTTGAAATAGAAAGGCCAGATGGCGCGTTGGTTAAATACCGATGGAATGAGCAAGGTCAACTGCTTGCCCGAGCAATGGGCGAGCAGCTCTTTCGTTACAGCTACGATGAACTCGGCCGTTTAAATGGCGTGCTCGACGGCAGTGGGGTTGTCACACAATACACTCGAGATGACAAAGGCCAGTTAATCAGTATTAAGGCCTATGAGGAAAGCGACCCTGGCAATGCTCAAGAACAGCGCTTTCAGTACGACGATTCAGGGCGCTTAATTCAAAATACCGATGCCCAAGGACGAACCCATCAATATCAGTTTGAAGGCCTAAGCCAACCGACTAAGCAAATTCGGCCTGATGGCAGCTGGCTTCATTATCAGTACGATAACGAACGTAACCTCACCGGCATCCAGCGCAGTGATGGCAATGAATACCTCATTGAATACGATGGCGAAGAACTGCCAACGAAGCTAACCGGCTTTGATGGCCGACAACAGAGCTTAAAATACGACGGCGAAGGCCGTTTGATTGAATCGGACGATTGCGGTGAAAAAGCGGTTCGTTTGAAACGCGATTTACAGGGCCGAGTCACAGAACAACTCGGACGCAGCCATAAAACCCAGGAAACGCAAAGCAACTATTTTCAATACGATAAATTAGGTCGCGTAACCTTTGCCAACAACGCAGACCGTAAACTGCGTTTTCAATACGACGCGAACGGTCAACTGCTCGAACACTGGCAGGATCAATGGAAGACAGAACACCAATACGATCAAGCCGGGCGTCGTACCCAAACGCTTCTGCCTGATGGTCAAACCGTTCAATTTCATTACGACAAACACGGTCGCTTAAATCAGCTAGGCCTGAATGATCAACCTCTGACCTTAAGAAAGTTCGACCAACAAGATCGTGAAATTGAACGGGAATGCAGCAATGGCGTACTGCTGAAACAATCGTTCGATGCTTTCGGTAAAATTACTCAACAGCAATGGCACAACCTTCAAAATGCGTCAGCGGATCAAAACGAAAAAGAAGGCCAAAACCAAGCACAACTACGCTCTTATCAATACGAAAAAACTCAATTAGTCGCTATTGAAGACAACCAGCTTGGCAAAAAAGCTTACGTTTATGATGAACTGGATCAGCTGATCTCGGTCCAGAATACCAAAAATGAATCACACACTTCTGAAAGCTTTGAATGGGACAGCTTTGGGAATCCTGCGGGGGACGGCGTAGTCGTAGAAAACGACCGCTTGATTAAGAATAACGGCTCAAGTTATCGATATGACGCGTGCGGAAATCAGATTCAGGTGGATGCTGGAAAAGCAGACAATGAAGCTCCGAAACATCAAACCCGAGAGTTTGATGGCTTCAATCAACTTCGCCGATTAAGAAACAACGGCAAAGTTAATCATTATCAATACGACGCCCTAGGCCGAAGAAGCGCCAAACTCACAGAGCAAGGTAAAACCGATTACCTGTGGGACGGTGATCAACTGATTGGTGAACATCATCAAGGTAAATTCCGTTGGTACATTTACCAGCCAAATACGTTTTTACCCATTGCGCTGGTTGAAGAAGGCCAAGTATACCACTACCACCTAGATCACCTTGGCACCCCAATCCAACTGACGGACAACCAAGGCCAAACGGCCTGGCAAGCAGATTACACTGCATTCGGTGAAGCACAAGTAATCATCGAACAGGTCAACAACCCGATTCGTTTTCAGGGCCAATACTTTGATCAGGAAAGTAGCCTTCATTATAACCGGTTCCGGTATTATGACCCTGAAATAGGCAGATTCATTCACCAAGACCCGATTGGGTTAGTGGGTGGGATTAATCATTATCAGTACGCGCCGAACCCTGTGCAGTGGGTTGACCCGTTTGGGCTTAAATGTAAAGAGCAACCGCCGCAAGCAGCAAATAACTTATCAGAAACTACAATTCCTGAAAATTATGATCCAGTATCTGATACATTTAAGGGTGTTGATATCAATTTATTCTCGACCGATGAGGCAATTCACTACTCAGCAAAGAATGTGGATAATAAAGACGATATTTTTATAGTGGGAGGGCATGGCAGCCCAGATAGAATGGTTGATCAGAATAGAGAGCTTGTAACCCCAGTGGCACTTGCGAGAATGATTAAGAACCACCCCAAATACCAAGAAGGAATGCAAGTTTATCTTTTATCTTGTAGTACAGGGCAAGGGAGTAATAGTTTTGCAGAACAGCTAACAAAAGAGATGGGTGGTCCAGTTACTGCACCTACCACACTTGCTTGGTACTGGAGTGATGGAACAGTAAGGCCGTTTGAAGCAAAAGCTAAGCTAGATGAAAATGGAAGAGTCGTGAAGGATGGTAATGGTAATCCAGTTAAAGAGCCTGATTACTCTAAACCAGGCACTTACCGAACTTTTGATATTTAGAGTTAATTCATGAAGTTTATTTTTTCTTGTCTCTTAATTTTACTGCTTTCAACTTCCTCTTTATCAGGAGAACCTAATATGTCATACGATCCGAATGATCTTTTTGGGGGAAGTATTCCTCTAAACGAAGACCCTAATTCAACGGTTAATACTTTTAGTTTAGGTGAAAAAGAATTAAATATTTTAATTGCTCAGGGTAATAAAGGTGATAAATCCGCAGCTTTTAAATTATATCAATTCTACGAGTTTTCGGAATACGATAGAGGCAAAGCAGATCATTGGCTTCTAACAGCCGCAAATTTAGATCACATTAAAGCACAATACAACCTTTCAGTCGGCTTTTTTCAAGATGGGAAATATGCTGAAGCACTTTATTGGTGTAAGAAAGCTATTGAAAATGGTCACATTAAAGCTAAAGAGCTACTTGAAGATATCGAAGGTGAACGCTGATAATTGCTGCTCACAACACCTTAATTAGAAAAAACTATATGTTAAAACACGTGGCGAATTTAAATGTATTAATTCAGATTGGAATTCGCGAAGAAGGTGTTTGTCAGGTCAGATTCAGTTCATGCACGAATTCAACCCACAAGGTCAAGCAGCCAAATGCTCAAGCAGCAATGATTTACTAGGACTCTCTTATTAGAAATGGAGAGTATGCCTTATCAAGGGCCGATTATGATGCAGAGAAATTGGATACTCCGGATTATTGCTCAGAGAATAAGAGTTGTTTAACTCATGTATTTGATATTTTAAATGCAGGTGATAAAGGTGCACCTACTTCTTAACCTGCAAATTTAACCACCGGAAGGTATATTCGTAGTTTAAGAAAAGAGACAAAAGTGTTAGATGAGGGGCTTTGATAAATAAAATTATTTCTAAAAAATCTTTTGTATGTGATGAGCATAACTGTTCTACAACGGCTCCTGTCTGTTGTCATATCGAAGAAAGTATAAAGCACGGAGTACCCATTAAGATTGTCCCGGTTATATATGAGAGATACTTAGTTGATATTTATTATGAAAAACACTGGATCTGTTTAGCTTGTGCTAATAAATGCGGTGCTCCAATCGCAGGTTGCTTGCTTTTTGATCCAATAATCAGAAGTTTTATGAAGCTAGCTGAATTAGAAAAGGATATGTATCTAGAAGAAGTCTATGAACTTATAGATCCTTATTTAGATATTAAAAAAGAGCTTAAGGCTATATGTAGTGAATGCTTCAAAGAAAATTATTTTTATGATATTGAAATAGTTAGAAAAAATCACCAGTTAAATGAAACAGAGATGAGTGTTAAGAAGTAATGTCCGAATTCAGATAATAAGTTCAATACTCATGGTAGATGATGGTTTTTATACTTCGTTCAGTGAAAAAATGAAGCTCGATGAAATTGATATAGAAAATTTAAAGTGGATTCTTGAAAAAGAAAGTAGCACATTGTCGTGCAAATATTGCGTTAAACAAAACCTCTTGTCATGGTCAAACATAACAGGAGAAACTCAACGTAATATTAATGTAATCGCCGAGTTTGATAAAGCAGAAGAGTATATTAAAAAAAATGGTTATACGGAGTACCATCCAGAAGGAACAAATTATTGGAGTTCAGATGCCCCTGTTGCAGTCCAATTCTATCCATATCATGAAAGTAAGATAAATGTTTGTTCAAAATGCGGGGCCGTATTTTTGACATACACTGAATACTCAGGGCATGGGCCTCAACATAGAATTAGGTATATTAAGAAAAATTTAATTGTTTCATAGATAAATACAGACTCTATCAGCCCTCTGACTATTTATTTTTTATGAAATGATGGAAGAGTACCTGTGAACACATAGAATGGGACAGCTTTGGGAATCCTGCGGGGGACGGCGTAGTCGTAGAAAACGACCGTTTGATCAAGAAAAACGGTGCCAGTTACCGGTATGACCCATGCGGAAACCAGATACAGGTTGATGCTGGTAAAGCAGATAATGAAGCTCCGAAACATCAAACCCGAGAGTTTGATGGCTTCAATCAACTTCGCCGATTAAGAAACAACGGCAAAGTTAATCATTATCAATACGACGCCCTAGGCCGAAGAAGCGCCAAACTCACAGAGCAAGGTAAAACCGATTACCTGTGGGACGGTGATCAACTCATTGGTGAACATCATCAAGGTAAATTCCGTTGGTACATTTACCAGCCAAATACGTTTTTACCCATTGCGCTGGTTGAAGAAGGCCAAGTATACCACTACCACCTGGATCACCTTGGCACCCCAATCCAACTGACGGACAACCAAGGCCAAACTGCCTGGCAAGCAGATTATAGTGCATTCGGTGAAGCACAAGTCACTATCGAACAGATCAACAACCCGATCCGTTTTCAGGGCCAGTATTACGACGATGAGAGCGGTCTTCACTATAATCGATTCCGGTATTACGATCCGGCAATAGGCCGATTCATCCACCAAGACCCGATTGGGTTAGTGGGTGGGATTAATCATTATCAGTACGCGCCGAATCCGGTGCAGTGGGTAGATCCGTTTGGGTTGAGTTGTAAGGAATTACCTATAGAAACGCTTGATAAGGAGAACCTCCTTGGTAAGGGCGCATTTAAAGAGGCTTATACAATTAATGATGATCAGGTATTTTTGATTCCAAGAAAGGATGCTCCTCATGGGCAGCCTCACTCTTTTGAAGACTTAAAACAGGAAGCGTTCTTACTGGAATATATCAGCAGTTTTGGGATTCCAACATTAAAAATATTTGGTACTGGTATTGTGACCTTGCCTGATGGCGAGAAAGTAAAGGGTTTAATAGCGGAAAAGAAGCTCTTTAATGGTAAGGATATATTAGCCATTAGAAAAGGAAAGAAGGCTGACGTAAGCATAGAAGATGTTAATCAAGCGGTCACTCAAGATACCCTAGATGAACTTAATAAAATGGATCGCATAATTAAAAAAGAGAACTTAGTTATCAAAGACCTTCAAATCCTATATGGAGAAGATGGTAAGCCTGTTGTAGCTGATCCCCTAGATGCTTATGCGGGTGAATATGCGGAAGAAAGAGATGTTAAAATAACTAAAGATAGACTGAGAACCAATAGAGAAATGGTTGAAGGTATAATAAATAAAAATTCTACTTGATATAGAAGGCTTTTATGTGTGAAGAGATCAGGAACGGTCTTACAGAGAATGAAAATATTATAAGGTCTCTAAAGAATAATATTGTTGTAAATGTTCAACGAGTATATTTCAAGAGCTCATTAAAGGAGTGGTTGGAAGATAAAAAACAGAACTTAAGTACTTATTTTAATCTAGAATGTAATTCTATCTTAGTCACCTTAAGTAATGCTGATATTATTGGTTTTGCTGATGATGATGTAAAAGATTCAATCGTGACATGGTTTGACACTCAAAATGGTATTGAAGACGATACTCAGTATTATGATCGTGAATGGTCAACTTTGTTAGATTATGATGATCCTGTCTACTCAAATAAAGATACCTGGGCTGTTCTCATTGGAGAGAAGGTCACTCGAATTAGGGTTTTGTCTATCGACTTAGGAGGAATTAAACGGTTTGATGATTCTTTTCAAAGAGCAATCATATTAGAAACAGAGAAAGGTGGTTTAGTATTGTCCTATGGATTAAAAGAAATCGAAGGTAGCTATTTCCCCATATCAAAACTAGAAGATTTCCCCCAAGAGTTAATGGATAAAGCGGAGATTATAGAACTTTAGACAGAGGCTTAGTATTATTTATAATAACCCTATTTAGAGATGATTTTTGTGGTATATGCTGAGTTATTAAAAGAATCTATTCATGAGGTCAAGTCTTTAATTTCCGGTCATGATCAGGTTGGCTATTTTCAAAAGCTTTGGGGTGGTGATTATTTTCATAATGTGGAGTCTTCGTGGAGCAAACACATTGAGAGCTTTAAACATAACATCATGGTTGATACTGACTGGAAAGAGCTAATTCTTGTTATTACATTCGACTATTATTTGGGCCCATGTGTCGGATTACCTGAAAAAGTTAAGCTAGATTTTTATAACTGGCTGATAGCTGAAATTAAAAAACAGTGTGCTTAATCTATCAGGAGCTAAGCGTTGAGCACTTTGCCTATCGACCATGAAAAGTTGGAAGAATATCGGACGTTAACGACGGTGTCAGGGGTGTACCTTGAGGTTTGGGCTCAGGTCTTGAAAGATAAAAGAATGAGAGATTCTTTGGCAGATTGCTTGGTACGCTTTTCTGAAAATGATACCGAATTCCTGATTGATATAATTCGTCCTCGACCAACAAAAATTCTTGGTGGAGGAGATGGGCGCATTAAGGTTGATAAGAAAACCCGAGAAATCATTTTATTTACTTATGCCCGGTGAACTTCTGTTTTAAAAAAGGGCCATCCGTGGCCAACACTATGGTATAACTGATGTGGTTAAGCTTCGGTTTTTTCTATGGCTTTCTCCTCTTCATTAAATAATACGGGTGTTGCTTTCACTTCCATTTTTCTCTCCCAGGTGAATACAAACGCAGGGAGGAAGTTGATCAGAACAAGTTTGGTTTGAACCAGCGGGCCAAAAATTTCCTGCGCTAACCACCGAAACTGTTCTGCCTTAGCAAATTTGTACGAATGGAGGTATTGGAAGGTAATAAATTTAGTATTTTGGTGGCTGAGTTCTGCAATGGCCTCCAAAAAATGTTTTGTGGCTTGATCATCTTGGGTGTTGATTGGTCTGCCTGAGAATACATAATCCACTTTCTCCCAGTTTTTGTTGGTGATCAGTTGAGCGTAATCATCCGCTTTGCCTGTCTCAAACGTTGCAAAAGGCATGGTTTCTTTTAACAGGTCAGTAAAACCAGCGTCCTGTTCTATTCCAAAATACTGTTCTTGTGAGGCCACTTTAGTCAGTAGCTGTCGAGATACGTTGCCTGTGCTTGGGTTGATTTCAAGTACTTTGTCTGTTCGGTTCAGTTCTACATTTTCTACCATTTTGCTTGCGAGGTTGTTGGATGCAGGAAAGGCGGTGCCGATAGATTTTGGATCATCCAATACGGATTTGATAAAAATGCTGTATTCGCCTGTCATTTGTTGTCTCCTGTTTAATGTATGGAGTCAGTTTACAAAAGACTTAATAAACGCAAGATGGAGGGAGCATTAAATAAAGTTAATGGAACTGTCTCATGTTAGGATGCAGAAAAAACAGGGAGGTTAGGACATGGTTTGCCATCTGAAAAATGAAGTATTGAATGTGATTATCAAGCCTGAAGGGGCTGAGTTAACCAGCATTAAAGACAAAGCAGGGCATGAGTATTTGTGGCAGGCCGATCCGAGTGTATGGAGTCGTCATGCGCCAGTGCTGTTCCCGATTGTCGGTGCGCTTAAAAACGGTTCATATTGTTATGAAGGTACGGAGTATTCATTAAGTCAGCATGGTTTTGCCAGGGACAGTTTATTTACGGTCATCCGGGCGTCAGACCTGGAGGCGGAGTTCCAGTTAAAAAGTGATGCCCGGACCTTAACGAATTATCCATTTGAATTTGATTTTCGGGTGATCTACCGGCTCGAAGGGAGTCAGCTGATGACTCGATTTGAGGTTTATAATTTAGGTGATCGGGACATGTTGTTTTCAGTAGGCGGTCATCCAGCATTTAATTTGAATTGGCTAACAGGTGACTCCATCGATGATTATTATCTGGAGTTTGATCAGTCGGAGACGCTTAATGTTTGGCAACTTGAAGATTCGTTGTTGGCAGAAAATCCGAAACCGTTTTTAGACCAAGAAAGAATCATTCAGTTAAGTTCGTCTACCTTTGATCACGATGCATTAATTTTTCTGGAACATAACTCCGGCATTGTTTCCTTGTGTCATAAACGGACTTCCCGGCGTATATCGGTGAATATCTCTGGTTTTCCTCATTTAGGTATATGGTCTAAACCGGGTGCGCCTTATGTTTGTATTGAACCCTGGCAGGGGCATGTAGACCCTACCGACCACAGTGGCCAATTTGAGGATAAGCCAGGAATCGTGCGGTTGTGTAAAGGGGGTCACTATAGCGCGGAGTTTTCAGTTACTATTACCTAAATATCACCTATTTAGCTTTTTCTATATTGTCGGCGTAGGCTCTTAATCCTGGGCCTACTTGTGGAATGACTTCCTTCGGGTTGATCTCTTCACCACACTCAGAGCAGCATGCCTGAATGGTCATTTTATGCTGACACTTGGTGTGCATATATTCTATGGGTGGCCCATCGCCGTTATCCATCCAGGTATCTCCCCATTTGGCCAGAGACATCAAAACGGGATACAGCTCAACCCCTTTGCTTGTGAGCTTATATTCGTAGCGAAGCGGCTTTTCCTGATACGGAACTTTTCTCAGAACGCCATGTTCAACCAGTTTGGTTAATCGATCGGCCAAACGATGACGGGATAAACCGATGCTTTTTTGAAATTTATCAAAACGTTTTATGCCGATAAAACAATCACGAAGAATTAAGAGTGTCCAGCGATCACCAAAAATGGAAAGGGCTCTTGCTACAGAGCATGGTAGTTCTTGAATTTCATCCCACTTCATACAGTCAGTTGTCTCTTTGTTTATCTGTGATTGTGATGTCATCAGTATAGCTTTACAAATTCCATTATGGAACTTACTATCAAGTGAGTTACAAAATGGAACTTATATTTGGCTGTGATTTGAACAAAAGAAAAATATAAAAATGAGATCGCTTGTAAGTGGATTCTGGAGGAGAGATGGACATGACTGGTATTCAACACAAAGATATTCAAAATAAAGACATTCCAAATAAAGACAGTCTCAGGACTAAGGCGGATGAGGGGGCGTGGAAGTCAACAGCTTGTATGTTGTGCAGTATCGGTTGCTCTATCGAGGTTCAGGTAGAAGGACAGACGTTAAAGAAAATTCGTGGTGATAAGGCGTCAGGCTCCTCCGAAGGATACATTTGCCAAAAAGCGGCTCGTTTGGATCACTATCAAAACCATACCGAACGCCTCACTAAACCGCTCCGTAAGAATGCGGAAGGACGTTTTGATGAAGTTGAATGGGATGAGGTGATCCCTGAAATTGCGCAGAAGCTACGAGCTATTAGAGATCAGCACGGTGGGCATGCCTTTGCCTACTATGGTGGTGGCGGTCAGGGTAACCATTTAGGTGGGACTTACAGCTCTTCTTTAAATGCGGCTTTGGGAACACCTTACGTTTACAGTGCGCTTGCCCAAGAAAAGACGGGTGATTTCTGGATTAATGGAAAACTGTTTGGGCGACAAAATTGTTACGCTGCGGAAGGCATGGAGCACGCCGACTATACCATTGTCCTAGGTGCGAACCCTTGGGCTGCTCACGGTGTGCCCAAAACACGAGACGTGCTTAAAGACTATAAGAAAAACCCAAATCGAACTATGGTGGTGATTGATCCCCGACTCAGTGAAACCGCTAAAATGGCGGATATTCATTTGGCGGTAAAGCCTGGACGGGATGCTTTTTTGTTGTCTGCAATCATAGCCATTATTTTGCAGGAAGGCTTGGAAAATACGGACTTCATTGCAAAGCATACAACAGGTTTTGAACAGGTAAGACAGCAGTTTCTGAATATTCCTCTTGAGCGATACGCAGAGCTTTCGGGAGTGGGTCCAGACCAGATTAAAGAAGTGGCCATTGGGTTTGCACAAGCGAACACAGCCACAGTTCAGGCCGACTTGGGGATACAGCAGAGTCTTCACAGTACGTTAAATTCCTACCTGGAGAAATTGCTGTTCTTAATCACGGGGAATTTCAATAAAAAAGGCGGCAACCATTTGGTGTCTCAGTTTGCCCCGATCATTGGTCATTCAAAAGAACCTGAAGAGGGCGGTGTTGTGACCAGAGTGACGGGAATGAAAGGCATCAGTAAACTTTTCCCGCCAAACGTGTTGCCTCAGGAAATCAGCACAGATCACCCTGATCGAATTCGGGCATTGATTGTGGACAGTGCCAACCCGGTAATGTCTGGTGCGGATACTCGGGCCTATAAACAGGCGTTTGAAGATTTGGAAGTGTCGGTTGTGATTGATGTGGCACTGACCGAAACTGCCCGGGCTGCCGATTATGTCTTGCCTGCGTCCAGCCAGTTCGAGAAAACGGAATGTGCGTTTTTTACCTTCGGATTCCCAACGTCTTATTTCCATTTGAGAAAACCTGTTGTGAGGCCTCAAGGTGATACTTTGCCAGAGGCTGAAATCTACCGACGCTTGGTGGTTGCGTTGGGTGAAATTCCGGATGAATTTCCTAAATTGGAGCGTATTGCCAAGCTGGATCGCAAATTTCAGTTTGGACGGCTATTTCCTGCTGCGTTGGCGGCAACTTTGAAAGTGAATCCAGAATGGATGCCTTACCTTCCCGTTATTTTATACGCGACGTTAGGAAAGGCTTTGCCGCAAGATTTGTCATCGGCAGCAACTCTCTGGGGAGTTTGTCAGTTTTATGCGGGTCGATTCAGTGATCAAGTCGCCGCAACAGGGGTAGAAGGGAAAGGGTATACATTAGGCAATAATTTATTTAATAAAATACTGGCATCGGATAAGCCCGTTCCTCTGGCAACGTTTGACTATCAAGATACTTGGAAGATGATGAAAACCAAGGATAAGAAAGTCCATCTTTATATTTCAGAAATGGATGATGCTTTGGATCAGCTCAAGCAAGAAGCTCAAGAATTAGCAGAGGAGTCCAATAATGAGGCGTATCCGTTTATTTTAATGGCGGGTGAGCGTCGCTCCTATAATGCAAACCAGATATTCAGAACACCTGACTGGCGAAAAACCGATAAAGATGGAGGCATGAGAATTCACCCCAAAGATTTGGTGTTGTTAGGTCTGGATGATGGTCAGCAAGCAATTTGTCGTTCTGAAACCGGTAAGGTTGAAGTCTCACTTATGAGTGATGACAGTGTCCAGCGGGGGATGGTGACTTTGCCACATGGCTACGGCATGTTGTACACGGATGCGTCTGGCGAACTCAAGCAAAATGGCCCGGCCATTAATGAACTCACCTCCATGAACCATTGTGACCCGATTGCCAAAACGCCTTATCATAAGCATGTGAATGTTGCGATTGAGTCTGTGTGAGTTCTGAATTGGGAGCCAAACGGTTTTTAATTTAAAAAGTTTATCAGTCGTTTGGCGTTACTTGAATCAGATATATTCTGTGGCCAAACGGCATAAACTGGAATCGGTTCTACTTGCCAGTCGGGCAGCAGTTCCACCAAAGTCCGGTCTTTTATGTAGTGTTCGACCAGATAATCCGGCGGAGTTGCTAAGCCTAAGCCCGCCACACAAAATTGGCACATGGCTTCTACATTGTCGACGCAAAGTTTGCCCAACGTTTTAAGGGTTTGCTTTTCACCTGATACATGAGTAATGGTCCGTTTGCGAGAGAGTTGGTTCAGCTGAACCCAGCTGAACTTTTTAAGTTCGTCCGGGCTTTTGGGGTAAGCAATCGCGTCAAAGAGGGAGGGGGCTGCAACTAACTTTCTGAATATTTGCGCTACTTTCTTTGCCTTCAGACTGCTGTCTTCCATTGCTCCAACTCGCAGAGCCAAGTCAAAACCTTCAGCGATTAAATCATCCCTTGAGTCAGAAAAGTGGATGCTTAGTTCAATATCGGGGTAGGCTTTGTGAAATTCTGCAATTTGTTGATTCACAGGGGCGCGTGCTAAAACCGCTGCTAAAGCGATTTTTAAGTGTCCTGAAGGTGTTTCTGTTTTCCTGAAACTTGCTCAATCCCTGTTTTGGCGGCTGAAACCATGAGCTGGGCTTGCTTATAAAGGCTTTCGCCCTCAGAGGTGAGTGTGAGTTTACGCGTTGATCGGTACAGCAGTGCTGTTCCTAAGCGTGCTTCTAATTGGGATATTTGATAACTGACGACCGATGGCGACAACCCCAAAGTCGTTGCCGCTGCTCGGAAAGATCCGTGCTTGGCGGTTTCGGCGAAAACAGCGATGGCTTTAAGATCATTAATCATAATTAAAGATTATAGAACAATGAAATTAAATAATGCTATCTAATTAACTAATAAAGCCTGGATTACACTGCTCAGAAACGAATGGGAAGAAGTATGAGCGTATATTTAGCGATGGGGTTGTTTGCTTTATCAATGTCGATTTCACCGGGGCCTGTGAATTTTATTACATTTTCGTCTGGTATGAATTCTGGTTTAAGGGCTTCAATGGGCTTCGTTTCTGGAGCGACGTTGGGGTTTACCGGGCTTTTAATGGTGGTCGGGTTTGGTTTGACGGCGGTTCCTTGGGAAAGCAGTGACTTATATTTAAGTATGAGTATTTTGGGGGCGAGCGTTATTGGTTACATTGGCTATCAAATTTTCTCTTCAAATAGTGATATAAACCCTTCAGGTCAAGGCGATACGGTAAGAGCCAGCAAACCTTCATTTTGGCAGGGCGTTCTTCTGCAATGGCTAAACCCTAAGGCTTGGGCTGCGTGTGTTGCAGGTGTGTCTGCATTTAATCTAAACAGCTCTGCGTCTCAGCTTATGGTGTTTATTCTGGTGTATTTCTTTGTATGTTATTGCTCAATTGCTGGTTGGGCATACGCTGGAAGTCGTGTCAGGGATTGGGTGAAAGCACCTCAAGCGCTCTCTGTTTTAAATATGTCGATGGGAATTTGTTTGATGGGCGTCTCGATTTACTTACTTTTAATGGCGTTTTTTTAAACAGCGAAGTACATTGTGTCTCATAGCTTGAGGGGATGACCAAACTATGAGATATGAAGGGTATTTAAAGGATCTAAATCGCATTCATACGTCAGAAATTTACGGCGCTGCTGTTTTCAGGGCCGCAGCGTCTGTGACTTTGAACAAAACCATGCGAGCTAAGTGGAAGCTGTTATACGAGCTTGAGGTTCAAACTCTTAAGCGGTTTCATGCTTACATGGTTGAGACCAACCAAAAAATTCTTTTTACTTGGGGGTGGTCATTACGAGGTCACGCCGAAGGCATTGTGCTCGGTCTTTTACCTTGGGAGATTGCGATGCGAATGCTGGCTGACGGCACAGAATCCTACCAACAAACCTTTGCGCGCCTGAAGAAACACAGCGTACCTGAAGATGAAGGTTTTTTTGATTACGTCTATGCTCATGAAAAAGCCATAGAGGCCTTTGCTTTGAAGGAATTATCCTTTGAAAAAGAGAGCACTTTAGTGTTGAATGCCCTCCTTAATAACGAGGGCGTTTCTGATTAAGTCCTTTTAACGCTTTTTTCATTATTTTATTGAGTTTTTAATGAACGTCTTTGGTAATTCAACCTCATATGCGGGCTTTATCTCGCTTTTGAGATGCATTTTTGTCCTGGTTTTTGGGTTGGTGTTTCATTTAACTGCGAAAGCAGATGATTTCCGTATTTTATCTTTGGATTTGCCTGAAAATGTCTGGGCGCTGGGGTTTGCACAAACCCTGAGAACGTCGGTGTATGAAGGTGAGTCAACGGATCAGGACCTACTGCCGGTATTCGCATACAAAGGAAAGCACGGTTATATATTAGGCCCGGAGGCTGGGCTGCACTTGTACAAAGACTCTGATTGGAGAGTCGACTTGTTTGCCGCTTATCGGTTTTCCGGCTTCGATAAAGATGAAAACTCTGCGCTTGAGGGCATGTCTGCGGATGACAGTCTCGATGGCGGTATTAAGTTTTTTTGGCAACGAGGAGACTTTGAAGCGATCGCCAGTTGGCGAATGGACGTCAGTGAAAGGCACGAAGGGGACGAAGCTCAATTTGAGTTTGGTTATTTATTTACTTCAGAAAGCTGGAAGTTGCGCCCGTGGATAGGGGCGAAATGGCAAAACTCCGATCTTGTAAATTATTATTTTGGGGTCAGTGAAAAAGAAGCAACGCCAGATCGAGAAGAAACGGTTCTGAGTGACCATTGGCAAGCCGGATTGGGTATTGATACCTCTTATCGCGTTGATAATAATTCGGTTTTTTCATTTTCGTTGTCTGAAATGCGTTTGGATACAGACATAGCTCACAGCTCAATCGTTGAAGAGCAATACATGTTCAAGGCCATTTTGAGTTACCAATATCAATTTGTTGAGGGTAGTGGTGGTAGCAGTGTTGATTTTTCAAATGATTTTTTTGAGGGCGACTGGTTTTATCGGGTTGCCGGAGGCTTGGCCACCGAAGAATCCTTTAACAAAATTATTCGGGGGCGTATAAATTTTGAAGAAAGAAATACAGGAATCACCAGTGTATTTGTAGGTAAAAAGCTGACGGATGAGTTCTTTTCTCTGCCCATCGAAATTTACCTAAAAGGCGGGCTGGTTCGACACTTTGAGCAAGGAACCCAACCGGATTTTTGGGAATACGTTACTGCTTTTAAAGGCTATTACAGCGGCTTTCCATGGTCTGATCGAATTGAGACCCGTTTAGGTTTTGCTGAGGGCGTTTCTTATGTGGAACGGATTCCAATCATTGAACTCGAAAATGTTGAAAGTAAGAACCCTTCTGCTTCGCATTTGTTGAATTACCTGGATTTCAGCATTGATGTAAATCTTGGGGATGTATTCAGCAAACCTTCGTGGAAATCTTGTTATGGTGGCTTTTCGATACACCATCGTTCGGGAATTTTTGCCAGTGCCGATGCGTTTGGTAATGTGGATGGCGGATCAAACTACAATACGCTTTATATCGAGTGTCAGTTCGAAAATAAACTTTGAATAAAATAAAAAATCAAGGTTATTTTCGTGTGAGCTACTCCCAAGTTGAACTTTTACTTGAAAATACTATCTATTGTTCCAGATGCGCATGAGATAACTCAGAAATAATACTGAGATTCAGAACGGCGCACTTGGCACACACTTATCATCTACAATGACAACATACGGTTAAATAACCCGACTTGATAACTGGTAGATGGTGTAACACATCATAGTTTTATATCGAGTATCAAAATGAATATTCAACGATTGCGTACCACATCTGTACTTTTATTCTTTGCGGCATTGATGTCGCTTTCCTCTCAGGCAATGGCAAAAGCGCCGATTTATACCTCCTTCTTCAGTGATCTTGCCGTTTCAGGCTACGATGCTGTTGCTTATTTTAATGAGAGTAAGGCGGTTGAAGGTTCTGAAAAGTTTGAACTTGAATATAAGGGTGCACAGTGGCGTTTTAAAAATGAAGCCAACTTAAACGCGTTCAAGGCGTCGCCAGAAAAGTACGCCCCTCAGTACGGTGGTTATTGCGCTTGGGCTGTAGCTAATAATGACACCGCAAAAGGCGACCCTCTGCAGTGGACGATCCATCAGGGTAAATTGTATTTAAATTATAATGCGGACATTCAAGCTAAATGGGAAAGTGACAAAGTTAACTTAATTGAGAAAGCGAATAAAAACTGGCCTGACGTGCTTTAAATTCATAATAACGATAAATAGACATGGTTTTGGAGGGTAAGTCATGAAAGGTAAAGTGATTGCTGTTGGCAGTTGGGTTGTTGTTCTTTGGATCTGTAAGGTTTTTTTGAGTTCGCTGCCGTATAAGTTTACAAGTCACCCGGATACTCAACACATATTTGGCACCATCGGCGGTTGGATGGAAGGTGTGCTGTCCCAAAGCATTGGCCAGTGGTTTACTCAATATGGCGCATTTGCTGTAGGTGGGGCTGAACTCTTGGTTTCCGTTTTATTGTTACTTCCTGCTGTTTTCTTTTTGATTACCAAAGTGAACTCTGGTGTTACTTTGCCGAGTAGGGCGCTTGTGCATAGTGTAGGTGGCTTAGTGGCGTCTTTAGTGATGTGTGGAGCGGTCTTCTTCCACCTGGCGACCCCTTTAGGCATCGAGGTGTTGCATAACGGTCAAAGTGATGGAGGTTCGTTGTTTTACGCAGCGGTTTCTATTTTGGTCTTAGGATTGGTGATGGCCATTGTGAACTTTTCGCACTGGCAATCCATGAAGTCGGCGCACTTGAACCCTGCGGTTCAGTAACAATTAAGCCTAAGCGATAAGTTCTTTATATTTATGATGATTCGATTATTACTGATAGTTTCCTACATTTTGTCTTGTCTTCGTTTAAGAGTCGGGCCTTGGCGATATTTTCAATTAAATGCTTCTTACTTTAATGAGAACAAAGGCATTTATTCAAAATTGGATATCGATAACCTGATTCCAGAACAGTGGCGATTGCAACAGTGGGTCGATGGCCATGGTCAAGAGCCAACGTCGTATCCGGTGTTCGTAAAGCCTGAGTGGGGGCAGAACTCCAAAGGCATTCAACGAGCAGATAATGCAGAAGCGCTGAATTTGATTCGATCAGAGCGCAAGCCCTCTCAAGTACAGCACCTTGTGCAGGAAGCTGCTACGGGCAAAATTGAATTTGAAATTTTTGCCGTTCCTTCTGAAAACAATATTGAACACTATCAGGTTCTTTCAATTACGAAGGTGTTGAATGATGGTGATGCTGAATTTCCAATTAACGGTATTTATAACAAGCATACCCACTATCAGGACATTACAGATCAGTTCAGTGATGAAGATTTAGACCGGTTGTGGGCACACTTAAAACAAATCGGACAATTCAGAATTTCCCGCTTCGGGGTACGAGCTGATTCGATCAAGGCTTTGTTGGATGGTCGCTTTAAAGTGATAGAGATAAATCTTTTTCTACCAATGCCTTTAGTTCTGTTAACAAAAAACACCAGCGTTTCATCGAAATTCAGTTTTGTATTTCAGTGTATGTGGCTCTTAGCAAAAGTCACCAAAACAATACCGGTAGAACAGAATAAACGTCCGATTTTTTTCCAGAAACTGAATTTTATTCGTCGTGTAAAACACATTGCTCAAAAAGAGGCTAATTGATGTTAGCAATTAAAAAAACCATCTATGCATGGATCAGTAAGCAGTTTATGGATGGCTGCAGTAGCTACAATAGCCTGGAAGTACGAAAAGGGTGTCGCTCAAAAGAACAAGCCCGAGCAGTATTTGAAAAGGGCAATGTACCGCATGCGAAAGGAATGATTTTTCTTAATCCTTTCAAAGCCCATCGTTTTGCTAAACAACATGGTTTTCCATTAGTGATTAAACCAAACGTCAGTGGCTTTTCAAGAGGAAGTCACTTCCCGATCAATAGCTATGCCGAACTTTGGAAGGCGATCTTTCTGGCAAAACTTTGGTGGCCAACCACTGTGGTAGAGCAGTATCTGAAAGGTCATAACTATCGGGTGGTAGTGGTTAAGGGGGAGATCATGTCCGTTATTGAGCGGTTTTCTCCTTTCGTGGAAGGAGATGGCCAGCATACCATCAGTGAATTGATTGATATTGAAAATCAGGTTCGAAAGGATATGAACTTGTTTCCTGTCATTCATCCCTTATCGAAAGGTTCGGTCACTCAAAAGTTCTTAAAAAAGAAAAACTATACCTTAGGTACGGTGCCGGATAACGGTGAAGTCGTTACTTTGTTTTATCGAATTTCATTAGCACCGGGTGGCGTGGTAAAAATCATTAAGAAAGATGCTTTACCTGTTGAAAACAAACAGCTTTTTCAGGATGTTCTGGAGATGTTTGATGCGAATATTCTCGGGATTGATGTGATTCTGGAAAAAGGGATAGAGCACTCTTATAAGGATCAGAAATGTATTTTTCTGGAAGTGAACTCACGTCCTTATTTGAAAATGCATGATTATCCAAGGTATGGCGAAAAAGAAGACTTATCACCTTATTTTGAGAAGCTGGAGCAGCTCGATATTAGCCAGGCTGATATATTCTAATGAGTTATTTATCCGCCCGATTTTTTCAATTTGCCGGAGTGCACTCGTTTTTAATAGGCTTGTTGCCTTTTTTTATCCCTGTGTTGCTTTGGCAAAATAAAGAGTCGATAGGCAATGTTGCATTGTTTATTGCTTTGACTGGGCTGGGCTTTGTCGTTTCGCTCTCGTTATGGGAACGATTATTTATCAAAGCGCATTGGCGTCTGTTAATCGCATTGTCATTAGTTTTTGAGTTATTGCTTGTCTCCGTATTAATGGCTTCGGAGGGGCTGCTTCTCATCGTGGTTGCCGCGCTACTAAACGGGGCCTATAACTGTTTTTACTGGACGACTCAGCGGGTCATGTTCAGTGCCATGACGGCAGAGCATGAACAGACACGTAACAAAACAGGGAAAGCGTTCGGTGATTTCCAGATATTGGTGGTAGTGCTGCTAAAACTGGGTATTTTGGCGGGCGCGTTTTTGTTGGAACAAGGCGATATTCATTGGGTAGTGCTGACAAGTTTGCTGATTACTCTGGTTTCAGGGGTATGGTTCTGCCGGAGCAGTGTTGCTGACCGGCTTGCCGGTGTGAATGAACTACTGAACGTTGAAAGAGCAGAGAATCTAAAGCCGTTATCTTCATTTCGTTTCAGGGACAACCATAACTCGGCCATCATTTTTTATCTGGATGGGGTGTTTCTGTTTCTGGAAAGTTATTTCTGGGTGTTATCTCTGTTTTTGATTACTCAAGAAAATGTCATGAATTTGGGATTGGTCGTCGTTACGTTAACTGTGTTTCTGTCAGTGGTTTTCTTTTTAATTAAAAATAAAATCGATGCACTGAACCCGCAAAAGGTGTTTGTTATTGCCGTCGGTATGTACGCCATCTCTTGGTTACTTCGGGCTGAGCTGGACATGGATATGGCTGAATACTGGAAGTATCCGGCAATTGTATTAATTGCTTTTTTGACGACATTTTTTAGATTAAGTTTTAATAAACGTTTCTTTGATATTGCCCGTAAACAGAAGGCTTTGCCGTATTTGTTATCAAAAAGTTATCTTTCGCAGGCAGGAATTGCGATATTCTTTGGCGGTTTAGCTTGCTTGGCATATTCTTTAAAGGATACAGCGGAATTATTAACTTTGGTGTATTGGGTGGCCGTGCCAGCGTCGCTGGTTTATTGGGCGTATCTTTCACCTGAAAAAGCGCTTAAACCAACCCATCGAACTGAAAAACTGGCGGTCAAACGGGTGCAGTCATAAGTGTTGTGGTTATAAGTGCTGCGAAGCGTAGCTCAAACAAAAAAATTTTAGATATTGAATGGTACATCAGGAATGCAGAAAGTTATTAACGCAAGTATTGAAATTTTGGATCAAATATCGAACTTCATTATGGAGTTGGATGATGCTTCTTATACCAAGGTATCTAAACCGTTATTTGACAGTTCCATTGGTCAGCATTTGAGACATATCCTCGATATCTTTCAGGCGCTGATGACAAGTGAAAATGGCGACTTAATAGATTATGACTTGCGAAGAAGAGGCATTCCGTTAGAAACCGATCGAATGGCCGGTTTGCAAGAAATTGATCAGGTTCGAGAGTGGTTGTTGTCTTTAGAGCCGGAACAGCTCGATAATGATGTTGTGATTAGTACTGAAGTTGCTTTAGTAACACAACAAACCGCCGAGTTCAGAACGACGTTTGGACGAGAGTTATGTTTTGCTTCGAGTCATCTGACGCACCACTTGGCGCTCATGGTCGTTCATGCCAAACTGTTAGGGCTTGAAGTAGACTCCCAACTGGGCGTTGCCCCGGCGACTGCGACCTATATTCGTGAGCAGGAAGAAACTTCGTGTGCACATTAAGCTGGCTAAATAACGATGACGGTTATGAGATTTTTTTTAACCGTGATGAACAGAGGTCTCGGGCGAAAGCCATTCCACCTAAATTACTAAATCTGCAGGATGTATCGGTTTTAATGCCTGTTGACCCGAGGGGAAATGGCAGCTGGATTTCTGTGAATGAATTTGGCCTTTCTCTTTGCTTATTGAACTTTTACCAAGGGCACAACCCCCGCCAGAACTTGAAAAGCAGAGGTCAGCTTTTAAAGACCTTGTCTCATTTTGAAGACACCAAATCCGTTGTTTTGCATTTAACGTCAATGGATTTAACCTGCTACGCACCTTTTACTCTGGTTGCGATTACAGATAAACAAGAGTTCTCAGTTAAGAACACGGCGGCTTCTCACCAGACGTTTCAGTGGGATGGACAACACCTGCAACTTGTCAATCTCAAGCGTGCCATGATTACCTCATCGTCGGTTATGTTCGATACGGTTGCTCCTTTCCGTATTGATAATTTTGACGCTTTATCATCATCCGCTTCAGCAGAAGATCATTCGCGTTTCCATCAAGGTCATACCACAAAAGAAGGCTATAAATCGGTTTGTATGCATCGGGAGGACGCTAAGACGGTCAGCTTTAGCCGAATTCATGTTTCGGACAAAGAGATTAAGTTTTCCTATTTGGATGGTTCGCCGTGCCAAGGTGGTGATTACATCACTACTTATCTACCAAGGTGTGTTGAAGGTTCCGTTGATCAAAGCCTGCCGTCACCCAGTTGATTCCTGAATTTGGGTTTTCATTGTTGGGTCTCTGAGTTGATCTGTTGCATTTCCTTGATTGTTTCAAGTTTGGAACTTTTGGTTTTAAGACGGGACTAAATTAACAATAAAAATGGCCTACTTAACACGATAAATGGACGGATCATGAATCGACTTTTGCCTTTCTTCACTTTACTTATTTCAATAATAAGTCTCACTGGTTGTGGTCAATCGACCTCAGAAAAATTGGTGTTAACCGGTTCAAGCACGGTAGCGCCATTGGTCAGTGAGATAGCTTTGAGGTATGAATCTCAACATCCGGGAATTCGAATTGATGTTCAAACCGGTGGTTCGTCGCGTGGGGTAAACGATACCCGAAGTGGTTTGGCTGATATTGGCATGGTATCACGTTCGCTGAAGACGTCTGAGGAAGATTTATCGGCCAATATTATTGCCTGGGATGGCATAACGCTGATTCTTCACCAAGATAATCCTGTTACAGCATTAACTCGCCAGCAAGTCATTGATATTTTTACCGGTAAGGTTCAAAACTGGCGTGAAGTTGGCGGTAAAAATGAGGCCATCGTGGTGGTAAATAAAGCGGAAGGGCGTTCTACACTTGAGTTATTTTTAAAGCATTTTGGCTTGAAAAACAGTGACGTCGATGCCGATATTATTATTGGAGATAACCAACAGGGCTTAAAGACGGTTGCCGGAAATCCATTGGCCATCGGTTATGTATCGATCGGAGCCGCTGCTTATGAATTTGAGCATGGCGCCCCGATTAATCTGTTAGCCATAAATGGTGTTGAAGCTACACTGGCTAATGTTGAAAAAGGTGTTTTTCCTATTGCTCGGCCGCTTAATTTAATTATCAAAGACTCCGACTCAAAGTTGGCGACTGACTTTATTGCATTCGCACAGTCGTCCAAGGTAAATGACCTGATCCTAAACCAATACTTTATTCCTGCCAATGCGAACTAATCCGATTTTTTCTAATGCACTCTTATTTGGTGCGTGGTTTTCTGTTGGTTTGTTAATACTGATTGCTGTGTTTATGGTTTTGCGAAGCTGGCCTTTCTTTGACCGTGAAGGCTTGGGCGCTTTATGGCTGGACAGCAATTGGTTCCCGACGGAGGGCTCGTTTAACCTGCTGCCTATGGTAGCCGGTTCTTTAATGGTGACTTTGGGAGCTGTGTTATTAGCAGGGCCAACGGGCGTTATCTTGGCGATTTTTGGCCGCTATTATGCACCGGCCAGGCTGGCGTCCGTGTATCGGGCTCTTATGGAACTGCTGTCCGGTATTCCGTCGGTTGTTTATGGCTTTTGGGGGCTATTGGTTCTTGTGCCATGGATCAGTTCTTTTGCGCCGCCCGGAGCCAGTATTTCAGCGGGAATCATTGTTCTGGCCATTATGGTTTTGCCTTTGGTGGTACTCACAGTCGACACCAGTTTTGAGCAAACACCTAAAAAATGGTTGGTGGCGGCGGATGCTCTGGCGTTACAACGTTGGAGTAAAGTTTGGCGCATTGTTTTACCTGCTTCGCTGCCGAGCATTCTCTCGGGCATTACGTTGCAAACCGGGCGGGCTTTAGGTGAGACCATGGCGGTACTGATGGTTTGTGGCAATATTGTTCAAGTACCAGGGAGTATTTTTGACCCCGCAAGAACGCTGACTGCGAACATTGCACTGGAAATGTCTTATGCCAGCGGTCTACATGTAAATGCCTTGTTTGTCAGTGGCTTACTGTTGTTTATTTTGACTGTGGTCATTGTTAAGTTCGGTGGGCTGATACAGGAAGGAACAAGGAGGCAAGGTGCTTAGGAGACAAGATGCTTAGCTCCCGACAAACAGATCAGTTTATGACAGGCTTAATTTGGCTGGTGGCTATCGTTGTCACCGTTATCCCATTGATGATGGCTTACGATCTGTTGGCGAACGGTATACAGCACATCAGCTGGTCGTTCTTAGTGGATAAACCACTGGATTCAGGCCGCTCCGGTGGTATCGGGCCTTTGATCGTTTCTACTTTCCTGATTTTATTCGTGTGTTTATCTGTTGTTTTTCCGTTTGGCTTGGCGTGCGCTTTGTATTTAAGTGAGATGGTAGAAGGCGATAGCACTAAGGGAAAACAAATAAGCCAGGCGTTGGATATATTGAGTGGTGTGCCTTCTATTGTATTTGGTTTGTTTGGTTATGTGTTTTTTGCTCAAATTTTAGGTTTGGGGTTCTCAATATTATCCGGCGGACTTACCTTGGCCTGTATGGCGTTGCCATTGTTTGTCCGGCTCACCGAGCAGGCATTGCGGCATACGCCAAACAGCTATCGTCAAGCGGCAGAGGCGCTTAACTTATCTCATGTGAGTTTTGTTTTTAGAATACTTTTGCCCTCGGCATCAACGGGCATAGCCGCAGCAACGATTGTGGCGACAGGCCGGGCATTGGCCGAAACGGCGGTGTTAATTTTCACCGCAGGTTATGTCATGCGCCAGCCTGAATCTTTGATGGATTCCGGCAGGGCGCTTTCGGTTCATATTTATGATTTGGCCATGAATGTTGCCGGTGGTACTAAGCCTGCAGCGGCAACCGCGCTGGTGTTATTGAGCTTACTTATCCTAATCAATTTATTTGCCCGGTTTTTGAGTAAACGTTGGTTGCGTCAGTAGAGTAAAAAGTTATGACTATGATTCAGAAATTTCTAACTCGTATAAAGCCGGTAAAGGCACCTTGTGCGGCAGATATCGCCGGTGAATCTTCACTCGCATTACGGATTAATGCTTTATCTGTAAAGTATGGCGACTATCAAGCGTTACGCAATGCCAGCCTGGTGGCGTACCCCAATCAGATTCTGGCTCTGGTCGGCCCCTCCGGCTGTGGTAAAAGCAGCCTGTTGTCTTGCATAAACAGAATGACGGATGGCGTCAAAGATTGTCATGTAGGCGGCGAAATCTTATTGAATGGTGAGAATGTTCTTGCTGATAACTACCCCGTGGATGCTTTAAGAAAGTGTGTTGGTATGGTGTTTCAGCAGCCCAATCCTTTTCCTTTGTCGATCAGGGAAAATATTTGTTTTCCGTTAAAGGATCATGGCATGAAGTCCGGGATTGAACGAGAAGCAAAATTAGAGCAAGTACTTAGGCAAACAGGTCTTTGGGAGGAAACCAAAGACAGGCTGGATGCTAATGCGTTGCAATTGTCCGGAGGGCAACAACAGCGTTTGTGTATCGCAAGGGCTTTGGCGTTAGACCCTAAGATTTTATTGTTAGATGAACCTTGCAGTGCTTTGGACCCCATTTCAACCGAAAAAATTGAGCAGTTGATTGTAGAACTGAAAGCGACCGTCACCGTAGTGATGGTGACCCATAATTTATCTCAGGCAAGGCGCATTGCTGATCAGGTCGCGGTTTGTTGGGTGGACAGTCATAGTGGCTATGTGGTGGAGTGCAATCAAACTGAGGATATATTTGATAGCTCGAGCCATCCAATTACTCAAGCGTACTGCATGGGCAGAGCAGGTTAGCTATTTAAAGTGCTTACCATTTTAATCCTCTGATTTTTATGCAGCTTTTTGAATTGCTTCCTATACTGAATGCTATCAATTCAACATTACGCATAAATTTGAGGATTTGTTTTGCTGAATCTTAAATTTTCTAAGGGATTAAGAAAATTTCTTTTGATCTTGTGGTTTCCTTTCCCTGTTTTTGCCTATCAAATTCAAGTTGTCGACCAAGATGGTAATCCCGTTCAGGATGCAGTGGTTGCGATTCCCGTGGGTGAGGTTGCCGACGTAAGCCCTCAAAATGCGGTGATGGATCAGATAGACCGTATGTTTGTTCCAAGGGTGCTTGCAGTAGAACAAGGGCGTAAGGTTGTATTTCCGAACAGCGATCATATTCGTCATCATGTTTATTCTTTTTCAGAATCTAAACGTTTTGAAATTAAGTTGTATAAAGGCGTTCCGACCGCCCCTGTCACGTTCGATAAAGACGGTCTTGTCGTGTTGGGGTGTAATATTCACGACTCAATGATTGGGTACATCTTTGTGTCTCCGTGGCCAAGCTTCAAAGTGACTGGGCAATCCGGCGCAGTTGAATTTACTTCCGGTCACTCTCAGGTTGCAGTGTGGCATCCGTGGGTAAAAGACCTGAAGAAGCCACTTATGTTTGACCTTAAAAACGAAGGCAATGACCGCTTTTACCAAATCAGTCTGGAGTTAACTCCTCCGAAGCCTGTGAAAAATATAAAGAACAAATTCAGAAAGTATTACAATGAAAGGCGTTAGTTTACGGAATAAAATTTTACTGCTCTTTCTGGGCGTTATTATCATTTCATCTGTAACGACCATTACGGCGGTTTTGCTGGCGACGAACGAAAGCGTCGAAGAGCATGCTCACGAACAGCTGAACGTTGGCAGGAAGGTATTCGAGCAATTGCTGAATATTCGCGGCAGGCAGCTATTTGACTCTGCGGAAGTGTTAACGGCGGATTTCGGCTTTAAAGGGGCCGTATCTGCCGGAGACAGAGAAACCATTTTGTCGGTACTTGAAAATCATGGCGCCAGAATTGGTGCCGACTTAATGATGCTGAGTTCTCTGGATGGGAGCTTAATTGCAAGCACCGACATAGCTACTCAACAGAGAAACTTATTCCCTTTTGCTGAACTTTTGCCTCAGGCAGAAGAGGACGGCGGACTGTTAACCGTCGTAATGCTGGATGGCAAAGCCTATCAAATGGTGATGCTGCAGGTGAATGCTCCGGTTCCAGTGGCTTGGGCCAGCATAGGGTTTTTACTTGATCAGAACTTGGCCAATCAACTGCAAGACTTGACGCACCTTGAAGTCACCTTTCGTGGTGAAGCCAAAGATCAAAAGGGCTTTTCTATCTCGACCATGGAGGACGCCCGAAATGGTGCCGGTCAAAGCACTCTTTTAAACGATGAAGAGTGGCAAAGGATGTCGTTAAACGATAACGACTATCTTGCTTTGCTTACGCCACTGGTGAACACGCCCATGTACCAGGTCAGCGCCATTTTAAGAACCTCATTAAATAAAGCTTACGCGAGTTTTTCGCCACTTAAGATTCAAGTGCTTCTTATTTCATTGGTCGCTTTAATTTTATCCGCTATCAGTGCTTTTTTTATCGCAAAAAATGTAACCCGGCCAATTCATGCTTTGGTTATGGCTGCCAAACGTATCAGCGGTGGTGACTACAGCGAAGATATTCTTGTAGGGCGGACATCCAAAGATGAAATAGGTGAGCTCGCAACCTCATTTAACGTGATGCAGCGGGGTATTGCGGATAGGGAAGAGAAGATTCTTTATCAGGTGTACCACGACACCTTAACGGGATTACCGAACCGTATTCTTATTCGGGAAGAAATGAATAAACTGCTGCAGGATTATCAGCAGACAGAGCAGTGCTTTTCGGTTATTTGCATCAATATCAATCGCTTCAAGCAAGTGAATGATACTTTTGGGTACCAGATTGGCGATGAATTATTAAAGGCATTTGTTTCCAGGCTTCAAAGCGTTGTGAAGCAAGGTGCTACGCCCGGCCGGATCGGTGCTGATGAATTCTTAGTGCTTCATACTGGAACGCCAGAGCCTCAGCTTCCTGATGAAATAAACAGAATCCTGAGCGAACTTAATACGAACTATATGGTGGGCGAATTTGATATATCGATCACGACCTGTGCCGGTGTCGCGACCTACCCAAAGCATGGTGACAGAGCTGATCAGTTATTAAGGCGAGCGGACATTGCACTCAATGAGGCAAAGTTAAAGAAACAGGATGTTGCATACTATGAATTAGGGGCTGATGAAAAGTATCTCAATCAAATTCGTCTGATTAATGACTTGAAACAAGCCATTGAGCAGGATCAATTGGTGATGTTCTATCAGCCTAAAGTGGATTTGAAACAACGGAAAGTCACCCAGGTAGAGGCGCTGATACGCTGGTTTCATAAAGAACTTGGGTTTATCTCTCCGGAAGAGTTCATTGGGTTAGCGGAACAGTCTGGCCTAATGCCTGCGTTAACCCGGTGGGTAATAAAAAACGTATTGAATGAAGCAGTCGTTTGGCGTGAACAGAACGTGAATGTGGCCATGGCCGTGAATTTGTCGGCTTATGATTTGGCGTACGATGATTTGCCAAATTACGTGAGTGATTTATTGGTTCAGTGTCAGCTGTCGACGGAGAGTTTGATTCTTGAAGTGACTGAAAGTGCAGTAATGGAAGACCCTGAACAAGCGCTGAACGTGCTTCATCAATTTAAGTCTTCTGGTATCAAGCTTGCGATTGATGATTACGGCACGGGGTATTCATCACTCAGTCAATTGACCAGTATGCCCGTCGATGAACTCAAAATAGACATGTCGTTTGTGCTTAAACTCGATCAAAGTAAGGACGACCAGGCGATTGTACGGTCCACGATTGAAATGGGGCACAACCTTGGTTTGTCCATTGTTGCAGAAGGCGTTGAGAACAGAGATTCCTGGGCGCTTCTAGAGGAGTACGGCTGTGATAAGTTGCAGGGCTATTATATTTGCAAACCTCAATCTTCATCGGATTTCATTCAATGGTATGCCAATTATGATGTTTTGTCTGAATATCAGGCTTAATTATTTTGGGCTAAAAATCACGGTTTGATTGATTAAAACGGAGAGCTTCTAAGTGTTAACTGCTAAAAGTCTTTTGTCTGGCGTGTTAGCAATATTACTGGGTTTCAGTTCTTTTGCCGTGTTTGCGGGTGGAAAGTTCATTGGCACTTCGGGGGCCACGGAGGTTGAAGGCAGTGGCGGCGGAGGTATTGTGCCTTGGGCGACTATTACTGGCTACGGGACCCGGGACGAGCAAAGCAGCACTGCTTTCAGCAGTTATGTAAACTCGGACGATACCACTTTATGGGCTGCTGGCGTAGCTCATGGCTACAAAGACCGGGTTGAAGTTTCTTTCGCCCGTCAAACGTTTGAAGTAAAAGATGCTGATACCAAGCTTTCACAGAATGTATTTGGGGTAAAGGTACGGCTGTTTGGCGATTTGGTGTTCACTCCATGGCCTCAGGTCGCTGTTGGTATCCAGCATAAACGTAATCTGAATGCTAAAGATATAGAGCCTTTGGGTGTAGAAGACACCGGAACAGATGTGTATTTGGCCGCGACTAAAGCATGGCTGGATGGCCCGTTTCACCGTAATTTTGTTATCAACACCACATTAAGGTACAGCAAAGCGAATCAAATGGGTTTGCTGGGTTTTGGTGGTGATCGATCTGGTTATGATGTGTTGTTCGAATCCTCTGTGGGCTTGTATTTAAACCGCAACTGGATTGTTGGGTTTGAGTATCGCCAGAAGCCGGATAACTTAAAGTCGGTAGAAGAGGATGATTGGCGTAACGCTTTTATCGCATTTTTCCCGTCGAAACATCTCACACTGGTTGCTGCCTTCATGGATTTAGGTGAAGTCGGAGGTCTGGACAGCCAAAGTGGCGGCTATTTTTCAATACAGGGCACTTTTTAGCCCGTCGCTTCTTGTGGTTATTAAGCCGAGCTGAATGTTTAAAGAATATGTTTAATCTGGCGATATAAATGAATAATTCGAGAAAAAGTATGTCTTCAATGCTTGAAAAGTTACGGCTTCATTCGGTTTTGCTGGCCCTGTTAATGATGGCTTTGTTTGGCTGCCAAAGCATCAGCTCGCCCAAAGAGGACGCGCTTTATCATGAATTGGGAGGGACAAAAGGCATCGAACAAATCGTAGATATATTTATTTATGAAATCGGTGAGAATGAAGTGGTGGTTCATCATTTTGAAGACACGGACATTGACCGTTTCAGAGAAAAGCAGATTGAACACTTATGTGTATTGTCTGGTGGCCCTTGTGAATACACGGGTGATGACATGATAGAGTCTCATCTTGGTATGAATATTACTGAAACCGAGTTTAACTCAATGACCAACTCACTTATCACCGCGCTTGATAAAGCCGGTGTCTCTCTTGGTGCTAGAAACAGGTTGTTGTCGATACTGGCGGCGATGCGTGGCGAAATCATTTACCGATAAGGTGATCGGCTTTTATTTTAACAGGGGCGTTATATGTCTTTAGCAAACATGAAAATTGGAACGCGCTTGGGGTTGTCTTTCTCAGTGATATTGGCGTTGATGTTGGTCATTGCGGTACTTGCCTTATCTCGTTTGAATGCCATGTCTGACTCCGCTCAGAAATTTGTTAATGAGGATGTTGCGAGAGTTCTTGACGCCTCTGATATCAATATTCAGGCACAGGCAGCGGCATTGAGCCTGCTCCAGATTTTAGCAACCGAAGACAGAGAGCAACGGTTTAAGCTCTATGCCCAAATGGATGAGCACAACAAAAAACTGGACACCATGATCGCTGACCTTAAGGAAGCCATTGACGAGGGCTCTTTGGTTAAGCTGAATGAGATCACGGCATTAAGAGAAAAATACAAGAAAGCGTTTTCAGATACGGTGGACTTGGTCGAGCTGGACAGAAGCGGCGCTACCAGCCAGTTTAATTCAGAAACCTTCCCGGCATTGAAAAACCTGTTGCTGAGCATTGACGGTTTTCTAATGGGGCAACAAAAAATGATGAAAAAGGATACGGAAGAGTCTGAGGCAGTGAGTACCCAAGCCATTACCATCATGTTTTCTTTATCCGTTGTTGCATTGGTGATGGGCGCATTATTGGCTTGGTTGGTAAGCCGAAGCATCGTCAAGCCGGTAAAAGAGGCTGTACAGGTTGCTCATAAAATCAGTGATGGTGACTTACGAACCGTAAAGTCTGACTACACCAAAGATGAAATTGGCGAGTTGATGTGCGCTTTTCAGCAAATGAGCCAAGGCTTGAGCGGGCTTGTTTCTTCATTCAGAGATTCAGCCCAGGGCATGAATCAATCGTCTCAGAATTTAATTACACCGGTCGATCAGGTGAATCACAGCTCAAGTCAGCAAATTGATGCTTTGACGCGCATTGGGGATTCGATTGCCAGTTTTTCAAGAGACAGCCATCAGGTTGCGGTGACGGCAGAAGAAGCCAAAGTTCAAGCGGAAACAGCCAAAGACTTAGCGTCTGAAGGTCAAAAACTGATCAATCAGGCCACTTCTGAATTTGAGAAAATTTCTACCACCATCAGTGGCTGTGCTGAAGCCGTTGAAACCTTGCGGGAGCGCTCGGTTTCTGTTCGAGAATTGGTGACAACCGTAAGAGAAATTGCAGAACAGACCAACCTTCTGGCACTGAATGCGGCTATTGAAGCGGCGAGGGCAGGTGAGAGTGGTCGTGGTTTTTCAGTGGTTGCGGACGAAGTAAGAAACCTTGCTCAGAGAACTGGTCAGGCAACAGAAGAAATTAATGAAGTGATAGATGGTATTGAACGTGAAACTCAAACATCAGTAGCAAGAATCACCGATGGCAGAAATGAGCTGGAAGAAGGTGTGGTGATGATTCGTCAGATGGTTAAGCCGCTGAGTGACCTCAATGCAGGCTCCATTGCTTCACTTGAGCATCTGAATGAACTGGAAACAGCGGTGGCTTCGCAAGCGAAAGAAAGCCAGGAAATAGAAACTAATGTATTGAAGATAGATGCCATGACCCGCGAGAACCAATCTGCGGTTAAACAAGTTACCGAAACGACCAAACACTTATCGAAGCTGTCGGCGCACCTTGAAACCTCGGTACAGAAATTCACGCTGGACTAGCAGGCTGTTGGGTATTTAACCTTTTCGAATGACGCCAGGCGTGATACCCAATACTTTCTTAAACGCTTTCGAAAAAGACGCTTCAGATTGGTAACCTAATGACATGGCTACACCTAAAACGGATTCGCCGGATTTAAGCAAATCTCTGGCAATGGCCATTCGCCAGTTTGTTAAGTAAACCATCGGTGGTTGGCCGACTTTATCGTGGAACTCTTGCGCAAAAATGGTTCTGCTCATGCCGGACTCTTTGGCGAGCGATGCCACTGTCCAGCTCATTCCGGGTTCGCCGTGAATAGCGTAAATAGCTTTGGATATTCGCTCGTCACACAGTGCAGAGAATAGCCCGGACTCTTCTGAGTGTTGTTCCAGCCACAGTCGAAAAATCTCAATTAACACCACTTCTGTTAATCTGTCGACTAATGCCTCTCTGCCTGGCCCCGGGTTTCTGGACTTGATACTGAGAGAGTGAACCGAAGAAAGTAACCAGCCGCTGTCATTCAAGTCGTCGGTCGATAAATAAACCAAAGGAGGGAGGCTGTTTAACAAAGGGTGGGGTGTTCGGTCGTCGTATTCGAAGTAGCCACAAAGTAAAGTTGCCCCTGGCACATCGCCTTCAAAAGGGGATTGGCCGCTTTGTATCGCGGTCACAACTTCAATTGCCGGGTGTTTAGCGCTCTTGGGTGAACTGGCCAGCCAATGGGCATCCCCATGAGGGAGCACAACGATGTCGCCTTCTTTTAATAAAACTTCCGGTTCGTCATTGACACTCAGCCAAGCATCACCGCGAATAACAATATGAAACTGGCCCCGTTCCGAGGCGGGTTCGTCGATGCCCCAGCTGTCATGAAAATCAGAACAAAAATATGAACTTCCTCGAAGTTGTAATCTTCTTAAAACATCACTGAATACATCCATGCTTGGGGCTGTCTTTCTCTGATTAATGATTTAAAGGGTCGATATTGGAAGAACGTCTCAGTGGAAGGCTCTTCCAATTAGAACTAGCAATTACTTTAGCGTTGGATAACCTTCGGTATATACCCAGTCTTTATCTTTGACTGGCGTGTGGCATCCTAAACAATCGGCTTTGTAATCGGTACTCACATTTACAGTTGGATCGTCCGTCTTGAATAATGCCCAACCCCAGCCATTACCCCAGTTCGGGTTGTTCGAATACCGGCCTTGGGCGTCTTTAACCATCACGAACCACTGCTTAATGTTACTGTTTGCGTAGTGTACGCCAGCACCGGTTGTATAGTCACCAGAGGTGTTAGACCTTAGCTCTTTAATGATGATGGTGCCATCTGCAAACTTGTGGTTCTTTCTATAGGATTGAACGCCTGCTTTATTTGCATACACATCATGAAAACCGCTGGCTCCGCCTTCAGGCACAAACCAAGAACCCAGGTGAGACATTTCAGCCCTGAAATCCTCTGGCAATGAAATATTCCCCTGAGAATCTACGTAAGGCGAAAATTGCGTTTTTTCCGCATAGACAGCTGTGCTGGCTGCTGACAAGGATAATGATAATAAAACGGCAGGAATAGCTTTTATCGGGTTCATGAAGTGCTCCATTGGGTAAACAAGAACGTGTTTATATTTGAACCTGATCATAACGATGAGCATTCATTCTCTATATGCGTAAGCGTTCATGAATTATGTTCTTTCGTCCTTTAGTTTTTTGGTGAGGAGTTGATTTTTGAATATTAGAGCGGTTTCTCTGGTTCTGTTGGTGTTATTTGCCTGCAGTATCTAACCCAACAAAAAGTATGTTATTGTTTTTTGTGGTGCTGATTTCCATATATTTGTATTCAAAAAAATTATGACTTTGGCTTGATTGCCCTCGAATTGGAGATCTGTATCCTTACGTGAGGGCATTATGTCTAGATATGTGAAGGAGAGGGTGTTGGAAGATAGAGCTGAAGATAAAGTAGTATCCGAAGAGTTAGAGTCTTTCCATGATAGAGTGCTAACTAAGACGGCAATAAAAAGTATTTTGTGGTTGTTGATGGCTTACGGAATCACATATTTTTTCCCAGAACAAACCTGGGTTTGGTATATCGTGGCTATATTTATAGGCATTGCAGTAAGTTTCGCGCTTTTCATAAAGTATGCGGCCTATAAAGCAGCTGAAAATGAAAGCAACACGTAGCGTGCTACACAATATATACAGATAGGCTGCACAGTCACAATCCACACCGATTGTTGTATGACCTGGCAGCCTATTAAAGTAATTATCGATTTGAGATTTTCTTGATTCAGGCTTTCGTGCAGAAGGTCATCTTTTAGTCTATATTTTGGCCTGAACCTTACTGCTTTGGCCTGCTTTCAGAGAGCGAATGGGTCGTATTCACGTCTGAAAACTCTTGTGTTATTTTTCTGCGATTTACTGATAAATATATCGTTTTGGTTGAGATAACTTGTGCTATCTTTCACAGGTTACAGATCCCCATTTGTAGCTGCTTGGCTGACCTTTTCTGCCCAAAATCGAGACGTCTGTGGATTGAATATTTATAACATCCCTTGTGTGAAATTTTGAATGAAAAGAGTCTTCAGTCGTGTATACGTTGAACTTGAGAAATAAACGTTTTTTGTATTCACAATTTACCAGATTACTTTGAGTTTTTGAGTGATTTGATAGCGCACACAAAGAGAAATATATGATTGATGAATCAGAGCATAAATTAGTTTTGCGTCATTTGTCTCATGAGGATTATTCCGACATTAAAAATCTAATGGATGCTGTCTATCCAGGGTTAGGTGGGGCTTGGTCTGAGAAGCAATTCAAAGCACAGCTTAAAATATTTAAAGATGGTCAGATCTGTATCGAAGATCACGGGGTGGTGGTTGCGGCTGCCTTTAGTGTGATAGTGGATTACGAAAAATTTGGAGATCAGCATACTTATGATCAAATAACCGGAGACGCTTATTTAACCACGCACGACCCGCTTGGTGATGTGTTGTACGGCGTGGATGTGTTTGTATCTCCTGATTATCGAGGTATGCGTTTAGGTCGTCGCCTTTATGAAGCACGCAAAGAGCTTTGTCAAAATTTGAACCTGAAAGCAATTGTCGCTGGTGGACGAATCCCGAAATACAAAGATCATGCAAAAACGCTCAGTCCTCAAGCGTACATCGAACAGGTGAAAAAGAAAGAACTGTACGATCCTATTTTGACGTTTCAATTATCCAATGATTTTGAAGTAAAACGTGTTATTAGAAACTACTTACCAGAAGACAAAGAGTCTCACGGTTATGCTACGTTACTGGAGTGGACAAACCTTTATTACGATCCCGAAAAGTCCCCGCTTATCGGAGCACAACGTACTACCGCCCGGGTCGGGTGTATTCAGTGGCAAATGCGGCCTTTTAATTCAGTAGGCGAGTTGATTCAGCAAGTTGAGTATTTTATTGACGCGTTATCTGAATATCAGTGTGATCTGGCTCTTTTCCCTGAGTTCTTTAATGCGCCTTTGATGGGAATTGCAAACCATGCGAGTTCGATTGAGTCGATAAAATCCTTAACAGAATACAGCGAAGAAATTGTTGAAGCCGTCTCCAGTCTTGCTGTCTCGTACAACATAAATATCATCGCAGGGTCTATGCCTGTGATGGAACATGATGAGCTTCTGAATGTGGCTTATTTATGTCGTCGCGATGGTACCATAGACGCTCAGTATAAGATTCATCCGACACCGCATGAAAAACGGGTTTGGATTATGGAAGGGGGCAATGACTTAAAAGTCTTTGATACTGACTTTGGGAAAATCGGTATTCTAATTTGTTACGACGTAGAATTCCCTGAGTTGGCGCGTTTGCAGTCCGAACAGGGTATGCAAATTCTCTTTGTGCCTTTTTGGACAGATACTAAAAACGGTTATCTGCGAGTGCGTTGCTGTGCTCAGGCTCGGGCAATCGAAAACGAGTGCTATGTGGCGATAGCGGGCAGTGTTGGGAACTTACCGAAAGTGGATGGCGCGGATATTCAATATGCTCAGTCAGCGGTTTTTTCACCCTCGGACTTTTCTTTTCCTCACGATGCAATTATGGCTGAAACAACTCCGAATACGGAAATGACTTTGATTGTTGATCTGGATTTAGATAAGTTGAATAAACTTCAAAATGAAGGCTCCGTTCGCAACTACTTAGACCGCCGCAGAGATTTATATAAAGTGGAATGGCTGGGGAATTCTGACTAGCACGCTTTTGAATGAAGAATTCTGTTTTTTGTTAAAACAACCCCAGCAATGCCGGGGTTCGTTGATGGAATGCGAGATGATGCTAGAAAATGCCTGGCTAATTCAAACAAATTACACAGCCGCAACTCAATTTGATTTGCGTTTTTTTGCGATAGCGGGCTAAAGGTAATTTCTTTCAGCCCGTTAGCTTGTTTCTTATCGGTATTTTTCAACATCGTTAAACGAAAGGTCAGGGTTGATACTCATAAAGCGAATAATGAAAATCTTCGCTGACGATAACCAACTGCGTAAAGTCTTCATTAAAGGTCATGCCTTCAAATTGACTGCCTTGATTGTTATCCAGGAAGCCTTCATCGATATTTAATTGGCGCAGTATTTCTCCGTTTAGGTTTACTTCAACGATTTTTTCACTGACATGGCTCATGATGAGCAATGTGTTGTGGCGAGGGTTGTAGAAGCAACTTGAAATATCCCCAATGTCAGGCCTTAGTGTTTCAGCATCAAAAAGCGCCGTCACGGTTAATTCTGGATCTTGATAGCTTACATCTTCGGTTGTGTCGGGGCGTTTGAATTGGTAAACGGCCATGGGCGATGGGGAGACCTGACCTTCTATGCATATATAGAAGGTGTCCGTGTTTGGATTATAGGCAACGCCTTCTCCTCCGTTATTGCGCACCTGGGGAGGCTCTGCATAGGTGATCATTTGGAAATCTCCGTAGCGAATGTCTTGCCCCGGCTCCACTGCTCCTAAAAACATGCGACCATATTCATCAACGATGGCGTATTCATGCAGGCCAGACTGTTCACCGATAAAAACGATGTCTTCATGGTCGTTACCGTTCCGGCCGTTATTCATTTGCCGGATGAAATTCAAGTTCTGATCGAATACGTTCATGAATTTATCACCATTATGCAGGGTGATGTACTGATCCAGCTCCCTGTTATAAGTAATCCCGGATAAATCCGCATTGGAGGTGAGTTGTGCTGGTTCGGTCACTTTCACATATTGGTCAATATTGTATGGGCCGGGAGCAGAAGGTTGAGGTGCTGAGTCAATAAATCCACATTTTTCGACAGGGCAGGGTTGACCCAGATACTCCCAAATATAAGAGGTTAAACTGATTGGGTTGCGGTTATCTAAACTTAACTTTTCTTGATTGCAGTGATAAGACGGTGTTCGCTGCAAAAGGTGTTCGGCAGTTTCGTCACAGGCTGCAAACCCCCGTGCGCCAAACAAGGTATCTATAGCTCCGGCTGTACCATCGTCGTGGACGGTCGCGCCTGTGTAGCGGTAATTTCTGAAATGGTTTTGAATGAGTGTTTCATGGGGAAAGGGCCACATGGATAATCCTGTGTCCTGCTGATAACCGGGTTCTCCGTAAAATTTGCCGGATTCACCAATGAATTTCAGTACCTCTGCACCTAGCCGACTTCCGTTTTCGCCCATGGTTCTCAGTGGCGAATTTTCCGGGAGTTGTAAGATGGATTCAAACTGGGGGTCCAACTCGGTTTGATTATTAGAGTAAACGTCCCCCAAACTGTTGGCATCCAACTCGCCTAAAAAGCCAAATATATTGGTGTAATTTAATCCTAATGTCTGGTCTCCCCGGGTATTGCGTAATAGATCCCCCTGATCCACGAGCGAACCGTTACGAAAACCTAAGTTATAAAACAGGTTATTGCTTAAATAACTGCTTCGGTTGCGACTGTAAAGAAAGTGACTGTTATCATAAAAATTGATATGGCTAAGCGTGATGTTGTTGCTTTGAGAAGGCCCGGGTGCGGAGAGTATGGGAATATGGAACCCTTCACCATGATGGTATTTGGAAGGTTCTAAATCCCAGCCAATGATGTCCTGCCATACCGTAGGCAATTGGTTGTCTTGAGAATCGGCCCAGGTGGCCATTAACCCCTGGTGGGTGTTTAGGCCAATACTGCGCTCAAAGCGGATGTTTTCAGGGTAATCTCCGCAGCCTGTTGCCGGAACTGCGAAGATATTGATCAGGTTTTTAGTGTTCGTCCAGAATCGTCTTGCATTGCCGTCTAATACTATGTTGTTTTGGAAGTGAGCATTTTTAGTACAGTAGGCGACCAAACCTCCTAATGGCAAATCTCCGTGGTACTCATCCATTCGGGCGACGGTTCGACGGGCAATCACTTCCGAAGATTTATAGAATTGCAATTTGTAGCGACCCCGGCCCCATAGGTACAAGCCTTCGGTTAAAACGTATTGGCTTCGGGAAATGTAAACATTGGCAACGGCTGCGCCCGAGCTTCTGCCTGAGTCTGAGACTCCCATATCCACCAGTTTAATGTGATCAACATTATCAAGGCGAATGCCAGCGGCGGCGGGATCTTTCGCTACCATACCCTTGATTGCGATATAACGTCTGTCATCGTAGCTTTCTGCGGAGGAGACATGGCCCCAGTCCGGGTGAACGCTGGTGCCCACTATATGAAAAGGAATAAAGTCCGGGTCTCCCTGGCTGTCGAAGATAACTTTCCCCGGGTCCTCTGCTAATACAGTTGTAAAGGCTTGGGACGTACCGGAGGGTGGTCCTACTCGTTTACGATTTCCAAAATCGCCCATACGATTCTGGCTACCAGAATACACCCCGTTGCGAATGATCAGTGTACCCCCGGCGCTCATGACGGATAAAGCGCTGGTTAAATTGTTTAAGCTTTCTAGCGCTCCCATATACAGAACTCGTCCTGAACCTATGGTTAACACCCAGGTTTCAAGATTACTTCCCTGATCATTGGTCGCTCTCACCCCAAGGTGAAAGCTTTCCGACGCTAAGTCAGCGGGTATTTGCCACGCAACGGCACCAGTTAGGGGGTCGACCGTCATTGCATCGGGACCATAAGCCTTACTCCAGTGCAAATTGCTTTCCTGTGAGTCCAAACTGGGTTGGTAGGTGTAGGTTGTACCCGATTGAGCATGAACCTGATCGGGAATACGTTGGATTTGAGGGCCATCAGGATCATTGGGCAACACATCTTCAAAAGGGTCGGTTTGGGTATGAGTCGTCGCTTCGACAGACGGGGAAAGTTCAGAGGTTTGTCCTGCGTGGTTATAGCTGGAAACCTGATAGGTGTAAGTGGTTTCAGGCGCTAAATTGATGTCCTCAAACGTGGTGTTGTCTGTCGACGCAACTTGGCTGCCGTTTCGGTAAACATGGTATCCGGTGACGCCCGCCTCTGACGGGGCCTGCCAACTGAGAGAAACGGTGTTGGCGTCAATCCCCGAAGCCGTTAATTGTGTCGGGGGAGGCGGTGGCAGGTTGTCCGGCGTGTTAGGGTCGGTGCCGTTTTCAAACTCTTGCAGATTACTCAGGCCGTCACCATCCGCATCAGCACTTCCGTCTGCACTGTTAGGGTCAAAACCGTGATTGACTTCGTATTGGTCCGGCATACCATCCTGGTCAGTGTCATATTGGTAATCTGGATTATTGGGAAACGCGTCTTCAGAATCCGGGACTCCGTCATTGTCTGAGTCTCCACCAGAAGGCGGCGTTGTACCGCCTTCCACTTTAATCCAATCAAATAGCCAGTCCCCGGAACGGGCATAAAGCGTTAGATGAGCCGGGGTTGGCGCAGAGTTAAAATCGTCAAGGTTCAGTTGATTAACTTGTTCGTCGTCTACGTAAATGGTTAAGCTTTGTTGAGCAAATACCAGTGCAATTTCATTCCATTGATCAGGCCCTGTTAGCAGCCCCTTTCCATTCCCCGAGTAATATAAGTTGGTTGAACCTTGTGACACTTTGTAATATTTACGACTTGCGCCTGTTAAGGCCAGACTTAGGGTTTCTGACGTCTTATTACCGGCGTCATCCGTATAAAAAAGTACATTCAGGTTTGCATAGGCAGGCGTATTTTCAGCAGGTTTTGCGTAAAACCGAACGGTGGTAGGCAAATCATCTAAGGGCTGTAGTTGAGTTGTTAATTTGGAGGCGCCACTGCTCAACGCTAATATACCGCCAGATACAGATTGTCCTGTGCCTTGCCATTGGTTCAGTGACTGAAAATCCTCGCTCCAGGTGACAGCGTTTTCAGGCGCTTGTGATGCCAAAACACCACTATGCCAGGCGAGTGCCACCAAGAAAAAGAAAGAAACTTGCTTTATATGTGGAATAAGAATCATGACTTCATCCTTGAATATTTCACCTTTGAGTGTTTCAGGCTTTTGGATTTGTTTTTACACCACGACTTTGATCGCTGTAACTCTGTGCAAACAATTTTAACTATCGCAGCAGGGCCAAACCCTGAAAATCAATCAAATAAGGTTGTCGTATAAGGATAGTCTCTTTGACAGTGCCGGTTTTTCGGAAGCCGTCCGGTTCCTTGAGCGATGAAAGCGAGCGAGAGCAAAATTCAGCTTAGGAAGCGGAGCCTTCGGTGATCTATGTGCTATTGGTTGTACACTTTTCCTTCATTAAAAACATCAAAAAGCATGTTCAACATTGGACGCATAGATTAGATAAGAAGAGGGTGATTGCTTAGTTTTCTTTATTGTGGGGGCCACTGTTCGTAATCCATCAGTAAAATCTTTATCACGAGATTGTGATAATTTCATAACAATTTTAAATAGAAATTGCTTTTCAGATGTTGAACTATAATCACAAGTGGTGGTTCTGTGATGGCAGGCCGTTCTGCGTTTGGAATTATAATAAACAGGTATTTTTGGAGTGATAAATGAAGCACGGGCTAAATTTTTTGATATTGATGTTGGGTGCTTTATCTGTGTCAGTTCAAGCAGACGAAATATACGGGACGTTTAATTTTACCCGATTACCGCCTCATGCTGCGGTGGTCTATATACCTGATCAGAATGCGCCTGAACGAATTGCCCATGTGGATCAAAAGAACATTGAATTTACTAAAACACTGGATGTTGGAACGGCCGGCACAAAGGTGATTTTTTCAAATTCTGATCAACACATTCATAATTTATTTGCCAGTAATTATAAATCAGATACGAAATTTGACGTGGGGCTGATTCCGCCGGGCAAAGAAGTTCAGATACCTGTCACTTGGCCAGAAGATACCTTATTACGAGTTGGATGTAACATACATTCCAATATGCGTACTTATATTGCAAATATTCAAAGCAGTAACTTCACTTTGGTTGATTTTGTAACGAATAAGAAAAAAAAGAGCCGTTATGATGATGGCGGATATAAGCGGAAAAAGGCAGCTAAAAAGCTTAAAACGTCTACAGGTAAATATAAATTCAAGCTTTATGATGTCAGTGCAGCAGCCGACACTGTAAACATACTTTTACCGCATTATGACTTGATAGAAATAAAACTATCGAAAGGGGAAAGTAAGTCCGTACCTTTGATGCGCCGTGGTAAGCAGAAAGGTGAATTAACGGTCTCAAGGTCTTGAAAGCTGGTGCATTTGCCGACAATACGATGAACATGCTACACCAGTTAAAATTGAATGGAACGATAGAATACTAAAATGAACAAAATCAAATCTTTAATTAGGTTGCCGTTACTGCTGACATTGTCTGCGACCGCTACTGCTAACTCAGACCATCAATGGGTTGGGCAAGTGAACGGCGTTGCGAATTATAATGATGCGGCTGCAACCTGGTTGGACGGAGGGCTAGGTCGTTTTGGGGTCGACTCAGACGATGGTGATAGCGTTGGTTTATTGGGTGAAGTACAGTTGGGTTATAACTATCGTTTGAACGACCAATTTAGTATTCGGACGCACCTTCAGGTTCAGGAAACTACTGAAGACAGTTCTGCAAGATCTGTAGGTGTGGTGGAGCTGAAGGCAAGATACGTCATTGCACCAGAATGGGATCAAAAATTCACTTTTACTGCCGGACAGTTTTTCTTACCAATCTCTCTGGAAAATACCAATCGTTTCTGGGAATCACCTTATACCATTAATTTTTCATCATTGAATAGCTGGATAGGAGAAGAATTCAGGCCGATAGGTGTGGATGCTAGTTATAAAAAAACCTTTGAATCCGGAAACCAATGGTCTTTGGCAACCACCATCTTTGGTGGTAACGATTCCATGGGGGCTATTTTAGCCTGGAGAGGCTGGAGCCATGGTCGCCACCGTTCGGTATTCGGCGATACCTTGTCATTGCCGGAACTCGACAGTCTGAACACCGGAGGGCCGTTTGAAGATCAAAGAGACGATGGCAGTAAGCCTTTCGGGAGGGATCTGGATGATCGTCCCGGATATGCCATAAGAACGGCCTGGCAAACTGAAGATTATTTATTTAATTTGAGCTGGGTTGATAACTTGGGTGATACTGAGCTGCATCACGGCGAATACGCATGGCGGACTAAGTTTGCGATATTGGGCGCATCCTGGTTTGTTACTGATGAGTTTGAACTTCTTGCAGAGGGAACCAGTGGAAGTACAACTATGGGAGCAGGGCCGGGTGTCGATGTGAATTTTTATTCGGCTTATATCATGGCTTCCTATCTGGTGAATGAGCTTAGATACAGTGCCCGTCTGGAGAAATTTGCTGCTCATGATAAAGACGCCGTTGATGATGAAAATAATGATTCTGGCCGTAGCTATACACTCGCGATAATGTGGGAGCCGGAAGAAAGCAATGTAAGTGGCGGAGCAGAGCTGCTCTATGTTGACAGCAAGCGGATCAGAATGACATCGAACGGTACCTTTGAGGATCAGGAGTCAATCAGTATCAGTTTGTTGGCTAAATATGCTTTTTAAATAATAAGCTTGACGGCTCTTTGGTCGTTTTATGAAATAAGCACTAAGCGATAGCTTTGGTCACTCCGCTACTTTGAACTGTACTGTAGGATTTTTGTGTGTTGAAACGTTGCCTTTTTTATATTGTTCTTTCTTGTCTTTCATTGAATAGTTATGGTTCAAATACACTTTTAGAGGCGCTTGCCGAGTCGAAAGAAAATAATTCGCGTTCTGGGGCAGTGGATACGCCAGAGGCAAAATATGTATATTCGATGATGCAAAAGTTGAAAGCAAAGTACTCAGAAGAGCTTTCAAAGTCGAGTATTGACGCCATACATGGAAATATTAAGTATAAAATTCTGCTGGATCGTGAAGGGAAGATCATTTCGGTTGAGTTTATTACTGAAAATGTTAAAGAAGCTTATAAAAATGACATGAGAAGTTTTATTTACAACGCAGAGCCTTTTGGAGTGTTACCAAAAGAGTTGTATGAAAATACTGAAGTGCTGGAATTTATCCATACATTTAAATTCTAGTTTATCAAGAAGCTGGAGTTGAGTGACGCCAACCCCGGCAATGCCGAGGTTGAAGTGAGTAATATTACTTTTTGACCTTACCACCCACAATTTTGGAACATGTACCTTTGGGTACAAAGATCCACTCAGTTGGGTCACCATCTTTGGTGGATTGGCCTGCACAGCTGTGTTTACTTGTGCCACAGTCATTCATGCCTGCTTTCGCTATGCCCAGGCACTTTTCTACCGGACCTTTGCCTGCAACAGCGGTGTCTGTAACAGTGATCATACCAACTGATAATGCGGCCGCAATGGCGGTGCCCATGATTGATTTTTTATTGTCTGTACTCATTTGTTATTCCTTAATTTTCGAGTTGGGTTTATGAAACCTATAATCATAGGTTAATACAGCTTTAGAAAAGTACAAAAATTTCTTTTAAATCAATTGCTGAGCTTAAAGTCAGGCCAGATACAAAAGCGTTCTGGCCCGGGTTGCAGTGTGATCGGTTTATTTAATAACCGGGCCCTGTGTGAATTTTGGATGGAACGGTTCGGAAGAAGTCATCATTGTATTTCTTATCTTCGTCTGTTGTGTTCCATTTGGCTTCCAGGACTCTCAGGTCTTCTTGTAAGTTTTCGAATACGACATGCATAGGGCCTTTGTACTGTTCATCCACACCGTCAAGCAGGTATGTGAAGTCATTCAGTAACAGTGTGAATCTTGCTCGGCCTGTCGCCAGAGCCACGTAGGCTAATGAACGCCATTCATCAACGGATGGGGTGCCTCGGTCTTTCGGAATTTGAACCTGACCGATGCGAGGATCGAGAGCGGCTTTCACGCCTGTGGTTCCATAAACCTGATGTCGTATCACTGTGTGGTGAATGGTGTCAGAGGCAAAACGAGCTACGCCTTCGCGGGTTTTAAAGTCATGGTAACGTTCAGGAAGACCGTTCACTAACACTATGTTCAGTGCATCATGGAAGTCCTGAAGGTATTTATCGTTTTGAACGGCCTGATCATCTTTGTAGATGATATTGATTAACGATGTCGCATATTTATGCCAGATTTGTGCGTATTCCAGCTCCCAGTTGATACAGGCGTTCGGCAGGATTTTTCCTTCCGTTTCGCCGGGTGCCGGAGCCATGGTCATGAGCGCCGCGCGTTCTTCGACATTTTCGTCGGTGCCGTATTCGAAGTCGTGGTAACAGTCATTCAGATGGCTGATCAAGCTGTCGTGGGTGGTTGCAAAAATCTGGCTGAAGACAGCGCCTTCCTGAACCAAATGTTCTGTTGTTATTTCTTCTGCTAATTCATGAGAGAAGAAGTGAATATACATAAAGGTTCTGAAAGGGTGGGTCCACTGACCTTGCACATCAAACGCATTGTGCATGGAGACTTCAACGAGATTATACGTCATATGGATTTCAGCTAAGTGTTTACCGCTGATTACCTGATAATACATAGACGCTAAGATTCGGCTCTCAGCCCAGCGGAACGTTGCATCATCCGGGTTAGCCAGGATTTCTTCTGTAGAATGCGGCGCAATGACTGAAAGTAGCTCAAGACGTTGCGTTTCGCTGTTTACTTTGAAATAAGCAACACCACCGTAACTTTCGTAATCCTCTTTGGTTTCGTACTTTTCGAGGAATCTGAAGTCAGACATTAACACACCAGGCCCGCGTCCTATCGCCGCTTTGGCAAAAGTGTTAGCGACCCCAAATTCGGTGAGATACGCTAATAGCTGACCGTCTTTAAAGGATTGTATGACCGTATTTGGGGTTTTTTCAAGGTGACCGCCGTCGCCGGGAATGGTGTTGCCAAAAATATTTTTGGTAAAGAGGTTAGGCCAGTATTCTGAGCCATCACTCCAAATGGTCATACGGGGTTTATCTTTCAGCGGTATGGCAACTTTGGCTTGAGGGAAGTAATGATCCAGAATCGCGATCATTGCAAATGATTTTTTGGCCCGGGTCAGCAGTTGCTTGAACATGGTGACGTTGCGCTCAAGGTCCACTGCTGCCGGAATGCTAAGACTCTCTGGTAGGAACTCAGGGTGAACTTGATAATATGGTTTTAAATAGGTTTTTTTAGGCTTTTTATCTGTGTCGTTGTAAACCTTGCTCAAATTAAACGGATTTGGAAAACGTTTTGCGCTGACTAATACAAAGTAGAGGATGGACCAGATCAACTGGCTCATTTGCATGCGCCAAAGGCTAAAGGTTTGAGGTGAAAGCTTGGCGGTAATAACGACCCCGGCCAAACACGTCACGATAAAGCCCCAGAATAACAGTGAACCTTCCGGCAGTTTAATGGCTACGTCCATTGAAAAGCTTGGGTCTGCTTTGGTTGTGGCCATGATTGCCAGGAACAACATGATGCCTGAAACGGTGCTGATGATATGAAACGCAGTGCTTTTTAGTGGCGTCGAAGTTCCTATGGTAAGAGACGTGATCTGAAGTACCGCTTGGGCAATCAGGAACCACGCAACGGCCTCGCCACCCGGAGGTGCCTGGTGGGTTGCAACTAATACGATCTGAGCGACTTGCGTACCAATCAGAATTGCAGGCACGACGGTCTGAGCACCCCCAAAGAATAAGGCAAAACCTAAACCAAAGCAGACGGCACCTGAAAGAAATAAAATACCTGTGCGGAGACTGGGATCGGCGATCACCATGCTGCAAACGAAGAAGAAGATGGTCGTTACCACAGGCGCAAGGTTGAGGAAGCGAATGCTTTGAACAAAGGTTCCTAGTTTCGTTCGCATCAACTGGAAAGGATGCCCTGTCACAAGTAACGTTGCTTCGTATAAAAAGCCAACGCCACTGCCAAAAATGGTGAACAAAAAGGGTAGCCACACCCAGGCGGCTAATTCAGCCTTGGGTAAGTTCTCAAAAATCCCAAGCGGTAAAATAAGATAGGCATTGCCTAAACCTGTCAGTTCCACAAACATGGCGGTGGAAAGAACGGCCATAAACAACAAACTCAGCATCGAAAGGGCTGAGCCAAAAACCGAGAATGTCGGAGGTACAGGTTTTTGAAAGCGAATGGCCGTGGCGTATTCGATTGGGATGATTGAATTACTGGCCAGTGATTCCGGTTTGTCGTTGTTGGGCGGGGTATTGGTTTTTGTTAAACGATGTAAGCTCTCTGAGGTATTTTCTATTGTAGTGTCTGATTCCGAGTTCATCTCCGTATAAGTTCATCAATCCAGATTTTTCTTAATAGATTTGCCATTGGTTGTTCACGGAACAAGAATGAGTATCTTTCAACCATGAACGCCGGACAAAGAAGGGATACAACGAAGGGTCGACACCAGAAATTTCCTAGCCTGTTTGACTAAGAATACAGACTGTCAGTGGTTTGCTGGCCATTCATCCATACTAAGTTTTTAAGCTAGCACTGAATTTGATGCGATTTTGTATTGAACTACAAAAACTGTACAAAAATGATAATTACGCACAAAAATAGGGGCAGCTTGAGAATAATCTCAATATATTTTATTAAGAGTGGCTGTGTTGATTGAGACAGATGCTGATGCGTTTGAGGTGGATATTGTAGTAGGTCGCTCAAACGAAAAAACCGTAGAAAAATCTACGGCTTAGTGATGTTTTTGATTATAGATAAATTTAATTATTGTATAAGTTTCAATCCGATGGGCAGGCCTTCCCCAAATACTTTTTTGGTTTCTGCTTCATCCAGCTCTTTGACGGTTTGTACCATTTCAATCCAGCTGACCGGCGCTTTGACCATTGTTAGCTTTTCGACCACCTTATTTCGCCATTCGTCGTCGATATCTCTGGCTCTGTCCCCGCTCATTCTTGTCATGAGAACGGCTGCAAAGGCGGCTTGTTGGTTCTTTTTCCAGTCGGCTTTGAGCAATTGCGGCAGCCAGGACTGCACCTGACTTTTATCAATGACATTATGGGCACTGCCATGGAAAGGCACGCGAGAGGCCATTCGGCCAATCGCCCACCAACTGGTGATGGTTTCTGAGGGTTTTTCAAGTCGCTTGAGGAGCCATTTGATGGTCTGGGTTTTGTCTTCCACCGGCAAATGTTCAAGGGTTGCAACCAGCTTGACCATGTCTTCATAAGATTTTTGTTTCAGCTCTGCCTGAAGCTTACGATTGGTCAAAGCAGAAGGGTTTAAAAACTTACTGATGTCTTTGTACAGCTTTGTTTGTTGTTCGCTGCTGAGGCCGCCAGCGGCACGGCGCCAGAACGTCCACCACTCAATCCATACCGGTGTTTCCTGATTAAACTGGATACCATGTTGGTAATGAGACCAAACCTGCTGAATGCGCCAGTCATCGACAGGGTAGCCGAATCCTGGTCTCAGGCTGTAACCGGCGAGATTAAGCCATACACGCTCGTGGGCTGCAGAGCGGCGGCGTCTGTTTTTTCCTTCCAGGAGCAGATCAAATAATGCTCTTAACACCGGGATTTCCCAGGTATCCCGTTTGCCGAGCAGCTTTTCTATATCCGCTCTCAGGGTTTTTACGGCTTTTGGGTTATTGTCTTTCTTGCTGCTGCCAAATACGTCAGAAACCTTTTCGGTTACCTGATCAAAGTTGGCTGGTAATTGTTCGGACGCTGTGTCTCTTTGTTTAGACAGGTTTTTTCGTATTTCAAATTCTAACTGCCAGCGTTGTTGGCTTTCGGTGGCTTCATTTTCAGCAACACAATCAATTTTAAGTGTTCCAACTTCTGTGAGCGTAGTGGCAAGCGACACTTCCATTGTCGTTGCATTCGAGCTTTCTGAGTCCATGACCGCAACTAAGGGTGGGAGGGAAATAAACGCTTGTGAAGAAAGGTCTTCATCGCTGAGAGAAATGATTTCGCCAGGCTGGAATTGTCGGTCAGCGGTAGTAGAAAATAGGTGAAACTGAACCGGTTGACCAAGCTGTAGCGAGAACCTGCGTTCGCTTAGGGTTTGTTCCTGGTCTTCTTCTGTGCCTTTGGGCAGCAGACACACGGCTTGCTGTTGGCCCTTTTCTTTATTTAAGCCAAGAAAGAATGTGCGGGCAGAGCCACCGCCAATTTTTAGTTGCGCGCCTCTGCGTGCTTTTGCATAGGCTACGGCCCCTTTGGCGACGGCCAGGTCAGGGTTTTGATTATCTAAATGAAGAATGGGCGTTTGTCGCCAATGGCTTAATACCGATAGGGAGCGTTCGGTCAGGGTCGGGCTGTTGAATACTCCGCCGTTGAATAAAACGGCATCCGGCACTGGGTTTTGTGCGTCATCTTCATTGAGGCCAAGGGCTTCACGGCAAGCGGCTTCGTGTTGGCCGATGAATTCTGCAAGGTGTTTGCTGACGGCAGGATCTGAGGCGTAAGGTAAGCCAAATTCAACCACCGCACTTCGGCGCTTGTTGGGTCTGTCTTCAAAGGGAATTTCAGGGAAGAAGCCGTCCAAGGCAACTTTACGAACCTGAGATTGAGTCAGCAGACAGCTCTTTGAGCCACCGATTAATTTTGCGCCACTGCCAAGAACCGTTACTTTTGCACTTTCTGGGGCCTGATCAGAGAGCAACAGTTCTTTGGCTTTTCGGGTTTGCTGAATCAACTGAGACAAACTGGCCGCACTTAATTTTTTAGGCGTTCCAGAGCCTGCGCTGTTGATTTGCTGTTCCGCCATGTGAGCCAAGGCCAGATCAACATTATCGCCACCCAGCATGAGGTGATTACCAACACCGACACGGGTAAGTGCTAAGGTTTGATCTTTTCCTTCGGTCACTTTAATTAAACTTAAATCGGTGGTGCCGCCACCAACATCGCAAACCAGCAACAGTTTTAGTTTTGCCAGAAGGCTTTGGGCGTTTTCCCCTTGTCTTGCGTACCAGTCATAGCAAACGGCTTGCGGTTCTTCCAATAGCAGAACTTTACCAAAGCCTGCCATTTCGGCGGCTTCGATGGTCAGCGATCGGGCGCCTTCATCAAATGAGGCCGGCACGGTAATGATGACTTCCTGCTGCTCAAGTGGTGCATCTGGATTCCCGTGGTTCCAGGCTTTTCGAACATGGTCCAGATAGCTGGCACTGGCCAATACCGGTGAAACTTTTTCAATCCCTTCAGCGCCCGCCCAAGGCAGAATGTCCGCGCTGCGATCTACTTGAGGGTGTGACAACCAGCTTTTAGCACTGACGACTTGCCGACCATCCACCTTTGAGCCCAACTCTCGTGCCCACTCGCCAATCACCACTTGGGGTAATTCGCCTGGTAATTTAAATTGTGGGTCAGTGTTCAGGTGCGACCAGGGCAGGGTTAAATCATTTTCGTTTAATTCCCCGGGTGCAGGGTGGTATCGAAAAGACGGAAGAAGTGGCTTTTTAGCGACTTCGCCCGGCGCAACCAGTTGTTCAATTTCAAAGATTTGGCAGTTGTCGTGGGTCAGTGCTTTATTCAAATCGGCATAGGCGACCACGGTGTGCGTGGTCCCTAAATCGATACCGATCAGATACTTCGGTTGTGCAGTCATTTTTGCTCGCTGATTTTTCTCGCCAGTAGCGAAATGAAGTTTTAGTCGCGTACGTCCAGCTCTATCTGCCAGCGTTCGGGTTCACCATTTTCATCGGTATTGTTATTATCCGCATTATCGACAGCAATGGCTTCAAGCTTGAGTGTTCCTACTTCAGTTACTTTAGCGCTTAACCGGACGGGTACCACCTCTCCAGCACGTCGGCCCTCGGCTGGCAATGTCGCTTGTAGTTCTGGGAGCTCTTCCAGTTCATCGTCAGCCCAATGCTCCAGCTGAACACCGGATTCATCATGTCGACGGGTATTCGAGCCAAAGAAGCGGAAATGAACAGGCTCACCGACAATTAAGCCAAATTCAGCGGAGGTCGGCGCAGTTTCTGTTCCTTCTTCCATGCCAAAGGGAGCAATACACAGTGCTTCCAACGGTGGTTCCATGCCCGGTATGGCAGGCATCGCACTTTCAATGCCCACATAGTAGGCATTTGCCAAGCCACCACGAATTCGAACCCCTTGGCCTTGTTTAACAAAGCCGTAATAACTTGCACCGTTGGCTACTGCCAGATCAAGGTCAGATTCCTCAAGCAAGCGGGCTTCTTCGGCACCGGCCTCGGTTAGCCATTGATTAATGATACTCAATACTCTGTCGGACAGGGCAGGGGCTTTCAGAACACCGCCGTTTAATAGTATCGCAGTGGGTTTAATGAACGAATCGGACGCTGTATCACCAAAACCGCCTGCAAGGGGATCGGAGAACATAGCTTCGTTAGAAGTGTTTTCATTGTCTTCTGAAGTCGGATTGATAAGATCAGAAGCAGCATCTGCCTGTTTGCTTAAGAATTCAGCCAAGTGACGAGTTACAGCCGGGTCTTGCGCGTAAGGTAAGCCTTTTTGAGTCAGTGCTCCGCGTCTGGCTGCTCTTGGGTGATCATTGATTGCAACTTCAGGGAAGAAGCCTTCTACCAGCGCCTCTTTGACTTCGTCACGGGTTAATTCGGTTCTTAGTGTATTTCCGAACAGTTTGGAGCCTCGGCTAGGAACCACAATCGGAACTTCAGTGATGTCGTTATCCAGTAGCAACTGCTCTTTTGCATCTCGACATGCCTGAGTAATGGCTTGTATCTGCCAAGTTTGAAGTTCTTTCCCTTCCTGCGCCAGCTTGGCTTTGACACGATACGCCAGTGCCAAATCCATGTTGTCGCCACCCAATAAAATGTGGTCGCCAACCGCAACCCGGTTTAAGGTAAGATTCCCTTCGTCTTCCGTAACTGCCACCAAGGATAAGTCGGTGGTGCCGCCTCCGATATCAACCACTAAGATGATGTCACCAACATTGACCTGGTTTCGCCATTCGTCGCCACAGGCGTGAAGCCAGTTGTATACCGCAGCCTGAGGTTCTTCGAGCAGAGTCAGGTTTTCAAAGCCAACAAAACCGGCGGCTTCGGCCGTTAATTCTCGTGCGGCCGGATCAAAAGAGGCAGGAATGGTGATGGTGACTTCTTGTTCTGTTAACGGGTAGTCGGGGTACTTGTTGTCCCAGGCAGAAGCTAGGTGATCAAGGTATTCAAAAGTTGCGTCTAATGGGGATACCTTGGCGACTTCTTCCGGGCTTCCTGCGGGTAGGAAATCGGCATGACGGTCAATGCCGCCATGACATAACCAGCTTTTTGCACTGGAGACTAATCGGATGGGTGTTTTACTGCCAAGGTTTCTGGCCAGCGAGCCGACAATGTCTTCCGGCTTTTCGTTCCATGGCAGGGCAATGTCACTGTCAGTCAATTCTGATTCGTGTGCCATGTACATGAACGAAGGCAGCTGCTCTTTTTCTTCGATCACTCCGGGCTGTGTTAGCTGTGGAATACTCAGCACAGATACTTCAACTTCTGCTGTCGGATCTTCCATGGCGGAGTCCAGATCCAGGTAAGACAACACGCAATGGGTTGTACCTAAGTCGATGCCAACGGAGTATTTGGCAGAACGGTTGTTTTCATCCATTGAATTCAATTCCGTATCACTCATAGTTCAACCTCTGCTGGTGCAACGATGGACGTGTCGTGACCTTCCGCCAATTTAGGTAGTTTAATGTTGGTTACTTTCCAGCCTTTATGAATCAGGGTGCCGGTGAATGGTGCTTCGCCTACCACATTTCCTGTCAATCTGACTTCAGATGCATTGAATCCTTCGTTCAATGTAACGCGGGATTCTTCTTCTTCGTTTCTGATGGCGGCGAAGTCAAAATACGTAGTAAGTGTTTTTTTGCTGCCTTCATGGACAACACGTGCGGCTGCACCAATGTCGGCATCCGAGTAACTGGATACGTCTTCTTGAATAAAATCGATGAATCGGGCGTCCTGTTGCAGCAATGTCAAAAGCTGTAGGGCTGCATCCGGGGTGGCTTCTTTCAATACGGCTGGCTTGGGTGTTTCTTTTACTGGGGCAGGCTTTGGTTCAGCAACAGGCGTAGGTTCCGCAACCGGTGTCGGCTCGGGCGTTACTTCATTGGCGCTTGCCTGAGGCGATGATTTTTTTGTAACGAATAAAACAAAGAATACAACTGCAAGTACTGCGAGAATCAGATGAAGCATATCGATGGTGGATGGTAGAGAAGCAGGATCAAAATTCATCAGACGTTTCCTTAAAGTGTTTAAGTTATTTTAATTCCATGGGTGCCTGTCTAACTCATTGTAAGAAGAGCTTTTTTACAGAATAGCCAGCCAAACTGCAGCAACCTTTGGATAACGGCGGCATTCTAGCATGACAACTTAGAATCAAACATCTATATGAGGCCGGATCTTTGTTCCTCGCTTCCAATATTGAATTTGGAAGGTGGAAGCCAGATGTATATAATGGCGCAAATTTTGACCAAGTAATGAATTAGATGGCTTGGTTAGCCCATTAAAACAGAAGGTAGGTCGTTGTATGTTGCGAGTAGTACGAGCAATTCTTGGTGCGTTAATTTTATTTTTTAACTGGGTATTCACTCCCAGAGGTGTAAAAAGAGCGCCGCAAGCTCAGGCAAAGATTGACTCAGAAACAAAGAACCTGGCGCTTTATCAATACAAGTCATGCCCGTTTTGTGTAAAAGTACGTCGTTCTATGAAACGTAATTCTTTAAATATCGAGACCAGAGACGCCAAGCGTGTTGCGTCACATAAAGATGAGTTGGTTAATGGTGGCGGTGCATTGAAAGTACCATGCCTTCGTATTGAAGATGAGAAGGGCGAAGTGAGCTGGATGTATGAGTCTTCGGACATCATTCAGTATTTGGAATCCCGGTTTTCAACTCCTCAAACCTCTTAGGTTGAAAGCTTCTGTAAGCTTTATTCATTAAGTGTTACTGAATAAGCGGTGATTTATCGCTTATTCTCTGTCTTCTTTTATAGATGCGCAGCCCTTTCGATTTTCTTCCCTGTAATCCTACCCATTAATTATTTTGTATCGAAATGGATTCGCGCCAGTATTCTCCCGGCAGGCTGTTGATTTTCGTTATCGAGGCAGGACTAACAAGGCAAAATCAGGCGAAAACGCGGAGTATATAGTTCATAAATGAGCATTTTGAGTCTGATTTTAACACCGTTAGGGCAACACAGATAGAAAATCAACAACCTGCTAGACTTATTGGATACACCTGAAACAAGTGGAGAGTCACAATGAGTGCTCATGTATATAAAAAAGTTGAGATTGTAGGCAGTTCTACCACCGGCTTGGAAGATGCCATTACCAACGGCATTAATAAAGCTGCTAAGTCCATTAAGCATATGGACTGGTTTGAAGTGACAGAAACCCGAGGTCACATCGATAAAGGAGCTGTGGCTCACTGGCAGGTAACGTTAAAAATTGGTTTTCGACTGGATGATTAATTGCCAGTTAAAAACCGGCTTTGGTGCTCAGCCGATGGCAGTATGCAATGGTCGTATTTGCCAAATAAGAAATACCGGTTGAGTGCTATTCGGTCGTAACCCCAGTTTCTTATGAACGCAGGCAAGCATTTAAAAACCGAAAACAGTTTCCAGGGAAGACCCAGCTGGCTTACGACGTTTAAAAATGCATCGCTTTGTTGGTAGGCCTTCGATCCTTCTATGTACAGCATGGTATCGAATCTGTCGGTGGGGTAATTGAAATAGGCAAGAATGCTTTGCCCCTCCGGAGACTGGACGGATGCCAATTTGAAGATGTTCTGGGTGTCGTGTTTAATTATGAACCCGCTCCAGAAATTACAGAGCTTGCAGACACCATCAAATAAGATAACTTTATCGTTTTCTGACATATAAGGAGGAAGAGACATAGTCATAGACTTTAGCCCTCGTAGGCTGATAATGCTTCGTTCACTGGCTATCTTGCCTTTCATAATACTGTCTATCGTACCACTCTTTCACCGAAATTAAGTGCGGCAATTCGTTAAGCTGTTTTTCGTACTTACTGCTGGGCGACTCTGTTGCATCTCTTTTGCGTTTGGATCGTTTTTTTCTCAGGGAATTTACTGGTTATCTCCTAAAGTTTCTGTTGCTTCTATGCGCTGTCTTTTGGGTTGATAAAGTTTACTCTTCTTAATCCTTTTTTATTAATTTTAATCGCATGATTAAATAGGGTGCTGACAACCGTTCGTAGCCTAGTTAGTGTTATACGGCAGTTCCGATCCAGTTGTACGGAAACATGAATTTAAATCCCTGCATTTTTTCCTACAGCAAGCTGAACAGGAGCTTTCCATGAGCGATGATGTCGCAGTACAAAACACAGAAAAAGCCGAGCTAGATCCTAAAATTCAGGAAATTATGGGTTCCATTGATTTGGAACTGAATTTAGTGAACCCGCCGCCGCCAAACGACTATGAGGTGTTGTTTAAAGTCGCTTTGGAAGCGCTGAACTTTTTTCCTCCATTGTATTTTCAGTCTATTTTTGGCCGGGTGGGAGAGATTATTCCGCCGTACCGTACAGAATCTGAGTACACCATCTTGAACCCGTGGCGTCCGGTTCGTGCAGCTAATTATCTGGTGGATATTACGGTGCCTGCGTTTTCTCACGCGCCAGGACCTTGGGCAAGAACGTTATTGCCGCCGGTCATTCAAAATACGTTTTGGCGTCCTAGTAATTACTTTCAGCAACCAGATCCGTTTGACAGTGTGACTTCGTTTGCGAATGAGCGTTGGTTCTTTTTGAATGGAATCTGTACCAACGAAGCGGTTGCAAAACTGAACACGGACTTAATCAGCGAACTGTTTCAGAGGCCGATTACTTGTATTCATAATGCGACTGACTCTGCAATTTTGGACTTGGTTCAGTGCGCCGTGGGTAAATCCTTCAAAACCGACCCAGACCTGGACGATGCTCAGTCTATGACTGAACCTGCAATCAAAGCGGCTGTAGCTATACTTGAGGCGCTGAAAGATCCTCAGTTGGATAAAGTCGTGTTGCTATGTCACTCGGAAGGAACAATTATTACTGCGAATGTACTAAAAGCGTTTCAGCGCAGTTTAGAGACCATTCATTTGTTGCTGGATGATCTCAGTGCCCGACCTAAGCTAAAGCTTGAACTCATTGATCAATTAGTCATCGATATTATTTTCAGTGAAGAACTTCACGGCTTGGATCGCAAGAGCCTGGATTCTTATTTGGTGAATACCCTCAAGAAGTTAGAGGTTTATACCTTTGCAAACTGTGCAGACAAGATGACCTATGTGAGTTATACCGTTGATGAGCAGGGGAATGAAGTTGGATTGCCGTACATTGAGAACTTTGCCAACGAATTTGATTTAGTGGCTCGACTCGGTGTGTTGTCTCCGTTGAAAGCGACCAACCCGGATATCATTAAAATCGATGGCGATGTTTACGAAAAGACGGGCTTGGACGCCTGGGGTCATTTACTGAATCAACACTATTTATTCGGTATGCAGGCATTTTTAGAAGGTAAGAGTGGCAACCCTTATCAGAATGTCGACCAGAAAGAAGGGGAGATTCCGCCGACGCCTCGTTTATACCAGTATTACGACGGCAAACGTATAGGGCCATATTGCAAATAGGTATATGGAAAACAAATACATTGAAAACCAAGACATTGAAAATAAGTGCATTGAAAATAAAAGTACGTTGATGCTCTAAGAATAATAAACGGAGTTCTGATTGCAAGGACTCCGTTTATTCGTCAAGCAGTTCATCAATAACTTTGTAAAGGCCGAGCTGACGGTCAAGCTTGTCTTGTTGAAGTGTGCCTAGGTCACTCGTGATTAATGTATCTGTGATTTGCTCTTTTATGGCCTCTTTATTGGTTAACTTCCCGTTTTCATATTCTTTGGTTGTTTCTTCTTTGGACTGAGACTGATTTACGATGGCAGAGTTAATGGCGCCTTGGCCATCCATATTGATGGATCGGATTAAAGAGCCTTCTTCTTTCAGCGTCTCGTATTTGTAGTTGCCATTTTTGAAGTCTACTTGATTCAGGCCGTTGAGAGGCTTGTGCTGTCGGATGTCCATGTCGTAGGTGGATGTTTGTTCAACTTCCGTGTATTTACCATCACGAGTCAAGCCTTCTCTGATTTTGGTCTCTTGGTCGATTTCTAATGACATGAACGACTTTTCTTGCGGATTCTGAGGATTTGGTGCTATGTCTCGTGTCCCAAAAAAATTGGCTTCAAAGTCGGGCAAACCACTGAGAACCGATTTAGCAACGGAAGTTTGGTTTGGGTTGAGTGTCGTTGATGTGTCCTTCTCATCGTCCTCATTCCTCAGGCCAATGTTGAGCGCAGATGAAAATCCGTCTGTAAAAAACGATGCAACATCGTCAGGTGAAACACCGAACATTTTATAAGATTTAGCTGTTTTATCTATGATGTCTAAATACGATTGGAACTGGGCATTTTCTTCCAGGCTCCCGCTGACCAGTTCGTTGTTGGTATCTACTGTGAAATCGTACGTTAACCCGTTCTGGGTGGCTTCCAAAGTTTGGTTGCCGTTGAATTGATCAATTTCAAAATGAAACTCCGCTTTGGAGCTGGTGTGTGAATTCTTTAATTCAAGATCAAAGCCAACCAATTCGTCGCGATCGAAACCTTGCAGGCCATTTAATTCAGCCATGCCCCGACCATTGAAAAAAGCACCGGCAGAATCGCTAAAATCCACAGCCAGATTTTGAATGGCTTCCAATTCTTCTTCGTCCAGCTCACCTTCAAATTCAAAGCTGAACGAAGTGCCGTTGACACTCAGAAAACCCGAGTCTTTCACTGCTGCAATGCCGTTTTCTTTGTTGATATTAATGGTGACTTTGTCGCCGTCTTTGGTTTCGATTTCCAAACTGAAAGATGCTTCCACATTCGCGCCGGATCGGAGGCTTTGATAACTTGGTGATGCCGTTTTTCCAGCTTCATCCATTTGCGCAAAACCTGCGTATGAACGGCTTCCATCAAAATATGAGCCTTCAGATAGATCGAGTTCCGTGATGTAAGACAAAAATAAAGACGGCAAGAACTGCCTGTTAGTGGTTTGGGTATCCAGTTCGGATGCCAAGTACTCATTACGATTTAAAAACTCGGCATCACCTTGCGGTGAATAACGAACCAAGCCTTCAATGGCTTTAAAATTATTTGGTTCATTAATGATGGGTGTTGAAGCGATGTCTACCGTGATGGAAGGAGGGAGTGCAACATTATGTTCTACCGTTTGGGATTCGGACGAAGTTAACTGAAGCTTTTTGATTTCCTCATCGGTTAACTTTTTACCTTCAGGTACATTTCCACTTCGTGCGGATTGTAAATCGGCCAAATCGAACGGTATGGTTTTCATAAAAATTTCCTATCCATGAACTTTCTATGTGTTTATGTGGCTGTGTTGAATCCTATGCTAACCATCTTAACGACCTTTGCTTGAGTAACTTTAGACCACTTACACTTAATATTGACTGATTAGTCAGTGAGAAATATCTCAAAAGTGAGGGTTTGATCAATTAATCTGTGGTGTGTGACGAGGCATTAATTAAAAAGACGGTCTGGTATTTATATACATGAGGCTCGTAATTCTAAAGCCTCATGTATTGCTTGGAGAAAGACACTAAGCACACAGGCCTACAGGCGTCTTTTCAAAGGCTATGAACCTTGGCAGACTTTCGAAGCGTTCAATCCAGGCGCGAATGTTGGGGTAGTTTTCCAGCGAAACATCGCCTTCAGGCGCATGCGCTATGTATGCGTAATTTGCTGCGTCTGCAATGGTCGGTAAATCAGTGGCTAGCCAATCACGACCATTAAGGTGGGCTTCTAATTCGATCAAAATTCCATGAGCCGTTGCTATGGCTGCATCGTGATCTAATCCAGCTCCAAATACATTGACCAAACGAGCAGCAGCTGGGCCAAAAGCCACCTTGCCAGCAGCGACGGATAAGAAGCGTTGTACTTCCGCCTGATCTGTCAGGTCTTCCGGATACCAGGTTCGCTCTGTATCGTATTTACTGGCAAGGTAGACAAGAATGGCATTGGAGTCCGAGAGCGTTACATCGCCATCGTCCAATGCCGGAACTTGGCCAAAGCTGTTTTTTGCCAGAAACTCAGGTTTCTTATGTGCCCCTGCTTTTAGGTCTACGTCGATGATCTCTGCATCCAAACCCAGTAGAGACAAAATGACTTCCACTCGGTGAGAATGGCCTGATAGAGGGTGGCGGTATAGTTTGATTGCGGACATAGTCTTACTCCAATAATTCAGCAATTAATTTTAGTTTGTGGGTCGTAAATTTATATTTCACGTTTAAGGGTTACGTTTGCAATTTGATGGCTCGATAAGCTTGCGTCGGGTCACTTTGCGTCGATGAGAGAAGTATCTATTTTTCTAGTTTATTGATAAATGGATGTTATGTTGAATGATTGTCAATGCTATATTGACAATCATGGACACTCTTGATGGTATGAAAACAGTGATTGCAGTAGTGGAGACGGGTTCTTTTACTGCAGCAAGTGAGCGCTTGGGGTTATCTAAAGCCTTGGTGAGCAAGTATGTTGGTGAAGTTGAATGCAGTCTTGGCGTTCGCTTGTTTAATCGATCAACAAGGCGGCTGGCCTTAACGGAAGCAGGACGTAGCTATTATGACCAGGCCTTACCTTTATTAGATGAATTCTCCGCATTAGTCGATAACGTTTCCGGCGATCAATCAAGCCCCAGAGGACTTCTGAGGATTAGCGTGCCAGTGGCTTTTGGTGAAATGGAGCTTTCCCCGGTTGTTCCTAAATTTCTGAAATTGTACCCGGATTTGCAGATTGATCTTCAGCTTTCTGATCGAATGATTGATATGTTAGAAGAGGGGATAGATGTTGTGATCCGTATTGGCGGTGTGGATGACTCAAACCTCATTGCCAAGCACATCAAAGACCTTCCTCTTATATTGTGTGCCTCTCCCGATTATCTTGAAGAACACACCTCCCCGACAAACGCCAATTGCATCGCGAAACATAATTGCATTATCGACAGTAACTTTCGTATTGGAAAACAGTGGCCAATTGTATCTCCTGATGGCGAAACATCCTCAATAGAGGTTCAATCCCGAGTGGCGGCTAACAGTCCAAGAGCGGTTAAGGAAATTGCTCTGGCTAGTGGTGGTATCGGAATGATCCCAAAGTTCATTGTCGAGAAAGAGCTGGCTGATGGAACGCTGGTGGAAGTTTTACCTGGTTATCGCACACTGGAATTTGGATTATTTGCGATTTATCCGCACCGAAGGTATTTGCCGAGAAAAGTTCGTTGTTTTATAGATTTTTTGGTCGAGGAGTTAGAAGGCAGTTAATTGGCTTTGTAGCGTTAAAAAGTCCCCTTTATTTACCCAATAAAGGGGACTAGATAAATCAATACCTATTGATCCGCTCGGATATTAATCCAGCTTAGATACTTCCCAGCTCTTTAGTAGCTGTTCGTAAGGTACTGTTTCTCCAGGTGGTTTTTCGTTCGGCAGTTTAGCCTTTGGAGAACCTTCCTGAGACAACCAGTATTCTGCATCACGCTTAGGGTTCAACTTCGGACCACAGTCACCTTGTACTTTAGAACGCTCCAGGCGCTTAAGTACTTTGTCCTGTGCTTTTGCCAAACCATCAAGCGCTTCTTGCGGCGTAGATTCACCACTTGCAGCTTCTGCAATGTACTGCCACCAAAGCTGAGCCAGCTTAGGGTAGTCCGGTACGTTAGTACCCGTTGGCGTCCACTGCTTACGCGCTGGACTGCGGTAGAACTCAACCAAACCACCTAACTTAGGCGCAACATCTGTCATTGCTTGAGAATTGATGTCTGACTCACGAATAGGCGTCAGGCCAACCAACGTTTTCTGCAAGGAAACCGTCTTAGACACAGTGAACTGAGCATACAACCATGCAGCCAGGCGGTTTTTCTCTGGTGTTGATTTCAGGAACGTCCATGAACCAGTGTCTTGGTAACCCAGCTTCATGCCTTCTTCCCAATACGGGCCTTTCGGAGAAGGGGCCATACGCCACTTAGGTGTGCCGTCTTCGTTCATGACCGGCAGACCTTCTTTGGTCATGCTTGAAGTAAAGGCGGTATACCAGAAAATCTGCTGTGCAATGCCGCCTTGAGCAGGCACTGGGCCAGCTTCTGAGAACGTCATGCCTTGTGCTTCTGGTGGCGCATATTGGCGCAGCCAATCAACGTATTTGGTGGTTGCGAACACAGCTGCTGGGCCATTAGTTGCACCGCCGCGCTCAACACTTGAACCAACGGGTTGGCAGCCCTCTACACGGATGCCCCATTCATCAACAGGGAAGCCGTTGGGTAGGCTCTTGTCGCCGGCACCTGCCATTGAGAACCAGGCATCGGTGAAACGCCATCCAAGTGATGGATCTTTCTTGCCGTAGTCCATGTGACCATAGACCGGCTGGCCGTCGATTTCTTTTACGTGCTTAGTGAAGAATTCTGCAATGTCTTCATAGGCAGACCAGTTTTTAGGTACACCTAACTCGTAGCCGTATATGTTTTTAAACTGTTTTTTCAAGTCAGCGCGAGCAAACCAGTCAGCACGGAACCAGTAAAGGTTAGCGAACTGTTGATCGGGCAGCTGATAAATCTTACCGTCGGGACCTGTGGTAAAGTCGATGCCGATGAAGTCTTCAAGATCAAGTGTCGGAAGGGTCAGATCCTTCGCTTCGTTTTTGATCATGTCAGAAATAGGTACAACTTTACCGTAGCGGAAGTGCGTACCAATCAAATCGGAATCGTTGATGTATGCGTCGTAAATACTACGACCAGACTGCATTTGTGTTTGCAGTTTTTCAACCACGTCACCTTCCTGAATTAAGTCGTGGTTGACTTTAATGCCAGTGATTTCTTCAAAGGCTTTAGCCAGTACTTTTGACTCGTATTCATGGGTTGTGATGGTTTCGGAAACAACGTTGATGCTCATACCACGAAACGGCTTCGACGCTTCAGTGAACCATGCAAGTTCTTTCATCTGGTCTTCTTTACTCAGACTGGACTTAGTGAACTCTTCATTTAGCCACTTTTTAGATGCATCAGAAAACTGATCGGCGTAAGCCGTTGCACCCATAGCGGATAAAGAAATGGCTGCACTGAGTACGAGTCCCTTCGATATTTTTGTATTTATTTTCATGTCTAGCCTCTTAAATAGCTATCTCAAGTTTCGCGTAGACCAGCTTTACATAAAGCTGGCTCGTAAGCGGGCTGCACTGACATTGCACAGCCTTCTTAATGTCTTCTCCGGGGTGGTAGTTATCCCCATCGAAGTACAATTCCTACCCATACCACAGATATGGCAAGTGCAATCCATAAGCTGACTTCGCTTACCCCCAAAAACAACAAGTGGATAAATGCACTGCTTAATAGTCCTATAAATAGTCGATCCCCTCGTGAGGTCTCGATAGGTAGAAAACCTTTGCGCTCCGTACTTGGAACTTTAATTTCGTAAATGGTCATACAGATCAATATACAAGCGATGACGCTGAAGAATATTGCTGTTGTGGGTGTCCATGCCATCCAACTCATCATAAAAATTACTCCTGTTTCAGCCCATTTGACTACTGTCCAAATGGGTTGGCTGAATGTTTAAACGCGTCCCAGTGCAAAGCCTTTGGCGACGTGATTTCGAACAAACCAAATGACCAGTAATCCAGGCAGAATGGTGAGCACCCCAGCGGCAGCGAGGACGCCCCAGTCAATGCCCGCAGCCCCGACGGTTCGGGTCATGATGGCGGCAATGGGTTTGGCGTCAACAGAGGTCAATGTTCTTGCCAAGAGCAACTCGACCCAAGAGAACATGAAGGCGAAAAACGCAGTCACGCCAATGCCTGAGCGAATCATTGGTAAGAAGATTTTGACGAAGAATTTCGGAAAACTGTAACCATCGATGTAGGCCGTTTCATCAATTTCACGCGGCACACCCGACATAAAGCCTTCCAAAATCCAAACTGCCAATGGAACGTTAAACAAACAGTGGGCAAGGGCGACAGCGATGTGGGTGTCGAACAAACCAACGGATGAATAAAGTTGGAAAAACGGAAGTAAGAATACCGCTGGTGGCGCCATGCGGTTGGTCAGCAGCCAGAAGAACATCTGCTTATCACCCAGGAACTTGTAGCGGCTGAATGCATATGCAGCCGGCAGAGCCACTAACAGGGTGATGATGACGTTCATGGTGACATAAATCATCGAGTTAAAATAACCGGTATACCAGGTCGGGTCTGTAAAGATTACGATGTAGTTTTGTAATGTAAATTCCGAAGGCCAAAGGGACAAGCCACCGAGAATTTCTTCATTGCTTTTGAACGACATGTTCAGCAGCCAATAAATAGGTACCAGTACAAACAAAATGTACAAGGTGATACCAATTGCCTTTTTGCGTGTCATTTCCATGGTGATCTCCTTATTTGTCCTTATCCATGTGGCTGATTGTTGTGAAGAACAACCAGGAAACGAGTAATACAATTAAGAAATAGATCAACGAGAACGCCGCCGCCGGGCCTAAATCAAATTGACCAATCGCCATTTTGGTTAATGTCTGGCTCAAAAATGTGGTTGAATTACCCGGACCGCCACCAGTAAGAACAAATGGCTCGGTATAGATCATGAAACTGTCCATGAAGCGAAGCAGAATGCCGATCACTAACACATTTTTCAATTTTGGAAGTTGAATGTGGCGGAAAACGGCCCATTTTGAAGCTCGGTCAATTCTGGCGGCCTGATAAAATGCTTCAGGAATGGCGCGCAAACCTGAGTAGCAGAGCAGTGCCACTAATGGTGTCCAGTGCCATACGTCCATCAACAATACAGTTGCCCATGCGTCGAAGGGATTGGATGCGTAGTTGTAGTCAATGCCCATGCCCGTCAGTGCTGATCCGAATAAACCGATGTCGGCACGGCCAAAGATTTGCCAAATGGTGCCCACTACGTTCCATGGGATAAGCAAAGGAATTGCCACTAAAATCAAACAAACTGAAGCCATTTTACCCTTGGTTGGCATCATGAGTGCGATACCAATACCGAGAGGTATTTCAATGGCAAGTACAGCGAATGAGAACATGAACTGGCGAAGTAATGATTCGTGGAGACGAGTGTCTCGCAGAATTTCACTGTACCACTCAGCGCCTACAAAATAGGCGTTATTCTGATCAAAGATGTCCTGAACGGAATAGTTCACAACAGTCATTAACGGAATGATCGCCGAGAATGCTACGAGTAGAAATACCGGCAGAACTAAGAACCAGGCTTTGTTGTTTTCTACTTTTCTCATGACAGCGCCTCCTCAACCAGATATTCGTCGATGTACAACTTTAACCATTGAGTTGGAAAGTTAACGTAAGCCGATTTGGTTGGGGACACAGCATTCTCTTCCAAAATCGCTTTAATTTCCCATTCACCTAATTTCACGGTAAGCACTTTGTAGGTACCAAGATCTTCTTCATATTGAACTTCACAAGGATACGAGCCTTCGGTGGGTTCTTGGGTTACCTGGACAAATTCAGGTCGGATACCGATTTTAAAGTTTTTAGAGGGAGAAGCCTGAAGAATTGCATTTAACTCAGACGATAACGGAATTTCAGTATCACCAAACAGAACGCCATGGGGGGTGCGTTGAACCGGAGTGATGTTCATGCCCGGGCTGCCAATGAAGTAGCCCACAAAGGTGTGGTTCGGCTTTTCAAACAGTTCACGAGGTGTGCCAAACTGAACGATTTGTCCGTCGTACATCACTGCAATCTGATCAGCGAAGGTTGATGCTTCCAGCTGATCGTGCGTTACATACACCATGGTGATGTTGAATTGCTCGTGAATTTGCTTGAGCTTACGGCGCAACTTCCACTTCAAATGCGGGTCAATAACGGTCAGGGGTTCGTCAAATAAAATGGCAGAAACATTATCACGTACCAAGCCTCGACCCATGGACACTTTCTGCTTTTCATCGGCAGTGAGGTTTTTTGCTTTTTTCTTGAGTACGTCCTGCAGTTCAAGAATTTCAGCGATTTCATTTACTTTGGCGATGACTTTTGCTTCAGGGACCTTCTGGTTACGGAGCGGAAATGCCAAATTGTTGAATACCGTCATTGAATCGTATACGACCGGGAACTGGAAAACCTGCGCGATGTTTCTGTCTTCCGGCGGTATTTCATTCACTACAACATTGTCGAATAATATCTCACCACCAGATGGCGCCAGCAGGCCTGAAATAATGTTCAATAGCGTACTTTTGCCACAGCCGGAAGGGCCAAGCAAGGCGTAGGCTTTACCGTGTTCCCAGACGTGGTTCATTTCCCGAATGGCATAATCTTCCGGGCCACTGGGATTTTTGCTGTAGCTGTGAGCCAGCGATTTCAGATGAATCTCAGCCATGAGCTGCACCTCCTAATACTGAAGAAGGCGCCTTGATCAGGTTGCCCTCCATATCAAACACGAATAATCGATGTGCGGGCAGATAAACATTCACATCCGTATCTGTGTGAAACTCATACACACCTGATAACTGCATGACTAACGGGAAGTGCTTGTTACGAACGTGCAGGAAAGATTCCGAACCGCTGATTTCAGATAGCTCAACGGTCACTGCAAGCTCAAGATCGTCGTCGTTTTGTGGAACCAGGCCAATGTGGCTCGGGCGAATACCAAATTTATAATCGCCCGCAGGTAAATCCTGAAGTTCCTGAACTAACGGGAAATGAATGGCTTCACTGATGAATACCTGGCTGTCGGTAATTTTACCGTCCACGAGATTAATCGGTGGCTCACTGAACAGTTCTGCCGCATCAACATTGCTCGGGTTCCGGTAAACGTCAGCGGCCGGGCCAGTCTGAATTAGGTTACCTTCGTGCAGTAGGGTCGTGGTGCCGCCAAGGGCTAATGCTTCGTTAGGTTCTGTAGTGGCATAAACCGCAATGGTGTTTCTGGCTTTGAACAAATGTCTGAGCTCTTGCCGAAGCTCTTCACGTAACTTGTAGTCAAGGTTAACCAAAGGCTCATCAAACAACACTAAACTGGCGTCTTTGACCAGCGCTCGTGCCATTGCTGTTCTTTGTTGCTGTCCGCCGGATAATTCCATAGGCAATTTTTTCAGGTGTTGTTCAATGTGCAGTAATTCCGCAACTTCCTGTACTCTGCGCGTAATCTCGGACGACTTCACTTTTGCTAATTGAAGCGGCGATGCAATGTTGTCCCAAACCGTCAGGTTTGGGTAATTGATGAATTGCTGGTACACCATAGAGATGTTGCGTTTCTGTACCGGCACGCCAGTCACATCAACGCCATTCATTAACACGCGACCGGAGGACGGTTTGTCTAATCCGGCCATTAAACGCATCAAAGAGGTTTTTCCCGCCAGTGTTCTTCCGAGTAACACGTTGAAAGAGCCGGGCTCTAAACTGAGGTTGGCATTATTGATGTGTGTTTCACCATCAACAACCCGACTCACATTTTCTAAAGTAAGCGACATTTAGCTGTCCTTTCTTATTTTTGTAATTACAAACACTGCTTCACAGTTCAAACTCGATCTGTTCAGAATATTCGTTATCGATAAATTCCATTCAGGGGTCACGAAACAGCAAGTAGGATGCCAAAGTTCTTAATGATTACAATGCGGTGTCATTAACTGTTTGTTTTTTAAAGTTTATTTTGTAGTATGTTCAGATTCTGTTTAGTCCGTTGAACAGTTTTTTGAAAGAGTGTTCATTCGCTTTGTTGTTGACATTGAACAGTTTTGAACAGTTAATGTGAACAGTTTTAATGTGATCTGAGACGGATTTAACCAATTATCCAGGTATTTATAATTTTCTGAGAGTTTTGACTGATGCAAGTAATATCACCTTCAAAAGACCAGGATGAGCTGATAGAAAGCTCATGGCGTCGTTGCCGGAAGTATGGGTTGGATCATCACACTTCGCCGTTCTTACAGAAGCTTAGTCAGAGCGATTTTAGTTCCATTGTTGACGAACATCAGACCTTGGTGACTACCACCAACAATGAAGTTTTGCCTTATTACGAAAACATTCTTTCAAATACCCAGTGTTTAATTGTACTCACCGACAACCAAGGGCAATTGCTTGATAGTTGGGGTGATCAGCGCTTTCTGAACCGTAATATGAAAGAGTTTTTTACTCAGGGAGTCAGCTGGTCGGAACGTTATAATGGCACCAATGCTATCGGTACGGTATTAGCGACAGGTAATGCGGTTCAGGTGGAAAAAGATGAGCACTTTCTGAAAGCCAACCGATTCATGATAGGTTCAGCTGCGCCGATTCTGAATTCAAACAAAGAAATGATTGGCGTTCTGGATGTTTCCAGTGATGCGTATTTACCCCAGGCGCACACCTTTGGTTTAGTTAAATTGATGTCTCAGTCAGTTGAGAACAGATTAATCATGAGTGCATTTCAACAAGAGCACTTTGTTCTCACTTTTAATACCAACCTGGAAAACATAGACAGTGCCTGGTCGGGGTTGGTTGTATTTAATGAGCAAGGCATAGTAATTTCAGCCAATCGAAGAGCTGAGTTGATCCTTGGTCATGACATTGCACTCAGCAAAGTCTCCAATATTTTTAATTGCTCTCTGACGCACTTCAAAAACCATCCGGAAAATTTACCCATACCTTTGGTGGCGCTTGGAAAATACGAAATGCTTGGCGTCATCAAACGTCCGGTTAATGTTGGTATAAAAGTGAATGACTTTCGTAAGAACACTGCTGTCTCGCCAGCAATGTTGCCGGGTACCGAAGGTCAACAACAGACAAGCAGTGATGAAATATCGTTGGATCGAATCGGCTTTGGCGATGAGCGGGTTGCAAAGTGCATCCGACAAGCTGAACGTATCATTGAGAAAGAAATTCCTATCCTGATTCATGGTGAGACCGGGGTAGGAAAAGAGGTGTTTGTAAAAGCGTTACATGAAAAAAGTGCTCGTAAACAATACCCTCTGGTCGCGGTGAATTGCGCTGCAATTCCGAGTGAGTTGGTTGAATCTGAACTGTTTGGTTATGAGAAAGGTGCCTTCACAGGCGCCAGTGCCAAAGGTGGAATCGGACTGATCCGTAAAGCCAATAAAGGCACACTGTTTTTAGATGAAATTGGCGAAATGCCGGTGAAAGCTCAGGCTCGTTTATTACGGGTGCTGCAAGAAAGAAAAGTGACGCCTCTGGGGTCGACCGAGTCTTATCCTGTGGATATTAAGGTAATTTCTGCGACGAACCGATCACTAAAAGACGATGTCGAGAAAGGCTTGTTTCGACAAGATTTGTATTATCGGGTGAGTGGTTTGAACCTTGAGATTCCCCCGTTAAGAGAGCGTTCAGACAGAAACGACTTGTTTAAAGAACTGCATCGAATTCATCGCAGTGAAGAGCAGGCCGCCGAACTGTCTGATGAAATTTTGAAATTATTTCAAAAGCACCCTTGGCCAGGAAATATTCGCCAGCTGGTGAGTGTGATTCAGATTTCGTTGGCCATGGCAGATGATGAGGTGATTCGGCCAGACCACTTGCCTGATGACTTCTTTGAGGATATACGCCGCCAGGAACGATTGGCCTTGGAGGAGGCCATCACAGAGAGTCACCCTATGAACCGCAATCTGAATAATGAGGCAATATCTTCCTCTGTTGCTCATCAACCTGACCAGGATGTTTTCGATGTGTATCAAGCCAACAAAGGAAATATATCCCGAACGGCTAAGGCACTTGGTATTAGCCGGAACACCCTGTATAAACGGCTTAAAGAGCTTAAAATAAAATGATTTTGGTTGTTTTGTAGCAATCTGCTACAATCATTGATGTCTACATCAATTTGGAGTTTTGCTATGGCTAAAGCGTCTTCCCCTGTTCGGTTACAGTCAGAACTTATGCAAGCGGCGGCCATCGTCGGTCAAAGAATGCATCGCAGTACGGCTGAGCAAATTGAATACTGGGCTGCATTGGGCCGAAGTGTCTCTAATTCTGTTAATCCGGATAACCTATTGGCTGTAACCAGTGGTTTGGCACAGTTAAAAGTCATTCCCATTAACGCACCAACGATTGACCCGGACGATGTGTTTGCAAGCATTGAGAGGGATCGCTCATTAGGTCGTTTGTCTGAGTCAGTCACGGATGTGCCTGTGAAGTACCAGGCGTCTGTAAAGTATCCTGGCCAACTAGAACAAGTAGCGTCAGATGGAACAATCATTGTCGGTCAGTTCTCGATGGGCAAGTTCACACCAATGGAGCTGAATCAGTAGCATGACAAGGAAGCAACTGTGGTTATTGGTTGGCGGTAACGGATCAGGGAAGAGTACCTTTTACCGCAATTGGTTAGCGCCTTTGGGTTTGCCGTTTGTAAATGCCGATATCATTGCAAAAGAAATTTTTCCTGAAAGCCCGGAACAACACAGCTACGAAGCGGCATTAATTGCAGAAGAAATGAGAATGTCGCTGTTGCAAGAAGGTCGGAGTTTCTGTTTTGAAACTGTGTTTTCGCACCCAACGAAAATTGATTTTGTGGCCAAAGCAAAAGCTCTTGGCTATGAAGTTATCATGGTATTCATTCATCTTGGCCAAATCCAACTGAATAAAGCACGTGTTTCGCAGCGTGTCGTTAGCGGCGGGCATGACGTCCCTGAAGACAAGATTGAAAGCAGGGTGCCCAGAGTCATTGAGAACGTTAAAACGGCCATACCGTTGTGTAATCAAACGCGTATTCTTGATAATTCCAGTTATCAGGACCCATACAAACCAGTGGCTGTCATTAAGGAGGGGCACATTAATGAAATTATGGACCCCATGCCTGAATGGGCGTTGTACTTACTAAACTACGCCTAATCATTCAAAGTGTCTTGCTCGTTTGATTTTCAACTGCAAACTCATCGAGCGTGTAGGCATCGGTCATGTACTCAGGCTTTTCCAGCGGCGCTCTTTGCATTGGCATAGAGGCCTTTGCCAGCGACAATTTTTTAAGTACGAATGGGCCGTTTTCTTTAGCATCCTGAATCATTAAACCTGAAAAATTAAGTTCAACCCAATGACGTCCCTTGTCGAATGACTGAGATACTTGGGTTGTTCCGACTGCAATATTGGTACTGCTGTAGAGCGATCCCTGAATATAAAACCGGCTTGATTGCTCTACGTCCACCTCCGCTTCAATCACAAGATTTCCGTCCGATGTAAGTTTATCCCTGAAGCTTCCTGTTAGCTGAATGTCTGGCTTTGAGACGGTAAAGGTAATGGCGTCAGTGATTGAATGTTCTTTACTATGAATCAAAACCTTATAAATGCCTGGTTCGCTGATGTCCAAGCTGCTATTTGCCAAATCAATAAGTGCTGTGTAGTGACGATCGCCTTCATTATCTACCAGTGCTATCTGACCAATGTTTTTATGGTTGAAGATCACTTCCGTAGAAAAGTCGGATGCTAATTTATTCCCATCCACATCCTGAATAAAAGCATGAATGGAGACTTCATCGTCTTGGAGGTAATATTTTTTATTGCTCCAAAGGGTGAGCCCGAGCGATTGTTCTTCGTTGAGTGTGGTTCTTTCGTCAATGGAGTATCGCTGAGTCAGAGGGTCTTGTGCTTCAGAAACAAAACGGCGATTCTCCGGTGGGTATCGTTTGTAGTTATCGAAATCTTCAATTAACGCTTGCTGAAGTTGCGTTTTTTGGGCTTGGAAACGAAGCCGTTCAATGGGGTGCTGAGGTGTTTTGGCCTGAAGCTTAACTGCACTCTTTAACGTTGGTTCGTTATGATCGCTAAAACCAAAATGTGTGTCTGTAACCACTGGATTTGCTGATTCGATCGGCTTTATGTTTTTACTGGCAGTTATGGTTTGATCTTTCTGGTCATATCCGAGCCAAGCTAGGAACAGAGCAACGACAGGTAATAACCAATATCTCGATTTCATGACAGAACTCTTTGGTGATTCGTGAGGAAAAACAGAAAGACTCTAAGCAGGAAATGGCTTAGAGTCTTGATATTGCTGCGCTTATTGAGTGCAAGCGGCAATACGCCCGGCGATGTTTTGTCCATCACCACAGGTCATGTCATCTTCAACACTCACGTAGTTTGGTGAGGCAATGCCCCCATTTCGCTCAGAATCATGGTCAGTGTAGATGCTGGCCATTGTGTATGTACGTGGCGTTCCTTTATTTTCGTTATTACAACGGAAAATCGGGCTGCCATAAGCGACGCCCCAGAATGTTTTGTATTGGTTCAAGTCATCCCAAAGATTACGCTTTGGTGAGCCTGCACAGCCCATTTGCGAAGCCAAATTGATGTAACCATCATCTTCACCGGTTAAGAAACCAGCCGACGCGCCTTGAGCCCCCGGAAAGCTCTTGTAACCTCCCATGGCATAAACCGGTGCAGCCAGGTTGGTGCCGATCATGTTACGAGCCAGGTATGAATCATTCGTCTGTAGCCATTCAACGCTTGGGTTACAGTCTTTACCCAAGAAAGCCATATTGACTAGGGAATCCAACCAGCTGCCATTACAGACTCGATCCGAACCTTCAGTACCACCCATCGCACCGCCGAGGGTGAAAATACCTAATACGTCTTGAAATGCTTCGTCATAAGGTACGGTGGTGGTTGAACCGTCTGCATTAAACGCTGTATTGAAGTAAGGTGATCCGGCAGTGGCATTTCCCGCCATAAAGATCATCTGCTGTGCTCCCTGACTGTGAGCAACTACGTAGAAATCGTCCGATGCCGCACATTGAGTTCCCGCTTGATCATGGGTGTAACCATCGCCATTGCCTGCCTTAATGGACTTCATTTGTCGGGCAATTTCGCCAGCCGTTTCATTGCGCCAATACGGGTAGCCACTTTCGTCAGTGGAGTCGTAACCAACGATGGCGTAATTATCGGTTGGTGAATCTAATAGATAGGCCAGGAAATCACTGCCCTGATACTCATCAAAGTACGAGTCTCGCCAATAATCCAATGCGGGTTGATTGGTGCCGCTTTGAACGTTGCCTTGTGTACCATGACCGTGAACCATGATGTAGCAACTGTCCGCAGAGGCTGTATTGCTCATTAACGCACTGGTTAATGCCAGAGTACCGGCGAGGGTCGCTGTGCCTTTCGCGAAAGATGAAAAGCGTTTGGTGTTCTTTGTTTTCATTAGTAGTGGCCTTATTGCGTATTATTTTTATTTCGCATCCTGCCTCGGGCTTCTCCATGTATTACACCGTTTGCTCCTAAGATGACCTTAAGAGTCTGAAATTGTTGTGTAATTAAGCCTTCACCAATGTTAGTTGTTCTTCAGAATGGCACCATGACCGGGGCGGACAGATACAAATGCCAAAGCGGCCATTATTGTTTTCTGGCGGCGATGGTTGTGATTTATTACCTGTCTTGTGTTTGTTTTTTATGCAGGGGGGTTATTTCGGGGTGTTTTGTTTGTATAAGTTCGGAGCGATGCCAAACCACCGCTTAAACGCCCGGCTGAAGCTGGCGGCACTTTGGTAACCAAGCTCAATGGCCAGTTTTTCAATGGTGATGTCTTGTTTTTCAACACGCTTTAAGGCAATTCGTTTTCGTTCATTCTCAAGCAGTGTTTTATAAGAGACGCCTTGGCTGTTTAGGTGGCGGCGTAAGCTTCTTGAACTCATACAAAGCTGTTGACTGAGGGATGCCATTGACACATCGGTAAATGACATATGGCGAATGGACTGTTTAACCCTTTGTATTACTTGTTGGTCTTTCTGAGTTTGCTTTAACTGTTTCTGGCAAAGGGCTTCATTTTTCTGGGCGTAGGCCTGATTACTAAAGATAATGGGCTGTAGAAGCGTTTCTTTTGGAATAATGACCCGGTTTGCACTGCAATTGAAGCGGACTTTATTTCGGAAAAAACGAGCATAATGATGCTCAGATGCTTCTGTTGTTTCAGGCTTGTCATAACTGAATTCAAATTCAAGTGGAAAGTTTTTTTGTCCTAAACAAAATTTCCCCAGACAATAAAGAATGGCGAAGCTGTATTCCACAAAGTGAGGAAGCGCCTTGCCTAACGGTATTTTTTCCTCAATAGAGAAAACACCGTAATGATCTGTAATGTCCAGATTTAATTCCATTAGTTGAGTGAATAAGTGTTGATATTGAGTCAGTAGCTCCATGGCGTTTTGGGTATTTTTGCTGCACATGACCCGACAGGCTAAGACACCATCGTGATTAATAAAGAACTGTTCTCCCATATGAAGCGCATAGGCCGGATCACTGGATAGTACTCGTGCATTATGGATTAGACGTAAATATTGCCCGACTTCAAGAGCGCCCTCAAACTGAGTCAATTCATGTAGAGAAATGTTAGTCTGGTCCAACATTTTATGAATGGAGTGGCCCTGATTCACAATCATCTTAATCAGAGGTTTAATGTCCGCCAGTTCCATTTTGCGGACAGACTTAGCTGTGCTGGGCACAGCGCGGCCCCTTTTATTTAGTGGGTAGCGGGAAGCCCCTGAATGACACTCAAGAGAAGTTAGTACCATAATCACGTCAGAATTATTTTTATTATTGCATTTGATCGACAAATTAATCGTTTGATAGACAGGTTTAAATGGTTTTGTTGAATGCTTGTTTAATTTAAAGCACTTTGGAGCGGGTTGTGGGGTGGTTAGGACTCTTGGTCAGGTTTTTTTGTTAGTGACTCTTTGTTAGTGGCTATTCGTGATTATTTATCCGAGTCTATGTAGTTTTTTAGCATAAAGTTTCGTTTTTCAGGCGTGAGCTTTTGTATGTTTTGCCAAATGAGTTGGGTGTTTTCTGGTGATTTTTCTGCATATTGATGTGAAAAAACCAAATACCATCGGGTTGTTAAAAAGGGGATTTGAATGGCTGTGAGTTCTTTATTCAGGTCTAAATCATCGATGATTGCATGGCCGGTGAACTTTTCAATGACGTATCCGTCAATTCGGCCTTGGGCAACCATAGAGAAACCTTCTTTGGGTAGGTAGGTTCCATCGTTCAAGACGCCTAAGTGGTCCAGCTTTTTATGAACCACGTAACCGAGAGGCGCAGAAAGACCATTATTTATATTATGAAACTTTGTGCCATCCCAGCTTAATTTTGTGTTGTTTCGAACGAATACTAAGTATTCAACTGTCCATAAACTGGCTTTTTCATTTGGAGGTTGATTGTCCGGTTTATAAAGCGGCGGGTACTTCGCCCAGGATTCTCGATCAGGCTCCCAAATAGACGCAAATAAACCATCGGCAAGTCCTTGCTCTACACGCCATTTACAACGTTTCCAGGGCTTTCTCTCGAATTGAATTTCAAGAGGATAAGCCGCAAAGTTAATGATTTCCAGCAGAAGACCAGGTCGACGAACCGGCACGTTATCTGTGCCTGTCATGTAGGGGTGTAGGTGCTGATTTTCGTAGCAAAGCAGGGGCCCTTGCTCATCGGCAAGCGCAGGCACGCTTAAAAATAACGCAACAGCGTATAGGCAAGCAATTCGAGTTGTTTTTTGGGGCAACGTGTTTAGAACGGCAATACAATACAACATGAGCATTTGCCTCGGCCGAAATCATGCCTGAATGCAGAAAATAAGACGAACTGTACCGATATATGTTAGTTCATTTCTGTTATTCCGTATTTAGACCAAATGGTTTTTAAATGCTCAAGAGATTCCAGTTTGTCTAAAAACAGGTTGATTTCTTGGACGGTAGGGACAGAGTTGTCTCTGACCAGTATCGTGTGATGGTACTCTTGATCCAAAATCTCTGAAACTAACAGAGTTTCTTGCAACAATGGCTGAGCTTTAAACAGCTTTTGTAAAAAGGATTTTGTTACTACTGCAATGTCTCCTCGACCCGAGGAAATCATATTGACACTGCCCTGGTGGTCTGAAGTCAGTAGAATGTTGAAATTTTCATTCAGGTATTGTTCATTGCTGTTAAAGTTGGCAAACCCGTAGTGGTAACCCCTGATGCCGACCAGTTTTTTTCCTTCCAGCGAATTAAAGTAATGTTGAGTACGCTTTGGCTTTTTTAGCGCAATGTAAACCTCAGAGCCTTTTAGATACACCTTCGAAGGTTTTACTGGATAACCTTTCCAGCCCCATACCTTGTTTTCAAAAAAGATCAGGTCGTACTCTTTTTTCTGAAAAGAAAGGTATCGTCGGTTGGATGCTGTCAGGACAAACTCAAAATGGTATTGATCCTGAATGGCATTGAATGCATTGATCATATCGAAGGTCATACCAGATAGGTTGCCTTCACTGTCTTCTTCAACAAAAGGGGGGAAAATGTACCCTCCAACTTTGACTGTCTCAGAAGCGCTTGCCACTGAACTCAATTGAAACCCTAAAATGAAAAAGAGAATAAATCTCAGCACACAAGCTCCTGATCATACTGGTATACAATAAATGTCCGTTTAGTCCTAGAAATATAGCTTAGTCACGGGAGTTCTCAAATTATGGTGGGTTGTGTTTAGCGTTGAAGTAACCTTTGAGGTGTAAAGCTTTACAACTTTTCTGGAATATTATCGGGTTGCATAGGGCGCCATTGCAGGGTGTTTTATGCTTAGCCACTTATCCATGACGACATTTTCAAATGCCGTTTTCATTTGTTTAGCGGATTCGGTTTCGTTCATACCTCCGACGCCAGTGCATAAGCTTGGAATCGCTATGCTACGAATTTTAGCGCCTCCAGAAGCGTTATGTTTAGCCAAGCAGACCAGTAACCCCTGTTCTGCGGTAAGCTGATCAGGACAACAATCAAAGTAATCCCCAACCTGACGTAAACAACTGGAATACATGTTGATGGTTTTAGGGCTTTTGCCTTGTAGGGTAAGTTCGTTAAGATAGCGTTGATACAGAGAATTGAAACGGGTCTGATCTTGAATGTTCATGTTGGAACTCCTCATACCACTTTCGGGATTGAAGGGTCTAAGAAGTACAGTTGATCAGGTCTTCTGCCGCGAAGCGGCTTCGTTCAACAAGGCAATCAAAGATCGCCCAAGGAAACCTTGGGCTGGACCGTCGCTACGCTCCGGCCCTTTATTGGGGCGTTGAGGCTGTAGAAAAACCTAATTAAAGCTCCGAATTTGATAAAATGGCTCATCCACTGATGAGCCATTTTTATATGCCCAACTTCAAACCCTATGATTACAACCAAACCGCAATGGTTGTGATTAATTTCGAAGAACAAATCCAACCAGGCTCATTCGAATATGCATTGCATAATCTGATCAGTCATCGGCTTGATCTTTCGATTTTTCACCCGAGGTTTAAAAACGATAAAAATGGCCGGCCAGCTTACGATCCCGTGATCATGCTAAAAATCATCCTATTTGCTTACTCAAAAGGGATCACTTCAAGCCGAGAGATACAGTGGAGCTGTGAGACAAATATTATCTTCAAGGCACTTTCCTGCGACACCGTACCCCACTTCACATCCATCGCCAGCTTTGTAAGTTCGCACCCTTAACAGATTCAGACCATCTTTGAATAAGTGTTGTTGGTTTGTGACGATGAAGGCTTGCTAGGTAAAGAATTACTGGCTATCGACGGCTGTAAAATGTCGTCCAATGCCGCCAAGGAGTGGTCTGGTACATTCCAAGAATTTTCAGAGAAACATCAAAAGATAAAGAGGCAGATTAAGCATCATCTCCGGGAACACCAGAGAGAGGATCAAGCAACAGAGGATCGAGATGCAAGACAACAGCGAGCAGAGCAAGCCATAGAAACCCTAAATAAAGCCGCTGATAAAATAGAACAATTCTTGAAAGAAGCCGAGCCACGAAAAGGGCAAGGCAAACGAAAATCTGAAGTTAAAAGTAATATTACGGATAATGAATCCGGAAAAATGACCACCAGTAAAGGCACTATTCAGGGATTTAATGGCGTAGCGACGGTGGACAAAAAACATCAAATTGTTGTCGACGCACAAGCGTTTGGGGAAGGTCAGGAACACCACACTTTAGAGCCTGTGCTGGAGAGTATTAAGGATCGGTTTAATCGACTTGAAATCTCAGCAGATATCTATAAAACGGGCATGATCGTGACGGTTGATACGGGCTTTGCCAACGAATCAAATATGAAATACCTGCATGAAAACAGCAGTAATGGCTATATACCGGATAATCAGTTTAGAAGTCGTGATCCGAAATTTACAGATCAAAAAACCAAATACGGTAAACGTAAACAGCATCTCAGAAAAACCAAATTAGCAGAACTTATCCTGGCTTCAGAATTTAACTTCGATCCTGTAAATCAGATCTGCGTTTGCCCTGCGGGGAATCAAATCAGCCATCGTGATGAACGAGAGGATGGTAACGGAAACACTAAAGTTTACTTCGAAGGACGATTAAGCCAATGCAAGAATTGCGATATAAAACATCAATGCATGAAGAACCCGGAGTCGGCGAATCATCGTAAAGGGAGTGGTAGGCAAGTATCGTTCATCTTAGAAAATAAACGCGCGCCCAATTATACGGACTGGATGAAACATAGAGTGGACAGCGCGAAAGGCAAGCAAATTTACAGTCACAGAATGTCAGTGGTCGAACCTGTGTTTGGCAACATAGGTACAAACAAAGGGCTTAACCGCTTTAGTTTAAGAGGCAAGGAAAAAGTGACGGGTCAATGGCAGTTGTTCTGTCTGGTGCACAACATAGAAAAGCTCTGTAATTATGGACAATTAGCGGCCTGAATGGGGTGGGGATGGGTAATATCGCGCTTATAGAGGCATATTTCCCAAATTAGGTGATATGAACGTTGCTGATTGAAAAATAGAAGAAATAAGGGCAGAGTGAGTAAATCAAAAAACAAGGATTGGCTTGGAGGAGAGACCTGCTTCAAAAAAAGGTTTTTCTACAGGCTCGTTATGAGTTAGGGAGAAATTAGTGAAGGATGTTCTAGATAAGCTAATTGAGAGCTTAAATAATGGAAATATTCTGCTTGGAGTAGTGATAGTCGCAGTCGCTCTGGTTTTTAACTACAAGAAAATTGTTGAGTTTCTTGAAGAGCGAAAAAAGGCAAGAATTGCCAAGTTGACTGAAGCTCTAAAATGCGATTTTGTTACTGGATTAACTAAATCGCACCTAGAAGAAGAGTTGGCAACAGAACAATTTAAGATAACAACTGGCATTCGATTGGAAAAACAGTTTAGGGAATCTGTAATTCAGGCTCATAAAAATGCGAATGGAGAACTTGCATTTGTTCATTTTAAAAGAGCTCTTCCTCACTTGTTCTATGAGCAAAACATTCTTAAAGTTAAAGTCTCACTTTTTGAAAATATAAGTTATTGGTTTAACTTGATTTTTGGGTTTGTTCTAGCCTTTTCCGGGTTGGCTCTGATGGTTTTACCCAGTCAGATAGAGGGAATTAACTTTGTTCAATTCTTTACTATCTTTGGGCTAGGTTGCTTCTTTATTGCCATTGCATTATTTATGCTTGCCCAAACATTCCCCGTAGTTTCTGCTAGAAAAATAGAGAAGTACCTTTTAGACACAACTCATAACAATTCAATTCAGCCGACCGCTGACGCGCCGGCTGATTGAGGCGTTGGTATGACTCCCCACGTCAAGTGGCACAGAGCTGGCCGAGGCACTTTTTCTTTTAGTGCCTTAATTGTTTTAATTAAGTCGAGCCAACGCATAGGATGAAGCAAGTAATTTTCGACGGTTCTCATGCTGATATTCGTGGGTTGCCTCTTTCGAGGCCTTTTCAACCTTACTTATTACGTCGTGGTGCCAGCTTCACTGCGACTATCTTCAGTCTATGCTCGCGGATCTATAAGGCTTTCACCTTATAGCCAACCTAACGCCGTCGGTGATTGCACCACACCCGCTGCTTGATCCAATGCGCTGAATCTGAACTCATCATGCTGGTATTCTCGCTAAACGTGTTTTGGGGTCGACTCGGGGTAATACTACTTCTCGGGATATCGATCAGCTTTCATTTAAACGAACGGCGCGATCATTTCACGAGCAATGGCCGTGACAACCACGTTGTAATGTTTACCTCGTTTCATGAGTCGCTGGTAACGCTTACATAATCTGAGTTGAGCTTGCCATGCTGTATCTATCACGTTTTTAGGAAGACCTTCCTGTCGTATCTGGAGTTCCTTTGATATATTCGCAGCATATTGATAGCTGTGAGCGCCTTCGATTAATAACCTTCGGGCGCGCGAGTTCCCACATTTAGTGATTCCGCCAAGTTTTCGGGAGCCCCCAGAAGAGTGTTCGGTCGGGGTTAATCCCACATAGCTCATTAACTTTCTTGGGTGGTCAAAGCGGGAGAGGTCGCCGAGTTCGGCAATGACACCTGTAGCCACCAGTAATCGTATGCCCCGTAGGGCTTGAATGGCTTGAACTACAGGATAGTAACGCCACTTTCTCACTTGATGTGTCAGTTCATTATCTAATCGTTGAAGCCGATTGATGCGTTCATTGATTGCTTGAATTAATTCCTGAAGAACGATTTGCTGTGCAGGATGAGGCAGTACCATTTCGGTTAACCAGCGCATGTGCTTCAACGACCAGTTGGCTGTACCGCCGTACTTGATGTTGTTTCTTAATAAAAAGGCATGAAGCTGGTATTTAGTGTCGTTTAAATCTCGCATCGCCGTTTCACGAGCACGAGATAGATCACGAACGGCTTCATCTTCAGGTTCGGGTACGTAGATAGGATCAATGTCGCCATTTTTCAGTAACTGGGTCAATATGAGAGCATCACGCTTGTCGGTTTTGACGCGTTGACCGGGTTTCTTTGGGATCATGGAAGGCGCAACGAGATAGCAGCAATGGCCGAGGGAGGTGAGTAAACGATAGATCCAGTAACCACAGGGACCTGCTTCATAGACGAAGTGCAGAGTGGCGTGTGGACAGACTTGAATTAGAACGTGATTGGAGTTGTCGCGCCAGCTTAATGAAGGCTTGTTTGTTGGTAAGAATTTTACCAAGGTGGTTAGGCGAATTCTCTCTGCCATCAATGACATAGGCGACTTCGGTGTTTACTTTGTGGGTATCTAAGCCAATAAAAAGTATGCTATCGTTTTTCATGGTGCTGATCTCCATTTATAGTCTTCGAAAACTATATTATGGCTCTGGCTTTGCTAACCCACGAATTGGAGGTCAGCACTCTCTCGTGGGGAGTCGTGATGTCTAGGCGTTCGGTATGAAATGCATCCAATGTTCATCTGAAAAACTCAAGCATCCAGATAAGCAAAGCTCTATGGAGTTGGTTAAATGCTTGTCATGTGGACATGAGTTTTACGTGCATTGCTTTTATCCAATACCAGATGTGTTTCAAAGTAAGCACAAGATTTACCTTGGGTATTTTTCGGTTTCAAGTCCAAAAGACACTGTAGCAAGTTTTATTAAATTAAAGAGTATACTGAAAGGTTGTGAGTGGTTTCAGCTTTCGAAGCTAGAAGCTCAAAAGCTGGAAGGTAAAACAAAATGGGAGCTTGGCCAGTTTCTGGATATAGAAGTAGAGAAAATACGGCCCCTTTGTAAACAGAAAAATATTGAGATTGAGTTCAATGAAATTAAAGAGTAGTGGCCAGCCTAACAAGCGGTTGAATTGGGATGCCAATTACTACGCTGCGCTACGTAATTGCCTTCCATTAACCGTGCGTTAGCTATACCGCAAGAAGTTTAAACAATGGAAGATTTATTAACTAATTTAGATAAGTTGGTAGTTGAACATAAGCTTGAATCTCTTGCTTTTGAAGGAGCTAAGCAATGGGCTGCATCAGAAGACTTTGATATAGACTATTCTATAGCTTCTCAATTTAAGTACGATTTTCATGCTCATAAGCTTTGTTTTAAGCACGAATTTAGACCAACACCATACATAGAAACTTATCTCAATATTACGCTCGATGAATTGGAAGTGGGTTACTACTGTTGGGTTTCTGATTTAAATGGTGAGATACTTGACGATATGTTAGTTATAACTGATAACCAGTTAAAGAATAGCTAACAAGGCCATTAAACCGTGGACACAAAACAGCTGGCTTGTGCTCTTTCGTCGCTAAGTATAGCCAGCAATTTTGTGCCGTTTATGGCGGCGTGTGTGTCAGGCATGACACTTAACTAGAAAGGTGAAAGTTCTCTTACCAGGTATTCGCAGACGGAAGGCCGCCCCAACCGAAGGTTAGCGAAAGGGCAAGGGCGTAGTCGTGAGGCTGGGTCTGAAGGAAGTCCAACGCAAAATTGCGGGGCGATGTACAAGAACACAATCTGAGGTGTGACATGAGTGAGGCCAGTGGGCACGTGATCATTAAGTCTTCCATCTGCATTTGTCTCATGTTTTATAAATTGTGCGTCTACGCAATGAAAGTTAAGTCTGAAGGCGGCCCCGACTTACCCTGAGAGGTCTGTCATATGTCGATGGAACGACTGATCTGAAAGCAATTTCAGGTGATCGTATGACAGAAGTCAGCAGAGAGCATAGTAGGTTAATCTCTTTTAACCGAAGGCTTGAATAAATTCAGCTTAGTAATCATCCGTGAAGTACTCAAAACATTACCTCCGTCAATTCGTTTTGAATCTTAAATCTACTTAAGGGAGCTGTTTCGAGTGAGAAATCGGATTGAATCAAACAGCAAATTATCACTTTCTCTATTTGATCGCGTTTTAGGTCGGGATAACCTGATTCGTGCATTGAAACAAGTTCAACGCAATAAAGGGGCGGCGGGCGTTGATGGAATGTCGGTAGACCAACTGACTGAGCTTCTTAAAAGCCACTGGTTAACGATCAAAGCCAAGCTGCTTAAGGGGAATTACTCCCCTAAGCCGGTACTGAGGATTGAAATTCCAAAAGGCGACGGTACTCATCGTCCCTTGGGTATCCCAGTTGCACTCGACCGAGTAAAACAACAGGCAATTGCTAAAGTATTAGAGGAAGAATGGGAACCAAAATTTCACCCGAATAGCTACGGTTTTAGACCCACGGTGTTCTTGTTCTAGTACTGCCTTCCAAGTCATAGATCAGGCCTCTTACATTGACTCAGCAATCTGAGGAGCAAATTCAGCTAAGCTATTTTTTATCCGGTTTAACATATAGTTTCCTATAGTAAACATTGGCCTACACATTGTGCAGTAAGCAAGAGAACCTTTTTCGCTAAACAAAGCTTTTTTTTTTAAATAATCTCTGCAAAATTTAAGGTTATTGTTGCCTATTATTTTTTGTATTTCACCTGATTTCGGGGAGTCTTGAGTAATATGCGTAACTATTGTCTTCTATTTCTTTTTTGGTTGGCCCCTGGTTGTGCTTTTGGTAACCCGTTAATTATATTGACCGAGCTGGACCCTCCTGCCCAGTATTATTCTGAAAGTGGCGAACTGACTGGATTTGGAATTGAAATCGTTCAGGAGATTCAGACGTTAGTTGGTAACAGTGATCCTATTTCTGTGGTTCCATGGGCGCGGGCCTACCATATGATTGAAACGGAAGATAACGTGGTTCTTTTTCTTATGGCCAGGAATCAGCTTCGAAATGAGAAATTCAAATGGGTGGGGCCAGTTCTTGAATTTAGCTTTGGCCTCTATGCCAAGGAGGATTCAGAAATTAGCAGCCTGAGTGAACCTGAAGCTCGAAACTTGAAATCTATTGGTGTTTATAGGAATGATGTTAGAGATCAGATTCTGACTCAAATGGGATTTGAAAACCTGAAGCGCGTAGGCGACAAATTACAGAATGTAAAAATGCTAATGACGAATCGGATTGACGCATATGCGTCTTCGTCTCTGAGTTATGGTATTGATGCCTCTGAAGCAGGCTATAAAGAGAGCGACTTAAAGCTTGTTATGACTTTCCAGACGATACAGGCTTACATTGCAATGTCTTTGAATGTTCCCGACCATGTAGTAGCCAGTTGGAATAGCGCTCTAAAGTCTATGATTGATGATGGAACTTATATAAAAATCCTCAAAAAATACTACCCAACCGCAAACTTACCGACCAAGGCTATTACGGAGTTCGATTAAACAGCTTTTCTGTCTGGCTGGTATTCACTGGTGACTCAGCGGGAGAGGGGTTAGAAAAATTTTAAGTTCATTGGCATTACATCGATCGTTCCATTTCACCCTCAAGATCCAGCAATAAATCTTCTAGCTTTTCAGTGTATTCGCCCGGCTCTTGCCATAGGTTACGCTGAATGGCTTCGATCATTTTTTCTGTCATTTCTTTCATGGCGGTAGGGTTGTTGTTTTTTAAAAATTCCGCATTTTCCGGCTCAAATAAATAGCACTCTGCGACGTTGGCGTATTGGTAGTCGGAGATCATGTCCGTGGTGGCGTCGTAGGCGAATAGGTAGTCCACGGTGGCGGCCATTTCAAACGCACCTTTGTAGCCGTGTTGCTGCATACCCTTGATCCACTTAGGGTTGGTGACTCGTGAGCGTATGACTCGGTTGAGCTCTTCTTGCAGCGTTTTGATTTTGGGTTGGCTCGGATTGGAGTGATCGCCGTGATACACCTCCGGTGTTTCTCCTTTGATGACGCGTACAGCGTTGGTCATCCCGCCCTGAAATTGATAGTAGTCATCAGAGTCAAGCAGGTCATGTTCGCGGTTGTCCTGATTTTGAATGACAGCTTCCAGGGAGCCAAGTCGTTGTTCAAAGGCTTCGAAGGCTTGCGTACCCGTGTTGTTCTGGCCGTAGGCGAAGCCGCCCCAGTTAACGTAGGCTTCTGCCAGATCGTTGGCGTTGTCCCAACAACCTTCATCAATTAAACCTTGCAGGCCAGCGCCGTAAGCACCGGGTTTGGAACCAAAGACTCGGTATCTGGCCTGCGTGGTAGCTTTTTTCAGTGGAATACCTTGAGCAGTAAGTGAGGCTACTGCACTTTCAATGTTATTTTTGATGGTGTTGGTTTGACCAGGCTCTTCATGATCGGCAAGTGCTTGTACCGCAGCATCAAAGATATGCATGACGTTGGGAAATGCATCACGGAAAAAACCGGATACCCTTAACGTTACATCGACACGGGGGTGATTCATCATCATGTTGGGCATGATTTCAAAATCCACCACCCGGTTTGATCCGGGTGCCCAGATCGGTTGAATACCCATTAACGCAAAAGCCTGTGCGATGTCGTCGCCGCCGGTCCGCATGGTGGATGTACCCCACACGGAAATGCCGACGGATTTAGGGTAATCGCCATGGTCTTGCAGGTGCCGCATGATGATCTGTTGGGCCGAGGCTTTGCCCAGTACCCATGCGGCAGGGGTTGGAATGCTTCTGCTATCGACTGAATAGAAGTTTCTGCCTGTCGGCAGTACATCCAGTCGGCCGCGAGTTGGTGCACCACTGGCACCGGGAGGTACATAACCGCCGGCCAATCCATTGATGACTTGCTTTATCTCTTGCTCCGGACTGCCATCATACGCCGGGAAGACGGATTGAGTCAGATGGCTGATCAATGCTTTGGTCTTGGGTAAATCGTGGTTATTTAAGAGGCCTTCGGCACATTGTTCCTGATCGGATTGATTGAGCCCTGCCAAAATGTGCTTTGCTAGATGCTCTAACCGTTCCAGGGTGTCGGCTTCGGTGCGCCAAATTTGTTCATTTATGTTGCTCAGTAAAGCAGGGCGGTTGCCTTCCCAGGGTTCAGCGGGTGAAATGTCTAAAGGATTAAACTCAGAGTCTTGGTTTGGTTGGGCGAGTTGCAAATCCTGACTTAAAGCGACAATTATGCTGGCATCTTCAGGACGTTGTTGGCCTCTGGGCAGTCGGGCGAGCGCCACTAGCGTGTCTAAACGCTGTTCTTTATCGGGCTGTTGACCAAAAATGTGCAGCCCCCCGCGAATTTGCGCTTCTTTTAATTCGCATAAATAGGCATCGAGTTCATTCAGAATGGAATCAGGGTTGTCTGATTCTTCGTCCCGTAGGTTCAGTTCATTGAGGATATTTGAATCCTGAACCAGCTTGATGATCTTTTTGCGTAAGAATTCTTCTCTGCGAATGTCCAGCCCCATGGCTTGATAAAGTTCGTCCACCAGCTGTTCTAACTCGAACAATTCGCCGTAGGTTTCCGCTCGTGTCATGGGGGGCATCAGGTGATCGAGCACAACTGCTTGGCTACGGCGTTTTGCCTGTGCGCCTTCGCCGGGGTCGTTGACAATAAACGGGTACAAATGAGGCAAAGGGCCTAACGCGATGTCTGGCCAACAGGTGTTGCTTAAGGCGACGCTTTTGCCGGGCAACCACTCAAGATTGCCGTGTTTACCAATGTGCATGATGGCATCAATCTGGTATTCATGACGAAGCCAAAAGTAGAAGGCGAGATAGCTGTGTGGTGGCACTAGGTCCGGGTCATGGTAGTTTGCGGCTAAATCGACATTAAAACCGCGAGCCGGTTGGATTCCAACAAAGGTTTGGTCCAACCGTATGCCTGGAATCATAATTCGGCCGGATCGAACCTTGGGATCATTTTCAGGGTGACCCCATCGTTCTAATACGGCGTCTTTGCTGTCTTGCGGTAATTGCTCAAAAAGGTGCTGATAAGATTCCAGTGAAATACTTTGCTGGCAGGCACGAAAGTCTAAGGTGTTCAGATCATTGGTCACATAGTTAAGTAGCTCATTGACCAGTTCAGTGCCTGAATCCGGTATATCGCCCACCGGATATCCTGCATCTTGCAACGCTTTCAGAATATTCAGTGTAGATGCCGGTGTATCTAACCCAACGCCATTACCGATGCGACCTTCACGTGTGGGGTAGTTGGCAAGAATCAATGCCACCCGTTTTTGTGAATTTGGTTTTTGGGCTAGTGTTGCCCAGCGACGCGCCAATTCAGCCACAAACTGAGCGCGCTCGGTATTGAGTTGATAGTAGATCGGATCGTATTGGGTTTTATCGCTCTTTTCTAAAGCCTCTTTGAAACTGATGGCGCGGGTGATGATTCGGCCATCCATTTCGGGCAAAGCGATGTTCATTGCTATGTCTCGAGCCCGTAAACCCTGTGGGTGTTCTAACCAATCCTCTTCGCTGTTTGCTGCCAGAATGACTTGTAAAACCGGTGCATTGACATCGAATAAACAGTCTGGTTCGAGATCAGCGGGTTGTGAGCTTAAATGCTGGTTACCAAGCTGACCACTTGATTCCTTGTCTTGAGTTTGTGAGGAAGCAGAACGAATGGAAAAGGCCGTGGTATTCAGAAAGATTTTGCAGTCGCTTTTGGTGGCCAACTCGTTGACGATTGCTTTGCAACTCTCATCTTTTAAAGAAGTAACGGCAATGGGCAGAACGGACAAACATTGTGCTTGAAGTACTTTAATGAATTCAGAAAAGGCTTGTGTATTGCCGGATTGAAAATGGCTTCTGTAAAAAAGTAAAACGGCGACTGGGTGTTCCGGGTTTTGGGTGCTAAGCCACTCCTGATAACCGATTTCGTGTCGATCCGGGCAGTAGATTAAGGTTTTTGGTAATGGCCTGGGTTCTTCAAAAATAATTTCAGTGTTCTTGTCTGTACCATTCACACTAAAGAATGTCTGCTGAATATAGCGGAAAAGATTTTCAGTATTACGAATACCGCCTTCTCGCAGATAGCGCCATATCCGATGTAATTCCGTATTGGGCAAGTTACTGGCCGCTTGCAGTTCGGTATCGACTTCATCGTCGCCCGGTACAATGGCTAGTTTGGCGCCGGTACGGGCACAAATCTCTTCGAGTTGCTCAACGCCATAGGGAAGGTAGGCTTTACCGCCCAGTAAAGAAACAATGATCAGCCTGGCGTGTTCAAGGACTTTGTGGGCGTATAAATCAAACGCAGCGGGCTTGGTGAGATGAACAAAGTTTGCCAAACGAATGCTTGGGTAGTCGTCTGGCAATTGTTCTGCGTATCGGGCGAGAAGTCCTAATGTACTGTCTTGAGCACAGAGGATGACAATGTCAGCTGGCGTTTGCTGGAGATCAATGATGCCTTCTTCGTCACTGAAACCACCGGGTTTTGCGGCCAATAAATGCATTGCTGTCCTCTGTATTCAAACAATAGTTAAACTTCTGCAGTTTTGAGCGATGCAGTCAGATTGGCTTCGTTCAGATCTTTACCGATCAATACGATGCCACTGCTTCGTGTTTCATCGGCTTGCCATAAGCGATCAAAGTAACTGTCGATGCGTTGGCCAACACCCTGGATGACTTGTCTCATGGGTTTGCCCGGCAACGCAGCAAATCCTTTGGCTCGGTAGATGTTGTTATCGGCGATGAGTTGCTTGATCACTGAAATCAGTTTGTCACTGTCAACTTCACCGAGCTTGATGGACAGTGAGTCAAAATCATCGTGCGCGTGTTTATGGTGGTGACCGTGATCGTGGTGGTGATCGTGGTGGGTATGAACGTGATTAATACGATCTTCCGACGCCGCTTCCAACCCCATGATTAACTCAGAAGCAATTTCACCATTACTGACATTGATCAGTTTGACTTCGTCAGAAATTCGACCTCGCACTGTGTTCTCAACCTGGCTGCGTGTGGCTTCGTCCAATAGGTCGTTTTTGCTGACGACGATCAGGTCGGCGGAGTTGATTTGATCTTCCAGCAGTTCTTGCAGGCTAGGGTCGTGATCCAAACTGTCATCGGCTTTGCGTTGTGTTTCCACTTGCTCAGGGTTGTGTGCAAAACGACCATCTGCAACAGCTGGCCCATCAATTACGGTGATCACCGAGTCTACGGTGCAATGGGCTTTGATCTCAGGCCAGTTAAAGGCTTGAACCAACGGCTTAGGCAGCGCAAGCCCAGAGGTCTCAATCAAAATATGATCAATGTCGTCACGGCGCTCAACCAATTGCTGCATGACAGGCAGAAACTCTTCTTCCACTGTGCAGCAGATACAACCGTTGGCTAATTCGTAAATGCCGTTTTCATCGTTAGCTGGAGCTTCAGCGTTTTCGTCTTCACAATCCAAAGGGCAGCTTCGAAGAAGTTCAGCGTCAATGTCCAATTCGCCAAACTCATTCACGATGACAGCAATACGCTTACCGTTCGCTTGTTTCAGAATGTTTGAAAGCAGGGTGGTTTTACCGCTGCCAAGAAAACCGGTAACAACTGTGGCTGGAATTTTATTGAGTTGCATTTTTTCTATTCCTTGAAATCAGATTAACTTATTTCGTTTGATTGTTCTGGTCGTTTAACTTTTCGCGGTGTTGCTGGCTTGTTTTTTGGGCGATACACGTGTGCTTGATCTTCGCTGTAAAGATAAGAGTCTTTAAAGTCGTCCGGAGCCAATACGTGGCCAACCAGAATCAACGACGTGCGGGTAAATTTCTTTTCACGCACTTTTTCAACGATGTCCCCCAAAGTGCCGGTGACTTTGTCCGCGTCTGGCCAGGAGGTACGATAACAAACGGCCACCGGGCAGTCCTCACCGTAAAACGGGATCAAATCTTCCACCACTTTATGGATGCGGGTAACGCCTAGATGAATCGCCAAGGTTGCGCCGTGTTGCGCCAGAGATTTCAGGTTCTCACGTTCTGGCATCGGGGTTTTGCCCGCATAACGGGTCATAATCACCGTTTGAGAAACGCCTGAAAGGGTGAGTTCTTTATTCAGCCAGGCTGCAGAAGCACTGGTCGCTGTGACACCAGGAACCACTTCATACCGGATATTAAGCTCGTCCAAACGTCGCATTTGCTCACCAATGGCGCCATAGATGGACGGATCGCCTGAGTGTACACGGGCTACTTCTTTGCCTTCATCCACCGATTGTTTGGTTAGCGCAATGATTTCATCAAGATTAAGCGGTGCTGTATCAATGATGGTTGCGTCAGCTTTGGCACTTTGCAGAATTTCTTCCGGCACAAGTGAGCCTGCGTACAAAATAACCGGGCAACGCTCGATCAAGCGAAGGGCTTTAACAGTGATCAGATCCGGATCACCGGGGCCTGCGCCGATGAAATAAACACTCATGCGTTGGCCTCACTTATTTCAGTTGCTGACTCATTCGCAGTGTTGGCTTCTTTTGAGACCAGTTTCTTCGAATAGCCACGAGGGGTATAAACCCAATCACGGATGGAGTCGCCTTCGCCCACCTGAATATGTCGGCTCTCGCTGTTTCCTATCATCACTAAGGTCAACATGTCTACTTGGGTGGTGTCCAGTTCGGCCAAGGTGGTGACGGTTATTTTTTCGTCTTTGCGGGTTAAGTTGCGACCAATAATCACTGGTGTGGCAGCAGGACGGTGTTCAAGTAAAATTTCTTTTGCGCGGCCCAACTGCCAATCACGCTTAATTGAAACCGGGTTATAGAAGGAAATGACAAAGTCGCCTTGGCCTGCCGCTTTTAATCGGGTTTCAATGGTTTCCCAAGGGGTGAGCAGATCTGAAAGTGATATTGCGCAGAAGTCATGTCCTAGCGGAGCGCCTATCTTGCTGGCAGCGGCCTGCATGGCTGAAATTCCAGGAATGACTTCGATATCGATGGTTTCCCAATCCGCTTCCGGTTCTTTTTCCAAAAGTTCGAAGACCAACGTAGCCATCGCAAAGATGCCGATGTCACCACTTGATATCAGCGCGGTGGTCTCTCCCTTAGCGGCCAATTGAAGGGCCAGGCGAGCACGTTCAATTTCTTCACCTAATGGACGGTCATGGCGTGTTTTGCCTTCAATCAATTCACCCAGCAGATCAAGGTAAAGGCCGTAGGCTACTAACTCTTTGCTTTCAGCAATGGCTGAACGGGCAATCGGTGGCAAGTATTCAAGACCGCCTGGGCCGGTTCCGATAACGTATAGCTTGGACATTCGAGTCTTCATTCCTTCATTTTATGAAAGCAGTGTCGCTCTCAATGCTAACTTTTATAACAACGAGCCACAGCACAGGTGGCTTGTTTGTTTTTATGTTTTGGTATGATCAATTCTGGTTTAGGCGCAGGTTTATGTGATCTTTCTGCTTCCGTGATTTCATTTTTGATTTGTTCTTTTGTAATGAGTTCTTCTGCGGCTACTAACGCTGCGGCTTCGGCCACTCCATAACATCCCACTTCTTTGAAGACGATTTCCGACTTATAACTCAATTGATCTTCAACGTCTCTAAGTCTCAGAGCAGGGTATGTTTTGAATGGCACACCTAAAGTAGCTGCCAGTTCAATCAAGCCAACTTCATCGGCTTTTACATCAATGCTGGCGATGGCAGAGATTTGATCGAGCTTGATGTTTTTCTTAGACAGGGTTTCTTCTAGCAAAGTACGCAGAACCAACTCCGGGCAATGACGTTCGCAGCCCATACCAACAATGTATTTCGGTTCTAAATAATTTTGTGCGCTGGTGATAATGTGTTGTGCATTCAGCTTTGCTGCTACCAGTCTTGACCATTCATTTGCGCCCCCTTCGTGGCCGGACAACACGGGAATGACGTAGCGGCCGAGTTCGTCCAAAACCAATACGGCTGGGTCTGAGAATTTGTCTTTTATCACTGAGGCCAGAGTTCGCACAGCGATGCCCATGGCACAGATAAGTATCAACGGTGTGCCAGCATTAAATAGTTCGTGGATGGTTTCAGCAAATGGCTTGGGTTTGTGAAGATGACGGGCTGCCAGTTGTTGTGCCATTATTTTCTCAGCAAGCGCATTACCTGAGTCCGTCAGACTCACCACAGTGGCATGACCGGAAAGATTCAATGGATTTAAATCTGTCATGAATCTAACTCCACTTTCTGAGATCACTGTGACGGGTCACGATGAATAAAGAGAAGTAGGGGCCTGCTTCATTGTCGAGTTCGTTGAGATCATAAACAATGCGTTGGTTGTCTCGGGTGGCGTACTCAACATAAGTGGCGTCTTCCAGACGTCCTGTTTCTTTGAGTGCGTCAATGATTCTCGGTCTGGCCCGGCCAGCCTTCATGATCACCAAATTATCGAAATTTGTGAGTTGTTGAATCAAGGCTTCGGAATCAAGCCGACCAGAGAGTACCGCGTAATTTTCGGTCTGCATGGCCAAGGGTATGCCTGCGACGGCGCCAGCAGCTTGAGGCGCGCTGATGCCGGGAATGACTTCGCAGCTGTATTGATCGCATAGTCGTTCTTGTAAGTAAGCGTAGGACCCGAAAAAGAGAGGGTCGCCTTCGCATAAAAATGCGACGTCTTTACCTTGGTCTAAAGCGATCCGGATTTGCTCTGCCGCCTGATCATAGCGTGCATTGGCATCTGAACGGTCATGCTTGTAACCCATCGCAATGGCAAGTTCTTGTGGTGGTACTTTTCGCTGATCTATGAATGCTTTAACTATGGACTTCGCCTGCGAGTGACCGGCCGAATGCGTTTGACCTGTGATACGGGTTTGATCTTCTGCGTTGCATAAATAACAGAGGACATCAGCATCTTGAATTATTCGATAGGCTTTTAAGGTAATGAGTTCCGGGTCGCCAGGACCGATACCTACGCCATACAGCTTGCCACGAGAGGTTTGCGATGAAGTCATGAGTCTTTCACCCCTGCAATCGATTGCGCTGATGTGGATGTCGCAAGTTTTCTTATTTGGGCAATCAGCACCGGTAATTGAGGTCTTAACAACAGTTGTCCTGCAATTTCATCGCCTTTGGAGACTGAAACCTGAGACCACTCAACTTCCGCATTATCAGGTATATTTTCTAATGCTTGATATAACTCAGATTTGGTGGATTCGGTGACGGCGGTAATGACAACTCGTCCATGTTCTTTGAGTCGCTGGAAGCTCAATTCAAGAATGTCGATCAGTCTCCCGCCAGACCCTCCAATGAATACTGCATCCGGGTCGGGTAGGTTGTGGCAGGCATCCGGTGCATAACCTTCAACTACTTTCATATTACTGATAACACCAAACTTTTGTTGGTTGAGCCTGCAGTATTTTAAGCGTTCTGGATGGTGCTCTATGGCAAATACATGTCCTGTTCGGTTCCACCGTGCCCATTCGATAGCAACACTGCCGCAGCCTGTGCCTATGTCCCAGGCAATTTCACCACTCTTGGGAGATAAATAGGAAAGTGCTGCCAAGCGAACTTCCCGTTTGGTAATTAAACCTTTGCCGGGCGCTTTTCCTGTCTCAAAGGCATCATCAGGTAATCCAGGGAACTCAGGTGTCAGTTGATTTGGGTTAGATGACAGGCATTGAATGATGGTCACGTGAAGCGGATGAAACTCGAAATTCATTAATGCAGGGTCATTTACTTCAAAGCTGTGTATGGCCTGATTCTCACCGCCTAAATCCTGACAAACCCACAGTTTGGATTGGTCAAAACCGGCAGATATCAGCTCATTTTCTATCGCAGCAGGGTGGCTGTATTGATCAGTCAGTATTGTAAAAAACTGGTTGAGCCGTAAACGAGATCGAATGCTTTCCAGCGGCCGACCGTGCAAACTGATGGTTTCGACGTCTTGGTGCGGCAAGCCTATTTGGGCACACGCTGCCTGAAAGCTTGAAACATTGGTGTGGAATACCAGATTATCTGCTCCCAGTGTTTTTGTTAACCAGGCACCTAAACCATAGAACAATGGATCACCTGAACCTAATAAAACAATGGTTTCACTTTGATGGTGAATGAGCCAATCTTTGAGGGACGTAAAAGGCGAGGGGTAGTTGAGCTTTTTTGCTTGTGTAGCTAAGTGCTCAATCTTAGACAACTGGTGTTCGGCACCGATGACCCACTGAGCTTCAGAAATTACGTTTACGGCACGATCGTTCAATTGTGGCCCGGCCTGGCTACCCACGCCTAACCCTATGATGTGTATTGGCTTGCCTTGCCATAATTCAGCCATTAAAAACGAATACCTCTCGACAAACGTAAACATGCGTTCCAGGCGCTTGCGGTCAGAGCGCTGCCGCCTCGGCGACCTCTGACAGAAATGGCATTCAAATCGTGTGCTTCCGCTGCTTCAATGAGTGCTTCTTTGGATTCTGCTGCACCGACAAAGCCGACAGGTATACCGATGATTAACGCAGGTTTTTCGCCGCCTTGGTTGATCATTTCAAGTAAACGAAACAACGCAGTAGGGGCATTACCAATGAGCACGACGCTGTCTTTTAATTGAGGTTTCCACATTTCCAACGCTGCCATGGATCGGGTTTCACCACGTTGTTTGGCTAACTCAGGGACTTCTGGGTGGTTCAGGAAGCACAGTGCTTCACTGTTCTGAAAGCGACGGGTTAAACCGTGCTTTACCATTTCTACATCGCACAGCAAGGTGGCGTCATTTGCTGCTGCCTGAATACCGGACTGGACGGCTTTTTTGGACAAGAAGATGTCATCCATAATGCTTGGATCACCACAGGTATGAACCAGTCGCATGGCAACCTGTGCTTCTTCTTCGGTTAACCCTTCGAGATTACAAAGTGCACGAATTTGTCGGAAGGATTCCACTTCAATGGCATGTGGGTCTTTCTCGTATTCGTACGGGGGAGTAGTTACATCAGTGCGATTATCGAAGGTCATGTCGGGTCGTTAGCAACAGTTTATTATGAAACTCCCGCTTGTGCGGGAGTGGTGGACGCCATCTGAAGACGGGAGTGTCTAGTGGTCGTGATCGTGGCTGTGACCATGATGGTGGTGATGACTGTGGCTATGGCTGTGATCATGATCTGCATCCGTACCGGCACCTCGAACATGGTGATGGTGACCTTCCTGAGGTGCGCCGACTTTATGTTCGCTGCCGAGAATCTGTACCCGGTACTGGCACATCTGGCAGTTCATGTTGCCTGTGCCTTCTTCGGTTTCTTCCATTTTCTCAAGGAAGGTTTCAATCACAAGCGGGTGATCGTTCAGGTAGGGGGCTTTGGCAACGGTAACTTCAGGGTGATTTGCCTGGTATTGGTCTGCCCATTCGTAAATCTTCTTAACCAAACGACCTGTGAATAGGAAGTATGGGAAAACAATTACTTTCTTGAAACCAAGACCGTGTGCACGCTCAAGTGCTTCATCAACCAGAGGTGAGGTCACACCGCTGAAACAGGTGATTGCCCAGCCGAAGCCCATGCCTTCTTCCAGCATCCGCGTGATTTTAGTGATGTTGGAGTTTGCATCGCTGTCAGATGCGCCACGGCCAACCACCACGAGCAAGGTGTCTTTACGGTCGTAATCGTCGAACTTGGCTTTCAGTTCTGCTTCAGATTCTTCAATGCGAGCTGCAGCCGCACGAACCATTTTAGGGTGTACACCTAAGTGTGTCCCGTAGGTGATGTTCAAGCCTTCAACTTCGGCCTGAAGGGTGTTTAATTCACTTGGGATATCGTTCTTGGCGTGACCAGCCGCCATCAACATGCCTGGAATGGCCGTGATGTTCTTACAGCCTTTTTCAACCAGTTTATCAACACCGTCAGCGATGACAGGACGAGCAAACTCCAGAAACCCGGTTTCACAAAGTCTTTCTGGGTATTTTTCCTGGAAGTGCTTTGCGAGTTGATGAAACTCTTCAACTGCTTCTACGTCTCGTGAACCGTGTCCAACAATAAGCAGAGCGGGTTTTTGATTATCTGTCATAGGTGTCTCTGTAAACTTCTTGTTTAATTTTTTCAATTAAGGCCTCAAGGTTGTCTCTGAAATGTTGTTTTATCTCAGGACGATAGTCAGGCCGCTCCAATAGAATTACGGGTATATTCAGTTGCCGGGCTGCTTGTAATTTTGTATCAACAGCCTTTCCGCCACTGTTCTTGCAGACTAGCACATCAATCTTGTGTTGCTGCATCAGTGCGGTTTCATTTTTCAGTACGAAAGGACCTATATCACGAACGATTTTGAAGCGGGCTGTTACCATCGGCTCAGCAATTGCTGAACGAATCAGCCAAAACTGATTTTCAGAAATCGATTCGGTGTCTCTTACGGCAGATTGGCCAATTGTAACAAAGGGGCGTTTGAATTGGGATAATAGTTCTTTCGCATGAGGCCAGTTTTTTGCCGGAATCCAGCGGTCTTGATCAGAAGCTGACCAATTTGGTCGGTGATAGCCCAAATAACGCACACCCAGTGCCTGACTGACTTCAAATGCATTGTGGCTGATTTGGGTGGCGTATGGATGAGTGCAATCTAAAATACAGTGGATTTGGTGCTGGGTAATGAAGTATGCCAAGCCGCGCTGACTGTCAGAACCGAAAGTATATTGTCCTTGAATATCATCAGAAGACGGTGTGTATTGGTCGGCGTATTGGCTGAAGCCACCTTCAATAACGGTGCAATCCAATTTGGGCTTTCTTACCGTTCCGGCGATGCTGTATATCAAATGAATGTTGTGATTGTGACTTAAAGACGCAATCGACTTAACCAGCTTGATGGCGTCGCTTGTGCCGCCGAGCAAAAGCACATTGAATATGTTAGTCATTGTCCTGGCTGGCTCTTAATGTTGGCTTTTGGTTTTGAATCAGTGGCCTTTGGTTTTGACCCAAATGCCCAATTTGCATGGCCAACCATGTCGCCTTTTTTACTAATGGCCCAAACCTCCACTTGTGTTGTTTCGGGCAGAATAGATTTGGCTTTGTTTCTGGCCAGTTCACAAATGCGATTGGCAAATGGAATGTTTGCTTGTTGGCAGAGTTTAAGGGCTTCCAGGCTGGTATTTGAGTTTAGGATGGAAGCTATGAGGTCGTCTTCCGCACCTACATGCTTGGCTTGTTTAGCAAGAAATGGAAAGTCGATGCTGGACGCCCGGCTGTGAAGGTCCAAATGTCCTGCCGCCAATTTTGTTAATTTGCCAAAGCCTCCCACAATGGAGAGCTTTGCTACCGGTGAATGCTTAACGTGCTTTAATACAGCACCAGCAAAGTCCGCCATCTCGATCAGCCCCATTTCAGGGATGTCCGGGTACTGCTTAATTGCAAAGGCTTCAGAGGTGCTGCCGGTACAGGCGGCAATATGCTGAACATCGTTGGTGTATGCGACGTCTATGCCTTGATGGATGGACGCGATGTAAGCGGCGCAAGAGAAGGGGCGTACTATGCCAGTGGTGCCTAATATCGATAATCCACCGAGAATGCCTAACCTTGGATTCATGGTTTTTAAGGCGAGGTCTTCACCCCCTTCGACACCAATAAACACATCGAAGCCGCCGGAATAGTTTTGCTCGTTGGCCAGCTGATTGAGATGCAGTGTCATCATCTTTCTGGGAACCGGGTTGATGGCGGGTTCGCCTTTCGCCAATGCCAAGCCATCGCGGGTGACTGTGCCGACACCCTTGGCGGCATGAAAGTAAACACCAGGCTGTTTATTCAGGCTTACTTCTGCAAAAACCGTTGCACCATGGGTGACATCCGGGTCATCTCCGGCATCTTTAATGGTCGAGGCAAAACCAACGTTATTGTCTCTCAATAAGCAATTAGTGATTTGAAATTCAACGTGTTGGCCTTTTGGCAGGGTAATAGTGGACGCCGTTGTTGGCTCTCCTGTAAGCAATAGCCGTGCAGCTGCATAGCTGGTTGCTGTTGCGCAAGCACCAGTGGTATAGCCGCTTCGTAAAGGTTTATTGGCTTCAGGAGTTTCTTTACGCATCCGATTTAAGCTGTGTCAGTTTGTTTTGAGCAAGCAGTCAACAAGCCGCTGGCCGTGAATAATTCAATCATAGCCGAATGGTTTGAAGGAAAATAAAGATGAAGGTAGGAAGTCGTTAAACCTTTGTTTCGGAAAATAGGCTCGCCGGGTGCCGGGTGGCTGATTCGTTTGCCGAACGCAATCGGTTCTCCTTGTTGTTCACTCCGGCTTCTGTGGTGCGCATGGCCGCGTACTTCACCTTCTGGCAGCATGGCTGATTGCATGCCCTGGCATCCGCCTTTGGGGCGCATGAAACCATGACCCGAGATTAAACCTGCCATTGGCCAGGTCTCGCCCTTCAATGTGGTTAACGACTCTTGTATGTAAAGCATGCCGCCACATTCAGCCAAGATGGTTTTTCCTGACTCATAAAAATCAACTAACGCTACTTTCATACACTCGTTTTTACTGAGCACTTCAAGGTGAAGTTCGGGGTAGCCTCCGGGCAACCAAATGCAATCTACGTCCGGGATTTGATCATCGTGCATGGGCGAGAAATAATGAAGCTCCGCGCCGTGCGATTCTAAAAAGCGAACATTGGCCGGATAAATAAAACTGAATGCTTCGTCTTTGGCGATCCCGATTTTAACGTTTGTCAGTGGTTTAGACTCAGTGCTGTTTTGTGATGAGGTTTCTTTAAATATCAAAGGATTAGGAAGATCAGCTAAACCAGTTTCAGCAATGATGTTGGCAATGGAGTCCAGCTTCGTATCGTAATCTTCAATTTCATGAGGTCTTACTAACCCTAAATGGCGCTCAGGTAAGACCATATCGTCGGACTTCCGAAAAGTAGCCAAAACCGGGATGTCTTTCGGCATGCTTTCGATCACTAATTCACAGTGGCGCTGGCTGCCAAGATTGTTGGCGATGATGCCGGCAAAAGGCAATGAAGGGCGGTAGCTTTTCAAACCTAGTGCTAATGCGCCCACGGTCTGTGCCATCTTTGGTGCACTGATCACTGCCACTACGGGGATACCAAAAAATTCAGCCAAATCAGCACCGCTGGGGTTGCCATCGTATAATCCCATGACGCCTTCAATCAGAATCAGGTCTGCGGTTTTTGCTGCCTCGTAAAGATATTGGCGGCATAAATCTTCACCCATCATCCACAAGTCAAGCTGCTCGGCCGGGCTACCTGCTGCCTGTTCCAGTATGAGTGGGTCTAAATAATCCGGGCCGGTCTTGAAAACGCGTACATTCAAACCTTGATTGCGGTGGTACCTGGCCAGCCCTGCGGTGATGGTCGTTTTTCCCTGGCCGGAGGCCATGGCACTGATGAATAAAGCAGGGCATTGTACGGCGTTCATTGATCGTCCTGGATATCAAAGCTTGATAGGAGAGGCAGTTAACTGGGTGGAGTTTACCATTCAATGCCGGGTTGGGCTTTTACACCTTGGCGGAATGCATGTTTTTCATCCTGAACGTCACTGATGGTGTCTGCGATTTCTTGCAGATCTCGGTGCATTGTTCTGCCGGTAATCATCACGTTCTGATGTTTTGGGCGGTTTTGAAGGGCTTCAATTACAGGTTCGACAGGCAGGTATTTATATTTGAACATGTAACTCATTTCATCAAAAATCAGGATGTCGTAAGACGGATCTTTGAGCATCTTTTCCGCAATGGCCCAAGCCTGTTGTGCGGCTTCGATGTCTTGGCTTTTGTCCTGTGTTTCCCAGGTGAAGCCATGGCCCATGACATGAAAATCCACTTGCGGGTGATCTTTAAAGAAAAGATGTTCACCTGTGCTGCGACGTCCTTTGATGAACTGAATGACGCCCGCTTTTTGATTGTGGCCTAACGAGCGGGCCATAGTGCCAAAGGCTGAACTGGATTTACCTTTGCCATTGCCTTTTAACAGAATCAAAACACCACGTTCTTCAGTCGCTTTCGCGATACGAGCATCCACGACTTCTTTTTTCTTTGCCAAGCGGGCTTTGTGCTTGTCTTGTTCGATTTGGTCGATGCTCATTGTTTAATGTCCTTATTAGTGTGCGTTTAGAATCTGTTTGTTCAACGTACTTGGTTTAGCGGTCTGACTAAGAATGGCTCGATACTTTGGGTGTTTGAACGTCCAGGTTGGGTAAGTCTTCTAAATGGACGTAATGAGCTTTCATTTCCTGGGCCAGTTTTTGACACCGAGCGAGCCTGATTTGATTCAACTCTGTGTCTATGATGCTAATGTTGGCGTCCAGGTTGATATCTGAAATTTGATCTTTCACCCGACCATCGGTAAATAAGTATAAATAATTTTGCTGGGACGGGCTTTTTAATTTCGTTTTATGAAAAATTTCTCGTGCTTTTAGCAGTGCGAGTCGAAGTGGTGTGCCGCCACCGACCTGTATTTGGTTGAGCTGTTCAACAATATTCTTAGGCGCTCGTTTAGGAGAAATAACCAAACCCACTTTACCGTTACCGAATTGAAGGAGTGCGACGTCTTCGCGCTTCAAATAAAATTGATTCACCATTTGGGAAACAATGCCTTTGGCCTGACCTAATGCGTGTTTGTTTTGGGTCGAACCAGAGCAGTCCATCAAAATGACATGCAACTGACTTTGTTTATGGAAATTTCTGGCGTGGTGCAAGCGCTCAATTTTAGGTGTTTGGTCTGAAGTGCCTTTGAGGTTGATCGGGTCAGATAAGGTAGCAGGCCATGAAATTTTGGAAGAGGCCTGACGTTGGCTACCAGCGGTCAACCCGTTGGTGCTTTGAACTTTACCTTTTCGTTTTTTTTGCAGTTCATCAGAGGTGATGAAAGACAAGCTATTATGAGGCGGCTTTGAGAAAGGCAAGTTTGTTAATAAGGCCTGGCCGTTTCGTTCAAGGACAGTGTTCATTTCTGTCGTGGTCTCGGACGCAGAATCACCTTCATGAGAGCTGGTTTGCTTGGGCGAGTCGAGCTCTCCCCATTGCGTTTGCGTATCTTGGATTGGGTCATTCAGACTTTGGCTGCGATCCCTGAAGCTGTCTTTGGGTCTTCTGCCGGAAGAGCTTTGACCTTCATTTTTGTTTGAACCTGACTTTTCGTTCTTGTTGGAATCCGGTTCGTTAGGCGTTCCATTGGGAGGCGTATTTGGCGATGTAGGTGGCTGGTTGGTTCTTCGGTGCGTTAATACAAACTCTGCCACAGAATCGATGTGATTTTGTGTCACCTTGATAGAACCTTCCCACGAGGCCTGCGCTTTTGCTGCTCGTTGCATTGCAATATCTGCGCGTAAACCTTCGACGTGTGCCTGTGAGCAAAGTTCGGCTATGTACAGCTGTTGCTCTACGTTTAATTGGACATCCTTGAGTAATGAACGCGCCGTTAAGATTCTGTCTTTCAGTTGAAGTTGATCTGCTTCGTATTGCTCTGCAAATGACAAAGGGTGTTGATCAAATGCAATACGGCGATTGACCGCTTCGACACGCTGGTGTGGCGTGAGTTGTTCGTGCATATCGACAAATAAGCCGAATCGATCCAGTAGCTGTGGCCGTAACTCACCTTCGTCCGGGTTCATGGTGCCGATTAGCACAAACTTGGCCTCGTGCTGGTGTGATATGCCATCCCGCTCTACATGGTTGATGCCGCTTGCTGCCACATCCAATAATAAATCGACAAGGTGATCCGGCAATAAGTTAACTTCATCGACGTATAAAATGCCCTGATGAGCGCGGGCTAGTAAGCCTGGCGAAAAGGCAACCTCACCATTGGCCAGTATTTTTTCCAGATTTAAAGAGCCGACTAATTTTTCTTCCGTCGCACCGAGCGGTAAGGTAATGAATTCTTTTTGATTTGACGTGTTTGAAATCAGTTCGCCAAGGCCTCGGGCTAAAGTCGTTTTGCCTATGCCCCGCGGCCCACTGACTAAAACCCCGCCGAGATGAGGTTCAATGGCGGATAATATGAGCGCTTGTTTGAGTTTTTCCTGACCTATTACCGCAGAAAAGGGGTAGTGAAGATGTAATGTGCTCATATTAATTATTTGATACTCACAAATTTGTCCAGAAGCCTATGGCTTTAAGCGCAGACTTCAATAGGGTGCCGATGCTATCAGAGCGTGACCACTTGTCAATTATAGCCGGGTTACTTTAGGTTTCGATTCCGCCAGAAGAGGAAGGTTTCGATGGAATTTATGACATTTTGTTGCAACTTTGTAAAAATGAAATAAGCTATCTGCTACTTTTCTCTGTTAGTTGCTATGCACGTGTCTGATTTTCAACACAATTCTCAATCCATTATGTGTCCCGCATTAATTATTTCTGCGCCATCTTCCGGGCAAGGTAAAACCACAGCGACCGCTGCATTAGCACGCCTTTTCCGAAATCAGGGTAAACAGGTTCGGGTATTTAAAATTGGGCCGGATTTTCTCGATCCGATGATTCTTGAACAAGCCTCTGGTCAACCTGTATATCAGCTGGACCTCTTCATGGGTGGCGAACAGCATTGCCGACATCTGTTATATCAGGCGGCGTTAACGTCTGACCTGATTCTTATAGAAGGTGTAATGGGGTTGTTTGATGGTCACTCGTCCGCTGCAGACTTTGCATTTCGACTTAACATACCTGTAGTGGCTGTTATGGATGGCTCTGCGATGGCTCAATCCTTTGGTGCGATTGCGTTTGGTTTGGCAAATTATCGGGCAGGTCTTCCGTTCGCAGGTGTGCTGGCAAACAACGTTGGCAGTGAGGGGCATATGCGTATGTTACGAGACAGTTTGCCTGAGAATATGTTTTGGTTTGGCGCGCTTTTTCGATCAAAAGAAACGAGCGGGCAGGACATCAGCTTACCGTCTCGCCATCTGGGTTTGGTTCAGAAAAGTGAAATTGAAGATTTGGATGAGCGTTTGGATTGTGCTGCGCATCAACTGGCTCAAACCGGACTCTCTAAACTACCGGAGCCAGTTGAGTTTCAGCGGGTTGAAGATGTAAGCAGGTACGATCAACACATCAATAAAGGTATCTATGAATTAAAACCACTGGCAGGGTTAGCCGTTGCTGTTGCCTGTGATCAGGCGCTCGGCTTTATTTATCCGGCCAATGTTGATGTGCTGAAGCTGCTTGGTGCAGAGGTTGTCTATTTTTCGCCGCTGGCGGATCAGGTGCTGCCTGAAGCCGATGCTTTATACCTGCCGGGCGGTTACCCGGAACTGCATCATCAGGCTTTGGCACTCAATCAGTCTTTGACAGATCAAATTAATGAGTTTGCTGATCAGGGTAACCCCGTATTGGCTGAGTGTGGTGGCATGATGTGGCTGGTTGATGAATTAACCGATATTAGCGGTGACACTTCTGCCATGCTTGGTATACTGCCCGGTCATGCAAAAATGCAGAAACGTTTGACTGCGATCGCTATGCAACAAGTGGATTTACCGGAAGGAAAATTGGCCGGCCACACCTTTCATCATTCAAAGCTTGAAACGAAAATGGAGCCCATAGCGAAAGGAAAAAGTCCGTCGAACAAAGCAACCAGTGAATTGATTTACCGAAAAGGACGCATCACCGCCAGCTATGTCCATTATTATTTTCCTTCGAACCCGTCAGCGGTTGCTAAGCTGTTTTCTAAAGATGTTGTTTGAGACCCGAATTCATGAGTAAGCACGCGTTCAGTGATTCAGAAAAACAAGCCGTATATAGAGCCATTGCTGAACGCCGTGATATGCGTCATTTTAATGGAGAGCCGGTGGATGAACAGGTTCTTGCTCGATTGCTCCAGGCCGCGCATCAAGCGCCTAGCGTTGGTTTAATGCAACCTTGGCGAATTATGCGCATTACCGATGTGGCGCTTCGTGCAGAAATTCGTGATCTGGTCGAGAAAGAACGCGTTCATACAGCAGATGCGCTGGGTGAGCGAAGTGCTGAATTCATGCGTCTCAAAGTCGAAGGCATAGACCAGTGTGCTGAAGTTTTTGTGATGGCGCTTCAGGATCAAAGAGAACATCACGTATTTGGCCGAAGAACTCTGCCGGAAATGGATTTAGCCTCAGTATCTTGTGCCATTCAGAACCTTTGGTTGGCTGCGCGTGCCGAGGGTATTGGCGTCGGCTGGGTTTCTTTATTTGACCCGCAACAGTTGAGTGATTTACTTAATATGCCGACAGGCAGTAAGCCGGTGGCTGTACTTTGTATTGGTCATGTGGATGAGTTTTATTCAAAGCCAATGCTTGAACTGGAAGGTTGGACACAAGCCAAACCGCTGGATGATTTTCTGTGGGAAAACGGTTGGCAAAATACACCGATGAACGAGGAGTGAATGGATCATGGCCTTGGTGATATCCGTATTTATTTTGATTTTTGCAGTGTTGTTGGATTTAAAGTTTGGCGAACCTAAGCGTTACCACCCATTGGTTGGGTTTGGTCATTGGGTAGTCAAGTTGGAGTCGTTTTTAAACCATGAAACCAGTTACAGTGAACGACCAAATGTGGTGATTAAAGCCAAGGGCACCATTGCCTGGGCCATTGCCGTGGTTCCGATCGCTTTCGTTTTGGCTTGGTTGGTTGCACGGTTGCCTATGCCGATTTATGTGGTGGTTTCGATTGCTGTGTTGTATTTGTCCATTGGCCATAAAAGCTTACAGGAACATATTCTTCCTATTGCAGAGGCTTTATTGAAAGGCGACCAGGATGAGGCCAGAAGGCTGACATCTATGATTGTCAGCCGCGATCCGGCAGAAATGAATATTGAAAAGTCGGCCATTGAGTCGGCGCTGGAAAATGGCAGCGATTCGGTTTTTGCGCCGATTTTTTGGTTCTTAGTTGCAGGGCCGGTGGGCGCTTTGGTATATCGACTGGCGAATACGCTGGATGCAATGTGGGGATATCGAACCGAGCGTTATTTTAATTTTGGCTGGGCGGCCGCAAAAATAGATGATGCGCTAAACTATATCCCCGCCAGGTTGACTGCATTCAGTTATCTGGTGGTATCTAAGTTCATGGCCGACGCGGATGCCAAGGTGGGCGGGTTTCGCAAGGGTTTGCGTTGTTGGCGGGAGCAAGCAGCGTTGTTGTCTAGCCCCAATGGTGGCCCGGTAATGGCGGCAGGTGCCGGTGCGCTCGGTATTACTTTAGGTGGCCGCACTTGTTACCACGGAAAGTGGCAGGAAAAACCTGAGTTTGGTTGTGGGCCGGAAGCGACCGCTGAAGACATTCCAAGAGCCATGCAAATGGTTACCTACACTTTAGGTCTATGGGTTTCCATACCTTTCTTGGCGGTGATATTGGTGTTGTTCATGGGATGGGCCGCTTGAGTCGAGAGTTGTTAGAAAGTTCGGGTTTTCCTGTCTTGTCCTCTGCTGAACACGGCGGTCAGCTTCGTAAAGCAGCGGATTTGTTTAATATTCCATTGAATGATTGGCTCGATCTTTCGACAGGAATTAACCCCAACGGTTATCCGGTGGGGCACATTCCAGCCGAAGTCTGGCAACGTCTTCCTGAAGAAAATGATGGGCTCGAACTTGCCGCTAGCCGTTATTATCAATCCGAACATTTCGTGGCCTTGCCTGGCAGTCAGTGGTTGATTCAATCATTGCCATCTTTCATAAACGCTGGTGCTTCTAAATTAAAGGTAGGTGTTTTTGAACCCTCTTATTTTGAGCACGCAAAGGCTTGGCGTGACAGTGGTCATCAGTTAATACCACTGAAACACGATCTGCCAGAAGACGAAATAGAGCGGTTGCTGATCCAGCTTGATGTGCTTGTAGTTGTTAACCCAAATAACCCCACAGGTCGGATTTTTCAGAAAAATACACTTTTAAAGTGGCATGCTGTTCTTCAACAAAAAGGCGGTTACTTAGTTGTGGATGAAGCCTTTATGGATGCTGATTCGACAAACAGCCTTGTGCCTGATGCTCATCAAGCCGGATTAGTCGTATTACGTTCTTTAGGCAAGTTTTTTGGTTTGGCGGGCGTTCGCCTGGGGTTTGTCTTTGCGGAACAAGGCTTATTAACTGAAGTAAAAAACCGACTTGGCCCGTGGTCGATTGCTCATCCGACGCGTTGGGCGGCCAAACAAGCGCTCGAAGATCGGGGTTGGCAGAACACGACAAGAAATACTCTGAAAGCGGAAAGCGAACGATTAATTAACTTTCTTGAAGTAGCTGGATTGAATGCTTCAGGGGCAACGCCATTGTTTGTGTGGGTGGAATCGCCTGTTGCTACACAGTGGCATCAATCGTTAGCACAGCAAGGGATTTTAGTTCGGTTGTTTGTTGCTTCGTCGGTTTCAGGGTCAGCATCTTTACGGTTCGGGCTGCCTGCAGATGAGCAAGGCTGGCGGCGACTAGAATCAGCACTCGACTACTCATCTAACGAAATAATGAAAACAAACAGGTAAACGAATGACCAATAAAACTTTGATGGTACAAGGCTGTACTTCTGATGCAGGCAAGAGCATGTTTGTGACGGCACTTTGCAGAGCCATCAAGCGCAAAGGTATTTCGGTCGCACCTTTTAAACCACAGAATATGGCACTCAACAGTGCAGTAACGGCAGAAGGCGGCGAAATCGGCAGGGCGCAAGCCGTTCAGGCGGTTGCTTGTGGCTTGGCGCCTCACGTGGATATGAACCCGATTTTATTAAAGCCGAATTCGGACACCGGATCGCAAGTCATTGTTCATGGTAAAGCCATCACCAATATGACTGCGGCTAAGTATCACGATTATAAACTGACCGCGATGGATGCTGTGGTGGCATCACATCAACGTTTGGTGAATCAATACGACTGTGTGATGGTGGAGGGCGCCGGTTCACCTGCGGAGATTAATCTGCGAGCGAATGACATTGCCAACATGGGGTTTGCAGAACGAGTGGACTGTCCCGTTATCTTAATTGCTGATATTGACCGGGGTGGCGTATTTGCACACTTGGTAGGTACTTTAGAGTTGCTTTCTGAAACAGAACAAGCACGGGTTGTTGGGTTTGTGATTAACCGTTTTCGTGGTGATATTGGTTTATTAAAACCTGGGCTGGATTGGCTGGAAGAAAGGACGGGCAAACCTGTGTTGGGCGTGATGCCGTATTTGCATGGCCTGCACTTAGAGGCCGAAGACAGCTTAGCGTTAGACCGTCACCGCGCGGCAGAAGGCGACAAATTTCAGGTGGTGATTCCTCGGTTGCCACACATTAGTAACCATACCGATTTTGATCCGTTGACGTTACATCCGCAGTTATCTGTACAGTTTGTTGGTAATGATCAGCTGATAAGTGCTGATGGCCAATATCCTAAGGCCGACTTAATTATTCTTCCTGGTTCAAAGTCAGTCGCGACCGATCTTGAGTGGCTTAAACAACAAGGCTGGCAAGATTACATTCAACGTCATTTGAGGTTTGGGGGCAAAGTACTGGGCATTTGTGGTGGTTATCAAATGCTGGGCAAGACTCTGGAAGACCCGGACGAGATCGAAGGGGATGTTAAGCAAACGGAAGGTTTAGGTTTGCTGAGCATTTCGACTGTGCTTAAACCTGAAAAACAATTAAGGAACGTTCAAGGTGAGTTGAACATACCTTTAGCGGATGAACTGCTTTCAGTACCGGTTTCCGGGTATGAAATACATGCAGGCGTGACCAGCGGCAAGGATTTGGAAAAGCCATTAATAACGGCTTTAAACACAGATATAGGCCAGGATGGCGCGAGATCAACCGATAACCAAATTATCGGGACATATCTGCATGGATTGTTTGAAACCACCGAAGCCTGTAATCTCATCATGAGTTGGGCTGGTCTTAAAAATGCGCAGGCACCAGACTACGAAAAACTTCGTGAAGAAGGTATAGATAGAGTGGCGGATGCGGTTGAACAACACTTTGATCTGGATAAAGTGATTAAACTGTTAAATCTTTAAGTTTGGTATTTAGGACTATTTTCCATGGATAGGGTTAAGCATTTCTTCTGTTTTATATTCGTGCTCGTTCTGGTGGGTTGCAGTGACACCAAACAACTTTCACCACTGTCAACGGATGATACCATTCTTGCCTTTGGTGATAGCCTGACGTATGGCGTTGGCGCTAAAAATGGTAAGACCTACCCGGAGGTTCTCTCTGAGCTCACTGGCATACAAGTCATTAATGCCGGTGTGTCTGGCGAGACTACGTCCAAGGGCATACTCCGGTTTTCGGATGTTCTTGATGAGCATCAGCCGCAACTCATTATTCTGCTGGAAGGCGGTAACGATGTGCTGCGAAACCATCCTCCATCACAAACCAAAAGTAACCTTGCCTAAATGATAGAAGCTGCTCAGACGCGAGGTGTTGATGTGGTGTTAATCGGTGTTCCACAAAAAAGTCTGTTTTCCGACAGCGCGCCCTTGTATGGCGAACTGGCCGAGAAATACGGGTTGGTTTTTGAAGGTGAACTGCTTGCTGATATGCTCCGAAGTGCCAAATACAAATCTGACCCGATTCACTTAAATGCCGAGGGGTATGAGGTGTTTGCGGAAGGGGTTTATGAGGTGTTGAAGGTGAATGGGGCGGTTGAGTAAATTTCACATAGTAGGAGTGTTAATAAATGAGTTTAGGGACAATCATTAGAAATTGTAGGTTTTTACCTGTGCTGATGGCTTCATCGGTGCTTTCAAGTTTGGCATTCAGTTCGTCTGGTATTGAGCGTCTTGGCGATAGACAACAACAATCGAGACATTACGAAACTACTTTAATGTTAGATAAGGGTATTCTACATGGAAGGATAAAAGAACAGTTTGATAGCTGCTGGAAGAGTGAACCAAAAAAATTCACCAAAATCACTCCTCAAGTATATGGTGATATTTGGGAAGAAGAGAGTCGCTCGGTTTTTAAACTGTATTCAAATCCTGGGGCACCTCAAAAAGTCTTTCATACTCAAGTAGCTGAGATTTGGCTGTATGAGGATGGTAGTGAAGCAACAAAAGTAAAGATAAATACTCAAAAGGTCATCAATACTGAAACACTTATTTCTTGGGTGAATGGTCAAAAGGAATGTGCTTACCTGGATCATGGCTATTAACTGTAATAGCAGTACCATTTCTGATCACTAAGTAGTGAACATTCAATGAAATTAATACTCTCTCTTTTTATTTTAGTTGGTGCTTTTGTGGCTTCCTGGAAATACTACTTCTGGGAGCCAAGCGACTTCAGCAAAGACTCATTGGCCTATCATTTAAAAATAAGTCCTCAAATAAAAGCGTTTCCATTGTGGGAACCGAGCTCCGAACCTCTCTTTAAGTACTTCACTGGCGATGGTGTGAAGCAAACCACCGTTGCTATGATGTATAACTCAAATTTGAGTAAACGAGATTTGGTGCACCGGATTGAAGACTTAGGTCTTACATGCCGAATTTCCTCACAAGTTGTTTTTTGTACCAGAAATCATAACATTTCAATTATCTTGACTAGCAGTTTGGGTTCTACTGACGTGATTGTGGATGTGACGTTTATTGGGATGGAAGTTAATAGCTAACATCAAGGTCTAACATGGAAAGCAAAGAAATCGAATTTGATTCTGAATTATTTAAAGATTTGAAGAAGATTGCTGATCGAGAGGGGTTTCAGGAGTGTCTTGAAATATTGTCGACTTACAATAATCAAAAGCTGACCCTGAGTCAGGATCAGGCCCAATATTTAACAGATGTGCTGGGTTTTGAAGCCACACGATTGAGTCTTAAATCCCCTTATTCAGATGAGCACCCAAATTACACCGAAGAGGGTGCGGACGAGTGGGCTGATTTTTGCCAAAGTGTTGTTCCTCATGCGATGAACTGCATCAAGAGATATTTTGATGTGGAAGAGGAATGATTTGTAGTAGTTCAGACTTGCTCTGAACTACTACATCTGAACTAATTCATTTAAAGGTACAGACGGGGTTCATTCAGCCCGCATTCATCCACGGGCTTTATCATTAACTTAAAGAGGGCTTGCTCTCAGTTGCAATGATGGATGGTTTGGATGAAGTCTCATGTCGGTTTAATGTTTTTAGTCTTACTCTTATCTGGTTGCGGCACCGTCAACACGGTTTTCCGCGATGAGTATGTTGTCCATGTCAACATGAAAGAAGTTAAGACGAAATGCAGTTCCATTTCTCGAATATACAGTGGCGTGTCGTATGATTTATGTTTATTGCATGCTGAGCCTTCTTCATCGCCACTGATTTTGTCTGCCCCTGTGCCATTTGTGTTGGTTGATATTGCACTGTCAGGTGTTGCTGACACTGTTTTATTGCCGTACGGTATCTACAAGCAAGTTGATGCTGGCAACATCGAACTGAATCGTTAAGTGACCTTGCTTTCCTAAACTAAATTCAAATTTTGACCTATCTATGAAGCTTTCTTTGGTTGTTTTTATTACAACCAAATTGGGCTTTTTCTGTAATCACTTGTAGTAACTATTTTCCTCACTCTGGCTAGTCTTACTGTTTAGCGAGTTGTCAGCGACTTCTTGTGAAATAGGTAAGTTGAACGCGAATTTTAATCTGTACCCATTCGATTGGATTTAAGGAGAATAGGATGTCTAAAAATACAAGCCGTGCAGACTTTTTTAAGAGTAACCCCGCAGCCAAAGCCTGGTCAGTACTGGATGATGCTGCAAATAAGCAGATGGGGGTTACCTCTGGGTGTCCTAAGCTCGAAGAGGGTTGTTTCAAAGGAAAAACGGCCATTATTATTGGCTCTGGCGTCAGCGGACTAACAACTGCCTATGAGTTACTGGCGAAGAAGACAGGTATGAAAGTGACGATTCTTGAGGCGCAGAACCGAACGGGTGGTCGTTGTCTGACTTTACGTACTGGGGATACGCTAGTTCAAGATCAGGACAGTGAGTTGTTTCATTCAAAAAAGGGGAGTACCCAGGTTGTACGCTTTGATCGTCCGCAGGGTGATAATGAACCTTATCTCAATGCGGGGCCGGGTCGTATCCCGTCTGGCCATAAACGTTTATTACAGTATTTGAAAACCTTTGGTGTGGATGTCGAAGTCTATGTGATGGACAGTGCTTCGAACCTGGTTCAAACCACTGAAGGGTACGGTGGTAACCCTGTGGTGAGTCGTCGTTTGGATCATAATACCCGAGGCCATGTGGCTGAAATGGTCTATAAAAATGCTGACGTCTTAATCAATGGCCTGAATTCAGACTGCTCTGATGAAGAGAAGTCGTCACAGGTTGAAAAGCTGAAGGATCTGATGGTCAGTTTTGGTGATCTTAGCCCGAACGGTGATTATAACGTAGGGGCGGCGCCTGATGGTCAGGATGAGAATTTGAAAGCGTCTGATCGAGCTGGCTTTTCGGTACTGCCTGGCGTCGACAGTGGAGTAGTCGCTGAGATGCTGAACCTGAACAGTTTGTTGGATTCAGAGTTTTGGAAAGTTAATTTTTATCAACCACAGGACTTTTTATGGCAACCAACCTTGTTTCAGCCTGTGGGAGGGATGGATCAGGTGCAACATGCATTTGCGCAACAAGTGGCTGCTCTTGGCGGCACCATCCATTTAAACAGCCCTGTGAAGAAAATTGATTGGGACGAGGAAAACCAACAATTTGAAGTCCATGTCGCTCAGTTGGGTTCAGATCAATGCGAAGTGCTCAAGGCGGATTATTGCTTCAGTAATGTCGCGATTCCATTTTTGGAAAAAATGTTGTCAGATCGATTGCAGGGGGCAGGTGCAAATAAGGGCTTTGATGAAAGCTTTAAATCGGGCTTGAAGGCAGTATACAAAGCGCAAAATACCCCTGAACTTAAAGATGGGTTTCCGGATCGATTTTTAGCGTGTACTACCAAAATAGGGTGGCAGGCTGAACGCTCTTTATGGCAAGGCGGCCCTGTTGCGACGTGTCATGATGAGCACCTAAAAAGGCCGGATTCAGAAAAAGGGGTTGTCCCGATTTTTGGCGGTATTTCCCGAACCGACAATGAGATCGTTCAAATATGGTATCCATCGAACGATTATCATGATCAAAAAGGCATTTTGACAGGGTGTTATAACTATTCAAAGAATGCCTATGAGATGGGGAATTTACCCATTGATAAACGTCTCGAACGGGCTCGTGATGGTGCTAAGTTATTTGGTAAGGAATTTGGAGCGGGGCTGGAAAACGGGGTTGCGATTGCCTGGCAACACATGCCTTATATAAAAGGCGGTTGGGCGCAATGGCACTTGGTGGGTGAGAATACCGCCGAAAGTGTTCATCACTTTAATCATTTAACACAAGGCACGGGCGTTGATGGCAGCAAGCAACCGAACTTCTTTATTGTTGGTGATCAGTTGTCGTCATTACCTGGTTGGCAGGAAGGCGCCATTGTCGCTGCATTGAATGCTTTGTCGCGAGCCGCTGATTGCAGTTTGCCTATCCCTCATCTTGCAAGTTTGCCAGATACACGTGTTATGGTTGAAGGTGTTTAGTTAATCGAATCGGCAGGATTGCTTATATTTGTTAAGGTGCTTTAAAGCGCAAAAAAAAGCCCGCTTTGTGTACCTCATAAGAAGTCATAAAGCGGGCTTTTTTACGTTAACACTGCTCAAGTTTAGAGAAGCGTCAACGAGGCAGTTAAGGCGAGGCAAAAATTGGTGAGAGAGCGGAGTTTATAAGTTATAAATGAGCAACTCGAACCAATTTTTAACAACGCCTTAACAACGCAGGTAGCTTCTAACGATTAGTTAGTTGCTTCAACAATACGCTTCATATCTGTCATGTAGCCACGTAGCTCTTCACCGATGTACTCAACCGGGTGGTTACGGATAGCGTCGTTCACTTCAACCAAACGAGCGTTGTCTACAGAAGTAGAAGTTAGCTCAAGACCTTTACCGATCTCAGCAGTAGTAATAGAAGGCATGAACTTCTCAGCCAATAGAGGCACTGCAGCGTGAGCGAACAGGTAGCAGCCGTATTCAGCCGTGTCAGAGATCACAACGTTCATTTCGTAAAGCTTCTTACGAGCAATTGTGTTAGCGATCAATGGCGTTTCATGAAGAGACTCATAGTAAGCAGATTCTTCGATGATGCCAGACTCAACCATAGATTCAAACGCAAGCTCAACACCGGCTTTAACCATAGCAACAAGCATGATGCCTTTGTCGAAGTACTCTTGCTCGTCGATTACAGTGTCACAAGCGCCTTCTTTTTCGAAGCCTGTTTCAGCCGTTTCTTCACGCCACTTTAGAAGGTTCGCGTCGTCGTTTGCCCAGTCTTCCATCATAGTCTTAGAGAAGTGACCTGTGATGATGTCGTCCTGGTGCTTGCGGAACAATGGACGCATAAGCTCTTTCAGCTCTTCAGCCATGTCGAACGCTTTGATCTTAGCAGGGTTAGAAAGACGATCCATCATGTTAGTGATGCCGCCGATCTTCAATGCTTCAGTGATTGTTTCCCAACCGAACTGAATCAATTTAGCTGCGTATGGGCCGTCGATGCCTTCAGCAACCATTTTGTCGTAGCCCAAGATAGCGCCAGTCTGCAACATACCACATAGGATAGTTTGCTCACCCATAAGGTCAGACTTAACTTCAGCAACGAAAGAAGACTCAAGACAACCTGCACGGTCACCACCAGTTGCAGAAGCGTATGCTTTAGCAAGATCCCAGCCTTCGCCACGTGGATCGTTTTCAGGGTGAACAGCAAGAAGAGTAGGTACACCGAAGCCACGCTTGTATTCTTCACGTACTTCAGAACCAGGGCACTTAGGAGCAACCATGATTACTGTGATGTCTTCACGGATCTGCATGCCTTCTTCAACCACGTTAAAACCGTGAGAGTAAGCAAGTGCAGAGTCTTTCTTCATCAAAGGCATAACCGCTGTAACTACGGCAGTGTGCTGCTTATCAGGAGTTAGGTTAAGTACTAGATCAGCTTGAGGAATCAAGTCTTCGTAAGTACCAACAGTGAAACCGTTTTCAGAAGCGTTAACGAAAGAAGCACGCTTCTCTTCGATTGCTGCTGCACGTAGCGCGTAAGAAATGTCCAAACCTGAGTCACGCATGTTCAAACCTTGGTTAAGGCCTTGCGCACCACAACCAACGATGACGATTTTCTTACCTTTAAGATATTCACAACCTTCAGAAAACTCTGAACGGTCCATAAAACGACAACGACCAAGCTGGTCCAACTGCTCACGCAGGTTTAGCGTGTTGAAATAGTTATTAGACATCTTGTCTCTCCTATTTGTAGGTTATTCGGGATTTCAATGTGGTGCATTCTAGGCTAAGTTGATCGTTGCGTAAAATGCTATAATTGCTTTTTCTTATTGCACTTCTTGCAATGAAGGTGGTTGCAGGTAATGCAATGGCTACATTAGTTGTTGCTTTGATGGTGCGTATAGTACTGCTTGAATGAAGGTTTTGCTATGGAATACAAAGATTTGGAAGTATTTGTTCTGTTGGCAGAACATCAGAATTTAGGGGTAGTCAGCCAATTAATTCATTGCAGTTCTTCCACTTTAAGTCGACGTTTGAAGCGTATGGAAGAGGGCGTTGGTGCCAATTTATTTGACCGGGAGGGAACGCGATTACGTTTGACGGAAGAGGGCGAGTTATTCCGTCAACATTCTGAACAAGCCTTGGAGTTATGGCGGCAGTTTAAATTGTCTGTTCAACGTCAGGCAAGTGAGCTGCAGGGCCAGTTAAGTATTTATTGTTCAGTGACTGCGAGTTACAGTTTTTTATCCGAATTACTCAGCCGTTTTCGGGCGCAACATCCTTTGGTTGATATTCGTTTAATCACGGGCGATGCCGCTGAATCCATTCCTCATGTGCAATCCGGTGAGGCCGATGTGGTGATTGCCGCGCGTCCGGATCAACTGCCGGCTAACCTGACCTTTAAAACCATCACCACCGCACCCTTATTGTTCATTGCCCCGGTTGGGTTACAAACAGTGCCTGAATTACTTGAAGATGATATTGCCTGGGACAAGGTGCCTTTGGTGTTGTCGGAAACGGGTCTAGCAAGAACAAGAGTGGATCGCTGGTTTAAAAAGAAACGTTTGAAACAGAATATTTATGCGCAGGTTTCGGGTCATGAAGCCATTGTCAGTATGGTGAGTTTAGGTTGTGGGGTTGGCGTCGTGCCGGACTTGGTATTAAAGAACAGTCCCTTGATGAATAAGGTTCGAATAATGGAAGTATTGCCTGAGCTTGAACCCTTTGCAGTTGGCTTATGTGCTCAAAATAAACGCCTCAATGAGCCCTTGATTGCAGCTTTGTGGCAGACGGTGATGTGGGAGTAAGGCCTCATTGAAGGTTGTTGTGAAGGGTAGTGTTAAGGGAGGTATGTAGTTAAGCAGTATAGCAGAGGCAGCCAACCGTTGTGGCTGCGCTTAAGCCAAGTTCGAGGCTCTCGTTTACAATGTGGCGCTCGCCAATTGAGAGCTGCATGTCATCGCGTATGAACTATAATAATTAGACTTCTTTCTTGTTTGAAAGCCAGCGGAACACGCTAAATTTTGAAAACAATCTTCAGTATTTTAGATAAACGCTCGACCAAATTTATTTGGTGGTTAACTTTGTGTTTTTTACTGGTTTTGGCTGTTTTTTCGACTTTGTATGGTGACGTAATATTTTTAGAACTTTTTTATGTTTTTCCAATAATTATCGTTAGCTGGTATGGCTCTAAAAGGTCGGGCGTTATTCTGGCTATAGTGTCTTCTTTGGTTTTACTGTTCGGTAATGCTCTTCAAAGTGGGTTTGTGGCTATAAAAATTCTGAGTTACGGTATTCCGTGTGCATTGAGCTTTTCCGCTTTAGCAATACTCATAACTAATTTCCGAAATGTTCACCGTGAGGAGTCCCTCGCCGCTGACACCGATAATTTAACAAACATTTACAACTCACGAGGTTTTTATATTGAGTTGGCCAATGAGCTAGTGCGTTCATCCAGATATCAGCACATATTTTCTCTTGCTTTTATAGATATTGATAACTTTAAGTTTATAAATGATTCACGAGGTCACAGTGCCGGCGATCAATTACTCATAGAGGTTGCCAAGAGTTTAAAAAAATCTATGAGGGAAACTGACACTGTAGCAAGATTAGGTGGTGATGAGTTTTCTTGTTTGTTGCCTGAAACAGGACAAGAAGAAGCTAAAGCAGCTTTTTCAAAAGCCAGTACCTTATTAGCACGACGTATGGACCATGGTAAATGGCCGGTAACGTTTAGTGTTGGCATGGTAACATTTGAAACGATGCCTGCTGATATTAAGGAAGCGATGAAAGTTGCAGATGAACTCATGTACTCTGTCAAAAACTTCGCTAAAAATGATGTTTCGTACAAAATATGGCATGGCAGAATCTGAATTAATACTGGCTAACCTTTTGGATTAAACCCTTCGGGCCGAACCTTTCAGGTCGAACCTTTCAGGTCGAACCCTTCAGGTCGAACCCTTCTATTTGGTATTGCTTCATATTCCGGCCTGTAACAGGCTCAAAGGTGATGTCAGCCCAATTCCTGAAAGACATTTTTTATTTCTTAAATAACTACCTCTGTGTCCGAAAACTCTCATACCGGGTCAGACTTATCCCGGTTTTATATAAGAGATTGCGGGTATGCTGAAGCTGCAATGGTTCATACTTTTTAAATCGTGAGCTTCTAACCTTTTAATAGTGTTTGTAAAAACCACAATTTATTAAGGGGTTATTATGTCTAATATCAATAGCTGGCCATCAAAGTCGCTAGTCGGGTACGTTTCGGCCTATGGTTCGAGTGTACCGGCAAATGTTTCAGACAACATGATCAGAGAGGCAATTCAGAACAAGTATACGGTATTCGTTTATGCGTTTGGCTACGTTCATAAAGACAATCAGGTGTCTTTGCCTTCTGGCGTAGAGACTCCTGTGTCAAATCTGGCAGAACAGATCAATATGATTCATCAGGCCGGTGGTTTGGCGCTGCTTTCCTTTGGAGGGCAAAATAACACCTTCTTACCCACAGATCCGGTTGAGGCTGCAAAAAACACGGTTTTGCTTTGTCAGTATCACGGTTTTGATGGTGTCGACCTGGACTTGGAAGACATTGAAGTGGGCGTTGATTTTCTTGATTTATACGTCAGTACAATACGGCAAAAGGATTCATCTTTATTCATCACTGCGGCACCTCAAATAGCCGGGGGCTATGGCGGGCCTGCTTCCCTGGCACCTGCTAATGTCTTTACAACCAGTTTTTTAAAATCGGCGAACTTTGATGCGCTGTTCATACAGGAGTATAACCAATACGGCGGTGCTGTGTTTGATGGCCTTCAGGACACGGATGTAGGCTTTATATCGGCAAGTTATGGGCCTCTGACCAAGATTGTACCGGCGAGGACTAAAATTGTTGTCGGGGAACCAGCCTCGGGCAGTGCAGGTTCGGGTCTGTCTGATCCAAGTGATGTGGTAAAAGATATAGATTCAGGAGAAGTAATGCAGAGCCCTCAATACGGCGGCATTATGGTTTGGTCTATAAATTTTGATTATGAGCAAGATTGGAGTTTTAGCAGAACCGTTCACCAGGTTGTTGAGCCCGTATCTTCTTTTGAAACCCTGGAGGCCTAGGGAACCTCTTACATGAAAAGAGTGCTCGAAAGGCCTGCCAGTCCGCTGAGACAGGCCTTATTTCTTTGGATATACTCTGTTGATTAATTATTTTCATGTCTACGATTGTAGAAAAACCTGAATTCATTTACGTTCTGGTTCTGAATTCAGGTTTGTAAGGGATACGCATGACAATAATGCAAAAGGTATATTGGTTCATCGCAACAGTGGGCAATCTGGTCGCGCTGATCGCTTTTAATGTTGCAGAAAGTTCGTTGGCCACGGCCTTTTTACTGTTTAGCTTAGTCTATACTGTTGTTGGTTTTTATGACCTGAAATACAGTAAGCATAATCTTAATCGTCTTTATCCTGTTGTTGCTTACCTTCGTTATTTTCTTGAATCTTATCGGGTCGAAATTCAACAGTATTTCATTGCGAATGATACAGAAGAGCGGCCATTTAACCGTGAACAGCGTTCTTTGGTTTATCAAAGAGCCAAAGGTGTCAGGGACACGATTGCGTTTGGTACACAACGCGATTTACTTGAAGAAAACTACTTGAGCCTGTGGCACTCATTAAGCCCTAAGCACGTGAAAGACGATGTAAAGCGCATTACCATCGGAGGGCCGGATTGCACACAGCCTTATGAGGCGTCTTACTTAAATATCTCGGCCATGAGTTTTGGTTCTCTGAGCAGTAATGCCATTGAGGCTTTGAATTCTGGTGCTAAAAAAGCAGGGTGTTTTCATAACACAGGCGAAGGCTCGGTCAGTCCATATCATTTGAAACACGGTGGGGATATTGTTTGGCAAATCGGTTCTGGGTTGTTTGGCTGTCGGGATGAAAATGGTCGCTTTAACCCGAATATGTTTGAGCAAATGGCCAAAAAACCTCAAATTAAAATGATCGAGATTAAGCTCAGTCAAGGGGCTAAACCGGCTCATGGCGGTGTACTGCCTAAGGCAAAAATTACACCTGAGATTGCCGAAATACGACATATTTCGATGGATAAAGATTGCATATCTCCAGCAGTAAACCCGGAATGCACAACACCAGTCGCCTTGTTACATTTTATACAGAAATTGCGGGCGTTAAGTGGAGGTAAGCCGGTTGGGTTCAAACTGTGCATCGGAAATCCAGCGGAATTTTTAAGTGTTTGCAAGGCGATGCTGGAAACAGGGATTACCCCTGACTTTATAACCGTCGATGGCGCGGAAGGCGGCACCGGTGCCGCCCCTGTAGAGTTCAGTAACCGACTTGGTATGGTGTGTCTGGAAGGTATTTACTTTGTGCATAATGCGCTGGTTGGCGTAGGTCTCAGGGATAAGATTAAGATCATTGCCTCAGGAAAGACGGCCTCAAGTTTTGATTTGCTTTCCAAGATTGCTATGGGTGCAGATTTAGTGAATGCAGCCCGGACCATGATGTTTGCGCTGGGGTGTATCCAGTCGAAAAGCTGTAATACGAACCATTGTCCTACAGGGATTGCTACGCAAGATCCAGCTCGCTCCAAGGCGATTAATGTCGAGGATAAAAGTAATCGTGTTTATAATTTTCACAGAAAAACTTTGGACAGTTTTTATGAGTTAGTGGGAAGTCTTGGTTTGGATGATCCCGCAGATCTGGCTCCTCACATGGTGAAACGCAGAACGCCTTATGGCCTGTTGATGGCCACAGGCAGTTTGGTTGAACCTCTCAGGCCCGATGCACTGGTAGAAGGGTTAGTTTCTAACAAGCAATGGGCGCATTGGTGGCAGTGCTGCAGTGCCGATCAATTTTACGTTGAAGATTTCACAGTGATTAAACCTGAAGAAATAAAGCTGACTCCTCAGGCGATTCTTGAAGAATAACGCTTGTTAGAGAGTGATTTAAACACATCGGGGTTCTCCGAAATGTTATAGCTTCATTTCAACGTAAGAGGTTGAGAACCACTATAAGTTATTCAGGCAGCACCGCTTGTATTTTTTTCCACTTCCACATGGGCAAGGGCTGTTTCTTGTAGGTTGTATATCGGCCTCAATTTCAGCCAGGTTCTGCTGATAAAAGTCGCTTAGATACTCGTAAAGTTTTGGGTGCTTTTTCTGAAGCATTTTTGGTCTTTCAAAAAAGTACTCGGAAGCAACCGCCAGAAACTCAGCTTTATTGGTGGTCGCGTATTCTCTGATGTTGCTTTTCTTATCTTCAACTTCGGATATTTTGTGTTGCACCAAATCAAACCAAGGGGCGCAGTATTCAAATTTCTTTACCCGTTCAGGAAATCCGTCGCAGTTTCCATCGGCCATATCAACCAAATGTACAAATTCGTGAATGCCCACATTTTGTTTGTCTCTGTCGTTGGCAAAGCCCTGATGTAATGCCGGTTTGCTCAATGCCATTTTTCCTGCCATCGGGCCAGTGCCTACCATTCCGGTGATTCTTGCATCTGGGCCGCCACACTCGAACTGCTCGTTAAACATCGCGGGTAATAGATAAACAGTTTTGATGTTGATGTAGTGCCAGTTAGGGAAACCCCAAACCGGAATGATGGCACTTGCCGCGACCAGAAGTTTGTCTTGATCTGTAACTTCTACAGCTACACCGCCTTCAACCGATGTGGTTGTTAAAAATAGCAGGCAACGTTGCTCAAACCGTGTTTTGTCTTCATTGGATAAATTGCGATAAAAACTCACTTTGCTATTCAGGAATGCGGACCATTCGGGTTGCCACGGAGGTAATTTTGTGGGTTTCTTGGTGAATAGGGCGCTAAAAAAATCTTTGAGGGCTTGGAACATTGACTTTTCGATCCTTGAAGTAGTGATCCTGATATTTCGGTTATATAACGATTCAAACTCCGTTAGAATCTTCCGCGAGACTGAATTCTACCGGATGTTGGAAAGCTCGTTATGATAATTGATTCGTAAAGTGAAGTAATCCGCATAGGCATCTGATTTGATTAATTTTGTAAATAGGTTGTTTAAGTGAAGACACTTATATTGGGTGGGGCTCGCTCGGGCAAGAGTAAATTGGCGGAGCAATACGCCTCTGAAAGTCAATTATCGGTGTGTTACATCGCTACCAGCGAACCCACTGATAAGGAAATGTCTGAGCGGGTACGGTTGCATCGTGAACGTCGACCTGATCATTGGGGGTTGGTTGAAGAACCCATTAAATTAGCCGACGTTCTCAAAGCGCAGGCAACGAGCGAAACCTGTATTTTGGTGGACTGCCTAACACTGTGGCTGACTAACTTGCTCATGTTGGAAGATCAGTCTCAATTTGAAAGTGAACGACAAGCCTTATTGGATGTTTTCCCCACCTTACCCGGCCAGATCATTATGGTCAGTAACGAGACCAATATGGGGGTCGTGCCGATGGGTGAACTTACGCGAAAATTTTGTGATGAGGCAGGGTTACTTCATCAGGCGGTTGCTGAGATCAGTGAACAAGTAATTTTGACGGTGGCGGGTTTGCCTCATTTTTTGAAAGGACATGCTTAAATGTTGGATTGGTTGGAAATTTCTGTAAAGGCCCTGAATAAAGAGACAAAGGCAGCTGCGCTTGATCGACAGCAGATCCTGACGAAACCGGCCGGTTCATTGGGAAAGATGGAGTCTCTTGCTGTGAGTCTGGCGACGATGCAGGGTTCTGAGCGACCTTCAGTGGATAAGACCTTTATTACGGTATTTGCTGCCGATCATGGGATAGCGGCTGAAGGGGTTTCTGCTTATCCGCAAGCCGTTACCGCACAAATGATTGCCAACTTTCTGGCTGGCGGCGCGGCCATCAGTGTTTGCGCAAGAGAGTTAGGCGCATCCTTGGAGATTGTTAATTTAGGAGCGGTCGAGCCTTTACCCCATGAATTTATAGCTTTAGCAGAATCCAGTCAAAGTCAGTTCCATCAAGTGAATATTTCAAACGGTACTTTGAGTTTTCTGACTCAACAAGCCATGACCGAAGAGCAATTAGTGCAGGCAATGAATGCCGGAAAAGAAGCGGCGGAAAGGGCGTTTGAACAAGGTGCTCAGTTGTTTATCGGTGGCGAAATGGGCATTGGTAATACCACCACCGCCACTGCGTTAGCTTGTGCGCTGTTGAATCGTCCGGCGCTGGATATTGCTGGCCCGGGCACAGGGATTACGCCTGAAGGAATTAAATTTAAAGCTCAAATGATTGAGCAGGCCATTGCTTTTCATAAAGCCGCTTTTTATAAAACAGAGGTGGTAAATCCGTTAGCAATTCTGACGTGCTTAGGCGGGTTTGAAATTGTTGCGCTTTGTGGTGCGTATTTGCGTTCGGCCCAATTAGGCTTGCCTGTTTTGGTCGATGGTTTTATTTGTTCTGTGGCTGCGCTATTTGCTCAATCTCTGAACCAAGAATGCCGGGAGTGGATGGTATTTTCTCATCAATCGGCGGAACCCGGCCATCGTATTATTTTAGAAGCGATGAATGGAGAACCAATATTGAAACTTGAAATGAGGCTAGGAGAGGGCAGTGGGGCAGCCATCGCTGTTTCGTTATTAAAGACGGCCTGTGCATTGCATAATCAGATGGCGACTTTTGCTGAGGCGGGTGTTGATGACAAAGGATAATTCTTTAAAGTCATTAACGCTGTTAAGGCACGGTATCACCGAAGCCGGTAAAGCATACATCGGTGTGACCGACGCGATATTGACCGAGGAAGGGAGGCAACAGATGCTGACTTCCGTTGGTCAACGTATTTCAGAGGTAGGCCATCCTGAATGGGATGTCATTGTGACATCGCCTCTTTTGCGTTGTTTATCCTTCAGCAAAGAACTTTCTGCGATGTTGTCTATTCCATATGAAACTGACCCGGCCTTTCGTGAATATGACTTTGGTGTGATGGAAAACCTGACGGCCATCGAAGTGCTGGATCAACATCCTGGCGTGCTGGAGCGTTTTTGGGAAGACCCGTTGAGTAACCCGCCCACGAACGGAGAGTCTCTCTCTGACTTTGATCGTCGTATTCTCGACGGACTGGCGGACATCTATGCCCGGTTCTCTGGTAAGAGCGTCTTGCTTGTTGCTCATGGCGGCGTCATTCGTGGTTTGTTGTGCCATAAACACGACAAACCGATTCAGGAGCTGATGAATTTTGAAGTCAATCACGGCCAATTGATTAGTTATTAGGGCGATTGTTAGTCCGCCCTTTCAATGTACTCAGATGCTTTCATTCTGTGGTAAGTCGTATTTTCATAAGGGATTCTAACCGGATAGGGGTCAACCACTTCAATGGGCTTGTTTTGGGTGACAGCAATTTCTAATGCCATCTGAGTGATGTTGACGCTGAACGATGTACCCATAAAAATGATTTTATCGGCGTCAATCATTCTTTGTTGCGCTTCACTGATTCGATACAGCTCGGTGTAATATTCATCAAACAACAAAACATAGGGTTTGAAAGACTGGCTCTTCATAGGCTTTCGTGTGGAAAGGCTGATTTTGAATACCTCCAGCAGTGACTCTGTGAGCGAAGTCTCGTCTACTGAATCCCATGGTGCTTGTTGGGTAGCCACGTTGTCCCCTTGAGTATGGAACAGTGTCATCTGATCCAGTCGGCCATGAATGGCTATGTAGTTTTGGTTTCCGGCTTTTCCATCTAGACCATCAATGTTTTGGGTGATTAAATTTTTGTTGGCAAGCCAGTGGTGTACTTTGTTTGGGCCATGGTTTCGATACGCTGCAAACCGTTTGTAGTACCAGGAAAGAAACTGCTCCGGGTTTTCTTTATACATTCTTCGTGTTGCCATTTCCTGAGGCGTATAGTTTTTGCTGCCTATTTTCCAGAAACCGTCCTTCCCCCGGAATGTAGGAATGCCACTTTCTTCACTGACACCTGCGCCAGTGATGTAAAGGATGTTGTTTATTTCGTTCACAAAAATGCCTTTGTTAAAAATTCAAAAATGACGTGTTCAGACGTTCTTTGATGGATTGATAAGAGTATGAATTAAAAGGTGTTAAAGCAAACTAATGCCTTTGTATGAGCCAAAAATAAGACCCTGTGTTCTATTAAAGCAGTTTGTTCTTAAATGACAATTATTAGGGTGTTCAGTCTAATTTTGGTTGATATGTTCGTGACCATACAGGGGCGTAAAGCGCTAAATTTATATCTGCAGAGTGAGTAATCTAATGAGCAAACTTAAATCAATTCAAGCCAAAGTTGAAGGTTCAATCGAAAGTGGTATCAATACTGTTGAGCAATACTACAGCTCTGTAGCTGGTAAGACGTTCGACTATGTTGAGACGATCGAAGAAAAAGCGAAAACAATCACAGCGAAAGACATTCGTGAGAAGCATAACGAAAAAGCAGTGAGTGCTTTTCAGAACGTTCGTTCTTTGAACGCAAGTGCCAGTGAATTTGTAAGCAAGCTTCTTTCGAAAATTGAAAAAGACGTTGAAGACGTTGTTGAAGAAGTAAAAGACGCCGTTGAAGATGTTGCAGAAGAAGCGAAAGAAGCGCTTGAGACTGTTAAAGAAGCGGTTTCCGAAACTGAAGCACCAGAAGCCAAAGAAGCGGCTAAAAAGCCACGTCGTTCACGCAAGAAAACTGAAGACGCATAATTCGAGCGTTTTAATTGGTTCAAAAAAGGGCACTTCGGTGCTCTTTTTTATTGCCTGAAGAAACGTTTTTCTTTCTGTGGTTTAATAGTGCAACAAATCCTCACAGCAAAAGAACTTTGATTGCACAGAAATTAATGTACAAAATACTCATCGCGAAGAATTATGACCGCCACACTCTATTACATTCATGACCCTATGTGTTCATGGTGTTGGGGTTTTAGACTTACCTGGGACGAGCTTCAAAATCATTTACCTCGTGATTTGGAAATTCAGTACGTGTTAGGAGGGCTAGCTCCGGATACCCATCAGCCAATGCCTATGGCTCTTCGGCAAACCATTCAGCAACACTGGTATAGAATCAATGATCTATTGGGAACGGAGTTTAATTTTGATTTTTGGTCTTTCAATACGCCAAAGAGATCGACTTATCCTGCGTGCAGGGCCATTATCGCGGCCAAGGTAATTGCTAAGAAATACAACTTGAATCTGGACGTTGGCAAAATAATGGTGGATGCCATTCAACGGGGATACTATTTACGAGCAATGAATCCATCAGAGAATGATATTCTGGAGACGTTGTTTCAAGAAGTGGCAACTGAGTTAAGTTTACCCGTTGAGGCGGCTTCAGATTTTCGGACAGTTTTAGATTCTGATGAAACTCATGAAGTATTGAATGGACAAATTAAGTTGGCCCGAAACCTATCGGATGCCGGATTTCCTTCTTTGGTTCTAGAATGGGGAGATCAGCTGTATCCTATTGGTATTGACTATCGAGACTGGCAATCGATGCAGTTTTCAATCTCGAATATTATCAACACAGTGAGACCTTAGCACGGACTGTGAAACGATTTAGAACAAGGCAAAAATCAACGAAAAAGCTGAGTCAGTGTGCCCCTTTGGGTATTACTGATCGTAAATGAGCATTTTGAGGCGATTTTTAACGCTGTTATTAGTCGTTGTAGCTTCCGCGCAATAGTCTCACCGCAAATTAACGGGTGTATATGCCTTATTTGATTTTTAAACTGAGTGGTGTTCCGGAAGATGAAGCAGACGATGTTCGTCATCTGCTTGAAGAAAACGCCATTGATTTTTACGAAACCACGGCTGGTCGGTGGGGCGTTTCAATGCCAGGAATTTGGGTTCATGATGAAGCGGATCACGAGCGATCTCGTGGCCTTATCGACCAATATCAGCAGGAACGTCATAGCCGGTTTAATGAAGAATGGAGGAAGCTTGAGACTCAGGGAAATTTACCAAGTATCTGGACCAATTTTCTGCATAACCCTTTCAGGTTAGTACTGGCGGTTATCGCAATTGCTTTTGTCTTGGGCTTAACGTTGTATCCGTTCTTAGACTTACTGGATTTTTAATTCAGTGTTGTGTTTGTTTTGTTGTACTGCTTTGCATTGAATGAGGCCTCAAAGTCGATCATTGAGGCCTTATTAAAACAACGATACATCTGATTTTTTAGTCAATAACTTCAAAGTTCAAATCTGCTTTTTCGGTCAGCCTCCGAATAAAGCGATTATCAAATGCTGTCGCTGGTGTCCAGAAGCCGCCAGGCTTATCTTCTTTTTTCAAGTCCAGCGCAAGGAATGCCGCTGCTTGTCCCAACATCTTAGAGGTTGAACCGTAACCTGGATCGCCTTGTCCTGTTACTTTGGTCGTGATTTTTTGACCTTTTGATGTGGAACCGACAAAACGAAGGTCGTAATAGCCGGAAAGCTGCTCTTTTGGCGACGGGCCTTCGCCGGGCTTAGGAAGAACAAAGCGCTCTAAGGCCCAACGACTTGGTTTTATGGCTGCGCCAATCAGGAATCCTGCCAGACCTGCAACGACAACGTTGGCTTTCAGACGACCTTTGAAACCCGGCCCTGTTAACATAGCTTCATCGTATTTAAAGTCTTTTCCATAAGCGTTGTCTGAAAGAGCATTGGAACGATGCACTACCCGAGTATTGATACCTGCCATTACGAATGGCGCAGCCCATGCGTTTAAGTCCTGATCAAACTCAGTTGTGCTGACATTGTGTTGCCTCGCTGTGAAGCTGTGATTTTCAGGGCAAATTGAATAAGGGTTGGCCAGCTCTTTTCGAAGCGCAGGGTTTGCTGCGGCTTCTTTGGTTATATTGACCATACTGGCAACGGTACCACCAGAAGCGCCACCTTTTGCTGCTTTTACTCGCATTTTAATGGTATTACAGTGCTCACCCAATTGTTGTTTGGCTTGCTGTTGAAGGAAGTACACGCCCATGTCGGAGGGTATTGAGTCAAAGCCGCAGCAATGCACAATTCTGGCGCCGGTTTTTTTTGCTTGAGCTTCGTATTTCGTGATCATTCGTCTGATCCACTGAACTTCACCCGTCAGATCACAGTAATCGGTACCAGTTTCCACACACGCCTTGACCAGTGGTTCGCCATAGAGCGCATACGGGCCCACCGTAGATACAACCACATTGGTTTGCTTGCACATGGCTTCTAGCGCACTTTGATCAGCCGCATCTGCAATAATGACCGGTAGCTTGGATGCTTCGATGCCGCATTCTTGCTTCAGAGTGTTCAGTTTGGATTCTGAACGGCCAGCCAGTGCCCAATTCAGCTGCTCCTGACCTTCATTGTTGAAGTTGTTTAACAAGTATTTGGTTAAGATTTGGCCAACGAAACTGGTGGCTCCGAAGACTACGATGTCAAACTGTTTTTTGCTCATGCGGTCATCCTTAAATGCTGTTGTTATTATTAATACCCTGAGATTTTTTAATACACTGTAAAGTTTAATACAAAGCAGGTTACTTTAAATCCTAAGGAAGTTCATCCTTCAATTGGATGAGTTGATTCGTATTTATTACAAAAATAAAAAAGCGGCCATGAAGGCCGCAAATAGAGTAGGAATGAAAATACGATAAAGAGATTGATCAGTCTAACGAAGCAACAATGTCACAAGCGTTAGCACTGTTCAGGTCAAATGGCATTGTTGCAGTAGATAGACGATTCCCGAAGGATGAATTTTTCTCCTGTAACAAGCCTTTTTCTGTCACTAGCAAGTCGTAACCACTGAACAGTGGTGGCTGACCGATAGCGATAGAACTGGGTGAATTGAAAGCCAGAGCGCCGGTGTCTGCAATTTCAACAAATTCTTCTTGTCCGGTGGTGTGATTAAATTGCCGTTTAACGTACTTAACACTGCCGTTGAGATAACTGGTCAGAGCAACACCGCCACAATAGGGCATGATATCGTCAACTATGGTGGCCAAACTGCCTTTCCACATCAGTGTTTCATTAGGTTCTGCAAGGCCATTGATTTCAATTGTGGTCGGAACGGTTCCGTCTTCAGCGAATGCATACCGTTTTACTGCGTTACCATTCGATACGTAAACATAATTATCGTCGGTTCGAACCCCGTTAGGTGAAGAAAGCCCGTGATTCACACCAATGAAATCTTCCTCAAGTGATGAAATAAAAGGTTGTGGGCCTGAAAAGTCTAACGTTAGTTTTGCAATGCCTGAAGTCGCAAATAAATTATAGTCAGCCACCAGCAAAGAACCGTCCTTGGTGAAAGCAATGCCGTTTGGAAGCGCTAACTGGTCATATACATCGTTCTTGCTCGGTGTTATGACGTTGAATTTAAAGTCAGAGTCGTTGACGTTGGCTGCGAGCAGGTGGTTATTGGTAAAAATAAGCCACTTGGTTTCAACGCATGAAGAAATGACCCAGTCACCGTGTTGCGCTATGCCAGTAAAGTTACACTTTAGTGCTTTACCTGACTCATCCACATACAAAGGGGTGGGTGTAAAATCGTTTCCGTTGCCGGATACTTGATAGATGTTGTTTCCGCCGGAGACTAATAACCGGCCATCTTCTAAGAACAATATATTTTCGGCATCTCCAATCTGAGTGACGTTGTGTTTGTCTATGCAGCCAGTCATGGCAGCAGCAAGAGAAGCAATAGCAATTGCTTTGGGGAAGTTCATGGGCAGTCCTTTTTTGTTTTTATTTTTTCTGATCTTCAGATAAACAAAAACGAAAGGTAACTAGCCATTTGGGTAGGAGGGGTTAATTGTGCCTGAATTTAGATGCTTATAATTCATTTATCCGTTTAGGGGAAAACAAAGTCCAGCCAAGCATGGATAAGGTCTGAGAAGTCTTCCAAGCCACACATTGCTGTGCCTTGCTGGTCATCCAAAGCCAATTCATCGTGTTCAAAGCCTAAATCCTGACTGTCATCACTTACTGCACAAAGTTCATCATTGAACGCTTCAAACCCTACGTGGGTGGCACCTACAACGGCATCTTCCTGGGTGAGTTTCAGGCTATATTCTGAGCCTTTGAGAATGAACTGGTCAATTTTTTGAGCTTGAAGTGCTTCAATTTGACTAAGAATGTGGTGAACTTTTTTTTCATCTGAAGCCATTTCTTCAGTTAACCAGTGGCCAAATGCTTCATGATCCATAGAGCAAGTTGCAACAGGCTGTGAAGAGTAGTCGGAGGAGAATTGATATTCCATAGTAAATGTATGCCTGATCGAAGATATTTAGAAGCCGAAACGGAAGGGCGCCATTTTAACGAACTTGTGCCTTTATAGAAGTCTTTCTCGGTGTTATTTTGTGCGATTCACTGATTTTAAGGAAGTACCCGAATGGATTTGACTCCGTTTACGCTCACCGCTGGCTCAGCAATGTTATTTATGTCGGTTTGTGTTGGTTATCTTGTTGCGTTGGTTCAAAGTCGCAAAACTAAAGAGTCTTTTGGTATTGAGCTTGCCCGTGCGGAACAGTCGTTGGAGTTTGAAACGGCGCAACACCAATTAACAAAGGCAGAATTTGAGTCAGTGAAGTCTCAATTACATGAAGCCCAGTCAAACTACCATAGGGCAGAGATTCAAACGGAGAGGGCACAAACGGAAGCATCTGCAGCCAAACAGATGTCTGAAACATTAAAAGAGCGTGAAGCGAATAAAGTTCAAGAATTGCAGTTAATACGGAATGAACTGGAGTCTGCGAAGCAGGCATTAGCAAAAACTCAGTCAGAGTTAACTGAACTTAGAACTAGCCATCATGAACGTACGATCAAATATCAGGAACAGTTGGCGTTACTTGAGCAAAATAAAGTTCAAATGACGAAAGATTTTGAATTGTTAGCCAACCGAATATTTGAAGAAAAGGGTAAGTCGTTTTCTCAAAACAGCCAACAAGCAATGAACTCTATGCTTGAGCCTTTCAAAGAACAAATTAAACACTTTCGTGAGCGTGTGGAGTCCATCCATACGGAAGATACCAAAAGCCAGGCCAGCCTGGCTAAAGAACTTGAACAGTTACGGGCATTGAATCAACAGATCACCGATGAAGCTCATAATCTGACGAAAGCGCTTAAAGGGGATAATAAAAAACAGGGATCGTGGGGCGAATTACAGGCTGAAATGATTCTGGAAAATTCTGGCTTGTCGAACGGTGTTGAGTTTTTCAGAGAGGCAAACTTTAAAGATGAAGAAGGAAAGAACAAACGGCCTGATTTGATCATTAGTCTGCCGGGTGGCAAAAAAGTCATTATTGACAGCAAAGTTTCTCTGGTTGCCTATGTAAACTCTGTGGAAGCGGAACAAGAAGAGGACACTAACCAATTTCTGCAAGCCCATGTTGAGTCTGTCAGGGCCCATATAGCAGATTTATCGGGTAAGGATTACACCAACCTGAACGGAATGAATTCTCCGGATTTTGTGCTGATGTTTATGCCGATCGAACCTGCATTTTTAGCCGCCGTTGAGCATGACCGCACGTTATTTAATTATGGCTTTGAACGCAATGTCGTGCTGGTGACCCCAACGACTCTTTTGCCTATAGTACGCACCATTGCGAATCTGTGGGTATTAGAGCGAAGTAATGAACAAACTCGTGAAATTGCTGAGCAGGCTGCAGGGGTGTTCAATCAGCTGTGTGTGTTCTCTGAGAAAATGCTTAAAGTTGGCAACGGCCTGCGTCAGGCGACGAAAAATTATAATGACTCCATTGTCTCTTTAGTAGGGCAACAAGGACTCTACAATAAAGTTTCTAAATTTAAGGATTTGTCAGTGAAGGTTTCCAAAACACTGCCAGATCATAGTGAAAGCTTGTTAGATGTAGACGACGAAAAGCTTCGCATGAATTTATTATCTGAAGCTGGTGTGGCGGAACTTGATTCTTGATCTTTGAGTTGATGACAGTTCACTTGAATTACTGTGTCTGAGTACTACAACTAAACATCAGTTAACTTTTTTGGCCATGTGAATATAAAGCAGGTTCCGCTTTCGCCGTCGGAAACAATTCTGATGTTGCTTTTATGTTGTTTCAGCATTTTCTTGACGAACGCGAGGCCCATGCCGCTCCCTTCGACTTCGTCCCGGGGCTTGAGTGTTTTGAAAAGTTCGAATGCTCGGTCATGTAATTTGGGGTTGATTCCTGGCCCATCATCACATACCGAGAATTCATATTCCTGAGCTTGATCGGCTACGGAGATGGTAATTGTTCCTTCAGATTTGTGATGATGTTTTATGGCATTGCTGATCAGGTTTCGAAAGATGACTTCTAACGGCACAAGTAAAGACTCAAATACTGGCATTTCGTTTTGAATGACCAGTTTGAAGCCCTTGGGCGGGTCAAGTAAATCAAAGATTGATGTCACCATGAACTCAATATCTACTTGCTGAAGTTTCCCAAGATCTCTTCCTAAACGAGAGTAGGCCAGTAGGTCATCTAATAATTTTTCGAGCCTCGATGTACGGTTTTGTAATAGCGTTAAATTATGTTTGGTTTCTTCGGTGGCTATCTCTTCAATGTCTTCTGCTATCCAAGCGGAAAGCTGCATGATGCCCCTTAACGGCGCTTTCAAATCATGCGAAGCAATGTATGCAAAATCGTTTAATTCTTTGTTGCTGCGCTTCAGTTCGTTGGTCATCTCCACGTGGGAAGACATATCAAAAATAGTGGCTAAAAACTTTGAACCCTCGCCATGTTTAAAAGGTGCGATACCAATTTCGGCTGGAAATAGGTTTCCGTTTTGTGTTTCGCAGACTACCTCTTTGTTGGATTGGGTTTGATGTTCAATGGAGTCCCAAAAGGGCAATTCGATGTTATTGGCTTGGTTGTCAGTGCTTAAATTGTCAGTGTTTTGGCTATCAGCGCTTTGGGGGTGGTCATTGCCTTGTCCCTCGTATAAGCCTTGTGGAATTAATTGTTTGATTGATTTCCCTTCAAGTTCTTCCTGTGAATACCCAAATAATGTCACTGTGTGTGGGTTTGCAATTTCAATGATGCCTTTTTGGTTAATGATAAGAATGCCGCAAGGTGCAATTTCACTGATGCTCAATTTCTGTGTCATCTGGATGGCGATCTCAATGGCTTTTTTATTGGAACGGGCGAGGGCTATAAACAAGAAAAGTAGCAGGCTATCGATGACAATCCCACCGAGCAGGATGAATGTGGACTGATAGGTATCAGCACCTTCCCGGAATGCATGTGCGGTCTGTATGCTAAATCGCCATGGGCGGCCATACATATCGATCGAAACTGTCTTTTGATAAAGCGGTTGGGCATCGTAATAAGGGTTGTCGGATGTCAGCTCATTATACAAAACGTCATTATTGTCATGAACGCTGAACAGTAATTGTCGGTGTTTTTGGGCTAGGGCGCCTTCCATCAGTTTATACATGATGAAGGGGGCGTAGACGTGCCCAATAAAGTGCTTCCTTCGCTTCTCAACCGTACCGATGTCTTCGCTGTTATAAAAAGGAACATATTGTAAGAACCCTGGTGTTTGTTTTGAATCCTGAACCAACACAATGGGGGCGGTAATTTGTGGAACGTTTAAATCTCTGGCTTTAAGCGCTGCCTGATAACGATTCGATTCAAAGGCCATATCGAGACCAATGGCTTTTTCGTTATTTATTACGGGTTCAACGTAGGTTATGGGCCAATATTCGTTTTTGTTGTGGGGTGGGTGGATGATGTAACCCGGGCGAAGCTCTCGTTCTTTGAGTAAATAGTTGTTCAATTTGTTGGGCGAGATGTAATAAATCACGCCAATACCGTTAATGCCGGGATAACTTTTGTGAATATGAAGCGTCTCTGAAAATCGTTTCCACATGTTTACATCGGCGCCTTTTTGAGCATTGATTGCAGCAACGCCAGCACGCAAGGCATCTTCATAACGGGACATTCTTTCTGAAATCAAGTCCAGAAGCTGTTGAGACTGAAACTCAAAACGCTGCTGTAGTTTTTCTTCTGTTTGGGTTTTGGAAATATACCATGCGGCCAAGGTTAGCAGCAGAGATAAGCTGACGACTAACCAGTGAAACCAGTGCAAACTTGCGGCTGCTTTTAAACCTTGAGGGGTCATTTGATTATGTCCTTAGAAAACAGCATAAAAGTAGTAAAGATTTCTCAGACGTCACTTTGGTTAATAAACTTGCTCTCTATGTCTTTTGTGGTGGCAGGCTTTGAGAAGTAATAACCTTGAGCCTGTTGTATTTTAAGTTTTTGGCATAGGGCTTGATGTTCGTCAGTCTCGATGCCTTCCGCAACGATGTCTAATTTTAAGATGGATGCCATAGATACAATGCTTTCTATGAGCGTAGTTTTTTGGTCGTTCAAATCAGATAAGAGACTCCGATCAATTTTTAGAACAGAGAGAGGGAAGTCCTGCAGTTGTGTCAGGGACGATAACCCGGTTCCGAAGTCGTCTAAAGACAGTTTTACCCCAAGTTCATTGAGTGCTTTTAACACGGCTTTTGTTGATTTAGCATTTTTAATCAGAGCCGCTTCAGTGAACTCGATGCTGACTGAACTTGGTATGGTGTTGTGTTCTTTCAGACAGGCTTTGACGTGTTCAACAATGGATGAATCTGCCAGATGAGAGGCTGATACATTGATGGCCATAGTTAAGGGAGGTGTTCGGGCGGAACTGTTCCACCTCGCTTGTTGTGAAAGGGCTTCAGAAATAACCCATCGGTCAATATCTATTATTTGGTGTGTTTCCTCTGCAATTTCTAAAAATTGCTCGGGCAAGCGGATGGTGTTTGTAACTTTCCAGCGGACAAGCGCTTCGAATCCGAGTACTTGATGAGCGTCAGTAGGGTTGATGATGGGTTGATAATGAAGCTGTAACTGGTTTTTATTAATTGCCTGCTTTAACTCGGTTTCTGTTTTTAATCTTGAATGGAACAGCTCCTGCATTTTGGGCTCAAAGAAGCAAACCTGGCCTTTACCTTGTTTTTTAGCCCGGTACATTGCAATGTCGGCAAACTTAAATAAATCGTCGCTGGTACGTTGATATTCGGAGCACAACGCAATTCCGATGCTGGCAGAGGTATTAATCGTAACAGACTCAATTTCGACGGGTTTTTGAAGTACTCGTAAAATTCTTCTGGCCACCAGACTGGCATTTTCCGGCGACTCGAGACTGGTTAAAGTTATAGCAAACTCATCGCCGCCCAATCTTGAAAATAGTTCATTGCCCCTGAGACAACCTTTGATACGGGAAACGATTTTATTGAGCAGAATATCACCTACATCATGACCGTAAGTGTCATTGACTGATTTGAAATCATCCAAGTCAAAAAGAAGCAAGGCCAATTTGGACTTGTTACGCCGGTTGTTGGCCAGTGCCTGCTTGAGAGATTCATCAAATAAATACCGGTTAGAGAGGCCGGTTAATGCGTCCGTTTCGGCCAACGATTTTACTTTTTGAAAGGTTTCGAACAGCTGTTTTTCGAGATCAAAACGGGTTGATGCATGAAGCAGGGCTCGCCGTAAGCGAGTATCGGTGATTTCTGACTTTGTGATGAAATCCTGAGCGCCGGCTCGTATGCACTCTACTGCAAGCGCTTCGTCTTCTGAGGCACTCATCATGACGATGGCAGTGTCATTACTTCTTGGTTCGTTTCTGATTTCCATCATCATTTCAATGCCGTCACGTTCTGGCATACGGTAATCTAAAAGAACAATATCGAAGTGCTGTTTAGCGTAACACCTTAAACCTTCGTCGACGGTGATCGCCTCAGTGATGTTTACGTTTAAGTTGCTTTTTTTTATTGTTCTTATCACCAGGGCCCGATCAACCTGGTCATCATCAACGATCAGAATGTCCATTTCCTAAGCCTGTCTTAATAATTAAATTATTGATTTCTTAACTGAGCGCAAGCTAATCATAGGTTCCCATAGCTCTTTAATTGTTATAACAGTTTAGTACAGTTTTATGATCCGGTTATGAATATTGATAATGTGTAATAGGGTGTAATATTTTCTGAATGTTTAATGAAACGTGGTATAGGCCGGCTTAATTTCCGTTGTGTAAATGTGTTGGTAGTGATCGTTTTTATCCCAACGTTTGGGCCAGGTAAATTTTATTTCCGTTCCTTCACCTTCATCAGATGCCAGCGACACCTGGCCACCATAAAACTCGACAATCTTTTTGATTAGAGCGAGGCCCATGCCATTTCCTTTAACTTCGTCCCGGGAGCGGAATGTTTGAAAAAGATTAAAGGCTTTAGTGTGAAACATTTTGGCAATACCTGGACCGTCATCGATGACCGAAAACTCATAGTAATGTTCACTATCTTTACATGTAACTTCTATGTGGCCTGATGATCGGTTGTGGTGATTAATGGCATTGCTTAACAGGTGTTTAAATACTTGTTCTAAATGAACTTCATTGGTTGTAAACATGGGTAGTTTACTGGTGGTTAAACTGAACTTCGGCTTGGCGGGGAGACTGGCGAAGATTTGTTCAACTAATCTATTCGTGTCTACCTCATGAGAGTTTTCAATATTGTGGTTGATCCTGGAGTATTCCAGAAGGTCGTTCAGAAGTTTTTCCATTCGGTAAATACGGGCATGTAAGAGTTCTAAGTTGTCATTGGTTTCTTTAGTGGCGGTTTCATTGAGTTCTTCTTCAATCCAGGCAGTAAGATGCTCTATCGCCCGAAGTTGCGCATGTAGGTCATGAGAGATGATATAAGCAAAATTGTCTAACTCTTGGTTAGATCGGGCGGTATCGGCACTTCGTTTTTCGGCTTCTTTTTTTAATGTTGAACTCAGTTGACTCACTTGTTTGGCTATTTTGTTAAATGAGGACTCAAGAAGACCGATTTCGTCGTTATGCGGTGTGTTAATTTGTAGATCCATACCCTCCAAGACCATGGCGGCGCCCTTTTTCAGAGCCCGAATGCGCTTGAATATCACCAGATGTACCGCCAGGTAAATTAAACAGAGGCTAATAACCACTATAAAAGCGCTATAGAGAGCAATCATCTTTCGCGACTCAATGATGGGTTCGTCCATGAAGGACTTTGAAACCTGCAATTTAATAGAAAAGTCTCTTTCTCCGAGTTGAAGGGTTCTCTCTCTGAACATCATGCCATTTGGCTGAGTCCATTTTTTACCTGGTTGCGATCCTAAGATGACCCGGTCTCGTAATGTAGTTAAGACCATGGAGGCGTTGTGCAGTTGCCAAATCGGGTTGATGAAATATAAGTGCGTTGGTGCAGCCGTGTGCCAATCGAGAGAGGAAACCACCCAGCCAGTAATTTTCTCTCTGTGTTTGAGCGGAACACTGATCCATTGGGTCTCATGTGTTGATTGGTCGATGAGTGTTTTGATCTGATCGTAAGTGGGCGGGGCAATAAATGAGGTTGCTTTCAGTGCATCGCTTCTGTGAAACCGAGCAAGGTTTCTTCCAAGGATTTTATCTTTTGGAAAAGTATCCTGAATGTTATCTCTAAGTGAAAGAGCGGTGATGTTTTTTAGCTCATCTACGATCATCACGTAGTTAAATAGGGTGTAGGCACTGGTGATGCCATTTAATAAAGTGTCGGTGTTTAGGCGCTTGTCTTCACCGGGAATAAGTTCGTTGAATAGGGTATCCGCGATCAATTGTGTGATCTTCAGTGCTTCTGTTTCTTTATCTTTAATTGCAGAAACAAACAAAGACAGTTGATCGTCCAGTTGTTCGTTGCTTTTATCCTGTAAATGCTGAGATATTTTTTGCTCAATGATGAGTGCAGAGGGGAACACTACAGACAGAATGCAGATAAGAATAATCGTTATGAGTTTGATGTGAATTGTCAAAATGCCATTCCCCATCTAATCTGCTTAAACCGCGCTTTGAAGAAAGAAAGCTCACAAACGCTGGGGTCGTATACCAGATAGTACGAACGGAGGGGCGCCGAAAATCTCATTGCAGATAGAGTTTCAAAACAATCAGTACCGTGTTTTGTTTTGTGTTGGCTGCTCATTGATATTCATACTTCTTATCAGGGGCCAGAACCGTGGAGGTAGTTATAGATATAGCTCTACCCGGTTTGTTTGCAATGAAAGCGAGAGGGTTTTACACCTCAACAGGCATATGTCTTAAATCATTTGATGGATATGTCTTATGCGAGCGAAGAGAAACAAAAAATGAATCGAATCAGTCGGTGATTTTGGTTCAATGGGAGAATCCTCAGTAAAGGACTTGCAGGCATGACGATAAAATTAAAAAACACACTCATCGCTTTAAGTAGCGGCTTTCTGTTTATTTCAACCGCTGTTGCAGTGGAAGGGTACCCTGATGTTTATTTGGATCGAGAGCAGACCATATACATACAAGGTATGACCTGTGGTGACTTCAATAAACCTAATACACTGAAACCTTCAGCTGTATACAGTAATAGCAAAAAAATACTGACAGGAACGTATTACTTCTCTTCTAAATACGGAAACTTTTCATATACTTTTGCGCCCATCGAAGGTCAGCCTGCGGAAATTATGAAGCGAGGGCTGCTTACTCAGGGTGAGACCAGTAAAGATAAAATGAAGATAGATCAGTGCCTGGTTGGGCCAATTAAGGGACTTCCGCCCCAGATTCTGAAAAACCTTCAATTACAAACGTTGGCGCCAAACGATCTTAATTGGGGCAGAACGATGGAGCAATATGCGGTCATCACCGGACGCCCCGCCTTTTCGGCAGGCAACTATCAAGATCCCCGATTAGTGAAAGCAAACTTGTCTTACGATCAACAGGTTTATGATGCAAATCAGGCTTATAAGAAAGCATTGGAGGTAAAATTCAACTCTGAATTCAGACGTCTTGTATCTGATTTGCCAAAGAAAGTGGAAGAGGCAATTTTGTATGCTCGGCAAGAAGACGGATTCATACAAAACAAACAATATCCTGTGGTAGAGAAGCCTGAAGTGTGGACTGCAACTTCAGAACGTCGTTATAACGATCAATTACGCTCATTACAGCAAATGCACGCCTGGGATAATGTCATTCAGAATAATTTTGATTGGTTACATCAGTTAGTCGGTAAAGAAGCTGAGTTAAAAGAAATAAAATTGGCCAATCAAACTTCGCTCGCATGGAATGAGCAATCTATTCATCGTACGGCCACGGTGGCTGTAATGTTTGATGATGGTAAAACCCTTGAGTTGGACTTTACAGTGAAATCGGAGGAAATTGATGAAAGTGTGTTTGAGAGTTTAGAAACCATTAAGGTGAAGTCTGAGAGGGAACGTCAGAGTATGATTGTGAAAAAAAAGGAACCGAGAGTCCTTCAACCTGTCTCAGATGCAGAGATGTTAACTGTTTACAGTCCGACTGAAAAAGTGAATCTGTTTTTCTCTCCATTCAGAGATAAAAAACCAGGCGATTCTTTTCGTTATTACTGATGTCGTTATTACTGATGCCATTATTACTGATGTCATTAGTACTGATTAAAAATTTGATGAGAGCATAAAATATTTCATGGATGATCTGACTACCTATTTGAACTATGCCCCGGCTGCCGACAGAAACAAAGAGCCGATATGGAAGGAGCTTTGCCAAATACTTGAGCCGGATTATAAGGTTCTTGAAGTCGGGGCAGGCTCAGGTCAGCATGCTTTATTCTTCAAGTCGTCAATGCCTGAATTACACTGGCAGTGTGCGGATCAGGACGAATATCTGGTTCCCCTGAAACTGAACTTAAACACATTAGCACCGGGCCAATTTCCCGAGCCATTAGTGTTGGATGTAGAGTCTTCGTCTCAAAAAGCCGAAGCAGCAGGCAAAGGCCCTTATGATGCGGTTTATTCTGCAAATACCTTCCATATCATGAGTTGGGCAGCTTGCGAGCAATTTTTTCAGTTTGTGGCTCAAGTGGTTAATAAGGGTGGCTATTTTTGTTTGTATGGGCCTTTTCTATACGAAGATCGGCAAACGGTAGCAAGCAACCTTCAGTTTGATGTCTGGTTAAAAAACAGAGATCCGTTAAGTGGCGTCAGGCGATTTAATTCCGTTGCGGCTCAGTTAGCAGAGTATGGTTTCAAGCTGATTAAAGACGTTGACATGCCAGCGAATAATCAGTTTTTGGTTTTTCGTAAAGAACCTTAGAGGCTCTTTTTCAATCCCATAACCATGCGGCACCGCGAACACCGCTGGAGTCACCATGTCGGGCTTTTACTATCTGTGTGTTAATGGTATCTGAGAACACATAGTGGTTCAGAAGCTCCGGTAAGACTTCATAGAGTTCATCGATGTTAGACATGCCTCCACCAAGAACAATAATTTCAGGGTCTAGAATATTAACCACTCCGGTGAGACTGGCTGCCAGCTTTTTTGCGTAATCTAAGAAATGAGCTTTTGCGATCATGTCTCCTGAACGCATGTTTTGTATGATTTGTTTTGCTGGCAGGTCTTGTTGATGTTGTTGCCGGTAATCAGCTTCAAAGGCCGGGCCGGAAAGGTATGTTTCGATGCAGTCTTGTTTGCCGCAGTAGCACTTTCTGGATTCCAGAAGATAATGGGTTAGGGGATTGTGACCCCATTCACCCGCGATACCATTACTGCCGTTGATTAAGCCGTTGTTGGCGACAATGCCGCCGCCTACACCCGTGCCAAGGATGACTCCAAAAACACTCTTTGCGCCAGATGCAGCACCGTCGCAATACTCAGACCAGGCAAAGCAGTTCGCATCGTTTGCCAGTCGGACGGGTCTTTGAAGTCGTTCAGATAAATCTTTGTCCAGGGGATTGCCGATCAGGCATACGGAGTTTGCATTTTTTACGACGCCGGTGGCTTCAGAAAGTGTACCGGGAATTCCGACCCCAACCGGTGTGCCTGACGGTGTTAAGTGTTCCGTGTTATGCACCAGTTGGGCAATGGCCGTCAGAATTCCCTGATAATTGCCTTTGGGCGTGTCACAGCGTTCTCGATGCACAATTTCATGATTGTCGCTAATGACAACGCATTCAATTTTGGTGCCGCCTAAATCAATCCCTATTTTCATTGTCTGACTTGCCCGTTTTCAAAAACTGCATTATCAAGAGCTGTTCAGGGCTTGTCTATATGTTGCAGCAAGATTGATGCTTTGCGGTGAATTAAGTAAGTGGCTTGGCTACCATCCAATAAATATTCAGCAAGGGGAGAAGTGTGGCCAGTGTTCCAAACCCCATCCAGAGTTTGTTGAGTTTCCAGTATTGATCTGGGATTGGCTGATCATTTTGGAATGTTTTCGCTAATTTAGCTTGTTTGAATTGAAGAGGAATCAAGATTGCCGCCCAGATAAGACCGCTTACCATGAACAGCCAGTATCCCCAGTTCAGCCAATAGGTGTTATGAATATCCAAACCTTGTTGCATTGTTTGCCACATCCCAGTGCCAATGATTAAGCCGGCCCCAGTGGCCGTAAATACGTAGTCGGTCAAAGTGACTTGTCTCTGAGCAAAAGCGATCACGTCCGGTTTGCGGGTTTTGTCGGCCATTACTTTCCACCACGCAGTGATAATGATATTGCCCAGAAATAACACCATGCCCAATAAATGTAAGCCTTTTAAGATCAGGTAACTGTCGTACGAGGTTGAAGCATCCATTCTTATTTCTCCTGTTTTTATTTTGACTGATTTAAGTTGACGCTGTCTACATTTAAAAAATAAAAGAATCCGTTGACACTGTCAACATGAGAATTAAAATACCGGACATGAAAAAATCAATGACTGAAAAAGAACCAAAGAGTACCTACCATAAGGTCAACTTGAGAGAGTCCTTAATCACTGAAGCGGCAAGAATGATTCAGGAAGAGGGCGTGGCATCAGTGACGTTGCGTGGTTTAGGGCAGCGATTGGATGTATCGAGAACGGCACCGTATCGTCATTTTGAAGACAAAACGGATTTACTTTGTGCGGTATCAGAATATGGATTTACCTTGTTTCGCCAAGCACTGGAAACAGAACGCCTGAGTCCGGGTGTACGGGCTATTTCAAGGTTTCAAAACATGGGGCGTGCCTACATTCACTTCGCACTGGAGAATACTTCGTATTACAGCTTAATGTTTCGTGAGCCGACAGTGGTTGATCATCAAACTGCATCACTGAAAGCAGCAGGAGATGCAGCGCTTAACGAATTAAAACTGATTCTCGAAGAATGCCAGAATGAAGGCTTGGTGGCTCAGGAGAATCTGGACCTTCAAGCTATGTTTGTTTGGTCCGGTATGCATGGTTATTGCAGTTTACTATTGGATAAATACCAAGGCGAAGAGGGTGAATTATCCCGAATGACAGAGTATATGGTTTCTAAAGTGCTGCAGGGCGTTTCCAAGCATTAAGCTGTAAAAGAAGGCAGAGCGTTATCTGCTCTTGCCTGCTTGCTCTAGCTGGGCCAGATAGTTTTCCCAATTTTCTTCATAACGGGCTGCAAGTTCCCAAAGATAATTCCATGTGTAGATGCCGGTATTATGCCCGTCCTCAAAAATCAGTTTAATGGCATAACTTCCTTGATGCTCAATGCCCGTGATACTGATATTTCGTTTTCCGTGTTGGAGGGTCGCTTGATCAGGTGTATGACCACGTACTTCCGCTGAAGGAGAAAATACCCTTAGATATTCGGAGGGCAGACCTGCGCTTTTTTGTGGTGGTTGAACTTCATTTGCGTAAATGAGCTCAAGCTTTTGCGACATACGGTGATATACAACTTCAACCGGAATTTTAGAACGATCCACTTTTGAATGTTGTTGACTGAACTCTATAGCCATGATGGTTTTAACCTTAAAACGTAACGTTAATCGTTCACGAAGCTGATTTTAGGGAGCGGCGTTATAAATCCGGGTTGGGCAACATTAACAGCCATTTTTAACGCTATATCGTGATAAATTTGTGCAGTTTTGCTTTCAGGGTCTGCCAGCACGATAGGAAGGCCCGCATCTGCTTGTTGACGGATTTTCATCGTTAAAGGTAAAGATCCCAAAAGCTCTGTGCAGTATTCCCTGGATAATTTGTCTCCACCTTCTTTCCCAAATATGGATTCAGCCTGGCCACATTTGCTGCAGATATGAGTGGACATATTCTCAATAATGCCCAGAGTTGGAATGTCCACTTTCTCGAACATTTCAATGCCTTTCTTGGCATCAAGCAAGGCCATATCCTGAGGCGTTGTCACAATCACGGCCCCGGCAATGGCCAGTGTTTGTGCAACCGATATTTGGATATCCCCTGTGCCCGGTGGCATGTCGATCAGCAAGTAGTCCAAATCGCCCCAAAGGGTCTGATTTATTAATTGTTTGATGGTTTCACTGGCAACAGGGCCTCGCCACATTAAAGGCGTTTTTTCTGTGACCATCACGCCCATCGACATTAACTCAAGACCATGAGCAGTAATCGGCGCGTAATAACGCATATCACGGGTTTGAGGCGTAACCCCCTCAGGAATACCTAATAATAACGGTTGGCTTGGACCAAAGAGGTCGGCGTCGAGTAATCCTACTTTTGCCCCTTGGATTTGCAGTGCAAGCGCAAGGTTGACGGATGTGGTTGATTTACCAACGCCGCCCTTACCTGAGGAGACTGCGATGATGTTCTTGATGCGGCTGACTTCTTGTCGTTGTCCCTGATGAGCCGGGATTTGCCAGCCGACATGGACCTGCACATCGTTAAACTGTTGAAAGCGCTCATCTGTCGTCAGGAGCGTCTTGAGTCCTGAGGTAAGGGCGTTTTGTATTTTATGTTGGTTTAACTTGGCGGGGTAATTCAGCACAACCGTGACTTTTAATGCAGAGTTTTCTCGGCTGATGTTTTTGACTGCATTTGCACTGATTAGATCAATACTCAAGTAAGGATCGACGTATTGGTTTGCAATTACACTTTTTACGGTTAAATGCAGTTCGTCGGGCAGGTTTTCCTCTTTGGATCGGTTAAACATTTTTTTCCAAAAGGACATATAGCGACGTACTCCCAGGTGGTTTAGCTCGATGAGACCATTTTGGGCTGCATTCTACCTTTGTCACCTCTCAAGAGCCAGTTCAGGCTGGTTTGTTGGCGCCTTCTTTGTATCTGTATTTGCAGACGATGAGAATATGCTTATGATAGCGCCCATAGAAATAGGGGGCTTTGTAAATATGGAAATCTCTGTATGGCTATCTATAGACAGTTAAGCTCTGGGAAATGACCCAACGTTGAATAAGAAGGAATCTCAAAAGTATGAAGTTATTTGAAAAGTTCGAAAAAATTATTTTGGGCGCTTTGTTATTCATGATGGGGTTGCTGGTTGTTGCTGCAATTCTTGAAGTCGGGCTTCGCTTTTTCCAATTCCTCGTAGCCAAAGATGGTTTTTTGTTGAATCTTCAGGAAATTTTTACGGTTTTAGGCTGGTTTTTGTTGGTTCTGATCGTGCTGGAGTTGATGGCTTCTGTGGCTGCCTTTCTTAAGGAAAAAGTGATTAAGGTGGAATTTATGTTCATTGTTGCAATCACTGCGGTTACCAGAAAGCTGGTAATTATGGACTCTAAAGAAACTGAGCCTTTTTACTATTTGGGACTTGCGGCTGTGATTCTGGCGCTCTCCATTGGTTATTTTTTATCTAAGAAAGTGACTATTAAATACGAAGTGAAAAAAGACGCTTCTTCTGAATAAGTCGAATAGATGATCTCCTAATCCACCTAAAGTTCGATGCTCATTAGGTTGCTGAGGCAAATTCAGGCGTTATATCGAACTTTGGAATGAGTCTATCTCGGTTGTCGTTTCTTATCATGTATTTAGGATATAAATACTTAAAGGAATGGCAACGATTATGAAAGCACTGAAAATTTCTTGCATTTGCATGCTGAGTGTCACTGCGTCAGGGTGTAAATTGGCCGATACGATGGCAAGTTATGCCGCAAGTACTATGTGTACTAAAGTTTTTCTTTCTGGCTTATCTGAACAACATGTCATGGAAACAGACTTAATACCGGCCTCTAAAGGTGCAGTTAAGGCTGCGCTTTTTAATGTCGATTATGCGGATCAAACGGTTCAGGTTCAGTTTCTCGACAGTAAACGAAAAGCTATTTATCGCGACCAACTGGGGTGTACGTTGGTGGGGGACGTGACCGAAGCTGAATTACGGCAACAAACACTGCCTCAATTAGAATCCCCTGAGCTGGATGCGAATCAAGTTTGGCCTGCGGGACGAGCAGGTGTGAGTTATGTCTCAGGCGTTGAACTGGATCAAATTGATTTGGCTGCACAAGGGTTGTTCGAAGATAAATCGACTTATGAAATCAATACCAGCAGTGTGCTTGTTTCTTATAAAGGCAAGCTTGTCTATGAACGGTATGCTGATGATTATTCGCCCGAAACGCCCGTAGCACTGTTCTCCGCATCCAAGACCATTACAGCAGTTTTGTCTGGGATGATTCAGGACGACGGCGTGTTAGACCTGAATCAACCTGCGAACGTTGCAGAATGGAATAACTCAAATGATCCCAGATCCGTCATAACACCAATGCAATTACTCACAATGACCAGTGGTTTAGGGTCGGATAAAACCGATCAGAAGATAGACCCGGATGTTTTTGAGTTGGTGGCCTCCGACGATATGGCTTCCACCTTTGCGAATAAAAAATTGTACGCTCAACCAGGCACTGCCTGGCACTACAATACCGGAAATACCTTGGTTCAAACCCGTTTGTTGCAGGAAACCTTAGGAGGAAACCTCAGTGATTTTTATCAATACATGCAAACAAGGCTATTTCATAAAATCAATGTAACGTCTGCGGTGGTGCAGCCGGATAACTCAGGAAATATGGCGCTTGGTGCGTTTGCTTTCATGACTCCCAGAGATATGGCCAGGTTTGGGCTGCTGCTTGAGCAAGGCGGCCACTGGGACGGCGAGCAGATTATTTCAGCTCATTGGCTTGAAACTATGTTGGAAGCTGTCAATTTACCCAACCCCTGGAATCGTGATTATGGCGTTGGCATCTTCCCCAATACTCAAAAAGTTGGTGAGGCGTTTTGGCCTATGTTGCCTGCGGATACTATGTCTGCTTTGGGCTTGAGAGGACAGTTGATTATCGTGGTGCCTTCGCTTGACTTGGTGGTTGTCCGGACTGGGGATGCACATGACGAGCAAGAAATATTGGTTGATATTGGGCGGTTCATCTACGGTTTATTGGAAGCATTGCCACAGGAATGATGTTTCTCGGTAATAGTTTGTCCTTATCGCTTTTTTGCAGTTTTAATTGAAGGATCAATTTAGAATAAAGCAAGCGCTGTTTTATGGTTTAATATGAAGAGATAGGCTGGTCTAAAAACCATACAGGGAAGCACTATGGAAATACGGATGTTTTACTTATTGAAAGTTATGATGGCGCTGGCTGTGCTAGCGTCATCTGCTTGTTCATATCATTCTGAATCAAAAAAAGTCAGAGAGTCCAGCGTTGTGTCTTTTGATGGAACCGAGATAGTTTATGGCACAAAAGGCAAAGGCGATTTGGCTTTGGTTTTTGTGCATTGTTGGACTTGCAACAGCACTTTCTGGGAAGACCAAATTGATCCATTCGCAATGAATCATCAGGTGGTATGGCTTGATTTGGCCGGTCATGGAAAGTCTTCTGGTACTCGATCAGAGTACTCCATCAAGAGCTTTGGTAAAGATGTCGCGGCTGTTGTTAATCAGCTCGATGTGGAGAAGGTCGTTTTGGTTGGGCACTCTATGGGTGGCCCGGTTTCCTTGGAGGCGGCAGAGCTTCTAGGTGACAAAGTGGTGGGTATCGTAGGTGTCGATACTTTTTATACATCGTTTATTTATCCAAAAGATAAAGATCAGATTAAGACATTTGTACAACCCTTTGAAGATGATTTCAGGTTAGCGTCAGATAACTTAATTCGATCCATGTTTACTTCGGAAGTGGATTCAAACGTTATCAATACCGTGCTCAAGTTAATGGCAAGTGCGGATAAATCGATGGCTGTCAGTGCCATGTATCATCTGTTTTATTGGAGTGCTGAGAACAATCCAGCAATACTGAATAAATATGAAGGCAAATTATTCAATATTAATGCTGACCCAACTTATGAAGCTGAGGCCAGTCATTCTAGTGTGACTTTGGTTCGTGGCGTGGGGCATTTTGTGCCTCAGGCGAAGCCGGATGAGTTTAATGCGGCACTTTTTAATATTCTTAAAGTTTTATAATTTTCTTAAAACTCAATAATATTCTTAAAACCCGATAGAGCCTGCTCAGCCCGCTCAAAAGGCGGGCTTTTCTTTGCATTTATTAATCTCGATCAATGAATGATTGATTGTTTATTTCTGCGATAAGATTCCTTTTTATTTTGTATTTTTCCACAGATACACTTTCAGCAAGAAGATTTGTATGAGGGTTGTAATCTATGTCAATCAACGAATTTATGTCGCACAAGCATCGCGAATGCGATGATGTTTTTTCACAAGCAGAGAATTTTGTTGCTGAAGGTAAATGGGACGAAGCGTACAAAGCCTGGCAAGAGTTTCACCATGAACTCGATGAACACTTAACGATGGAAGAAACTGTGTTATTTCCCAGATTCGAAGAGGCGACGGGTATGACACAAGGGCCTACGTCTGTGATGCGAATGGAACACGTTCAGATGCGTGAGATGTGTGATAAATTAAGCTCGGCTGCATTGGCTAAAGACCAGGACCAGTTTTTAGGGTTATCTGAAACGCTGATGATTTTGATGCAGCAACATAATATGAAAGAAGAGCAGGTGTTATATCCGATGACTGACCGGGTATTAGGGGACTCTGGCTCAATCATTCAAGCCATGGAAAACCATGGCAACCAATAATGATGTAAAGTCTGAGTTTGCTCGTATAGCGTCTCTGCCTTTTGTCGAACTCGATGTGCGCCACCTTGAAGCCCCTGAACCCATGAAGGCTATTTTGCAGGCATTGCAAAATCTTCCTGCTCAATCTTGGTTGAAAGTTGTTCATCGGAGAGAGCCGTTTCCTCTGTATCAAATACTATCGGAAAACGGTTTTCGCTTTCATCGGCAAGTCATCGCTGATGGGTTCCAAATCGCAATCTGGCGAATTTCAAATAACGGGTAGGGGAGTTCTGACCATGAACTTAAAGGGTCTCTCGTTTGATAATATTCCTGAATTCTCTACTCCGTTCCGCTTCTTTGTGACGGCGCCTGTGCTTGGGTTGTTAGGGTGCCTTTTATTAGTGGTGCCAGAGATCTGGATCTCTCGTTGGCAGCCCCAATTGATTGCAATGACGCACTTATTTACCTTGGGCTTCATTGCCATGATCATGTTTGGCGCCTTAACTCAAATACTGCCCGTATTGGCGGGTACTGGCTTACCTAAAGTAGACAAAGTTGCACCGATACTCCATGTTTGCTTAGTGCTTGGTGTGGTGTTATTTCCGCTGAACTTTTTGTACCCCTCATCGCTGGTTTTAGCGATCAGTCTGACGCCTTTGCTTATAGCGATTGGCTTGTTCGTGACGTTGATCGGTTGGGTTGTTATTAAAAAGAACACGGGTAATTACTCGATTCGTGCAGTGCGGTTTGCAGTGTTCAGTTTGGTTGTGACTGTCATAACGGGTTGCTTACAGTTGTTTGGATATTTTGTGCCAGATGTCTTGGGTTCAGGATTAGGGAAAAGCCTTACGAATTTACATTTGACCTGGGGGCTTCTGGGCTGGGTGACTGTATTGATCATGGGGGTTAGTTTTCAGGTGATCCCTATGTTTCATGTGACCCCCGACTTTCACCTTCAAATTAAAAAATGGTTACCTGCTACCCAGTTTGCTTTGCTCGTTATCCTGAGTTTTTCGGTGTTGTTTCAATATCGCGGTTTTAGTGAGTTTGTATTGGCTTTATTAGGCGTCTGTATGGTGGTGTACGCTATTTACAGCCTTCGTTTGTTGAATAACAGAAAGCGGAAAGTTCCGGATACCACAATAAATTTTTGGTTTTTGTCTTTCGTTGCCTTAATCGCTTCTATGGTGGCTTTTCTTTGTGCATCTTTCATCAACACCCAGTGGCAAGCCGAACTGCAACTCTTTGCTGTAACTGTGTTTATCGCGGGCTTCGTTATCTCTGTGATTTTTGGAATGCTCATTAAGATCATTCCATTTTTAGCCTATCTACATCTCCAGCAACGGGCAATGAAGTGTTTTCAGGCAATGAGTGCCTTACCCAATATGCATGACTTGCTTCCTGTGGTTTACGGCCAGAATCTTTTCAAAACTTATCTGATACTGCTTCCGGTCGTTTGTTTAGTGCCATTTCTGCATTCGCTTTCACCTGTGGTTGGCGTTCTGATGATTGCGACATTTCTGCAATTACTGTTCATTCAACTAAAGACATGGTCGGCCTATCAAGAAGCGATGGGGCAGATTGAAGTTCTGATCAAAGAACATGGTGAAATGGATTTAACTGGCCTGTAGTTGTGCGAATAGACAAAGATGTTAGGAAATATTCATAGTTGGTTATCGCTAGGCATGTAGAAATGAGCGCAGGTAAAAACGGGGGCAGGTTTGCCCCCGGCTTACTTTTAAATGTTAATGCTCTGTGGGATTCTTGATGGCAACAGACTTTGATACATAGGTCTGTTTAGGTTGCGCTCGCCTATTTGATTTTCAACTGCATCGAGCCTGTCCCGGAACGTTTCCAGTGCCGCCTGAACTTTGGTGTTACTGAAATAATTGCCACGTTGATGTCGGTTGTAATCCCCCAGGCGGGTGAAGTAAACCCCACCTAAACCGTGCGTGATGAGCAGTTGCTGTAAGGCCTGCTCCAGCGGCGGCAAAGTGGCTAATAGGTCTTGGCTTTCTGTGCCTTCGGTGGAGGTGGGTGCTGGTGCATAGGCTGCCAATGGCATGCTCGGTGTGTAGCTCATGACGGACAGCTGCGGGAAATTAACAGCGGCATGCTGCGCGCTGGACGTGAAAATAACCATAGTGAGCACGTCAACCAGATAAGACTTTGTGTAGATGCCGAGCGTACCATCACTGTCTTTCTCACCTAGCCCGTTGATTCTTCCTCCGTCCTCACTGGTTAGGTCTATGAGCCATGCTTGAAGTGCTTCATCATCTGCGACCTGTTTGTCGTCGACATAATAGATGTCCACGTAATCTTCAGCCCAGCTTTTGATTGCGTTCCAAACGTCCATTGCATCATCGCGGTATGGGTATGAGACTGGTAAATCTTTATTCGCCATAAATCTGCCTGCGAGTTGATTGGGCAGCATGCGTTCATTGAAATTCAGTTCGGTAAGTGAACTGGTTGTAACATCCCAGCCGGTTTCAATGGTGCCGCCTAATGTTCTGTCTACACCGCCGCCAGGATTAATGAGCGTTAGAATCGCCGCATTATTGATGAATAAAGTGCCCTGAAAATGAGGCAGAAGCAGATTGTAAACCGGATGGGAATTGTTCAATTTACGTTGCGTGCTGACTGCAAATGGTTCGATAAGCAAGTGAGTTAAACCAAGATGGCTGATTAACTCATGATAATTGGAATTTGCTGCCTGGAAATGTACTTTGCCCAGAGTCCAGGTGTCTCCGTGGAACGGGTAAAGCACCGGGTTATTAGCGGAAGGGACTTGATCCACCTGAATGGCAACAGCATGTAAAGCGCCGGAGGTATCGCCTTTTTTAACCGCAAATAACCCCATGGAGGCCGCGATGTATTTCTGTTGTGGGAACGTCCCCGGTTCAAGCACGTCAAGGGCCTTGTAATCGGTGAAGTATAACCGGTTTTCAGCAATGGCTAACGCCAGAGAGTCGTCATCACCCATCACCTTTCGATATGAATCATCATCTACCGGAAACTTTGGCGGAAGGCTGTCTATGATGCGTTCAATCACCAACGGGTTGGGGCCTGAGACTTGGAATGCGGCGAAAGCATCGTCGTTGTCAAACGTTGAGGATACATTCGGCACAACAATGGTCTGAAATTGATCAGCGTACTGACGAAGTGAAGTGGCGTCACCATGAAGACCGGCAGCTCTTAGTACTTCTTGAATGACTGCGTGAACCAAGAACCCAAAGACATCCTTAAGCAGGGCCTGAATTGCGTCAGTCAAATTGTTAATTTCTTTTTGAGCGGCTTTTCCAAGTTCTTTAGCTAGTTTGCTTCCCAGTGCAGAACCAAAATCTTTCTGAAGCTGATTTTCAATGAATTTAGCTAATTGAGCTTCTTTTTCATGAACGTCTTTTTCAACCTGGCTGGTCACAATGTCAGCAAACTCTGTGATGTTATTTAATATCTCAAGTTTTTGCTTAATTAAACCAATGACTTCTTTTAAAGAAACCGGGCCGGCTGCAGAGGTATTGCTGGTTGGCCCGACGGAGCCAATATCAAGTAAGTTGGTTAACTTGATTGTGATGTTAGTCAGTAGTTCAACTAGGGCTTCGCCGATCTGTATTATTTGTACCAGATTCGGGTTCTGGGTTGCGGGAAAAGGGTGATTCTCATCGACTTTGAGCACAGCAATAGGTTCGAGAACCTTCTTGGAACCATCTTCGAGTGTATAGGTGTAAGAGTGCATGTATTGATAGTCGCTTTGACCTGCGACAGGTGACGATTTCTTTTTGCTTGTTTTATCTTGGGTGAGCTCTGCTGTTTGTTCAGTCATGTTGATCTCCATCTCATCAGAATCAGCGGGCTAGTAACTTTGAATTTGTAGTGTGGGTTGTTAATCCACCAAAAGATTAGGCAAGCTTTTCTGGAAATGACATTACAGCTGATTACAAGAGCGAAACGCTAATGTGCACTGTTTATTACGGCTTTTTTCTAAGTAGTTGTTATTTTGAGCGAAAGCGAAGTTTCGCAAATGAGAGGAGGCTGATCATAGGAAAGAGGTAACTTGGTTGTCTCACAACCATTCAAGTGAATGGCTGTGTTTTGTTTTCCTGTCTACACATTTGGCTTGTAATCAAAACCTGACGAAGCCTGACTATCACTGAATGTTTCTACTTTTGATTTCTTATTCAGAAAACTGTTAACCAGTGAGCCTGGAAACATTTGAATGCCGTTATTAAAGTCTTCAACGTTTTGGTTGAAAATGCGTATAGCGGCGGCAATTTGCTCTTGTTGCTCGCTGATTTCAGCCATGACTTTGAGGTACACGTCAGAGGCTTTCAGTTCTGGGTAGGCTTCAACGGTGACTTTTAATCCCTGAAGCAGGCTGGATGCTAATTGTTCTGTGACGGAAAGTTTTTGTGGGTTGACTTCGCCGTTTTGAAGTTCTTGAATTGCACTTCGCAACTTGGTGACTTCTGTCAGTAGTCCGCCTTCGTGTAATTTATAATCTTCGACCATTTTTTCAACCGCCGGGATGATTTTATTTTTTTGACGCTCTTGGGTTAATACAGAGGCCCAAGCGCGCTCCACCGCATTAAAACGACCCACGATGCCGTTGTAGATCATTATAATAAATGCGGCCAATGCCACTGGTATGCCGATAAAAATAATAAGTTCGGTCATGCTCTTTCCTTGAATTTGAGTTAAATGAAGTTGTTGTCGCTTAAACGCATCAAGTCGTGAATGTGCTCAAGCAGTGTGTCCAGGGTTTTAAGTTCTGCGTGCTGGGCGATTTCTTTTGCGAATGCTTCCGGGTTGGATAAATCGTTTACTTGTTTGGCTTTGAGCAAATTATCATCGTCAAAAGATAAACAAAGCTCATTTTGTCCTGTAATTTCGATGTTCAGGTTTTTAAGTAGTTGATCCATTTGAGTTAATAATTCGATGACTGCAGGTGTTAGGAAGCGAGCTGTTTGCAATTCATCTTTCGTGCGTACTTTAAAGCGGCGGTTGAACTGGTTTGAAGCGGTGGTGTATTTCTCACCTTTATGACTAATTTCACTGTCACTATTGATACAGAGGGATTTAGCAAAAGGGAAGTTCATCAGAATACCGTGGCGATAATAACTGACGCGACGGGTTCTTGTTCTGCGATTGCCATTGGAGTCCGTATACGATTCAGTGGTCTTGCGTACATAGTGGAAACGATACATTTCAAACGCAAAGGTATGAACGGCACCCTGATACTCTCGTTTGTACAAGTGCTGAATTTCCTTTGCGTCATTGCCCCGATGAAATTCTTTAAACTTGGCAAGTAAGTCTTTTATCTTCTCATCCGGATTGAATGACACTGTCTTGAAGTCGTTGTTCAGCAGTGTGTCCAAATGATGTATATCGTTTGATATCGGTTTACGCCAGTGCTTTCGTTTTCTGAGGAAACGCCACAGGAAAAAGCTGCTGACGAGCATAGAGAGTGAAATAAATATTGCCGGATCATAAATACTTAAATACATACTCAATAGATTAACGCTGTCCCAAAACACGAAAACCCAGGGAGGAGTGAAAAATGTGAGCAAGGCTATGCTGAGCGTGATGGCTCCGATACGTTTGTTAGCCGAATCGGGAAACACTTTCGAAATGAGAGGAGTGACTTTACTTTTTTCTTCTCGCTGTCGCAGGTAAAATATACACGACCAAAGCAGGCAGCCAGGAGTGCGCACTGTAGCATGTATAACCTATGATTTGAGTAATAATGGGTAGGTATGTGTCGGTCACACCTAGAAAAAGCATCACAGAACCTAAAAGTAGAAATGACCATAAGATGATGGTCAGTGCTGTATCTTTGTAGTCTAAGGGCCCAGTGTGAGCTTGAACGGATTGGATGATGTTAACTAATTGATCTTGGCTTTTTGCTTCTTTTACTTGGCGTTTAAGTTGATTGATATTATCCGTAACTTGCTGGTTGTACGACATACAGCTCCTTTGTATCTAAGGGTATTCCCTGGGTGTTGATAGTTGACCGGGTGGTTAATTATAGGGCATTGGTCCACGGTGATAAATACAGAAGTTAACAAGATTGAGTCTCATCACAACGATTCCGTTTTTAAGGTGTTGCCAATTTCTTTCAATTTTGCGTTAAACGACCATAATTACTCTATGGTTATAGTTTGGGAACAAGGTGAGTTTTTATGAAGCAGCTCATGACAATTGAAGAAATTGAAAAACTGGCAGCAAGTGATCATGAAACAGCTAATCAGTTAGATTTGCTGGTATCAAGCACTCGAGAGCTAACGCATCAACGAGAGCTTGAGCTGACTAAGCTGTGGAGTCTGTTAAACAAACTGGAAGCTCAACTGGAAGAGCGGACAAACTCGTAACTTGAGTTAACGCATTTCTCACACAGAACAACGCCTTTTCGTTAGCGGGTAAGCGAATAATGCTTATCCCGCAGATTGGTTCATCATCGTTTGGCAATCTATATTTAAGTAGAGAACACACTCTTTGTGTCTTGTTATAAAAGTCATATGGAAGGTCTCTATGTCACACATATGTTACTTAGTTCATCCTAAAAAGTGTTTTTGCCAGATATCTTCAACCTTACTCAAAAAATGGGCCATTGAACGATATATAAAAAACCGGCCGACATTGGAGTTGTTGGAGTCTGTTACGTCCATGTCCGATAAAGAGGCTATTTCTGCTGTTGCCTTATTGGATGCGGACGATGAAACGCTTCTTGATATGATGGGAGACGTTAATTTGGCAGATCACCACATTTTACATTGTCGGGAAAACGCCAGGAAATTGCTGTTAGAGCTTAAAGCGGACATGGCTTAGTACCGTCCAAAGCTGAAATTAACAGCCTGTATTGGCTAATTTGTAAAAGTCCTTATTGAATAAACGGGGGAATATAGTAATCTTTTGCTTTTTTAGGATTAGGGCTGTAGACGATGCCAAAGGCAAGTGAAATTAAGAAAAACCAAGCAATTGAAATCAATGACAGAGTATTTATCGTAAGGGACATTGAGCGTTCCGTACCACAAGGTCGAGCGGGTGGTAGTATTTACCGTATGCGTATGTATGACGTGGTTACCGGTGGTAAAGTTGATGAGACATTCAAAGACTCTGATATGCTCAATCTGGCAGATTTAGTTCGTCGTCCGGCCACGTTGTCTTATGTTGACGGTGAAGAATATGTCTTCATGGACACCGAAGACTTCAGTTCATATATTCTGAATGCAGAATCAATTTCAGACGAAGTACAGTTCATCAACGAGAGTACTCAGGGTATTCAGGTTATCTTGGTGAAAGAGTCACCGGTTGGTTTGGATATGCCTTCCAGCGTTGAATTAGAAATCACTGAAACTGATCCATCCATCAAGGGTGGTTCTGCAACGGCTCGCACTAAGCCTGCGACACTTTCAACTGGCTTAACTGTTCAGGTTCCGGAACATATAGCGACTGGCGACTGGATCAAAATTAACGTTGAAGAACGTAAATTTATGAGCCGGGTTGATGCGAAATAATTATTATTTCGTTTTTTAAAGCGGTAACCAGGTTATCGCTTTTTAATCCTTCTAATCCTTTATAGTACGTGATGCATTCCTTATGAGAATTTCCTGCTTGAAACTGATTAGTATCATCACAGCGAGCTTTTCTTCGCAGCTGGCTATGGCCGACATTGTGTACGGCGATAAAGAAGTGTTAATTAATAATGATACAGTTGAAGTAGTACGCTTAACTTACCCGGCTGGCAGTCAGTCAGGAATGCATACTCATCAATACCCACACCGAGTTGTGTATGTTGCACAAGGTGGTGTCATAGAATTAAAGCCTTCCCAACCAGATAAATCCTCTAAAGTGCTGAACCTAAAGACGGGGCAGGCGTTGTACCTTCCCGCGACGACGCACAACGTCATCAATGTTGGTGAGAGTGAAGTGGTGTTGGTGGAAACTGAAATAAAATAAGCGGCTGACTATTCAGGTTTGTAGCTAGGTTTGTAGTTAGACTTGTAACTGGATTTGTAAGCAAGTGTGTAACACTTGCCCCATGTTCATTGATGAACAAGGGGCAGGGTTTAATGCTGGTTATTTAGGGCAGTATTGCTCAGGACAGGCCGAGCCAAGTTGTTCCCAAATGTAAGAGGTCAGAGTAATAGGGCCGCCGTACAGTCCGTTTCCTGAGGCAGCAAAACCTCTGGCGCCAGAAAGCGTTTCATCAGGGCCTACCTGATCTTCTTGATCCGTTCGTGTCGGCCCGGTATAGCTGTAATTGGCAAACTTCTCTTTGATCAGGTCTTCATGGGGGTATGGCCATAAGGCCTGCTCGGTCAGCGTATCCCACCCCGGTTGACCATAAAATGTGCCTGAGCGACCCAACTTATTAATGATATGCGCCCCCATTCGTTTGCCGCTTTCTCCTGCTGTGGCCAGCAGAGAACCAGAGTCAATCTGAGGCAAATAGGTGAGTCCATTTGTTCTTGGGTCGACCTCCAGTTTGTTTTGAAAGTACACATTGCCGGCATAATTACCGTTCGGGATAGACCAGCCTGTCATGCCATTTTCAAAGAAATTCACGAAGTTAAAGGTGATTTCACTGGGTGACATGGCTAGCAAGCCTCTCGGGTTGGTTTTTTCTCCGTCCCAGCCGGCACGATAAATAATGGAGTTTGAAATTCTCAGTGGATGATAGTCATGATAGAAGTAGCTTCTGGTCTCGGTATCAAATTGACCGAGAGTCAGTTGATCCGTCTCCAGAGGGCCGGTCATATTGATGTAGTTTAAGCTGCCACTGTGGCCGTGGTTGTCCCGAGCCACTTTGTCGCCCCAGCCTATACTGTTCTTCACGTAATTGAACTTGGCGTGTGCAGCGTCATCGTTCATTCCGGTGAATGGCAAAGAGTTATTGATGGATATACCGGAGTGGTACGTACTGTTTTCAGGGTAACCTTTGCAGTCCGAAGCGGCGTAGCCAAATGAATTGGACATGTAAGTGTGGCGAACCCAGAATTTTTCAGAGTTACTGTCCAGCACCATTGCATTTTGCCATTGAATGTTTTTACTGCAGTAGGTCATCATGCCTCCCACAGGTTCACGACCAATATAGCCATCCACCCTTGAAACAGCTCGTCTGACTATGCTGTCGATGCTTTTCCTGAAACTGATTTGATAACGGGCATGGCCGTAGGTGTAGACGTCTTCAAATAAAAGATTATTGGATCTTCGCACATAGATATTGGTTGAGCCGCAAGTGTTGCCTGTGAAACCGCATTCAGCATCTCTGCCTGAGTCTGAAGAACCCATGTCTATAAATTTCATGAATTGGGCATTGCTGACAAATATGCCTGTGTTTAGTGCGTTGTTTACATGAATGCCTCGGAAGGATATGTATTCTAAAGGCGCTGACCCTAGGTACTGGTCGGGCCAATCCGGGTTGTTCCAAGTGCCTGTCATTCGTATTAAGGAGCCGATTTTTCCTTCGCCATCAAATATGACTCTTCCTGGGTTTTCTGCCATGACGGTCGTAAAGTGCTGTTCATCTCCGGCTGGTGGTAATGAACCACCGGAAAAGTTATTGATGAAATCAGACGCCTCACCACGATAAGTGCCATCCCGGATGATCATTGTTCCTCCCGGAATTAGTGCATCCAGCCCATCTGCTACGGTCTTATGGGTTTCTTGTGGCCCGACGTAAAGGATCTGTGGGACGTTGCCGACTGTTAAAATCCAGGTTTCAATGGTCGTTTCCCCGTCTCCGGATCTTGCTTTAACGCCAAGGTGAATGCTTTCACTGGGCATCGATTCAGGTATTTGCCAAGTGAACAAACCCGTTTGAGGGTCAACGGTTGCTTCATCCGGGCCATATTCTTTTGACCAGGTAATGTTGCTGTTGTCTTTCAGGTAGGTGGGTTGGTAGCGATACTCAGTGCCTGTTGGGCTTGAATGATCTGCCACAGGCTGAATAACAGCATTAGAGGTATCTTCAGGCAAGGTTGTGATCGATAACGGCTCTGTCAATGCTGAGATTGCTCCGGAATTATTGAAAGAAGCGAGCTGAAAAGAATATTCTTGCTCAGGAGACAACCCAAAATCCTGATAAAAGAGGGAGGATGTGCGAGCCACCTCTTGTTGATCCCGGTATACGATGTAACCCGATATTTGATCTGCTGAATCAGGCTCCGTCCAGCTTAATTCAAGTGATGTAGACGTGATATTGAGTCCCGTTACAGATTTTGGTGGCAGTAATGGCGAATCAGTGTTCTCTGAGCTGGTTGTTACTTCATAGACAGGAGAACGATCAGATGTGCGACCATCTTGTGTTGTACTGGCTATTTGATACTGGTAGGTTTGCTCCGGACTCAGGTTGGCATCAGTGAAGTGCACGTTGGCTGTACGGGCAATTTCTGCACCTTCTCGAAATACGATGTACTCAGAGATCCCTTCAACTGCCTGCCAGGATAACTGGACGGAGTGTGCGGACACATGATTGAAATTAATGGACTGGGGTGGATTAACCGGTGGTTCTGGCTCTTCGTTACCTGAACCGATAGTTTCAGAATGAACTGTCATCCAGTCAAAATCCCAATGGCCACTTTCCGCCTGTAACGTGATGTATTTACCTTCGGGTTCGCTTGGAAGATTTTCCAGAGGCAGGTTGATCATTAATTCTGAGCCTCGATAGACTAATAGCTGTGAGTCTTTGAATTCCGCAGTAATGGTTTCCCAGGTGTCCTCGTTCTGGAGTAAACCATAACCGTTTCCAGAGTAATGGAGTGTTTGGTAGCCAGCACGATTTACTTTAAAGAAACTTGCCGAGTTCCCTTTGATGACCAATGAATACGTGTGTTGATTTTTCTCTCCATTGGGGCCGGTGAAGAAATGCAGCATCAATGTTGCGTAGTTCGGCGTACCCTGAGACGGTTTGGCTCTGAACCTGAACTTGGAGTCAAAGCTGGCGGCTAAAGGTGATTGGCTGGTTAAGCTGTCCCCGTTTTCAGAGGTTAAGGTAAGCGCGCTATGATCGCCCACTGACCCGGAAATGTGACTTTCACTGGGGGTCCAGCGAGAGAGTTCATCAAACTCTTCTCTGTGATGGTTGCCCGCTGTGGCCAGTGTATCAAAGTCCCAGCTTCCGCTTTCGGCTTCTAATGTAATGTATTGGCCAGTAGGGGATTCAGGGAAATTTGTTAAAGCCAGTTGGTTGATTAAAACACCATCGCGCCAGAGTTTTAGATTACTATTGATGATTTCAACTTCGAGGTCATGCCAGGTTTGATCATTGGATAGAAGCCCGTCCTGATAGCCAGACCAAAAAACAGTATCATAACCCGCTCTGACGATTTTATAGCCTGAGCTTTCATTTCCTTTGATCGTTAATTCGTAACTGTGGGCTGTGTTATTGCCTTCGCTATCTGTAAAAAGCTTGATCCGTAAAGTCGCGTAGTTTGGTGTGCCTGCAGAGGGTTTTACCCGAGCATAAAAGCGCACTGGTTTAGTTTCAGATGCAGATACTTCGTCGTACACGGCTATTTTTGAGGTGATCGCACCACCATTGGTGTTAGATAGTTTTAATACGCCGTTTGTTGGTTGATGATTTCCGCCTCGCCAATGATTGAGGTGGTTGAATGGTTCTACCCAATCCATTCGGCGTAAGTCCACGGCATTTTCGGAGGTTACTGGTTCTGATGCGGCGTCATCGGCGTTGTTCTCTGTAGAGTCAGAGTTACTATGAAGTGTGGTTTCTAGCCAGTCAAAATCCCATTGGCCGCTTTCTGCTTTAATGGTGATGTTTGAACCTTTTGGTGAAATTGATAAAGGGGTAAGGTCAATTGAGTCTTTTTGAAAACCGTTCTGATAAACCGTGATGTTAGATTGGTTTACCTGAAGCTCGATTTCGTGCCACTCATGATCATTTGTAAAAAGGCCCGAATCTTGCCCTGAATAGAAAACGGTATCGTTCCCGGCTCGAACAATCTTATAACCGGCACGTTGACCACCACTTAAGACAATTGAATAGCTTTCATCATTAAGCTGGCCGGTTTCGGAAGTGAACAAGTGTATTTGTAGTGACGCATAACCCGGTGTGTTTTGAGCTGGCTTGGCTTTGAATTTAATGGAAGCGGGGCGTGCATTAAGTGGATTATGAGTGGTATGCAGGGTATGGCCATTAGTACTGGAAATGGTAAGTACGCCATTTTCAATGCTTTGCTGGCTGCCTTCCCATTGGCTTAAATTATTGAAGGATTCCGTCCAGATAGCAGCATGTAAAGCGGTACTGAAAGAGCAGATAAAGCACAAGAGAGGGAATAACACCAAACGCTGGTGGGGTGTATATAACTGAGTGGGCATCATAAGAATTTCCTATGTGTTATTGGTTTTCTAGACACTGGTACGACTGTTTAAGGTCGAACTTTATTTAATGAAGCTCATAACATGGTGTTTTTAATGTATTGATTTTATTGGCGAATACTTTTTTGTGATGTGAGTCTTGTTTTTTTGATGATTTTATCAATATGAACTACTTATTTTGTCGTAGGTCATTCATCTATAGTGAGACGTTAAAAGACTAATGCTGTTATTGGATCTGTGTTTTAACAAAGAGGGAGATGGGCTATTGTGAAAGTCTCTGAGCTTAAGAATTTAGCTGTTAAATCTGAATTGCAGTTAGCAGAGGTGGGGGTTTGCAGTGCAGAAGATTTACGTGATATGGGTTCAGCCGAAGCCTTTGTTCGTCTAAAAGCACACTTTAAAAAAGGGATCAGCCTGAATTTCCTGTATGCGATGGAGGCTGGACTGCGCGGCGAGCATTGGCAGTTAATTTCTGATGAGGATAAGTTATCCCTCCAAACAGAAGTGGCGGCGCTTGAGGAACTCTACTCAACGTTTCATAAGGTTCCTATGTCGGATTCATGATCCGTTAAGCAAAGGCAGGGGGGGGCCTAGAAACGTATGCCTGCTTTGTGGCAGAATCGTCTAATAGTTGGATGGGGTTCCTGCTACTTCCTGGCTTTGGGTTTTATCTCCGGGAATTCTTTTCTCCTTAAAGACCAGCTTTTGTTCTGCTTTTTTGGATTCTAAATCTTGAACAACTTGGCGTAAATCACGCGGTGGCTTCGTTTCATTACCGGAAGCCACGTTTACCTCGATTCGTTCGGCATTGACATTTAATGGTGGACGATCACCGTAATTGATTTTTCCATTATCATCCAGCCAGCGAAACACTTCAGTATGAGCGGTTCCTGGGACGAGCAGAGTCATTGATAACAATAAATTTGCCAGGGCTTTCATTTCCGTTGTCCAATTTTAGCCATGTATTGTTTGTCATGTATTAATAGTCATATATTAATAGTCTAGTAATAAATGGTTAAAATATAGACAGTTGATCGTTATTTATTCAATTCTATGACGCCGTTCATGTGCAGTTTGTCGCCCTGAACGTTTCTTACATCAAAACTGATGCTGTCTTCATCGGCCTGATAATGAAGCAATGCGCGACTTGGCAAGTAAATGGGTTGCTTGAAAAAAACCGTAACGGTAATGGCGTCGGTCTTTAGTAATGGTTGCAAGCAAGCGACAGATTTGGCTTTAGACCACATGCCATGGGCTATGGCTTGTTTAAAACCAAACAGTCTGGCAGATAAACTGTGTAAATGAATCGGGTTTGAATCTCCTGAAATCTGTGCGTATTTCCGCCCAAGGTTTTCCGGTAAATACCATTCTTGTCGATAAAGGTAAGTTGAGCCATGGGACTTAGCTTTGCTGGTGGCTTTAACCGGCTTCGTATTTCGATAGAGCAGGGTGCTGCAACTTTGCCAGACATGTTCCTGGCCGCTCATTACTTCAGTGACGATATCGAATTCGAAGCCTTTGTCGGTTTGTCTGCTGTCTGCAATAAAGACTCGGTAATCCAGTAATTCATTTATCTGAATGGAGCGTTCTGTTTTTATCACATTTTTAATGTGCACCAACCCCATAACAGGCAGCGGAAACTTTTTATTAACCATCAATTCCAAATGAAGATTAAACGCTGGAAGGTGTAAGTAGGTGAGAGGGACATGTTTACCGTCAAATTTGTAACCGCACAACGTTGCATATTCACTTACCTTTTTTTTGTCCATTCGGATGCGTTTAACACTTAACTCAATGTTTGGAAGCTCCGGTGAAAGTCGGGAGCCGTGCCCGCGAGCAAGCAATGCCTTACGGTACAAATTGAGTGTTGAGGGTAATTTGGGTAAATCCAATTGAATGGTCTCTGACATCATGGCTCAAACGATCCTTACTGGGGGTTATTTATTTCCATACATGGATAAAAGGATAGCTCTACTCAGGGATGATTGAATTGGCATACAGGCCAAACCAGGCCGTCAAAAGGGTCAATTCTGCTTGACCAATCGTGGTGCTGTGTCAGAATCCGAGGTCGTGAGCTAGGCACGTAGTGGATTGAGAGAACAGGATTTATGTCTGAGTTAAAGGATGCGGGCATCTTAATGCGAATGATGAATTCGGCGATGCAGCAAATGGACGTTGATATCGAAAGTATTTACCGAAAGTGCGGTGTTACAGAAGCACACCTGGAAAATACGCAAATAAGAACCCCTCATGAAGCAAACCTGATTTTTTGGAACGCCGCTGAGACCGTCACCCAAGATGCCAATGTCGGCCTTCACTTTGGTGAAAAAATGCCGGTGTTTAAGGGGCAGGTACTGGAATATTTATTTCTGAGCAGCCCTTCATTTGGTGAAGGCCTCAAGCGGGCATTGGATTATCAGCGTCTTCTCAGTGACGCTGCCAGTGCAAGGCTGGAAATTGATGGTGATCAGGCTTGCTTGATCGCAGACACCAGTAGTGATGTGATCAAAAACTTACGCCACTTTAATGAGTGCGTGGCGGTTGGCTTGATTCAATTCTTCAAATACGTTACGGAAGGGGAGTTTAGCCCCTCCAAATTAACGTTTCACTTCTCACAACCTGCAGATATTTCAGAGCATCAACGGGTGTTTGGCTGCCCGGTTGAGTTTAATAATGCTCATAATCGTATTTACTTTGATGCTGAGCTTTTAAAACGTTCTTCCCTTCATGCGGAATCGGAACTGCTTGAATTGCATGAACAGCTAGCCGGAAAGCACGTCGCGAAACTGGAGCGGCAAGACCTTATCTCTCGCGTCAATAAAATCATTGGTGAACTGTTGGAGACCGGTGAAGTCAGCCTTGATGTAGTGGCTGAGCGAATGTCTTTAAAATCCAGATCATTGAGATCCAAACTTACGGAAGCAGGCACTAATTTTAATCAACTGTTTTCGGATTACCGGTGTCACTTAGCGAAACGCTTGCTTGTAAGGACGGAAGAATCTGTCGATGAAATTGTTTATCTGACCGGCTTTTCAGAGCCAAGTACATTCTATCGAGCATTTAAACGGTGGACAGGAATGACGCCTGTGGAGTACCGAAAATCAAAGTCGGGTATGCGGTTTTGATTGTTAGACAGTAAGGTTGTCTTCAATACAGCCGACCGCTAACGCGTCGGCTGATTGAGGCGTTGCGAAAAAGAGATGCCATGAGTAATAGTTTAGAAGAGATAAAAAAGTATTTTCTATCTACAGATTATCCGAAATGGCGAAGGGGATTGTCTGCATTATTTCTTATTGTGACTAGCTACGCAGCTGTATCTGTATTGGGTTACTTGATTTATACCGAAATTGAGTTTGGCTGCAGGGAAGTTTTTTTCTTTCTCTCAGTATTCTGGTTGATCGTCCAAACTGCTGTAATAGCATATCTTTATTTTTTCACAACAATACCTGCGTTTGCCCGGTGGTCAATTGAGGTAATATTATTAATTACTAATATTTGGTTTTTATTGTTTTTGTTTTCGTTACAAAAATGTGTATAAAAATGGAGGATTAAGCGGTGGCACAACTAAAAAATTTCCATGAGCAATGCGTTAGGTGTCAGTGAATGAGTTGCATTGCAGATATTCAAGCATTGCTTGATTTGTTCGAGAGCAAAGTGCCAGATCATGATTCAAATCGTCTGGTGGTAAAATTTGCCCATGATAAATCTCGGTGGTACAAAGCTCATGGCTTATTCACTACAATTCGAGATCGAAACTTAAAGGCCATCAAAGATGGCAATAAAGATAAAGAGTGCCAATACTATTTTGAAGAAGTTTGCGCGAAAACCTTATATAACGTTACTAGGTCAAGCGCTCCATTTGATCCTGATTCACCATATTGGGTAATAAAAAATGCTTTAGTATTGGCAAAACAAATAGATGTGCCCATCGAGCACGTTGTAGAGGTGGACGCACCTAACTAATAGAAAAGCTCTGTAATTATGGACAATTAGCGACCTGAATGGGGTGGGTATGGGGTAATATCGCGCTTATAGAGGCATATTTCCCAAATTAGGCGATATGAACGTTGCTGATTGAAAAATAGAAGAAATAAGGGCAGAGTGAGTAAATCAAAAAACAAGGATTGGCTTGGAGGAGAGTCCTGCTTCAAAAAAAGGTTTTTCTACAGGCTCGTTAGTGCAGGAGGAAAGTTAAGGTTATGGAGTTAGTTGATTCTGAAGACATTGAATATCTAGCTAAAGGTCTAAGTGCAGCGAAGTCACCATCGGATATGCTGAGTTCTTGGTTGCCTTTGGCAAAAAAGTATAAAGGCCTTAGGGCTATGTCTTGTTTATCTAACTACGATCGGTCAGGTGTTCCAGCTTCACTTAGACAGTTACCGTTAAATGTAAGAAATAAACTTATACCTTATTTCGATCATGAAAGAATTTATTTCATGAGTGACGAAATTATTCTAAGTACACTAACCAAAAATAATATTGAAATCCCCATTGATTATACAGACTACTTCGATACCAATTTTGCTAGTTACATTGGAACCATTGTCAGAGGAGGTGATTTAAAAAGGCGCTTTTGCTGGAACCTCACTCCGCGCGGCGGTTTGTGCCTGGCTTTGCTAGTGTGGCACAATCCACCATGTTCGGTTCGCAAAGCTTGGCGTTACCCTAGGAGAGTAATTTGAATTTGCTCAACTTATCGCCCGCTCAATTCGAGGGGCTAACTTTTGATATCGTCTCTATCTTAGGCCTGAGGAATGTCGTTTGGCGAACCCCAGGGAGCGATGGTGGAAGAGATATTGAGGGTATGTACTATATTTCAGATTTATCTGGTTATCACCAAAAGCAGAAATGGTATGTAGAGTGTAAAAGATATACTGGCTCTGTAGACTGGCCAACAGTGTGGAATAAAATATCTTATGCAGAATCAAACAATGCAGACGTCCTATTTTTTGTCACAACCTCATCATTAACGCCACAAGCGGTAGACAATGTAGCTCGCTGGAACAGATCTGATAAAAAACCAATTATAAGATTCTGGGGTAAAGTAGACGTAGTATTTAAATTGAATTTATACCCCCAGTTGGCATGCAAGTATGGGCTTCAACCAAGTCATGATTCACACCTGCCATTATTTGATAATATTGTTGACCTTCTTATAAAGGTGTCACACTCACTGTCGCCAGAATCAGGAGAGGCAACAGAGGAAAAATTGTTTCTCTTGCATGCGCTGAGCGAGCTGCTATCAGTAAGAATGGCAGATGTATCTCATAATGGAAGATTTATCTTTAGGCCTCACAGGCTTGAGGATTCTTTTGATTGGTTTGACTACAGAGAATGCAATGTAATAAATTTTGACAGGTCAGCACTAAGAGCGACTCTTTCTTACATAAACTTTATACTTAAAGAACAATACGAAGCCATCCGCGTTGAAAGTAATGTACTAGAGCTTGGCTTGCAACGGCAGCTTATTGAGTCAGAGTTGTTTCATCTAAATGCAATAGCAAATTCCTCAAACTTTATAATTAGGATAGATGATGATCGAATCTATCTAGAGATTACAGTCGAGATTAATAATGGACAATAAAGAAACATTGTTTTTGATTCAAAACCTAACTCACCAAGCAATAAATCCAATGAACGGGGTAATAGGGACGCTCGATAATTTGGTTGAAGGAACAGTTCCTGAGTACAAAAAAGAGCAAAAGCTTAAGCAAGCCAGGTCGCAACTTGAATATACTGTATCACTAATACGTAATCTTTCTTACTTTGCTGTATATGCTTCTGGAAACAAAGAACTCACTTCAACAAAATCAATCAGTACTACAGTGATTCCACAAGCAATCATTGAGTCTGCGCAATTTTTTCAGGAGCAAGGGCCAAAAAGCCCCGTTAAAGTGGAACTGGTTGACAGGCACATACAGAACTGCATTAAAGGAGATCCTAATCTTTTCAAGCAGGTCGTGATTAATCTAATTGACAATGGCGTTAAATATGGAAGATCAGGCTCGGTTTTAACAATTAAGAACTGGATTCAAAAAAAGACAAATGACTTGATAGTTACATTTACAGGCGAAAGTGAGTCTTTCTCATCAGATGATAAAATCTTTGATATAGGTGTTAGGTCAAAATGTGCCATAGATAGGACCTCATCAGGATCTGGTCTTGGGCTTCACATTTGCAAACTAATTATTGAGAATGTTTTTGATGGAGTTATTGATGCTAGTCACTCTTCATCAGGTGTCACAACTTTTGAAATAAGAATACCGAATGGATTTGTAAAATGAAAAGAAAAGTATTTATTCTAGATGACGAACCAATGTTTTTAGATTGGATCGAAGATTACCTAGAGTCGCACGGTTATGAGGTGGAGTTCTATACCACAATAAATGATGCACACCAGAAACTATTGAGTACTGACCTAAATGACTACGATGCTTTCTTAGTTGACCTTAATGTTCCTGCCAGCGCCGAGCTTGAAGCAGTTATAAAAGAGAAACCTGAAGTTTTTCATGATTTTAGAGGTTTGTTTATTGCTCAGCAAGCAAGGACATTGGGCGTTCAGGGTAGAAAAATCATTGTATATTCGGTGCATGATGACGCCAAGGTTGATGAATTTTGCAGTAGATTAAATGCAAGCTATCTACAAAAGGGAAGAGCAAAGGTATTGAAGGATAAACTTTCCAGTCTCATAAATGTGGAATAACATTTATATGACCGGGGGTTGTCAAGGCGCAGAAACCTGATGGCCCCTCCAAGGTCAGAGCTCAATTCCTAATGATTTTTCCTGGTTCTCTCTTATTGGCACAGCTGCCGGTTCTTTCATTCCTGTTGTCAGTTCGTAAGAATTGTATATAAGATAAGGGACTTATACATTGCCAGCTACACTATTCGGTATTTGATTGAAAAAGATACTTAATAACTCTGAATAAAGTCGCCTTTCGGGGCTCTATCCAGAGTAAGTTAATCTCTGCATGAGTAATGGCGCAATTTACTGTTTAAGCGCCTATCAAGCACTGCCCACAGACTCGGATAACGTTGCCGTTGACACCGTTGGAATCCGGAGCGGAGAAAAATGCGATGGTTTCTGCCACATCGACGGGTTTTCCGCCTTGGCTCATGGAGTTCATTCTTCGGCCAACTTCTCTGGTCATGAATGGAATGGCATCGGTCATGGCGGTTTCAATGAAGCCTGGTGCAACCGCATTAATGGTTATTTTCTTTTTAGCCAGTTGTTTGGCCATGTATTCAACGTAGCCAATGACACCAGCTTTCGAGGTGGCGTAATTGGACTGACCAACCTGACCTGCAATGCCGTTCATGGAGGAAACGCAGACAATTCTGCCGCCTTCATTGAGTACGTTATTTTCTAACAGGTATTCATTGATGGTTTCTTCGGAACTCAGGTTAATGTCTATCGTCATGTCCCAAAAGTGCTCTGGCATGTTGCCGATGGTTTTGTCTCTGGTTATGCCGGCGTTGTGGACAATGATGTCCAGGCCGCCATTTTGTTTCACTGCATCCGCGATCATTTCTGGGGTTTCTTTTGCGGTGATATCACCGACCAATGCAACTCCGCCGATTTCTTTGGCTACTTTTTCAAGGTCTGCTTTGGTGGCCTCAATATCAAGCACATAAACCTTTGCCCCGTCTCTGGCCAAAACAGATGCAATGGATTCACCGATACCACGGGAGCCACCGGTAACCAGAGCGGTTTTATTGGCTAAAGGTCTGCGCCAGTCGATGGATATTTCTTTATCTGCTTTGGATACGTTGATTACTTGCCCGTCCACGTACGCAGACTTAGGCGAGAGAACGAAACGAATGGCGGATGATGATAGGTGTTCAGCGCCGTCTTCAACGTAAATAACTTGGGCGGTAGCACCTTTTTTTCCGATTTCTTTAGCAAGGGAGCGGCTGAACCCTTCCAGAGAGCGCATGCAAGCGGCTTGTTCTGCCGAAGTGGATGCCATATGAGGCTTGCCCAAAATGAGTATTCGTCCATTTGAGTTAAGGCTCTTAATGACAGGGCTAAAAAAGTTGTAGAGCTCTTTCAAGTCTTTGGTTTTTTCGAAGCCAGTGGCGTCAAATACCAATGCATCAAACTTTTCAGATACAGCGCCTTTTTCACAGTTGGTCTGAATAGGCGTTTGACCGTGGTGTTCAAGTGCACGCTTTATGTGGTTGGCGTACTTGGAATTGGCAGGAAAAAATGTGGTGGCCTTTGCGTCAAGCAGGGTTTTAGAAAGTTGGTTTAATAGCGTGGCATTCTTTGATGCACCGATAAGTATGTTGCCATGAAAAAATACCGCTTGGCCTGTGTAACGTGTAAGTTCAACCGGGGTCGGTAAGCCAACACTTTGAAGGACTTTTCGTCCGGTTCCGTTTTTTAACATTTTTTCGTAAAAGTCGCTCATGGAGATACCTGTCTGAATGGCGATAGATGTATGAATGGATATAAGAAAGCCAATAAAAACTTTGGACTGGCATTTAAGCACTTTGAGGCATGGATGAAATTGGCATAAGAAGAGTAAACGTCTGTCATTACAGCCAATGGAACTTTGAAATTGATTTGTACACTGGGGCTCCCTGGTAATTCGTATCAAAGGTTATTTAGCCCCGATTATTGTCTAAATAGGCATTTAACATCTCAGCAGGGTGATGGTTTAATAAACGCCCCGGTACTGGGGCTAGGACTTTGGTTTGCACTTCATTTTAAGGAAAGGAAATTTGTATGACTCAACAAGTACGAAAAGTCGCGATTATTGGTGGTTCCAGAATTCCGTTTGCTCGTTCGAATACGGCGTATTCTCATGCAAGCAACCAAGACATGTTAACAGCGGCCTTAAATGGGTTGGTCAACAAATTTGATCTTCAAGGCAAGCGCATGGGCGAAGTGGTTGCGGGTTCCGTGATTAAGCATAGTCGGGATTTCAACCTGACGCGTGAGAGCGTGTTAAGTACAGCACTGGATGCAGATACGCCATGCATTGATATTCAACAGGCGTGTGGAACCGGGTTACAAGCAACGATGTTGGTCGCCAATAAAATTGCGCTTGGCCAAATTGAATGTGGTATTGCAGGCGGTTCTGATACTACGTCCGATGCACCTATTGGTGTGAGTGAGGGGCTTCGTAAGATTTTGCTGGATTTGAACCGGGCGAAATCAAACGTGGATAAGCTTAAAGTGGCTTCTCGTATTCGCCCGAAACACTTAATTCCGCTAGTGCCTGCCAATGGTGAGCCAAGAACCAATATGTCGATGGGTCAGCATTGTGAAGTTACAGTGAAAGAGTGGGGCACTCAACGGGAGGCGCAGGACGAAATCGCATTTAACAGTCACAGAAACCTGGCTGCTGCATACAAAGATGGCTTTTTTGATGATCTAGTGGTGCCTTTTAATGGCCTTGAGAAAGATAACCTGGTGCGCGCCGATGTGTCGATGGACAAGCTTGCATCCTTGAAGCCCGCGTTTGATAAGAAAAGTGGAAAAGGCACGCTAACGGCCGGTAATAGTTCTGCCCTTACGGATGGCGCTTCAGCGGTTCTATTGGCGAGTGAGGAGTGGGCGAAGGAAAATAACTTGCCGGTCCAGGCGTATCTTACTGTCTACGAAACAGCTTCGGTTGATTTCATCGGTAAAGATCGAGATTACAAAGAAGGTCTGTTGATGGCGCCAACTTACGGTATTTCTAAAATGTTGGATCGTGCCGGCCTGTCTCTTCAGGACTTCGATTTTTATGAAATTCATGAGGCGTTTGCGGGCGTTGTATTAACAACGTTAGCGGCTCTGGATGATGAGACATTCTGTAAAGAGCGCTTAGGTCGTGAGTCTAAGCATGGTGCAATAGACCGCAGCAAGCTTAACGTTAAAGGCAGTTCCATTGCCGTTGGCCACCCGTTTGCTGCAACAGGCGGACGTATTGTTGCAACATTGGCTAAAATGCTGGAAGAAAAGGGCAGTGGCCGAGGACTTATCTCTATTTGTGCTGCAGGGGGGCAAGGCGTTACAGCGATTCTGGAAAGGCCTTAATGTTCTTTTTAGCCCTGTTCAACCCTGTTGAAGGCTGAGTTTTCAGCCTTTACTGCTAAAATTATGGTAATCATGTTTTAACTTAAGGAGGAAACATGATTACCTCGCATTTCCCTCGTGGCTTTCTGCCATCCCAAGACCCTGTCTATCATTTTGAGCTTTACCCTGAATTTGAATTTATCAATGTACTGGGGCGAGATTTACCCAGTTTATTGCTTAATAAGGATTTTCGTGAATACGTCAGTCATCTCAACATTCCGTTCTGGCCTGAAACAAATGTTAAGGCTGAGAATCTTCCGGAGCTTCGGCTGTATTACTTAAGGCTGGGGTTTGTCGTCTCTGGTTATATCAATCAGGTGGGGCAGGAGGCTATTCACTCATTACCGGAAAATCTTGCGCTTCCTTTTGTTCATGCATGCAATCTATTGAATCGGCCACCCATACTGAGTTACGACGGTTATGCTCTGTATAACTGGAAACGGTTTGATGTTAATAAACCCGTAGAATTAGGGAATATTGATACCCTTCAGAATTTTGTTCATCTTTACGATGAGCATTGGTTTATTTTGATTCATGTGGATATTGAAGCCAAAGCTCAGGCGATTGTTGAAGAAGTTGAAAATCTGCTAAATCGACCTTCGCAAAATCTGGAACAGGCGCTACATCGAATAGCAGGTGTTATCTTGCAGCAGGTTGCGGTTCTGAAGCGAATTCCCGAGTTTATGTCGCCCGAATTGTATTTTGAACGGTTCAGACCCTACATTCGTTTTTTTGAAAAGGTAACCTATCAGGGAGTTGAAATGGCGCCTATGGACTACCGAGGTGAAACGGGCGCACAGAGCAGCATCATGCCACTGCTTGAAGCACTCATGAAAATACCCCATGAGCCCTCAGTATTGCTTGATCATCTCAAAGACATGAGAAATTATATGCCTGCCGAGCATAGAGCATTATTAATTCAGGTAGAGTCTTTGTCTGATTTCAAACATAGGGCTGATAAGGAGGCGTTTAACGCCGTGTTGGATGCCATGGCGAGCTTTCGATCGGTTCATATTCAATGGGCTCATGACTACATTGCTAGCAAAGTAAGTGATCCGAGAGGCACGGGTGGCACACCATATATGCAGTGGTTATCTTTATTGATTGATGAAACATTGAGTCATAAACACTCTTGAAGTGATGAATTGGAATTTGATTGTCTGATCCTCTTTGAATATTACCCGGTAGCTGAGTATGCTTTAGCTTTGGATTACTTGGACTGAGCCGGATGCTGCTTAAATCTCGTTTTTACTTACCGCCACTGAATGCTGCGCACGTCGCCCGAACGAGTTTAATTCAGCAGCTGGAAACGTTACCCGGAGGTAAAATTGCGCTGATTTGTGCCCCGGCAGGTTACGGTAAGTCGACATTAGCGAGCCAGTGGTTGCACCAGCATCATCAAACCTTCTGCTGGTTAAGTTTAGGTGAAGAACATAACAGACCAGCTATTTTTTGGCGTTATGCTCTGACTGCTATTCAACAGGCTCTTCCGAACGTTGGCAGTGAAGCCGAGAAACTGGTGGTAAATAGCGCATCAGCCGTGGCTGTTGTCATATCATTATTAAATGATTTGGACGAGCTCACTGTGATGAATCACTCAGAGGATGCCGTTTCCATTGTGCTCGATGATTTCCACCATCTGAACCACCCGGAACTACTCAAGGCCATAAATCTCTTCTTTGACCACCTTCCAGCGAATGTACGGGTGGTGTTGACGTCGCGCATTGAGCCGGACATTTATTTAGCAAAAAGACGAGCAAATCATCAATTACTCGAACTCAATCAGGCTCAAATAACGTTTAATAAGAAAGAGGCAGAGAGTCTTATTCGTTTACAGCTTGAAGCGCCGATCGACAGTCAGGAAGTCTCAGAAATTTACCAATATACAGAGGGTTGGCCAACGGGGTTACAGCTTCTGTTACTCCAGAAAAAGCGAATGGGCACGGTTGAGGCCACTAAGTGGTTGGTGAAAAGTGATTCATTTTTGGATCGGACCATCTCGGATTATTTATTTGATGAGGTATTTGTTTCTTTAACGAAAGAAACGCAACACTTTCTGATGGTTACAGCTCGGGCCAACCGATTTACTGCGGGTTTGTGCAACCATGTATTCAAGCGTAGAGACAGTTATCAAGTGATTGATCAACTGGAAAAGCTCAGCCTGTTTGTCATTCCTCTGGATAATCATAGAACCTGGTATCGTTATCATGATCTGTTCCGCAGCTTTCTTCAGGAAACCGGAAGTCGAGAGATGGGGGATGAATTAGCCTCTTACGTTGAATCATCCATAGAATGGCTGGAAAACAATGGATGTTTGATTGATGCCATTGAGATGTCTCTGGGTCATGATGTCTGGGATAAATCGATGGAATTGATCCCGCAGATCATAAAAGAAGGGGAACCGGAGCAAAAAGCCAGAGTCGCCGACTGGCTGTTGCAGTTGCCGGTAAGTATGCGTGATTCGCTGAATGATAGTTTGGATTCGGTCGATATCCCAACCAGTGATGATTTCACTGGCTATGTTTTACCGGATGCCTTTCAAACAATAGCCGACCCTTTAACGAACAGGGAGCAGCAAGTCCTTGAACTTATTGCCCAAGGCAAGTCCAATCAGCAAATTGCGGATCAGCTTTTTATTTCAGTGAATACGCTGAAAGTACATGTCAGAAATCTCTATGGAAAAATTGGCGTTGAAAATCGACGGGAAGCCATGCTCAAAGTCACTCAACCGAGCCTGTAATAGTAAAATTAGCCTTTTGGGATCTATAAGATTCACCCCTTTATTTGGAGGAATTAACCCCTTGGGGTGATCTCTCCCGCGTTGTAAGTTCTTAAGCTATTGATTCACCAAAAGTGATTGAGGGGATCAATATGACTCATAATATAAATTCAGATAACAATAAGCGTCCTGTTCGAGAAGTCATGGCATTTGATGTGGTTGTTGTCGGTGGTGGCCCGTCTGGTCTTTCAGCGGCTTGTCGTCTCAAACAAATGGCACTGGAAGCAGACATAGAGTTGTCCGTTTGTCTGATTGAGAAAGGGTCTGAAATTGGCGCTCATACGTTGTCTGGTGCTGTCTTTCAACCCACCGCGTTGAATGAGCTGTTTCCCAATTGGAAAGAAATGGGGGCGCCGCTTACAGTACCTGTAAATCAAGACGACTTCTATTTTATGTCATCCGCTCACAGTGCCATTAAGTTTCCTAAATTTATTGGTGAAAGAATGAATGTGAATCATGGCAATTACATCATCAGCATGGGGAACTTATGTCGCTGGCTGGCAGAGCAGGCAGAAGGCTTGGGTGTTGAGATATATCCTGGTTTTGCAGCGACGGAAGTGCTCTACGATCATCAAAATAGTGTGATCGGTGTAGCTACAGGGGATATGGGGGTTAATCAAAATGGTCAACCTAAAGAGAGCTTTCAATCGGGCATTGAGCTACACGCTAAATACACGCTGTTCAGCGAAGGCTGTAGAGGTCAATTAGGCAAACAATTAATGGCCCGTTATAACCTGGAAAGGGATTCAGGAACTCAGCACTATGCATTAGGTATCAAAGAGTTATGGGAGATTGATCCCAGTTTACATGAAGAAGGAAAAGTCATTCATGCATTCGGTTGGCCATTGACGGAGAGTCATACGACGGGCGGTGGTTTTTTGTATCATGGGGAAGGAAATCAGGTCGCGCTAGGGCTAATCACTGATCTCAATTACAGTAACCCTTATGTCAGCCCGTTTGATGAGTTGCAACGATGGAAGCACCACCCTTTGGTCAGCAAATATTTAAAAGGGGCGAAACGGATTTCATATGGTGCCAGAGCGTTGAATAAAGGCGGGTTGCAGGCCATCCCAACTTTGGTTTTTCCAGGGGGGCTCATGTCTGGTTGCGAAGCAGGGTTTATGAATTACGCAAAAATCAAAGGCAATCATACGGCGATGAAAACCGGAATGCTTGCAGCAGAGTCTATCTTTGAAGCGTTAAAAGGAGGGGACAAAGGGGGGCAGGTTTTAGAGTCCTACCCAGAAGCAGTTCGACAGTCTTGGGTATACAAAGAACTCTATGCGGTAAGAAATGTAGCACCAGCCATGCACCGGTTTGGTATGTTGTTTGGTTCTGCGTTCAGTTTTATAGAATATGGCCTCTTTAAGGGACGATCTTCGCTGACTTTAAGCGATCCTATTGCTGATCATGAGTGTTTGAAGCCAGCTCAGTTATCGAAAAAGATCAATTACCCTAAACCAGATAACAAAATCAGTTTTGATAAATTAACGTCCGTATTTTTGTCGAATACCAACCATGAAGAAGATCAGCCCTGTCATTTGCAGTTAAGGGACAGTGAATTACCGATCAGTCATAATTTAGCTATTTATGAGGAGCCAGCCCAGAGGTACTGCCCGGCAGGCGTTTATGAAATCATACAAGAACAAGGCGAAGCTCGATTACAGATTAATGCTCAAAATTGTGTGCACTGTAAAACGTGTGACATTAAAGACCCAAGTCAAAACATTACCTGGGTTGCGCCTGAAGGCAGTGGTGGGCCAAATTATCCCAATATGTAGGGGATAGAAAATCTTTTAAATCAATGAGCTACTTTCAATTGTTGCAGTTAATTTTTTTGTCGACTTGTTCTCAATTGAGTTGTTTGATGCTTTACCCTACCCGAATGGGTAGGGGTTATCTTGTTATTTCATTGGTTTAATGCGCGCTCAATTTTATTGGCTTAATAAAGGCTCAGAGAAGTCTGCTTTTAAAACTGACTGCCGGATTTAATTTACAAAAGGACCTCCTATGAAATACATAATGAAGCTGTGCACATGCTTAGCTCTTTTTTATTGTTCTGCTTTACAGGCTGAATTGTTAGCTACATCCGATTGGACGCCAGACGTTATATATGGCTTTGAAAGAAAAGAGTTCTCGTTTACAGAGGATTACGATGGCAAAGTCACTGCCAATCTTGTGCGAATGCAAAGCCAGGAACCTTCAACAAAAGCTGTCTTATATGTTCATGGCTTCGTTGATTACTTTTACCAAGAGGAGTTGGCGAAGACCTTTGTTGAACATGGGTATAACTTTTATGCCATTGACTTGAGAAAGCATGGTCGTTCTTTATTACCTAACCAGCATCCTAACTTTATGTTCAGTGTGGAAGAGTTTTATGAAGACTTGGATGCTGCTTTGGATGTGATTCGCAATCAGGACAACAACGAAAAAGTGCTTCTGAACGCCCACTCTACGGGTGGCTTAATTACAGCTTTGTATCTTGAAGACAGGCCGGAGTCCGGCATTGATGCCGTGGCCTATAACGGCCCGTTTTTTGATATCAATGATGCGTTTATTAATATTAATGAACGTTTATTGATACCTCGCGTTTTGAAGACGATTGCTGCGTTGAATCCTTATGGTGCGACGGGCATGAAAATTCCTGAGCAGTACGGTCAATCACTTCATATCACCGAACGAGGGGAGTGGAACTATGACCTGAACTGGAAGCCGATCATCAGCTTTCCGATCTATTGGGGGTGGTTAAAGGGCATTATGGATGCACAGCAGCGCTTACAAAATGGAATCAACCTGAATGTGCCTGTGTTGGTGATGTATTCGGATAAATCTTCAACGCCAATTCTGAATTTCTGGCGCGAAGAATTTACGGAAACGGATGTCATTCTTGATGTGACTGATATTGATCGTATCTCAGATGTCTTGGGGCGTCATGTTACGGAAATTAAAATTGAAGGCGGTGTTCATGACTTAGCTTTGTCCAAAGAGCCTGTTCGAAAGCAGTTTTATCAAGACATGATGAAGTGGGTAAACGCGTATATGAACTAAGAGTAAAGTCTTAGCTGGTTTATAAAGACTGCTACCTTTACACCGAGCCAGGAATGGCTCGGTGTTTTTATTTGTACGTATCAATTACAACTTTTGTGCTACTGCATGGTATCTTTGAAGGTGGGGATGTCTTCCATGTTGAGCATTTTTAAAATTGGTCTGGTCTATGATCCATTTAGTGTGTGGCCCTCTTGGGGCAGGTAAAACAACCGTTGCTAATGAACTATCAGAAACGTATGGAGCAATTCGTTTTTCAGAAGATGACTGGCTGAACATGTTGTTTGTTCCTGAAGCGCCAGCTGACCTGATGGATGAATCTCCTGACGTTATTGCTCATTGGGCCATGGATAAATACCCGAGATGTCGTGAGGCTATCTGGAATGTATGCGATCAGTTATTAGAGCAGGATATATCCATTGTTCTGGATGGATTTGCAGGAACAAAAGCCTTAAGGGATTTTGTTCGTAGCAAAGCTGAAGCGCACAGAGTGGCATTTCAGCTTTATTATGTGACGGCGGATGCTGACCTTCGTAGAAAACGAGTGCTTGAAAGAAATACAAATAAAGGCAGTACCTTTTCTTTGGCGGTGAGCTCAGGAATGTTTGATTTGATGGAACAGCACTTTGAAGAGCCTCAAAAAGAGGAGTTGCAAGGGGCACACATTATCTGAATATAATTTCTAAACGGATATCCATTTCTTGTTAGTGGGCCATCTTTTCGTGTGTTTTGGAGGCTAACCAACCTTTTTCCCACTCATAATGCTTCCAGTTATTTACCGCGAAAGGATTGTCTATTTGGTGTACACCCTTTAAATAGTCGTCCCACCCTTGGTCATACTGGGTGTATTTACTTTTGTTGATGGTGTCTTTCGTAAGGTGCTCATCGACAACACTCCTATTTCTTTTGTGGCCAATTCATGCCTGATTTAATTATAGATAAGTTTGGGCGTGTCGAGGATATAGAAGGGTGACTGCCAGCATAGCGGCTGGCAGGGAGTAGGGCTAGAAAGGACTACAATTGCCCAAATAACTGATATTTTGTTTCGTTATCCCAACTGTTGCATTCAGGGTTGTTGGGTCTATAACGGCATTGGCGAAGTAAATCGATGGGATAAAAAGAATAACTCTCTTTGTTTGACTGCTTAATCTGCATACACTTAAACCTGAATCCCCGATAAGAAATGGACTCGCCTTTTTCATGGGGCGATTCGGTTGTTGCAAAACAGGCTTTTACAGAGCGGAGTTTGTTGTTACTTAGGTACTTCTTTTTATTCTTCTTGGCTTTGCTATTTAAAGACTCATGAGCCGAGGTAAGGTGACGCAAATCTTGTTCGGATATATAGCCCCGGCCTGAACTGGAAGCGCGCTCCATCGAGCAAGGTGTTTTGCTGATGTACAGCTTGCCATTTGAATCTTTACAACCAAAACTGCCAGCGAATACGGAAGAAGAAAGAAACAGCGTTGAGAGGATTATTCCTTTAAAAATCATTCAACTAATCCTTTAGTTATTTAATTTAAAGTGTTCTGTCGTCGATACTATGGCGCATAGAATGACAAAATTTACCTTTTGAATCAAATCTGTATTTAGAAAACCATTGTTTTCTTTGAAGCGGACGAATAACTCTGGATAATACCCTATGCTGACAGAAGGTTAGGGCAGCGCCTGATCACACACCGGGAAAGTTGATTTGTTTACTGTTTATCACTCAAATGATGTTTCGATTCTAAAGTCGCTTGTCGTTGAACTTATGCAACGATCGCCATTGGATAGCCCTTTTTCAAGCGAAACCATACTTGTTCAAAGTCCAGGTATGTCTCAGTGGTTGAAATTACAAATTGCAGATCAGTTTGGCATTGCGGCGAACATTGATTTTCCATTACCTGCGACTTTTATTTGGGATATTTTTAAACAGGTTTTGCCTCAGGTGCCTGAACGAAGTGCATTCTCGAAAGAGCAAATGTCATGGCGTTTAATGCAAATTATTCCAGATTTTCTGACACAAGATGAGTTCAAACCCTTAGCAAGTTATTTAGCTGATGATGACAGCCAAATTAAGGGCTATCAGTTATCGGCAAAAATCGCTGATATTTTCGATCAGTATTTAGTGTATCGGTCAGATTGGGTGAATCAGTGGGAGTCTGGAGCATTGGTTTCTTCTCTTGAGGGAGAAGACGCATGGCAGTCGAAACTTTGGAAGGCGCTCTTTGAGCATACTGTGGGTTCAGGGGCTTCTTTTTACCATAGGGCGAATTTATATCAGCGATGCATTGATACCCTGAAAGGAGGGCGCTGCCCAGCGGAAATTAAAGCATTGAGGCGCATTTTTGTCTTTGGTGTTTCAGCCTTGCCGCCAAAATATCTTGAGGTATTAACGGCTTTAGGAAACCACATTGATGTTCACTTTATGCTGTCAAACCCTTGCCAGTATTACTGGGGCGATATTCTGGATCAAAAATATCTTGCAAAGCTTGCTAATAAGCAGCGCCTTTCGTTTTTAAATAAACCTGAACGAAACCTTTTAAAAGCGCCAGTTGAAGATTATATCCAGGGCTCAGCCGGAAATAGCTTATTGGCTTCCTGGGGGAAAGTAGGGCGCGACATGCAACGGCTTTTATCCGAGTGCACTGCGTCTGAGGTAGAAGCCTTTGTAGAGCCGGCTGACGATTCATTGCTGCACCATATTCAAAATGACATGCTGATGCTGAATGACCGCTCAATCACTGAAGAGCATGCCGACAGCGTTTTTAAAGAAGTCATTTCTCATACAGATTCGTCATTCAAAGTGAGTGTGTGTCACTCCCCCATGCGTGAAGTTGAGGTGCTGCATAATTATCTTTTAGACCTCATGAATGATGATTCTGAATTGTATCCCAGAGATGTGGTTGTCATGGTGTCTGATGTTGACGTCTACAGCCCGTACATCAATGCAGTGTTCTCATCTCAGCCGAAAGAACAATTTATTCCATACTCGATCTCTGACTTATCGACCAATCAGTTCAATTCCGTTGTTCAAGCCTATTTGTGGGTGCTGGGCATGAAAGAGCATCGTTGCACCGCTTCTGAGTTGATAGCCTTTATTCAGGTTCCTTCGGTTCTGAAACGGTTTGGGATTTTAGAGTCCGAGTTAAGTTTGTTGACCCATTGGATTGGGGATGTTGGTATTCGTTGGGGATTGGAGCCTGAATCTGCTGTTGAATTTGATTTGCCTGAGATGACGACCAATACCTGGTTGTTTGGCTTGAAAAGAATGCTTGCAGGGTACGCGATTCCAGAATCCAGTGGGGTTGTGAACGGTGTTTTATCGTACGATCAAATACAGGGCCTGTCTTCTGAGCTGGCAGGGAAGTTGGGCATTTTAGTCAACGAGATTATCAATATACGGTCTCGTTTTCAGGCCTCTATGGCTGTGTCGCAATGGCATGCATTATTGAATGAATTGCTGAATCAATGTTTCTTGGCTACCAACGAAGAAGACTCTCATCAGATTCATTTGATTCGAGACAACATCTCGCGATGGGTAGAAGAAATATCCATGGCGGGGTTTGAAGTTGGCCCATCGGAGGAGCGTTCATCAGAAATTTCTTCGGAAGTTGTTTTTGAAGTGATGTCTGAGAAATTGATTCAACAGCGAATCAGTCAGCGCTTTTTGGCCGGACAGATTAACTTTTGTACATTAATGCCGATGCGTTCGGTGCCGTTTAAAGTGGTTTGTTTGTTGGGTATGGACGGGAATGCTTATCCTCGGCAGCAAACCCCGTTGGGATTTGATTTAATGCATGGTCGTTTTGAGTATGGGGATCGTTCAAGGCGAGACGACGATCGGTTTTTGTTCCTTGAAGCTGTGCTTTCTGCTCAGGAAAAGCTGATGATCAGTTACACGGGAAAGTCCATTCGAGACAACAGCGATATCATCCCCTCGATATTGGTCTCTGAGCTGCTGGAGTATTGTGCGGACGGCTTTGTGCTTGATGGCGACTCGCATTTAAAACCCGCCGAAAGTGCTCAAAGAATGCTGAGTCACTTGGTGTCAACACGGGCCTTGAACCCATACAGCGTATCAGAGTACCAGCCAACACAAGGTGGTTATCGAAGTTTTGATCAGCACTGGTTCGACATCGCAAAGCTTGAAGGCTGTTTTGAGGCTGATGCAGTGGATTTCATGGCTGAAAGATTACCTGGCTGTGAATGGCCTGAGTTTGTAGAAATCAAAGATTTAAAAGCGTTCTGGAATAACCCCGTTTCATATTTTTTTAAATCTCGTTTGAGCGTGAACTTCGACTCGTACGATGCTTTGTTACAGGATGAAGAGAGTTTTGAGTTAGATGCTTTGCAGTTGTATCAACTTAAAAATCAGCTGTTGACCTATTTTCTATCTGAAAATTGGGAAGCGGAGTTAGAGGAAAACAGTGATCAAAAGTTGTTTGAGAGGGTTCAGGCTCAGGGCATTCTACCGCACGGCAATTTTGGTTCATTAGTACTTCAGGAACAAGTTGAGGCTACGCATTACTTGTATACCAAAGTGAAGCCCTATGTGCCTAAGCAAGTGCAACCGGTGGAGGTTTGTCTGGATTTAGCGATTGATGATTCGAGGGTTCGGTTAGAAGGGTGGTTGTCGAATCTTGGTCCATCCGGTTATGTAAATTATCGTGTTGGCAGAGTCAGACCGAAAGATTTGATGAGTGCATGGGTGGATCATTTGGCTGGTGCCGCCATTGACCAACCAGAAGCTACTCATTTAATCGGCTTTAACCCGAAGACATCAGAAGTAGAGCATCTGATGTTCAAAGTCACTGATAAGCTCAAAGCGACCCAAATATTGTCGAATCTTCTGAAAGCCAAAATTGAAGGCTCAAACCACCCATTATTTTTTGAAGTCAATGTTGCCAGTATTTACCTGGAGAAACTGAACTCACCAAGAGGCGGTGAAGAAGCTGCGTTAGTTGCATTGCTGGATGCCTTAGATAGTTGGTTTGAAGGTGATGAATACGTCAGCCGTTGTTGGTCGGAAATTAATGAAGACATGATTTCAGATTTTATAGAAACAACGCAGACATTTTATGCTGAAATGTCAGAGCATCTGGTTTCTGTCAGAGAGGAGTCTGACAGTGACTGAACCGCTTAATACCTTAACGTTTCCTCTTCATGGCTCGCGTCTGATAGAAGCTTCGGCCGGTACCGGAAAGACCTTTACCATAACAGGGCTGTATCTTCGGCTGTTATTGGGTCATGGCTCTGATCAAGGCACAGGTCAAGGCACAGGTACTGCTCATGAAAAGCCTCTGACGGTAGATCAGATACTGGTGGTAACCTTTACTGAAGCCGCGACTCAAGAGCTAAAGGATCGAATCAGGTTGCGTATTCGAGCTGCAAGGGAGGCGTTTGGGTTAGGTTCGACCACAGACCCGTTCATCAATGATCTGTTACGTGACATTTCTGATCATAAAACTGCGTTTGATATGTTACGCGCTGCAGAACGTCAGATGGATGAGGCCGCCATTTTTACGATCAATGGTTTCTGTATGAGGATGCTTCAACAGCATGCTTTTGAGTCGGGTAACTTCTTCTCTGTCACTATGTGTGAAGATGACAGAGAGATAAAACTGGTGGCCGTTAAGGATTATTGGCGCAGCTTCTTTTATGAACTCTCTCCTGCACTGATCAATGTGGTTTTGTCTTGTTGGAAAAACCCGGAAGCGTTGTCTCTGGAAATTGGAAAGTTTTTATCTGAAAAGCCGATTCGCTTTATTGAAGAACACTCGGTTGATGATTTGGAAGCCGAGCACGCTGTCAACCTGGTTCGTATCGGGGATTTTAAGTCTACGTTGAAGGAGCATTTCGGTGCGTTGGCGGAGGGAATTACCAAAGCGGCAGAAAACAAACAGCTGGATGGTCGGTCCTATTCGAAGAGGCATTTGCCTGGCTGGATTGCCTCTGTAAGGTCCTGGTTGGAACAGCCTATAGAGAATTATTATTTACCTAAAGAGTTGGAGCATTTTGGCAAGATTAAACTTGAGCTTAAAACAAAAAAGCCGCTTAATTTTGACTTGGATACAGCGGAGGTCATTCAGAATTTTATAGATTCGCCTCCGGAGCTAAGTACCAAGTTAAAACAACATGCCATCCGAAATGCTCGTAAAATTTACGCAAAGCATAAGCGAAAGCATCGGCTTCTAACTTTCGATGATCAGATTACAGGGTTGGTTTCGGCGCTATCAGACCCCCAAAGTGGTGATGCCTTTGCTGAACGGTTACGAACGCAATTCCCTGTGGCCATGGTAGATGAATTCCAGGACACCGACCCTTCTCAATATCAAATATTCGAACGGGTTTATGGAGGCCAGGCAAAGCAAGGCTTATTTATGATCGGAGATCCTAAACAGGCCATCTATGCATTTCGCGGCGGAGACATCTTTACTTACATGCGGGCAAGGCGAGCCGTTTCCAGCCATTATACGTTGGATACAAACTGGCGGTCTTCTGCGGATATGGTCCGAAGTGTGAATGCGGTATTTGAATGTTCAGTGAATCCATTCATTTATAAAAATGATATTCCTTTTGACCCTGTAAAGCCGAATGGCAATGCCGTAAATATGTCCTGGGCGCTGGAAGGTTCCATTCAGCCTGCTATGACACTTTGGCGACCGGATGAACAAAATGTTTTTTCAAAAGACTCTGAATATCTTGATTACATGACGCAAGCGACGGCCAACGAAATTGCATCATTGCTTACGGCATCAGATAAAGGCTTGTTGACACTGACTAAAAACGCTCAAGAGGCTCAAGCCTTAAAGCCGTCGGACATTGCAGTGCTGGTGCGGAACTTTAATCAGGCAAACCGGATTCGAGCTGCGCTCAGCGATCGTGGCATCGCGAGTGTTTATTCTTCTGATCGAAGCAGTGTTTTTGAGCAAGACGAAGCACGAGTTGTATTGCGACTGCTGAAAGGTTTTCAAAGCCCGGATAACGATAAAACCCTTAAGTCGGCCTTGGGAAGCCATTTATTTGGCCTCAGTGCATTGGAGCTTGAGCGCTTCAATGTCGATGAACACGCTTGGGAGAAGGTGGTTTCTAAATTTCAGCGCTATCGGCTGGTTTGGTTACAGCAAGGCATTTTACCCGCATTTCGACAATTAATTTTTGACTTTGATTTGGCCATAAAGCTTAGGAAGCAAGTTAACGGCGAAAGACGACTTACAGACTTTCTGCATTTGACGGAGTTACTGCAGCAGCAAAGTAAATCACTTGAGAGCCAATTTGCGCTTATTCGTTGGCTTGAAGAACGTATTCTGACGCCTAACCAGAATGCCAAAGAGCAGCAGCTGAGATTGGAGTCTGAGCAGAATCTGGTCAAGGTAGTGACGTATCATAAATCCAAAGGTTTGGAATACGATTTTGTTTTTGCGCCTTATTTGGCTTATTACTACCCCTCAAATTTCTCTGAAATTTCGATTTCTCATAATGAGCAAGGAGATGCTGTTGTAGATGTGGCTGGTGAAGCGAAGGATGCTGCGGAAAAAGAACGTCTAGCGGAAGATATCCGGTTGTTGTATGTGGTTTTGACCCGATCTGTGTACGCGTGTTTTCTTGGCTTACCCGGACTGATGGCTGGCACCAAAAAGAAGCCAGATCCTCAGATTTGTCCAAAGTACGTTGCTGCCACCGGTTTAGGTTATTTACTGGCGAGGACTGAGACGGACTCTAATGAGATTCAGTTATTGCCTGAGACGGTGGAGGATAAAGTCAGTCGGTGGTGTTCTGCATCAAATATTGCTGTTGTTGCGCCAAAGGTTGCCGATGTGGTGCTTTATACGTCACAAAAGCAGGTGTATGCCGATCTTGAGTATGCTTCTTTTTCAGGGGATGTAGAAAGTAACTGGTGGGTGACAAGCTATTCACGCTTGGCGTCGGCTCATGTCGATTATGATGCAAGCCTGGAAGTTAAAGGCTACGAAGACCCAAAAGACAGTGCCTCAGACGAACTATTGGATGGCTTTCAAGTTCACGCGTTCCCAAAAGGTGCAGAGGCAGGAACCTTCTTACATACCTTATTTGAGGAGCTGGTTTACGAAGAGTGTGAAACTGAAGAGAGTTATCAACTTATTTTTGATCTGCTTCAGGCCGATAACCTGGGAATGGAATTGGTGAATCAGGCGCTACCAAAATATGTTTTATCTCGAATGGACGAAGTGCAACAGGCAGAAGCGAAACAGTCAGTATTAGCGTCCTGGACTCAGGTTTTACATCAGATGGCAATGAATGTGCTTTCAGCGCCTTTAAACCAGCGTAATGGATCAAACATTGCTCCTGTATTAAGAAAAACCAAAGCCTCACAACGCCTGGTTGAAATGGAGTTCTTGATTCCGATTACCGAACCAATCACCTGCGACCAAGTGAATGGCATTGTTGAGCAAGATGCTTTAAGTAAAAACGCGCAACAGGGTTTGTCGTTCGGTCAGGTACAAGGCATGTTAAAGGGGTTTATTGATTTAACGTTTGAGTCTGAAGGAAAGTTCTATGTGCTGGACTGGAAGTCAAACTACCTAGGAGCTGACTCTTCCTTTTATACACAGGGTGCAATGGCCGAGGCTATGTTGGATCATCGATACGATTTTCAATATTTATTGTATACCTTAGCTTTGCACCGGTATTTAAGAGTTCGTATTAAGGATTATGATTACGAGGAGCACATCGGCGGTGCTTATTATGTTTTCTTACGCGGAGTGGAGCAAGACGCTTCCCGAGGGGTGTTTTTTACCAAACCCGATAAATCAGTGATTGAGCAACTTGATCAGTTATTTGCAGGCATAAAAACTACTGAGTGCTTGAATAATGCGGGCGGGAGCGAAACCATGGATCATGGTGAGGTTAGGGATTATGGTGAGAGTAAGGACAGTGAGAGGGTTTCTCAGCCTGAGATCAAACCTATGTCGGATGGTCAACAAGGAGAGCTGTTTTGAGGCAAAGTGCAACATTGAATTTGCTCGAACATTATCATCAGTTAGGCCTTATTCGCGGCATAGACCTGGAGTTTGCCCGGTTTGCTTTTGATCAAACAATTTCAAATTCTTCCATCGATAAAACAACGGCAGAGAAGTCTGCTGAGCTTGCGGCTAAATATGGTGTGCTGGTCAGTCATTATTTGGGTCGGGGGCATGTTTGCGTAGACTTGCTTAAAGTAAGCCAACAAAAAGACCCATTTGATTTTGAAGAAAAAAAGCAGGGGCTGGTCGCAAAAACAGAACTTATGACGTTTGATTACGACTCTGATCAACAATGGCTTGAGCAATTTTCTGTTGATAGTTCAGAAGCTCAATCATTGCTTGTGCTTGAAGACAGTAAGCTCTATTTGAATCGATATTGGTGTTACGAACAGCAAGTGGCGAGGTACATAGAGTACGCTTCGCAGCCTGAAATGAACGTGCCCCTATTGACTGAGATTGTTAATTCATTGTTTTCTTCTGCGCCGACTCAGGTTGGTTTGACTACAACAAGCTCTTCTACAGCGGTTGATTATCAAAAGGTGGCAGCGGCAGTTGCATTAACCAATCAAGTGTCTGTGATCACAGGCGGGCCTGGTACAGGAAAAACCTATACTGTAGTTCGTATTCTTGCTGGTTTGCTGACGTATGCTCAGCGTTCGGGGCACGCGTTACCGAAAATAAAACTGGCTGCACCTACGGGCAAAGCTGCTGCTCGGATGCTTGAATCAATACGGTCTTCCGTTTCTGATCTGTCTCTTGATGAAGTGTTGCTGGATTTTATTCCCAGAGAAGCAAGCACCTTGCATCGCTTGCTGGGCAGCATTCCTAATGACGTGAATTTTAGGCACCATGAAGATAACCCTCTCCATTTGGATGTATTGATTGTGGATGAGGCATCTATGATTGATTTGCCTATGATGTCGAAATTACTGAGTGCTATGCCAAAAAATGGCCGGTTAATATTATTGGGTGACAGAGATCAGTTGGCTTCCGTGGAAGCGGGGTCTGTCTTGAATGACCTATGCGTCATGGATAAAGGATATAGCCGGAAATATGCCTCACTTCTTAAATCAGTTACGGGTTATGAATTGGAAGTGGATGAAAACTCGAAAGAGGGCGGTTTTCAGGACTGTCTTGCTTGGCTGAAAATCAGCCGGCGGTTTGATGCTCAATCCGGGGTCGGTGTATTGGCAAAAGCGGTTAACAGTGGCGATCAAAGTCAGGTCAGCAACTTTATCGGTTCCGGCGATTTTGCTGATGTTCGGCAGTATTTGCTATCGGAAGCGAACTACAATTTGTGTCTCGATCAAGCGGCAAGGGAATATGAAGCATATCTAAAAGCCGTGACTGAATTAAACCATTGCGAGGCGATGGAGCGCTTTTCTGATGTCCGAGTGCTCTGTGCGTTGCGGGAAGGTATTTTTGGGGTGGAAGGCTTAAACCTGCAGATCGAACATCGATTGGCTAAAAAAGGATTGATAGACACTACTTCAGAGTGGTATTCAGGCCGACCGATCATGGTATTGCAAAACGATTATGGTCAGCAGTTGTTTAATGGTGATATCGGTTTGGTTATGCCGGATGAAGCCGGGCAATTACGCGTCTATTTCGAAGTGGGTCAGACGCTCAAATCTGTATTGCCCAACAGGGTGCCTAAACATGAAACGGCTTATGCAATGACGGTTCACAAATCTCAAGGCTCAGAATTTGCTCACTCGGTGATGATCTTGCCGGATAGAATGTCGCCAGTGATTACCCGAGAGTTGTTGTATACAGGAATTACCCGAGCGAAAAAACGGCTTTCCTTGCTTTATCAGCCGGCAGTGCTGAGTGAGGCGGTTCAGAATCCGGTAGAGCGGTTCAGTGGGTTGGCGGACAAGCTGGCATAGGCGTAACCTTTGTTACGCCTGGTGCCTGGTAGCTGTTATTAACCCTTTAATTGATGCTTAACCAGTTGCTGTTTCAAGGATTTTGGAATGTCTTTGATGATGAGTGCATCGTTATCTGTGTCATAAATAATGCCTTCACCAAAGCGGTCTGAGGAAAAACTGATACTAAGATTTTTATCTCTGCCTGTGAATCTCACGTAACGTTTTAATCTGGCTCGATCCGTGTGGATTTCGTCCATTGGATCAGTTTGCCGTTCCTGAGCGAACTGAGCAAAGCGTGTAGGTTCTTTTTGGTCAACCTGAAATGAAAGCTCATTTACGCTGACGGGCATACCGGACTTGTCTTGTTCAAGACAATATTCCATCACCTGGCTACGGTATTCCTTCGCATTTTCGTCCGGCATGGCTTCGGCGAATGCTTCAACAATGTTCAGGAATTCTTCGGTTTGTTCTACTTTGTCCAAACCTTTCGTAAAACCTGCGAACTCTTCCATCACTTCATTCAGTTCCGGGTTGCCTCGACTGCCTAAAATGGTCAGGTATTGATTCGATGTTTCTTCCAGCCATTGGTCGAACTTAACTTTAAAGCCAAAAGTTACTTTAGTGGGGTCGACGTAATCAATGTACTGCAGCTCATTGTGTTTGTTAATCTGAATGGCTTCTACGTGATTTACCCAGAAAATGTAGAGTTGATCTTGTTCCATCAGGTCATCAATGGCGAAAATAATTTTGGCATCAAATGGATCTTCGTATTTCTCAAGCGCTTCTTGAAGGTGGCCCATTAATGTTTGAGTCATGGTTAGGAATGAAGATTTACTCTCATGAAAGTCACGGGCTAAGCCTGGTAACATAGACAGTTCCTGCTGAGAACCAAAGTGACCAAACTGCTTTTGAGCACTGCGCTGAAACCCTTGGCGGTATTGCTCAAATAAAGAAGCGATAGGGCCTTCTGAGGCTTCTTCTTTGTCACTGACAAAGGTTCTGATGTCGGCGCCTGGCACTGGGCGTTGAATGCCGTGCACAATGCAATGCTTTAAGCTCATAATCTATCCACAAATTGAAGGTGTCTAAAAAGGGGATATTGTAGCAGTAATCTTTGGTAAGCTCTCAACAGTTCTGGTGGTGTTTGGAAGTTTTATGTGGTTTGTTTATATGTTGAAGTGCTCTGACAGCACACTCTATACGGGTATAACAACAGATTTGGAACGGCGAGTAAAAGAACATAACTCAAGTGATAAAGGGGCTAAATTTACCCGGAGCAGGAGGCCAGTTACTTTGGTGTACTCAGAACACTGTTCAGATAGGTCTTCGGCCAGCAAGCGGGAATACGCCATCAAAAGGCTGTCGCGAAAAAAGAAATTGGAAATGCTTGATTAATTCGGACTTCGGCGTTGAATTATTATTTTGCGAATAGCAAAAAGGCTCACCGAAGTGAGCCTTTTTTAAACAAAACTAATCAATTCAAATTAGAACTGGTTAGAAGTGTTCTTAGCGCCGCCAGCTTTTAGAGCGTTCTCACCAGCAAAGTATTCTTTGTGGTCGTCGCCCATGTCTGAACCAGCCATGTTCTGGTGCTTAACGCAAGCGATGCCTTGACGGATCTCTTTACGCTGAACGCCTTCAACATAACCAAGCATACCTTGCTCACCGAAGTACTCTTTCGCTAGGTTGTCTACAGACAACGCAGTTGTGTGGTAAGTCGGTAGAGTGATCAAGTGGTGGAATACGTTCGCTTCGCGTGAAGTATCCGCCTGGAAAGTCTTGATGCGAGCATCAGCAGCAGCTGATAGTTCAGAATCGTCGTATTCAGCAGACATTAGGTTAGCACGATCGTATGCAGAAACGTCTTTACCTTCTTCTGACCAAGCGTCAAAAGTCTGCTGACGGAAGTTCAATGTCCAGTTGAAAGATGGAGAGTTGTTATAAACAAGTTTCGCATCAGGGTGAACCTTACGAACTTCGTCCATCATGCCTTTGATCTCATGTACAGTAGGAACTGCAGTTTCGATCCAAAGAAGGTCAGCACCAGCATTGATTGCTTCGATACAGTCAAATACACAACGCTCATGGCCAGTACCTTGACGGAACTGATATAGACCAGAAGGAAGACGCTTAGGACGAACTAGCTTACCGCCACGGTTAAATACAACATCGCCTTCAGCCATGTCAGCTACGTCGATTTCTTCAACGTCTAGGAATGAGTTGTAAACGTCACCTTGGTCGCCAGGCTCTTTAACAACAGCGATTTCTTTAGTTAGGCCAGCACCTTCAGAGTCAGTACGTGCAACGATGATACCGTTGTCGATACCTAGCTCAAGGAACGCGTAACGTAGAGCGCGGATTTTACCGTGGAAATCAGCGTGAGGAACAGTAACTTTACCGTCCTGGTGGCCACATTGCTTCTCGTCAGCAACCTGGTTTTCGATCTGTAGTGCACAAGCACCAGCTTCGATCATTTGCTTAGCCATTAGGTAAGTTGCTTCAGCGTTACCAAAACCAGCATCGATGTCTGCTACGATAGGTACTACGTGAGTTTCGTGGTTTTCGATAGCTTCTAGAACTTCTGCTTCTTTCGCAGAATCACCAGCTTCACGTGCAGCGTCTAGCTCACGGAAAAGACCACCTAGCTCACGTGCGTCAGCTTGACGTAGGAATGTGTATAGCTCTTCAACAAGAGAAGCAACAGCTGTTTTCTCGTGCATAGACTGGTCAGGAAGAGGACCGAACTCTGAACGTAGAGCAGCTACCATCCAACCTGAAAGGTATAGGTAACGACGTTCTGTTGAACCGAAGTGCTTCTTGATAGAGATCAACTTCTGTTGACCTACGAAACCGTGCCAGCAGCCTAGAGACTGAGTGTACTTAGTTTTGTCAGCATCGAAAGCTTCCATATCTGCACGCATGATGTTTGCAGTGTACTGAGCGATGTCTAGACCAGTTTTGAATTTGTTCTGTGCACGCATACGAGCAGCAGATTCTGGGCTAATAGCGTCCCATGGAGCACCAGCAGCTTCTTTAACTGCTGAGATTGATTTGATGTCTTCTTGATAAGCTGACATGTAACTATCCTTAAAAAAAAGTGGAGTACATAAGATTTTCAGAACCGGGTTTTGAAAATCAGAAACTTGTTTACGAAGCGTATAATAGAGATGTTTAATTCATAATTGAAATCAATGAAATGTATTTTTGGTATTTATCTAATGAATGTTGTGGTTTCAATGAAACGAAAAGTGAAAATGACCGCAATATTTAAGATTAAAAAATACTCAGCCGGTAGCTTTCATTCTTAAGCCATTGCTTTGCTTGCAGATAATCAGGGTCCAGTTCTGCGACTAAATCCCAAAAAGCCTTTGAATGATTCATGTGAACCAAGTGCGCAACCTCATGGCAGACTAAATACCTGACAACATTGAGCGGGGCCATCATGATCAGCCAGTTAAATTGCAAGACTCCGTCCGAGGTACAGTGCCCCCATTTGGTTTTAGTGCGTCGGAATTTAATGTCGGATATACGGTTATTCAAACCTTTTGGTTTTGAAACCTGCTCAACAAGCCTGGGAATTGTTGCCTTAGCCAATTTAGTCAGAAACGAAGCAAAGGTTTTTTGGATGAGTGCTGTGTCATCTCGGGTGAGTTTAAACACTAATTGCTTGCTGGATTCATCAATAAAACACCCGCTACTGGAAGCATAGATAAACTTAAGTGTATAAGTTTCACCCAGTATCGTGATGGGCTCTTTGTCTTCAAGCTTGAACTTTTGGTGTTGTTTAACTTGCAGTTCTACTAACTTATTTTTTGCCCAGTCTTTTTTGCTGTTCACAAATGACTGAATGAAGTCGCTCGGTGTGTGATGGGGCGCTCTGACTTCAAGACCATTTGAGCTGACGTATAGCCCAATGGTTTTTCGCTTGCTGTATTTGATTTTTACTTGGTCTAGTAGGTGATCTTGCATGCGGTATTATTTGTTCTTTAGTGGATAAATAAGGCTTTCTTGTCCGTTGATGCGGATTTCAAGTGCTATTTGAAGTAATAACCCTAATTCGTTTTCAGGAAACCCTTTTTTAGAAAACCAGAGAAGGTATTCTTCTGGTAGGTCAATAATTGCTCGACCTTTGTATTTACCAAATGGCATTTTAAGGTTGGCTATTTTCAATAAGTGTTGCTTTTCAATCATAGAGTAAATATGGCATTCATTAATGCATGGTGTGTGGTTCTAATTCGATTTTCAGGATTTTATTTCCTAAAGTAATAACCCGACCTTGATAGCGGCTCTCCCCATCGCTAGAAAACTCAAAAATGTAAGAACGCCAGGCCTTAAGCCTGCCGTCTTCGTCTCTTTTAAACCAAAGCCCTCGCAGTGCGACCGCTTGATCCAGTAACTCCAAGTCCATATTGACACAATATTGTTTGGCTGCCCTGTATGCGATTTCTTTGTGACCTCTGGATTTCCACCAGTAGCTCAGAATCATAATCAGGATAAACAATACAAAAAGGTCTGATAATTCGTACATGCGAGGCTCAGGTTAGATGCAGAAATTGAGTTTGATCAGACAATCATGGTGACAATCTGGCCGGAATTCAATAGGGAAGGGTAGGTATGTGTAAAATTTCTGTCAGTTATCTTTGATGCTGTCGGTTTCAACGATCAGTTTCAACTTACAGTGCTCTACTTTTTCAATAGTAATCAGCTGTTCGATGTTTTTTTCTGTGATAACCCTGCCTTTGGATATCAATAAAATACCAAAGTTATTGACGATGTCTGTTGCGGTTATCATTCCGGGTTTCAAAGCCATTACATCCATAGCGGATTGGTTGGGCGATAGGCTGCATAGGTCATAATCATCCACCAACTTTTGTAGTATGTTCACCAGTTTCAGGTCATACATTTTACCGGATCGGCCTTTGATATGGGAAAAAGCCTGCTTGGCGTCGCGTTGCGTTTTATTGATAAGGCCGAGCTGTAATCCTATGAAATCACGAGAAATTCGTAAAATTTTGGCACCGTAGCTCATTTCATTGGCAACAAGCTTGTTTGGGTATCCTGAACCGTCCAGATTTTCTAAGTGTTGGGTAATGAATTCACAGCAAGACTCAAGGCCTTTGATATTCATTAATATAGAAGCCCCACGATCCGGGTATCGAATGTATTCTTTTAGTTGTTCCCTGGATAGTTCAGGTTCTGGCATTGAAAGAATTTCATCGGATAAGGTTATCTTGCCCAGCTCATGCAAAAGCCCGGAATACATTACTTGCTGGATAATGGGTTTGGGTAGGTCAAGATAAGAGGCTATGTCTTTGGCAAGCTCAGCAACTAAAGTGGGGCGTTGATACTCAATCTGAAATCGGCTGGAAATGACGCTGGAAAAAACCCGAATAAACATGTCGTAACTGTCGATCAACTCGTTGTAGGATTGATCCAGAAGCTCCATGGTGCGGCTGAGTTCTTCCGTTCTTTGTTTTACTTTCTCTTCCAGTTCAGAATTAAATGATTTCAGTTTCTTATTTTGACGGTGAGTCAGAACCAGTAACTGGTGTTTTTCCCGTTCAAGCCGTTTTACTTTTAAGGCTTCCTCGATACTGAGCTTTAAATCTTCATCTTCCCAGGGTTTGCTGATGTAGCGATAAATGCCACCTTTATTGAGTGCGGTAATGGTTGATGCGATATCCGAGTGGCCAGTGAGTAATATACTCTTAACGGCAGGGAATTGCTGGCGAGCTTTGGTGAGAAACTCCGCACCGTCCATTTGTGGCATACGCATGTCGGAAACGATAAGGTCAATGTCGATGTCTTTAAGCATTTCCAGGCCTTCAATGCCACTTTCAGCAAAGTGGCATTGAAATGACGCCTTTTTGAATAAGCGTTTCAGTGCTCTGAGTATTTGTGGTTCATCGTCGACAAAAAGCACGTTCTCTTGCAGTTGTGCTCTAGCATTCGGCGCTACATTGCTCATCTGTTTCTTCTTTTTCCAAAGGCTGTTTTATGGGCAGTATGGTGGTGAAGGTTGTTCCTTTGCCCTTTTTACTGGCTACTTTAATATTGCCATTGTGGCGTTGGATTATGCCGTAAGACAGTGATAAACCTAGCCCGGTACCTTTTCCTACTGGTTTGGTGGTAAAAAATGGGTCGAATATCTTCTTTAGGGTTGTTTCGTCAATACCGTGGCCAGTGTCGGATATAGAAAAAGAAATATGGTCATCGTTGAGCTGCTCCGTTTTAATTTTAATGATGCCTCGCTCATCAATTGCGTGGGCTGCATTAACAATAAAGTTGAGCACAACCTGGCCTATTTGAGATTCAACTATTTCGACGTCCGGCAGGTCTTCCGCATAATCTGTTTCAACATCTATTTTGTACTTGATTTCGTTGTGTGCAATATTTAGCGCTTTTTTGATTGGGTTATGTATATCGCACATGACCAGGTGCCCGGTATCTGTACGAGAGAAGTCTTTTAAGTCATTAACAATGTCTCGGACTCGGGTGATTCCGTCGTTTGCATCCTCCAAAAGTTCGGGTAAATCTTCGTCTAATTCCTCCAGATCAATCTCTTCTAATAAATTGTTGAAGTATTTAATGATAGATTGATCAGGGTGTTTATCTAATTGCTGTCGAATATTTTTCAGTGTGTCTAATAGGGTTTGGCTGTATTCCCCAAGCACTGAAATATTGGTTTTTACAAAACCGATGGGGTTATTGATCTCATGCGCCACCCCGGCAGCCAGTTGGCCGATGGAGGCCATTTTTTCAGACTGGAGCAATTGTTCCTGAGCTTCCTGAAGCTGTTGGATCAGTTCTTTTTGAGTTTCTTGTTCATGCTTCAGAGCTTTATTGGAACGTGCTAGTGCTCGCATCAGGCTGTTTTTGTCCAAACCCATAAAGACGGATGAAATTATCTGCTCTATATAAACATGATCTGTAATTGTATAAGGTGCCTTTATATTGGGTTTTGAAAGAACAATGGTCACTTTGCGATTACGAGCTGCGCTTTTGGCAGGGCCAATCAATATGTGTTCGTGTAACTCTAAAGGAGAGGTGTTGTTACTTTGCGGCGAAGCGTTCTCCAGAATGTAGTCGCTCATTCTATCGAGGTCATGGCCTTTGGCTCTTAAAACCTTGAGAATGTTTTTAATACTTTCATTTTTGCAGCCTTTACAAACGCTGAACTCTCCCTTGCCATCAACCAAAATGGCGCCTTTGGTTGAATTACTGATGAGCATTAATCTTGTTAACAGTTCCTGATAGAGATTTTTGTCTTCTTTAACTATGTTTTTGGTCCACTCAATACACTCAGCCCAAACCACCTGGTATCTCATGTGATTTTGTAAGTCGCTTAGCTCATTGTTTGTTGAGATGAGTTTTCGTTTAAACCCCAGGGATTGAGTGGCCCAGTAAATTTCTTCAAGAATGTGTTCGGGTAAATTTTGTGATGTTTCACTTAATAGCATGAGAATGGAGTCTTCATGCTTATCGACCGGCACACAATAGATGTGGGTGTGATAGTTTTTGTGCTCAAAGGTCAGCTCCGAGGCGGTCCATTCGAAATGTGAAGCATTTTTTTGAGCGTGTTCAAAAAAAACAAAAGGAGCTACGTCGATGACAGCATCTACGGACTCAGCATATAAGGAGTTTTCCATGTTGGGTTCGAAATCGACATCTTGCCAAAACCAGCAAACTCCAAAACCTTTGAGCTGATCTTTCAGTATGTCAAGAATCTCAACAAGTGACTGATCAACACCGGATTTCCGTATTCTCATGATAGCTGGGTCCGTCTATGAGTGATATTCTATTAGCTGTTATTTTGTAATAGACAAGGGAACTAAGGGTGTCAAGGTCAGCAGGTATGGATAACGGATATTTCTCGGAATAGAAATTGTCTTAGAATATGCTTGTAAGGCATTGATTAGTAATGTTGATTGCTTTAATTTTTTTGCTGTTTCATGAAATATGGCGAACAACTCTCGGAATACCTGAGTATTTCAGTTAGAATAGCTGCCCGCTTGAATAATTGGTTAAAGTTTGAACAATATGTCTGCAGCTGTTTCACTTACATCTCGTCAAAACCCGACAAAAATATTTGATTATCCTAAGTATTGGGCCGAATGTTATGGCCATTCCAAGTTTCTTCCGACCACCCGAGAGGAAATGGATGCTTTAGGTTGGGATAGCTGCGACATCATCATTGTTACTGGTGATGCCTATGTCGATCATGCGAGCTTTGGTATGGCCGTATTAGGCAGAACTCTGGAAGCTCAGGGTTTTCGTGTTGGCATCATTGATCAACCGGACTGGAAAGATAAATCCAACTTTGAGGTTTTGGGTAAGCCTAATCTCTATTTTGGTGTAACGGCCGGCAACATGGACTCTATGATCAATCGTTACACTGCGGATCGTCGGTTGAGGCATGATGATGCTTATACTCCAGGTGAGTTACCTGGAAAACGACCGGAGCGTGCAGTCACTGTTTATTCTCAAAAGTGTAAAGAAGCGTTTAAAGATGTGCCTATTATTATTGGAGGCATTGAAGCCAGCTTAAGACGCTTAGCGCACTATGACTATTGGTCTGAAAGTATACGCCGATCTGTGCTGCTGGATTCTACGGCCGACATGTTAATGTACGGCAACTCTGAACGATCATTGATTGAAGTATCTCATCGCTTGGCAAATGGCGAAAAAATTGGAGATATTACCAATGTTCGTGGCACCGGTTTTTTACGAAAGAAAATGCCGGAAGGGTGGGATGAAATTGACTCTACTCGTTTGGATCAGCCGGGGCGAGTGGTTCCTAAGAAAAACCCTTATGAATACGTTAATGAAGATGATAAGCCGGAAGCCGGCGCCGAGCAGGCAGTAAAAATCATTCCTGATATCGGAGCACGACAAACAGACCCTGAGCGTAGCTTTATTAGGCTTCCTTCTTTTGAACAGGTTCGAAAAGATGAAATCTTGTACGCTCATACGGATCGCATCTTCCATAAAGAAACCAATCCGGGTAACGCCAGAGCGTTGGTTCAACGCCATGGCCGAAATGATATTTGGTTAAATCCTCCTCCGATTCCTTTGACGACGGAAGAGTTGGACTGGGTTTTTGAAATGCCATATCAGCGTGTGCCTCACCCGAAGTATGGAGATGCACGCATTCCTGCGTATGAAATGATTCGCTTCTCCATTAATATCATGCGCGGTTGTTTTGGCGGATGTACGTTCTGCTCGATTACGGAACACGAAGGGCGCATTATTCAGAGCCGCTCTGAAAAATCCATCCTGGATGAAATAGAGAAAGTTCGTGATAAAACCCCAGGGTTCACTGGTGTGATCTCTGACCTTGGCGGTCCGACCGCAAATATGTATCGCCTGAACTGTAAAGATAAAAAGATTGAAGAAACTTGTCGTCGTCCTTCCTGCGTGTATCCGTCCATCTGTTCAAACATGCAAACAGATCATAGTCATACCACTCAGCTTTATCGTAAGGCCAGAGATCTGGATGGCGTGAAGAAGATTGCCATTGCATCCGGTCTGCGTTATGACCTGGCAGTGGAAGATCCAGAATACGTGAAGGAGTTAGTTACTCATCATGTTGGTGGATACTTAAAAATTGCCCCTGAACACAGTGAAGATGGCCCGCTGGACAAGATGATGAAGCCGGGCATGGGAACGTATTACCGCTTTAAGCAGATGTTCGAAAAATTCTCTAAAGAAGCAGGCAAAGAACAATATCTGATTCCTTACTTTATTTCTGCCCATCCGGGATCAACGGATAAGGATATGATGAACCTTGCTTTGTGGCTGAAAGAAAATGGTTTCCGGGTGGACCAGGTTCAAAACTTCTACCCATCGCCGATGGCTACGGCAACTACCATGTATTACACAGAGCGTAATCCGCTTAAACCTGTTAAGAAAGGCGACGGGGAAATTGTTTTCAGTGCCAAGACCAAAGAGCAACGTAAACTGCATAAAGCGTTTTTAAGATACCACGACCCGGACAATTGGCCCGCACTTCGCGAGGCATTAAAGAGATTGGGTAAAATGAATCTTATTGGTCACGGTAAAGGTTGTTTAGTACCGCCAGAAACGCGTCGAGAAATTGAAGCTCGTAAAAGAAATCACAGAATGAAGAACACCGGAGCCGGTAAAAAATTCATGCATGCCAGAACTCAGCATACAGGTTTACCGTATAATCCGGATGAGCAAAAGAAGCGCCAAAAGCCGAGCGGCAATAAGCCTAAAGCCACTAATGGTAACTCTAAGACTGGTAGTTCGGCGAAAAGGACTCCACTGACCAAGGTCAAAAAGTCTAAAACTAAACGATGACATTAGGCTTACATGTGTTAGCATACGCGCACTTTTAAATTGACTGTCGTTAAGAGAGGGTAGTAGTGCGTCGTACCATTTATAACACGCCTATAGTTCGTCAAGTGTTTTGGGTTCTTTCCTGGATCGGTATTAAGTTGTCCGGCTGGAAAATCGTTGGAACACCGCCTAAAGAGAAAAAATTTATTCTGGTTGCTGTGCCGCATACCAGTAACTGGGATTTCCCGATTACGTTGGCCATGTCTTTTCTGTTGGGTTTTCGTTTGAACTGGATGGGGAAGGATACGTTATTTAAAGGCCCTATGGGGCCGGTGATGCGCTGGTTGGGCGGCATCTCGGTTGATCGCAGTAAAAGTAATAACCTGGTTCAGCAGATTATTGATGACATCAGTCAGCTGGAGCAATGCGCCCTGGCAATACCTCCTGAGGGCACTCGCTCACGCACTGAACGCTGGAAAACAGGTTTTTACTATATTGCGACAGGTGCGGATTTACCGATTGGTTTAGCCTACTTGGACTATAAGAATAAAGAAGGCGGCTTTGGCCCTACCTTTTACCCAACCGGAGACATCGATAAGGACATTGCAGAAATGCAAAAGTTTTATAAAGGTATCTCTGGTAAGCGTGCTGATCAATGCGCTAATGACTGATCATTTTAACGGTTCGTTTTAGCTGTTCGTTTTAAATAAACCGTTTAAAATTGCTGATTAACTAACGAGTCGCTAGAATTGCGGCTCGTTTTCGTTTCTGGAACTAAAAATATGTTGAGTTACCGTCATGCGTTCCACGCTGGTAATCATGCAGATGTGTTAAAGCACTCTGTTCTTGTGGCTATTCTTGATTATTATCTAAAAAAAGATAAGCCTTTTTGGTACGTGGATACGCACTCCGGTGCTGGCATGTATAAGCTGGATAGTAAGTTCGCAGCCAAAAACGCGGAGTTTAAGACAGGCATAAGCAAGCTTTATCATAAAGATGGCTTGCCACAGTTTCTTGAGATGTTCATTGCTCAGGTTAAAGCAGCTAACACAGGAAAAAGAAGTCTGACGTATTATCCTGGTTCGCCTTGGTTTGCTGCTAAGATGCTGCGTCCATCTGATAAATTGAGATTGCATGAGCTGCATCCTACTGACAGTCAGTTATTGCAAGACAATATGAAGTCAATGGTCAGGAAGCGAGCGCACGTGGATAAAAGTGATGGGTTTTCCGGTTTGAAAGCCATCATGCCGCCGCCGACTAAACGAAGCGTGGTATTAATTGATCCGCCGTTTGAAGATAAGTCTGATTATAAAACCGTTGTTAATACCCTAAAAGAAAGTGTAAAGCGTTTCAGTTCTGGTACATTTGCGATCTGGTATCCGCAATTGTCGAGCAAAGAAAGTAAGGATTTACCTGAAAAGCTGAAAAGAACAGACGCTAAATCGTGGCTGCATGTGACGCTTTCCATTAAAGGCGAGCCAAAAGGAAAGGGCATGTACGGTAGCGGAATGTTTGTGGTGAACCCGCCGTATTTGTTAGTTCAGCAGTTAGAAGAGGCGTTGCCGGTAATGAAGGCAATGCTTTGCGACCCCTTGTCTGGTTCTGTGTCTTTGGAGCATAAAGGCATTTAACTGAGATTGTTTGCTATTCCTGAAAAGAATAGCAAACAACAATTTCTTACTCGTAAGTACAGAAATAAGCAGTATCAACAGCGACTTTCAATTGAAACTTGTTGTTTGCTGCAATATCAAAAGACTCGCCTTTATTGAACGTTTTCCATTCTGTCTCGCCCGGTAATAAAGTTGTTAAGGCACCAGAAACGACAGTCATTACTTCGTTTTGGCTTGTGCCGAATTCGTACTCGCCGGGAGCCATTACGCCAACCGTTGCAGGAAGTGTTTCTGTTTGAAGTGCAATGGACTTCACTTTGCCTTCAAAGTATTCGTTTACGTCGAACATTGTATTCTCCTAAATTTTTGGTGGCGGCATTATATCACCGATGGTTATAAGATAAATCTCGGATTGAATTCAGTGTCCCATTTAAAGGCAAAGTGCAGTGGGTTGCTTTGAACTACCTTTTAAATATTGTCCTTTAAAAGGAGTGCATCATGCAGCGTTTGAGCATTCTACGTCGAGTTTTCTCATCGTTTATTCTCTTATTATTGTTAACTTCAATTTCTGTGGTTGGGCATGCCAGAGAGTGGGCAGGTTTATATCACGGCAAAATTTCCGGTCAGCCGTCTCAGTTGACATTGAACCGGGCCGGTAATGACATAATTGGCGTGCTGGATACTGAAGGTTACCGCTATAAGCTTGAAGGTAACATTCAGCAAGGTAAGTTGATTGGTTTTTGTCGGGATATTAAATCAGGTGAAACCGGCCAGTTGTCTGCGTCTGTTACCAAAGACGTAATCATCATACGGGTGGTGCTTCCAGGCTATCATCGACCCGCAAGATTGGTTTTTGAGCGTGCAGATGACACTTCAAGTATCTTTACTAAAATGGCATCGCTTTAGTAATGGCTTAAAATCTAAGTACAAACAGTTTGTTTAAAGATACATAGGCAGACAAATTGTTTAAAATCGCACTTCAGAGATGGAGTGCGATTTTTTATGTCTTTAACAGCAGAACAAAAAGCAGTAATACATCACCCGGGAGGCCACGCGAAAGTCATGGCGGTTGCCGGTGCGGGTAAAACCACCACTCTGGTGTATTTTGTTCTGCAGTGTCTCAAAAGAAATCTTCCTGCAAAACGTATCTTGGTTTTGATGTATAACAAAGCAGCTCAGGAGGACTTTACGCGTAAGTTGCATAAGTTACATCAAAGTTATTCAAATGACTTTGAAGGAGGTGCACTTCCAGAGGTTCGTACTTTTCACTCGTTAGGCCTCAGGATTTATAAGCAGCTCATTCAACAAGGTCACTTACCCTCATTTGATTCAAAATTACTTACCGATGGTGAGGTTGAAAGCCAGGTTTGGCGAATATTACAGCAATGTGCAGATGCTGAAACAGCGAAAGATATATTGGATCAGAAAGGCAAATGGGTGGAGCCTGCCGTTAATTTCATCGACTTGGTTAAATCTACCTTGAAGCCACCCGAGGTGGTATTTGAGGCCTCAGGTTTGCCAGCTCAATGCCGTTTTTTTGCTGATGTTTTTACGGCGTTTGAACAGTGGCGTAAAGCTCAAAAACGAATAACTTTCAGCGATATGCTGTACGACCCTTGTTGCGTATTTCACCGGCAGCCTGAAGTAGCGGCTGTTTTCTCCGGGCATATGATGCAAATCATTGTGGATGAGTATCAGGATATCAATGAAATCCAGCAATTCCTGGTGTCGACGCTTCGGGGAGATCGAGGGGATTTGATGGTGGTGGGAGATCCGGATCAAACCATTTATGAGTTCAGGGGTTCCAGGCCGGAGTTTATGACAACTGAGTTTGATCAGGCGTTTTCGGGGGTGAGTTTATATAACCTATCGAATACCTTTCGATATGGGCATCGTCTTTCGTTGTTATGCAATCATTTGATTTCAAATAACCCTAACCGCGACGGAGTATTGTGTCTTTCACATTCGTCCAACCCTAAGACATCTTTAACTCATCGGGTGACGGCTGATTACGCGAAAGAGATTATTTCAGTCATTCGAGAAGAGTCAGAGCGAACCCCGTTAAAGGATATTGCTGTTTTAAATCGAATTTGGGCCATCAGTGCACCCATTGAACTGGCATTTCTGGAAAATAATATTCCTTATCGGTTGGATCACTCACTCAGTGTTCTGGATCGATACGAGCTGGCACCATTTGAAAGTTTGTTGTTAATTGCAGCGGGCAGATACGAAACACTGGAGCCGCAGGCGAAAAGTAAGTTGTTGATGACTCTGTTGACGAACCCTTATCCAAAGATTCGCCGTACGGTGCTGCAGGACATTGTTCGGGTGGCTGTTCAAATGTCTGATGCGCAACCGGGATTGGCGATACGGCAAGCGATGCCGGAGACGTTGTCCAATCGACAGGCGGATCAGCTGCTGGTTCGTTCTCGCCTGATGGACGATGCTCAGGCCGGTCGCTTTCGGGCGGCTAAGCTGCTTTCCAAATACTTTCATGCAACTGACATGGAGGAGGGGATTCGGGAGGGTGCATTTTCTTCTCAGCAAATTGACGACAGGCTTGAAACTGTCAGGGCGTTTATTCGCTATTTTCGCGGACTTGATCTGAGCTCAGATACAGGCTGGCAGTACTGGCAGGATTTACGCAGTAAGCGCCAGAGCAAAAGTAATGATGGGGTGCGTTTAACCTCAATGCACCGATCTAAAGGGCTGGAGTGGTCGTGCGTAATTATTCCGGGCTTAAGTGATCGCTTTATGCCTTATCGGCCTGATGGTGAGCTTACCGTGCCTGCCTCGGTTGAAAGCGAGCGACGCCTATTGTACGTCGCGATGACGCGAGCCAAAGAGCGCTTGTATCTGTTAACGCCAGAGGTTAAAAAAACAGCGAAAAAGGGAGAAAAACAAGAATCAAACTCCCCGTTTTTTTATGAACTGCAATATGAGTCTTCGGATCTGATAGGGACGGCGATTGATAAGTCTCAGCAGCCTGTGTTGAAAATTCCGGCGACAGCTCAAGATATCAGCAAGGAGTACCTGGTTCGTACAGGTCATGAAATAACACTGGATGTTTCTGTGGACGAACAACGGTTAAGTGGCGTACCAGATTACTTTTCCAGAAATGCGGGCAAGAGAAAGTCAGGCCAGAAAAGTGAGCAAAGGGTATTTCATCAGACGTATGGAGAGGGCGTGATTATCAGTGATGAGGCGAGGTATTGGGTGATTCTGTTTGATACCGGTGAGCAAAAGCAATTTGATAAGCGAGTGGCTGCTCAGTATTTAGATTTTTTGGTCTAGTGTACGAGTGGAGTTCATCCACTCGTTTCTTTGGTTGTTATTTAATAAGTAGTCAGTCTCAAATCTGGAATCGAGCGACTCTTTAACCAGAAATCGTCGAATAAATTCATTTCTTTAGCAATTTCAGAACGATTGGTGGTTACTGAGCCGTTAATGGTTCGGTCTCGCCCTCGTATGCTCATCTGGCCGTTATCAGAAATCATGTATTCGCGATAATCTATTTCGTCATCGGCCGGGATAAACTTACGTATTGCAATGGAAGACGGCAGTTTTTCATAGAGAGACCTTAGCCCGTGTGTCCCGGTTATCAGGCTTTTTTCGCTCATAACCAGCACCTGAATTTCTGTATAGCGGCTTCGTCGGCAGTGGTTGCTTAGAATCTCAATCAGTTGGTGGTTGCCAAAAAGCTGCGGATGCAAAATGGGCGAATATATTTTTAAAATTCTGCTGGTGCTCGACGCAACGCCCTTGAGTGCTTCAAGATAAGAACTTAGATCATTAAATGTTTGGCCGTGAAAAGCCTCTGTATTGTTGTCTGCTTCTGTATTTTGTGTGCTTGTAGAAGATTTTTTTGCAGTAAAGTCCAGATAAACCGTAGATGCCTTTTTGGGTTCTTCCCGGTTGATGTTGTAAACCATTTTTTGAGAGGGCAGGTCTCTCTCAATGATGGGTTCGCCTTCTTCTTTGAAGCCAAAGTGGACATAAAAAGGGGCGATTCTGATGTCTTCAACGATAGTCAACTTCGTTAGTTTGGTATGCTCTTTAGCGTATCTGATGACAGACTCTATGAGTTTATTTTCGATGCTTTTATGCATCCACTCGGCGGTCGTCTGAGGCTTGGAGATGTCTCCGTTTTCTGTAAGGCGGCAAGTGGCTATGGGGGTTTTATGCTCGTCAAAAGCGATAAAGTGATGGGCGTTATAGTCATGCACATCAAATGCCTGCGAAACAGGAGTATGGCTTTGAAGCGCCAGTAAGGGTTTCAGATTTCTGAGGATGACTTCTCCTGATTGCCAGGAGACCATATCTACGGTGATGTTTTCTGTTGTTTCCATGCCTTGTGCCTTTACAACTGCGGAGCAAGGCATGAAAGTTGATTACTCAACGTATAGCCAGTCTTGCTCGTATAAGTGCCTTATTATGCTTATGTTTTCGTGCGTTGTAAGAAGATTAATATGGTTGTTAATCGGAATGCAACGTTCTTGGCATAAAAGTGCAATTAAGTCTTTATTTTCAATGATGCATTCAATCTTAGACCCGTTTACAAACAACTCAAATAGTGACCCGTTTTCTGTATTTGATTCTGTGTAAACAAAGCGGGTTTGTTCACTTCTTCTTAATTCTGTTGATGACTTCAGGATGTCTGTCATTTCCTGGTTTGTTATTTCGAAGGGGATTTCATCTTTATTTTCTTCATATTTGGGCTCGCTCATGAAGCCGGCAAACCATTCCTTTATAGCTTCTTTATCATCCAGTGCTTGTTGAATGACGCTTGAAAGCTGGCTGATGGTTTCTTCTGTGATTAATCCTGGGTTGGTTGACCCGGTTGAGTCTGTGTCTGTAAAGCGAAGGTCTTGCCCTAGTTTGTCTGCAACAAAGCTTGAAAAGGACTCCAGAATTTCTCCATGGGAAGGCGCACGAAATCCAACTGAATAGGTTTGGCAAGGGGTTTTGGCAACACCAAGATGAGGAATGCGTGGTGGAATATAAAGGAGGTCTCCCGGCTTTGTCAGCCACTCTTCTGTGGCGTCAAATTCAGTCAGGATGTGTAAAGGCGTGTCTTTTCTGAATTCCGTAGAGGCATCGCAAGGTGCGCCAATTTGCCAAAGGCGTTCACCTTCGGCCTGAATAAGAAAGACATCGTATTGATCGTAATGAGGGCCAACACTGCCTTCCGGCGCTGCGAAGCTGATCATGAGGTCATCAAGGCGCCAATTAGGAATGAAATTGAAGTGATCCAAAAGCTGGCTGGCTTGTGGAATGACTTGGTCTACTGCTTGTACCAACAGTGTCCAGCCTTCCTCAGGAAGGTTTGCAAAGGTTTCATTGTCAAACGGGCCATTTGATAATTCCCAGGGGTGTGCCTTGCCATTTTCGATAATGATTCGGGATTCAATGTTTTCTTCGCAGGATAAACCGGCAAGCTCATCAGCTGTTATCACGGCTTCAAAATCGGTGAAAGCATTGGGAATAAAAAGAGGCTTTTTTTGCCAGTATTCTGCGAGGAATTCTTCTTTGGTGATTCCTGCGTTTTTAAATATGTCCATTATTGTTCCTCGCGGATGGGTTGTGGCGATTTTGTGTAAGCCTAAAACAAAATAAGGGCCATGCGGCCCTTATTTTTGTAAAACACTCTAAATGTTAGATGTTTTTTGCTTGCTCGATGGCGTTACCAATGTAAGTTGCAGGTGTCAGATCAATTAACAGCTGTTTTGCTTCGGCCGGTATTTCAAGTGTCTCAACGAACGCTTGCATGCCTTTTTGATCAATCGTTTTACCACGAGTCAATTCTTTTAGCTTCTCGTATGCACCTTCGATGTTATAGCGGCGCATAACGGTTTGAATTGGCTCAGCCATAACTTCCCAAGCGTTATCTAAGTCTTCCAGTAGCTTATCTGCATTCAATTCAAGCTTGCTAATGCCTTTTAGCGTTGACTGATAAGCAATTTGAGAGTAACCAAGACCGACACCCAGGTTGCGAAGAACAGTGGAGTCCGTAAGGTCACGCTGCCAGCGAGAAATTGGTAGCTTAGCTGAAAGGTGCTGCATGATTGCGTTGGCAATGCCCAGGTTGCCTTCTGAGTTTTCGAAGTCAATCGGGTTAACCTTGTGCGGCATCGTTGATGAACCCACTTCACCGGCAACAGGGCGCTGCTTGAAGTAGCCTAGTGAGATGTAAGACCAGATGTCGCGGTCAAAATCGATCAGGATCGTATTGAAACGGGCAATCGCGTCGTATAACTCAGCAATGTAGTCGTGAGGCTCAATTTGAGTGGTGTATGGGTTCCATGTAAGCCCCAGACCCTCAACAAAACCTTTTGCATGAGCTACCCAGTCAACGTCCGGATAGGCAGAAAGGTGAGCGTTGTAATTACCAACAGCACCGTTGATTTTGCCCAAAAGTTTCACGTTTTTAATCGCGTTTAGCTGAAGCTCAAGACGGGCAACTACGTTTGCCATTTCTTTACCCATGGTGGTCGGCGAAGCCGTTTGACCATGAGTACGAGAAAGCATTGGTTTATCGGCGTAATCATGAGCTAACTTGCGAATGGCTTCAATGACATTGGTCATTTCAGGAAGAATGGTCTCTTCAAGGCCGCCAGACAACATAAGGGCGTGTGATAAGTTATTGATGTCTTCTGACGTACAGGCAAAGTGTACAAACTCAAGAACGTTGTTGAGTTCCGCGTTATCTTTAATGCGTTCTTTGATCAGATACTCGACCGCTTTTACATCATGATTGGTGCCGCCAGGACCTACTTCAATTTCTTTCACTCGATCAGCTTCAGCTTCAGTAAAAGAATCGACCAGAGAGTTCAGAATGGCGTTAGCTTCGTCAGAAAAAACAGGGACTTCTGTGATAGCAGGGTTGTTAGCTAGCGCTTGTAACCAGCGAACTTCAACTTTAACTCGATTTCTGATCAAGCCGTACTCACTAAAGTGATTACGAAGTGCTTTGGTTTTACTGCCGTAACGGCCGTCGACTGGAGAAAGAGCGGTTAACGCATTAAGGTTCATTGTTGTTACCATTTTTTTGGCTAGTGTGTGTTTTGTTTATTAAGGGTTGGTGTTTAATAAACGCTCAGCCGCTTGTAAATACTGACGGCGAGAGAAGATAAGATGCCAACGTCTGCCACCGACTTGCCGCCACAATATTGCTGCGCGAACACCAGCCAATAGAATGGCGCGTATTTTCTCAGCATTGTGGGGTGTTTGAAGGTAGGTCGGGTTACCATTTACCTGAATTCGGAATTTTAATGTACTGACTGTGTCTTTGTAGATATCAGCAATGGAGCGAATGACATTTTCATGGGTGATGTCAAAGTGCTCAAGTTGTTTCTCTAGCTGCTCTAATCGAACAGAGATAACATTCAAAAGTTCGGAGTCACGACGAATCCTTGATTCAATATGAAGCAATGATATTGAATAGCGCAAGGCATTAGGTGTAATGCCCTGTGACTTTGGCGTCATGAACTCTTTAAGAGACTGAATGCCCTGACGGATATTCATCAGGTTATTACCAAAAACGGCAAGAGTATCATCAGGCGCTGTGTTCAAAAGAGACTGAAGACTGTTCTCAAGCGTGAATGAATTGCAATTTCCGCTATTGGCAATCTGATCCACCATTTGTGCGGCTTGAAAAACGCCGGCAAGGGCAATGGCTCTGTCTTCAATTGTATGCTTCAAGTTAGTTTCTCAATCCAATAAGTGATTAATGAATACTGTATTTACTGATGATTAAATGTCGATTCGATGACACCGCCACCCAGACATACATCGTCTTGATAGAAAACGACGGATTGACCGGGTGTAACCGCTCTCTGAGGTTCATCAAAGATAACGCGGTAACTTCCCGTTGCATCTTTGCTTAATGTGCAGTCTTGATCGCTTTGGCGGTACCTGGTTTTAGCTTTAAGCTTGCAAGGCAGTTCATTCGGTTCTCCATTCACCCAATCCACTTTGCTGGTGTTTAAACCGTCACAGAAGAGTAGGGGGTGTTGAGCGCCCTGTACGACGATCAAAACATTTCTGTCGAGATCTTTTTGTGCTACATACCAAGGATCTTCACTGTAGTTGCTCAGGCCGCCAATGCCGAGGCCTTGTCGTTGGCCCAAGGTATGATACATCAGGCCGTCATGGCGACCGATGACATCGCCGGTGTCTGTCTCTATGTTACCTGGTTGTGCTGGAATGTACTGTTGCAGAAAATCTTTAAAACGACGTTCTCCAATAAAGCAGATGCCGGTGCTGTCTTTTTTATTGTGAGTGATAAGTCCGTGCTCTTCCGCAATGCGTCGGACTTCAGGTTTTTCAAGTTCACCCACAGGGAACAGGGTTTTTAATATTTTGTCGCCGCCGACAGCGTGCAAAAAGTAACTTTGGTCTTTGTTGGCGTCGTGACCTTTAACCAGTTCAGCCACGCCATCATTCATTTGCTTTTTGCAGTAATGGCCGGTTGCAATAAAATCTGCACCTAAGTGCATGGCGTAGTCCAGAAAAGCCCGGAACTTCACTTCTTTGTTGCAGAGGATATCCGGGTTTGGCGTTCTGCCTGCTTTGTACTCTTCAAGGAAGTGTTCGAAAACACGATCCCAGTATTCAGCTGCAAAGTTGGCTTTATGGAGTTTGATGCCGAGTTTATCTGCCACTGACTGTGCATCTTTCAGGTCTTCCATGGCAGTACAGTATTCGGTGCCATCATCTTCTTCCCAGTTTTTCATGAACAGGCCTTCAACATCATAGCCTTGTTGCTGAAGAAGAAGGGCGGCAACTGAAGAGTCTACGCCACCTGACATACCAACGATTACTTTCATGAAATAGTCCGAAAAGAAGTTAAATTAAATGAGTTCGTAGATCACATCCAAAGGTAGATGGGGGCGATTAAGGTAATCTTCAATGCATTTCAATACCAAAGGGCTTCTCATTTTTTCTGGCTGGGCTTTGATTTCATCGAGCGTCATCCAGCAAGCGCCAATAATTCCATTATCCAGCTCAGCGTTAGGGTTATAGCTTTCTTCTGTCGCGGAGAAGCAATAGCGATGATAAATAACCCCGTTTGATGGTGCTTTATAGATGTACATGCCGATGAATTTATTAATTGAAACTGTATAGCCGGTTTCTTCGATGGTTTCTCGTATCGCGGCATCTAAAACAGGTTCATCGGCTTCGATGTGTCCGGCAGGCTGGTTGTAGACTTCTTTGCCGTTCGAAGAAAGCTCCTTGACCAGCAAAAATTTTCCGTCTTTCTCAACGATCGTTGCAACAGTGCCGTGCGGGGTCCAAACCATATTTCTTAACCAGTAATGAAAAATTGGCGGTATTCTAAGTTAATTTGCCTCCGGTGTTAAATCTTCTTTGATTTTCTTTTGGTTTTAGGGTGATGAGAGGTCTGCTTGGGGGTTGGCATGTTAATAGTGAGCTTTTTGTGTTCACCGGGTTTTAGCGAGTCAAGGGACCATGGTCCGATGGATATTCTTATTAATCGAAGGGTGGGATAGCCAACATTGGCAGTCATTCTCCGGACTTGCCTGTTCTTGCCTTCAGTTATGGTCAGTTTGATCCAGGAGGTTGGGATGTTATCGCGTTTGCGTACGGGTGGCACTCTATCCCAAAGATCATTTGGTTGATCAATGATGGCTGCTTTGGCCGGTCTGGTTTTTCCGTCCTTAAGCTCTACGCCGTTCATCAGTCGTTTGATTGCGTCTTGGGTGATTTGCCCTTCCACCTGAGCAATATAGGTTTTAGGCATTTTTTGTTTGGGGTTTGCGATTTGATTTTGCAGCTGTCCGTTATTGGTTAATAGAATCAAACCTTCTGAATCATAATCGAGTCTGCCTGCAGCATAGAATGCTTTGTCTTCGATGAAGTTTGCCAGTGTTTGTCTTCCTTCTGGATCGGTAAACTGAGATAAGACGTTGAACGGCTTGTTTAGCATGATTAGATTACTCATGAGTGCAGATGTCGCTTACTTTTCTATAAACAGCTATTTTCTTATAAACTATTCTCTAAGTAAAACAATGGCTGGGAATGCGTGATAAATCATGATGGAATCAACAGTGCTTGAAGATAAGCAATTGGTGTTTACTCACCCAAATTCGTTTTTAGTGATGAATGCTAAAAATTTGCTGGATATCAATCGGATTAATGCTGAAGTCAGAAATGAATTTTCGGTTGGTGCGGTTGGTGAGCTTTCGTTTGTTGATGTTTGGCCGGAGCTTTGGGTAAATCGTTGGCAGGCTGCGAAGGCAAAGGATGTATTGGCTGATATCGAATGTGATTTATCATCGGGTATGTGGTGTTGCTGCAATTGCAAAGAAGAAAATGAAGTGTCATTCGAGAGTTGTTGGTCGTGCTCTCAGGATAGAGCGGATGATTAAAAAAACCGGCTTTCGCCGGTTTTTTAATTCTGAAGATTACATGTTCGGATAGTTTGGTCCGCCAGTGCCTTCAGGAGCAACCCAGGTAATGTTTTGGCTTGGGTCTTTAATGTCACACGTTTTACAGTGAACACAGTTTTGAGCGTTGATCTGGAACTTCTCAGAACCGTCTTCTTCGCTTTTAACGATTTCATAAACACCGGCAGGGCAGTAGCGTTGCGCTGGCTCTGCATACATAGGCAGGTTCTGCTGCATAGGGATGTTAGGATCAGTCAGCTGAAGGTGTACAGGCTGATCTTCTTCATGGTTCGTATTCGACAGGAATACAGAAGAAAGACGATCAAAGCTTAATACGCCGTCAGGTTTAGGATAGCTGATCTCTTTACACTCAGACGCAGGCTTCAGCATTTCGTGATCAGGAGTTGGGTCCTGAAGCGTGAACGGAAGTTTACCGCCAAAGATGTTCTGATCGATGAATGTGAAAGCACCGCCGCCCCAAAGTCCCAGCTTATGCATTGCAGGGCCGAAGTTACGTGCTTTATGCAAATCTTCGTACAACCAGCTGTTTTCGAACTTAGCCGCAAATTCAGTGATGTCGTCATTCGCACGACCAGCCTGAAGTGCTTCGAAAATAGACTCAGCTGCAAGCATGCCAGACTTCATGGCAGTGTGAGAGCCTTTGATTTTCGCAGCGTTCAAAGTGCCTGCATCACAACCTACTAGCATACCGCCAGGGAATGTCATCTTAGGAAGTGCCTGAAGGCCGCCTTTAGCAATTGCACGAGCGCCGTAAGATACGCGCTTGCCGCCATCCAGATACTGCTTGATCACAGGATGGTGCTTGTAGCGTTGAAATTCTTCAAACGGGCTCATGTATGGGTTGCTGTAGCTTAGGTCAACAATCAAACCAACCACAACCTGGTTGTTTTCGATGTGGTACAAGAAAGAACCACCGCCAGTGCCGTCTTCCAATGGCCAGCCAGCTGTGTGAACAACAAGACCTTCTTCGTGCTTGTCTGGGTCAATGTCCCAAAGCTCTTTAATGCCGATGCCGTAGTGCTGAGGGCCTTTGCCTGCATCCAGATTAAAGTCTTTAATCAGACGCTTGCCAAGGTGTCCGCGACAGCCTTCAGAGAAAACAGTGTACTTGGCGCGAAGTTCCATACCTGGCATGAAGCCGTCTTTTTGCTCGCCATCCATGCTAATGCCCATGTCACCGGTGATGATGCCCTGAACATTGCCATTTTCGTCTTTAATTACTTCTTGTGCAGCAAAGCCCGGGAAGATTTCTACGCCCAGTTCTTCTGCTTGCTCACCCAACCAGCGGCATACGTTACCAAGGCTGACAATATAGTTGCCTTCGTTATGCATAGGCTTTGGAATAAATGCTGCTGGTGTTTTAAATGCTTTTTCTTCGTCGCGAAGAACGTAGATGTCGTCTCTTACTACAGGCGTATTTAAAGGCGCGCCTTTTTCTTTCCAGTCTGGAATAAGCTCATTAAGTGCTCTTGGTTCAAATACAGCACCAGAAAGAATATGTGCACCAACTTCGGAGCCTTTTTCGACTACACATACTGTAAGCTCTTGTTCAGCTTCATTGGCTTGTTGCATTAGTCGTATCGCAGTTGAAAGGCCAGAAGGGCCCGCACCAACGATGACGACATCGAACTCCATTGAATCTCTTTCCACGTCTATTCTCCTCACGCTGTTTTTGAACACGCGTTTTATTGTGGTCGAACCACTTATCTATCATCAGGTAGCCATACTTTGTATGAATTGTTTGCTATAAGAATAAGTTACAACAAAATTCGAACTACCGTTTAAAACGGGCGCATTATAAATAACTATTTTGAAAATCGCCAATTTCTTAAGTTATTTCTGTTTGGTAACGAAAAATAACATAACCAACTGATTAAGTTTGAATCACTTTGTCTATAAATTAGACAAATATTAGCAGTATATTGATATGAGGCACCTGAAATACGTGATTTATATTGACCTGCGCGTATTTTGGAGGCAGTATGTGGCCGCTTATTTCGCTGATGTCGATGTTTTTTACACTGTGTAAAAGCATGGATTATCTGCCTGGGATACTGGCATTGGTTTTGATTTATAAAGCCGGAAAGTAATTTTTGTCAGTACTAATACACCCATTGATTTAAACGAGGAATCTATGAAGGTTCTTGTTGCTGTTAAACGCGTAATTGACTACAACGTCAAAGTTCGTGTTAAGCCTGATAATACTGATGTTGATTTGGCTAACGTCAAAATGGCTATGAACCCTTTCTGTGAAATTGCTGTTGAAGAAGCAGTTCGCTTAAAAGAGAAAGGCGTTGCTACTGAAATCGTTGTTGTTTCTATCGGCGATAAAAAGAGTGAAGAGCAGATCCGTACTGCCCTTGCACTAGGTGCTGATCGCGGTATCTTGGTTGAGACCGACGAAAATGTATCTTCTTTGACTGCTGCGAAAATCCTTAAAGGTCTCGTAGACAAAGAAGAGCCAAGCATTGTACTACTTGGTAAGCAGTCTATCGACTCTGACAACAACCAAACTGGTCAGATGTTGGCTTCTTTGGCTGGTCTGCCACAAGGTACATTCGCATCTGAAGTAGTAGTGGATGGCGATAAAGTTAACGTTACACGTGAAATTGATGGTGGTTTGCAGACTGTTGCATTGAACCTACCAGCAGTTGTAACTACTGACTTGCGTTTGAACGAACCTCGTTACGCAAAACTACCTGATATCATGAAGGCTAAGCGTAAGCCTCTTGATAAGACTACTCCTGCTGATCTAGGTGTAGAAGTAGCTTCTAAAGTAGCGACTCTAAAAGTTGAGCCACCTGCTGAGCGTTCTGCTGGCATTAAAGTGGGCAGCGTAGAAGAGCTTGTTGAAAAACTTAAGAACGAAGCGAAGGTACTATAATGAGCACTCTAGTTATTGCAGAACACAATAACAGCGCACTAGCACCTGTTACTCTTAATGTTGTAACAGCAGCTAAAGAGATCGGTAATGAAATTACTGTTCTTGTTGCTGGTGCTGACTGTGGCGCAGCTGCTGAGCAAGCAGCTAAAGTTGACGGTGTTGCTAAAGTTTTAGTAGCAGACAACGCAGCTTACGCTAACCAATTGGCTGAAAACATGGGTCTGCTAATTGCTGACCTAGGTAAAGGCTTTACTCACATCCTTGCTGCTGCAACAACAAACGGTAAGAACTACTTGCCACGCGCTGCTGCTGCTCTTGATGTTGAGCAAATTTCTGACATCGTACGTGTAGATAGCGCTGACACTTTTGCTCGCCCAATCTACGCTGGTAACGCTGTTGCTACTGTTCAGTCTTCAGATGCTATCAAAGTGATCACGGTTCGTGGTACTTCTTTTGATGCTGCAGCTGCGGAAGGTGGTTCAGCGGCTGTTGAAGCTGTAGACGCAGCTCACGATGCTGGTATCTCTGCATTCGCTGGTGAAGAACTGGCTAAGTCTGACCGTCCTGAACTGACTGCTGCTGACGTAGTTATCTCTGGTGGTCGTGGTATGCAGAATGGCGACAACTTTGAATTGCTATACAAAGTTGCTGACAAGATCGGCGCTGCAGTAGGTGCATCTCGTGCCGCTGTTGACGCAGGCTTCGTACCTAACGATATGCAGGTTGGTCAAACTGGTAAGATCGTTGCTCCTCAGCTTTATATTGCTGTTGGTATCTCTGGTGCTATCCAGCACTTGGCAGGTATGAAAGAGTCTAAAGTGATCGTTGCAATCAACAAAGACGAAGAAGCACCTATCTTTAGTGTTGCTGATTACGGTCTGGTTGCTGATCTGTTCGAAGCAGTACCTGAGCTTGAAAAGCTTGTGTAATTCGCTTTGAATACGAAAAACCCGCTTCGGCGGGTTTTTTATTGCCTAAAATTAATAATAAGACCTTTTTAAAAAACTTAAAGAGCATTTTATGCTTCTGATTTTTGCTGCAACGTTAATTCTGATGTCTATGGTGTTTTTTCTGTTTCTTATTTTAAGAAGGGCAAGCCCGAGGCTGACGGAAAAAGATTTTCAAGCTACTTTGACGCAAGCCATTAGCGGCAACTTAACAACGGATGAGTGGTTGGTGTTTCTTTCTATGCCGATACAACATGACCCTTGGCTGGAAGCGGTTCGCCAAAAGTTATTTCAGATTGATGAAGATTACTCCATTCGGTCAGTGGTTTCTGCAGAACTGCCCAAGTGTATGTTCTCCAGGGAGGGCCTGGAGTTATTAAAAGACGTTCAGCAAAATATTCCTAAACGCCCGTATCGGGAGTTTTAAAATGAAAGCTCTAAAAGACCGTCCGCTTTAACGCGGGTTCTGAAATCAGATAAAGATTCAGAGAAATCCAGAACATTAAATCTGTCATTTAATATCTGACCGATCTGATTGTTGTCGGATACGTGATGTGCAACTTGCATGTGTAAGCAGCGAATTTTATGAAAACACTCAATGCCGCCGATACCACGGCCTTCCGTGAATTTTTCATAAATGCCGATGCTTTCCAGAAATTGTATGTCTTCGGAGGACAGCTCTTTGTTTCGAATTGACTGATAGCGTATTTGGTCCTGATAAAAAGCCGCCTTAAGTTCAGCGTTATGCTCTATATATTCTTCAAGAGGTTTAACGAGACGCTGAGACTCCAGAAAGTTAATTTTTTCAATAAGCAATTCATGACACAACCAGAAGTGGGTTGGAAAAGGGGTGTTATCGACGACACACTTCATTTTGAGCGCAATCGGCAGGCCTTTCGGGTCTCTGGCAGAAACAGCTAGTATGCCTCTCGGCACGCGACCCAGAGTAGCTTCTATGTATTTAAGGTCTTGTTCAGTAGCCGGAGATAATGAAGAATTCATAACGAAATAGGGAGCCTGATAAATTAATAACAACAAATTTTCCGCTATTTTAGGGTCTAGTAAATTTTTATGATAGAGTTACCGACCTCAATCTGACATTAATTCTGGAAACAAGGTTTATACATGTCTCGTACAACAAAAGATGCACTGAATACCTCGCATGAAAAAGTAAGCTACGGTATTGGTCGACAAATGGGTACACAGCTTAAAGGCAATGACTTTAAAGGCATTAATATTGAGTTGGTTCTTGCAGGTTTAGCTGATGCCTACGAAGGCATTGAAGATCTTGTTGGAATGGAAGAAATGAGCAAGGCTTATACTGAAATTCAAGCACAGATTCAGGCTGAAGTTGCGAAAGAAAGCGAAGCTAATATTGCTCTGGCTAATGAGTTTTTAGCAAAGAACGCCGAGCGTGAAGGCGTAAAAGTAACTGAAAGCGGCTTGCAGTTTGAAGTGCTTGTAGAAGGTAAGGGTGAAATTCCTGAAGCCACTTCAACGGTTAAAACGCATTACCATGGTACTTTCATTGATGGTCGTATGTTCGACAGCTCTGTTGAGCGTGGCGAGCCAGCAACATTCCCGGTGAACGGTGTTATCCGTGGTTGGACTGAAGCCCTGACAATGATGCCTGTTGGCTCTAAGTGGAAATTGTTTATACCTTCTGAATTAGCTTATGGTTCACAAGGCGCATCGGGTTCTATTCCACCTAATACGGCACTTGTATTTGAAGTAGAATTGCTAGAGATTGTATAAATCTTAACTCTTTGCTTGAAAAAGCCGTCAAAAGCCCAACATTGCACTGCATGTTGGGCTTTTTCATATTTGATTCACTTTCTTTCTCTGATTCTATTAGTACAATGCCGTCTTAGTCTTTGATTGACAGGTAATTCATGAAAACTTTTCTTCGCGTCCTTACAAACTATTCATCCGCTTTATTATTTTCTCTTGTGGCTTTTTCTTCCTCGTCGCAGGCAGCGAGTAAAGTTGAAATTGATGCTAAATCTTACGCTTCCGTTCAGATTTTGAAAGAAGAAATTCCAGGGGCCTCTGATTTGATAGAGCAGGCCTATGCAATGCTGGTTTTTCCGGATGTTCTTGGTGCAGGCTTTTGGTTGGGAGGAGAATACGGAGAAGGTAAAATGTACGTAGAAGATTACACCTACGGGTATTACAACTTGGTGTCTATGTCATTCGGTTTTCAAATGGGTGCTCAGGTTAAATCCGAAGCCATTTTATTTATGACGAAAGAGGCTTTTGATAGTTTTGTGAAAATTGATGGTTGGGAAGCAGGTGTGGACGGCAGTATTGCTGTGGCTGAATTTGGTGCGGCAGGGACGATTGATACGAACATCTTACAAAAGCCCATTATCGCGTTCGTGTATTCCAATAAAGGGCTTATGTACAACCTGTCTCTGGAAGGCTCTAAAATTTCAAAAATAGAGCGTTGAGACTACTTTCAACCGGTTAGACTTTGAATTGAGATACCAGCTCACTTAATTCATTGGCAAATTCAGTGAGCTGAGTTGCCAGTTGGGTGACTTGCTCTGATACTTCATAGTTTTGACCGCTGACGTCTTCAATTGTGATTACGTTTGAGTTCATCTCCTCAATGGCTTGGCTCTGTTCTTCGGTAGCTGTTGCTACCTGGAAGTTCATGTCATTTATTTGATCTACAGCCGTTCGGATCTCAGTAAGCGCTATTCCGGCTTCATTAACAGAATCGACCGTTTTGTTGGTGGATTCTTGCCCCCGATTAATCACATCCACTGCTTTACGAGAACCACTTTGAAGTTGCTCGATCATTTTCTGGATTTCATCGGTCGACTCTGCGGTTTTTTGGGCCAGGCTTCTCACTTCGTCTGCGACTACAGCGAAGCCTCGGCCTTGCTCACCGGCTCTGGCTGCCTCAATTGCTGCATTCAGAGCAAGCAGGTTGGTTTGTTCTGAAATTCCACGAATGGTATTCAGAATACTTCCTATGGACTCAGACTGTTGGCTCAGTTCATGGATTACCTGTGCGGCGTTACTCATATCATCGGACAGAGACTGAATCTGTGAAATGGATTCTTTGACGATGACGTTTCCTGATTCAACACGGTCGGTGGCATTTCTGGCAATATCCGCAGCATTATTCGCGTTTTGTGCGATTTCCTGAATTGTCGAACCCATCTCGGCCATCGCTGTGGCAAGGGACTCAATACTGCGTCTTTGTTCGTCCGTTTGCAGTTGACTGAAGTTTGCTTGTTGATGAACATCCTCAGACAAAGACAGCACGCCATTGGAACGTTGTGCCACTTGCATGATGATGTCTTGCAGCTTGGTTACGAATTCATTGAAGCCTTTTGCTACTCGACCGATTTCATCGTTACTGTCAGATCGAATTCGTTTGGTTAAATCGCCTTCACCGGAACCTATGTCTTCTAATAATGCAGCAGTGATGCCCAGTGGCTTGATTGTGCGAATGATTAAAACAGCAATAATAATCAGTGAAACTACGATGATGAAAACTGTTATGAAAAGGGTAGTGACTACGGAGTTGTTCAGGCTTTCGTAGAGTTCGCTTTCTGGAATGATGCCAATCAAGTAGTAATCCAGTTCAGGCAGGTATTCTGAGGCCAATAAATAATCCAAACCGTCAGCGGTGTTTTGAAACGTACTGTAACTGTTGCCTGAGATTATGGAGTCAGATAATCCATCGAACACAGGAAGCTTGGATATCTGTTGACCGATGTTGGATTGATTTGGGTGAATGATGATTTTTCCTTTGCTGTTTGCAAGCAACACGTAGCCAGTTTTTTCCAGCTTGAACGCCCGAATGGAGTCGCTTAAATCATCAACGTTTAACCCTAAGCCTGCAGCGCCTTTACCGCCTGCAACTCGATAGTTAAGAAACAGAGTAAGTGGGCCTGTGCCTTCAAAATAGTCCAGACTTAAATCTACTTTTTTACCTGAATTCAAAAAACCGTAAAACCATTGGTCATTGGAGTTACTGCTACTGACCTGCTTTATGATGCCGTTCTCGGTGTAATAATTGTTAGTTTGGTTCGATACAAAAAAGACCACGCCTGCGTTAGTCGATTGTTTTATCTGTGTGAAGTACTTTTTGAAATTATCCAGTAGGCCAGGGTCTTCATTGTTGTTGATCCAGTCATTGATGAAGTAGTTTTCTGCGATGAGTTTCGCGCTACTCATAGGGGCTGCAATGTGCGCTTTTATGGATTGTGAAACACTGGCTAACGAGGCAGGAAGCTGCTGACCCAACAATCTCTCGCTCATGATATTCCTGACAAGGTAATTATTAACGCTGGCGCTCACCAGCATTGCGAATAAAAAGGCAATGGAAGTGAACAGCGTTAGTTTTTTTTGTATGGAGAGATTTTTGAACACAGCAGGCACCTTTAAAATACAACTTATTAAGGAGTATAGATCGGCTGCTTAATTAAGAAACTTTAACTATTTAAGAATTCTTTAGTTAATAAGTGGTTGGTTTTGAAGAAGTTTGCTGAAAAAGCGTCAGGATGCTGCTGACTAGCCATTCAATTTCAGGCTCTTTACTTCTCATTTTGTTGACATACAAGTGAATGTCTACAGACGGTGACTCTATCGGAAATGCATGAATATTCAAACCAGAGTGTTTAGATTTTAACAGTTGAGCATAGCTCTCAGGGATGGTTAATAATAAGTCTGTATTTGAGACGACCTGGCAGGCAGCAAAGTAATGTTGGCAGCGTAATGTAATGTTCCGATTTAATCCGTAGCGGTTCAGTTCAACGTCTTCAATTGCGGCTCCGGATGCACGATAGGAGGCCACAACATGGTTCATGTTTAGGTAAGTTTCTAAGTCTAATACTGTTTTTATGTTTGGGTTGTTTTTTCTTGATACCACACACAGTCTTTCACTGATGATTTGTTTTCTTGAAATCAGTTCTGACACTGGCTGTGCAACATCAATGATCAGGTCTACCTGACCGGAAGACAAATCATTCTCCATTGTTTTTCGGTTGTGTCTTAAGCTAACGATCTTAATGCCTGGCGCAGTTTTTTGTGTTGCTTCGATTAAAGGCGGTAAACAAGTGGACTCCAGCGCATCTCTTAGCCCGATCTTAAAAAGATTGGTTGCGTTTTCCGGAATGAATTCAAGATTGGAAAGTAAGGTTGTATTTAATGTAGCCAAAGCGTTTCGGACATCGTGTATTAAGCGTTTTGATAGCGGCGTCGGCGTCATCTGATGGCCTTGCCGAACAAACAAGGCATCATCAAAGTGGCCACGGAGCTTTGCAAGGGAGTGGCTGATTGCCGGTTGTGTAATGTGAAGTGTATTGGCTGCCTTCGTTAAGTTTCCTTCATTGTAGATTGCTTCAAACACCGTAAATAAATTCAGGTCAACCCGCATCAAGCAACACTCCTTTTTCAGACTATTAGTAATTCTTATTCATCAGGATTAGAACTATTCATTGGATTGATCTTAAGGCAAAGCTTAGTATCAATACAAACCTATTTATTGGATACACATTGAACAGGAATACAACATGGATTTTTCTGCATCAGAAAGTGGGCAACAAGTTCTTAATAAGCTCAAACAGTTTATGAAAGAAGAAGTTCATCCTATTGAAGAGGCTTATTTTAAAGAGCTAAAAGCGCTGGATAACTCTTGGGTTGTACTGCCTGTAATAAATGAATTGAAAGCCAAAGCGAAAGCGCAGGGGTTGTGGAATTTATTTCTGCCAAATAGCGAGTACGGTGCAGGCATCAGTAATTCAGATTACGCTCTGATGGCGGAAGAAATGGGGCGGAGTTTTATTGCGCCAGAAATATTTAACTGTAATGCCCCGGACACCGGCAACATGGAAGTGTTGGTTCATTATGGTTCTGAGACACAAAAACAAGAATGGTTATTACCGTTATTGGCTGGGGAAATTCGATCTGCATTCTGTATGACTGAGCCAGAAGTGGCTTCTTCTGACGCCACAAATATGGAGGCTACCGCCATTATTGACGGTGATGAGGTGGTGCTTAATGGCCGAAAATGGTGGAGCACCGGAATCGGGCATCCAGATTGTAAAGTACTCATCTTTATGGGGTTAACCTATCCTGACGGACCTAAGCACGCCAAGCACTCCATGGTTTTGGTGCCAATGAGCACCCCCGGAGTGAAACTGGAGCGCATGCTCCCTGTTTTCGGTGAATATGATGAGCCATACGGTCATGGAGAAGTCAGCTTTACGAATGTCCGGTTACCTAAAAGTGCCATTATTGCAGGGCCAGGGCGTGGTTTTGAAATTGCACAAGGTCGATTGGGGCCGGGGCGTATTCATCATTGTATGAGGGCCATTGGTGCTGCAGAACGTACATTGGATTTATTGATACAGCGAGCGGTTTCACGAGAGGCATTTGGTAAGCCGATTGCCAACCTGGGGGGAAATCGGGACATCATTGCCAATGCAAGAATTGCCATTGAACAAGCAAGATTGCTTACACTGAAAGCGGCTTGGCTGCTGGATACAAAAGGAATTCTGGGAGCAATGAGTGAAGTATCGCAAATCAAGATTGTGGTGCCTAACATGCTACAGACTATTGCGGATCAGGCCATCCAAATACACGGGGGTGCAGGGGTCAGCGAAGACTTCCCTCTGACGTCTTTATTTGCTTATGCCAGATGCCTACGGTTGGCAGACGGGCCAGACGAAGTTCATCGCGGATTGGTAGCAAAGATTGAATTAAAAAAATATGAAAAATCAAAAAAGGATGCAGCAAAGTGAAAAATGTAATCATCACCGGAGGAGCCAGTGGTCTTGGTCTGGCATTGGCGCACGAGTACGCAGCTCAAGACTATCAGATTTGCATCGCTGATATGCAAAAAGAGCTGGGATTGCAGGTTGTTGAAGAGCTTAAAGCCAGAGGCTGTAATGCGTTTTTCTTTGAGCTGGATGTACGGTCAGATGAGGGGTGGGCTGAGCTTTATAAGGAAGTGACTAAACAATGGCAGCAAGTGGATGTACTGATTAACAATGCGGGCGTTGCTGCTGCAGGATTGATCGAAGACCTGCCTATGGACGATTGGGCCTGGCTGATGGACATCAATGTGATGGGGGTTGTTCGTGGTTGTAAGACATTTGCACCCTTAATGAAACACCAGGGGTTTGGTCACATAATCAATGTTGCGTCTATGGCTGGTCTGTTACATGCCGCGACCATGTCTGCTTACAACGTTTCTAAGTCTGGGGTAATCGCGCTTTCAGAAACACTAAGAATTGAATTGGCTGGGTTTAACATCAACGTTTCAGTCGTTTGTCCTGCTTTCTTTCAAACCAATCTCACTGCAACGATGAGAACGAATATTCCGGGCGTTACGAACACGGTTAATAAGTGGATGGCCTCTTCAAACGTTACGGCGGACGATGTCGCTAAAATGACCTACGACGGAATGGTTCATAAGCGGTTCTTCATTTTAACGCACCGCAAAGAGAAAATGTTGTGGTGGTTGAAGCGGCTCAGTCCTGAAGCCCTTCAACAACTCATGATCAGAACAACTAAAAAACAGATTCAACGAATGATGGAGAAAATGGCGTCATGAGTATGGAGTCAATCAATGATCAACCTACTGCAGTCAGAGACGGTGAAGAGTTAGATGTTGCTAAGGTTGATGCTTATCTGAAATCCTCTCTCGACGGTTTGATAGGGACACCGACCGTGCGTCAATTTCCTGGAGGTGCTTCAAACCTGACGTATCTGCTTTCTTATGAAAATACGGATTTGATTCTGCGTCGACCTCCCTTCGGTACTATTGCAAAGTCGGCACATGACATGCTTCGAGAAGCACACATCATTGATAGTCTAAAGCCTGTCTACGACTACGTTCCCGGCATAGTTTCGATATGCGAGGACCGGTCTGTTTTGGGTTGCGATTTTTATGTCATGGAGCGTCTGGAGGGCATTATACCTCGTCAGGATTTGCCTAAAGGACTTAAGCTGTCAGAAGCGGATACCAGAAAACTGTGTCTCAATGTCATTGATCGTCTAATCGCATTGCACCAGATTGACCCTCAAGGAACTCAGCTAGAGCAATTTGGCAAAGGAGAGGGGTATGTTGAAAGACAAATAAAAGGCTGGTCTGATCGGTACAGAAAAGCCATGACCGACGATGCTTCAGGCTTTGAAGAGGTTATGGCCTGGCTTTCCGAAAACCAACCCCAAGACATAGCGAATTGCCTGATTCATAACGATTATCGGTTCGATAATGTGGTTTTAAATCCTGATAACCCGTTTGATGTCATTGGCGTGCTTGACTGGGAAATGGCCACGTTGGGTGATCCGTTAATGGACTTAGGGAATACGCTGGCTTATTGGGTTGAAGCCGGAGACGACCCTCAAATGCAGTTTATGAGGCGTCAACCGACACACCTTAAAGGCATGCTGACCAGAAAAGAGGTGGTTGACTATTACCTGGATAAAACTGGCTATCAAGTCACTAACTTTGACTTCTATGAGATTTACGGGTTGTTTCGTTTGGCGGTCATTATTCAACAAATCTATTATCGTTATTACCACGGGCAAACTAAAGATAAGCGGTTTGCTAACTTTATTCATGCTGCAAATTATCTCGAAACTCGCTGTATGAAATTGATCTCAGAACATTCGGATAGCTAAGGGCATTTTATGGCTGAGCTGTATTTAATTCGACATGGACAAGCATCCTTTGGTGCGGAAGATTACGATCGGCTTTCCGGTTTGGGAGAAAAGCAATGCTTGCTTCTGGGGAAACATGTGGCCCGGTTTACAGATCGTATAAAGCTGGTAACGGGGAGTCACCTGCGACACCATCAGTCGAAAGATGCATTTCTTTCCGGGCTTGGCCAAGGCCGGCAGAATGTTGAGTCATTGTTGGAAATGCCTGAATTTAATGAGTTTGATCATGAAGAGGTATTGTTCAAGGCATATCCTGAAATTAAATCTAAAAAAGATCTGGCAATGATAATTTCTCAGGCTGACGTTCCTAAAAAAGCCTTTCACTTGATGTTCCAAGCATCAGTCGAACGGTGGATTTCAGGTCATTTTGAGGATGACTACAAGGAACCATGGCTCGCGTTTCAGCAGCGGTGCATAGCGGGCCTTGATGCCTTGATTGCTGAAAACTCAGGTTCTGCACCAGTGTTTCTGTTTACTTCAGGGGGACCTATCTCGGTTATTCTGAAGCATGTCATGGCGTTATCAGACAAAGCAACTTTTGCTCTGAATGACAACCTGGCAAACAGTGGAATCACCCGGCTCCTTTATTCGAATGAACGAATCAGCCCATCGTATATAAACAACTTTTCTCACCTTGAACATGACAATAAATTAATCAGTTACCGGTGAGCCGGCTTTAACAAAGAGAATAAAAATAGGACGATCATGAAAAACACTTTTGATTTAACTGGAAAAATCGCATTAGTGACAGGCGCTAGCCGAGGTATTGGCGAGAGCATTGCTAAATCCCTCGCGGATGCAGGCGCTCACGTTATTGTTTCAAGTCGGAAAATGGACGGGTGTCAGGCAGTGGTGGATCAGATTATTGCTGCAGGAGGCAGTGCAGAAGCCATTCCTTGCCACATAGGTGATATGGACCAGATACATCACATTTTCTCCGTCATTAAGGACAAACATAACCGTCTTGATGTATTGGTGAATAATGCAGCGACTAATCCCTATTTTGGTCATATCCTCGATACCGACTTATCTGTGTTCGAAAAGACAGTGGATGTGAACATTCGCGGGTATTTTTATATGTCCGTGGAAGCGGGCAAGCTAATGAAAGAGCAGGGCGCAGGCTCAATTATCAATGTTGCCTCCGTAAATGGTGTCATTCCAGGTCATATGCAGGGCATTTATTCGATCACCAAGGCATCCGTAATATCAATGACTAAATCGTTCGCCAAGGAGTGCGCTGCGTTGGGTATCCGGGTCAATGCACTGTTGCCGGGTTTAACTGACACCAAGTTTGCTTCGGCAATTACTTCGAATCCTGCGATCAATAAAATGGCCCTTGAACATGTTCCAATGAAGCGTGCCGCACAGCCGGATGAAATGGCTGGCACCGTTCTTTACCTGGCATCTGAGGCGAGCAGTTATACCACGGGGGCGTGCATTAATGTTGATGGTGGGTATTTGACTGTTTGATATATATTTCAGTAGGTTAGGTGATTTTATTAAATAATGTTGTTAGGTTGTTTTTATGGGCATACAGGCCATGGTTTCTGTGGAATTTAAACCCATTTACTGAAGTACTATGGAATAAATAAAGCACCTGGGGTAGTGTTTTAAAAACTTCTGTATCACCAATTAAAAAGGTCACCTAATGTTGAAATTTCTCATGGCTGTTTTATCACTCCTGGGGTTGGCTTCGATCTATTTGATTACCTGGCCTGTGCCTGTTCAGCCCACTGCCTGGCAAGCTCCGGAGGATCAGGGCTTAACGGGTGCATTTGCAGCGAATGATAAACTGTCTTCAGTAGAGATCATTACTTTGGGAAATGAAGAAGGCCCGGAAGACTTAGCGATCAGTGATAGCGGTGAAGTGTATTTCTCATTGTTGGATGGGAAAATCATGCGGCTTAACGAAAGCAACCAACCTGAATTATTCGCTGAAACAGGAGGCCGTCCACTAGGTATTGAATTTTCGCCAGACGGAAACCTCATTGTTGCAGATGCCTATAAAGGGCTTTTATCAATTTCCGCAGACGGTAAAGAAGTCACTCTACTGACGAAGCAAGTGAAAGGCAGTCCTATCCGTTATGCTGATGATGTTGATATTACTGACACCGGGGTGATTTATTTCACAGATGCATCCACAAAATTCCCTGCTGATATTTATGAAACGTATGGCGCCAGCTTATTGGATATTATGGAGCATGGTGGCCACGGCCGAGTCTTAAAATACTCACCTGAAACAAAAGAAACGACCGTTGTGTTGAGTGGTCTGCAGTTTGCTAATGGTCTGGCTGTTTCTCATGAGCAAGATGCTATTTTGATAAACGAGACAGGTAGCTATCAAGTACTGAAACACTGGATCGAGGGTAAGAAGAAGGGCACTACAGAAGTATTGATCAGTAATTTACCTGGATTTCCGGATAACATTAATCAAGGCAGAGATGGTAATTATTGGTTAGGGCTGGTCAGTCCAAGAAGTAAGGCGTTAGACATGTTGTCTGGTTTCCCCTTTTTAAGATCTGTTGTGCAGCGTCTTCCTGCTTCCTTACGCCCTAAGGCTGAGAGCTTTGGGCACGTTGTATTGATTAATGGCTCTGGCGAGGTAATTACAAGCCTTCAAGATCCAAGAAGCCAATACGGCTTTACTACGGGCGCTGTAGAAAGTGGTGAATGGCTTTACGTAAGCAGTTTGCATGAGAAAGTGTTGGCCAGACTGAGTTTATCCGGGATGTAGGCGAGCTCGCTTAGCTTTATGTGATCTGCATCAAATAATAATCATTATCTTTTACTGACTCTGAGGTATGGTTATCAGAATTAAATATCATGAATTGGTACCATGCTTGTCTAATATATAAGCGAGAAGGGAAGCAAGTACATTATGTCAATTCATGAACACCCAACCAATAATGAATCTTGTAGTTTAGGCGGTGCCGGTTGGTTGTGGATTGCTCTCGCCACTACTGTATTTACCTTGGTTTGGACTCTGTAAAAACGTTTTGTCGGTTTACAGTTAACGGCATTGCCACTTATCAGATAGAGCTATATTCCACTGGTTTATTGGCCAAAATGTACTTTATTTATATATGTAGCTTTTGAAAAGAAGTTGCGAGTTAACACTCTCCCGTCCAAAAGGGGATAGACCATGGCAACTGTTTCTCATACGACGTATTTTGATAATTGGGTTTTGAATTTCGTTCGAGGTTATCTTGCGTTTTCATGGGGTGCCGTAGCTTTCTTGGTAGTGATGATAGTGCTGGAAGTAATGTAAACAGCGCATCATCTAAAAGCGGGCTTTTTCTTACCATCCACAATGTATTTGGTTATGTGGCAATGGCTGAAGAGGAAGTTCGCTTTTAATATGTCTTTAAAAAGGCTCTCCCGACTAAATCAAATGATCCCGGCTTCCAGGCTGATGGCCATGGCTTGTCCGAGTTCTTCACATTGATCGATAAAACCGGCTTCAAAGTCCCCTCGACAGGTAATAGGCTCTTGAACTACTCGCCAGCGTAAACCGGTTGTAATGGTTTCAATCGCTTTTCGAGTGCCTGTTCCGTCATGACCTGCGCGAATGACAAAAGAGAAAGGCATGCCTTGCGTCTTTTCCAGACAAGGATAGTAATTACGGTCAAAAAAATCCTTCATTCCTCCGCTCATGTAGCCAAGATTTTCAGGGGTAAACAGGATGATGGCATCACTGCTTAAAACATCTGGCGGCTGACATTCGAGTGCAGGCACTGCCACAATGGAAAGTTGGTATTCCGTAGGATCATTCGTAAGGGACAGCGCTTCGACGAGCATACGTGTGTTAGGGGAAGGGGCGTGATAAACGATTAGAAGCTTTTTACTCATCTTCCCAGACCCATCTTAATGGTTCTCCAAAGTCATCGTAGACTAACTTTCTTTTCGGCTTAGACGTCCTAGGCTTGGCTTTTTTCTTGTGGGCGCTCTTTTTTCTTGAATCAATCGCAGCTACCACATCGTTAACATAACTGCGCGGCTCTTTTTTTTCATCAAATAATACGGTTTCCTGAGCCTTGAGTGGGCCACCAACCACACCGGATACACCAGAGTTTATCTGTTGTACGGAGCCGCCATTACTTTCATAGGAAAGGATGTCCTGGCTCATCATTTCACGTAACTGTGCTTTTGTTGGCTTTCGTTTCATAAGTCTAATTGCTTTGAAGAGTTATGAGTATTGCGATGTGTTAACATTTCAAGAATAACACGAATCAATTCAATGGCTAAATATTCATACTGGAAAAGGGCTGGGCGTGCCAAAAATAGGCTGTAACTCTCCGAAGATAATTGTTTGCATTAATCATCCTCTGCCTGTTGGGGCATCTCCCGAAACTCAGCCTTTAACAAAAGACTGGATGGAAGATATCAATCAAATTGGTGGCAATAATTGGCGAAAAATCTTTAATATTTACTCTAAGATGTGCTTTCAATTGATTGATTTAAAAGGGGTTGGTCTTGGTAGCGTCTCTACTTGGCAAAAATACAGAGATGATTTATTGCTCAGAAGTGAGAGTGGATTTCAGCTGCAATATCTAATGGGTGCGGAGTACGATAATCTGGACCAAAATGCGCTGTATCTGATTACGGGCAAAAAGTGTGCTGAAGAGTTGGGCGTGAAGGATCAGTTGCATTGGCTTGATAATGATTTTGCTCAGGTTCTTGGGAAAAACATGTTGGTGTGTCCGTACTTTGATTATCGGCAATTATCCAATAAAAAGCTCGATACCCTCTGCCGTTTGGTAGCAGAGCGGATCGAGCTTTAATGAGTTCTTTTTATAGGGAAAACTAAGATCCGTTTACAATGACCCGGATGGCTTCCAGTTTAATCTGACAGCTATCAATGGCGGTTTTACAGGCTTCTTTTTGGTTGATAAGCGCATCAATTTCTTCTTGACGAATGTTTGGGTTGAAGTTCTTTAAGCTGATTAAGCGGTTAATCTCATGATCAAGAACCTGATCCGCTCGTTCATTGGCGGTCTTAACAAGTCCCGCAAGCTTTGATTTAGCTTGTTTTTCAGCAATCTGAAATACTTTAAATATTAAGTCTTTCTGCGATTTAATGACTTCATGGCGAATGGCCTTGCTGATTTTTTGGCGATGCTCATGTAAATGCTGATCCGTGAGGTATTCGGTGAAGTCTCGGCTGTCATGGGAGACAACATGGCGGATGACACTCTTTGGCATGAAACGGTAGCACTGGCTGGATTTCGCCGCTTGTACCACAGGGGTATGAAGCGTTTCCACGTATAAAGTACCCGGCTTCAGTCTTTGGTCTTTAATCAGACTGAAGGCGGCGTTGCCATAGTGATGATCACAGACTAAATCCATGACACCAGTCACCATAGGGTGTTCCCATGTTAAAAACTGGAAATCTTCCCGTTCAAGTGCTCTGTCGCGGTCGTAGGTAACTGTAATGGCCTCATCGGTAACTCCCGGGAAATGATCGGTCAGCATTTGCTCCCCGGCTTTTACTACCCAGGTGTTTTCTGAATGCCTTTCTCGGTCAATACCAAAACAGTTAAATGCGGTATCCATGAACTTTTTCGGGTCATCGAATTCAAAGTCTTCAATCTCATGAATGATCTGAAGAGCCTGAATTGGCTGGCATGAGTTTAGCTCTAACAGGCGATCACGTCCGGCATCAATTTTCGCTTTAAGCGCTTGGTTGTCTTTTGCTGTGTCAGAAATTAAGGCATCAGTCAGTGCTGGATCATTGGTCTCAATGCACTTGTTCAGTCTTTCCTGATACTTCTGAACTAACGCTTCTCCAGTGGCACAAGATTGGCTGAACGCGAACAAGCCTTCGTCATACCAGCGTTTATAAATTTCCTGAACTGTGCCTGAAAAATATGGGACGTGTATTTTAATATCTTCAGTTTGACCAATTCGGTCCAGACGTCCAATTCGTTGTTCCAGCAAATCCGGATGGGCAGGTAAGTCATACATGACAATATGGTGTGCAAATTGGAAGTTGCGGCCTTCACTGCCAATTTCAGAGCAGATCAGCAGTTGCGCGCCGTCTTCCATGTCTGAGAAATAAGCGGCAGAACGGTCCTGCTCAATAATGCTCATACCTTCGTGGAACGCTGTTGTTTTCAAGCCCTCACGCAGTCTTAGGTGTTCTTCTAAAGCCAGGGCAGTTTCTGAGTTTCTGCATATGATCAGTAGCTTATCTTTCAGTTGTTTATACAGTTCAATGAGGTATTTAACCCTGGGGTCGACCTCAAGCCATTGGCGTTCATCCAAACCTTTTTCTGGCGTTAAAGAATGGCTGGAAAACAACTCTGGTTTTTCTAGTGCCTGTTCTTGCAAAATACGTTGCGGGAACCCCTTAATAGCAGAGCGCGTATTTCTGAATAAAACACGTCCTGTTCCGTGATGGTCTATTAGGTGGTTGATCAAAGACTGTTTGTTTTCATTGGTTTGACTGGACTCAAAAGTCTCAATCAGTTCGGCCAGTACGGAGTCATCAGACATCTTTTTGATTTCAGCCAGGCATTCGCCGGAGACTTCGTCGCTGTCAACAAGTTCGTTAATTGCAGAAGATATCTGATAATAGTTTTCTTCTTGTGTTTTGAACTGGTCAAGACTGTTAAAACGTTGAGGATCTAGTAAATGTAAACGCGCAAAGTGGCCTTCAACACCTAACTGTTCAGGGGTTGCGGTTAACAATAACAAGCCGGAAGACTTATCTGCTAAGGCTTGAATGTGTCGGTATTCTTCGCTGATTTCTGACTCTGACCAATGAAGATGGTGAGCCTCATCAACCACCAGTAAGTCCCAATTAGCCGATAGGGCAGACTGATGAATCTCTTCTTCATGCCACAATTTATTTGATATAAGAATTAGTTGATTCTGCTCGAATGCTTCTGGTTCTAACGCTCTTTCTCTGTCGTATACACTGAAATGCAGATTGAATTTCCGGAGCATTTCCACCAGCCATTGATGTACCAAGGTATCTGGCACGGAGATCAAAACCCGGTTTGCCCGGCCGTTCATTAGTTGTTGGTGAATGATCAGGCCGGCTTCAATGGTTTTCCCTAGCCCAACTTCATCGGCTAACAAAACACGAGGGCAGGGACGGTTTGCTACGTTATTGGCAATAAAAAACTGGTGTGGGGTAAGGGAAATTCTGGGCCCCATCAAACCATAGTACTTTGCTTGTTCCAGACGCTCACGCTCCAACAAACTCTTGTAGCGTAAATGGAACCACTGGCTGCCATCGATATTCCCGGCGGAAAGTCTTTCCCATGGCGCATTTAACGAAACCTGATCGCCGATTTCCAGCTCAGGTACGGGTCTGACTTCACCATTTGGGTCTTCGGCAAGGTAAATGTTTAACCCGTTATTTTCGGTCACTTCAATGACTTTGTATTCGTTCCCTTCACGATCCGAAAATGTATCGCCAGCTTTGAAGGTGATTCTCGAAAGGGGGGCATTATTTGAGGCATATGTTCTGCGGTCTTCAGCGGCGGGGAAGAAAATCTCAATCATTCTATGATCGACTTGTGTAATGATTCCCAAACCGAGCTCAAGCTCTGTGGTACTTAAATAACGTTGGCCAACTGAAAAACTCATAAATTACCTCATCCTAATACAGGCGCGCCATTTTAACGACTCGCCTGTCGATATCAATCACCGTTTACAAAGTTTCGCAATTTTGAAACTATACGGACACGATAAGGCTAAAACTTTAGATGAAATTCTTTAATGCTGCCTAAAATTCACACACCTATTTGATTGTTATCGTCAGGAGTAATCGATTGCTAGTCCATATTACGAACAGCCTGACTTCTTACCTCAAAGAGCAATTGCATAATAATCAACAAGAGCCACACCAATTGGTGTCTAAAAGTCGTATGGTGGGTGACGCTTGGCAGTGGCATGCGCATCGGTTTCCTTATGGCGACTCCTGTTGTGTGTTGTTATGCCACGACGCGACCGGATTTGTCTTGTCCATTACGGGGTTGGAACCGCCTGATTATCATTACATGAGTGACATCATCAAAGATCTCTTGATGGCCGCTATCGAGGATCTTGGGTTCAGTCCCGTGCAATCGAAAAAACTGATTTTGAAGCTTGGCGCAGTTATGTACGATGACCAATGTCTCGGGTCAGTGAAGGAGATGCTGAGCGTGGCCTGGCAGGACTTAAAAAACCTGTTGGTGGATCGCCCAAACTTGTTACTTTGGAACCCAATTACCATCAATCAACTGATTAATGAACGAATCATTAAGATGGATGGCGAATGGTGCCGACCAGATGGATTATTCAAGACTTTTGTTGAAAACGAGTTAAAGGGGCTTTGATAAGCCCCTTGACTGGATTTTGCTAGCGGCTGGCGGTTTCAAAAAGATTTGAATACTGCCCGTAACCTTCTTTTGCTAATTCTGCCTTAGGGATGAACCTAAGCGAGGCTGAGTTAATGCAATAGCGAAGACCAGTGGGTTGTGGGCCATCTTCGAACACATGACCCAAGTGTGAATCACCAAACTTACTTCTGACTTCGGTACGAGGATAGATCAGCTTGTAGTCTGTTTCCTCTACGATGAATGCACTGTTAATGGGTTGACTGAAGCTTGGCCATCCTGTGCCGGATTTGTATTTGTCCGTAGACGAAAAAAGAGGTTCTCCAGAGACGATATCGACGTATATTCCTGGTTCTTTATTATCCCAGTACTCATTGGTAAAAGGTCGTTCGGTGCCTTCTTCTTGCGTGACCTTGTATTGAAGCGGCGTTAATTTACTCTTAATTACGGCGTCAGAAGGTTTTGTATATTGTTGACTCGAACGGCTTGGGCTTGATTCCAGTGAAGACTGCTTTCCTTGTTTTTTGAGAATGTCAGCAATCGTCATTGGGTTGGTTGTTCGGTCTGCCCCCCAGATTGTATCAAGGTATTGGTCGCGCCCTGAATTGTATCGGTAGAATTTATACCTTAGCGGATTCTTTTTATAGTAATCCTGGTGGTAATCTTCCGCAGGCCAGAACTTCTCAAAAGGTATTAGCTCTGTATCAATGGGTTTATCAAAGAGTTGTGTTAACTCCAGATCCTTAATTGATTTTTGTGCTTTCTCAAGTTGTTCTTTTGAATGGTAAAAAATAGCAGGGCGATAGTGTGGGCCGCGATCTACAAAAGAGCCTTTGGCATCGGTTGGATCAATGTGTCGCCAAAACTGATCCAGAACACCTTCATAATTTACAACTGAAGGATCATAAGTAACTTGAATGGCTTCAATGTGACCTGTTGTGCCAGCGGAAACTTGCTTGTAAGTTGGATTTTCGAGGGCTCCGCCGGAGTAACCTGAGACAACATCAATAACGCCTGGCAATTTTTCAAGATCTGACTCTGTACACCAAAAACATCCGCCAGCCAGCGTGGCAACTTTATACAGTTTTTTACCTTGTGTTTCATCGGCTGATGATCCACTCATTGGATTAGAAAACACCCAAACAGGTAGCGCAACGGCGAATATACCTGCTGCTGTAATCCACTTTTTCATTCCATACCCCTTGATATCTAAACTTTACGTGACATCCATAGGACACTGTTTAGATAAAAAGGTTGCAATGGTGGTAATTACTTTATCTGCTAATTGAGGAATTCTGTACGAGTGGTACCGTTTGTTTTAAAGCTACCACCCAAGGCTGTTGTTTCTGTGGTTGAGTTAACATCCTTGATGCCTCGGGCTTTAACGCAATAATGTGAGGCTTCAATAGTCACCGCTACATTCTTGGTTTCCAGTAAAGTTTGTAGCGCAATCAGTACCTGCTGAGTCAGTCTTTCCTGGACTTGAGGTCTTTGAGCAAAGAAACGAACGATGCGGTTGATCTTGGAAAGCCCGATGATTTTGCTTTCTGGAATGTAAGCAACTTTCGCTTCACCATCGATCGTGACGAAGTGGTGTTCACATGTGGAAGTCAAGCTGATGCTTTTAACCTTGATCATCTCTTCGACGTTCATTTTATTTTCAATAAGTGCAATTTTAGGGAATTGCTCGTAATCGAGGCCGGAGAAAATCTCGTTTACATACATCTTGGCAATTCGATGAGGTGTTTCAGCCAAACTGTCATCGGATAAATCCAGACCTAATGTTCCTACCACTTCGGTCATAAGGCCTTTAATGCGCTCATATTTCTGCGTGTTATCAAGCCCGGTTTCGATCAATGGGGTTTCAAGGCCGTGCTCAATCAGAGCGTTTCGAACACGTTGGGCTTCTTCAGAAATCATTGCTGTCTCCATGTCGCATTGAGCTGCGGACTTGTGCGTTTAAATATTCGTTGTTACAAAAAAATGAACTTTAACAAAATATATGGTTAAACCGAAATAATTTGACTAAAACAGTAGGATAATTCCAAAGCTTTTATTGTTTCTCTAATCCCTCAGTAATAATTCGTTTGAATGAAGAGAGCCGATATTTATTACGGTGAGTGTAGTAACTGTGGTAAAGTTCGCCTTTTTTATTGGTATAAAATATGTTTTCAGAATTTGACCTTGAACCTGAACTTCTTCAAGCCATTGAAAATATGGGGTTCACTGCACCCACGACAACGCAAATGCAAGCCATACCTGCCATTAAAGAAGGTGGGGACATGGTGGTTACTGCGTCTACCGGGTCTGGTAAAACTTTATCCTTTTTAGTGCCTATGGTTCAGAAAATCCTTGAAAACTATGAATTTCTCGAACAACCGAAAAAAGGTCAGCGCGTTCAGACCATTATTCTTGCACCTACTCGCGAGCTGGCCAGTCAGATAAACTCCGTATGTACGTCACTTTTAGAGTTCACTCAGCTGAATTCTTGTGAACTGATTGGCGGTGAAGACTTTAAAGACCAACAAAAGGAATTAAATCGTTTTCCGGATGTGGTCATAGCAACGCCTGGCCGTTTACTAGAACATTTGGACGCACGCTCTTTAAGTTTGAAAGAAGTGTCTCAAGTGATTCTCGATGAGTCAGACCGTTTGTGTGATTTAGGTTTTGCAGATGACTTATTAGCCATTCTTGGTCATTTAGACGAAGATCAGGCCGGTACTGAGTTTGAGCTGGAGTGCCAGACGATCATGTTTTCAGCAACCACCTCAGGGAGAACAAGGAAACTTGCGGAACAGATTCTTAAGGAACCTCAATTCCTGACAATCAATGCTCGCCGAGCGCAAAACGAAAATATTGTTCAGCAAATTGTCTTGGCAGATGATGAACGTCATAAATTAAAGTTGATGGTGTGGCTGTTAGAGAACCAACCATTTGAACGAGCCATTGTGTTCGTGAACACCAAAACACAAGCCGATAATTTGTGCGGAAAGCTACGTTATCATAAACAACGTTCGGCCGTGTTACACAGCAACATGAAACAAAGTGTTCGAGAGGGCACTTTAGCTGCCTATAAAGAAGGTCGGGCAAATGTCTTAGTTGCTACTGACTTGGCAGCTCGAGGCTTGGACGTTGATAATATCGATGTTGTTATCAACTTTGATATGGCGAGAAAGGGCGACGATTATACGCACCGTATTGGCCGAACAGGCCGTGCCGGGAAGCAAGGCGAATCTTTTGTATTGATTATGCCGAATGAGTGGAATTTGATGTCTTCTATTGAGCGTTACTTGAAGATTCGCTTTCGACCAAAGATTATTGAAGAACTTTTGGGTGAATATCGAGGACCCAAGAAAGTAAAAGCCTCCGGTAAAGCAGCGGGAACTAAGAAGAAAAAGAAGAAGGTTGACCCGAAAGCGAAAAAATTGAAAAAGAAGTCTCCAGGCAAGAAAAAATAACGTCGAGAACGTTAAAAGAGTGAATTAATTACTGAACGCTAAGCGCCTTAAACAGAGGTGTTTACCGTTCAGTTTTTGTTTGTGCTCTTTATTTTCTGCAACGCTTAACATGGCCTGGTGAGCTTAAACGCCTCTCTTGAGCCGACAGCCTTGGCGTAGGCAGCTAGGTCCTGAAAAGATAATTCCCAGTCGTACTCCGGCATTCGAAAAGAAAGCCACTCTAAAAGGCACACGGCCGCGATGTCTGCAAGCGAGTACTGGTCGAAACAAATGAATGACTTACCTTGTGTCATTTCATTTAATGCTCCTAAGCCTCGATCCAATTTTCCTTGTTGTCGTTGCACCCAACTTCCATCTTGAATTTCAGAGGGTCTTTTTCTTTCCAAAAAAATAGCAATGGCTGCTTCACAAATACCGTCCGCAAGCGCTTCAACTTGTTTCACTTCTATGGCTGCCAACTTGGCTTCCGGAAGTAAGGCGAAATTTGGCTCCAGTATTTCAAGGTAATCTGCGATCACTGCCGAATCCGTCCAGACTTTGCCGTCGTGTTCTAATGCAGGCACTTTCCCCAGGGGGTTGTAGTTAACGACATCCGTATTTGCATCCCAAGGGATCGACTCATGAAGTTCAAAATCGAGTTGTTTTTCAATCAGTATGACACGTATTTTTCGGGCGAAAGGGCTGGTCAGTGATGCAATTAACTTCATGTTGTTTCTTTATCCTTAACGATTGTTCCAGATTTTTGCGACAGCTTTATCTGTTCCTAATAAGCCGACTATCAAGCCAACAGAGCTGAGGCAACCAAAAACCACAACAGGTATGTAATAGCCAGGGTCAGAGTTTTCAGGAATCAAATAGATAACCAATAACATCAGAAAAAAGAAAATAGAGCTGATAAAAACCAGGATTTTTCTATTCAGTGCTTTGTATTCGAATGGACCTTCATCGTTCTCAAAAATATCCAGAACGGGCTTAAATACCTTTCTCAGAGCTTGCTTCATGTAAGTATCTTCTTAATTTGTAACAACTTCTCATAATTTTATGGGTTGAGACAGACTAAAGCCAGTATAACGGTGTGTGTTTGTCCTGAATTTAGAGTCGTTTTACTAATCTAATTACAAAATATCTTCAGGTTGAGTGCACTAAATAAAGACTGAATTTTAACCGTTATTACAAGATGTAACAAAATTTGCACTTTTCAAGTCCAAAATCCGCACCAATTTGGGACGATAAGTTCTATTGGGTTTGGCTGTACAGCGTTTTATGGGGAGAAAGTTGGTTTTGCCTTTCAAATGCCCATGTTTTCTGGGGTGTGGTGAGTTTTTTAGTGTAAATACTCTAAGTGTTTACGGCGTCTAAATTCAATCATCTGTCGTAAATTTGTAATTGAATGATGTGAACGAAAGTGTTTTTATTTACACAAAGTTACAAACATTTCAACGGATGAAAACGTACCGAATTTTTAACAGTTAAGGGAAACTTAAAATGGGAATACAACAAGGCTCGATGATTAACGATCAACTTTCAGGCAAACACGTTTTAGTTACGGGTTGTACTGGGTTTTTAGGTAAGGTGCTGCTAGAAAAGCTATTACGCTCTGTACCTGACATTGCCGGAATTCATCTATTGATTCGCGGCAGTAACAAATTTAACTCGGTACGAGAGCGATTTGAATCAGAGATAGCGAGCTCGACCATCTTCAATCACATGCGCTCGGAAGATGCAGCAGGTTTTGAAAACCTTTGTAATGAAAAAGTACATATCGTTGCCGGTGAAATTACTCAGCCGAAGTTTGGTATGTCTGATGCCGATTACTCTGTGTTGGCAAACAAGATAGATATGATTGTAAATTCCGCTGCAAGTGTGAACTTCAGAGAAGAGCTGGATAAAGCAATCACTATTAACACCATGTGCCTGAATAACATTATTGCTTTGTCCGAAGCAGGTAATATTCCGGTGGTTCAAGTATCTACTTGTTATGTTCACGGCTTTAATACTGGCGATATCTATGAAGAAACACTGGCGCCGGCTGGTCGCTCTTTTCCTCGTAACAATCTAGGCCAATACTTGGTTGAAAGTACTATTGAAAAGTTACAAAAGAAAATATCCAAAGTTAAAGAAAAAGCGAAGTCGAAAGCGCATTTATCCAAGTTGCTTGTGGATTTGGGCATTGAAGAAGCACATAAATACGGCTGGAATGATACTTATACTTTTACTAAATGGATGGGCGAGCAACTTCTTATTGAAAAACTAAACAAGAAGTCTTTGGCGATTGTTCGTCCTGCTATTATTGAAAGCACCATGTTTGGACCTCAGCCAGGTTGGATTGAGGGTGTTAAGGTGGCAGATGCAATTATCTTTGCCTATGCCCGAGGTAAAATTGCAATGTTTCCTGGTGATTCGAATGGTGTGATAGACATTATTCCGGCCGACTTGGTTGCTAATTCTATCATCCTGGCAATGACCAAAACCTTCAAAGACCCAGGTCAAATGAATATTTATCAGAGCTGTAGTAGTGGTACGAATCCAGCTCGAATTGGTCAGCTACGCGATTACATGGTGGATGAAGGTACAGCCAATTACGAAGCCTATCCTAAGTTATTTAAAGGCAAACGTCCGGCTGACTACTTCCCGTTGGCACCTCAGGCGGCATTTGATAACGCGCTTAAGGCGGTTCAGCTGCCGTTGGATGTGGCTCAAAGAGCGCGTTCAATTCTGGGTATGGAAGAGCAAAAATGGGGCTTCCACAAAAATATTGATACAGCGGCTAAGCTATCAACGGTTTTTGCTTTCTACTCTCAGCCAAAATACAAATTCCATAACGGGAAGATACTGGCACTTGCTGAAGAACTTGGTGTGGCAGGCGAGAGTGAGTTTGCAGTCGATCCTAAACTGATTGACTGGAAAAAGTACTTCGGAAAAACTCACATTGCTGGCTTAGAAAAATACGCGCTTATTGATAAATCCAGTAAACCAGGTCTAAAGCAGGAATCTGCTAAGGTAAAGAGCTTGTTTACTGAGAAAGCAAAATCTGAAATTGAAGAAAAGAAAGAAATCAAAGCCGTTGGATAAGGCTTGATTGATCGTCCAGATCCTTCTTTCTGATCAAACCCCATATTAATGAACATTAATATGGGGTTTTTTATGGCTTCAAACTTACTACTGTCTTTTAGCTGTGTAATAATGCGCGCTTTCTCCGTTTGACTCAATTTGGAATTCAGTTTTGATCTCTACAGCAAATATCACAATGCAGTTTGGTGCTAAGCCTTTATTTGAAAACGTATCTGTAAAGTTTGGCGAAGGTAATCGTTATGGACTCATTGGGGCTAACGGTTGCGGTAAATCTACTTTTATGAAAATTCTTGGTGGTGATCTGGAGCCTAGTGCCGGTAATGTCATCATTACTGAGAATGACCGGGTAGGTAAGTTACGCCAGGATCAATTTGCATATGAAGAGTATGCCGTGGTTGACACTGTCATCATGGGGCATACAGAGTTATGGGCTGTAAAAGAAGAACGGGATAAAATATATGCCAACCCGGATATGTCGGAAGAAGACGGAATTCGGGTTGCTGAGTTGGAAGTTGAGTTTGCGGAAATGGATGGCTATACCGCAGAATCCAGAGCATCTGAACTGTTATTGGGCGTAGGAATTCCTTTGGAGCAACATCATGGCCCTATGAGTGAAATTGCTCCGGGTTGGAAGCTTAGGGTTTTGCTCGCTCAGGTGTTATTTTCAGACCCTGACATCATGTTGCTTGACGAACCAACCAATAACCTCGACATCAACACGATTCGTTGGTTGGAAGGCGTTCTTAATGAACGTAACTGCACCATGATCATCATTTCGCACGACAGGCACTTTTTGAACAGTGTATGTACGCATATGGCGGATCTGGATTACGGTGAGCTGCGTCTCTATCCAGGCAATTATGATGAATACATGACCGCCTCAACGCAAGCGAGAGAGCGTTTGCTTTCCGATAACGCTAAGAAGAAAGCTCAAATTGCGGAGCTTAAAACGTTCGTTAGTCGATTTTCTGCCAATGCGTCTAAAGCGAAACAGGCCACTTCACGAGCTCGTCAGATTGATAAAATTAAGCTTGAAGAAGTTAAGCCATCAAGTCGTGTAAATCCGTTTATACGTTTTGAGCAAGAAAAAGAGCTGCACAGAACCGCATTAGAGGTTGAAGGATTAAACAAGTCTTACGATGATTTACACTTGATTAAGAACTTCAATATTATGATTGAAGTTGGTGAGCGAGTTGCCATCATCGGTGAAAACGGCATCGGTAAAACTACATTGTTAAGAATGCTTGCCAAGGATCTTGAAAGTGATTCAGGCATGATAAAGTGGTCTGAAAATGCCAACCTGGGTTATTTTGCTCAAGATCACGCCCATGATTTTGAAGAAGATAAAACCTTGTTTGACTGGATGACTGATTGCGGCAAAGAAGGCGATGACGAGCAAGTGATTCGTGGCACCCTAGGTAGATTGTTGTTTTCAAACAATGATATAGGTAAGAGTGTTAAAGTTATTTCTGGTGGAGAGCAGGGCAGAATGTTGTTTGGCCGTTTGATTCTTCAGCAGCCGAATATCTTGCTGATGGATGAGCCTACGAACCACTTGGACATGGAATCCATTGAATCGTTGAACATGGCGCTTGAGCAGTTTAAAGGCACGTTGTTTTTCGTGAGTCACGACCGGGAGTTTGTTTCTTCGTTGGCTACGCGTGTATTGGAAATTACCAAAGATGGTATTATTGACTATCAAGGCAGTTATGAGGACTACCTTAAGAGTCAAGGTATAGAAGAGTAAATTTTTGGGGATAAAGATGTCCGGTTCTCTTAAAGATCAATTATTGAAAGCTGGCCTGGTGTCGGAAAAACAGGTCAAAAAAGCGAAGAAAGATAAATATCAGAAGGGCAAAGAAGCCAGGAATGGTGGTGAAGCGCTTGTTGATCACGCTAAGATTGCGGCGGAAAAAGCCCGCTTGGCTAAGCTTGAAAAAGACAAAGCACTGAACCAGGAGCTGACAGAGAAAGCTAAAAAAAAGGCGATTTCTGCTCAGATCAAGCAGCTGATTGAAACCAATAGGTTGCCGAAAGATCCGGAAGGCCCTGCTTATAATTTTTCTGATGGTAAGCGAGTTAAGAAGATTAATATTTCTGAAGAGTTTATTAATCAGTTAAGTAAAGGCCGTTTATGCATCGTTAAATTGGGCGATCAATACGAAGTTATTCCTGTGCCTGTTGCCGACAAAATTGCTCAACGAGATGAGAGCAGGATCATTGTTCGTAATGAGAAGATTGAAGTCAGCGATGAACAGGAAGAGGATTGGTATGCTGATTATGAGATTCCTGACGATCTCATGTGGTAAGTCACTACTGAATACCTTATAAAAACACCCGCTTGTGCGGGTGTTTTTATTTGTAGGTATGCGGTAGCGGACAATGTGAAGTAAATGAGGTGTTGGTCGTTCAGACTGTTATCGCTTAACCAGGGATGCGCCGGACTCTGCGTGGTCTGTATAAGGGAATTGGTCAAACATGGCCATCCTTTTAATCTCATGTGTTTTGCTAAGTTCTTCCAAGTCGCGTTTCAGTGTCTCAGGGTTGCATGAAATATAAATAATGTGATCAAAACCACTGATTAGCTTTCGAGTCCCCTCATCCAGCCCAGCACGGGGCGGGTCAACAAATACGGTAGAGAAGTTGTATTCGTTTAGTTCTTCAAAAGGCATTCTCCGTGTTTCTTTACGTTTATGAGAAATTTCGGTGAATTCTTCGCTTGAAAGGCGTGCAACTCGAATATTTTGGATGTCGTTTTTCTCAATGTTATATTCTGCTGCGCGTACACTTGTTTTTGAAACCTCAGTGGCGAGTACTTTCTCGAACTTTGTGCTCAAGGGTAGGGTGAAATTGCCATTGCCACAGTAAAGCTCCAGCAAATCGCCTCCAATGCCTTCAGACTGTGAGCAGGCCCAGTTAATCATATGTTGATTCACTTTGGCGTTAGGTTGGGTAAAGCCGCCTTCAATTTGCTTGTAAGTGTAGGTGTTGTTGATCACACTTAAAGTTTCTTCAACATAGTCTTGCGTCAGAACATGGTGCAGTTTTCTGGCACGACCGATGATCATTACGTCAAGTTCGGCTTCTAGCTTTTTGGCTTCTTCGATCCATTCATCACCAACCTGTCTGTGATAAATCAATGTGATAAGTTTTTGACCCGACAGGGTGGTTAGGAATTCAACCTGAAAGAGTTTTTTACGGAGTTCTTGATTGCCTTTTAATTTATCAAGTAACTCAGGCATTAATGTCTGTATTTGTTTGTCCGCAATTAAAAATTCATCAATTCGGTAAGGTTGTTTAGATTCCCCTTTTTTGTACATGACATAGTATAAATCATCACCTTCGTGCCATACTTTAAACTCCGCTCTCATTCGAAAGCCTGTCTTCTCAGACCTGGCAACATCAAATGTTCCGCTGTAGAGCGGTTCGAATAACGCTCTGACTTGAGATACTTTCTCCTCAAGTAATTGATCATAATTTTCTGGTTTAACAGCGGATGTTGGCATAACAAATTCCTGGTAAATGGGGTAAATCTGACTTCAATCGATAATTTTCATAATCACAGATTTAAAGAGGCATGCTATTATACGCGGCTTAAGACAATCCTCAATCTCGGGTCTCATTTTAAGGTTCTAACACCCGAGTTTTTATACTGAGTTACATCTAAGGAAGTTTCATGTTCACCGGTATCGTTTCAAATACATTTCCTGTTGTTAAAATTCAAGACAGCGATGACTTAAGAAGAATTGTTGTAAAGCTTTCTCCTGAGTTGGTACACGGCCTGAAAATTGGCGCGAGTGTTGCCAATAATGGCGTTTGTTTAACCGTAGTTGGTTTTGATAATACAGAAGTGCACTTTGACATTATCGATGAGACCCTTCGACTGACCAATCTGGGTGAATTAGTGGAAGGTGACGTGGTCAACATTGAGCGTGCAGCATCATACGGTGATGAAATAGGCGGTCATGTGGTTTCCGGTCATATCGTAGGAACGGCTGACATTGTTGAAATTCACAAGACAGAAACGAACACCGCTATCTATTTACAAGCAGACCCCAAATGGTCTAAATACCTTATGCCAAAGGGGTTTGTATCTCTTAATGGCTGCAGTTTAACTGTAGGAGAGGAGGTGTCTGAAGGCCGGTTTTCCATACATCTCATCCCTGAAACGCTAGCCGTGACTACTTTTGGTGAGGCAAAAATTGGGGATCGGATTAACCTGGAAATAGACCCGTCTACTCAAACCATTGTTGATACCGTGGAGCGTTACTTAGCAAATAAGAGTTTTGGCTAAGAGGCTAATGGGTTGACGTATTCTCAAATCCTGTTTGAAACCCTTGACGTAACAAGCCCTATTTTTACCTTGGTATTTATGGGGTGGTGTCTTTCAAAGATTGGTTGGTTGTCCAGTCAGTTTATTAATTCTGCTTCTAACTTAATTTTCTCACTTTTCTTACCCATTTTAATTTTCCATTCCATTCTAAAAATGGACGTGGCCAATGAGCTGAATTGGCATGTGATATTTTTTGGCTGGGGTTTCTCTTTGGTGACTTTTCTGGTCGCTTGGTTGTTGGTTATCAAAACTGATGCTCCACCCAGTGATAAGGGTGTGTTTGTTCAGGGGGCTTTCAGGAGTAATCTTGGAATTCTCGGTATCGCCTTATGCTTTAATAGTTACGGAGATGCCGGTTCGGGGACGGCTGCGTTAATTTTGGCGATGGTAACCCCATTATTTAATGTACTTTCGGTCATCGTTCTTAGTCATTATCAGCACGATTCAACCGGCTTTGACTTAAAAGGCGTTCTGGTTAATATAGCAAAAAACCCACTGATCATTGCTATCATGATCGCCTTACCCATCAGCTACTTGGGGATTGCTCTTCCTGGTTGGGTTCATAAACCTATTGCATCGATTGCTGATATGACTTTGCCTTTAGCCTTGTTGTGTATTGGCGGTTCTCTGGATTTAAAAGCGCTCAGGAATGCATCGTATTTGTCTGTGATGAGCACAGGGCTCAAGCTTATGATTTTCCCGGCATTAGCGGCACTAGGGTGTGTTATTGTTGGGTTTGATTCACTAACTGTCGGCGTAGTTTACCTGATGTTTGCCAGTCCAACCGCTGCGGCCAGTTTTGTTATGGCCAAAGCTATGTCCGGCAATGCGACTATGGCGGCTAATATCATTGCACTATCAACGGTGTTGTCTGCTTTCAGTGTCAGTTTTGGTTTGTTTGTGTTGAAGTCTTTGGGTTGGGCGTTGTAAGTAGCAGGCTGTCGAGTTTCGTTATCGAGGCAGGACTAACAAGGCAAAATCAGGCGAAAACGCGGAGTCTATAATCATAAATGAGCATTTTGAGTCTGATTTTAACGCCGTTAGGGCAACACAGATAGAAAATCAACAACCTGCTAGGGGGGATTATGTGGTCTCAAACGCTGGTTCATCTTGCGCCAAAGAAGCGAGGATTTCATCTCATTACCGATGAGCTTTTATCTTCGATCAAAGAGTTGAATCGATTTAAAGTAGGTATGCTTAACTTGTTTATTCAGCACACATCGGCGTCCTTAACCATTAATGAAAATTGTGATCCGACTGTTCGGTCTGACATGGAGGCCCATTTTAATAAAATGGTTCCGGAAGGCGCGCCTTATTATCAGCATACTTATGAAGGCACAGATGACATGCCGGCCCACTTGAAAACGGTCATTATTGGGCCGTCAGTCAACATACCGATTGCAAACGGACGTCTCTTACTAGGAAGTTGGCAAGGAATTTATCTGGGAGAGCATCGAGATTTCGGTGGTTCACGAAAGATAGTTGCAACTATTTCCGGCGAATAATGACTAAGCAGTAATCTTATAAAAAAGCTAACTGTGCTATAACTTTCGTAGTGGCGCTATTTAGTCATAAATTATCTTGCTTTAAAAAAGGACTGTGTCTAGATGATGAACGCTGAAAATCCAGGTCGCCCGACCATTTTATTCTTATGTGTTGAAAACTCCTGCCGAAGCCAAATTGCAGAGGCTTACGCAAAAACTTTACTTTCTGATATCTGTGATTCCTACAGCAGTGGATCAAAACCCTCCGGTCAAGTTAATCCCAAAGCAATAGCGTCCATGGATCGAGCAGGGTATGACATGAATCGACATACTTCTAAGCCGATAGATGAGTTACCAACCAAGCGTTTTGATATTGCGATTACTATGGGGTGTGGCGACTTTTGCCCGGATATCAAGGCAGGGCACAGTGAGGACTGGGCCATCCCAGACCCAAAGCATCTAAACAGTTCTGAATTTGATCAAATACGAGATCAAATAAAAAATAGAGTAGAGGATTTAAGAACTTTATTGCTGCAATCGGCCTAAGATCTATCCATTAAAATAGGCACCTTCGATTACTGTATGGTTGGTGCTTTATTCCTTTCTCGCATTTCATAAACCCGGTTAATTGCACCAATCAGTTCCAGGACATATCTTAACTCTGAATAGTTGCAGCGCTGGGTGTTCATTACCAAAATCCTTCTTAATTAAATTTGAATACCCCAGCCTAGCGTCATTGGGTATAGTTCTTCAATACAAATTATGAATTTCAGTTATTTGCTTACAAGGATTTCATTTATGTCGGTGAAAGGTATTAAGAAAATTGCCATCGTAGGCACCGGAGCCATTGGAGGTTATTACGGTTGTAAATTAGCAAAGGCCGGGGTCGATGTTCATTTTTTGGCAAGATCGGACTATCAATATATTCAATCGCATGGTTTAAAAGTCGCTTCTGCGAAGGGACAGGATATTTCAGTTGATCCAGTCAATGTCTACAACGACAGCAAAGACATGCCGCAATGTGATTTGATTTTGATCACGTTAAAAACCACATCTAATGATCAGCTTAATGAATTATTAAAACCTCTGCTGCATGAAAAGTCTCTGCTTTGTTCTTTGCAGAATGGCTATGGTTTAGAGCATTATTTATCACAAGTATTTCCACAGGCTTCAATTATTGGCGGTTTATGTTTCATATGCTCTCAAAAAGTTAAGCCAGGAATCATTGATCACCAAGACTTTGGCTCTATTCGGCTTGCCGACTATAACGCAGGGGCTGAGAGGCTTTCGGATGTGGCCGAGCTATTTACTCAGGCAGAAGTACCTACTCAAACATCAGACTCATTAACTAAAGCTCGATGGGAAAAACTGGTGTGGAATGTTCCTTTCAATGGTTTGTCTGTGGTCTTAAATGCTAAAACAGATGCCATGCTGAATAAAGACTCAACTAGGGCATTGATTAAAGAGATTATGCTGGAAGTCATTCAGGTGGCTAGAGTCCATGCTGCGGATATTGACAATGATTTCGCAGACAAGCTCATCGAGCTGACAGACGGTATGGCGGCGTACTATCCAAGCATGAAGGTTGATTACGACCTCAAGCGGCCAATGGAACTGAAAGATATTTATCAAGCAACGCTCAATGCGGCATATGAGAAGGGCATTGCAATGCCTAAAACTGAGATGTTACTGGAATTGCTTACTTTTATGGATCACTCTTAAATGCAAGAGAGTAATAGTGACTATTACTCTCTGCAATCTACTTACGCGTTTAAAGATTATCTTGTTAGTCAATTAGGCCTTATCTTGAGCTTCGGCTGCTGTATTGGCTTGCTTTTTTGATTCAAGCGGGTCGTGCTTGTTCAGGTTGATGGGCTTATCACCGATCGAGATGTGAGAAGAAGCAATCATTTCCTCATCAATATTATCTTCACATTCATAAACAGGCCTTATGTCGTGGTCTGCGACTTCCTGATCAGAGGTATGAACGGCCGTGGAAGACTTTTTATTCTGTTCAATTGCTTCAGAGAACATAATGTATCTTGCTTTCATATAAGCGTCAGCTTGTTCCTGAAATGGAGAACGATAGGGGGTTAGCACAAGATCGAAGACCATAAACATGCAGCCGATAGATGCCCAGGCAATGATGATGCTCTCGCTGGTCGCAGCCTGCAAGTTAGGTGATTGACTCAGGAAGCCATTGAAAAGCTCTATCAACTGCTGAGAGAAAACAACCAAATTAAAATGGGATAATAGCAGGGGAACCCAAACTGTTAAGAAAACCGGAAAAAAACCAAAAGACCACAGAAGCTTTCGAAGCACATAAACTGCAACGCGCTTACGGTTTTCTTTTTTGAGTTCTTTGTCATCTTTAAGGCTGGTCAGGTAGTTTTCGCGAAGCTTCCAGTAATCATCAAGATATTCTTGCTTCAGGGACATATGTTTTGGTTGCATCCAATAACCTCAACTGTATACAAGTTGTACAGTGTTAACGATACCTGTCAAACACTGTTGTGATCAATCTAGGCATCTGCTAGAGTCCGGTCGATATTGTATGTAAATTATTAAATAATAATAGTTTCTTTTGTGACAAATTTTCGAACAAAGTTACCTCAAGTTGGTCTCATAATTGTTCTTCAAGGTTTAGTACTGTTTGTAAGAAGTTGAAACCTTGAATCTGAAATTTTGATATTAAAGGTAATCAGTTCGTAATCGGATAGCTTGAATGAATAACCCTCAGTCAATTTCGTCGTCTAATGTAACCCCTGCCTTGATTACAAAACAAGACCGACTTCCGTATGGTTTTGCTAAAAAGCACGGCGTTCTTCTTGAGTTAAACAGTACCGATGCACCGACTCTTTATGTAAAAAAAGAGACGCCGTTATTTGCATTGACAGAAGTACAACGCATATTAAATTGCCCGTTCAGTGTTTCTGAAGTAACAGACGATGAATTCGAGGATTTGATTGCCAGTCAATATCAGGCCCAGTCCAGTGACGCTATGCAAATGGTTGAAGGAATTGGCGAAGATATGAATCTTGAGTCTTTGGCCGACTCCGTACCTGAGAGTGAAGATCTTCTTGAGCAAGAAGATGATGCGCCAATCATTCGTTTGATCAATGCGATTCTTACCGAAGCCATTAAAGAAAATGCCTCGGATATTCATATTGAGACATTTGAGCGTAATTTGACGGTTCGATTCCGAATCGACGGTGTGCTGCGCGAAATAGTACAGCCTAAGAGACAGCTTGCGCCTCTTCTGGTTTCTCGCATCAAGGTCATGGCAAAACTTGATATTGCAGAGAAACGAGTACCTCAGGATGGCCGAATCTCATTAAGAATTGCAGGACGAGAAGTGGACGTACGTGTATCAACCATGCCTGCCTCTAACGGTGAGCGAGTGGTACTTCGTTTGCTGGACAAAAATGCAACCAGACTTGATCTGTCGCACTTGGGGATGATCGATCGAGACTACAAATTAATGACCGAACTGGTGAACAAACCGCACGGCATTATTCTGGTTACCGGGCCGACTGGCTCGGGTAAGACAACAACCTTGTATGCATCATTGTCTGATATTAATGATCAGAGCCGAAATATTCTTACCGTAGAAGATCCGATTGAATACAATTTACCTGGAATAGGTCAAACGCAGGTAAATACCAAAGCAGACATGACCTTTGCCCGAGGTTTACGTGCGATTCTTCGTCAAGACCCCGACGTTGTAATGATTGGTGAGATTCGAGACAAAGAGACTGCTGAAATTGCTGTTCAGGCGAGTTTAACAGGTCACTTAGTGTTATCGACACTTCATACCAATACAGCGGTAGGTGCAGTTACCCGACTGCAGGATATGGGCGTTGAGCCTTTCTTGATTTCAAGCAGTTTGCTCGGCGCATTAGCCCAGCGCCTGGTTAGGACGCTGTGTGAACAGTGCAAGAAACCGTACGTAGCGGATGAAGCCACCATGAAGTTATTGGGCTTAGACCCAGATGCCCCTGCGCCAACACTGTATCATCCGGTTGGGTGTGATAACTGTAACAATGGCGGCTACAAAGGAAGACAAGGGATTTATGAGTTGATTCACGTGGACGACGAAATGAGAAACCAAATTCACTCATGCGTTGGTGAGCAAGCGATGAACAGTCATGCACGAAAATTATCGCCAAGCATTCGACAAGATGGTATGGAAAAAGTAATGCAGGGCATAACCACAGTCGAAGAAGTTCTTCGAGTCACCAGAGAAGATTAATCCGGAGCTAACACAAGCATGGCAGCATTTGACTATGTCGCTCTGGATGAGCGAGGCAAAGAAAAAAAAGGCGTATTAGAAGGGGATAGTGCTCGTCAAATACGGCAGGCCCTGAGAGACAAAGGGTTCACACCCCTAAGTGTGGATCAGGCAAAAGAGAAATCGAAAGGCGCTGGTCTTAATCTTTCATTCAGTGGTAAGGGTCATATATCCACCCCTGACTTATCTTTGCTTACTCGGCAAATGGCTACCCTGATCCAATCGGGTTTACCACTTGAGGAAGTTTTACAGGCGGTGGCCAACCAAAGCCCAAAGGCTTCTGTAAAATCAATGATGCTATCGATTCGCTCCAAAGTATTGGAAGGTCATAGCCTTGCGAATGCTTTGGGTGAATACCCAGGCGCATTTCCTAAGCTGTTCCGGTCTACCGTTGCTGCAGGTGAGCACTCAGGGCATTTGGATTCTGTGCTTGAAAGCCTTGCTGATTACGTTGAACGTCAGCAGATGGCGGTTCGGAAAATCAAAATGGCCGCGATTTACCCGGTTATCCTTAGTTTTGTCGCCATCGGTGTTGTTGTTTTTCTTTTAACGACGGTCGTGCCTGATATTGTTGAGGTGTTTGATACCTCAAAACAAGAGCTGCCGCCGTTAACGGCAGGATTGATTGCCGTCAGTGATTGGTTGATGGCTTATGGCCACTTTTTGTTGATCTTTATTGTTCTTCTGGTTGTGGGCTATAAGTTTCAAATGAGTCGGAGTGAAGGTTTTGAGCGTAAAGCGCACCAGCTTTACCTTAAATTACCCTTAATCAGTCGCATTGCTCAAGGCGCAGACGTTTCTCGTTTTACCAGTACATTGAGTATCTTAACTTCCAGTGGTGTACCTTTGGTTGAATCCTTAGCTATTAGCTCGGAAGTGATGCAAAACAGAGTGTTACGGGAAGCTATTACAGTAACTTCTGACAAAGTTCGTGAAGGTGCAAGTTTGAAAAATGCACTGGAACAAACAGGTCACTTTCCACCTCTAATGCTCTACATGGTCGCCAGTGGCGAAAGCAGTGGCGAACTGGAAGGTATGCTCAAAAGGACGGCAGAGCAACAAGAACGCGAGCTTGAGTCTCTTGTCTCCACGCTTGTTGGTCTTTTCGAACCTCTGATGTTGTTGTTTATGGGCGGTATTGTCATGGTCATTGTTATGGCAATTATGATGCCGTTAATGAATATGAATACGCTAGTCAGCTAAGCACAAAATATATTTATAATTTTAAGGAAAAAGGCGTTTATAAATGAAAATACAACGTAACCAAGGCTTTACACTTATTGAAATTCTGGTGGTTTTAGTCATTCTCGCTACCTTGGTAGCCGCTGTTGCCCCAAATATTTTGGGGAAAAGTGATGATGCTCGTGTCACTGTTGCTAAAGCAGATTTAAAAGCCATCTCTAATGCACTGGATTTGTATAAATTAGATAACTTCAATTACCCAACAACAGAGCAAGGTCTAGAGGCATTGGTAAATAAGCCAACAGGGTTTCCTGAGCCAAAGAACTGGGCGAAAGGCGGTTATCTACCTAAGATTCCTAAAGATCCATGGGGAACGCCATATCAATATCTGAGCCCTGCTGAAGATAAGCCGTTCGATGTATATACACTAGGCGCTGACAGCCGTGAGGGTGGCGAAGATTATAATTCTGATTTAAGTGTTTGGGACGAGTAAAAAGTCAGTGCTGCAAAAACAACGAGGTTTCACATTAATTGAACTGCTGGTTGTAATGGTTTTAATCGGTGCCTTGTTTGGCACCGTTACCATTTCTATGGGGACTCGTAATGTTAAACGAGATCTTGTAGAGGAAGGCCAGCGACTACAAGCATTGTTTCAGGAAGCCTCACAGCAAGCCATTTTGTATAACCAGGAAGTGGGTTGGTATTTCAAAGAAGGCGAGTATGGCTTTCTATCTTTTGGCTACGAAGCCAACACTTGGTCTGCTATGTCTCAGCGCATGTTCCGACCTCGGGAGACCCTCTTTGAGTTTGAATTAATTGAGTTAGATGGCACGCCAATCTCCGAGAGGCTGGATGACGTTTATAAAGACTCAAATAAACCAGAAGACAGCGACAAGACAACACCTACCATCGTATTTCTTTCCAGTGGGGAAAGCTCTTCCTTTGAACTTTCTCTTTTTGAAAAAGAAGAACCGGACTGGTTGGTTCGTTTGAAATCTGACGGGTTTGCAGCGCCCGAACTGGAGCTTCCTTACGATGAAGACGAATAACCCAATGCGCCATACTCTAGGGTTTACTCTTATTGAGGTTATGATTGCTCTCATCATCTTTTCAGTGGTCGCTGTTTCAGTGGGCCGCTCAGCATCCATTTATATTAATAATGCCGCACGTTTGGAGTTAAAAACAGAAGCCTTGATTGTTGCAGAACAAGAGCTGAATAAGCTGATTCTTACGGGTGGTTTTTTGCCGATAAAAAACACCAATTATGATTTAGAAATTGGTGAAAAAACTTGGGTGGTTAATCAGAAAGTTTCGGCGACAGAAGATGTTAATATGAGACGTGTTGAGTTGAGCGTTTCAGAAAAAGGCGGGCTGTTTGGCCAGGATCACTCCATTATCAATTTATCTGGCTTCGTAGGAAGAAACAGTGGCTAGATCTAATTTCGCGATACTTAAATCAAAGAGTCAACAAGGCTTTACTTTACTTGAGGTTCTCTTAGCAATAGGGATAACCGCATTAATTGGCATTTCAAGTTATACGTTGTTGAGTCAAACGATACGAACGAAAGAAAGTCTTTCAAGCCAAACAGAACGTCTAAGACAGTTTCAGTTAGCCGCGACAATGATTCAAAACGATTTCAGGCAAATAGGTTCAAGAGTAGTCAGAGATCAGTTTGGGGATCATTTAACCACGTTACAAGTTGGGGGGTATAATATTCATGGTTTTGTTGAATTCTCACGAAACGGTATCTCGAATCCTCTAAAATTGAAAAAGTCGAATTATCAACGAGTTGCTTACAAGTTGGATGAAGACAAGCTCATTCGCGTAATTTGGCCTGTTTTGGATCGTGCTGCGGACACGGAACCTCGAACGCAAACATTACTCGAAGGCATCGTCAGTGCAGAAGTCAAAGTCTGGGATGCAGAAGCTAAGGTATGGCTTTCTGAGTGGCCTAACTCAGATCAAACGTCTCAAACACCTCAAACAAAATCTGAATTACCAGACGGCATCTCTTTAGAGATAAAAACAGAAACAGACAGAGTTTACCGCTGGATTGAACAAATATGATTAACAAACAATTTAATCAAAGTGGTTTGGCGCTTGTCTCTGTACTGTTTATTACTGCGTTAGTTGTAACCATCATTACTGCCATTTCTCACCGCCAAACATTAGACATTCAATTAACAGGCAATCTTGTTTTTAGAACGCAAGCTTTTCAATATGCAAAAGGGGCTGAGGTTTTTGCGTCTGAAATGCTATTTCGGGACTTTGAAGAGGACGGGTCTGGTAGTCTAGTTGATGGGCCAAACGATGCATGGGTTAAGTATGGCGCTGTTTTGCCTATGGACGATGGTGTGATTGAAGTTGAGCTGTGGGACCTACAAGGATTATACAATGTAAATAACCTTGTAAATAATGAATATAAGGTAGTTGCAGAGCAGTTGGATTACCTTGATCGTCTTTTTCAGAGAGTATCTGCACTTCATACCGTCACAATAAATCAAGAAATAGCTCAGTCCATAGCAGATTGGATTGATGAGGATGACTCCAGTACAGGGCTGGGTTCTGAAGAAGGGGATTATTTGGTTAAAACACCCGCCTACAGAACGGCTAATTTCTATATGTCTGACTCAGACGAACTATTGCTAATAGAAGGGGTTAATTTTGAGATTTTTGACCTGATTCATCCTTATCTCAGTGCACTTCCAACTAATGCGGCAAAACTGAACATTAATTTGGCATCGAAAGAGTTGTTACTAGCCATTCACCCGGACATCAAAGAATCTGATATTGATGAATTGATTAAGGATCGCGCAGAAGAAGATAACGAGTTTAAAGACGTAGCCACTTTTTTAGCACACCCAGCATTTGCAGGCCTTAAAGACCCGGCTCCAAAAGCGGATTCCTTCCAAGTCTATTCTAATTATTTTTTACTTAAATCCCGTATTACTTTAGGGGATCGCGTCGTCCAAATGCATAGTGTACTATATCGTGATGAAACAGACGGTAGAACAAAAGTACTCACAAGAAATATGAGTAAACGTTTTAATCCTATTAAGCCATTATTACCAATAAATTAATAAAATTATGAAAGAAAAAGGCTTCCTTTTCCTACCGAATAACATTCAGGAACTAACGCAAGATGAGTTCGGTGGTGAACCACAGCTCAGTTTTGTACGTTGGAGCGATGTTACTCGTTCAATTCAAAATCAATTGGATTCTGTTTCTGTTGATGAACTGAAAGAACACCTCATACAATTCCCGGTAGAGAACTTAATTGCCGTGTTGCCACCTTCATCGGTGTCTATGTTATCAGTTGAAGCGCCCACTAAAAAAGCGCGACAGCTTAAGCAAGCGATGCCATTTTTAGTTGAAGAGCTGTCCATTCAAGAGCCAGATCAAGTACTTTTGGTCTCGGATTATAAAATCCATAATAACAAGGTAAATGTCACAACGGTTGATAAATCATTATTGACGGGTGTGCTTTCCTTTTTGCAGACGCATGATTTGGATGTGAGTGAGGTGTTCTCAATTGAGCAACTTCTGCCCGTACTAAATCAACAATTGCTTATTATTTTAGATGGCTCTAACTGCTATATTTCTTCTGAATACCAAAAACCCATTTGTGTTCCCACACTGCAGCTATCATGGGCTTTAAAAAAGATCATCCAGTCGGACGACAAAACCGCAACCTTGAACGTTAAACTGGTTTTAACCAAAGCTTGCGATAAAGAGTATTCGGTTGTTCAAGAAGAAATAGAGCAATCGTTACCAGGAAGCGAACCTGTAGAGTTCTACCCTGAACGAGTGGATTCAATTGAGTCTTATTTGGCTGCGTTGGCCGGTGCCGCTGCTAATGATTCTGCTATTCTACAAAACTTGCTTGTGGGTGAGTTTAAACCTCAGAAAAAGAACAATACTTACGTTTCGGTATTTGTACCTACGATTGTCTTTGCTGTAATGGTGCTGTGTTTTCAGTTATCTCTGTCTCTGTACAACGGTTGGCAATATCAACAAAAAGCACAACAGTTACAGGCTGATATTTATTCTACTGTGAAAAAAGCAATTCCGGGTGCCAGAATTGAGAAACTCAGGGGCGATAAAGCACTGAGATCCAGAATCAAACAGGCGTTATCTTCAGGTTCGCAAGAATCATCTTCCCTGGCGATTGAAAAAGTAACGGGGGATATTATCTCGGCATTGACTTCATTCAAATCCGATAGGCCTTACGTTCAACGACTTTCTTATCGCTCTAATACTGGTGAGACGCAATTGGAACTACATGCCAACTCGTTTGCACAAGTAGATCAATTGAAAAATGCCTTAGATAAGACAGGGTATTTGGTCACAGTGGGTTCTGTTACTAATGATAACGGCTTATTCAAAGGCCGTATTACTTTACAAGCAAAGGAGGGCTAACGGATGTCTTTGATGGATAAAGCTGCGCGCTCTTCACTTTTAAATCCTTTGTTTGCTCAATGGAATCAACTATCAAACCGAGACCGACTGGCTCTTAAAGCTTTAAGTAGCTTTTTTGGTCTGTTCTTTATTTATACCTTGGCGATCAAACCTATTTTAGACTTCGAAACAGAGCAGCAAAAATACTTCGAGTCCAGAGTGGAATTTTTGACTGAGATCAAAGGCTATGAGCCAGATTTAAAGAGAATAAAAGGCAAGGGTGGTGCTAATGCTCGTGCGAGCGGATCAGCCACGTCCATTATCAATCGTCTGGCTCGCAGTAAGAGTATTTCAATAAAGCAGATTAGCCCAGACAGAGATAATAAAGTGAGAGCGACATTTGAAAATGTCAACGGCTTGAAGTTATTGGAACTTATTGAAGAGTTATCATCTAAGCATAATGTGACTGTATCGCAGGCGTCCATTGATCGTCGTGATGTAGGCAAAATTAATGCAAAACTTGTGTTTAATGGCTAATAAAAACGTAATAAAAACAAAGATGTTTGTTTGCTCCATATAAGCGTGCTAATTTTATATGGAAAGAACATCAGCAGGGAGAAGTAACGAGTGGGCGAACAATTTAAAGAAGAAGACCTACGATTTGTAAAAGCAGAACGGGACTCTGCTGGTGATTTAAAATCACTTCTTTTGCATATTTATGAAGATGAACCTACCTTTCGCTATTTATTCAATGCCGGTAAACCAGGTTACTCCCAACGAGTGAGGGCGACCATTCGTGAAGCGGTGCACAGCTATTTCGATGACGACCATACGGTTATGAGCCTGTATTACAAACACCAGCTGATCGGTTGTGTGTTTATCGGGACTTCCGACGAAGAGTTGAGCGTCACTCACAACCCTATCTGGTATGCAAAAATGTTGTTGACTGCCGGTTTTGATGGCACAGATCGCTACATTAAGTATCAGCAAACGCTGGTGACGTCCATGCCGCAACATCCTTGTATCGTGCTGCCTTTAATGGGGGTTCACCCTAAGTTCAGAGAGCATGGTTGTGGCCATTTTCTTATGAAGGTCACTCTCGAATATTGTGAAAAATATTACAATAAGCCAGGCATTGGCGTTGAAGTAGCAAATGCAGAGTACGTTCGATTCTGCGAAAGTTTTGGTTTTGAGGTTATGAACAAGATTAACCTTGGTGAAGCCGAAACAACGGTATTATACAAATCATTTAAGTGATTCCTGTTCAGGAATCACTCTTCTATTTTTTAATCAGTGACATTCATAATCAGGTAATCATCATGTCTCATTTCGACTTATTTGTTATTGGCGCAGGTTCTGGCGGTGTGCGTGCTGCAAGAATGGCTGCTGCCCAAGGCGTCAAAGTAGCTGTAGCAGAATCGCGTTACTTAGGTGGGACATGCGTTAATGTTGGTTGTGTTCCAAAGAAATTATTTGTGTATGCTTCTGAGTTTGTTGCTGCACCTGAAGCCTCAAAGAATTTTGGTTGGGACTTTGAAGTCCCTCAATTTAATTGGCAAAGATTGCGGGAAAATAAGAATACTGAAATAGCACGACTGAATGGTATTTATCAGCGATTACTGGACAACTCTGAGGTTACAACCTTTGATGGTGCAGCCAAAATTGAAGGCCCAGGAAAGGTCTCTATCAATGGCGAAGTAATCACAGCGGACAAAATTCTTATTGCGACAGGTGGCTGGCCTTCAAAACCGGACATTGAAGGCGCAGAGCAGGGTATTACCTCCAATGAGTTTTTCTTTTTGGAAGAGCTTCCGAAAAAAGTGCTTGTGGTCGGTGGCGGTTACATTGCGGTTGAGTTTGCGGGCATCTTAAATGGATTGGGCGTGGATACAAAACTCTCTTATCGAGGTGACAAACTGATACGTGGTTTTGATGAAGATGTACGCAGTCACTTGACCACTGAAGTGGCTAAGTCCGGAATAGATGTCGACTTAGGCCGCTCGCCACAAAAAATCACAAAAACTGAAGACGGGTATGTGGTTGAATTCTCAACGGGTGATGCTTTAACTGTGGACCTTGTAGTATTTGCAACGGGCAGGTCGCCTCTGACAGATCAACTGGGTCTTGAGAACACGAATGTTCAGCTTGCTGAGAACGGAGCAATCAAAGTCAATGAATACTTTGAAACCTCGGAAGCAGGCATTTTCGCATTGGGCGATGTAATTGATCGAGTTCAGTTAACGCCGGTTGCACTTCATGAAGCCATGCAGTTTGTTGCGAATGAGTTTAAAGGACTGCCTAAAAAGGGTATGGATTATGATCTGATTGCTTCTGCTGTATTTTCTCAGCCGAACGTTGCAACCGTTGGCATTACTGAGCAGCAAGCCAATGAACGCTTCTCAAACATTGATATTTACCTTTCAGAATTTCGTGCTCTCAAAGAAACCATTAGCGGCGGTGATGCCAGAACACTGATGAAAATCATTGTCGATAAAGATTCAGACAAAGTACTGGGAATGCATATGGTGGGTGAACACGCGGGCGAAATCATTCAGGGATTCGCAGCAGCAATGAAGATGGGTATTACTAAAACCGTTCTTGATTCCACTGTCGGTATCCACCCAACCAGTGCCGAAGAATTTGTTACTATGAGGGAGCCTGTTTCCAGGTAACCGCCGGTTGAATAATGAGTTTTTTATTCTGGGTTAACTCAAAAGGTTAGTGGTAAATTTAAAGTAATGAGGCTGGGCGGTGTTTTACTCGCCTAGCCATTCCGTAATAATGTTCTCGAGATCCTTCTTTTTAAATGGCTTTGCAAGATAGCCATTCATTCCTACGTCCATTGCTTTGCTGTGTGCTTCAGCCAATACATTTGCGGAAAGAGCAACGATAGGCGTTTTCGCATTCAGGGCAGAGGTTTCTCTGATCTGTTCAGTGGCTTGAAAGCCATCAAGTATGGGCATTTGGATGTCCATAAAAATGATGTCGTATTCTTTATGCTTACATTTATTCACGGCTTTCAATCCGTTTTCAGCAACATCTACTGTAATGCCGATTTTTTTCAGCATGGCGACAGCAACTTTTTGATTTACAGGGTTATCTTCGGCCAACAAAGCCAAGCCATGATGATCACCTTCAACCTCAACCTGCAACGCAGGCTCACTCAGTGTGCTTGATGGCGGATGCGCAGCTTGTATCTTGTATGGAAGTGTCAAATAACACGAGAAGTTTGAACCCACACCGAGCTGGCTCTGAACTTTTAAATCGCCCCCCATAAGCTGCAGAAGGTTCTTTGAGATAGCAAGCCCAAGTCCTGTGCCTCCGTATTTACGGGAGGTAGAGTTATCTGCTTGTTTGAAGGATTCAAACATTTGTGACAGTTGGCGTTTCGGAATGCCTATGCCTGTGTCAATAATGTCTATGACGATCTCGACTTCCGTTGCTGTTTTGCTCTCTGGGTGTACGGCAATTTTGACAAAACCACTTTCGGTAAACTTAATCGCATTACCGATCAAGTTAATTAGCACCTGGCGTAATCTTGTTGGGTCAGACTGAACGGATAAATCAAGTTCCGGGTCAATTTCCAAAAGAAAGGATAAGTTCTTTTCTTCCGCGATGGGAAGCAGGCTTTGGTGAATACTTTTAAGCAACTCCGGTAACCTGAAATAAACAGACTCAACGATCATTTTACCGCTCTCGATGCGAGAGAAGTCCAGAATATCATTGACCACTGTCAATAAGTGCTCGGTGGAGTTAATAGCCACATGGACAAAGTCTTTCTCTTCGTCAGACAGGTTGGCATTCTGAAGAAGCTGGAGCATTCCCATTACACCATTCATAGGGGTTCGTAGCTCATGAGACATAACGGCAAGAAATTGGCTTTTGGCATATGAGGCGGCTTCTGCTTCCCGCTGTGCCAGCTTAATTTGTCGTAAATCTTCCGATCTTGACACCTCATGCTCTTCCAGGTTTTCTGCTAACTTATTAAAGTTACTCTGGAGCTGGCCCAGTTCTGATTTTGTGGTGACTTCCACACGCGCGGATAAGTTACCCGACGCGATTTCACTTAGCGTGTCACTGAGTGCTACAACAGGCTTGGATAGAGATCGTCCTATTCGCCAAGACACCAACATGGCAAGTAAAATGGCAGTAAAGCCAATAGATACGCCATTTAGAATAATTTGATTATGTTGAGCCTGCATTTGTTCACTTGATAGGAGCACCAGAACTCGCCCCAATTCAAGGTTTTCCATTGATCGCTTTTTCCCTTGAATCCCAATATCTTTAAACGACACGGGTTTGTAAATTACGTGAGAATATTCGTGTAGGTTAGGGCGGTTTATCTGCCGGCAATCACCACGCTTGTAAATTTGTGATTGCTCTTTGATGACCTTAATACACAGAACTTCCGGGTCGACCAAAGCATTATCCGCATGCGGGTTTAAATAGCTTCCGTCACCGCTGAATATCAGTAACTCTGAAGAGGTTGCGAGCTGAGCAGCCAATAACGAACCTTTTTCATCGAAGCGTGTGATGGTGTCTCCGAAGCGCGTCATAATGAAAAAGGAGACAAGTAACGCCACGATAATAATTGAAGGTACAACGCCGAGTAACATCGCGCGTTGGAAGATAGAGAGGGTGCTTCTATCACTCATATTCAGCTTCCTGATCTCTCATCTGGATAACCTTGGATAATAAAATCTCTGGTTCAGGTAAATTTATCGAAAAAGATGAGGCAACAAAGTTATTGGTTTGTATAACTAAATGCTCAGGAAAATAAATTCCAGGCTTGTAAGTCTTGGTATTCATATGGTTAGCAAGTTCAATCGCTGATAACGCAACGCCGTACTCATTTGCGCACAGTGAAGCCAGGCTCCCCGATGTCACAAACGATTTAGACGGGCCAAATACCGGCTTATTTGCTCGATATGTATTTAAAATCAAAGCACGCATTGTAAATTGATTAAAAATTGTCTCATCCGGTAGCGCAAGTATATAGTCACTTTGTTCGATAATACTTTTAAGGTGGTCACTGAATTTAAAATAACCGTGATTCTTATAGCCATTCAATTCAAGAGTTTGGGGCTTTTGCTCTGTTAAAATGTCATATTGCAGTTGAGTATGTCGGCTGTAAATCACCGCCACATGGGCGTCTTGGGGTAAAACTGCTTGGGCTAAGTTGATTTGGTCACTGGGTGAAGGCTCCGGAATCAATACTGCGTAATTCTTAATTAAGTTCCTGCCAGGGTTATCACATATCATGATTGGCTGAGCTAACTCAGGCAAACCCGCCGGGCTACAGCCATAGTAGACCAGCATATGAGGCGCTCGGCTTGGGATTTTATTTTGACGTAATTTATAGCCGTAACTGCGATACATTTCTTGTGTATCAGAGCTCAGGTTGTCAAAGACAACGACGCCTTTTAGTACCTCTGTATTTTCAAAGGCACCCGCAAGTGGGCAGATCATTAAACAGGCTAAAAGAAATACCTGAAGTAGATGCTTTCTGTCAGTGGTCACAATTCATCCTTGAACTGTACTCATACAGGTGTACAGGGGAGCTAAATATATAACATTATCAATAATCTTCCAAGAAATGATCGAGTGAGATGCAGTCTGCACCTGACAAATATAACAGTAGATAAATAAGCCGCCTCATATCAGAATTCACACAGCAACAAGGAGCTGAGGTAACAATGATTGATAAAATCGAACAATGGATTGATCGGACTTTAAAAGAATATGATCATTTGAAGGTCTCTTGTGCTGTTTTACTGCCTGAATTTCAGGCTTTTTTTGGCGCTGAGGTATTGGAGAACAGTTACTTTGTGGTGGTTGACTCCATACCAAAGCCCGACTTTGATGAGCTGACCGGAGCCGGCTACGACGAGTTTTTGAATATGAAGCCTGCCGGTATCACTTATAAAAACACGTACTTCATACAACGAGGATTCGAAAATCGATTCGCGTTGCACTTTCATGAGCTTGTACATGTACTGCAATGGCAGCTATTAGGTGCATTCGGGTTCATCCAGCGTTACTTGGATGAAATCGCTGAATATGGCTATGACAAAGCACCATTAGAGGTTATGGCGTATGAGCTGGATTCCTATTTCAGCGCAGGCCTCCCTGTCAAATCCATCCCGGATTATGTGTCGAAACACCTGTAAGGTAATCGCTTATAAATTGATCGTAAATTAATCAGAAATAGCCGTTTCTACTTGCTGGATGCGTTGTTCAAGCGAGCCCGACAACAGGATGAAAGGCACTTGTCGTTTGTTGAGTTCTTTTATGTACCAGTGGTGTTGCCATTGACGAAATGATTCATCTTGACGGGTACCGTCCTGAACGAAAGGGAAGTCGGGGTTGCATAAAAAAGTGATGTGGTAAGGGCGTTCAGCATAGGCCTCTATAATTTGAGGTCTTGTTTTAAACATCGCTTCTGAATAGCAAAGTGTTGTTAATGGGGATGTGTCACAAAATACATAATTCTTTGCTTTAAGCTGGGCTTTGTCTTCATTGTGTGTCTGAACCCGGCAGATATCAATCAGGTCTTCTTGGTTTAATTCACCGTTATTTTGTTCCCACAGTGTGCGTCCATATTCTTGGATTGGTGGTTCTTGGTAGAGTCTGGATAATACGCCCGATAATGTCGATTTACCCGTAGACTCCCCACCTAAAAAACATACTCTCCTAACCGAAAAGTGATTTCGAACCAGGTTTGAAATTAGTTTTTTGTCATACGTTGGTTGGGATCTAAGTTGCGTTCCACTGACTGGAACGTCTGAACGCTCAAGATCGACGCATTGGTGAATAACAGGGCAACCAAACCCTGTTTCACTGCCACTCAAATATCGGGCAAATCCATCTCCGTACTCTTCGCTAGTGTAGACTGCGTCAACATCCAGCCTTAACCGCTTTGCTATTAGCTCAAAAGTGAATGCCCGGTGAACGTTGTCGTCTTCATCGTTAAACGGCATTTTTAAGCCAAACTCCCCCTTTGCGACCCATTCTTCAACTTGCGCGGCATCGGTACAAAGTATCGTCGCATTTGGGTAGAGGCTTTGAAGCCAGTGCGTCCTGAGTGCAGCAGGGCAAGAAGAAAATTCCGGCCTAGAGTAGCTGATAATAATGATCTCGTCGCATTGTGAGCGAGCGGTGTCAATTAAGTACTCATGGCCTTTATGAAGTGGTGAAAATTTACCAACGATCAGTCCTCGGCGGTAAGTCTTGTTTCCCACGCTTTTTCTCCGGCTTGTTCTTTTTTATAAATTTTCAGCCAAATGTAAAACCCATACCAGGCATTACACCAAAATATGGCATATACAATGGATGTTAAATAAAGCTCTCTGGAGGCGTACAGTGGTACAGCCACGGTATCGACAATCAGCCAACAAACCCAGGTCTCTATACGACGATTCATGAGTAAAAATTGACCGAGGACACTGAACATTAATACAAACGAATCTACAAAGGGGGCATAAGCGTCAGTGGTATTTAGCAGCAACCCCCCGTAACCAAATGTGGCGAGTATAGCGGCAATAGAAAATAGCCCAAGTCGTACTGGGTTGGTTCTTTGAATTGGGTGTGATTTTCCTTGGTTTTTGCCCCAGTAAGTCCAGCCATAGATACTGGTCATCATAAAGAAAATCATTAAGGTCACATCTGCGTAGAGCTGTACTTTATAAAATAAGACCGAAAATAATATGCAGCCAACGATGCCTACCCACCATGTGTTTACATTGTTTCTTGCTGCTAACATAACGCTGACGACAAAAAATGCATTTGCCACCCATTCTAAATATTCCATTATTTTGGATTCCTGAAAATATCGCTGGTGTATTGAATTACTTTTGAGCCGAGATCCGTTTTGGAGAGTGGTTGAACGGTTACTGGAAAGCCCAGTTTATCTTTGATTAATTGCTTTAATTTATCACTGTAACTCATTGATAATAAATAAAGCGTCAAGCTTCCATCTGAGTGTTGATGAAGGGAAAACTGAGACAAAGGGTATTTATTTAATAGGTGTGTTATGTCTACGTTATTTATCCATTCATTATGGGTTGTTTTATACTGCACCGGCGGTCTTCCTTCAAGGTTTCGGATAAACCAATCATTACCTTCTTGTTCCAGGCAACCATAATCACCGGTTTTATAACGCAGTAATGGCAGGCAATGATTGAAACCTCCCGTGACGGTTATTTCACCCCTTTGACCGATTGGAAGCGGCGTTCCGTATTCATCCAGGGCTTCGACGAATAATTGTGATTGAAGCAGTTTGAAGCCTTGCTTTCCCGGAACACTGCACCCGATAGGACCAACTTCATTGAGAGAATAAAGATCAATTACCGGGCAACCGAACCGATTTTTCAGCCTGTTTCGACAACCGTCCAGCAAACTCATTGATGTTGACAGCAATGCCTTCGGTTTGTGTTGGAACGGTATTTCAGATAGTGCGTCCAATGATACCGGATCTCCGGATATTAAATCAGGTTTATTAATATCAATGTATTTTTGTCGGTCAGATGACTTGAGCCAATCATTAGGGTGGAAGTTGAGTTTCACAAGCCCCTTGTTGTTCAAGTAAGGAGAGATGGATGCGTAGGTAAAACACTTCTCTTGGTAACCGGCCAGCATTATGGCTAAGTCACTTTCAAATTCTTCGGTGTTTACATTATTCCAGCTAAGCGCCTTTTTATGGTAACAGCTGTACCTTGCGGCAACGGTTGGGTGTGAAGGAATCAGCAAGGGGTGGCCTGTGGTCCCTGAGGTTTCATACGCAATGAGTTGATCAATAGGTAAATCATTTGGGATGAACTTCGTTATGTCTTTACTGAGTTCAGCTCGGTCAACCGCAGGCATGTCCGATAGGTTATTTAACCCTTTCAAGTAATCTTGATAAAAGGGCACTTTCGTAAGGCAATACTCGATAAAATCAGTCATCCAGTCATTTTGATCGATGATAGGGGATGCTGATTTCTGCATTTCTCGTTTGGTATAGTTTTTAAGCGTTTCTAGGTCGTCTTTGTTCAGGTGATGGCCGGACCGATTATTGAACGTTGGTGCATGGGGCTGGTCAATCAGTGATCGTAACCGTTCCGCACTTTCTTCATTTAAGGTTGGCATTCTTTCGATATCAGCCCAAGGCGCGAGAGTCATGGCCATATTATTCTCTGGTCATCTTATCTGCGGCCTCTTTTGCCTTTTGCTTTGCAAGTGCGACTCTTAACTTTCGTGCTCGCTCTTCAGCAGATTTTGAAGCCTGAAGTACTTTGAATCGTTCAGTAGAGCTCGCGGCCTGAAGTCTGTCTTCGGCTTGAGTCGGCGTTTCACCTTTTGGTCGTAAATTCAGCGAATGAAGAACCACTCGAATAAACTCTTCACGGCGATCAACGTCATTAATATAAACACGATTCGACCCTGCATCCGAGAGTTCTTTTGCGGTTTGATGCAATAACGCAATGACATCTGTTAGTGAAAGCCTGTATTGAGCAAAACAATCATCGGAAATAAAAAACAAAATAAGCAAGCTGATGCGGTACCAGTTTCGCTGTTGCAGGGGCTTTTGAAATTCAACAAGGTCATGCGCTTTAACGTGCGGACAATGACGAAACACAACATCATGAAGCATTGGATAAAAATACGCTGGTACGGTTTGATCCTGCCACGCTTTGGGGGTATCGGTCAGACGATGGTGTAAGTGGTTTATATCTGGCCCGTCCGGCTCTGATGCAGCTCGGGAAAACTCGTCTTTCATGAATTGGAGACCTCATAATGTCTCTGGCTGAAGTGCTTTGCAAATTGCACCATGGCCTCCCAGGAAGAAACAGGATAAACAGACCATTGTTGATCCTGTTCTGCCCTAACCAGGAGATCATGGTCTTTCTTCATCCAATTGTCCGGCGTGACGGCAGGGTAGTCCCAATTAAGGTTCAGCACCATAGTGCCTCCGCCATTTGCATTTTGTAATGCTTGTTCAGCAATGTTCCAACCTGATACATCGTTTTCATCTTGATCGAACATGGTGGTCACACCATCGTCGGAAAGAATGACGATGTGTGTATCTCGTAACCGTTGTTGCTCAATGTGTGTTTTTCTTAAAATATGAATAGGGAAGGCGGTTCCGCCTCCGAAATAGTCAGTGAGCACATTTAAAATTTGATGCTCATTTTTTACAAAACCTTCAGTGGTTTTAAATTGGTTTGTACCACTCCATAATGTTACTTGAACCGAAGCGCCAGCCCGCAAAGCCGACAAACAAAGAATTGTGCCTGCCAATGCAGTATAGGAGATTTCTTGTTGTGGATTTGGCATGGAGCCGGAGCAGTCCACATAAAGATCCAGGTCGCATGGTTCAATGTCAGGTTCGTTTTCTTCCGCATATCCCCATTCTCGTTTAACCGTTGTTACACCGGGAATCACCGTACTGCTGCTCGAAAGAGTTCCAAACCAGTCAATGTCTTCCATGGGTTCACCGGGTTCCCACAAGGTGGTGCCTTCCGGAATTAACTCAGCTTTAACAGGCTGACTTTTGGATGGGAAGGAAACCAACAAAGGCATGGCTCGCTCGCGGTAATAGCGTATGGCGATATCATGATCGGAAAGGGTCAGCCCCGCAGATTTTAAGATTTGCCCATAATGAAAAGGATCTCTGTATTGACCTGCACTGGATGTGTTCTCGGGTGAAACTGAAAGAGGTTCGCCTTGGTTTTTTTGGCCGGATGTATTCGATAATTGTTCACCCACCAGACTCGGATCATTGGAAGGGTGAACAGTGTCATTTTCTTCTGAATCACTGTTGATTAAGCCAGATGGAAACTGCCCGGTTGCGGCGTGTCGGGTATCCATTAACTTTGCAATTTGTTCCGACATTTCACGTTCTTCAGCAAGATAGGGCAGCAGTAGTGAAGCAAATCGAGAAGCGCCCTTCAAAGCGTCACTTGCATATACTTTGATGATTCGGGCACCTAACCATGCATCGCCCTCCAATATATCCTCTCTTTCGTTGTTTGTGCTCTCTACTGAATTTTCATAGAAAGCAGCGCCCAAACTGCCCCGTTTTAGCTGCCAGAGATGTTCGTATATTCGCATATATAACTGCCAAATACGGCTGCTTGGGTGATTTTGAACGTTTTCTGTATTTTGAGCGCTGCTTGAATTCTGAAAAGTACTCGCATTAATACGGCGATAAATATCATCCATTTTCAGGTCGCACTGTCGTTTCAAATGATTATTAATCAGTAAATCTGTGTAAAGGTTAGCAACCATGCCTGCGTGCTCTTCCAGAGTAGGAAGGTTGGCATATATCCGGGCAATCATTCTTGCATGATCTGAGACGGAAGCCGGTGATAAGATATGATGCCCAATTTCATGCGCCAATATCTCGACCGCATAATCCTGAAGTTTAAACTGTGTAATGGCCACAAGATCTATCACTACCGTTTGATCGGATAACCGAATCATGGCAAAACTTCCGGTCAACCCTTCTTTGGCTGCTTCAATTTGAGTTTCACAAAGAACTGGTGGTCTTAACTTTGTGTACTTACTCCATAAAGACAAGGCTTTTTGCCAGGCTTGTTCCCAATGAGCCAAGTTTGGTTCTGATCTCTGCATGGGTTAACCCTCGGGCTCAATATAAGGCAGGCTCATTATTATCACTGAAAATGAATCTTCAGAGGTCAACGCCAAAGTATCCGTTAAACATGCGACAGAAGAGAAGGCTCGAAGGTCCTCCAGTTCTGTGAGGGAGCTGAAACCTGCCAAAATGTCAGGGTGATTAGCCATGTCGGGCAGGTTTGTCAGATCTTCCAAATGCGCGAGAATCATCGTCGCCCCAAATGCATCCGCATAAAGTCGCCAAACTAAGGAACCAGATTTTACCAACAACTGATTTTCTGAAGCATAGACTGTCGGAGGTTCAGGAAAATCGCCCCCTAAGTGACTGTTCTGACCAACTCTGATTTGTGGCTGATAAGAGGACGTAAGCAAGCGTGAAGGGTGACTGTCATACGTGGATATCCAACGGTTTTCATTCAGCCTTGTTAAAAAGTCATCAACCTTGTTTGGCTCTGTGATCTTAAACAGTGACATTACAATGTCAGAGGGCAGCGAATGTACTTCCTTGAGTGCAGGATCTCTTAAGTGAACCAAACCAGACAACCAGGCCGCAGCGAAACCGGCAGATTGATACATTTTCGGTGAATCAAGAATGGAAGTGGAAGAGACCTGCACCATCAATGTTAGCCAATTCTTAGGGTAAAGATCGCCAAATGTAAGAAGGTGGCTATACAGGTTACTGGTTTGAGAGAATATCATTCCCGGATGTTTTGATACCAAAAGCAAGAGGTTTGGAAACAAGGTATTCCAGGTATTCAATATCAAGTCTTTTCTTTCCGGCTGCTTAAACCAGTTCAGGCCCGTCAGCTCTAAACCATGCTGAAAACCACTGAGAGCGACTGCCTTGGCCTCCTCGAAATCTACCGTGTCATAATGAACCATTAACGGATCTAAACACGCGGTTAAAAACCACTGGAAGTCTGATATTTCCAACAATGGTGATTGGTGTTTCGCCTGAGATACCGCCTGATTACAAAATTGTCTTTCAGTCTCGAAAATTTGTTTTAATAAAATCGACTTCACGATAGCAACTCAGGACTCAAGCCATTTAAGGTAATTGGTGTATCTTTGATGGAGGTATTTGAGTTTAACGACATCCTCATAAATATGGCCGTACATTTTTTTTCCATGGATCAACTTGGAAATCTCGGACTCGATACGATTCAATCGCTTTTGAGCTTGTTTTTGCGAGACGCCATCGAGCCCTTCATCAAATTCATCGGACAAGCTTTGAACCGGGTCCTTACTGTCTAGACGGAGTCGTTCATACTCATTGCACGACTCATCAAATAAATGCCTTAACCAACCAATTTTGTCGCTTCTGAAAAAGCCGTTCTCAGGAAGATCAAAAAAGGGCGCATTGATATCTGCGAATAACCGGGAATGGAAGACATACGGCAGTACTTGGCGTACGTCATTTAACTCAACTGTTTGGTTTCCCCGGAAGTAAGCCAGAGCTTTTGCGAATTGCAATAAGGACATCAGCGATCGAACAGAAATGCCATTCAGTGTTTGACAGCCCAGATCTTTAAGTCTGTCTCGTCCTGTATCCATCGCTACGAGCGTATGAGCCGGCACCCCAGAAAGTCTGGAGGTATCTTTGGTTTTGTATTCAAACTGGGAAGCTGAAAACTCAGAGTATTCAAAGTGACTGCTGAAAAACTCAATTCTACGACGAATATCCTCAGGCACTTCAATCGTCCTGATGGCAGAAGACATTTCTTGAATTTCATCTTTTGAAAAAATAATTTGTGAAGGCACCATTTCTTCCGGTTTAAGACCTTCTTCAATACGCAGTAGTAACTGGTTTAAAAAACGAGGGTTGAACGACAAGGCTTGAACAACGACATCTATACGATCTTTTAAGGCTTCGATTACCTGATAGGTTCCACCTCCAGCATCGTCATTCGCCGTCAAATACCAGGCCGCATCCGGGCACTCATAAACCTGATTGTAAAGTTCTGCATAGTTATCACCCATCACGGTCAGTAAAGCACTCTGGGTTCGGGTAGGAATCCGGTTGTATTCATCTACGATTTTTACTCGCATCCCAAGCCATTTACGCCACGAAATGCGTATATCTTCGATGGCTTGTGCTGAGGCTAAATCTGAAGGTAACGGGTTTCCGAGTAAATCAGCGACCGTCATTTGAGGGTGGCCGTGCTGCATAGAACGCTTGATTTCTTTGGTTGTGTATCCACCCAAAACGCCCATAAGTAAAGCGCTGGCTGTTTTTCCTCGACCAGGACCACCAATAAACAGGCATTTACTTTGGGTAGCAAATGTTAACAGAGGTAATAAGATAAAACTGGAATACGATTGCTCTGTAGGCAAGTTAACAACGCTGTTGCTGTCTCCGGTACGAAATTGTTGAGGCGGTTTATCGTTGTATTCAATGTCATAATGGGGGCTAATAATAGCGTTGTTTACTATCCAGAAATACGCCTGTCTTAACTTCTCATCCAAACTTTGGGCGTGAGACGAAGGTTGATCTGCCTCTGAGCCAAATGGGCCACTGTATAGGTCGGCGACGTCAAACGCCTTGGTTTTCTGATTGTGCTTCGGTTTCGTTGGCGAAGCAGAAAGGTGACCAAAAAGATTAAACTTACTCATCGTTCAGAACATTCTCCAGAAGTACTCAGATAACTAACCTGATCTGAGCAATGACATTCCTTTATCAAACCTAATATACATTAAAAAATGGAAGTGAAGGGTGTTCATTCCCGCATTAATAGAACTTTACATTAATAGAACTATGCTAAATGTAATCCGTATTTTTGGTGCATAACAGCATGATGAGTGACATTAACGAACTAAACTTAAAAACGCTGCTCGAACATGCCCATATTGGCGTTGTCATTCATCGTTATGATACCTCAATCGTTTATGCCAACCCGACTGCGCTTCGGCTTTTAAGATTGAATTATGAACAAATGATTGGAAAAGACGCATTTGATCCTCAGTGGAGTTTTCTTGATGATGCGGGCAAAAAACTGCTTATAGATGACTATCCGGTCAATAAGGTAAAGCGTACCAACGACAGACTGTCGAATGAAGTCATTGGTATCATCGACAGCTCCAGAGCTGAAATTAGCTGGGTGATGGTCAATGCTTATCTGGAAGGCACGTCGAAAGACAACAATAGTTTTATCATTGTCACCTTCACAGATGTATCGGATTCAAAAGAGTTATTCTCATTTCAGGATATTGTTGAAAATACTCAAGACGTAGTAATTGTGACAGAGGCCGAAGACATCAAATCGCCCACAGGCCCAAAAATTGTCTATGTAAACAAAGCCCTGGAAAGACTTACGGGCTATAAAAAACAAGACATTATTGGAGAGACACCACGAGTTTTACAAGGCACACTCACTGATAATGATGCCAAAAGACGCATTCATAAAGCGCTTGAGGATAACTTACCTGTCACTGAAACTCTGCTTAACTACGACTCAACAGGAAGGCCTTATTGGGTTGAAATGAACATCATTCCTCTCAAAAATAAATACGGAGAAGTTACTCATTTTGCTGCTATCGAGCGTGATATTTCAGAGCGTAAATTTCACCAAGAACAGCTCGAACAAAGAAACAAAGATCTCAAAGAACTGAAACGTAACCTGGAAACGCTCGTTGAAGAACGGACTTTAGAGCTTCAAAAAGCCAAGGCTAAATTAGAGAAAATTGCATTTTTTGACCCACTGACAAATATCCCAAATCGCAGGTTCTTCATCGATCAGGCCAATAAGTTGTTTTCAGCCTGCAGTCGCAGAGACTCCTTGGTTGCTGTGGGATTAATCGACATTGATAACTTTAAAGTGTTAAACGATACCTATGGTCACGACGTGGGCGATGCTGTTTTGGTTAAGTTGGCGGAGGTATTTACTCATCTTTTCAGAATAGATGATGCCTATTGTCGATTTGGTGGGGAAGAGTTTGCGTTTGCTGTCGCCATATCTCAAACCTCGGATGCTGAAGCAATGTCTCACAGGTTGTTGAGTTCAATCAGAGACATAAAGCTCAGAACAGAAGCAGGGCATACCCTCGCTATTACTGCGAGTCTTGGGATAAATGTTCAACAAGCAACCCCTGAAATGGATCTAGAAAAAGAATTAAAGCAGGCTGATATGGCTATGTACGAGGCCAAAAAGTCAGGAAAAGATCAGTTCGTATTAACACGCGATCCGTCGATAAGCTCTTGTCAAAAATGATATTGATAATGGGGATTTTGTTGTGAAATCAATATGGATAGCTTTTATCGTTTTCATACTCGCCGCAAGCCCCTTGCAGGCGAAGGACTTCATAATCTTTGGCACTAATGACCCGCCTTATAAATATCATGAGGGAGACAAAAATGAGGTGAAAGGGATAGTAGTGGACGTACTAAAAGAAGTTTTTGATGAGTTATCCATAAAGCCTATTTTCAAAATTGTCGATTCAGATTCACGTATACAGGCTGAACTAATAGCAGGGCGGATTCAAATGGCGATGCTGTATTCAAAAAACGCTGAACGGCAACGCTATCTAATATATCCAGATCAAAGTTTCATCGATATTTCCTGGAACTTATTTATCAGAAATGAGGATCTTGGAAAAATACAATTCACCAACTATCAAGACTTAACGTCGCTGAATATTGGGGTAGTGAAAGATGTGTCCTACACTGAAGAGTTTTTGAATTCTGGCTTAAAGTTTATACAGGTGCCCAGAACAGGGCTAGAACTGAGAATGCTGCTTGCAAAACGGTTTGATGCCATACCTCTTCCCACTGTAAGCACCATCTTTGAAGCAAAGGAATCAGAGGCTCTGAGCCAAATCACCTACCTGCCAAAAGTTATCAAGAATAAACCTTACTACAATGTATTTTCCAAATCGACAAAGTACCCGGATATTCAATCCATCAGTCAACGCTACGATGAAATAATATTAAACATGAAAAACGACGGTAGAATTTTACGTATCTTTGAAAAGTACTTGGGCGCAGGTCACCAATGGAATGATCAGTAATCATAACTGCGATACTCAGGACACAATGCAAAAGGCATATTTATTTAAGGCTGAACCATGAATTCAATTTTCTCTTTTGGTGCTGATTTCTTAATCTGGGGCGGAATTGCTGTTTGTATTTTACACAGCGCCGTATTTTCAGGGCTTAACCTGGCTTTCTTTAGCATGAGTCGTCTTCAACTGGAAGTTGAAGTCAAACAGGGCAACAATGCCGCTAAGAAGATATTGACCATGCGTGAGGATTCCAACTTCTTATTAGCAACTATTTTATGGGGCAATGTCTCCATTAATGTATTGCTGACGCTTCTGTCTGAGTCGACGCTTGCAGGCATTTACTCATTCTTGTTTTCAACGATTGCCATTACTTTTTTGGGTGAAATATTTCCACAAGCCTATTTTTCACGCAATGCTCTGAAAATGGCTTCACTTCTAACACCAATCATTAAGTTCTATCAAAAAGTATTATTTATTGTCGCTCGGCCTACAGCAATCATGCTGGACGGATGGCTGGGCAAAGAAGGGATTACCTACTTCCGGGAGGAAGAACTCAAAGCCATCATAACTGCTCATGCAGAAGCAAATGAAGCAGACGTCGTGCATGTAGAGGGGTTGGGTGCCTTAAATTTTTTAGAAATTGATAAGATTTCAGTCATGGATGAAGGGGAGGTTCTCGACCCTAAAAGCATTATACAGCTGCCTTGCAAGTTAGACCTGCCAATCCTACCGGAGGCAGATAGCCCAGAAAGGGAAAAGTTTGTTACAGAGGTCAATGCATCTGGCCATAAATGGGTTGTTCTTGTCAGTGAAAAACAGCAGCCTCAATTGGTTTTGGACGCCGACGGCTATTTACGCTCGCTCATGTTTAATAACAAGAACACGGATGGTTATGCGTTTTGTCACCGGCCTGTTGTCATAAGAGATGAAAACTACACTCTTGGTAAAGCCCTTAGTGAGCTCAAACAATCCACAAACCTGGATGAGCACTCAACGGATGTCCTTAATTACGACTTGGTTCTTGTTTGGGGTGAAACGGATAAAAGAGTGATTACTGGCGCCGATGTGTTAGGCCGGTTACTGGAAGGTATTGGCGAATTTGAATAACCAAAGCAGTTCGTAATTAGGTCAATCACCGTCTAGTATTTTTAATATGAAAACAATCTAACCAAAACTGTGTAGGCCTTAAATGTGACTTTATAAGACCTTGCCTAGTTGAAAAATCAAGGAATCGACGACATGAAGTTAGCAATTTTGTCATGCGGCCCCAGATCATACAGCACTCAACGCTTAAAAGAGGCGGCCAAGCAAAGAGGGCACAAAGTTAAAGTATTAAACACCTTGAAATTTGCGATCGATTTGCAAAGAGGGGTGCCGGATTTACACTTTAAACAGAAAGTTTTGAGTGATTACGATGCAGTTCTGCCCAGAATTGGCGCGTCTATCACGTATTATGGGACTGCTGTTGTTCGTCAGTTTCAGGAAATGGATGTATTTTGTGCAAACACAGCTCACGGGATCAGTAACTCCAGAGACAAATTGCGAAGCCTCCAGCTATTAAGCCGACACCAGATAGGTATTCCCAGAACCGCTTTTGTTCGTGATAAAAAGGATGTGCTTCCTGCCATTGAGCGCGTGGGTGGTGCTCCAGTCATTATTAAGCTGATCGAAGGAACACAGGGAATAGGCGTACTGTTAGCGGAATCGGTCAATACGGCAGAATCTATTATCGAACTGCTGCAAAGCCAGAAACAAAATGTGCTGATTCAGAAGTTTGTTGCCGAAAGCAAAGGTAAAGACATAAGAGCCATTGTGGTTGGTGACCGGGTCGTTGCTGCTATGAGGCGAGTGGCACAAGGACAGGAGTTTAGGAGCAATGTCCATCGTGGGGGTATTGCAGAAGCGGTAGAACTATCGGATGAATATAAAGAAACCGCTGTTCGTGCTGCTCAGATTATGGGATTGCAGGTTGCGGGTGTAGATATGCTGGAAGGCAAAACCGGCCCTCAAATTATGGAAGTAAACTCCTCACCAGGCCTGGAAGGCATTGAAACCTGTACTGGGCTTGACGTGGCGGGCGCAATTATTGAGTACATTGCCGCTCAGGTCGACTTCCCTGAAATTGATGTTCGCCAACGACTCACTGTCAGTAAGGGCTATGGTATCGGAGAAATCTATATACCCGAAGGCTCAAAATTTGTTGGTAAGAGCATTCAAGAAACTCAGATTCAGGAGCAGGATATTAATGTTCTGACTCTATACCGAGGGAATAAAGTCATTCCGAACCCTCGTAGAGATCGCGTATTAGAATCGGACGATAAATTACTGTGTTTCGGTAAGATGGAATCCATGCGCTCTATGGTGCCGGCAAAAGCACGTCGAAGAAGAAGCCCGGCCGTTGCTGATTTACCAGAACAACTTCCTGAAGGAAGTGAACCGGACGATGCTTGAGGGGCTGAGTTTCTGAAATGTAATCATAATCGTTTTTCAGGAGTTGCATCTCATATCCTAACAACCACCAATACATGACCCAGTGCATGATCAAAAACGTCTAAATTATTTAGTGTGTTTTTGATCATGCAATGGCAGCAACTTGAACGATAGTGATTGTAATCACTGGAAGTTTCTTATTTTGTATCACGCAAACTAAGCTCGCTTTTATCTATCTGTAGCCTCAGGGTGTTTTTTTGATTTTCAAAAGAACACTGTTCGACGGCATTAATACTCATAACCATTCATTTCATAATCTGACAAAGTCATTGATAAATACCTTAATTTAATCAAATACTTACCTCATATCTAAGTGCGCATAATATATATTATGTTAAATTATGTATGTGCAGATACAATCCCTCTTAAGTAGATAGAGTTGTAACCCACAGCCCTGCTTGCTTTATTGAATGCTTGCATACAGCTCTAAGGTTTTTACTCGAATTACTGAAGTTGGAAACCAGGCGCATAGCTTTTAAATGATCGTGCGGAGATTGCCTGGAAATGAAGTTTCGTGAGTAATTACACAAACGTCGCACTCTCCTTACCTATAGAAAAGACACTACGTGATATCTCAATGCTTGATGCTTGGTTCAGGCCTATTTGATAAATTCTTTTTGTGTTGAAGAAATTTTGGTGAATCAGCAATTACCGACAACTACTAGCAATCATTTACGAAAGATGATTGCCGTAAGCTCTGCCCGACTTATTGGCCAAGATTATTTCTAAGACGTAAGAAGTCTCTATTTTTGTCTTCTGTTGTCATTGGATCAATGAAAAACCTAACGGATCATTAGACCTGCTATTTCCTTCATTTTACTTATAAGGTTCCAGCAAGATTCCGTATATTTTTTCACAAGCTTCAGGGGCCATGTTCATTGCTGTGCAATTAGTTTGGAGATGAAGGCAGTTTGTAGTTTTGTTTGGCGATGTTTTTTCATTAAATTATCTAAATGATTTCCGTCCGGTAGAACTTACTTCAAAGCCACAGATTCAAGCAATGATCGATGTAAGTACAGGGGTATTTACACATACCCACAATTACCAGTAGTAGACACTACTGGTAATTCGTAGTGTTTGATCTTATACTCACTGTTACTTTTCTATCACTGTCTTAGGCTTGTTGCTTGTGTCGAAAACCCTGTTTCCCGGCTTACCGCTGTTTGATTCTGCTAAATTCTTTAACCAGATCCCCCGAAACGCAGTATTTTCTGATCAGTCGCCCGCTGTTGAAAAATTTGTTCTTGGTCTCAATATAGAAAAAGCGATGGATGACTATCGCTATACCAAAGACTTCCTTACAAGTTACAGCAAGAAAAGCCAGGACACCTACGACAAGTTTCGTGGTGACGCTGAAAGGTTGCTTTTATGGTCCTGGCTGGTAAAGCGTAAATCCGTAGTGGATCTTCGCAGACGTGATCTTGAAGAATACACTGACTTTGTGGCTAAGCCCGATTCTAACTGGCAAGCAGACAATACCGAAAGACGTTTCATTACTGTTAATGGTCTGCGGGAACCGAACGAACGCTGGCGCCCTTTCCGCTCAGCCGGAGCTGGCAAGGGACGTTTGAATACCAAATCCTGGCAGGGTTTGTTTTCCAATCTTAGTGTTTATTTCAACTACCTTATGGCTGAGGACTACGCAGCTGGTAACCAAATATCTATTGTAAAGAAAAACTGTCCCTATCTGCGTCAGGAAACCGGTGTCAATACGGCTAAACGCTTGTCTGAACTGCAGTGGGAATATCTGCTCAATACTTCAATAGCCATTGCGAACGCTGATCCACAGCATGAAAGAACCCTTTTTGTTATCGCAACTCTAAAATCACTTAAGCTGCGTATATCTGAACTGGCAGAGCGCCCTAATTGGTTACCCATGATGTCTCATTACCACCGGGATCATGAAGGTAACTGGTGGTACCGCACGTATGGAAAAGGCGCCAAAGAACGAGACGTATCCATTTCTAATGAATACCTCCAGTTTCTCAAACGTTATCGGGAATACAGAGGCTTATCCCCCCTTCCCTCTAAAGAATCTTCAGAACCGGTGATCGAATCCAGAGTGCGGAATCGTGGCATTGGCAGCAGGCAGCTACGCAATATCGTTGAATATGCATTCACACAAAGCTGTGATGCATTATTGAATGATGGCTTTGAAGTTGAAGCCTCTGAACTCAGGGCGGCCACCACTCACTGGTTAAGGCATACGGGGGCGTCAATGGAAGTTGCTGCTGGCCGAGAACTTGCGCATGTACAAGCAGACTTAGGGCATGGGAGTATCCGCACTACGGATGAACTCTATGTGGATTCCGACAATTTGGAGCGAGCTTCAAGTGCTAAGGGTCAGGACGTATAGTCAGTGCTTTAACCGGGAGCCAAACCTCAAGGCAAGCGCCTCGCAGAAGCTCGGAATCACTTATTTTCAAAGTTCCTTGGTGCTTTTGAACAATCTTATAGCAAATGGCCAAGCCTAACCCGGTGCTTAAACCCGTCGGTTTTGTAGTAAAGAATGCTTCCAGAGCTTTATCCCGGATCTCAGCCGGTATTCCCTGTCCATTATCTTCAACTTGCAAACAAATCCCTTCAACCTCATCTCTGTCTTCAACAAGTAAGGTTAATATTACTTTTCCTTTAAACCCTTGTATTGTCCCGTCATGATTCATTATTGCTTCATCAATCGCGTCAACTGCATTAACGATCAAATTGGTTACAACTTGTCCTATTTGGCTTGGAAAACACGTGATGAGCGGGATGTCAGAAAAATGGGTTTCAATGGAGTGATGCTTTGTTTTTCCGGATAAAATCAGTAGGCATTCTTTTATAATGTTCTTCAGTGAAACGTTTTCAACGGGCTCTTCATCAAAACGGCTAGCTTTGCGCAACGCTTGAGTAATATTAAGAATACTCTGTGTGGTGGTTTTTACATCCATTATTGGCTTACGAATATCTTCAATTTGTTTTTTAACTTGTCCTGAAATTTTAGCTACTTTTGGATCATTACCGATGAGTGTATTAAAAAAAGACTCTAGCTCATTGAGCTTATGAATAATATTATGCTGGGTGGTACTGACAAAACTGACTGAGTTGACGATTTCATGAGCGACGGTGGGTACCAATTGTCCCAGTGTGGCCAGCTTTTCTGCCTGGATGAGTTGATTTATCGCTTTTTCAAGCTCTTGACTGGACTGGCTAAGAGCGTCTTGACTTTGACTGAGCGCAGTGCGGGCACTGTTATAGGCCTCTTCAAAAGCAATCCACTCTTGGTAAGGTGATTGTAAAGAGACTTCAGACATCCTATCTTTTTCCGTTGTTTTTAAGAACGTATTTAACGGGTCATAAAAATATTTTTTCCCCCAGAAGCCTCTCAAAAGATAGAAAAACAACATACAAACAATCAAAAATACAAAATACTTCCGTATGATATCAAAATACCCTCGATAGAATTCTTCAGGCGTTAGCACAACGATTTGTATGTTTAGGTCTTTTAGTATCTGAGTATTAAAATAATAGCGTTCATCGTTTAGTATGATTTGCTCTTCATCGACTGGTAAGAACTCCCGATATGGGTATTTTTCTCTCGATGAACGATAAATGATCTCATTAGAGTCAGGTTTGAGGAGCAAAAAAATTACACTTTCATATAAGTTTAATAAACCCGTTTGGTCTATGATTGTGAACAAACCATTGACATCTACTTCAGCGATGAGAACTCCGGTTTTAGAGGGAAAGAGAAATCCAAAAACTTCTTTACCCGAGATAACAGAAACATAAATTGGGGTAATAACTCGAAGTTTAGAATTGATGGCTTCCAAAATATAGCCATTGATTTTGCTTGAAGACAGATCTATAGACTCAACATATTTTTTGCCATATTTATTAAAAAAAACCTTTTTAACAAGTGCGTTACTATCGACACTGAACACGGCTTCTAAAGATGCCAGTTTTCGAAAAGCTGACTGATCTTCGTCAGTCTGAAGTGAGGCATGCTCCAAATAAGGCAATGCTATTTGAACCTGCCCTATCTCTCTTATGATAAAGCTATCAATCACCTCATTCATACTTACTATCAGACGGCGGTGTTCCAACTCCTTTTGAATCAGTAAGCTTTTTTTGGAATCCACTATAATCATCCAAAAGATCGCCAGTATGAGAAAGACTAGAGAAAGATCGATAATCAAAGAGTGGCGTTTCAGCGTTCTTGTTTTATTGGCCAAGAACATAATCCTTACCGTCTATATGATAAAAGAATAACCCTCCATCCACATCACCAAATTTATTGAACTGAATCCTCCCTGTGGTTCCCTCATACGTGTTGGAAAGAATGTATTTTTTTAGTGCATCTGAATTTGTCTCTTTCGTGTTATAGATAGCCTCCAATAAGACTCGTGCAGCATCATAAGTTAGGGGAGCTTGATAGGCTGGTAAATAATTATATCGATTTTGAAAACTCTTCACATACGCTTGGTATGCAACATTGTTGGTGGATACGTGCCCTGGAATAAAGACTTTATCTGTATATTTACCGATTGCTTCAATGAGAAATGCTCCGCGAACCCAAGGTGTCGTGACGGTATTCACATCAGCATTCATTTTATGAATATTTTGAATTAAGATCCCTACTTCCCTGGGTGTACCGCCAGCTAAAATATAGACGTTTTCAAATCCAACTTCCTCTAACTTTTGAAAGGGAGCGGTAAGGTCAACATCAATTGCAGAAAACGAACTATGTTTAATGGTTCCCTTGTAGGCGTCTGAAAATACTTTGAATGCTGCGTCAGTGTATTTTTGATTTTTCTCCCTTTCCTGGATGACCAGTACTTCATTCACATTCCTATTATTGAAATGGGTAGCGATGCTTTTTTGTTCTGCAACCATATCTACTGTATTTCTGATGACGTTATCATCTTTATCACTAATGACAGTGGTCGTTGGGCCGACAATCATATGAAGCGTATCTGCGTTTTTTGTTACTTCATCATAAATAGCTAAAAACGCCGTAGATGTAGTAATAATCATGATGAAATCGCTTTTATTCTTTAACGTCTCATAGGCACTTTTGGATTTCTGAGGGTCATCACTATTATCTATTGAAAGTATCTCCAAATTAAGATTTGGGTGCTTTTGTTTGAATTCTTCATAGGCTAGCTTGACGCTTTTAAAGGCATCAATTGACGACTGAGAATTTTTTCCTTCAAAGTTCGTTATTACACCAAGCGTGCGAACAGTCGAGGCTGATTTTGAGAAGACGAAATATCCAAGACCGACGACTAAGACACCAATAACCAAAGCTACAATAGTGCCGTGTTTACTCATTATTCTCTCCTAAGATCGGCTGATTTGCTTCCAATAAGGATGCAATATATCTATCTACATGAAGGTCCTAATTTTATGAGTCTCGTGTTAATGAAGTTCATATGTTCATCTGTAAGCGGTTATTCAGTCAGTTTATTTGATGAAGGATATATTTGCTTAAACATGTTCAAGTACGAAAATCTCACTGAATGAGAGCATGCAAGCTCGCCCTATTCAATACATAGTGCAAAGTGTTCAAGGCTTTATAAAGCATGCTCTCTTCCAAAGCTCTAGACTTAAACAGCGAACCGAATTCAATTCCTTTATAGAGCTTTGATATCCAGTATAGACGGATTTTATGAAACAGAAATTTTATGCTTTATGGGCTCTTTTAACGTTCATTGGCGGGAAGGGTGTCATGATATTGCCCAAGGAGCCTGAGCAGATAAGGTTTACTGTACTTTTTCCATTTGAAACAATTACATGCAATAAACTGTTAATGTCACTTTCAAGAAGTTGCCCTTGCGTCTACACTTAATACTTCAAATGGTTAGTGAGAAAAACAATGATAAAGAAAGGAATTATTGCTACAGCCCTTTGTGTGGCTGCAACTACAGCATCTGCAGATGTTGTCGGAGTTCATGGCCGAGTTGGCGCCTGGATGATGGACTATTCTGGAGAATTTAAGGATCTTGAGAACAACGGTACAGTTGCTGACATTGAAGACGATCTAGGCTTTGATGGTGAAACCGTTGGGTTTGCAGAAATTGCTTTTGAGCACCCTATTCCCCTGCTTCCTAATATCAAGCTTGCTTATATGGGCATTGATACTTCTGAGGAGAGTCGGCTTGATAGAAACATTACCATGGAAGGCGTGACCTTTTTGGCAGGCACAGAAGTTAAAACCGATTTTCAGGCCGAAATCTACGATACAACTTTATACTACGAGTTGATGGATAACTGGATTCAAGCCGACCTTGGATTAACTGTCCGTTACCTGGATATCGACCTTGAGCTTCGAAATACTTTCTTCAAAACAACCAATAGCTTATCAACGCCCTTGCCGATGATTTATGCGAATGCTCAATTTGATCTCCCGCTCACGGATGTTTATGCAAACGTAAACTTTAATGGTCTGACAATTGACGACATTGTAACTTACGATGCTCAAGCAGCGATTGGCTGGATGCCATTAACATTTGCAGGTGCTGAACTTGGCTATAGACACTTCGTTATTGAGGCTGATGACCTTGAGGATTACGACTTCGATTTAACGCTTTCCGGGCCATACCTTGCGTTAAAAGCAGATTTCTAAAAGTGTAAATGAATAAAAAAAGCTGCCAAAAGGTAGCTTTTTTTATACTGGCAGAGCTATGGTTGATTCAACAGCCTGAATTTCACTTCTTGCCGCCGAAATGATTTCTATGCTTCTATCAGGTGTCAGTTGAAGCAGGTGAGCCATCTTATTAAAGGATGCAATATTTGGTAACGGCGGGCAATTTACAATGAATTTTTGTACGATGTTTAAGTGGGCTTCCGCGATGATCAAGATATCAGCCATATTGAGTTTTTCAGCCTCAGGACGATAATTCCAGTCTTCTGCATGTGCCGCTATTTCAATCAGATTACGGGACCATTTCCACTCTCTCAGCATGTAGGCTCCCATGATATTCTTCGTCTTATTGATAAACTCATCTATGTTAAAAGACTCGTCTTCTAATAACTCAGGTATGTTATCCATATAGACCAAAGAAGGAAGAACACCGATATTTTGAACAATCCCGCCTAGCAACGCCTCATTTTCATCAACACCTTTAACGCATTTTGCCAGTACAAAGCCAATTGCAGAAACTTTTCGGCTGATGTTCCAGTGCGCTTTGAAGCGCTTTTTAATTTCTGAGTTTTTGGCAGTAAATAACTCTCGAATTGCAAAGAGTTGGACAAGCTGCTTGGTTGTTTTAAAACCAATGCGAGTGATGGCCTCTTCACAGCTAGTCACCTGCCTTGAGCCACGAAATAACGGGCTGTTCGCAGTACTGACCAGTTTGACGGCAATGGCCGGGTCCATGGAAATGGTTCTAGCGATTTGTGTTGATGATGAATCCGGGTCATCTATGAGCGCTGCTACTTTCTCAGCCACTTCCGGCATGCTTGGTAAAGTAAATCGCCCCTTCTTCACATCGCTGGCAAATCTTTGTACCAGATCCTTCATTAACGTAGGCGATGATAAATCCACATCGACGGAGTGACTGATATTCTGCGCTTGGGACTGGCTGAAGAACTTAGCGATGACATCCCATGCAACTTCGACCATGGTGCAGTCAGGGTCAGCATAAACATCAAATTGTCTTGGTTGAAGGTGTGCGATTGGATTAATTGCGTCAGGAGTGTTTGCTTTAATGATCTTGATTTTACCGTCTTTCGCTACTTTCTTGATGGAGCCACTGAGTAAAAAGTACTCCACATTATTGCAGCTTCCATGTTCAAGAATTTGTTCCTTATTTTTGTAACTGATGACTTTATTTTTTGCTTCTAAAAGCACCAGTTGCTTCTTCCCCATGTCACGTAGCGGCATGAACTTTTTCAGCTCAAGCATTGTTGCTTTACGAACAACAACTTGCTTAGGGTCAACCTTCTCTTCTGTCCTGAACGAAAACATACGCACTCCTAATCAGATCTTAAATTAAGAATAGCCAATTATTTGAGAAGTGCGCTGTGAGACATTGCTGAAAACTAGCTTGGAAAGGCGATTGCGGAGGCCACAGACTGGATTTCTTTTCTGGCATTCACCAAAATCTTAATGCTTTTTTCTGGTGTTAAGTTTAATTTTAAGGAAAGCTTCGAGAATGAAGTAATTTCTGGCAATGGCGGGCAGGTTAAAAACTTTCTAAGTATATTCAAATGAGCATTTGCCACGATAACAATGTCCGTCATGTCTATGGCTTGATGCCCGGACTGGTATTTCCAGTTTTCGGCGTGGGCAACCACATCCACTAATTGTTGTGGCCACTCCCAGTGTTTGAGCATATAAACGCCCATTTTAGTTTTCGTCTTATTTACAAACTCATCAATGGATAAGTCATACCGCTCTAACACTTCAGGCATATGCTCTGCATACAAGAGCGCTGGCACAACACCAATGTTATGTACTGCCCCAGCAAGAAGAGCTTCATTTGGATTGGAGGTTTTATTTAATTTAGACAAAACATATGCAATGGCGGCCACTTGCTTGCTTATATTCCAGTGGGAACGAAGGCGCTTCTGAATTTCAGGTGTGTTGGACTGGTATAAATCCCGAACAGCAAATACCTTTATCAAATCCTTGGCTGTTTTCAACCCTAAACGAACAATGGCATCTTCACTTGAGGTTATATCCCTCACCCCTTTAAAGAGCGGGCTATTTGCAGCATTCACTAACTTAATAGCAATTGCGGAGTCAAGACTGACCTTTCTTGCAATTTTAGTGGCATTAGCGTCTGGGTCATCCAGAATTTCAACAATCTGATGAGCGACTTCCGGAATGCTTGGTAATACGAATCGACCACTATCAACATCATTTTCAAAGTGATCCAGAACCGCCCTTACTGCGCTATCAATCGGAGTAGTGGATAGAATGGGCGTATAATTGTCATTCACACGCTCAGGGGCAAGAAGTTCCTTCGCCTGATCAAAATAATCACTTAAAATTGATCGGCTGGTCACCAGAATGGTTATCTTCGTTTTAGCGATCACTTTGTATCTTCTGGGCTGAAGATTGGCTATGGGGTGCGTGGCTGCTTCTGAAGAGGAAGAGATTGTTTTTGATTTACCATCTTGTGCTATTAGCTTGATTTTACCCGAGAGTAAGTAATATTGAAAATCATCTGTTGAACCCGCCTCAGCGATCACAGCCCCTTTTTTCAGTGAGATACGCTTACTTTTAGCTGTGATTAAAATTTGATGCTGAGGCGTTAAAGCATTAATTGGATAAAGCTCTTTTATCTCATCAACTGAAACGCGTTTGCGCTCTTTGCGTTTTTTGATGCGAAATATTTTCAACATATTTCGTCCATTTATTATTCTAATTCTTAGGATTGGATTTTTGTCTTGCTTGAAATACCACTTAGTCGTTTCTGCTGTTTTTTAACGCAGCCAGATCTTTTTTGCTTTCTTGAAGCGTATATTCCAAATCAGCTACTTTCTGAGATGATTCTTTTAAATCACTTTCCAGCCCTTTGATATGGTCAGACATTTCAGATGTGACATCGGATAAGGTAGCCTTCAGTGTTTGATTAAATTTTCGGTTCATTATGAACCAAGTTAAAGCAACACCAGTTAAGAACGAAACAATTAATAAAAAAGGCATAAAATAGTACTTACATATTAGAAGGTTATGTAAATTTACATGAATTTACATAACCGTCAAGTTTTTAAGAGCATTCACCTTTTTATCTTTATGCTGCATTGATAATCTCATCAGGAAGCTTAGAAGCAATAGCCCACATGTAGTGGTCACCCAGTTTCTTAGCTGCGTTTGGTAGTTGATCCATTGCTTCAAACTGAAAATCTTTTGTAGTACGGCCTATGACTCTGAAAACTTCATTCTGTGCCTTAAGAAATAATTCTTCACCGTCACGATAGATTGCTATATCCATCTGTAACCCACCCTATGTGTTATTTATTGTTATAGTATTCGTCGTAAATCTCGTTTTTGCATTAAAGTTCAACGCCATCAAAATGACAACCATTAAAGTATGGGTGCTAAAGCCTTAATTTATATCGCTGTTTTATTTATGATCAAACGGATGAAAGGCATTAGATCACTTGGCAAAACGCCAATCACGCCATCCTGAGAGGCCAACTCTGCTGCGTAGCCATGCACGAAAGCTCCGTAGTTCGCTGCATTGAGAGCATTCCTGCTTTTCGCTAAAGCGGCTAATAAAATACCTGATAACGTATCGCCAGCCCCGCCGACAGATAAAGATTCGTTGCCGCAAATACATACAAGAATATTGTTCCGTTTGCTGGAAATAAGTGTTCCAGAGCCTTTAAGAAGCACTGTGCATGCGAATTTATCAACCAACTGCTCAATGGCCAAAAAACGATTTTGGTTAACACTTTCGGGGGGAATGTTGAGCAGTCTTGCCGCTTCTTTTGGATGTGGCGTCAAAATACATTGGCTGTGTCCGTGTTGTTTCCATATTTCAGGGTTTTCAGAAAGGAGGTTTAATGCGTCGGCATCGATGATTGTCGGAAGTTTTTGCTTCAACACCGCAATAACGGCTTCTTTGGCTGCTGATGATTTTCCTAATCCTGGCCCAATGCAAACAGCATGGGCATTTTGTAACGAGGTTGTTATTTGAGAAACTGTATTATCACTCAAGAGAGGTTGTACCATAATTTCCGGACTACGGGTCAGGATTGGCAAAATGGCACGTTCACCTACGATAGCGGTTAATAAGCCGACTCCGGATCGAAGGCAAGCCTCGGAGGCCAGTACAGCAGCTCCATTTAAGCCATCCACTCCTCCAATAAAAACGGCTCGTCCTGAATCACCTTTATGCCCTGCGGGCTTCCGTTTATAGCTCTCAGTATTTATTTCTTCTAAAGATAATAGTTTTGTCGAGCTTTTTACTTGGTCGTAAATATCTTCTGGTGTGCCCAAGCCTGAAAAAAACAAACGACCTGTAAAGTTTCGGCTGTTGCCAGTGACAAGTCCTTTATTAATTCCAATAAATGTCAGAGTAATGTCAGCATGAACCGCACAGCCAAGCTCCATGCCTGAATCAGACGAAAGCCCGGAAGGAACATCTATTGAGTATACGGCGGAAAATTCAGCTGCATTGATGAAGTCAATTACCGCTTTATAAGAGGGTTTAACCGTACCGGAAAGCCCTGTACCCAGTAGCGCGTCAATTAAAACGGTCTTGTTTGTTTGAATTTGAGCTGATGGTTGCAAAGTCTTCCAGCTATCAAAGGACTGCACCTTGATCTTGAGTTTATTAAGCGCTTGAAACGCTAAATAACAGGTTTCACTTAACTCTTTTTCCGGTGACGTTAATTCAGTAGCAAAAATTACTTCTACATCATAGCCAGACTCTAGTGCCAATCTTGCAATGACCAAGCCGTCGCCACCGTTATTCCCTTTTCCGCAGAAAATTTTAAACGACCTATGTTGCGGGTATTGCTGCTGGATAAATTTAAAAGCGGCTGAACCCGCCTTCTCCATCAGATCGTAGCCTCGGTCATAGAGCTTTGTGATCAAGGCATGATCAAGCGCTCGGGTTTGTTCTGCTGAGTAAAGATATGTGGGTAGCTGACTTAGGTTGTCGCTGCAAACTTCACTGATCAAGAGAGACTCCACAAATAATTATTGGAATGCACGAGAGAATACGAGAGGCATCCTGTCTTGTCCCCAAGCGGTTAGCTTTCCCTTAGAAAAGGATGGAACTCCCCAAAGCCCTAATCGAGATAGATTTTTCATGTTATTACTTAAGTTATCTTCATAGTCTTTTGTTTTTAAAGACTTATGAACTTTATCAGGCTGGATGGAGAACTGCTTGCAAATGTCGTTAATATAGGTTTCTTGGCTCACATCTTTGCCAAGACTCCAGATGTCTGTCATAAGTTTGTAGATAAGATCAAACTGTTGCTCTTTTGGAGCATGGAAATACAACGCCATACAGCTAGATACTCCATCACCTAAAGGATCTCTGACCCGGCCAAAGGGGATATTCTCAAAATGGGCGATTCGTGCAGCATCTTTTAGAATGAACAATTTCTTAGCTCGAGGCACAGGTAAACCCCTGGTTACCATAGGGAGAACCGGAAGAAAAGATATCTCATCAATGGGGTATTTATTCTTATGCTGCATCAGTCTTGCTATTGCAATGTACGAATAGGGACTCCGAAAAGAAAAGTACATGTCGACGTTGTCCTGCGGCCGACTCGGAACACGCACCCTGCCCCAGTCAGGATAATACAGGGCCTTATGCTCTTGAGCAGAAAACTTTTGTAGCCGGTTTTTTAATAGGTAAAGTCGGTCTAAGCCCCAGTACCACTCGCCACGGTAATGGATTGAACTTCCTGAGTAATAACCTGAATTATAAAGTTGCTCCGTGTTATTTTTTAATACACCGGCCACATCAAACATATCCAGCGCTTTTTCATTGGCAATCAGCTTATGGAGAACAGAAAAGTCGCCATGCCAGTATGCGTCTGTTACCTTGGTGGCTAACTCCAGCCATTCTGATGTGGTATTGCGATGCAATAACAACAATCTTAGCGCCTCTGGCTTTAACCTTTTCTGGTTTGGAATCAAATTGGGAAAGTCTAACCCCCAGGCCTGCGCTAAATATCCTGCATCAATCAGCGAGTATCGTTCTTGTGCATCTTGCTCTGGAATGAATTCAGGCTTTCTGGGCTCAACGACCTGAATATCAAAACTGATCTGAAATGCCTGCTCCATTTCGATTAACACAGGAAGCATGATGGTTGAGTATGGATCGTCCAAATCGAAATAAAATGTTGCGTGGTGGTTTTGTCTCGTGGAAACCCTTACAAACTCACTGAGGTAGTATCTTGCGTTTCTTAAACGCTTCGAACACATGATTTGCGCAAGATATGGTTGAAGTAATTTGTTAATAGGTATCACCAATCCATTGATTAATTTAACTTTAAAGCCAAGGTTAGGCCATCAGATATTGGCAGCATTGAAATCTGAAAGTCAGCATCGTTATGTAAGGTTTGATTTAACTCCCTAACCCCGAGGGTTGCCTCGGTGTTGTCTCCTGAATCCAGAACACTGCCCTTCCAAAATACATTATCAATTAACATCACTCCTCTGATTCTCAGGAGTCTCTTTGCTAAAGATAGATACTCTGGATAGTTTTCTTTGTCCGCATCAATAAAAATCATATCAAATGAAGCTTCACCGAATTCTGTGATCAGCCGCCTCATTGTTTCTTTTGCGTCACCTAGCATTAGTTTGATTTTATGATCAACTCCGGCCTCACGCCAATATCGCTGAGCAACATCCGTCCACTTGGGCTCTTGGTCGCAGGTGTATAACACACTGTCTTTAGATGTGTTCAATGCCATACATAGGCTGCTGTAGCCTGTGTATGTGCCAATTTCGAGAATCCGACCAGGTTGAATAAGATTAGTTAACATCGACATAAATTGCCCTTGCTCTGGAGAAATTTGCATGCGGGACATTTCGTCGGACTCGGTTTCTAACCGTAAGTTTTTTAATATCGAGGGTTCTCGTATACCAACGTCTAACAAATAGTGCTGTAGCTGGGTCGAGAGCAGGCTTGTTTCTCTGGTCATAAAAATTCATTCCTTTGCACTAGAATCATAAGAGTGAGATACATATCTAAACATTTTTAAAAAGTTTAGTGGATTTTGTTAAGTATTTTTATTGACAAAGGGAACTTTTAAAGGCTTATATTATCTAAAGTTGTTCAGGAAATGAACGATAACAAAAGTGTAATAAAGTTGTTGTAATTTCGAGTTACTAAAACAAGGAGATTAACCAATGAGAAATGGCATTATTTGCTATGGGCCTGTAACTAAGCCCAAAAGACAAATCACTGTAACTACAAGTGAAAAGTAATTGTTAGTATTTAGTATAAAGATGTAAGTAAGGCAAGGAACTTCTAGCATACATAAGCTAGAGTTACCTGCCGGATTTCCCTTCTGAGTTTAGTCTTTTACGCGTTCCGCGACCTTAGTGATTAAATTTCTTAACCATATATGCGCTGGATTACTGTGAAGTAATGGACTCCAGGCCATCTTCAATTCAAATGACGGTATTTCAAATGGAGGATCTTTGACTTGCAGCTTATTTATTTGAGTATTCAAACCAATGGCTCTGGTCGGCAGGGTTGCGATTAAGTCGTTGTCTTGAGCAAGCAAAATTGCTATTTGGTAATGCCTTGTAAAAACACTGATATTTCGTTTCTTATCGATTTTAGACAGCGCTTCATCCACCCACCCAAGTTTTTGAACTTGTCTTGGGTTCACACCCACACCCACACCAACGCCCGTTTTACTGACCCAGATATGTTTGGCAGACAAATAACTGTCTAAGTCAAAATCATTAATAATCGGGTTATTGGGACTCATTACACAGGAAAAGCTGTCGGTCCATACCGTTTTCTGGTGAAAAGACTGTGGTAAATGGTCAAAACGATTAATTGCCATATCGACTCTGCCCTGCTCTACGTCAGCAAAGCTGACATCGCTGGGCGTAAGTACATCCAGGGTGATGTTTGGCGCCTTCTGCCTGACTTCTTTCAGCATTTCAGGCATTAAGGTGGACTCAGCATAGTCTGAAGCCATAATGCGGAACACACGGCTGCTTTTTCCTTCTTCAAAGTCAACGGTGGGTTGAACTGCCTGATCCACCCGAGACAGAATCTCACGAATTTGAGGCTGTAATTCTTTAGCTCTCTCGGTCGCAGTCATTCCTTCCGAAGTTCTAATTAATAGAGGGTCTTGAAACAGGTCTCTAAGGCGCTTCAGGCCATTACTCATTGCGGGCTGAGTAATACCAAGCTGTTCTGCCGCCTTGGTGACATTTTCTTCTCTGAGCAGGACATCCAAATGAACTAATAAATTTAAATCTACTCTGCCTGTATTCACAATAAGAATACCACCTCAGTTCAGTATAATTTCAGCTTATTTTACACTGATTAAAGGCATTCCTCATGTTTTTTCTTGATGTTTTCTTTTTAAGGTTCAACGTCTCAGTTCTACTTTTAGTACCGTTTGTTCTGATTTTTGCACGACCTTTCATCTGAAGAACAAAAAAATGACCTATACTTAACTACATCTTCCTCCCTCGACAAACCTCAATGAATTCAGTGGTGTCATGCTTGAGCAAAAAAGTTCAAAAAAGCTAAATATTAAATATTCATTACAAATTATTTTTTAAGATCAAAATATTTCTAGAAGCGAAACGCTAATACGGGTATTAATATTTATGTACTGACAAAGATGTCGGTACCGAGACAAACTTTTCATCAGTTGACACCAAAGGGGAAAGTATAGATGAGAAGACAGAAACGCGATCAAGCTAGTCGTGCATTCAACAAAGGCTACAACGCAGGTGTTTTAGGCAAATCTAAAGAGATGGCTCCTCAGAATCCAACAACACGACATAGTTGGCTCTGTGGATGGCGTGAAGGCCGTGCGGATCAATGGGATGGTATGACTGGGGTTTCTGGTGTCCACAAGATTCCACTCTGACGAGAGTTGGAATTTCTATATCGAGGGAAAAGGGGCTGAATAAGCCCCTTTTTTATTACCTGTGATTACCTATCTATTACCCTTCTAAGATCAGGCGTTTTTAATAAGTTCTCTGCCTCCGCATTACAATGGAGTATATCACCAAGGTTTCTGACACCGACAAAACGCGACTCAGAGCCACGGCCGGGTCGAATTTTGATAGTTTGAATAGTCATCACCGAACGTTTTCTTTAGTATTTCTTCTTCAGGCATGATTTGAAATCTTTGAATATACAAAACAAAAAATATAACCGCTAGCATGCAAGAGATGTCAGCAAAATAAAAACCTGTTCCGACTAAAAATAACGCCATTCCTAAATACATTGGATTACGACTGTATTGATAGATTCCTTGTGTGACCAATGAAGAGGAGCTTTCCGGTTTTCTTGGATCAACTGTGGTTTTCCTTCGTTTTACTTCAACCACAGCTAAGAGGCATATAACGCCTCCAAATACCATCCAAAGGACAGGTAACCAAATTGGCATTTCCGGGAAGGACAATAGAGGCACCCAATCGCTCAGCTCAACCTGCCCCAGGATCATTAAAAACATAACAAGCAAGGGCGGAATCTTAAGGTCCATTACTTTCTCCGAAATGGTTATTAATGACAGGGTTAATCTATTGTTTTAGCACAAAAAAGCCCGGCTCGATAGCCAGGCCTTACTCACAAGTATCAACAAATATGAATCACAGCGTTAAAGCTTCAGAAATTTCATTGCGTCAGACTCATTGTACTCCTGTTATTGATACCTGTTTGAGATTGCCAAAGAAACTGGCTTAAATTGTATCTGCCGGCACCCTCACGACGCCTTCCATGATAACGCGTGCACTTCTGCTCATTATTGCTTTGGTTGCTGTCCAGCCGCTTGCAGTGTGTTCAGCTTCAGCGCCAACTTTTAAGGTACCTGAAGGATGCCCAAACCGAACTTCTTTACGCTCACAACCTCCGGCAGCAATATTCACCAGTGTTCCAGGAATGGCAGCAGCAGTGCCTATTGCAACCGCTGCAGTTCCCATCATTGCGTGATGCAACTTACCCATGGATAACGCTCTTACAAGTAAGTCTACCGCCTCAGCAGATACTGTCTTTCCGCTCGAAGAGGTATATTCCTTTGGTGGTGCCACAAACGCGATTTTAGGCGTATGCTGCCGCCCTGCTGCTTCATCAAGCGTTTCTATAAGTCCCATTTTAAGAGCACCATAGGCCCTTATACGCTCAAATTTTGCCAAAGCATCAGCGTCACCATTGATATCGTCTTGTAACTCTGTACCTGTGTAGCCAAGTTGATCAGCATTAACAAAAATCGTAGGAATGCCTGCGTTGATCATAGTAACGTTAAGCACTCCAATTTCAGGCACTGTTAATTCATCAATAACATTGCCCGTTGGAAACATATCTCCATCGCCGTCGGCTGGGTCCATGAACTCAATTTTGACTTCAGCTGCCGGGAAAGTAACGCCATCCAGTTCAAAATCGCCCAGTTCCTGAACCTCTCCATTAACGATAGGGACGTGAGCAAGAATGGTTTTTTTTATGTTTGCCTGCCAGATACGCACAATAACTACGCCATTGTCAGGAATCCGTTCCTTACCCACCAAACCGTTGGATACAGCAAAAGCGCCTACCGCAGCCGTTAAATTGCCACAATTGCCACTCCAATCCACAAATGGTTTATCGATGGAGACCTGGCCAAATAAATAGTCCACATCATGGTTTGGCTGATTACTTTCAGACAGAATCACTGTTTTGCTGGTACTGGATGTAGCGCCACCCATACCGTCAATTTGCTTTCCGTATGGATCAGGACTTCCGATTACCCTGAGTAGCAGTGCATCACGTGCTTTGCCAGGCGTTTGAGCCTCTTCAGGAAGGTCTTTTAGGTTAAAGAAAACACCTTTACTTGTGCCGCCTCGGATGTAGGTTGCCGGCACTTTTAATTGAGGTTTGTACGTCATTATTTATGCTCAAGAACGATCAGTTGAAAAAACTTAGCGGCCAAGAAAAAGTACTTTTTCTTGGCCGCCTTTGGCGTTACTTTGAAGACTCAAGGAAGTCTTTAGCAAAACGCTGAAGTACGCCTCCTGCTTCATAAACAGAAACTTCTTCTGCTGTATCGAGTCTACAGGTTACCGCAACCTCAATTCGCTCCCCATTCTTACGCTCGATAACCAGCGTGAGTGTTGCACCAGGTGTTCTATCACCGTTAACACTGTAGATTTCTGAGCCATCAAGGTTCAGCGTTTTACGGTTGGTTCCTTCTTGGAACTGAAGTGGTAATACCCCCATGCCGACCAGATTTGTGCGATGAATTCGCTCAAAGCCTTCCGCAACAATCACCTCAACACCTGCAAGTCGAACCCCTTTTGCCGCCCAGTCACGCGAAGAACCCTGGCCATAATCTGCCCCAGCCACAATTATTAACGGCTGTTTGCGGCTCATGTAAGTTTCTATGGCCTCCCACATTCTTGTTACTTTGCCTTCCGGCTCAATACGGGCGAGAGAACCCTGCTTTATTTCACCGTTTTCCTGAACCATTTCATTTAATAGTTTTGGGTTGGCAAACGTGGCACGTTGCGTCGTTAAATGATCTCCTCTATGAGTTGCATAGGAGTTAAAGTCTTCTTCTGGCAGCCCCATTTGAGCAAGGTATTCGCCAGCAGCACTGCTTGGCAGAATCGCATTTGAAGGCGATAAGTGATCGGTTGTGATGTTGTCGCCTAATACCGCCAGTGGGCGTAACCCTTTTAGGGTGCGCTCACCTGCAAGAGCTCCTTCCCAATAAGGAGGTCTGCGAATATAAGTACTCGTTTCACGCCAGTCATATAGAGGACTTTCCGCTTCCTCTACTGTACCGAGATCAAACATAGGAATGTAAATCTGCTTGAACTGCTCTGGTTTTACACTGGCTTGAACGATGGAATCAATCTCTTCATCACTCGGCCAAATATCTTTCAGTGTCACTGGGTTACCGTGCTGATCCTTACCCAGAACATCTTTCTCAATATCAAACCGAATGGTTCCCGCTATCGCATAAGCAACAACTAAAGGAGGTGATGCCAAAAACGCTTGTTTAGCGTATGGGTGAATTCGGCCATCGAAATTACGATTGCCGGAAAGTACCGCCGTAGAGTAAAGATCACGGTCAATGATCTCCTGTTGAATTGCAGGGTCAAGTGCGCCACTCATGCCGTTACAGGTAGTGCATGCGTAAGCCACAATGCCAAACCCAAGTTTTTCAAGTTCTGGCAGTAGACCTGATTCTTCAAGGTACAATTTTGCGACCTTAGAGCCCGGCGCAAATGAAGACTTAACCCAAGGCTTTCGGATCAGGCCCAATTCATTTGCTTTGCGTGCTAACAGGCCTGCTGCAACGACATTGCGTGGATTGCTGGTGTTTGTACAACTGGTAATGGCCGCGATAATCACAGCACCGTCCGGCATCTCACCTTCTTTCTCTTCCCAGTCTGCAGCAATTCCTCGTTCAGCTAGATCGGAGGTTGGTAAGCGTCTGTGCGGGTTTGATGGGCCAGCCATGTTGCGAACAACACTGGATAAATCAAACTCAAGTACACGCTCGTATTCCGCAGTTTCCAAGCTATCCGCCCACAGCCCGGTTTCTTTGGCATACTGCTCGACCAATGCGACTTGTTCAGGTTCACGACCTGTTAGCTTAAGGTAGTCAATCGTCTGCTCATCAATGTAAAACATCGCAGCGGTTGCGCCATATTCAGGGGTCATGTTAGAGATGGTCGCACGGTCGCCAATGGTAAGATCTCGTGAACCTTCACCGAAGAACTCAAGATAAGAAGATACAACGCGCTCTTTACGCAAGAACTCAGTAATCGCCAAAACAATATCTGTGGCTGTAATTCCTGGCTGTCTTTTGCCCGTCAGTTTTACCCCAATAATATCCGGCAAACGCATCATGGATGCTCGACCCAGCATGACGTTTTCAGCTTCCAGGCCGCCCACACCAATGGCAATCACCCCCAAAGCATCAACATGCGGCGTATGACTATCTGTCCCTACACAGGTATCAGGGAAAGCCACCCCGTCTCGACCTTGGATAACCGGAGACATTTTTTCAAGGTTTATCTGATGCATGATGCCGTTTCCGGCAGGTATTACATCGACGTTCTTAAATGCCGTTTTTGTCCACTCAATAAAGTGAAAGCGGTCTTCGTTCCGGCGGTCTTCAATGGCACGGTTTTTTTCAAATGCATCCGGTTCAAAACCGCCATGCTCTACGGCAAGAGAGTGATCAACAATCAACTGCGTTGGTACAACAGGATTGACTTTGGATGGATCACCACCCTGCTCTGCAATTGCATCTCGTAAGCCGGCAAGATCCACAAGTGCGGTCTGACCAAGAATGTCATGACATACTACGCGGGCAGGATACCAGGGAAAGTCCAAATCACGTTTACGTTCAATGATCTGCTTTAAAGAGTCAGTCAGCGAGTCGGGGTTGCAGCGACGAACCAATTGTTCAGCAAGAACACGAGAGGTATACGGTAACTTTTCATAAGCCCCAGGCTGAATCGAATTAACTGCTTCACGAGTATCAAAAAAATCCAACTCGGTGCCGGCAAGAGGTTTGCGATATTGAGAGTTCATAGTTGAAGAAATCCATCAAGTCATTTTGTCTTCAGGTGGGCCGAACTAGACGCTGGCTCATTCTGTACATCACGAAATACAATCAGTGACCACAAGGTCACTGTTTAGATTATTTAGCACACCACAACTACGCTTTTGGCGCAGTTGTGTGCAATGCACTACACACGGTCTTCTATGGCAACCCATTCAGCCGACTCTGGGCCAGTGTAATCGGCACTCGGACGAATGATACGATTATTTGCGCGCTGTTCTTTCACATGGGCAGTCCAGCCAGTTACACGAGACATCACAAAAATCGGTGTAAACAGCTTTGTTGGAATTCCCATGAAGTGATAGGCAGAAGCATGGAAGAAATCTGCATTACAGAACAGTTTCTTTTCTCGCCACATGACTTCTTCGCATCGAACAGACACAGGGTACAAAACAGTATCGCCGGCTTCTTTGGCCAGTTTTTCAGACCACTGTTTGATGATCCCGTTTCTCGGGTCTGACTCGCGGTAAATGGCATGACCAAAGCCCATGATTTTGTCTTTTCGGGCCAACATAGCCATCAGCTCTTCTTCCGCTTTAGCAGGAGAAGAGAAACGTTCAATCAGCTCCATGGCTGCTTCGTTCGCCCCGCCATGCAATGGACCGCGCAAAGAGCCGATTGCACCTGTCACACAACTGTGAATGTCTGAAAGCGTAGAAGCGCAAACTCTTGCCGTAAAAGTGGAAGCATTAAATTCGTGTTCAGCATACAGGATCAATGAAACATGCATTACCTGCTCATGCAGTTCCGACGGAGCCTTACCATGCAATAAATGTAAGAAATGGCCACCGATGGAGTCATCATCTGTGGCTGTTTCGATGCGTACGCCGTCATGACTGAATCGATACCAATAGCAAATAATGGAAGGAAACAACGCCAACATGCGGTCGATTTTATCGTCCTGCTCTGCGAAATCTTTTTCTTCATCGAGATTGCCCAGTACAGAACAACCTGTCCGCATCACGTCCATTGGATGAGCGTCTGCAGGAATTAATTCCAAAGCGGATTTCATCGCCTCAGGCAAAGCTCTCATGGATTTAAGCTTTGCTTTATATTCTGCAAGCTCCTCGGTAGTTGGTAAGTGGCCGCGTAATAATAAATGAGCAACTTCTTCAAACTGTGCGTTATTCGCAAGGTCGTTAATGTCGTAGCCCCGGTACGTTAAACCTGCACCTGTTTTTCCAACGGTACAAAGTGCTGTTTCACCTGCTACCTGGCCTCTCAGGCCTGCTCCGGCTAATGCTTTATCTACCATTTTAATCCCTCATCTTAAGTCGTTTGTGGTCTCTATATCACGAATAATCTACATTAAATAGAAGATTTAACTTATTGAAATAATTACTTATTCTTACCTTCTGCAAAAAGAGCGTCGAGCTTCTTCTCATAATCGTGATAACCTAGGAAATCATAAAGTTCCATACGTGTTTGCATTAAATCAACCACGTCTTTTTGGTCACCCTTTTCAAGAATATTTTCGTAAACCGTCAATGCAGCTTTATTCATCGCACGAAAAGCACTGAGCGGGTAAAGCACCATTGACGCACCTGCTTTAGCAAGTTCTTCTTTGTTGTATAAAGGGGTTTGACCAAACTCTGTAATATTAGCAAGAATTGGAACATCTATAGCTTTGCTGAAGGCCTCGTAATGCTCTAATTCATTGACTGCTTCTGCAAAAATGCCATCTGCTCCGGCCTCAACACAAGCTTGAGCACGCTCTATAGCAGCATCCAGGCCTTCTTGAGCAAATGCATCTGTTCGGGCCATGATGAAGAAATCATCATCCGTGCGTGCATCCACGCAAGCTTTAATACGATCAACCATTTCCTGTTTGGACACTATTTCTTTATTAGGACGATGGCCACAACGCTTTTGAGCAACCTGATCCTCAATATGAACAGCAGCAGCACCTGCTTTAGTCATTTCCTTGATTGTACGGCCAATATTGAATGCTCCACCCCAGCCAGTATCAATGTCCACTAATAATGGAAGTTCAGTGACCGCTGTAATTCGGCGTACATCTTCAATAACATCGTTCAGACTGGTCATGCCTAAATCTGGCAGTCCATAAGAAGCATTTGCCACGCCACCGCCAGATAAATAAAGAGCTTTGTGACCAACTCTTTCTGCCATCAGTGCACAGTATGGATTTACCGTTCCAACAACTTGCAAAGGATTATTATCAATAATTGCCTGACGAAATCTTGCACCAGGGGAGGTTTTACCAGTCATACTAATGGTCCTGTGTTTTTAGTTGAGCAAAATAGGCTTCAACAACTTTTCTGGATTGTTGAATATGCCTACGCATTAGAATTTCCGCCAGCTCGCCATCGCCGTCTTCAATTGCTTCAACGATTCGCTGATGATGAGTTAACGCTTGTTGGGGATGAGAAGATAGATTACTGAATTGGTGTCGATACATAAGTATCAGGTGGTAAAGTTCTTCGCATAATAAATGAATTAACTTTTTATTCTTGCTTCCGTAGATGATGCAATAATGAAAATCGAGGTCACCTTGTTGCTTGTAGTACGAGGTTCCGTCTTTAAAGTCTTCATCCTGCTCGTGTTTAAGCAGCAATGCTTTCAACTCGAGGACTTCATCGGCGGACATATTTTCAGCGGCCAGTCGGCAAGCCAAACTTTCCAGAGACTCTCTGATTTGGTAAAGCTCTATAAGCTCTTGGTGTGATAAAGAAACTACGCGGGCGCCAACATTGGGTGCTCTTTCTATCAACCCTCGAGACTCAAGTCTCGAAATGGCTTCTCGAAGCGGTCCTCGGCTCACGCCATACTTTGTCGCTAACGCAGACTCAGATATCTTAGTTCCCGGAGCTACATCCCCCGAGACAATGTCTTCCTGAAATTTCATTAAGACTTTATCGGCAAGCGTTAAATTGTTAACTACTTCCATTGACGACATCGCTCTTAGGTTTAAATTTCAAGAAATTGTAAACCAAAGCTCAATATTGTCAACAATATCAAATTAAATCCTGTCGGTCGGTTATGAAAAACAATGTATTTCTATAAAATTGTCGACACACTTCCTCATTTGTTGACAATTCATCACGTAAGAACAAAAAAAGCCGAGGAACAGTGCCTCGGCCTTTTTAATCTTAAGATATCAGATTGAACGAATGAATTATTTCATTAAGTCCAACACAAGTTTATTCATTCGGGCTACGTAACTTGCTGGGTCAGTTAATTGGCCACCCTCAGCTAGAGTTGCCTGATCAAACAAGATATTAGCCATATCAGAGAAGCGGTTATCATCCGTTTCTGTGTTCAGTTGCTGAATCAGAGGATGATCTGTATTTACTTCCAGTGATGGCTTGGACTCTGGCAACTTCTGACCAGCAGCCTCTAGCATACGACGCATTTGAAGGCCCATATCATACTGACCAACCACCAAACATACCGGCGAATCAGTTAAACGATTGGTGACTCTCACATCGTTGACTTTGTCTTTCAAAACTTCTTTAAGTTGCGAAGTCAGGCTTTCAAACGTTTTTTCTGCTTCTTCTTTCGCTTTTTTATCTTCTTCTGAGTCCAGGCTGTCCAGATCAAGCTCGCCCTTCGCAACATCGACCAATTGCTTGCCATCAAACTCGTTGAGGTGGCTCATCATCCACTCGTCCACACGATCAGAAAGCAACAGCACCTCAATGCCTTTCTTACGGAAAACTTCTAAATGAGGGCTGTTTTTAGCTGTCTCATGGTTTTCTGCAACAACATAGTAGATCTTGTCTTGAGACTCCTGCATACGCTCGATGTAGCTTTCTAAAGAATGCGTTTGCTCTTCTTTATCATCGTTCGTGGTTGCAAAGCGAAGAAGCTTGGCGATTTTTTCCTTATTGGCGAAATCTTCACCTGGGCCTTCTTTAAGTACCTGACCAAATGCCTTCCAGAACGTAGCGTACTTCTCTGGTTCATTGTTTGCCAGCTTACCAAGTACATCCAAGACACGCTTAGTAAGCGCAGTTTTCATGCTGGTTACGGCGCGGTCTTCCTGAAGTATCTCACGGGACACATTCAAAGAAAGATCATTTGAATCAAGCACACCTTTAATAAAGCGCAAATACATAGGTAAGAATTGTTCTGCCTTATCCATGATGAAGACGCGCTGAACATACAGCTTCAATCCACGAGGCGTATCTCTTTCATAAAGATCAAAGGGGGCGTTCGTTGGAATATACAATAAACTGGTGTAATCAAGCTTGCCTTCAACCCGGTTATGAGCCCAGGTAAGAGCATCTTCGAAATCATGCGATACGTGTTTATAGAACTCCTGATATTCTTCCTCAGAGATCTCACTCTTGCTTCTCGTCCATAGCGCTGTGGCGGTGTTGACTGTTTCGTCTTTTGGTTCTTCAGGCGCCTCACCTTCTTCAGTCGCTGGTGCGGGTTCACCTTTCATGATGATCGGCAGCGCAATATGATCGGAATACTTTTTGATCAGGCTACGAATACGGAAACTTTCTGCGAATTCTTTTTCTTCTTCTCGAAGATGAAGCGTTATTTCAGTGCCTCGAGTCTCTTTAGTAATCGCTTCAACAGTAAATTCACCTTCGCCTTCAGAGCTCCAGAATACACCTTGGTCTGCTGCGTCACCGGCTTTACGGGTTCTTACATCCACCTTGCCGGCAACAATAAATGCCGAATAGAAACCTACACCAAATTGACCAATTAACTGAGAATCTTTTTGTTGGTCACCTGTTAATTGCTGTAGGAAAGAAGATGTGCCTGACTTAGCAATCGTCCCCAAGTGCTCAATCACGTCGTCACGGTTCATACCGATGCCGTTGTCAGAAATTGTCAACGTGTTTGCTTCAGAGTCCACAGTGATACGAATGTTAAGTTCGCCATCACCTTCATACAAAGCACTGTCTTCTAAGGCTAAGAATCGTAATTTATCGGCAGCGTCTGATGCATTTGAAATTAATTCACGTAAGAAAATTTCTTTGTTGCTATACAAAGAGTGAATCATTAAATGCAGTAACTGCTTTACTTCCGTTTGAAAGCCCAAAGTTTCTTTTTGTGCTTCTACTGACATTCCTATCCCCTTTAAACTTCTCTATTTTGATCAATGTAATGATCGGCGAGATTTGAGCTCGTCAATCAATAAATGTTTGCTTGTGTTTTAAATGGGGCTGAGGTTTGGTATTTCAAGCAAATAACGTAAAAAAAAATTTATTTTTTGGGATATGTAATGCTTTTGATCTTCTCTTGAGGGACATGATACTCAATACCACCATTGGAGGCGCGTACAGATATGGACTTATGCGGTATGACCTTAACCAGCTCTCCGACCCGGCTTTGATTCTCGTTAGTCGTTACAATCACAAAGCGGCCGATTTTTTCAGTCAATGGGTCTTTTTTAACTACGGATTCGGGTGAGACAACGCTTTCAGGAGCTTCGTGCTTTTTTGCATCGTCCATTGCTTTCTTTTCTTCAAGGCTGTCCTGAGCATCTTGTTTTAATTTGTTGACCTGTGTCGCAGTTACTTGTTGGCCTTCCTGCAAGTCAGTGCCTTCAGGTAAATCATCCAAATATACGACATTCTCTTCTGCGCTATTTTCAGAGGGCTTGGAAGCCACCGTCACCAATAAATCTCGGAATTTTAATTCTTTAATCAAGGTTAGCGGCGTGTTGACCTCAACCACGCCTGATCCTAAACGTTTAGTGACCTTAATTACCCTGCTATTAGAGATTTCTTTAAACTCACCTGTTACGTTGATTTTATCAAGTTTATAAACCGTCACTTGCTTACCAACATACTGAGGTGCAAGACCAATAAATTCTGAAAAGAAAAGGGTATTTTGGTTACTTGGTCGTGTTTTAGGGGGTGTTCGGTAATTAACTAAAGTCTTACGGAGTGACAAAACGCTTCGATGATTAACAACTGGCTTCCCTAGCCTTTGATCTACAGTCAGGGTGACTTCTTTATCTAATACACCGTCTTTAATGATACGGATACCAACAATACTTTGATTATCAGATAAGGGCCTAATCGTCCCAAGCCGGTAATTGATACCTTCAGGTGCTGTTTTCCATATTTGATCAATGGCGTGCTTTATGTCATCTGGACTGATTTTGTCTAGAGAGCTGGCGTCATCGTCTCGGTCAAAATCTGCATAAAGTACTTTTTTCGAATCCTGAAGTGAAATTGAAATGATGAGTTGGTCATCTACTTTGTTTATATCCAACGCCTTGACATCCATTTCTTTGTAATTAAAGGTTTTGGTTGCCGAATCTTTGAAGGAATAATAAGCCTCAGGTGTGGCCAAATTGAGCGGCGTTGCCAGAGCTTGCTTGGATAAAGCAGCATCTAAAAACACCCACTCCTCCTCAGAGATAATATTGCCTTCTTTGGACACACTCAGCTTGCCGTCTTGAATTGATGCCAGATAAGGCGTGTCAGTTGGATCAGGCGTAGTTTCTGATAAGTTTGAAATTGACCAAAATACGGATGTTGCAATAAATAAAAGAGATGTGAGACATAAAGACCAAAACAAAACCTGGTTTTTGTTTCTGTGCTCATAAAGATAAGTAAAACAAAACGGAGGCAACCATTTAATGAGCCAGCCAGAACCGTGAGTTCTGGCCAAAACGACCCAGAGGCACAATATTACAGCAATGAATAGTACTAAGGTTGTTAAAAAAATAAGCCCAGCCATTTACCTTCACAACCCCTGAGTCGGTTGACTATTAGTTTTCAGGGATAAGAAAGTGCGCTCTAGCGGTGGTGATTGGCTCATTACGTGTTTTTTGCCACGCATAAATAGATACATTCGCAACTCTTTTTCCCTGACGAGTTAACTCACACTCTACAAATGTATCCTGATAATAGCCTGCCCTCAAATAATCTATAGAAAAATCTACAATTTTTGGGAGTTTAGGCACATCCTGGAACATCATGAGATAAAGAGCGGCTGATAATTCCATAAAGCCACCGATGACACCGCCGTGAATCGCGGGCAATAATGGGTTCCCGATATTTAATTTATTTGCGGGTAATTTGAAAATTACATCATCACCAAAGCGCTCACAACTTACACCAATTTTGTTTGCATAAGGGATCTGAGCTATCAGTTGAGAGTAATCTCCTGTTTCGTGAGCTTGTTTAACCAATTCTCTGATATTCATTTTCATTATCGCTTACCCTCCAACACTCGTGTTCGGAAATACTCCGGGGTAAATTCCGTTCCCAAACGCATAAAGGTTCCTACACAATGTGCAACAGGGTCATTCATGTCGTCTTGATATGCCGTACCGCGCGTAAAAACCACATTTCTAGAAACGCGATAACACTCTGCAAAGCCATAAATAGGTTTGTCTGGTTCGGCAGATTTTAAATAATCAATTCTAAGGTCTAACGTCGGACAAATCTCGAAGTCTTCAAGCGTACAAATCACTGAAGTACCTGAAGCCGTATCCATCAGAGTGGTAATAGCGCCTCCATGCATGATTCTGGTGTCTGTATTTCCAACCAGTGCTTCGTTAAATGGAAGTATCAAGGTAGTAGCTCCATTGTGGTCGACTTTATAGGCCTGCAAACCTATATCAACACAATGGGCCAACTCATCGATAAAACGCTGCGCCCTGCCAGTCAGTTCTTTGTTCATAATGGTACCGCTGTTTTTCAGAAATTAGTCTAACCGACCTCTAACAAGAGCTCGTAGAGTACTGGAATGAAATTCTCGATAATACAAAACACAAACAACTAAAATAGTGATTGCAATAAATAATGGAGTATTGATAAACCAGGTTAAAAAGGCCATGCCAAAATAATAGCCCCGTAATCCTAGATTGAAATGCTTCCCTGCATTGTCAATTACCTTCGCTGCTGAGCTGGCGAAAGCCTCTTTTCGCCCCGCTGATATATTTGGGTCATCTGAAAGAGGAGCAGCTCCGATCATAACTGAACAGAAACCATACTGTCTTAGGCACCAAGAAAACTTAAAAAAGGCATAAGCAAATATGCCTATGAGAATTAACAATTTAAAATGCCAGTTGCCTGAAGCAGAAACACTAAACAGCTCAAAACTGGTAATAAATTCTTCAACTTGTTGAACAGACCCCATCGCAGTGATCAAACCAGCAAGAATGATGATTGAAGTGGACGCAAAAAATGCAGCATTTCGTTCAAGGTTCGACACAATCGCAGCATCTGCAACACGGTTATCACGTGTGATAACTTTCAACATCCAGTCGTATCGATAATTGTGGAGTGCTGTGGAAAGTGCACTCTTCTTCTTTGCCAGCATCCGCGAAAGATGGACATAGCCAACCCATACAGTGAAAAAGAAAAGTAACGGAAGTACTTCTATTAGTGTCATATATCCCCCAACCAGCGCAGAGGATTTTATAGGAAATATCAAAGTTCACAACTGATTATGAGTATAATCACCGAAGAAACTTTTGAAAAATCCGCACTAACTGATAAGAGAGTCGCTCAAAAACTTTTAAAAAGAAGGCCCTTCTGCTCCACCTGTTCAAGTCAATAGGCTCAGATTTATCAAACTTTGCATTAAAGAATTCATCTATCGAAGCTAAAAAATCTGCATCCGTTGTAGCGTAGTTCAGCTCTTGGTTAAACCTTAGACTCAAAATATCTATATTAAATGAACCTAAAGTTACCCAGTTATCTACTACAATTATTTTAATGTGTAAAAATCGGTCTTTAATTTCATAGATAGAAACCCCTGCCTCAAGCAGTTTCTTATAACGCCCTCTTGCAAGATATTTCATAAAAAGCACGTCAGTAATTCCAGGAAGCAACAATCTCACATCCACACCTGCTAACGATTTTCTGGTGAGGTAACGCACCATTTTCTTAGTTGGGAAAAAATACGCGCTATTGATCCAAATTTTTTGCTTTGCTACCGATAGCTTTTTGTAAACGGCCCTTTTAATCCAATGTGTGGTTAAATGATGGGCGTAAAGCCAGCCCGTTAACTCCCGGTTAGTTTCGTTAAAAGGTCGATAGAGAGGATTGGCCAAACTGAGGCTTTTACGTGTTAAAGATCGAAATTTCCATGCATACAACTGAGCAATTTTCTTCACGCTATCGTCACTCACGCGAATCATTACATCTGACCAGTTAGAACGCTTAGACTCTGGATTATAAAAATGATTCGTTATACCTGCGCCACCGGTATAAGCGACTTCGCCATCAATAATAAAAAGTTTAATATGAGTTCGATACAGATTCCCTGTTAATTTACTCATCTTTAGGGGATGAAACAGGTGAATATCAATGTTTGCTCTTTGGTTTAACGAAATAACATCGCCAGCAATGCGACGGCTACCAAAAGCATCAAAGACCCCTTTTACTATGATGCCTTTGTTCGAGAGATCATGCAGAACCTCTTTAAATCTTTCCCATAAAGAGCCAGGTTCAATTAAGTAATTTTCAATGTAAACAAAACGCTTTGCGGATGATAAATCTCGAAGAATAGACGGATAAAAGTTAATTCCGTCAACATACAATTCAAGAGATCTATTCGATTGAGGTTCTATGTGAGTCATAGAGAAAATCAAGAACGGGATAGCAGAATGCTACCCCGATACCATGGCTACCAGCCAGTTACTTCTTTAAGTGCATTACCAATTTCAGCCAAAGAGCGAACCGTTTTAACACCCGCATCTTCTAACGCAGCGAACTTCTCATCAGCCGTTCCCTTGCCACCTGAAATAATTGCACCTGCGTGCCCCATGCGTTTGCCTTTAGGTGCGGTCACACCAGCAATGTAAGAGACAACCGGCTTGGTTACATTCGCTTTGATGTAAGCAGCCGCCTCTTCTTCAGCACTACCACCAATCTCACCAATCATTACGATCGCTTCGGTTGCCGGATCATTTTGGAACATTTCCAAAATATCGATGAAGTTAGAGCCAGGAATTGGGTCACCACCAATGCCAACACAAGTCGACTGACCAAAGCCGTAATCTGTCGTCTGCTTAACAGCTTCGTAAGTCAACGTACCTGAACGGGATACGATACCCACTTTGCCTGGAAGATGAATATGGCCTGGCATAATGCCGATTTTACATTCCCCCGGAGTAATTACACCTGGACAGTTAGGACCAATTAAACGGACTCCCAGCTCATCACACTTCACTTTTGCGTCAAGCATATCCAATGTAGGAATGCCTTCTGTGATACATACGATCAGTTTGATGCCTGAATTGGCAGCTTCTAATATTGAGTCTTTACAAAAGGGAGCAGGAACATAAATGACCGATGCTTCTGCCCCGGTAGCTTCGACAGCTTCCGCCACAGTATTAAACACAGGCAGGCCAAGGTGCGTTTGACCACCTTTGCCTGGTGTAACACCACCAACCATTTGTGTGCCGTATTCTATTGCTTGCTCAGAATGGAATGTGCCTTGACCACCAGTAAAACCCTGGCAAATAACTTTGGTATTTTTATCGATTAAAATAGACATTGTTTAGTTCCCTCCAGCCGCTTTAACCGCTTGTTGCGCTGCATCCGTTAAACTTGTGGCAGCAATAATGTTCAAGCCACTTTCAGCCAGCTTCTTAGAACCCAGCTCTGCATTATTTCCTTCCAAACGGACAACCACAGGAACCTCTACACCAACTTCTTCTACTGCACCAATAATCCCTTCAGCGATCATGTCACATCGAACGATACCACCGAAAATATTAACCAACACAGCTTTTACTTTGTCATCAGATAAGATGATTTTGAACGCTTCAGCAACACGTTCTTTGGTCGCACCGCCACCAACATCAAGGAAGTTCGCTGGAAACCCTCCATGCAATGCTACGATATCCATAGTGCCCATTGCCAGACCAGCACCATTCACCATGCAGCCAATTGAACCGTCCAAAGCGACGTAGTTTAATTCAAACTTTGCTGCATGCGCTTCACGCTCATCTTCCTGAGAAGGATCGTGCATTGCCTGCAGGTCTTTATGGCGATAAACAGCATTGCTATCAACACCAATTTTTGCGTCCAAACAATGTAAATCACCGTCTTTTTTGATCACAAGAGGGTTAATTTCTATCAGCGCCAAATCTTTTTCAGCAAACAAAGTCGCTAAACCAACAAAGATTTTTGTGAATTGCTTAATTTGCTCGCCTTGCAACCCTAACTTGAACGCCAACTCCCGACCTTGGTAAGGTTGTGGCCCAGCCAATGGATCTATAGTCGCTTTAAGGATTTTTTCAGGTGTTTCTTCCGCGACCTTCTCAATCTCCACGCCACCCTCTGTGGATGCCATGAAAACAATACGTCGCGTAGAACGATCGACTACTGCGCCAAGATAAAGTTCTTGTTCAATATCAGTGCAGCTCTCAACAAGGATTTTGCTGACGGGCTGACCGTTTTCGTCTGTTTGATAGGTGACTAAGTTTTTCCCAAGCCATTGACTAGCAAATGCACTGGCTTCTTCAGCGGTTTTAATTAACTTAACCCCGCCGGCTTTACCTCGACCGCCGGCATGAACCTGAGCCTTAACGACCCATTCATCTCCACCAATCTTCTTTGTTGCTTCTGCTGCTGCTTCGGGAGTATCCACTGCATATCCCTCTGAAACAGGTAATCCATACTGCTTAAAGAGTTGTTTACCCTGATATTCGTGCAGGTTCATAAACTAGTCACCTTCCTTATCATACTTTCGTCAATTATATTTCCGAAAAACGATTTACTTACGACGACGGTTTGCTTTGTGAATTGCATGACCATTCACTGCCAACGCAGCTTCATGAACAGCTTCACACAACGCCGGATGAGGGAACATAGTTAACCCAATATCCTCCGCTGTCGATCCAAATTCCATGGAAATCAAGATTTGTTGACACAGGTCAGCTGCATTAGGGCCAATAATATGACAACCCAAAATGCGATCTGTTTCTTCATCAGCAATGATCTTAACCATACCATCCGTATCATTCGCTGCTAAAGCGCGTCCACTTGCGCTAAATGGGAAAAATCCAGTTTTATAAGACTCTCCCGCAGCTTTTAATTCATCTTCTGTTTTGCCCACCCAAGAAATTTCAGGATGCGTATAAATAACAGAAGGAACTAAATCATAGTTAACCTGTGCTTTTTGGCCAGCAATACGTTCAGCAACCATAACGCCTTCTTCAGAAGCTTTATGTGCCAACATTGGGCCACGAACAACGTCACCAATGGCAAACACGCCAGGTACGTCAGTTGCGCATTGATCGTTAACAAAAATAAAACCACGCTCGTCCAGACCAACACCGCTATCAACAGCAAGCAGGCCTTCCGTATATGGTCGACGACCAACAGCAACAATTAACTTATCAACAACAACTTCTTGCTCGCCGTCTTTATCTGTGTACGAAACAGTAACTTGTTTACGCTTCACATCCGTGCCTGTGACTCTAGCACCCACACGAATATCTATGCCTTGTTTGGCAAATACTTTACTCGCTTCGCGAGCAATCTGACGATCGACAACGCTTAAGAATTCATCCTGAGCTTCAAGTACAACCACTTCAGAGCCTAAACGATTCCAAACACTGCCTAACTCTAAGCCAATCACACCAGCACCAATCACACCTAAGCGTTTTGGAACAGCCTGGAACTCCAGAGCGCCAGTTGAATCAACAATTATGTCGTCTTTAAGTGGTGCAGGAGGAATTTCAACAGGTACGGAACCAGTAGCGATAATGACATTCTCTGCTTCCAATGTTTTGGTATTACCATCATGGTCAGTGAATTCGATTTTTTTACCTGCCAGCAACTTTCCTGTGCCTTCAAAAGGAATCACACCATTCGATTTAAAAAGACCAGCAACACCGAACGTAAGTTTTTCGACTACTTCATCTTTACGCTCAATCATACGAGGAACGTCAATATCGACTTTCTTGATGCCAATACCGTGTGTCTCAAACTCTTCACAAGCATCATGATACTTATGAGAAGTGTCCAGAAGTGCCTTCGACGGAATGCAGCCAACATTCAGACATGTGCCGCCGAATGTAGCCTTGCCATTTTTATTAATATACTTATCGATACAAGCTGTTTTTAAACCCAACTGTGCAGCACGGATTGCAGCTACGTATCCACCTGGCCCACCGCCGATTACAACAACGTCAAATTTATCCGACATGTTAAATTTCCTTATTGGGCCAGCCATAAGGCTGGCCAGATGAGATTATAGATTGAGAAGGATTTTAGCAGGTTCTTCAAGCAATTCTTTGACTGAGACCAAGAACTGTACAGCTTCTTTGCCATCAATCAAACGATGGTCATAAGAAAGCGCTAGATACATCATTGGTTGAATTACCACTTCACCATTAACCGCCATAGGTCTTTCCTGGATTTTATGCATCCCAAGAATGGCTGTTTGAGGTGGGTTCAGAATTGGCGTAGACATTAATGAACCAAACACACCACCGTTGGTGATTGTGAATGTTCCACCCATCATATCTTCAATCGCCAGCTTACCCTCTTTGGCTTTTGAACCGTAATCCTTAATCGTGCTTTCTACATCGGCAAGCGTCATACCGTCGGCATCGCGCAGAACAGGAACAACTAATCCTCTGTCGCTGGAAACAGCCACACCCACATCATAGTAGCCATGATAAACGATGTCGCTACCGTCAATGGAAGCATTTACTTCAGGGAATTTCTTCAATGACTCAACAGCAGCTTTAACGAAGAAAGACATAAAGCCAAGTTTAGTTTGATGTGTTTTCTCAAACTGATCCTTGTACTTTGATCTTAGATCCATAATTGGCTGCATGTTCACTTCATTAAATGTTGTCAACATAGCAGCATTATGCTGCGCATCTAGCAAACGCTTAGCAATGCTGGCGCGTAAACGTGTCATTGGAACACGTTTTTCCAGACGACCTTCTTGGTTCAAAGGTACAATCGCTGGAGGCGGTACTACCACAGGAGCAGGAGCTGCTTCTTCAGCGGGAGCACTGGTTGTTTGCGCAACGGCTGAAGAGCCGGCCAAATCCGCTTGTTTAATAAAGTTAACGACATCTTCTTTGGTGACCAGGCCATTTTTACCTGTACCTGCAACCTGAGAAGAATCAACAGCATTTTCTTCCATCAACTTACGTGCAGCAGGGCTTGCAACTGCGCCCTCTGTGGGTTGAGGAGCATCTTCGCCCTGAGCTTCTGGCTCTGCAGTGGTTGCCTCAACGGCACCTTCCTGGAACAAAGCAATGATTTCATTGCTCAGTACAACATCACCTTCGCTCTTTAATACTTCAGAGATAACACCGTCTGCCGGCGCAGCAACCTCTAGAACAACCTTATCCGTTTCAATATCAACAATCAGCTCATCTCTTGAAACTGCCTCACCAGGCTGCTTATGCCATGTTGCAATATTACCTTCAGCAACTGACTCTGGGAAAGTGGGCGCTTTAATTTCTATGGCCATACTTATTCCTTATTCCTTTATCTGTGTACTGTACTTATTCGTTAACCAATCAAGGCGTCATCAATCATCTTATTCTGCTGCTCAACGTGAAGTGCCATATAACCTGCGGCAGGAGACGCAGAGGCTTCACGACCAGCATATTCAACTTCATAGTCAAGATGAGCAAAGTTAAGAGATCGCACAACCCGACGCATATGATGCTGACTACTGTACCAAGCGCCTTGGTTCATTGGCTCTTCCTGACACCAAACAACCTTCTCGATGCTTTTGTACTTTTTCAGAATATTTTTCAGATCATCTTCAGGGAACGGATACAGTTGTTCAATTCGGACAATCGCAACATTATTTAGTTCACGTGCACGGCGCTGTTCAAGCAAGTCGAAATAAACTTTACCAGAACACATAACAACTCGAGTGACGTCTTTAGCCTTTACGGTATCAACTTCGTCAATCACTGTCTGGAAAGAACCTTCTGATAGCTCTTCCAGTGTTGATATTGCTTCCTTGTGACGTAGCAAGCTCTTAGGTGTTAATGCAACCAACGGTTTTCTTAAAGGTCTGATCGCCTGACGACGAAGCATATGGAAAACCTGAGCCGGCGTCGTTGGCACACAAACCTGAATATTGTGTTCAGCACAAAGCTGAAGATAACGCTCTAAACGTGCAGATGAGTGTTCAGGCCCCTGACCTTCATAACCGTGCGGTAACAACATTGTAAGACCGCATAAACGACCCCATTTATGCTCACCACTGGTAATAAACTGATCAATTACTACCTGAGCGCCGTTTGCAAAATCACCGAACTGAGCCTCCCAGATAACGAGGGTATTTGGTTGCGTGGTGGCGTAACCATACTCAAAGGCCAACACGGCCTCTTCTGAAAGGAAAGAGTCATAGATGTCAAAAGTAACATCGTCCGTTGCTAATGTACTTAACGGAATATGACGAGAGCCATCTTTTTGATTATGCAAGACTGCGTGTCTGTGCGAGAAAGTACCACGACCAACGTCCTGACCAGTAATACGAACAGAATGGCCTTCTGCTAATAGAGAAGCATATGCCATTGTTTCCGCATAACCCCAGTTAATCGGTAGCGCACCGACCGTCATCTTGCGGCGGTCTTCAATGATTTTTTGAACCTGACGCTGAGTTACAAAACCCTCAGGCATTTCGTTTAGTTCATTCGATAAAGACTGAAGTTTCTTGAGGTCAATCGAAGTATCATGGCTTGCCGTCCATTCGTGCCCCAAGAAAGGCCTCCAGTCGACAAACATAGATTCATTTGGCTCACGCACCAAACTCTTAACAACATGACGTCCATTATCGAGTGCATCACGATAATCGTTCGTTAATGTTGCATACTCTTCTTTGGTAATAATACCTTCTGAAATTAACTTATTAGCATACAGCTCACACGTAGACTTCTGTGTACGAATTTTTTCATACATAAGAGGCTGAGTGCCTGATGGCTCATCCGCTTCGTTATGGCCTCGGCGACGATAACAAATCAAGTCAATAACAATGTCTTTCTTAAATTCAAATCGATAATCTGCAGCAAGCTGCGTAACGAAAAACACTGCTTCAGGGTCGTCAGCGTTTACGTGAAAAATTGGTGCCTGAACCATCTTGGCAACGTCAGTACAATACTCGGTAGAGCGAGCGTCTTCCTGCAGTGACGTAGTAAAACCTACCTGGTTGTTCACAATCACGTGAACAGTGCCACCTGTTTTGTAAGCTCTTGTCTGAGATGCCTGGAATGTTTCCATAACCACGCCCTGCCCAGCAAACGCAGCATCACCATGGATGCTGATAGGCATTACTGTTGTACCAATTGGATCTTTTCGGCGATCTTGGCGAGCACGTACCGAGCCCTCAACCACTGGGGATACAATCTCTAGGTGAGACGGGTTGAATGCGAGCGCCAAATGCACTTCTCCGCCAGGGGTCATCACGTTTGATGAGAAACCTTGGTGGTACTTCACATCTCCGGAGCTATCAAACTTGGCTCGACCTTCAAATTCATCAAACAGGTCTGCAGGTGATTTACCCAGAGTATTAATCAATACATTCAAGCGGCCACGGTGTGCCATACCAATTACAACTTCTTGAACTTGGTAGGTTCCAGCACGCTGGATAAGTTCGTCCATTAAAGGAATTAATGACTCACCACCTTCAAGACCAAAGCGCTTAGTACCTGGATACTTAGATTGAAGGTACTTTTCAAGCCCTTCAGATGCAACCAAACGCTCAAGAATGTGTTTTGCAACTTCTGCACTGTATTTAGGGTGTGATTTAACACTTTCAATACGCTGCTGTAGCCACTCTTTTTCTGCTGTATCAACGATGTGCATGTACTCAGCACCTACAGATGAACAGTAAGTTTTTTCCAGAGTATCGATGATTTCAGCTAAAGAAGAGTTATCGGAACCAGTCGCTAAGTTACCGGTTTGAAAAACCGTATCCAAATCCGCATTGGTTAAGCCATGATAGCCAAGCTGCAAATCAGGGACGTCATCACGTTGCATAAGATTCAACGGATCAAGATCTGCTTTTTGGTGCCCACGAACACGATATGCATTAATAAGGTCAAGAACCTTAACTTGTTTAATATCGAAATCGGAGCTAACTGCGCTTGCGGCTTTAGGGCGATTTGTATCTTTATTCTTAGCGTGAAGAATAAATGTTTCACGAATTGTCGAGTGAGGGATATCGTGAGGTGCGGCCTCGGTAGACCTTGGTAATCTTTCAAAATATGAGCGCCACTGCTCTGGCACTTCATTTGGATCTCTTAAATAAGCTTCATACATAGCTTCGACATAAGCTACGTTACCGCCCAAATGAGAGCTACCTCTTAATTGCTCCATAGAAGCTTCTTGCATTCGTTCCCGTCCTTAATGCACTGAGGTTTGACTGTTGTATTACAGCGGATGAGCCGTTTACAAACGAATCGTGGATGGTATCCACCTCTGGGTTAACTTTAGTTAATTTAGAGGATTATACTTTTTGAGTAAAAACCTCTGATTTTTCCGATATTTATCTATTTTTAGAATAAAAATCGAAAGAATGCAAAACTTCCCCCTACTTTCTGCTTGCAATGTTGTAATTAGTATATTTTATGTACTGCAAGCAATAAAAAAAGGGGCTTGCCAGCCCCTTTTTCTACATTACGATCCGCGCGATAGAAGCATGTTACGGATGTGCCCGATTGCCTTTGTAGGATTTAGACCTTTAGGGCAAACGTTAACACAATTCATAATGCCTCGGCAACGGAATACACTGAATGGATCATCCAGTTCTGCCAAGCGCTCTTCCGTGGCAGTATCACGACTATCAATCAAGAATCGATAGGCCTGAAGCAAACCGGAAGGACCGATAAACTTATCTGGATTCCACCAGAAAGATGGGCACGCAGTTGAACAGCATGCACACAAAATACACTCATACAAACCATCAAGGTGCTCACGTTCTTCTGGAGACTGCAAGCGCTCAATAGCAGGTGCTGGCGTATCATTGATCAAGTACGGCTTGATCTTTTCGTACTGCTTATAGAATTGCTCCATATCCACAACAATGTCGCGGATAACTGGCAAGCCAGGAAGAGGACGAAGAATCAGCTTGTCGCCTTTCACACACTCTGATAACGGAGTAATACAAGCAAGACCATTCTTACCGTTAATATTAACACCATCAGAACCACACACGCCTTCACGGCATGAGCGACGGAAAGAAAGACTCTCGTCTTGTTCTTTAATTAGATGCAAAACATCCAATACCATCAGGTCTTTACCACCTGGAATTTCGATATTGTAGTCCTGCATATATGGAGCTTCATCAGTCTCCGGATTGTAACGATATACGCTTACTAACATTATTCTATCTTCCTCATCGACCCTTGGATTAGTATGTTCTCACCTTAGGTGGGAATGCTTCTACAGTTTTAGGGGCGAAGTTTACGTCTCGCTTGCCAACACCTTGAGTGGTTGGATTGTAGATTGAGTGCTTAAGCCAGTTTTCATCATCACGCTCAGTGAAGTCGTTACGGGCGTGAGCACCACGACTTTCTTTACGGATTTCAGCAGAAACTGCAGTCGCGTAGGCAACTTCATATAAATTACCAAGCTCAAGAGCTTCAATACGCGCAGTGTTAAATGCCTGGCTCTTATCTTTGATGCACAAGTTATTTACGCGATTACCGATTTCTTTAAGAATGCCAAGGCCTTTCTGCATGCTTTCGCCGTCTCGGAAAACACCAAAATAAAGCTGCATACATTTCTGAAGGTCTGCACGAACAGTAGCAACATCTTCACCAGTGGTGTTGGTGTTGATTTTGTTCAATCTTTCTAGTGCATTTTCAAGATCGGTATCGGTAGCATCCATTACGTCAAAGCCTTCACGTAATTGCTTCTCAATCTGAATACCAGCAGCACGACCAAATACAACCAGGTCAAGCAACGAGTTACCACCCAGTCGGTTAGCACCATGCACAGATACACAGGCAACTTCACCACAAGCAAACAGACCGTCAATCACTGTTTCAGTGCCATCTTCGGCAACCTGAATTGCCTGACCGCCAATGTTTGTCGGAACACCGCCCATCATGTAGTGACATGTCGGAACAACAGGTACTGGCTCTTTAGCAGGATCTACGTGTGCGAACGTTTTAGATAGCTCACAAATACCAGGAAGACGACTATTAAGTACTTCTTCACCTAAGTGGTCCAACTTCAAGAATACGTGATCGCCATTTTCACCAGCACCACGACCCTCAAGGATCTCCATAACCATTGAGCGAGCAACAACGTCTCGACCCGCCAGGTCTTTAGCATTAGGAGCATAACGCTCCATGAAGCGCTCGCCATCTTTGTTAATTAGATAACCGCCTTCACCACGACAACCTTCGGTTACAAGCACGCCTGCGCCTGCAATACCGGTTGGGTGGAACTGCCACATTTCCATATCCTGCGCAACAAAACCTGCACGCAAAGACATACCAACGCCATCACCAGTATTGATGTGCGCGTTCGTAGTCGATTGATAAATACGACCTGCACCGCCAGTAGCCAGTACAGTTGCTTTTGCTTTAATGTAAACTGTTTCACCAGTTTCCATATCAATAGCAACACAACCAACCACTTGCCCTTTCTTGTTTTTAACAAGATCAACGGCATACCATTCATTTAAGAAAGTAGTGCCTGCAGCAAGGTTTGCCTGATAAAGCGTGTGCAATAATGCATGGCCTGTACGGTCAGCCGCAGCACAAGTACGAGCAGCTTGCCCGCCTTTACCGAAATCTTTAGACTGGCCACCGAAAGGACGCTGATAGATACGACCGTTATCAAAACGAGAGAATGGCAACCCCATGTGGTCAAGCTCAAATACAGCCTGAGGGCCTACGCTACACATGTACTCGATAGCGTCTTGGTCACCAATATAGTCGGAACCCTTGACAGTATCGTACATATGCCAGCGCCAATCATCGTTAGGATCAGCACTTGCAATCGCACATGTAATACCGCCCTGCGCAGATACTGTATGTGAACGAGTTGGGAACACTTTTGAAACTACCGCAGTTTTCAGGCCTGATTCAGCCAACTGCAAACCGGCACGCATACCGGCACCGCCACCACCAATAACGATTGAGTCAAACGTCATGGTGCGAACTTGATTAGACATATATTACAGCCCCCAAAGAATTTCAATCGACCACACTAGAAAAACAAACAATGTAACAATCACGGCTGCATTGAAAACAAAGCGAATCTTAGCTGGCTTAATATAGTCAGTAGCAATCGTCCATAAGCCTACCCAAGAGTGAGCAACTAACGAAAGAACCGCCAATAAAGAATAAATACGAACAGATGTGCAGCTAAAAAGCTCCTTCCACTGAGCGTAAGACATATCAGGGTTTAATAAAATGTAACCCACAATAAAAATTGAGTAGGTTGCCAAGATAACAGCACTTGCTCGTTGAAGTACCCAATCAGACAAACCGCTGCGGCTAAAATTTGTAACGCTAGTTACCATACCCAAACTCCTGCAAGAACAATCATTAATCCGCCCAAAACAAGCGTAATTATTGAGCCAGTTCGACCACCTTCTAAGGTTTCGCCGATGCCCATATCCATAAGCAGGTGCTTAATGCCTGCAACGAAGTGATAGCCAAGAGCAGATAAAATGCCCCAAGTAATAAGTTTTGCCACAGGGCTTTGTAAGCATTCTTTGAACTGGTTGAAACTTTCTTCTGAAGCTAAAGTCATATCTAAAGCAGCAAGAACGAAAGCCATACCGAAGAACAATCCAATGCCTGCTATTCTGTGCAGAATGGAAGCTTTTGCCGTAACCGGCAACTGAATCGTTGTCAGATCTAGGTTTTTAGGTCTATTGCTATTCACGGTTATACACTCTATCCGTTTGGGTCCGCGATGCAGACAATTACATCTACGAATGTTCGCAGTGCGAGTCTATCTTTGTACTAATGCAGAGACATTAGTGCATTACTAATAAGGAACGAGTCCTACTTATCCGGGTGTCACAATCCTGACCTAGGCCAAGAATTAAGAGCGCGGTGATTATAATCAGCAACTTAGAGAAATTCAATCAAGATCAGTGATTACCGGATTTGCACCAAGATCAAACGCAAAATAGACAGCTTTTAAAAAGGCGCACCATAATGAAACCTAACTTTAGAACATAAAATCACCAGCGCCATAAAAATAGCTAATTATCGCACTGAAAAGCTGCCTTTGATTGACAAAAAGAAGTTACAGCTTATAGTTACGGCACCAGTAAGGCACTTTGCGTCCATACTTTATCCGGGGATGAGCGCTAAACAGGGAAAATACCCTGGTCTTCCATAGGAAGTTAAAGAAAACGTATTACAAGGAGGCCTTGCATGGCTGATAAAAAAGCACAGTTGACTATAGACGGGAAAACCCTTGAATTCCCAGTTTATTCTGGAACTGTGGGTCCAGACGTTATTGATGTTCGAAGCTTAACTGCTGAAGGATATTTCACTTACGACCCAGGGTTTGTATCAACAGCAGCCTGTGAATCCGCAATTACCTATATTGATGGTGGCAAAGGTGTACTTCTTCACAGAGGTTACCCAATTGAACAACTGGCAGAAAAAGCCAGCTTCTTAGAAACTTGTCATCTGCTTCTGTTCGGAGAGCTTCCAACAGCAGAAGAAAAAGCAAAGTTTGAAGATACCATCACTCATCATACTATGGTCCATGACCAATTGAGTGATTTCTTCCATGGTTTCCGTCGTGACTCCCACCCAATGGCTATTATGTGTGGTGTAGTAGGCGCTTTATCTGCCTTCTATCATGATTCCTTGGACATCAACGACCCTCGCCATCGTGAAGTTTCTGCATACCGTTTGATTGCAAAAATGCCTACGATTGCTGCCATGGTTTATAAATACAGTATTGGCCAGCCGTTCATGTATCCTAAGAATGAACTTGGCTACTCTGAAAACTTCCTACACATGATGTTCAATACTCCATGTGAAGAAAAACCAATCAACCCTGTTATTGCTCGCGCGATGGATAAGATTTTCTTATTGCACGCTGATCATGAACAGAACGCATCTACATCAACGGTTCGCCTAGCGGGTTCTACTGGTGCAAACCCATTTGCTTGTATCGCTGCAGGTATTGCTGCTCTTTGGGGTCCTGCTCACGGTGGTGCAAACGAAGCCGTACTTAAGATGTTGGATGAAATCGGAAGTTACGACAAAATTCCAGAGTTTATTGACAAAGCAAAAGACAAAGATGATCCATTCCGTCTAATGGGCTTTGGTCACCGAGTTTATAAGAGCTATGACCCTCGTGCAGTAGAAATGAAAAAATGCTGCGACGAAGTACTTGCTGAACTTGGCTTGGAAGATGATCCTCAGCTTAAAATGGCTATGGAGCTTGAGAAAATTGCACTAGAAGATGAATACTTCGTTAAGCGTAACCTATACCCTAACGTTGATTTCTATTCAGGCATCATTCTTAAAGCACTTGGCATTCCAACAGAGATGTTCACTGTAATCTTTGCTACAGGTCGTACTCCAGGCTGGATTGCACATTGGCATGAAATGATCGGCGGCAATAACCGTATCGGTCGTCCTCGTCAGCTATACACTGGCGAAAAAGCAAGAGACTTAAAATAATAAGTTCTTACTTCAAAAAAGGCCGCATTTGCGGCCTTTTTTAATGCCTGTTACCAATTATCAATACTGAGGCTTTAATCGAACAGATACCAGCAATGCCAAAAACGCAGAAACCGCAGCAACATAAAAAATCACGTTTCGCTCTAAACCTGACTCCCATAAAAAACCACTGATAATAGCTCCGATCGCACCACCCAACCCAAAACTCACCCCGCTATACAGCGCCTGACCTCTTCCCGACAATCCAGAAGGAAAAAACCGCTGAACGTAGACCATACTTACCACATGCAAACAACCAAAAGAAAAAGCATGTAATCCCTGAGCAAACAGCACCAATGAAAGCGACTCAGGGAAATAACCAATGACCAGCCAGCGCAACACGGTCAGGATAATCGACAACACCAATAAGACGTATTCACCGTATTTTTTCAAATAATATGGAAAAATCAAAAATAAAATAATCTCAGCGACCACACCAACCGACCACAATCCCCCTATCCAATAATTTGAAAACCCATAACCTTCAAGGTACAAACTGTAAAACGAATAGTAAGCGCCATGGGAAAGTTGAATAAAAAAGCAAATCAGAAGAAAACTAACAACCGCCGGTTTTTTAAGGACAGGCATCAGCTTTTGGACCCTTTTTTTAGGGTCGCTCTCTTCGGTTTTTGCAAGCTCGGAAAGCTGAAAACTGATATAGGACGCAAATACGATTAATGCAATCATAATAAAAGGCAGCCATTGGATAGACAGCCACTCAAACACCACTCCCAAAGAAAATGAGAGCACAATAAACCCAATTGACCCCCATAATCGAATTCTGGAATATCTATTAGCCTGACTATCCAGTCGACACAAGGTATAAGCTTCAAATTGAGAAAGAATTGCATTCCAAAAAACAGAATAAACAACCCCAATAACGATCAGTTCAAGATAGTCAAAGCCCAAGATGTAAAAAGAAAATGAAATACCAGCAAATATTAACGAACAACGTATCACCGACATCAAGATATTAAAGCGATCCGACAAATAACCAGCAATAGAAGGTGCAAATATTTTTGTCGATAAGAATACAGCATGAAATGCGGCAATCTGCAGACCATCAAAGCCTTTTTCGGATAAAAAGATTGGCCAAAAAGGAAGCAAGCACCCCAGAAAAGCAAAATAACAGAAATAGAATGAAGACAGTTTAAAAGCCGGAATGACGTCATTCCGGCCATCACTTAGAAACGGTGAATCAGACATCCACAGAAGAAGGAATCACAGGTACAGATGTAGTCACGTCGGCATTCTGAGCACGGTGTCTCAACACATGATCCATCACCACCATGGCAACCATGGCCTCAGCGATCGGTGTCGCACGTATACCCACGCATGGATCATGACGCCCCTTGGTAATTACATCAATAGGCTCACCTGCTTTGTTAATACTCTTACCCGGAATCAAAATACTCGACGTTGGCTTAAGTGCGATATGAGCAATTAAGTCCTGACCCGTCGTTATACCGCCAGCCACACCACCGGAGTGGTTTGATAAGAATCCCTCTGGGCTCAACTCATCTCTGTGCTCGGAACCCTTTTGCTCAATAGAACCAAAACCATCCCCAATCTCAATGCCTTTAACCGCATTGATACTCATTAGCGCATGAGCCAGATCTGCATCCAAACGATCAAACACCGGCTCTCCCAAACCCGGAGGCATTCCAGAGGCAACGATAGTAATCTTAGCACCAATGGAGTCACCAGACTTGCGAAGCTTTTTCATATAATCTTCAAGCTCCGGCAACTTATCCACATCTGGACAGAAGAACGGGTTTTGATGAACTTGCTCCCAATCCAGCTTCTCCGTCTTGATCGGCCCCAACTGAGACATGTAGCCGCGAATTTCAATACCATAACGCTGCTTCAAATACTTCTTAGCTACAGAGCCTGCTGCAACTCGCATCGCAGTTTCCCGAGCGGATGAACGACCACCACCTCGGTAATCTCTTGCGCCATATTTATGCTCATAAGAGTAATCTGCATGGTTAGGACGAAATGTTTCTTTAATTTCAGAATAGTCTTTGGAGCGCTGATCGGTATTGTGAATAATCATACCAATGGACGTACCGGTTGTTTTGCCCTCAAACACGCCTGACAATATCTCAACCTGATCCGGCTCTTTTCTTTGTGTCGTAAATTTGGACGTTCCTGGTTTACGGCGATCCAAATCAACTTGAATTTCTTCTTCACTGATTTCAATACCAGGAGGGCAACCATCTATGATACAACCTAACGCTTTACCATGACTCTCGCCAAACGTTGTAACGGTAAATAATTTACCAAAACTATTACCAGACATTGATTACCCCTTAAGCTTCTTTACATGCCTCAGCAATTAATTGCTGATTCTCTATTAATTCTTTGCGCGTCATAACAAATACGCCGTCGCCACCATTTTCGAACTTCAGCCACTTGAACTTAACACCGGGAAAAGCAGCTTCTAAATTTTGCATGGAATACCCTACTTCCATGACAAACACACCATCGTCAGATAAATATCTGGCAGCATTCAGTAATATCTGTTTCGGTGCATCCATACCGTCAAAACCAGACAGCAATGCCATTTCCGGTTCATGCTCGAATTCATTTGGCATTAGATCAAAATCCTCCTGATCAACATAAGGAGGGTTTGCGAGAATTAAGTCGTACTTCACTCCATCCGGAATGGAAGAAAATAAATCCGACTGAATTGGAAATACTCGATCAGACAAATTATGGTCATCGATATTCTGCTGTGCCACTTCAAGTGCATCCATGGATAAATCCACTAAATCCACTTCTGCATCTCTAAATTGGTAGGCAGTTGCAATACCTATGCAACCACTGCCTGTACACATATCTAAAATTTTAGAAGGTTCATTTTCAAGCCAGCGATCAAAGCGTGATTTAATTAACTCCGCTATTGGCGAGCGTGGAATTAAGACACGTTCATCGACATAAAACGGTAAGTCACAATACCAAGCTACATTGAAAATATACGGTAAAGGAACACGCTCAACCAAACGAAGGTGTAAATTTTGTACAATTCGGGATCGCTCAGACGCTAACAAACCTGCCTGCTTAAAATCATCATAACTGTGCCATGGTAACGCCAAGGTAAACAGCACCAATTGAACACTCTCATCCCAGGCATTATCCGTTCCATGACCAAAATACACATCGCTTTGATTCATTGAACTGAAACACCAGCGAGCCATGTCTTGTACTGTTTTTAGCTCGGATACAGCAGGATCGTGATCCAAATCTTCTAGCTGATTCATAAGTAGCCCAAAAAAAATAAAGCGCTATTGTAACGAAAGTTAAAAGATTAGGCTAAACATGTTGATTCAATTGTTAATTTATTGCATTTAATACGAGTGAAATTGATTTATAGGGCTCGTTCAGCGCATTCACGCCCCAGTTGAATTAACTCTTCAGCTTTTTGAAAATCCAGTGTACCACATGCCTTAGCCGGTATTTGAATCATCACATCCGGCGGGTAACCTGCAACTTTATATTTGGCCAGAGAGCTTTGCATCGTATCAATGGCCTGATGAATAACATCAATTCGCCCCATTTTGATCATCGGTATCTGGGGGCCTTCATCTACTGCGGTTTGTAAGGACTTGTACCAACGAGATGTCCGCGTTTTAAAACCTTCCCACCAGTCCACATCTTCAGGCTTATTGTGTTCAGCAACTAACGCCTCAATTTCAGGGGTAAATAAATCACTGAACGTATCCAAAGACAAGGAGCTTGAATGACTGAAATCATGAGAGGCATATTCGTTGATGAGCTCTTTGCCTGCATCTGTTGAAATCAGGGATTCTGTTTCGGGTTGCTTCATTTCCTGTTCATCAAGAGGAACCGCATCATCCGCATTCATCATAGTAGGACAGGATTCTTTTCCCGCTAAATCCACGGCCACTATCATATCTGCATGGGCCGACACCGTAGGAATAATAGGTAATGGGTTCAACACCCCACCATCAACCAACAGCATTCCTTTTAGTGACACTGGTGTAAAGAGGCTGGGAATAGAAATAGACGCTCGCATCGCTCTCGTTAAACTGCCCTGCTGAAACCAGACTTCCTTTTGGCTAATCAAATCAGTAGCAACAGCCGTGAATTCAATTGGCAGGTTCTGAATTTTTACGTCCCCGACCATTTCTTTAATCACTTTAAAAAGCCGTTCCCCCCGGATTGCACCTGGCTCACGTAATGAAAAATCAAGCAGCTTAATAAAGCCTAATACAGAAAAATCAGAGGCCCACTCTTTGAATTCCGGCAATTTCCCCGCCGCATAAACGCCACCGACCAGCGCCCCCATAGAAGCGCCGGAAATCGCCTTAATTTTATAGCCCTTTTCCTCAAGAACCTCAATAACACCTATATGTGCGTAGCCTCGGGCTCCACCACTCCCTAGCACCAGTGAAACTGTTTTTGCCATAACCCCTCACTTCAAAGTGTTTAGCCGTTAGTTCTCAACAAAGATTTCGACCCATTGAGTTACGCCTTTCGCCTCAGGGTGTGTTGATGAAAGCGGCCCAACACCTCTTGGATCAAGATTCAAACCCGTTACAGTGGACATGATGTACTCCGAAAGCTGCTTTGCCAATTTCTGGCTTTTATCCATTTCGGTCTCTATGCCTTCATTGCTAATGTAGTGCCCGACCAAATAGACTCTCTGAGGCCTCATGGTTAATAATTTTTGACTTATATCTGCAATTATAGTCCTGGCAGACGTTGTCATAACCAATCGATCGGAAGCATTCAAGGAAACAGGTACAAATAGAGGTGTTTGATTGCGCTCAGGCAAATCACTTTTTTTGGTGATAGGGCCTGCGGCCACCTGATCAACAGCCGCAGTGACTTGATCCACCTGAATGTAAATTCGTTTGTTTGCTCTCACTATTCCATAAATAATGGCAATATGACTTCGCCCAGACGATCGCCAATGATAAACACCATAATGTTGAGATTGCTCCAAACCGCTCAGTTTCGGATCTTCATATATTTCATTCGCCCACAATGAGCTAACACCACAGTCTCGACCATGACACTGAAACCAAACTTCTGCATTGTTTCGTTGAAGTTGTTGCTGATAAAACCCCCACACCTCGCTCAACTCAAAGCCGTCATTCAACCGGTACAAAGATCGCACCAAGTTGGCATTCAGCCTCCGACTGTTACTGACATTGATCCGACCATTAACTTTCGCAACATTACTCAACACCAGGCGATAATCCGGCACTTCCTGAATTTCATTTTTTTCAACGGAGGTATAAGGAAATGGCTGTAGCTCCGCCCTTGTCTCAATAGAAAGCAAACATGTGATTCCAAAAACAAGATTTAATAAACATCGAATGCGACTTCGGTGCATGTACATATTCCTTACTCTTGATCCGTTAATGTTCAGTTTGAATAAATAAGTTTAGTGCTTCCGCCACTAAAGATGCAGACTCTTCCATATGAAGGTGATGCCCTCCGGGAAAAACAGACATTTGATAGTCTGAAAAGTACGTTAACCGTTTTTCTATCATTTCGGCCGGTATCAAGCTCTTTTCGGCTAAAATTAATTTCAGAGGTGATGTGATTTTAGTTAAAAAACCTTTTACTTGAGATTCACTAAGCCGCATCGGCGAAGGGACTCTTAAGCGAGGATCTGAAGACCATTCATACCCATTTTCAACCTTAATTGATGATCGCTCTACCAGTTTTCTTGAAGCCTCAAAACCCAGCCCTCCTATGCCTCGTTGCCGTGCCTTGGCCATAGTTTCCAAATCGGGATACACGGCCATATTATTACCACTTCCGATCAGCTGCTTATCAACAGAGTCCCGAAGTTGATCCGCAATTTCCGCTTCGTTATTCGATATCGGTCCAACCGCTTCAATCAGCGCCACCCTATCGACTAATTCTGGATAAGCAGAGCTGAACGCACTCAATAAAGCTGCGCCCAATGAATGACCAACGACAATGGCTTTTTCAAGCTCTAATGCATCGAAGATTCTTCGAATATCGGCCACACCATCAAGAAAATGATATAGCTGGCCTTCCGGTCGATGCTCTGAGTGGCCATGACCAGTTAAATCAAATGCTAAATAGCGGCGATCTTTTGAAAGTCCTGAAATAACAAGATCGAAACTGTTTGCGTTATCCAACCACCCATGAAAAAAAAGAACAGGAAGCTCACCGGAAGCCTCTCCCCACTCTTTATAAGCCACAGATAAATACCCAAGATCCAATCGTTTTTCCGTAAAGGTCATCCACTCACTCACTATTAATGATTAATTATTCACGCTCTAACTGTTTGCCACTACAACTCTGGCCTAATCTGCTGAACAAGTTCAAAACCGTCCAACCCTACATAATCACCCTTCAAGCAGCATGCATATGCAGTATCAAACATTAACTTGGGCATTGCAGCGCTTTGTAATCCATAGACTAAAGCATTAGTAAGCTGCGTGACCATCGGATTATGAGAAATAATTAAAATGTCGTTATCTTCAATGGACTCCAACCACTTGGCTATTTCTAAAAAATCCGTACCAGCCTGGAGCGTTTTTTCGGGTGTTTTGGCCAGAGACAACTCTTTAGAGACTATATCTGCAGTTTGAACTGTTCTTAGGTATGGACTATAAAAAACGTGGGTCTGAGCTGAAACGAGCGATCCCAGCTGCTTGGCAGTACTTATGACCTCTTTTTTCCCATAATCTGTCAAACATCGCTGAGAGTCGGAATCTGCACCATAAGACGCCTCTCCATGCCTCATTATAATTAACTTCATTATCTTCCCCTGAAAATCGGCTTATATCATGAATGTAGCGCGCTAAGTATATATACTCTATTCTGAATGTTTGCCCTTTAGCCTGAGTTAACTAATAACGTAGCCTTCCAAACATGAATTTTTAGACGGATCATTTTAACTATGTCGAACCAAGCTAAAATCGAATCAACCATTAAAATGCTCGCGCTGGCTGCTGCACAAATTGAAGCAACGATGATAGAGTCTGGCAATTCTGTATCTGCGCTGTCGAATTCGTTTTCGACCATTGCAGAGAAGTTTCATCACCTAGACGACCACAACGATGATACTGTAATCAGCCTGACTACAGAAGATTTTCAAGCGCTTCGAAGCAAGATCAACGAGGCCATTATTGCAATGCAGTTTTATGATCGCATGACACAGCGCTTGCATCACATTAATGAGGGCCTGAGCGCGACCTCATCGCTTCTCGAAAGCTCAACAAGTACTCCAGAGTCGGACTGGGTTAAACTTCAGGAAACCATAAAAAGTCGATACACGATGGAATCTGAAAGGGAGATGTTCGAGCAAATCATTGCAGGTTCACCACTTAAAGAGGCCTTGGCGTCTTTTAAGAATTCCAGCTCGACCTTCAACAACCAAGAAGAAATTGAGCTGTTCTGAAAACAGCTCAGTTAAGTATTTACAATAACTCTACAACATCACCAACGGATAAAGAGCCTTCGGCTCTAGAATGAACAGCGTTTTGACCAAAGTAAGTTTTATTTCCGATTCGGCGAGTGTTGGCCAAAGTAGTTATCACAGCTCGTTCTTTCTCTAAAGAAACAGGGTTTATTGACGGCATGACACACCTTGAACAAGGCTTAACAAATTCAAAGTCAATGCCGTTAACCCGGATGCCCTTCCAATCGTCTTCTTCATAAGCCCTGAGATCTTCGCCATCAATCACAATATTGGGTCTGAAACGAAGTACATCTATATCGTAGCCCAAGTCTTGGTTAAATTGCTTAATGGAGGCAACGGTTGTTATCAAAAAAGGGAAGCCATCCGCAAATCCAACTTTATCGCTCGGGTTGTTTGAGTAATCCTGATCCACCTGCCTCAACTGGTCATCACCGATATATACTAACCTAACGGACTGGCCTATTAATTCAGATAGCCAAGTAGCTACCTGATCGCCCTGATCCCACGCATCTTGGACATCGCCCCACACTTCAGTGGACATAAGGCCACTGCAGGACAAAGGCACATCAATGGAGCTGTTCTTATCACCAGATAAGTAACTTAAGCTCAGCACGGTACCTTCAGGTGTTTCCCTTAAAGAAGTATGAATTCGGCACATTAGCGGGTATTTACGCTGTGTAATAAACTTGCCAGTGTCCTGATCAACCACCATCCAGCGTCTGTCATTCAAAAAACCGGAATGAGATAATGTCCCGGTAGTTAAAGCCACTTGAGAGCAAGACTTCACTGGGTAATGAAAAAGGGAGTGGATAGTAAGACTGGACATAGCAACATTCCTTTGTATATTTCATCCAATCTTATTCAATATCGTATTTCGAATAAAGCCTGAATATTAATAAGTTACGTTAACTTACAATCTTTTATGCGCTGCTGAACCGCATCAGCTAATAAGTCTGGCTGAAATTTTGACAAGAAATCGTCGCAACCCACTTTTTGCACCATGGCTTTGTTAAATCCACCACTCAGTGATGTATGGAGAATTATGTATAGATCTTTGAGTTTTGGATCGTTCCTGATCTCTGTCGTCAAACGATAACCATCCATAGACGGCATCTCAGCATCCGTGATCATCATCAAATATTTTTCAGGTGGACTGACACCGGAACTGACCAACTCCTGAAGGTGACGTAAAGCCTGTAAACCATCGCTGCGTGACGTTACTTTAATACCAATTTTTTCAAGTGTGTCCGTCGCCTGAGCAATAGCGACGGTAGAATCATCAACCAGTAATATTTCTAGTCCTTCGGCGTATTGCATCACCTCAGGGTCAAGCACATCATCTGATACGTCTGTATTATATGGGGTGATTTCTGCCAACACTTTTTCTACATCAATGATTTCAACGATCTTATCTTCAATGCGCGTAATGGCGGTTAAAAAGTTCTGACGCCCTGAACCTTGCGGCGGCGGCAAAATATCTTCCCAGTTTAAGTTAATAATTCGGCTAACACCGCCCACCAAAAACGCCTGAACGGAGCGGTTGTATTCGGTCACGATAATGGTGCACTTTTCATCTGGCTGGATGGGACGCATACCAATGGCAGCACTTAAATCAATGACAGGCAAGGTCGCCCCACGAAGGTGTATCACACCACAAACATGAGGGTGCCTATGAGGAATCAGCGTGAGATTCGGTAATGGCAGAACTTCTTGAATTTTAAATACGTTAATTGCGTACTGCTGATTCCCATGCAAACGAAATGTTAGGATTTCAAGACGATTCTCGCCTACGAGCTGAGTCCTGGAATCAACGGAATCTAATATTCCTGACATTAATAACCTCTGTCATAAAACTATGGTTGAGTTACATTTATCGTGTACTACACTAAAATCTTTAGTTAAGTGTAGAACATTAAGCAACAATGACGTTAATTAAGATCATTATATGGATAACGAGTTATCTGAAAAAAAACCTCTCTTGGCTCGCCAACCTATTTTTGACTCTGGCCTGGCAGTTGCAGCATACGAACTACTCTTTCGAAACAGTGAAACCAACGAAGCAAACGTAATCGACGGTGAAGACAGCGCAACCAGCCAAGTCTTGCTATCAGCGTTTTCAGAAAATGATATTTCACAACTCACGGGCGTAGTTCCCGGCTTTGTTAACTTTACTAAGAACCTTCTTTTGAGTGACGTACCTTTTGATAAAAAAGGCCTGGTCATAGAAGTACTGGAAGACATCACCGATTCCAATGAAGTGATACTGGCAATCACGGAACTTAAAAATCAAGGCTATACCATAGCGTTAGACGACTTTGTCTATTCGCCCGATAAAACTGAACTCATTAAACTGTGTGACATCATTAAAGTTGATTTAATGGCCTACCCGGACCGAAAAGCGTTTCTGGCTGACGTTAAAAAAATTCAACGAACAAGAAAACGATTACTTGCGGAAAAAATTGAAACCCACGAAGAATTTGAACTGTGTAAAGCGTTAGGGTTTGAACTGTTCCAAGGTTACTTCTTTGCAAAGCCTCAGTTAATCAAAGGAAAAAGACTTTCCTACAACAAACAGGTCGTTCTCACTTTGATTGCTCAATTTCAATCGCCGGATGTCAAATGGAGTGATCTTGAGTCCGCACTTTTAAAAGACCCTGAATTAACCTTCAAACTGCTTAAACTCGTCAACTCAGCCGCTTATTCTAAAGGCCGAAAGGTTACTTCTGTTAAACAAGCCCTCACTTGGCTGGGGCTTAAAAAAATCAAATCCTGGGTCATTCTTTTGTCCTTATCCAACCTGGACGACAAGCCCAAAGAACTCACTGCGGTGGCATTAGTCAGAGCCAAAACATGTGAATTACTGTCTAAAAAGTTTGATTCTATCGATAGCGATATTTTCTTCACTGTCGGCATGCTTTCTTGTTTACCTGCGTTCATGGACGTCCCCATGAAACTTCTGCTTGAAAAACTCCCCCTTTCTGAAGAAGTTGTACAAGCCTTGCTGCACTATAAGGGCCACCTTGGTATAGTACTGGCAGCTGTCTTAGCGCATGAAAATGGTCTATGGGATAAAATTAACTGGAAGTTATTAAAAACCATGCAGATTCACGATCAAGACATCAATACTTTTTATCGAACCGCAGTGACATGGAGCAATGAATACATTCATGATGTCTAACACAGATTCAAACCAATGGATCGACATTGGCGTTAACTTATCCAATAAACAATTCAAGTCAGACCAACCTCAGGTTTTACAGGACGCAAAAGAATCCGGGGTCGAATCCATCATTCTGACAGGCACCAGCGTCAAAGAAAGTACTTTAGCGCTCAAACAGGCACAAGAATACGGCCTATATTCGACTGCCGGCATACATCCTCACGATGCTAAAGAGAACTCGACCGACACTTTTAAAAAGATCACCTCGCTTGCTCAAGACCCTAAAGTTGTTGCCATCGGCGAAACGGGATTGGACTTCAATCGCAATTTTTCAACCCCCGAAGATCAAATCGCGTCTTTTCAAAAACACCTTGAGTTAGCCACCCAAATACAAAAGCCTCTTTTTCTTCATGAAAGAGACGCTGCCGACCAAATGATTGACATGCTAAAGGAGTTTAAAAATGACCTGCCGGATGCCGTCATTCATTGCTTTACAGGTGTGAAAGAAGATCTGATACGTTATCTGGACCTTGGTTTATACATTGGGATAACTGGCTGGATTTGTGATGAGCGCAGGGGTTTTCATCTCCATGAGTTGGTCAAAATAATCCCATCAGATCGCTTAATGATTGAGACGGATGCGCCCTACCTTCTTCCCAGAACCCTGACGCCAAAACCTAAAAACCGACGTAACGAGCCAAAGTACTTACCCCACATTGGCGAATACATTGCAAACATCCTAAACAAACCAACACAGCAATTTGCAGAAGAAACGAATGCAAATACCAAACGTTTTTTTAAACTTCCTTAAATTTAGTGCCAAAAGATTCAATCATTAAGGCAGCGGCATCTAAAGAATTGAGAGCGATAAGAAAGTAAACCTTCCAGCAAATCAAGCTAACAATTCAAATATTTGGCCACACCAGCCAAATATTTGTTAACTATTCTGGGTAGCCAGTGATATCTCGAATGGATTTATACAGTGGCTGCAACTGTTTATACATTTTCAAATAAACTTCTTTATAAAGCCTCTGATACATATCCTGTGTTGGCTTATTCGGGTAAAAAATATCGCCAACGTGTGTCATGTTCGCAATGGCCTGATCAAAGCTCTTGTAATACCCTATACCAACTGCGGCATCAATCGCAGCACCTAAGCCAGAGGTTTCATAGGTATGAGGACGCTCAACAGGAATCCCAAAAATATCTGCGGTGATCTGCATTGCCGCGTTACTTTGTGAACCCCCTCCGGCCACCCGCACCTGAGAAATTTTAATTTTACTTCGCTTTTCAATCCGTTCTCGGCCTTCTTTAAGGCCGTAAACAATCCCTTCAAGAATTGCACGATAAATATGAGCTCGATTATGAACATCCCCAAAACCGATAATGGCACCTTTTGCATCCGGTCCAGGATTCTTCAAACCTGGTGTCCAATAGGGCTGAAGCATCAAACCCATGGAACCCGGAGGAACAGAGTTTACTAGCTCATCAAATAATTGCTCTGGTTCAATACCACGCTCTTTCGCCACATTAATTTCACGCAAACCAAATTGCTTTTTGAACCAGCTAACCATCCAAAACCCACGATAAATCATCACTTCAGTGCTGAATGCATTAGGAATAGCCGCTGCGTAAGGCGGGATCATAGGAATGGTTTCAACGTATTTTTCATTGATCGTATTGATCGTTGCCGTTGTTCCAAAACTTAAACAAGCGATATTTGGCGCAATACCTCCGGAGCCAATGATTTCACATGCCTTATCAGACGCTGCAGCAATAACCGGCAAACCCTCTGGTATGCCTGTAAACTCAGCGGCTTCTGACGTAACGGAGCCGATAGACGCTCCAGGATCAACCAACTCTGGCAATTGCTCAGGTTTCACCCCACAGGTAGCCCATTTCCAATCCCAGGAAGCAGCCCACTTCAATCGTTTATAATCAAAAGGGATATAGCCAACCTGAGAACCAATCGAGTCTCGATACTCTCCGGTCAATTTGTAGTTGAGATAACCAGAAAGAAGCAAATACTTAGCCGTTTTAGACCAGACTTCCGGTTGTTGCTGTTGTATCCAACGAGATTGAGTCTTAGCTCTGAAAGTGTTGATGGTATCAGTCAGCCCCAATACTTTAAATGCACTTCCCCACAACCCCCTTACAGGCTCAGAAATGTCAGCCTTACGTTGATCTAACCAAATGATCGCAGGCCTCAATGGTTGGCCATTCTTATCCAAGTTTACAACCGTACCACGTTGAGTGGTGATCGCCATTGACTTAATACGCGCCTTATCAACCGCAGGGTTTTGCCATAGCTGTTGGCAGGCTTGAGACAAACTCTTCCAATAATATTCAGGATACTGTTCGGCCCAGCCTGGATGCTTAGAAAAATACGCCTCTAGAGGCACTTTCGCTTTTGCAATCAAGGTTCCTTTTAAATCAAAAACCAAAGCCCTTAAACTTTGGGTGCCATTATCAATGGTTAAAATGTGATCGGATAGGTCAAGACTTGCTGCCGATACAACCTCAGATACAGACTGACTCACTAGACCGCCTCCTTAAGGTCACTTTGGGCTGAATTATTTTTAACACCGTGCAAAGAAGGTACGGCATAACATGTACGCCAAATATCCTGATAACGTGATAATTCAGAACACCACTTTTGCTCAGACCAACCTTGATGCTCTTCAAAGAGTTCTTGGATTTTTCGCCACTGACCCTTTGTTAAATCGGGCATGACATTACCAATCCGTGTTCGTCTGAATAATAAATCATCAAGATGAACAACCGATTCATGTTTTATTGCCCACTCAAGTTCCAACCAAGATGTATCGGAATGGCCAATTGAGTATTCTGCTTTATCATTTGAATGCATTGCATCAATCAAGTCGAGAGCTTCAAATCCGTAACGGCCGGACAAACGTCGCTTAACCCGGCCAGACAGCCGACCAATTTGATTCATTACATATAACGTGGATCGAAAAAACGGCTGACCAAAATCTTTAGTTCTTCGTAAGGCTGCGGCTTTTGGTAATCGAGATAAAACATCAAGCGCAATGACCCTGAATGTAGTGAGTTTTCCTCCGGAAACAGTGATCAGTCCTGGTTGCTGCCAAATGCTGTGCTCACGTTTTTCTCTGGATGGGTCTAACCCTTTGCCGCTTGAAATGACAGGCCTGACGCCAGCCCACGTTGAAATTACATCCGACTCGCTGATTTTACTGTCAGACAAATAGTAATTTGCGCCCTCAAGCAGATAATCCACTTCTTCCTGGCTGATGGACGCTTCATCATTTAACGACGGTTTATGATCAAGATCGGTTGTGCCAATAACAGCCGCACCTTGCCAGGGAAAGACAAATACGGGCCTGTCATCTTTTGGGTGAATCATCGAAATACTGCAGGACACCGGCAACCGCCAAAACGGCACCACCAAATGGCTGCCTCGTAACGGCCTTACTTCCGGGGAATCTGCACCGCCCAGTTTGGCAGCCCAGGCGCCAGTGGCATTAACCACAGTATCGGCCATCACCGAGTACTGAGCATCCTTCACAAGATCTCTTATCTGAACTCCGGTAACTGTGTCATCATCGTCTTTAAGCAATTCAGACACTTCTGCGTAGTTTACTGCTACCCCGCCATCACCTACAGCTTCTGATAACGTCCTCAGCACAAGTCGACTGTCATCCGTCACCGCATCGGCAAAGACTGATCCACCTGTGGCATTTCCTGGATGAATCGGACCTAACCAAGAGGGCAATTCCTGCGCATCCACAGATTGTCGGTATTTCTTTCCTGCAAAGAAGTCGTAAACACCCAGCAGTATCTGAAAAATCCAGCGCGGAGGAAATTGCTTGGGTTTATGCACCATAAGGTAACGCATAACATTAACAAGCCCAGGCAGTTCGGTCAGGTAACGTTGACGCTCCCGGACGGATTCACGCGTCAGCCGGATTTGCCCCTCTCCCAAATACCGTAACCCACCGTGCACCATTTTCGAGGATCGACTGGACGTACCCCACGCAAAGTCCTTTTGTTCTAACAAAAGCACTTTCAGGCCACGACGGGCCGCTTCCCGTAAGATACCGGCACCTGTAATTCCGCCTCCAATAACGATTAAATCGAACTTGTCAGCACTGGTGTCCTTTAAGACTTTCGAGCGAAAGTCCTCAGCAGACTGAGTTAATGTTTTATTGCGCATAAGACCCACCCGTTAAGCTGGCTTGAGGATTCAGTGTGAAAGTGGTCACACTCAACCACTTTCACACCACTGCGTTAAACAGCCTGTTTTTTTGAACTCACTGATTCGGTAGCCGTTTTTTCAACCAATAACTTTCCAGGGTTCATTTGGCTATTAGGATCAAAAAACTCTGACGTATGATGCAACAGCTCCGTCGCTACCGGGCCTTTTTCAATCGCCATATATGGCGCGTGGTCTTGGCCAACACCGTGTTGATGACTGATTGTTCCCCGATTATTAACAATCAATTCAGAGGTTGTATGCTTGAGCGTTTTCCAGCGCTCCAACGTCCCTTCATAAGTGTCCGCAGTACGGAATACATAGGTGGTGTAGATGCTGCAGCCCTGACCGTAAAAATGAGAAAGATGGGTAAATACATGCACATTCTCATTGTCTTCGCTTAACGCATTTTTTAAATTGGATTCAATGGAATTCAAAAGAAAATCAACGTTATCCCAATCCGTCGCAGTTTCCAGCGTATCTACTGCGTAACCTTTTTCCCAAAGCGTTTCACGCAGGTACGGGAACATGAAACGCTTTTCTTTCCAGCGTTTACCTAACATGGTGCCGGTATAAACACCGTCAAACTTGGCAATAATTTTCTTAATTTGAGTAAGTGACAGTGCATTCTGAGCTTTATTGCCTGTCAGGCCAAATGTCATCATGCACTTTTCATCACTGGCCCCTCGGAATTTCAAAAACTTCTCGAGTAAATTAATTTGATTTTCATGCCCTGCAAGCGCCAGCTGAGTTTCCGTTTCAATGACATTACTGAGACGCATCATGGACATAGGAATGCCGGCCTGAACCATAGTTCGCACACAGTTCAGTGCCATGCCCCATGTTGGTAAAAACGCAACAAAGAACTTTTCCTGATCCGCGATGGGCGTCACTCTGACCTTGGCTTCTGTAATAATCCCGAAACGACCTTCCGAGCCCATAAACCATTCGCGCATGTCCGGCCCTGCAGAGGAAGCCGGGTACGTTGGCAAATCAAAACTGCCATCCAAGGTTTCAATACGACCGCCGGCGAACAATTGCTCAATACGGCCGTACTTCAAAGATTGCTGACCGCTGGAACGGCTGGCAATCCACCCCCCTAACGTTGATAGCTCGAACGATTGGGGAAAATGGCCAAGGGTGTACCCCTTGGCTAAAAGTTGCGATTCCAGGAGCGGTCCAGGGACGCCCGCACCAAAAGTCGCAATTCGGCTTTGCTCGTCAAGATCCAGCAAACGGCACATACGGCTCATATCAACCGTAATGATCGGGCGAACGTCTTCTAACGGATTAATATGCCCCACCACACTGGTGCCGCCGCCGTAAGGAATGATCACCCAATCTTTCTTTTTCGCTTCATCCAATAAAGCTCTGACATCGTCTGATGATTCTGGATAACTGACTGCATCAGGATAAATCCCCATATTGCCGCTCTTCATGGCAAGCCAGTCTGGTAAGCTTTGGCCTCTGGCGTGCAAAATACGGTCTTTTGGTTCAACAGTGTATAACTCTGATTCAGGAAGTCTCGAATCCGGCACAGACGCTTCAACCTCTTCGTAGGTCGCATTCGCTAATGGCGTCGCTTTTCCAACGCGCTCCTCCAGAAATGACTGTCCGTTCTCTGGTAATTCAAGATAGGTGTTCTCGTCACCCCAACCATTCCAACGACGCATATTGCCGACTCCTTTAAATTGCTCTTACACTGGATAAAAAATACTATTTAGTGTCATGATTAGTAATTAGTGACACAGTCTAACCATGTTAAACTATTTTTCAGTGGCCAATTGGGACAGGCAAGTATCAAATTAAGTCAAAGTTCCATTGACCCTGTGTTTCATCAATAAAAGTTGTATAACGAATAAACTATGCAAATAGATAAGACTTCAAATACTTTGGGTACCGCATCCATACCACCTATTTTGCAATACTTGGATTGCTCGAAATCTATGGGCATCGATATTGATTTAGCTCTGTCGAATTCCAGTTTTCCGTCCAAACTTTTAAAAGATGACACCGCTCGGGCGCAAGGCTCTGATTTTCAAGCCCTGCTTTCAGAGCTGATCAAGTTAAGCAACAACCCTCTTTTCGGCTTACATTCTGCGCAATATGTTCAGCCCGGTTCTTATGTGGTGCTCGGCTACATCACAATGAACAGCAGAACAGTCAAGGAAGCGATTGATAAAGCCATGCCTTTTGAGAAGCTGGTCGGAGATATGGGCAGTACTGAGCTGACCCAGACTGACAACGGTTTACTCATGACCTGGCATTGCAACTACACAAACCCTGAGGTCATCCCTCACATGGTCGATAATGTGCTGGCTTCCTGGGTCACTTATTCACGATGGCTGGCTGACCGGCCTGAACAAGCGCCGATCGAAGTATGGCTTACCAAAGACAAACCGAATGAAGAAATACTGGCAGAGTATCAGGAAGTGTTTCGGTGCCCGATTAAATTTAACCAATCCACCAATACACTTGTGCTATCAAACGCACAACTAGAGTTTCCTTTACGTCGGCCAGATCCGATGCTTCTGAAAACATTAGAGCAGCATGCACAAACTCAGTTATCTGAGCTGACCTCCGACAATGACATCATATTCGAAGTAACACGAGCCATCAGAGATATCATGAGAACAGAGCCACCACGAAAAGAAAGGCTGGCGGAAGTATTAGGCGTGTCGGCAAGAACGCTTCAAAGAAAGCTACAAACCGCGAACTCCAGCTATCAGGAGTTATTAGACAATGTTCGCCAGGAGAGCGCCGAGTATTATCTGGCGTACAGTCAACTCCCTATGAGTGAAATTGCTAGTCATTTGGGGTTTTCTGACACCCGATCGTTTCATCGCAGCTTTAAGCTTTGGACAGACACAACACCTGGTGACTATCGAATACAAAAACAAACTCAATAATATGAGAAATGCCACTAAATCATGATAAAAGTTCCAGCCAAGCCAATAGTTGTGTTTGTTCAAACGGCCAACCAATTTCTTTACCGGTTAAAACATGCTGAAAAACAGGGATTCGTTCACCGTATGTACGAATCATGGTCTCAGCATCCTGCCCTTCTGCAATATCAACCAATTCAACAAACACTTCATTCAGATCAATAACAGAAGCGATCACCTGCACGGCCACATCACATAGATGACAACCCTCGGTGGTGTACAACAAAAACTCTGGAGCTTCTTCAGGCATAAAAGTTTGATCTTGAGCCATAGATTGAATCTCTCAATGAAAACAAAACGGCATCTTAACCAGTGTGTCACCATAAAAAAAGGGCGACCCCTTTCGGAGCCACCCTTTTTTGCGTTTACAAAGAAATTAATCGTCCGTCTCACCTAAGACTTCTTCTACTGACGCACCATCCTCCAGTTCTGGTGAAGAGCTTGCCGGTTTATCTCCAAAGAATTCAGGCACAATGCGCTCCAATAACGATTTTGCAAAATCCTGAACTTTTTCATTGGGTTTTGCGTCTTCAGCGTTTGCCCGATCCAGAATAAAATTATCAAGAAGTTCGAGCATCCCTAAAGGAGAGTCGCTTAATAAGCTCGCTTGTTCGACCATTTCAGTCATTCGGTTAGCGAAAGATTCAATGGGGTTAAAGATATTAGGCAAATTTGCCAAGCTCGGCGTTTCTTCACCTAAGTCCTGAACATTCTGATAAGCTCTGGTCGAAGCAGATACTTCGGTATAAGAAAAGTCTAACGCAAAGCTGGCCAATTCAGACGTATCGTATGACAAGTTCATTGCCTGATCCAAAGCACTGCCTAAATCACCATCAAAGAAGGACTGGGCAACCCCATCCACTTGACCTAAAAAGTCGTAAAGCGCTGTTAACTCACCTTCATCAAGATCTCCATCCACAGAAACACTGAATTGAGACCCTGAATATGCGGTGTAACCAAATTGCTCTGAGTCTTGTGTTTGTCGATACGAAGCCGCCTCGTAATCAACGCTGGCAAGACTGATGGTAACGGTATCACCATCGTTGGTTTTGATTTGAACCACACCAGATTGTTCACGGTAGTTTAAATCATTCCCGGCCACCAGGTTGTCCGGTCGAGACAAACCAGACGTTGGCTCCGTAGTTTCATCATCACGAGGCTCAACGACCTGATCAATTCGGTCATAGATTCTGGCTTCAGACGTATCAATATCCTGAGCCAGCTCATCCGACATGATGCCGGCATCACCGATGATTTCCCGAGCTTCACCAAAGCCCTGCTCCACCCCTTGTCTGGCGGCGCTGGCGAGTTCATTGATGCGTTCATCGGAAGCACCCGCATCTCGCTCTCGGTTAATGACCCCTTCAATGTAGCCGGATACGGTATCAACCACTGCGTCGATATCAAAGAATCCGGTTGCCGAAGGCGTTTCTTGAGGTTTTTCAAAACCTACGTTTGCTAATTTATTACCAACAATTCGGCTTAATAAATCGCCAGGAGAAGATAAAGAAGCTTTTTTAGGTTTATCAATGGATTCCCCTGCCTGCTCAGAAGCAGTCTGAGGAAGTTTGTCAGTTTTAGACTGCCCGCCGAATACAGACTGGTAAGAGTCTAAAGCTCCTGAGAAGTTCGTACTGAAGCCAACCATAGCGATATCACCTGTATAAAAAAAGACCAACCTATCTTGCATATCGGTTGGTCTTTTAGAAGCTTTAGCTAGAATTTGTAATTTTTTATTGCCTCGGATGAATGGCAAATCAACCAACATCGGTGAATGTTTTGCCTGCGTTCAAAATCCTTTGGAATTGAACGCTTTGTAACGTCCTGGACAGCAAAATTTGTTAACTCATTTTCTTCTAATTTAAAACTTCTCAGGTTGTTTGAAAAGACCAATACGCCATCTTTCGATAAAAGCTTCATTGCATTTTGAATGAGAGAGGCATGATCTCGCTGAATATCCAAAACACCTTCCATCTTTTTAGAGTTTGAAAAGCTTGGCGGGTCCATAAAAATAACATCAAATTCACCTGAGGCATTGGCCAACCAATCCATACAATCCGCTTTAACAAAGCGGTATTGTTCACCTTCCAGCCTGTTGAGTTCGAAGTTATCGCAAGCCCAGTTTAAGTAAGTGGAAGACATATCAATAGTGGTTACTTCTTTGGCACCACTGAGTGCACACTGGACGGACGCCACACCGGTATAAGCAAAAAGATTGAGAAAGCGTTTATCCTTTGCTTGTTTCGCCATCCATGCCCGCACAGGTCTGTGATCCAAGAATAAACCGGTATCCAGATAATCGGATAAATTGACTTTCAGTGTTGCCTCGCCTTCCTGAACCTGGAAGAAGTTGCCTTGCGAGTCCATTTTTTCGTACTGGCTCTTGCCAGACTGTCTTGCCCTCTGCTTCACATGAACATCATGCGTATTCAGTTCAAAGACTTCTGCTACAGCATCAATGGCATCAGCAAGTCGCTGTTGCGCTTTATGCAGAGGAATCGTTTTAGGTGGCGCATATTCCTGAATATGCACTCTGCCGTCATAGACATCAACAGCTACCGCGTATTCGGGTAAGTCTGCATCATATACACGGTAACAGCTGATTTGGGTCTGCTTGAGCCAGGATTTCAATTTTTTAAGGTTCTTACGAATACGATTGGCCAGCATCAACGAGCCTTCAGAGAGGCTTCCGTCTTCTTTAATCAATCCCTGAATGGCCTTTTCCCGAAGCAGCTTAAACAAAAGCAATCGAGTTTCGATGGCACCGTTCTTGAGTTTGTATTGCTTAAACGGCACCCAAGGCAGGCCCTTGGCAAGCTCCCAGTTACCAGCATAAATAGCGGCCTGATAACCTTCGTACTTATCCAGGAAGGTCACTCCTAATTGCTGATACAATTTGGCTACATCGTGTTTCTCTTCAAGGCGTTCACCGTAAGGAGGGTTCGTCACTAAAAGTCCGCGTTCACACGGATTAGGCGTGAAGCTTTGGAAGTCACCTGTTCTGAAGTGAATGAATTGGGCCACACCCGCTTTGCGAGCATTGTCTTTAGCTCTATGAACGACTTTCGAATCCTGATCCGTTCCATAGTAGATGGCCTTCAGGTTACTTGTGCCCTCAGCCCTGGCTTGCTTTGCTTCCGCAACCACCTCTTCCCAGACTGATTCGTCATGACCTGCCCAATATTCAAAACCAAACCGCTGCCTTAACAGACCTGGCGCGATATTTCCTTTCATAAGCGCCGCTTCAATCAGGAGAGTACCGCTGCCACACATAGGGTCGACCAATTGATCCCAGTCTGCATCTTGCGCGTTCCACCCAGCCCGAACCAAAACAGCAGCAGCCAGGTTTTCTTTCATTGGCGCCATGCCTGCAGACGGGCGATAGCCTCGTCGGTGCAAGCTTTCGCCTGAAATATTAATAAATAACTGAAAGTTGCCTTTCTTTAAAAAGCCATGCACCCGGATGTCCGGGGTATCTTTATCTACTGAAGGCCGGGTGCCTTCCACTGCATTAAATGTGTCTACAATCGCATCTTTGATACGAAAAGCACCGAACTGGGAGTTTTTTACAGATCGGTTGGTTCCCACAAAGTCAATTCGGAACGTATTACTGGACGTGAAGTGCTCTTGCCAAGGCACAGTGACACAGATTTGATAGATATCATCTGCCGTTTCCGCTTCGCTCTCAGCAATTTGCAGTAAAACCCGGCTGGCTAAACGCGACCAAAGACATAGCTTATACGCTTGCTCCAGGGTCGCTTCTAACAAAACAGCCCTGGGAGTTTCCTTCCCCTTAACACCGATTAACTCGGCAACTTCATCAAGCAACAGACCTTCAACGCCGGGAGGACAACTGATTACTAATTTATGAGTCTGCATTTTGAACGCCTATTCTGAAATATGGGGAATTATAGCCAATTTGAAGAGCGGCGATTATACAGTAAGGCTTGGGATTTAACAGCGAGAGACTTAATCTTCACCCTAGAATGATAGACTTTAGATCAAACCCATATTAAAGAGATTTTATTTATGGCCGAACTCCAAATGAGTCCGCCATAAAATCAAAGAATGAAGCCGTTATTCACTGAAACGAAATTGACGATCCGTTGGTTGCTGTTCATTGTCTGAGCCAGTGCCTGACCCTTGGTAACCATTATCTCTTGGAGGCGGACCTCTTCGATCTCGTCGTTTGGGTTCGTACTGACTCATGATGGATTCATACTGCGCTATTTGCTCAGCAGACAGTACAGAGGATAATTGTTCCTTGGTTTCATTTTTATGGTTTTCAATGAAAGAATGGAACTTTTCTCGCTGAATTTGCATCACTCTCTGAAACTCATAACGCTGCTGATCATCTAACTTCAACATACTGGCTATTTGATCAGGTCTAGGAGGATGACCTCTGGAATCTTCCATTCCGCCTCTATTACCCTGAGCTAAGGCCAATTCAGAACCCAGGCATAAAATCATCGCGGCTGTAAACATGTTAAGCCCTGAATGCTTTTTAAGTGTCATGTAGAATATTCCTCATTTATGATAAATCTGGCCAAAGCTTATAGACTAACTTTGCAAACAATATGAACTTACGGAGTAATCGGCCGTTATTGATTCGGTTCGTACTTATAACCTACGCCATAGACTGACTGTATGAGATCATGATCGCTGTACGTCGCAGCAATTTTCTTACGAAGCTTTTTAATGTGACTGTCAATGGTTCGATCACTCACCACTCGATGGTCGTTATAAATTGCATCCATCAACTGTTGCCGGCTATAAATACGCCCTGGTTCATTAAACATAACCAAAAACATTTGAAACTCCAGCGCCGTTAAATCCAGTTTCTCATTGGAGATTTGAACAATCATTTTCGCTTCATCTACCTGAATCAGCTCACTGGATGGTTGGACATCAATAACAGGTTGCTGACCCGCTCTACGCAAAATCGCTTTAACTCGTGCGACAACTTCTTTAGGGCTGTAAGGTTTACAAACGTAGTCGTCTGCCCCTATTTCAAGCCCCAGCAGGCGATCCACCTCTTCTACTTTCGCTGTGACCATGATGATTGGCACATTCGAAAACTCACGAGTGTGTTTTGCCACTTCAATGCCGTCCATACCTGGCAACATCAAATCCAGAAGAATCAAACTTGGTGCCTGCTGCTTAATGGCATTAAAAGCCATCTGGCCATCATAAAACGTCTGGGTTTGATAGCCTGCAGCCATCAGATAGTCTTCCATCAAGCGGGCCAGTTTGACTTCGTCTTCTACAATATAAATTAAATTTTCAACATTCATTCATTAACCTTAATCAGCACTTTCTTGACCCTTTTGAAAATCACAGATGTGTTAATAAAATCACACATCCTTAAATGTGATCGAGACCTTTAAACCACCCAAAGTGGAGTGACTGCAATGAATAACACCACCATGAGCTTCTGTAATGTTCTTACAAATCGCCATACCTAAACCGGAACCACCGGTACCGCGACTTCTGCTTTTATCAACACGATACAGGCGATCAAAGAGCAACGGTAACGATTCAGTCGGCACCCCTGGTGCGCCATCCTCAATGATAATTTCCTGGATGTTATCTTTCACTTGTAAAGCAACATAGACCTGAGACGGTGAGTCGGTATACCTGAGACTGTTGGACAATAAATTATTGATTAACTGCCTTAACCGTTCACGATCACCGTGTATATTCTTAGGTTGTCCAAAGAGGCTGTATTTAAGCGTTAATCCCTGCTTAATAAAGAGAGGCTCCATGCTATTCACAGTGGAAAGCAATATTTGGTTCAGGCTGACGGAGTCCATTTGGTAATCCAGAGCACCAGCATCAGACAAAGTAAGTACCCTTAGGTCTGACACCATTTTCTCAAGCATACTGACTTCTTCCTGGAGACTGGTTACTGAGTCTTGTGTTAACGGCCTGACCCCGTCTCCTATAGCTTCTAACTCGCCTTTTAAAATAGCCACAGGCGTTCTAAGCTCATGCGCTATGTCAGAGCTCCATTGCAGACGGGATTGCTCATTTTTTTCAAGCACTCTAGAAAGGTAATTGAAATCTTTAACGAGCTGACCAATTTCATCTTTTAACTTAACTTCACCCTTGATCAGCTGCACCTGAGCGCCGTACTGACCTTTAGAAAGACTCCTCGCGCCCCTCGCCACAGACATGATGGGATGTGAAATTCTGTTCGCCAACCACCAGGCAATCACGGCGCATAAAGCCAAAGTACATAAAGAGATTACGATAAAACCAATGGTTTGCTGGATGATAAAATTCTTTTCTTGTTTGGCTATTTGGGACTTGGATGCTTTGTATGCGATGTATGCCGTCTTACTCTGACCATTAAATACAGGGAAATACACTACGTCATCTTCTGGCCAGATGTTTCCGAACACTGGGACGTAATCAAGATCGACCAATGAAACTCTGTTCGATATACCACCATTAGGGATCGGCGGAGGTCGTCTGAAACTTTGTCGCTTCGAGTTAAAATCGGGCGTTGGTCGGTCTGAATAGTCGCTTTCAAAGTGGATGGGTGGCGGAGGCTTTCCTCCTCTGTTTAACAGGGACTCGCGTTCATCTGGATCGGCATTAGAGAGCAATGCATCACGCACCGTATCATTCCATTGTTTCGAACGAATGGTTTGAAGACGTATTTCAGACCGAGACACACGGCTGCTCATCAGCTCGGCAATTTTCTCAATGGAAGCAATTTCACGTTGTTTCACATATTCAATCAATCCACGATAAAACGAAAATTGATTAAAAATAAAAAACACAGTGATCAAAACAACTGAAAATCCGGCAAATATTGTAAATAGCCGAGATCTAAGGGTTTTAAAATGATACATCCAGCAGCCAGTATGGATTTCCAATCAAAGTTAAGAAGTCAATAATAAGTCTACCTAATCAAGCCTAACTTAAAAGGTTGGCCGCACAATATCCTTATTTATTTCACAAACCGCCAGTCTTGACAGTTTGTAAAATCATCACTTATTTCAACCCCCTACTTATTGCCGGCTTGACCATAAGTACGCTGTAAGTAGTTGAGGATTTTCTTTGACTGAAACAATTTTTCGCCGGTGTTCGGGTCCTCTAGGTAAGGTACCATCACATCACCATGTTCAGCCAAAAAACGTTCTCGCTTTGAATCTTTTACCGGCTTATAAGGCCCTCGATGAAACCGAAATGCAGCTGGCCCCATGTCTGCACTTTGTTGTTTCCCAAGGCTCACCATAGTGTAAGGTATCTCAAGCTCACACAATAATTCTCTTACTGGCCGGGAAAAAGGGCTGGACTCAAAACTGTAAAGAGTCAGAGGCTTCTCTGGCATCAAAGAAGATCTGGCTTTTTCACCACGGCCACCACGGAGAAGTTGAGATGTCCAGTTGATCACGCCATCAAAACGCGTACCTGAATACTTCTGAGGAACGGCTTTCTTACCATACTCATTAAATAAATATTCAATAATAATTTCTTTTGAAATCAGCTTCTGCCCGGTATTTTCATCCACTAAACAAGGAATCTGCACACTGCCGGAAACCTCCTTCAATGTATGCTTAAAACGAGTACCACCTTCAGGGCAAGGTAAAATCTTAACATCAAGATTTAATTCCGTTATGACTTGCCTGACACTACGACAGTCAGGGCAGCCCTCCCGATCAAATAAAACAATTTCCTTTTCAGGCTGTTCAGTTTTCCGAGAACCAGTTGTACCTTTCCAGCCGGTCAACGAAGAAACCAAGGTGGAAGTGTATACATTGATGAAATGGTTAATCATATTCGCTCCATGAATTTTCAAACGTGCATTTATAGTTTTGCACCACAAGAATAACAATAAGTTGCAATCGCCTTGTGATCTGTTTTGTCACATCCCGCGCATCTCTTAAACGTCAGCCCTTCTTTTTGCATTTTATTGGCCAGTTCAGCAGTGAATATTCCGGTGGGTACTGCGATAATGCTGTAACCCAAAATCATAACCACCGAGGCAATGGCCTGACCAGCTGGCGTGTGCGGGGATATATCTCCATACCCAACTGTGGTCAGAGTAACAATGGCCCAGTAAATACTTTTTGGGATACTGGTAAATCCATTTTCAGGCCCCTCTATCACATACAAAACTGCGCCAAAAATGGTCGCGAGCGTCACCACAAAAAACAAAAACACGGTAATTTTCTGGCGACTGGAATTTAATGCCGACAATAAGAAATTAGCCTGATGAATGTAGGTTGAGAGTTTTAATACTCGGAAAATACGAAGAACACGCAACAGTCTAATGACCAGAAATTCATTCATTCCCGGTATGAACAGCGCAATGTAAGTGGGCAATACTGAGAGTAAATCCACTAAACCATAAAAACTGAAAATATATTTAAAGGGTTTGGGGTTCACCCAAATTCTTACAAAATATTCAATAGTAAAAAGAACGGTAAAAAACCACTCTAAAGAATACAACCAAGTTCCGTGACGTTCATTGATTCTTTCAACGCTGTCGAGCATGACAGCAGCAACACTGAGCAAGATACTAAGAATTAATAAAACATCAAACGCCTTGCCCGCTTTTGTATCAGTTTTATAAATAATATCAAAGACTTGATCACGCCAATCATTAAAGCGAGTCATTGAAAAACAGCTCCTTTCTGTTAGTCTTATTAGTACTACTTTATTAATTTACAACGCTAAAGGTGAAATGACACTATCATGTCGAAAGGATCAGAAAAGCACAAGCAACGAAACGATGCTATCTCCTACTTTGGAAAAGATTTAGTACGCAGATCTGGTTCTCATTGTGAACTGTGCAATGCACACGGCACAAAGCTCATCATTCATGAAGTTCCACCCGTTCCTCGCGAGCCAGATTTTGATCATTGTATTTTTATTTGTGAGACCTGTTCCGGACAAATTGATAAACCAAAAACAGTTAACCCTGATCACTGGCGCTGTTTGAACACTTCAGCCTGGAGCCAGGTCCCTGCCGTTCAGGTAATGTCTGTGATAATGCTTGATCGGTTGGCATCGGAAGACTGGGCTGTAGAGTTAAAAGATCAACTCTATCTTTCGCCTGAAATACAAAATTGGCTAGAAGATATTCACTAAAACGAACACTGCTTTTTTTGAAGCAAAAAAAAGAGCACCTTAGAGGTGCTCTTTTCAGTAACCTTTAATATAAATTAAAGAGCTACGATGTTCTCTGCCTGTGGGCCTTTTTGACCTTGAGTCACAGTGAAAGAAACTTTTTGGCCTTCAGCAAGGGTTTTAAAACCAGCGCCTTCAATTGCACTGAAGTGAGCAAAAACGTCTGGACCAGACTCTTGCTCAATAAAACCAAAACCTTTTGACTCGTTGAACCACTTAACAGTTCCAGTAGATGTAGACATAATATTTCCTATTTACAAAAGTAATTTAATAACCTCTAAGAGGTTGGTCGTGCTGAAAGTATTGCTTTACTTATGGAAACAGGACGAACGAAGTACTACAAAGAACTACGAAAGGTGTTGCATAAATATAAAAATTCTTTCTAAGCTGCGAACGATAATAAACGAGTCTGGCGATTAGTCAATCATAATATCAATATTTTTTGTTTAAATATTAGTCAATCAACATTATGAGCGACTGAAATAGCAACGACACCCATAAAATCACCGGCGATCAAATTTTCTTTTTGACGTTTTAGGCTTTGGCGTAGATTTCGTTGTCCCGGAGCGCTTAGTTTTGGTTCGCTCAGAATCATTTTTTAACTTCGAGCGGTTCTTTGTGGTGTGTTTGAATGCTGGCGTTTGCTTCTGTGGCTGAACTTCTGTTGGACTCTTTGGCAAGCCGGGTGTTGAGGTGGTTTTCCGAGACCCTTTTAAGGCGTCGTTCAACTCCGCCATTTCGTCCCCCGTTAGGTTCCGCCATTGACCCGGCTTTAAATTCCCTAAAGCCACGTTCATAATTCGGGTACGTTTAAGCTTTGTTACCTCATACCCCAAATATTCACACATTCTGCGAATTTGGCGATTAAGACCCTGCGTTAGAATGATTTTAAAAACAAACTTGCTTTGCATGGTCACAACACAAGGCTTAGTCACGGTATCAAGGATCGGCACGCCACGAGACATACGATCAATAAAACGTTCACTCAAAGGTTTGTCGACAGTGACGATATATTCTTTATCGTGCGCATTTTCTGCGCGGAGAATTTTATTAACAATGTCTCCATCCGAAGTAAGAAAGATCAGCCCTTCAGACGGTTTATCTAGGCGGCCAATAGGGAAGATTCTCTCTTTATGACCAATAGCGTCAACAATATTCCCCCGAACATTCCGTTCTGTGGTGCAAGTAATTCCAATAGGCTTGTTATAAGCGATATAAATGCGATCTGATTTATTGACGGCACTTGCTTTGATGTGAGTTTTACCAACGTAGACCTGATCTCCAGGTGACACTTTTGTACCTAACTCAGGAACCTTACCATTAATGGTCACTTGATTTTGTTCAATTAACTTATCCGCTTCTCTTCGAGAACAAAAACCAGAATCGCTGATAAATTTATTAAGCCGAATTTCACCACTACTCACAATACACGCCCAAACGTCACAATTTTAAAAAAGCGTATTAAATCATATTGAAACCAAAGAAGCTTGCAAATCCCCTGCGTGCGAATCAGGGGATTTGATATCGTTCGAAAAGTATCAAACAATAAAACTTGCAGCCATATCTTTCAGTTTGTAGGCAAGTCCTGCCTGCATTTCTGCAGATATTCGGATTTGCTCGCCACCCGTTGCTGTTTGAGTGGTCTGTTCATTGATGTTTTTGATTTTAAGAGCAACTTCATCACTGACAGTGGATTGCTCTTCGGTAGCTGCAGCCACTTGAGAAGATATATCTACCAACGATTCAACTGCCAATAAAATATCGCTCAACATTGTTTTGATGGACTCGGCTTGGTTTGCACTCATGTCTGCACTTTGCTGACTGATTTGCATTTTAGAGTAAGCAGTTTTGCTGTCTTCCTGAAACTGAGCAACGATGTTTTCGATCTCAACCGTCGATTCTTGTGTACGTTTAGCCAAATTTCTCACTTCATCGGCTACAACAGCAAAACCTCTTCCCTGCTCTCCCGCTCTTGCAGCTTCAATGGCTGCATTAAGGGCAAGCAAGTTGGTTTGCTCAGCAATGCTCTTAATCACTTCCAGAACACTGCTGATGGTTTGACTGCTTTCATGTAATTTGTTGATGGACTCGGCCACCTCGAATACTTCATGGGAGACTTGATGGATTGCGGCACTGGTTTCAAGTACCGCTATTTGTCCCTTATTGGCAGCCTCTTCCACTTCTTTTACCGACGTTACTGTTGACTGGGTATTTACGGCAACCTCGTTAATTGACAGCGACATTTGCTCAACTGCCGTTGAAATCTGAATTGTATCAGCACGCTGGCGATCCAGGTGCTTTGCATTGTCAGCGGAGACTGAACTGGCTTCCTCTGCAGTTGTGCTTAACTCAAGGCTTGCATCGTTCAAGTTATTCAATGTTGTACTGAACACATCCAGCATATGATTCAATTGATTTGAAATCATGCCTAACTCGTCGTTTGCGATTAATTCAGATCTGTTTTTTAAATTCTTATCACTGGCTGCGCTGTTAATCACTGAAACAATGGAAGCCACCTGGCGATTGAGATCCCGTACAATTTTAGTTGAAATAACAAGCGCACTGATAATTACAAAACAGCTCATTACCAACCAAGCCCAAAACTTAAAAGATGCTTGATCTGTGTGCTTTTGAGCGAAATTAAGAATGTCCTCCGCTATCTTGTCTTCCACTTCTTTTAGCACATTAATTCTGTCAGTTGCATGCCGAAACCAAGCCGATGCTTCTTCATTGAGTTGTTTTTCTAAAGCTAATACCCGGAATCGATCAACATGAGCAAATGAACTGTCTTTGATGGATTTCTTATATGTTGAAAGTAACGCCTTGGTAGTAAAACGTTCAAAAGACGCCAGATAACTATCCTGCAGCGTCATCAGTCTGATGAACTTTACAAACATGCCTTTTGAAAAAGCTTTTTGTGAGAAGGTCGAGCTTAAAACGGCTCGCTCAATGCCTGCACGCTCTTTGCCTTGTAAAAAATTATAATAGGCAGTTAATTGCTGAGTCAGGTGAGAGTCCGGAGACAATTCACTGATAAAAGGGATCATATCCAGCATCAAAGCATTAACTTCAGTGTAATATCCTAAAGCCTCTGATACAGAAATGGACTGACCATCAACTCGAGACCTCAGACTGTCTATACGTTTCAACTTAGATTGAGCTTTTGAGATCAACCGATTGATCTCTGGCTGATCAATGGACGTTTGTTGATCTTTAAGAAAAGTATTGAGCGCATTTAATTTACTATCCGTACGCTTTCTTTGCGTGCTTAAAGTATCTCCAAAACTGGTTCCTTTCGAACCAAGGAAACCTGCGGTGGCTCCACGCTCCTTTTGCAGCTCATGAACCAGATCACTCGCGCTCACCGTTAATGCAACCAACGTTGATATGCGTTCCATCCCAGTTTTATCTTGGGCAAAACCTACCAAATTAAAACCTGAATAAGCAATGATCGATAAAATCAATGGAATCACTACCAAGCCAAGTTTACTCTTTAAAGATAAATTCATAATCGCGTTCCGCTCCTATAACTGCATTTTGAGCCATTTGCTCAGGAAACATTCTCGATTTTTAATTATTAGGAGTACGAGAAGCGGCGCATTATATGAAAAATGAAAATCAAACCTCAAACAGTTAACCATTTAGTTAACACTCAATAATCCAATCATTTGATCTCAATCATCGAGTGCTGCACTTATTATCTGAATTCAGGATTAAAAAAAGTTACTTAACCCATACAGAACGCAACCAGAAAAAGTACGAAAACTATTTACGGTGCTTATCCCTGATGACCAACAAACGGATTTCTGTCATGTCTTCCATCGCAAACCGGATACCCTCCCTGCCAACGCCCGAGTCCTTAACGCCTCCGTATGGCATATTGTCCACTCGCCAACTGGGTACATCGCCAATGACAACGCCGCCGACATCCAATTCATCCCAGGCTTTATTCATTTTGTAAAGATCACGGGTAAAGATGCCTGCCTGCAAACCAAATTTACTTTCATTGACACTTTTCAATGCCTGATCAAAATCCGAAAACTTACTTAAAACAACCACAGGGCCGAAGGCCTCTTCGGTGACCAACTGAGCATTCTCCGGAACGGACTCAAGAACGGTCGCTTCTAACATCGCCCCATCTTGCGAGCCTCCGGCCAACAAAACGCCACCCATTGTCAACGCCTCATCCACCCAGCCTTTAAGTCGATTTGCTTCTGATAATGAAATCATCGGCCCAACAAACGTATCTTCGTCTTTAGGGTCCCCCATTTTTAAATGCTTCACTTGCTCCACAAATCGCGACTTGAACTCATCGTAAAGCGCGTCGTGCACCATGATTCGCTGAACACCAATACAACTCTGGCCGGACTGATAAAAAGCACCAAAAATAATACGCTCTATGGCATCTTCCAGATCATCAGTGTCTTCATCTACAATGCAGGCTGCATTACCGCCCAGCTCTAAAATCACCGGTTTTTTTCCTGCCCTCGATTTCAAATCCCAACCGACGTCGGGAGAGCCTGTAAAACTCAGTAGCTTCAAACGATCATCCACAGTAAACAGATCCGCCCCATTTCGGCTACAAGGCAAAATGGAAAACGCACCTTTGGGCAAGTCAGTTTCAGCCAACACTTCGCCAATGATCAAAGCACCAATCGGTGTTCTACTCGCCGGCTTTAATACAAACGGACACCCTACCGCCAATGCAGGAGCAACCTTATGTGCAGCCAAATTCAAAGGAAAGTTAAAGGGTGAGATAAAAGAACACGGACCAATCGGAACTCGTTTGTACATGCCACTGTAGCCCCGCGCCCGTGGCGCAACTTCCAGATTCATGATCTCGCCCCCCATACGAACCGACTCTTCTGCTGCAATCCGGAACGTATCTATTAATCGGCTTACTTCTCCTCTAGCATCCTTAATCGGTTTTCCCGCTTCAATACAAAGTGCCATAGCCAATTCATCAAATCGTTCTGTAAATCTTTGAACACAATGATTAAGAATATCTTGCCGTTCATACGGTGCCATCACTCTAAGTGCTTCCTGGCTTTTAACTGCAGCTTCAATGGCCTGATCAATGGCTGCTTCATCCGCTAACGCCACCTTGGTCGCAATCGCTCCCGAGTATTTATCAGTTACATCCAGACTTTCGTTAGCGTATACAGCTTCATTTGCGAGATAATAAGGGTAATTATTCTTCAACATACCAAACACCTTAATCCTTCTGGTTCGTTAAACTTTCGCGCTTAATTTACGTAATTGATTATTTAGAATTTCGTCGTTTTCGCTGTAATCAATTGGAACATCAATCAAGTGCACCGCGTGGTCTTCCATGCACTGTAGAATGAGAGGCAACAGCTCATCGGCGGCCTGAACTCTGTGCCCTTTACCTCCGTACGCTTGAACGTACTTCACAAAGTCCGGGTTGCCGTAATCCAGGCCAAATTCGTCAAATTGCATATTCGCCTGTTTCCACTTAATCATTCCGTAAGCATCATCCCGAAGAATGAGCACAATCAGATGTTGGTTTAAACGAACAGCCGTCTCAAGCTCCTGGCTATTCATCATAAAGCCGCCATCTCCACAAATAGAAATCACAGGCCGATCAGGGTGAACCAGTTTTGCAGCCATCGCGGAAGGCAAGCCAGCGCCCATCGTGGCCAGTGCATTATCCAGTAACACGGTATTCGGCATTTGAGCTTTGTAGTTTCTTGCGAACCAAATCTTATAAACACCATTATCCAACGCAATAATGCCATTTTTCGGCATGGCTCTTCGTACATCCGCTACAAGGCGCTGAGGAAAGATAGGAAACCGGTCATCATTACAACCATGAGGCAATTCTTTTTCTTCAGCCGCTTTAACTTTATCAAAATAGCTAAAGTCCCAGTGGCTTTGGGGTTGTAGGTTTTCAAGAATCGACCACACACTGTTCGCAATATCTCCAATCACTTCAACCTGGGGAAAGTAGACAGGGTCAACTTCGGCTGCGTTGTAGTTAATATGCAAAACTTGCTTGTCGTTATTTCTCATGAAAAAAGGCGGTTTTTCGACAACATCATGACCCACATTAATGATTAAGTCTGCGTGTTCTATGGCCCTATGGACAAAGTCTCCATCAGATAATGTGGTATTCCCCAAGAAGAGAGGTTTCGTTTCATCCACCACCCCTTTCCCCATTTGTGTAGTCACGAAAGGAATGTTCATTTCATCCACTAACCGGGTGAGCATTTTACTGGACATTTTCCGATTGGCAGCCGCTCCGATCAAAACCAACGGTGTTCTTGCAAGCTCGATCATATCAACCGCTTGCTTGATGGATTTTACTTCTGCAGTAGGCCGTCTTATTTTGCTTTCAGGGATCAGGTTCGGGTTGGTTTCTTCACAGGCAATATCTTCAGGTAATTCAAGATGTGCAGCACCCGGACGTTCCGCACTGGCCATTCTGAAGGCCTCCCGTACTTGAGATGCAATCCGTTCACCACTCACAATTTGAGCGGTATATTTGGTTAGAGGACGCATCATATCAACCACATCAAGCACCTGAAACCGCCCTTGTTTACTGGCTTTTATCGGCTTTTGACCTGTAATCATCAACATTGGCATTGCACCAAGTTGAGCATAAGCCGCCGCTGTAACTAAGTTTGTTGCGCCAGGGCCAAGTGTCGACAGACATACACCCACTTTACCGGTTAATCGACCATAAGTTGCAGCCATAAAACCGGCAGCCTGCTCATGACGGGTTAAAATCAACTTGATAGTCGACGTTCTGAGAGACTCCAATAAATCGAGATTTTCTTCACCAGGTATTCCAAATATGTATTCCACGCCCTCTTGCTCTAACGCTTTTACAAACAAATCCGAAGCTTTCATCAGTTAAACGTCCTTTTGTGAATTTCATTTAAGACTAGCAGCCTGAAACTGCTTTAAAATGAAATTAGTATTAAGGAGCGTGTGACAAATGTCTGATTGAATTTAGTAATCGACCTCATTAAAAGACCCAGCCGTTCCAATTATTTAAGTCTGAACCACTTGGTTTTATGCAACCACCTGTTTTCTTTGATTCATAACTCCAACAACCGATAAACAATATAAATCAATAATTTATAGCACACACCCATCTAATCACATTAAGTAATGTCTTTTTCACTATGCTCTGAACTGGCGCTAAACAACCGGGAGATCAACAAAACGCCGACCACAGACAGAGCAAAGGTCAGGAGATTCATTAAAAGAGAATTGAAGTCTTCTTTGGGCCAATAATAAGCAGACATAAACGCCAGAGAGTTATTGATGACATGTGCCAGGATGCAAGGCCAAAGCGACCGGGTCAGATAAAATAACCATCCGATAAAGCAGCCCAGAAAGAAAGCAGATGGCATCTGATACCAGTTCAAATGCACAAATGAAAATAACAACGACGAAAGTAAAATGGCGTTCTTAGGCGCATAATGATAAAGAAAGCTTCTCAGGATGAGGCCTCTGAACAATATTTCCTCAAGCACTGGCCCAATGATGCAAACACTTAACACAGCAAAAATGTCCGGCCGTAACATGTTTGAAAGCACCATGAGACTGTCTCTGTCTTCAGGCACAAAATAGACAATGACCGTAATTAAATCGGAATACCACCATGTTGCGGCAATGAATATCAACATCAGCAATGGCAAGGTAACCACGATCGTACTTTTCACAGAGTTACTCGATGAGTGAAAAACCTGAGCATAATTAATACCCGTCATCGACATTAGAATTGTAATTAAGAATCCGGTACTGACAAAAACAACCACATTTGAAATGGCACCTCCAGACCCCACACCTATCCCAAAATCGTGAATAGTGATAGCTACAATGTATTCAAATGCAAATAACAGAATTGTGGCGCCCAATGCTTCCACAAAGTTGATCGGCTTAAGCTTCATCTCAGTCCCTGAGTTAATATTTTTATAATTGAGACACCATTCTACCTGACATCGTGATTGATTAAATCAGAAGTCAGAGTTTATCCGATTTAAAGTAAAACCGGTTGCATTCCTCAGATTGGAAGTTATTATTCAGGTATGAATATTAAAAACGCACTAAAAATGAACATAGAAAAAACCAGCCTACTTCAAAGTGGCTCTTTTTCTGCGTCCTTACAAAATGCGTTTTCATCAACTAAACAAGTAACTGTTTATTGGTACTTTGCTGAGTATTTCTTTGGCTATTACTTTAGCCAACAGCTGGGCCAACGTTGAGATAACATAAAAAATTCAACAGGCAGCCCGGCAAAATCAGCCGACTGCCAAGAGAACCCCGATTAGCAGTCAGCTGGTCGGGGTTTTTTTATGGTTCGTTCAAACACACCATATTTGCTGTACGAACACTTTTGGGGATCAACAAATTTAAACTTAAAGGAATAAATGATGAGTACGAACGTAAACCACGCTATGACAACGCCAACCAAATCTGTGAGTTCAGTTGCCCCTGCTGCCAACGATGAAACCAGTAAGAAGACCATGGCCAACAGCCTTGCTGTGAGGACGTTACCCACACCAAGGCAGCTAAAGAAAGCAATCCCCCTAAATGAAACATTAAGTGTTCAAGTAGATCAGCACAGACAACAAATATCGGATCTTTTATCCGGAGCGACTGCAGAATCTAACAAGTTCCTGATCATCACAGGCCCTTGCTCCCTTCATGATGAAGAAGCGGCTTTGGATTACGGCCGTCGTTTGAAACTCTTGAACGATCAGCTTTCTGATAAATTACTCATTGTGATGCGCACTTACATCGAAAAGCCAAGGACAACCACTGGCTGGAAAGGACTTGCTTATGACCCGGAAAGAAACGGTAATGGCAACATTGAGCTGGGATTAACTCGCTCAAGATCGGTATTATTGAAGCTGGTAGAAATGGGGCTGCCTCTAGCGGTTGAAGCATTGAACCCAATGACCATGCAATACATTGATGACTTAATCAGCTGGACTGCGATCGGTGCACGCACCGCCGAATCCCAAATTCATCGTGAAATGATCAGCCATCTGGCTATGCCTGTGGGTATAAAAAACGGTACCGACGGTTCAGTCGACACAGCGGTTAATGCGATGATTTCTGCCAGCCGAAGCCATCACTGCTTAGGAACCGACATCGACGGCAATATCGTCATGCTTGATACGCCCGGAAATCCGGATACTCACGTGGTACTGCGCGGTGGCCGCAATCTGACCAACTACGATGCAGACAGTATTCACCGAACATTAGCTCAGCTTGAAAAAGCAGTGGATGAAAACACACTGCACCCAAAAGTAATTGTTGACTGCAGCCACGACAATGCTCAAAAAAAGCACGAGCGCCAGGTCGATATCGCCATTGAAGTCATCGAACAACGGGTTGGATTAGGTAAAAATGCACCTAACCAAGGCATCGCAGGAATTATGCTGGAAAGTTTCATCGAACCAGGAAAGCAAGGGATGAGTGGCCCGAATCAAGACGGCAACTTATGCTATGGCCTTTCCATCACAGACCCTTGTTTGGGGTGGGAACAAACAGAGAAATTACTGAAGGCCTTACACGCTAGAATGGCCTAAGGGCTTGAGCCATTTAAACATCAACCGTTTTTAGGCTTACTGGTAATCGGCCTATCAATTGCGCCCCGGAGTATATTTTCTTAATCTCCGGGGCTAAAGACTCTGTACGGGAAAAAGAAATTAAACCTTAATGGTTCCTTCCATAAAAGTAACAGCACGTCCCGAAATCTTTACCCTATCCCCTTCCAACTTACAAAGCAGTTCACCACCCCTTGAAGACAATTGAAGTGCACTGAATTCATTTTTACCAAGCTTCTCCGCCCAATAAGGAATTAATGAACAATGCGCAGAACCCGTCACAGGGTCTTCAAGAATGGACGCCTGAGGCGTAAAAAACCGAGAAACAAAGTCTACATCTCTACCTTTAGCCGTTACAACAACGCCACCAGGGTCAATATTAATTTGATCAAAAATCGCTTTATTAACCTCCAGGTTTCTTATTTCGTCTTCACTTTCAAACACCAATACATAGTCCCGAGATTTTAAAACAGCCACCGGTTTGAAATTGAGAGCACTTAAAATTGAGTCCGGAGCCGCAGAGCGCTCAGGAGGCCTTGAGGGGAAATTTAAAGTTAATATCGCATCATTAACCTCTACGGCTAACGAACCGCTTTTTGAATCAAAATGAATCACAGAGCTTGGATATTCAAGATGCTTACTGATAACGTGAGCCGCTGCTAAAGTGGCATGACCGCAAAGATCCATTTCAATTTCAGGCGTAAACCAACGAATATCAAAGCCGTGTTTGTTAGGCACAATAAACGCCGTTTCCGCCACTGCATTTTCCATCGCTATGTTTTGCATCATGTCATCCGTAAGCCAGGATTTCAATGGACACACTACCGCAGGATTGCCACCAAAAGTCCGATCTGTAAAAGCATCTACTTGGTAAACCTCTAGTTTCATTTTATTTTCCTTTTAAAAAATGCATTGTAACGAATACTTATGCCCTTTTAACAAAAATACTCAATCAACACATACCCACTAACCAGCGGTCGACTTTTCATCGCAATTATCACACCCATCTTAAGAATGACTATCATTAACTAAAGTGCTTTTGTTAAAGCGAAATTTTCTATGTCTGGCATTTTAAAAGTCTGGATTATCACTCTTCTGCTCGCTTTCCTTGCTCCCCAGGGGCATGCAAGCCCGGCTGCTTGGGTGATTGATATTAAAGGGGCTATCGGGCCTGCAACTTCAGACCATATGATACGAGGACTAGAGTTTGCCAACGAGCAAAATGCTCCTTTTGTCATCCTTAGAGTGGATACCCCCGGCGGACTAAGTTCAGCCATGCGTCAAATGATAAAAGCCATTTTGTCATCAGAGATACCCATCATTGCGTTTGTATCGCCAAGCGGAGCCAGAGCTGCCAGCGCCGGAACATACTTATTGTATGCAAGTCATCTTGCTGCAATGGCACCTGCAACCAACCTGGGTGCGGCCACACCGGTACAAATAGGCACACCATCATTACCTGAATTGCCTAAAACCCCCACACCAAAAGAAGAGTCTCCGGATAGCCCTAACGATCAGCCCAACAATCAAGCCAACAATCAAGCCAACGATCAGCCCAAGGATTCAGAAACGAACTCGGAACACTCAGCGACCAGTGCCATGGAGCGAAAAATAATTAATGACGCCGTAGCCTATATACAAGGGCTGGCGGAGTTAAGACAACGAAACAAAACATGGGCTAAACAAGCCGTTGTGAAAGGCGCTAGCATTTCCAGTGAGCAAGCATTAAAAATCAACGTCATAAACTACATCGCTGAAAGCATCCCGGATTTACTTGACCAAATAGATGGCCAAACCATAGTTATAAATCACCGGGATATCCGAATCCAATCTCAAAAAATCGACGTTTATTATCACCCCATCGATTGGAGAAGCGAGTTTTTAGGGGTAATCACCAACCCTAATGTCGCATACATTTTGTTATTAATCGGTATTTATGGATTGATTTTTGAGTTTTCAAATCCCGGCATGGCCGTGCCTGGCGTTATTGGCGCGGTATGCCTGCTACTTGCCATGTACGCTTTTCAGGTTCTGCCGGTTAACTATGCCGGACTGGCTCTGATCGTGCTTGGGCTAAGCTTAATAATCGCTGAAGCATTCATTCCCAGCTTTGGCATTCTGGGTTTTGGTGGCATTGCGGCCTTTGTAATGGGTTCAATTATCTTAATGGACACGAAGGTGCCTGGATTTCAAATTGCTATCCCATTAATTGCGTCCATCGCTGCCGCTGGCGCACTTCTTTTACTCATCACCTTGATACTGGTGGTTAAAGCAAGACAACAAAAAGTAATTACCGGCACATCTCAGCTGGTAGGGTCGTCCACCTCAATAGAACGAATTCATAACGGCGTTCCTTATGTTCGTCTAGAAGGTGAATTGTGGCAAGCAGAGAGTCATCAACCACTGGACACGGATGACAAAGTCAAAGTCACTTCTGTAGACGGTTTAATTCTTAAAGTTGATAAATTACCTGGAGAGTAGATATGCACTTCATCGCTGGATATTACGGCTTCTTTGTTCTTATCTTGATCATTGTAGTGTTGTTTTACATATTCCGTGTGCTTCGTGAGTACGAACGTGGCGTGATTTTCATGCTTGGCCGTTTCTACAAAGTGAAGGGACCTGGATTGATTATCGTCATCCCTGTGTTGCAACAAATGGTGCGGGTGGATCTGAGAACGGTGGTTATGGATGTCCCGACTCAAGATGTTATTTCACGGGACAATGTTTCGGTCAAAGTGAATGCAGTCATATATTTCCGGGTCGTAGATCCCAATAAAGCAATCATCAATGTTGAGAATTTCTTAGAAGCGACCAGCCAGCTGTCTCAGACCACGTTAAGATCAGTTCTGGGTCAGCACGAGCTGGATGACATGCTTTCAGAACGCGAACAGTTAAATGCAGACATCCAAACTATTCTGGACAAACAAACAGACGCTTGGGGAATCAAAGTTTCTAACGTCGAAATCAAGCATGTTGATTTGGATGAAAGCATGGTACGTGCAATTGCAAAACAAGCCGAAGCCGAAAGAGAAAGACGCGCCAAAGTTATCCACGCAGAAGGTGAATACGAAGCCTCTGAAAAGCTATTAAAAGCCGCAAAAGTGCTGGATCAGCAACATCAAGCCCTCCAGCTTAGGTACTTACAAACACTGGTGGAGGTTGCCGGTGACAAGAGCTCCACCATCGTCTTCCCCATGCCAATAGACATTCTGGAAGGTCTGAATAAACATAGAGAAAAGTGAACAAAAAAGTTTACTTGCCTTAATATGTATTAGTTCGGATTTTATAGGGTCAGGTCGACTACGATTTTGCCCATTTGCTGATTCGACTCCATATATTCGTGCGCTTTTGCAATATTATGAAAACTGAATACTTTATCAATTTCAGGAATTAATACACCTGACTCAAACAACGGCATTAGAAACGCTTTTGCGTGCTCAAGTCGGGTCATATCCTGAGTCAATTCGAACAAAGTATAGCCTCGAATAGTGAGTCCTTTTGCCAATGCAGTAAACAACGGGTATGGAGTTTCAGCGCCATCCAAAGCCCCGTACTCAATGATCATGCCTCCCTGCCCTGCGACTTCCGCTAAGTCAGACAACAACGGGCCTCCAATCGCATCAAATATTAACGCAACGCCTTCACCCTCTGTTAACTGTTCGATAGTGAACACCAAGTCTTCCTGATCGGTCACCACAACATGATCAGCGCCTTTATCCAGAAGAAACTGTTTTTTAGTTTCACGACGGGTCGTCGCGATCACTTTAGCACCACGACTTCTGGCAATCTGAATAGCAGCAACACCGACACTGCTACTTGCTGCTGTAATCAACACAAACTGATCTCTGGCTAATTTTCCAATATCAATCAACGCGCCATAAGCGGTGATGTATTGCATCCATATTGAAGCACTTTGAGCCGCTGTAAAATTAACAGGTGATTTAACCACCGCATAAGAAGGCACGTTTGCACTCTCACCATAAACTCCGAATTTACTCATTGAAAAGGCAGGTACAGTGCTGACGAAGTCCCCCACCTTAACATTTGTAACCTCACTCCCAACGGCCTCGACAACACCAGATGCCTCGTATCCCAATCGGGAAGGTAACTCTGGCGTTTCAATGTATGCGCCATTCCTGAACATAACCTCTGCACGGTTTAGACCGATGGCCCTTACTTTGATTTGCACTTCGTCTTTTTCTGGCGCAAGAATCGGTAATGTTTCCATTCTAAGAACCGAAACATCACCCGTCTGATGAAAGCGTACTACTTTGGCATGCTCTGACGAAGCCTCTCGGTTTTCTTCAGAAAGGTCCGTTTGCGTATTCGAAATTTCTAGATTTTGAGTGCTCATTTAATGATCCTGAACTTGTTTAACCAATAATATGAAATTGGCTGTCCATGCCTTGATCTCTGATTGGAATGATTTCCTGGTAAGCGTCCGAGTTATACCACTTCACGGCACTGTCTTTATCCGGAAACTGAATAACAACTTTCGTTTGAAATGCAGACTCCCCGTGTAATGCCTCAATCGGCCCCTTCCCGACAAACTCGCCACCAAAGGGAACCAAAGTCGCGCCAGCCATGCTGCTGTACAAACTTAGTTTTTCTTTGTCTTTTGGCGTTAAATCAACAACGATCAATGCAGTCATTTGCTTATTTCCTTTGTGAGTTGAAGTTGACACAGCATAGAGAAGCATTAATTATTAAACAATTACCATTAACTTAACCCAGTGTTTAATTTTATGAACAGTGTAAAACTTATCCCCTCTCTTTTAGTCTTTGCAGAAGTCGCTAACCAACAATCTTTCACTGGTGCGGCAAAACATTTGGGCATGAGTAAATCAGCAATCAGTCAACAAATAAGTCGATTGGAGAGTGATATTGGCCAGCAACTGCTCTCAAGAAATACACGCGGCATGTCTTTGACTGCAGCAGGAAAGCGGCTTTTAGGCCGTTGCGAATTGTTAAAGGATCAAGTTAATCTTGCTTTGGATGAAATCAATGACAGCCGAGAAGAGCCTTCAGGTAGCTTCGCTCTGACCATTCCTCATTCATGTGAAAAAAGCATTGTTATTCCGGCATTGCGACAACTCTGTATTGAGTTCCCTAAAATAGAACCTGAGCTGTTAGTCACAGACACGCCAACCGATCTTATCCAAAATAAACTTGATGTATCTATTTATGGTGGCGAGTTAAAGGACAGCAACTACAGAGCACTGCCGATAGGTACTTGCGTTGAAGTCTTTTGTGCAACGCCTGCCTATGTTCAAAAATATGGTCAGCCAGAATACAAAGAGGATTTAACCAATCATAGAGTTATTGGAAATTCATGGCAGACGAGTCCTCTGCCTGTCTTTAAGAACAATATGCTTGCAGAAAAGGAGCTGATAGAGCTCAGATACTTTGCTAAAACGAATACACTGCCAAGTGCTTTAGAAATGGTCAGTCAGGACATGGGCATTTCATTGTTGCCGGAATTTGTGGTTCAAACAGCCATCCAGGACGGGCAGTTGGTTCGGGTGCTTAATCATTATCGTGGCAGTCAATGGCCCTTCTATATGGTTCACCGCTTCCATGGAGATAAACCCGTGCACATCAGCCGTTTCTACCAACTCATCAAACTGTATTTTTCGAAAGCGAATTCAAACATAAGCCAACATAGCAAAGGCAGTACTTAGATTTGATATTCGGGTATTAAAGTTATTCTCTGTCTCGCCCCTATCTGAAATTCCACGTTATTAACATTACTGAAACAATCGCTACCACTTCATCATAGGTGCAGGATTAAGAGGATGCCTTACGAACCACTTTGCAGCTCGTCGCAACAACATTTTATGAAAGCCTGCGTTGGGAAACTATTCTGGTACTGTCTCAACCGTTTCTCTACTCATACACAAAATTTCGGAATGTTTCATTTCTGAACCCTTAACGGTTCGATGGCTATTGATCATAGATTAGTGAAAAAGCTGAAACCTGAAATACCATCAAAGAAACAGCGCGCTAAGAGCTTGAATCAGATACTTCACATCGTCCTCAGAGGTATAACGTCCAAAACTGATTCGTAATGAAGAATGAGCAAGATCAGCTGAACGCCCCATCGCCAGAAGTACATGAGAAGGCTTTCGATCTGCAGATGAACACGCAGAGCCTGACGATACCGCGAAGCGTTTCAAGCGCATCATCAGCTCTTCACTGTCTCTACCAGGAAACGATAGATTTAGAATGCCTGGATAATGACGGTCTTGATCTCCGTTTATGATCACACCGGACAAGCCAGATACAGCGTCAACCACCCGATCATAATACGCTTGTGAGGTGTTCAAATCGGCGTCCATACGCTCCATTGCAATCTCACAGGCCTTACCCAGGCCAACAATTTGTTGTGTCGGAAGCGTACCGGAGCGCATACCCTTCTGATGGCCTCCCCCGTGAATCAAGGACATCAAAAGAGACTGAACCTCTTTTCTTACAAACAATGCCCCAACACCTTTTGGCCCATAGAATTTATGAGCAGACAAAGACAGTAAATCAATGTTTGAAGGATTCACGTCAATGTTCAGTTTTCCAGCGCTTTGTGCTGCATCCACATGAAATAAAACTGATTTTGATCGGCATAACTCACCAATCTCAGTTATGTTCTGAATCACACCCGTTTCGTTGTTTACATGCATCAGACTAACCAACAAGGTATCGTCCCGGATCACAGAGAGCACTTGATCCTTGCTGATTGTCCCCTGCTGATCCGGGGTCAAATAGGTGATACTGAATCCCTTTTGCTCTAGAAAAGCACAGACATCCAACACCGCTTTATGTTCAGTCGCAGAGGTTATGATATGACGCTTGCTGTTGTCAGGATGCAACGCCAGACCTTTCAACGCCAGATTGATGGATTCAGTCGCACCGGAAGTAAACACCAATTCAGAAGGAGCAGCACCTATCAACTTAGCCACTTGCACTTTAGCGCCGTCAATAAGTTCTGCTGAGTCCCAACCAAAAGGATGATACACAGACGCAGCGTTGCCAAACGAACCGTCAAATGACATGCAGTGATTCATTGCCTGAATCACTGCAGGGTCAACCGGTGTCGTGGCCGCATAGTCCAGATAAATACATGGATGATGTGCCGTCATAAATCACCTGTTTAGTTAGGACAAGGGGCACCTTGGTCGATCCAAAGCTGCATAGCAGTGACAAACTCTTGATGTGTACCAGGAGCAGGCGACCGCCCTGGTCCAGGATTCCATGCCCAACGAATCAAAGGATCGTCACTGACATGATGAACGAACTCTTTTTCAAAGGTCTTCATATCATCACGGCTACCACGGAAAGCCAAAAAGCTGTTCTTGCCTGGGTCTAACCAGTTTTCACACAACTGCTGCGGCGAAATATCGGCAGGCACTATCATGGTCGGTGGCGGCATGTGCCAGACAAAGCCCGGCATCAGATCGTTCGCTGCCCCCGGTGGCATACCGGGTGAAGCGCCATTCTTGTTTTGGTGACAACTTCTGCAATTGACCGGCTGGGTCGAGTTGGGCACCTGAACAAAGTGATGGTTTTCTAGGGTTAACCTAAGATTATTGGCACTGCTGATGTTCATTGGATGCGGCCGACGTTCGTCGCCCACGGTTGGCCGATGAACACCACCGTCCATAACGCCATGACAATTACTGCACCTCGGATGTGTAGCCACTTGATGCAGATATTCAAATGCCGTTTCACCACTTGGTGACGCCTTATAGTCCTTATAAGCATCACTAAAAGCCGTGTTAGACAAGACAAAGACACTAAGGATTGCCAGTAGATAACGCCAAGCGAGAGTAAACAAAGAAACCATCACACCGTCTCCTTATTTAATGCATCAAGTACATGTTGCGGCTTCATTGGTAAATCACGCAGACGGACACCCACAGCGTTAAACACCGCATTACCAATGGCCGGAGCTACGCCGATCACGCCTGGCTCACCGAGTCCGGTTGGCACCTGATCACTTTCGACCAATTCAATATCCAACTCGGGCGCATCATTCATACGCAATGGCAAGTAGCTATTTAGGTTTACATCCTTCACCTGACCTTGTTCAATTTCGGTGAATTCGTGCAGTGCCAGACTCACACCCCAATACGCACTGCCTTCGAGCTGAGCCAAGGCACCATCCGGATGAACAATCACCCCGGCATCCGCCACCATAGTGACTTTTTTAACATCGATCTTGCCCGTAGAACGATCCACCTTCACGTGAGCAGCCGTTGCAATCCAGGCTGGCATGGTGCGTTCCTGACCGGCAGTGATAGCGATACCAATGCCTTCATCAGCAGGTAATGACTTACCATACCCTATACGTTTCACCAGCCGTTCCAGAGTGTTCTTCAAGCGCAATGCGCCACCCACACTTTCTGGCGCACGTCCAGCCTGCTTACCTTGGCCATCCAACATTGACAGTCGGAACTGAACTGGGTCAACGCCAGCTTTATGGGCAATCTCATCTATGAAGGATTCCAGCCCCCATACAATCCAGCCTTGCCCAACCGAACGCAGCCAGCCCGGTAAAAACGTTTGTTGAGCCAAAGCGTTGTTAATGGCTCTGGCCCGATGGTTTCTCATGCTGTACCAATGGTCAGCACCACTGGCAGAAAAGGGATCGATCTTGCCCTTCTTATCGACACTTTCCGGCATAAAGCCAGGCGCCATCGTCAGAGTTGGCCAACCTGCTGAAAAGGCATGTTCCAAACCTGTCAGTTGCCCTTGCGCATCCAAACTTGCATCTAAGCGCGCGACCGATGGTGAACGCACTTGATCAAATCGGGAGTCATCCTCTCGGGTGAACAACAACTTAACCGGCTTGCCAATCTGCTTCGCCGTCAACGCTGCCGGGATCAAATAATCACCCCACAAGCGACGACCGAAGCCTCCGCCCAGGTAGTATTGATGCATGATTACCTTATCTTGCTCCACCCCTAAAGCTTTAGCCAAGGTGGGCAAGGTCAGCGACTGCCACTGGTTTCCACCGTGAACATGCCAAATACCCTTATCAAAATGAACAGTGGCATTTAACGGTTCAAGTGCAAAGTGCAACGCCGTATTAGTTCGATAGATGGCATCTAAATGTTTGTCTGCGGACTTACTGGCACCAGGAACATCGCCCTCATCCACAAATAAGTAGCCTTCAGAACGATCATTAACCTGACGCTCACCTTCATCAAGAATATCTTGTTCGGAAACCTTGGCCGTCGGCCCGGCCTGATACGTCACCTTCACCAAGTCCGCTACTTTCATCGCAGTTGGATAATCCGACGCCAACACGGATACCCAGCCTTGTAGCGTCTCACTAGGGTCTTTCAGGATTTCATAGCCGAGATAACCCTTAACCGCTTTTGCCTTACTGTCATCCACCGTGACCACTTTGCTGCCATAGCGAGTTGGCGGCACAATCGGGCGAGCATAGACCATCCCCTCGATTTCAACGTCGATTCCGTATTTTGCTGTGCCATTGGTTTTCGCAGGAATGTCTAACGCCTTAAAGTGACCGCCAATTAATTTATGATTGGCCTTCGCTTTAATAGGCATTTTGGCCAACGCTTCTTGATCAAACGTCTGGTTAAACTGACCTTTTTGAACCAATTCCCCAAAGCTCACCTTACCTTTTGGTGTCAGAACATGGCCATGCTCAGTTGTGCAGTCTTTGGCAGAAACCCCTTTAAGTTTCGCTGCAGCGTCAATCAAGGCAATCCGACCGGCAGCCCCCGCTTGGGAAAGCGGTTTATATGAGGTAAAAATCGACCAGGAGCCCCCGGTCACCATAAAGCCCCATTTTGGGTCTGTATCTACATGGTGAATACTCACTTGTTCCCAGTCTGCACCCAGCTCATCCGCAACAATACGAGCCAATGCCGAACCGACGTGCTGACCCATTTCTGCCTTTGAGATATTCACTACAACCTCACCGGAGCCTTTAATTTCAAACCAAATAGTCGGTGAGAAGACTTTATTTTTAAGGGACTCGGTAGCAGATACCGTAGACGCCATCACCCCCGGTGCAAACGCCATCATTAACGAACCACTGACCGAACCAATCAGAAAGTTACGGCGAGAGATAGTACTTTTGTGTTTCAGTGCTTTTAATGATCTCATCTTAGGCCTCCAACTCTTTATCCGTCTGCGGTTCATAAATTCCCACGCTTGAATCTGCAGCAGCTCGCTTTACCGCTTTTTGGATACGCTTATAAGCCATGCATCGACATAGGTTGGCACTCATGTGATTGACGATGTCCTGATCACTGGGGTTGGGGTTGTACTTCAGCAAGGTAGCAGCCTGCATAATCTGACCTGACTGACAGTAACCGCATTGAGGCACCTGCTCTTCCACCCACGCTTTTTGCATTGGGTGTTCATTGTTCAAACCTTCAATGGTGGTCACCTGAGTGCCCTTTACCAGTCCCACAGGGTAAGAACAGGAACGAATGGCGTTACCATCCACATGCAAAGTACAAGCACCACACATGGCTATACCACAGCCGAACTTAGTGCCTTTCAGTTTAAATTCATCACGAATTACCCAGAGCAATGGGGTATCTTCGGCCGCATTGGTCGTCACTTTCTGACCATTGAGATAGAACTCGATCATTACCTTCTCCTAATCAATGCATTTCCTCTGAAGGGAAACTCTTGTTGGTCGTGCTGCTGTTTGTCGTACTAATATGTTTCTTACTTATATGTGTCGTGCTAATGGCTTTGGTGTCTGAACGTGAACTGAACCTCTCAAACTGCACTCTATCCGTTACTCACTAACTGTTTAGTTAGCCGATCTTCGGGCGCTAATGTAAGGCTCAGAGATTGAGCTGAACGCCCCTCCAACACCGCCTGGCACTCGGCAAGAATCGACAAGGCAATGCTCTCCGGAAGCTCTCCGCCTAGATCAAGGCCAGCAGGCCCAGCGACATACCGAGCCAGGCGTTGAAAGCGATCAGACGTATTAATACCTGCGTTGTCTAACACCTGCTGACGTCGATGAACTGGCCCTAACATCGCCAGATAATTCAGTTCAAAAGGAGCCAGCACCTCCACTGCAGAAGAATCCAGAGTTATGCTATGGCTCATGACAACTGCTGCGTCTACTGGATAGGTGTTGAGGTACTGGCTAAGACAGTCGATACCATGCCGGAGTAAATGATCGACCGATTCAAAAAAGCTAGGCCGTGCGTTTGCAGGCCTCGGGTCCCAGACCGTTGTTTGCCATCCCAACTCTGAAGCCATGTGGGCCAGTGGTCTGGCATCGACGCCACCACCAATAATCAATAGATGAGTTCGAGGTTTCACGGGAATAGGCAACGAATACCCGCTTAGACCAAGCAGATGACCAGATGGTGAACCCGTATCTGTATTTTTTTGATCATCCGCATGAAATTGATTCGCCAAGCCATCGCCACTTGCACGCGTATCAAGGACGTAAACGCCGCCTTTGCCTGAGGCTAATGCGTGGTGCATGTGTTCCAACGCCAGATAGTCGTTATGTTTCGTAATTGGCTGCAACAAGATATCGACAACACCGCCACAACCAATGCCTAACTGAAAGGAGATGTCATCTTCATCGTTACCGTCATAAGTCACTGCTTTAGGTTGCCCCGTTAACATCACCTTTCGTGCATGCCGTTGAATGTCGCTCTCAAGACAGCCACCACTGAGCAAGCCCAATTGATCCCCCTCACCGCTGAACAACATCATGGCTCCAGCCTTACGATAGCTGGAGCCCTGTGTCCGAACGACAGTACCTAATACCCACTCTGTTTGATCCTTACGATCAATCCAAATCGATAGAAGATGTGAAATATGATTTGCCATCAGCTCTACTCTTCGCTACCACGTTTAATGAGTTCAACTCGAAGAAATGCGGGCAATAGTTCACCCTCCCGGCAGTATCCAAGAATTGAAGATTAAAAAAAATTAGTCACCTTTTGGTAACCACCCTAAGAACCAGGGTGGTCAATCTTGATCACTCAAGCTCAAACAACATATCGGTACGTATGATGTATTTAGTGCCTTTGCGGATCGGCTCTGAGCTGTGCAAGCAATGCAACGGGTGACGTCCATGAGGAAAACACAACACACCACCCGCTGGCGTACGCACATCCACCGTTTTAACGGAGGCGTTTCTACGTGCTGGCTGTGTTGGGTCATCAGCGTTAACCAGGAAACGTGTGGCCCCGCCTTCGAAGTCCTCGCTTAACAAAATCAAGAAAGTCATCTGGCTATAACGGTCGGGATACGCGTTGGTAATCAATTCGCGATCAATCACTCGAGATCCCGGCCATGCACCATCAATGTGGTTTTTGAAGAAGTCACCTTCGCCATAGCGATAAAAACGAAACCGAGCGTTTATTCCAACCGGACGTTTCCCGTCGAAAGCATCCAGCTGGGTATTCGCTAATTGCTCAACCCGCTGCCAGATCAGCTGATCAGTGGTTTGATCCGTCACCCAGGTTACGTTGTCGTTATGACGAACTTCTCTGGGTAACGACACTGCCGCGTCTTTGAGATAGCCCAAGTGTTCAGTAATCTCGATAAAGCGCTGGCACTCTTCCTGTGAAAGGACATTCAGTAATTGATAGGCTGCTGGCACCTCGGGCACGTCTTTTCTGATAATCACAGACGTATCGTAATTTTTGTCCAGCCTCACCGGGTTAGGCTGCTCATTTGCCCAGGTCGGTAACGATGGATTCTCAGCCCCTGGTTCGCGGGCTACGACATAAAATGACGAAGTTTCTTCATTCTTCATAGTTTGCTCCTAAAAATTGATCACCCGAACCTGACTGAATTGTCGATGCCCTGCTTTTGAGCCATGAAACCCAAAGCCGCTTTGTTTAGCCCCTACCCAAGGGCTATCCCCTGGGCCACCAACACCCTGATTTACTGAAACCATGCCAGCTTCTAGCTGTTCAGCGACTGCTGCGGCATCCTGTCCGCCAAAGACCACCGCCCCTAAGCCATAGATGGAATCATTAGCGCGCTCGATAGCTTCCTCAACATGCTCAAATTCGGCCATCGCAACAACCGGCCCAAAGGTTTCTGTTTGTTCCAGTTGCATATCAGGTGTCATACCAGCAACGACGGTAGGCTCCACAAACGGTAATGTATAATCGGCCTGCCCCATCAGAAAACGCGCACCTTTCTGCTCCGCATCCTGTAATTGACTTACCACCCGCTGATGCTGGTCAGCAGAGGCTAATGGCCCTATGTTTACACCCGGTTCATCCCACCCACCTGTTAGGTAGTATCGGGCATGAGCCATGACTTGCTGATAAAAAGTATCAGCAATACTTTGATCCACATAGACGCGCTCTGTTGACGTACACATTTGGCCTGCGTTCTCAAAGGAACTGGCTACCGCAAAACGTGCCGCCGCTTTGATATCGGCGCTAGCCAGAACAATCATCGGATCATTACCACCCAATTCCATCACCAAGCGTTTCAGTTGAGGCGCCGCATTGGCCATGATGTTCCGACCTGCGGCAACGGAGCCTGTAAAGGCAATCATCTGTATGTCGGACTGAACCAGTGCTTGCCCGACTTGCCCATCACCATGAACAATTTGCAGGACACCGTCAGGTAACTGGGACTGTAGTGTTTGAATGAATAAATCCGCTACCAAAGGTGTGTGTTCGGAAGGTTTCAAAATCACACTGTTGCCAGCGACCAACGCAGGAATCAACAAATTGTTAGCCATCGCCAAAGGGTAATTCCACGGAGAAATAACCCCGACTACTCCCAAAGCTCGATACTGCAACTCACTTTTGGCCGCCAAGCGTTCCGGTTGAAACGCATCAACGGCCTCTTCAATCATGTAAGCCGCACTTTGCACCACACCATGCGCCTCATAGCTGGCGCGACGGAAATCCTTACCCATTTCCTGACTGATCAAAGTAGCCAGCTGCGCCTGATGGGGCAGTAACTTCTTATAAGCATCAGATAATTGTTGCGCGCGCTCTGAAAGCGCACGTTTGGCCCAAGCCTGTTGTCCGACTTTGGCCCGTTCAACGGCCTGCGTCAGTTGCTCTTGCGTGGTAACAGCCACATCCCCCACCACAGATTGATCTAGAGGGTTCACCGAATAAAGACGACTCATATTAGTGATCCTCAAAGAACGCAATGGTGCGAATTTCTAGACTGCTTCGCAGTGCACTAGGGTGTGCAGCTTCTATCGGATCAACGGCGGTGTGCGGCACCCCGTTGAGCTTGGTGCCCATTTCACTATCGAAGACTTTGATTAATAGCGCTTCTCCCGGCGCCATCTCAGAAAAGTAATACCATTTGTGATCAGGGTTATATGAAATTGCAGCAATTTCACCTTCGCGATCTGGATACAGAAGCCTCAACGGATGGTAATCCGATTCCTTGGCCGTACTGATATCGACCATAGCCAAAGGCGATTCTTCCACCTTGTGATAGATAGGCATCCAAAGGTTGATGAATTGAAAACGTTTCTGTCTTAACTCCGGACGCGAAATCGTTTCTTGATACAAACGGTGTTCCGCAGAATTTGAGGTGTAATCGTTGTGAGCGGTTTTTACAGGCGAACGGTGCTGAGTCGTTTTCTCACTAGCTGCTTTAGATCGAAATGTATGATCAAAGACCAGAACCTCAGAAGCCCCCAAACGGGATTTCAACCACGACGAGACAGCCGGAAGCAGATCGTCTTTAATACCAGAAGAACTATCGAAACGATCATAGTTAAAATCAACCTCAACCAACTCGAAGCCTGAAGCACTCAACGAGAATCGGGTGTTTGCAGCTCGCCCATCCTCAATATCAATCAATCTTTGCTCTATACGGTCACTTAACTGTTCGCTGCCGGGACCAAGATGTCGCTGGTCATACACCAAATCTCGCCCTGGCTTTACATAATTAACGGTAAACATAACCCTCTCCTGACCTATTCAGATCACTTACATTATTTAAAAGCGATTTTAAGAGCCCATAGATACAAACAAAAACAAGATATAAATGTTATTGATACAACAAAAACTTGTATTAATAACATCAACCACTAACATGACTTACCAACAGACATTTTTACCAACCGACATGAGTTACCAACTGACTAGCTAAAAACAGAGAGACAAGTGAGCGCGCTTAGTAGAATCGACATTAAACAACTCAGGGTTCTTCACGGCCTTCTTCAGGAACGTAATCTGTCCAGAGTTGCCAATCAGTTGGGTGTCACCCAACAAGCCGTCAGTGATCAATTGAAAAAACTGAGAACAACCCTCGATGATCGCTTGTTTATTCGCACCAGCAATGGCGTCATTCCTACGCCTTATGCGGAATCACTGCAACCGAAGATAGACCATATTCTGAAGGCCCTTGAGGATTTACTCACGCCCGACGAGTTGGATCTTCAAGCGATCAATAAAACATTTACGATCAGCTCCACTGATTTAGAACAAGTCGTGATTCTGCCTCATCTGGTGAAAATTCTGCGCAGAGAAGCGCCGGGCGTAAAACTGGCAATAAAGAAACTGGAGCTAGACCAATTAGCTTCCGCACTGTTAACCGGAGAAGTGGATCTCGTTATCAGTAACCCGGATTTCGTGCCACCCAACTACCCCTCACAATGTTTATATGTTGAGGAGTATTGCTGTGTCGCCTCTTGTGATAACCAGCAGGTTAAAGATGAGATGACAATCGCAGAAATCGCTCAAATCCCTCAGTTAGTAGTTTCCCCTTCGCGAGGTGATTTTACTGGTGCCGCCAACCAATGGTTTCGTGAACAAGGCCACCCGAGAAATGTGGTGCTTTCAGTCCCAACCTTTACAGCTGCAAAAGCGTGCATTGCACAAAGTGATCTCTGTGGTTTTATACCGTCTCGTCTTCTGCCCAATGCGAACCTGAAGAGGATTACATTAGATAAAAACATTCCGGGCTTTGAAGTCATCTCTGTTTGGCATCAACGATCCAGCCAAGACCCGCTTCATCGCTGGATTCGAGATCAATTGCTCAAGATAACAGACAAAAAAAGAGAGGCTTAATCAGCCTCTCTGCTAGGGAAGAAAAAGCGGTTCGCGCTCAAACTAGCTCCTCTGCAATTACTCGCTCTAATACTGATTTAAAGGTATCGATCTCCTGAGCGCCGGTCAAAGTAACTCCATGGTTAAAGATGAAAGCCGGAACCCCCTGAAAACCATAGCTTAACCATTGCTGCTCTAATGTTTGAATTATTTGGTGCTCCGTATCGTCCCCCAAAAGCTGTCGAGCTTCATCTGCATCAAACCCTACGGATGCCGCGATATCGACTAATTGATCAGAGTCCGAAATGTCTTGCTGATGAGTGAAGAAGGCTTCAAAAAGCGCCTGGGACATAGCCTCTTGCAAGCCTTTTTCTTTCGCCTTATGAATTAATAAATGAGCCTTGCGAGTGTTATACATCCGCATTTCATCAAAGTAGTTAAAACGAAAACCCAGCTCTGCACCTAACTCGGTCAGATGCTTTCGTGCTGCAATACTGCCTTCCAGTGTCGTTCCATACTTTGCCGCTAGATGACTTCGTAAGTTCTCACCCTCCGGACTCATCTGTGGATTCAACTCAAACGGATGCCATTCAATACTGATCTTGTCTTCTAATTGCAGCTCCTGAATGGCCTTTTGTAATCGCTTATAGCCAATCACACACCAAGGGCAAACGACATCAGAAAGAATATCAACCTTCAACAAAGTTGAATGATTCAACGGACTGTTCATTTTTCACCTCTCAGCTGAGTACTTTACGGTTGAACAGACACCTGGCTGATAAGCTGGTTACTGCCTTTACTTTCAACAATCACAGCCACCACATCGGTCTCACCAATATTGGTTACTTGGTGACTCCAGGCTGAATGCCACATCACATGGCCATCCGGCACCTCAACTTCCAGCGCTTTCCCTGTCCCTGTAACAATTCTCAATTTGCCGCCTTTTTCGAAATACACGGTTTCATCCTGGTGACGATGAAGCGCATCCGCCTGATTCGGTTTTAACACCATTTTCAACACCAAGACCTGATCATTTTCCAACAGCACTTGGTACATCTCTGGCGATGCTATATGAGCGGCCGGTATGTTTTCATTAACCCCCGTTCCTTGATTGGTTTGCGCACTCGCTAATGAATTGATCAGCAACAACCCAATGACCAAAACAGACTGAATAACCTTAAACATGCGTAATCCCCCTACTGCATTTTCAATCAGGGCAATGTGTTTAATTCATTGCCCTGGCTTATAACCTGACAATTTGATGGAATTAAAAGTGCTTATCGATATGAGCAGCGAAACGTTTGAAGTCGTTCTCAACGTCTGCATTCTTCATCACGTCGTAGCACACAAACGTCTCCATAGGCTGCATACCGAAGAAACGGAAATTCATGTGCATTGGGAACCACAAGTCATCAACACTCTTGCCTTGGAACAAGTATTCGTCCGGGTTATTAAAGGCTTCTTCCGGTGCATTGAAAGTCAACGACAGCATGTACTTGGTATCCGTTAACGTACCACCTGCCCCGTAGTTTTCTTTCGGTGCCGATTCATTTCGACCATCACCATGACACAGAGCGCCCCCCATGCCAGCGGTGTAAACGTCATCCATATACTTTTTGAAGGTCCAAGGTACACCCATCCAGTTCACGGGTGATTGCAAGAACACAACGTCTGCCCATTGATGATTCGCAAGCTCCTCTTCAACATTATAAGTCTCACCAACATGGACTATTCTTACCTTATGCCCTTTTGCTTTAAGCAATTCTTCAGCCGCCTGTACCAAGGTTGCATTTAACTTGCCTTCAGCAAATGGGTAGTAATGGTGTGCATTTAAAATTAATACGTTACTCATGGGTTCATCCTCACTTAACAAACAATCATTGTTAGCGTTTTCGCTTAGTGGTTTATTATGGTAACCTGTAAACCAAATACAATTAGTTTACTTTTGGTAACCTACTATTTTTTGAGGTTTTAATATGGAAAGCGTCATCAAAGTCGATGCCCGAGGCAAAAAAACGGTGCAGAACGCCTGCAATGAACCCTGCTCGATTGAAAAGGGCATGAGACTGATTGGCGGTAAGTGGAAAGGCTCCATTATTTATCATTTAAAAGATGAGCCAGTGCGATTCAATGATCTAACCCGCATGTTGGGCGGGGCCAGTAAAAAGATGGTAGATCAACGGCTTAAAGAGCTTGAAGAAGAAGGCATGGTGCTTCGAAAAGTCATTAACGAACGTCCAGTCGCAGTAACGTATGAACTCACCGAATTTGGCCAATCGGCATTGGATATTTTAGAAACACTGCGGATTTGGTCTGAAGAACACAACGTCGGGAATTAACTCCAGCTCGATCAACGCCGTTTGTCGGACTTATTCCCAGATCAGTGTGATATATCCAAAGATTCACTAGGTTACCAAAAAGCAACTAATTGTTTTTCTCATCGGCTCTCCAATAATAGAAAAGATCACAAGCACATTATTGGAGAATCGTCATGACAACATTCAAACTTGAAGCGGGTGCCCCGTTTCCATCGTTAACCAAATCCGGCTTGAATGTCTCGGACAGAGATCTAAGCAAACCCCAAGGCAATTTTGACTGGCAAATGCTGGTTGTTTATCGCGGTCGCCACTGCCCTTTGTGCACCCGATACATGAATGAATTGTCTGCGTACACCGCTCGATTGAATGCCATCGGCATTGATGTGGTCGCAGTTTCTGGCGACAGCTTGGCACAGCTGGAAGAACACACCAGTCGCCTTGATGTGAACTTCCCTCTCTTTTATGGTTTAACCACCGAAGAAATGAAATCTTTGGGGCTGTACATTTCACACCCAAGATCAGAACAAGAAACCGACCACCCATTTGCGGAGCCAGGTCTGTTCATCATCAATGAGCAAGGCACCCTTCAGGTTGTCGACATTTCAAACAACCCGTTTGTACGCCCAGATCTGGAAAACCTCATTTCCGGTTTGGAATGGATTCGCAGTAATAACTATCCGATTCGTGGGACTTACGCCTACAGCTAATCAGGAGAGTTATTTCCATGGCACTGCAAGAACACCCGATGTGGAGAAAACCACAACATCATCAGGATCTGGATCACGCCCACGATCACGTCCATTGGGTAGAGCTGTTTTATGATCTGATTCATGTGGTCACTATCTTCCTTCTTGGAAACTACTTATCTCACCACTTAAACCTTGACGGTTTTCTGGTGTTTTGCGGTGTCTTTATTGCCTTGTGGTATGCATGGGGCGAGCTCAGTATTTTTAACTCCATTTACGTCAGTACAGACGTTTGGCACAGAGTCATCATGTCCGTCATGATTTGTACCTTGATGTTTATGGCAGCCGCAATTCCATCCATCGGGGGTAAGGGCTGGGCCTTCTTTGCTCTTGGATTCGCAGCTAACCGGGCCATGCTGGCGATGCTGTATTTCAGAGCCCGAAGAAATAACTCTTCGACCCATTCTTTGTGTAATGAGCAAATCAGGACTTTCTCGATATTTGCCATTATTTTTGCCAGTACAGCATTCATACCACAGCCTTATTGTTATTGGGCCTTCGGGGCAGCCATCGTAGCTACCCAGGCACTGTACATGATCCCCAGGTTATCCATTTTACGATACGAGCGATTTGTCCCTCGCCTCGGTCATATGGCGGAACGTTTCGCACTGCTAACGTTAATCGTGCTTGGTGAAGGGTTCTTTAAGCTGGTTGTAACGCTTTCTGAAAAAGGCATTTATAAAGTTTCCCCTGACGTGCTAGTGAATTTCATCATTGGCGGTGTGTCCATGTTCATCATGTGCTGGATCTACTTTGATTTTGTAGGTAACGGAAAGCCCAAAGATGACAAACTTGGTACTTTGGTCAAGTGGTGGCTGGCTCATTTGGTTCTTATGATTTGTGGCGTGATGGTTGGCGTAGCGCTCGCTGCTGAAGTAAAGATTGGTTTCTGGGAACCCTATCCTACCAAGTACGCTGCGATTGGATGTTTTGGTCTGGCAGGTTATATCGCCATGCTGTGGGTGCTAAAAAACGTTATTGAACATCGCGTTGCTTCGGACTTTGGCCGCTGGGATGTTCGACTTTTTGGCATCGTAATGGCGATTGGCTGTTTCTTTATTGTTCCTCACGTGCCCGCCATCGTAGCAAACTTCATTTGGGGGTTTGCATTACTCTCGCAAATACTTTTTCCATTAACGCGTGCATGGTTGACCTTTCGTCATGAGTAACACCCTATCTTCTAACGCTCACATTGATGAAAGCCTAAGAGCCAAAGTCTATTGGTGGTTAGAGCGACCGGACCGAAACGCCTTCGGTCCTAAGTTGCTAGAAATAATCCTAATCGCACTTATCATTTTGAATGTCAGTGCAGTCATCATTGAAACCGTAGACTCAATATATCAAAGCTGGAAATTCGCCTTTGATCTTTTTGAAACCACCTCACTATGTATCTTTATCTGTGAGTATCTATTGCGGTTATGGGTCGCCCCCGAAAACCCGAATTCACAAAGCCGGATGTCTTGGGTACGCTCACCGGTCGCGATCATAGACCTATTAGCCATATTACCTGCACTACTCTACCTGTTGATCCCCATCGACCTCCGTATTCTTCGTGCTTTCCGAATGCTACGTTTGCTGAAGCTCACCCGCTATTCACCAGCGTTAAGCATGTTACTCGCGGTTTTTGAGGAAGAAGCCGGTGCCTTTTTCGCAAGCTTTTTTATATTAATGCTGATGCTTATCTTTGCAGCCAGCGGTGCCTGGTTGGCTGAGCATACGGTACAACCAGACGCCTTCGGCTCGATACCTTCTGCAATGTGGTGGGCAGTCGCTACTCTCACAACGGTTGGCTATGGTGATGTCACACCAATTACCATAGCAGGTAAGAAATTTGGTGCTTTGATAACAGTCATTGGAATCGGTATGGCCGCTCTGCCTGCCGGTATTATTGCTAGCGGCCTCAATGAACAAATCCACCGCCGCCGTTCCAGCATGCAACGAGAATTCAGAAAAGCCTTAGAAGACGGCATGATTTGCGAACAAGAAGAGGAAGATATCGAAGCCTTGAGAAAGCAATTAGGGATTTCATCTCGCGCTGCAGATCATATTCGTGAATCCGTTTATGCGGAAATGAAGGCCAAGATAGGCATTACCTGCCCCCATTGCGGAAAACCCTTGGATCACGAAAGCAGCAACACGTAAGCACAACCTTCCTTCTAAAAAACAGCTGAGTGTTTAAAGTTTGGAACAAGATCACTCACTACCCGATTTAAGGTTGAAAACTAACCATTTCACTCAACCCATCTTTACACTGTATACCAGCTCTTCTAGAATGTGGCCTTTCTTTCTGCAGAGAGCTCTTTTATGACACTACTTCTGGTAAGTTTGGGAATCGTTTTACTGGCAGCAATTTACTACTTTGCAACTGCAGCAAAGAAGCCATCTTTAATTTATCAAGCCACGTCATTTAATGACGCCATTGTTAAAGCCACCAAAGCCTTAAATCATCGCTATTTTGCAACTCCATGGTTGTTCAATACGCACTTGCAGCTAATAGTGCTTGGTTTCATAAAAGGCTTTGCCAAACCGTTGGAATATGACCGACATGATGTCTTAACCATGAAAGACAGTGGTCAGGTATCCGTTGATTGGCTGGGGTTAGATTTACCGGAAAACACACCCACCATGTTGGTGTTGCATACGATTTCGGGCAACCCACAAAGTATGCGTGGTTTTGTACGCTATGTGCGAGAGAACCTGGGTTGGCGCGTAGCACTGTGCGTTCGCCGTGGTCATGGCGAGTTAAGCCTGAAAACTGCCAACTTCAATACCATGGGTAATACCGATGATTTCGCTGCTCAAATAGAACATATTCAAGCGTGCTTCCCTCAGTCAGACTTATACGCCACAGGCATTTCAGCCGGTTCGGGCGTGCTTGCACATTACTTAGGAAAAGTAGGAAATAATACTCCGATTAAAGCCGCTGTAGCCTACTGCCCAGCCTATGACATGCGTAATGCCTTTACCCGCGCAGTGCCTTTTTACAGCAAAATGATGGCAAAAAAACTTCATAAGCTGTTCATCACACCAAACAAAGCTGTGCTTCAGCATTTAGACTCTTTTGGCGCATTAACCAACACCCAGGATCTGCACGAATTCCATCAACACTTGTATGAAGTCGCGGGTAACGAAAGCACCGAAGACTATATGCTCAAATCCAACCCCTCTGAAGTCTTTGATTCAATCAAAGTTCCTACGCTTATTCTGAATTCCAAAGATGACCCTGTCTGTCACATCGACAATGTCTATGAACATCAACATCGTATTGAAGCAATGGACAACGTCATCCTTGTGCTAACCGATCGAGGCAGCCACTGTGCGTATTTTGAAGGCATGACAGCAAAACCCTGGGCTAACAGGCTAATTACAGAATACTTCACTTCTGTTTATGAGCTTCAAACTGAGATGCAAAATCAAGATGACTACGCAATAGCTGTAACCTAATCAAATTCCCATTGATGAATGGTAACATCTCTGTGGCAAGTTAATAGAAAATCAGGTATTAACGCTAAACGATCCAAAAGAAACAACGATTTAGCCAACCTCACTGACCCAGCCACTCAAAGAACATGGAAGTAAAGAGCGATGGATGAAATGATGGTTAATTGTTCTGATTAGCTACCTAACCTTAATCAGCAGCTTTTTGCTAGCTCTGTTTCTTCATTACCCCAAATAAACGAGCCTTACGAATAGGATTACTAGCAAATGAAAATCGTTGGGATATTTCTTACCTTATTACTCTCGCAGTCAGCTCCCAAACCTAGCTGCACTAGTTAAGTAGCTTTACCATGCGCATTTTAATGCGCATAATAATGTATAGCATTTTTGAGGATCAAACCATGGAACCTTTATTTAATTCAGGCGCACCTAAAAAACCAACAAACCTTAGTATAAACAGTGATTTACTTAGAAAATGTAAGGCTATGAATATAAATCTTTCCGCAACGCTTGAAGAAGCATTAACCGAACTGCTTGCCAAACAGAACCAAGAGAAATGGGCTGAAGAGAATAAAAATGCGATTAGAGCTTACAACGAATTTGTTGAAGAGAACGGCTGCTTTGGCGATGAGTTCAGGGAATTTTAATGGCTCAGTTCGACGTTTACCCAAACCCTAGCCGTACGACACGCAAAACCTTTCCCTACATTGTTGATGTTCAAAGTCCAGTCATCTCTGATATTGCCACGCGTATTGTAATACCACTTGGAAGGCTGGAAAGTTTTAAAAACGAAAAAATGGAAGGTTTAACTCCGGAAGTGGAATACAGCGGGGAAAAGCTCTTATTACTTACCCCTCAACTTGCATCCATTCCTACAAAAGCATTGAAAGAACCGATTGGATCATTAAGCCATCTACGCAACGATATTATCGCTGCGATAGACTTTGCTATTACGGGCATTTAGCGCTTTGTGAATAATATGTCACCTAATCAACGTTACTAGACAAAATTTCGTCATCTAACCAGCGAACAAGTAAGGCGCCAAACTCTGTTGCGATATCTAAATCGGGAAATTGCTCGCTTAGTATTTCGCAAAGAGATTCTATGCTTTGCCCGGACTGAAGTAGCTCTACGGCTTTCGTTTCAATATGAGAAAGGCTGCGAAAGTGAGGAGAAGTCTCTTTTCTCCATACCATGACAGTCATCGGTTCACGCAGTTTAGTAGCAGTTGATGCCTCTTTGTCCAGATTTACGGCATGCCAAATATCTAAACTGTTCCACTTTTGCGTGGTTAAACACACCGTTGGTACGAGTTTCAAATGAGAGATACCTCTGCCAGATGCAACGATCTCCTCCAAGACAGGTTTAGTTAACGCTGGGGAATCTGCCCCATCAAATGCTCGACGCAATAACCAATCCATCATGGCTACTTCAAACACTTCCTGACAACTTGGTAACTCTTGTTTTAAATAATCCGGGAAGTGTTGGCCGTACATGCCAATATTTGTGTTTGTGCTCGGGTGCCCTTCAATATAGGCGTATGCCAGCGTTTCAAACAATTCCTCGGTAATGTAGTTCGCTGTATGTTCAAAGGTATCAAGCAGTGTCTCTGCCAACCTTACCCTGTACGCGTTTTGATAAATGCTTAAACGAAATTCAGCCGTTAGACCTCTTGATGAAGCGGATATCCAATCAGCGTCCTGGCAGTTTTGAGCCAACAATTGACTTTGAAATTGGTTTTGTAATTCCTCCAGTTTCATGACGCCACCCTTTGATTGATCACTTCACTGGCAATACCCCGAGCGATGTCCAATTCTGACAATAAGTCTTCGAGTGGCGGGATATTGTCGTCGCGCTCTATCATGGTTGGAATAGGACCAAAATGTTTAACCGCTTTCCGGTAAAGTTCCCATACGCCATCACATACCGGATGGTCATGCGTGTCAATCAAATGATCACCATTGTTTTGGTGCCCCGCCAAATGGAACTGTGCAATGCTTTCCGCTGGGACGCCCTGCATATAATCATCGGCCGAAAAGCCATGATTAAAGGCGCTGACATAGATGTTGTTGATGTCCAATAGCAGTTTGCAGCCTGTTGAGCGACACAACGCAGACAAAAACTCCCACTCATACATTTCAGAGCTTTCAAATTCCAAATAACTGGAGACATTTTCCAGAACAAGTGGTCGTTGCAATGCATTCTGGGCCTGGTGAATGTTGCGAGAGACTACTTCCAGAGCCTCATGGGTAAATGGCAAAGGCAATAAGTCATGCATCTTTCTGCCATGCACACCGCTCCAGCACAAGTGGTCAGAAACCCACATGGGTTGAACTCGCTGTTCAAGCGCTTTCAGCTTCTTTAAATAAGACGTATCAAGCCCATTGACCGAGCCGACTGATAGCGAAACACCATGCATAACCATGGGATAACGTTCTCGGATTTTGTCCAACATCATTAATGGTTTGCCACCATCAACCATGTAGTTATCGGACAGAATTTCTAACCAGTCAACGGGTTGCTGCGTGTTAAGAAAATCATGATAGTGTTGAGTTCGTAACCCGAGGCCAAAGCTAAACATGAACTACTCTCTTTCAAAGGGCTTGTTATGAAGATGGGAGATCCGGGGAAATCTAATATCTTATCAATCTAGTTTATAAAACTGTTGATGCTCAAGACTGGCAGATCAGTTGAAATTGAGAGCTTTCGCCAGCGGTATGTTTGCCCCCCGTGCAAAGCTCTCAACATCAATAAGCGTCGTTCAATTAACCTTTGATGTCTGCAATGGTGCCACCTGCGTCTAGGCAAGCTTTCGCACTCATACCCTTGAAGCCGTGACCGCCACAAGCGTTCTGGCCTTTACAGGCATGCTCAGCAGTCTTACAGTCGGAATTCCCTTTGCATGAATGAACACCGTAGCAGTGGACTTTGTCGCCTGCACTGATTGCAGCACCTGAACTGCCTGCAGGTTGGTCAGCAGCAATGGCTGATGTGCTAAGTGCAAAAGCAACAGCGGCTGTAGCCAAGCTAAAGTTTGATTTTGTATTTTTCATCTATAATCTCCGGTTTATGTAACACTGTCTAAAAAACGACCACCATAAGGCGAATCTCAATCTCGTATTAAGATTCTGCAAACGACACAATTCCAACATCGGTTTGTAGTTAGAAGGTTTCATTTGCCCTTGTTGTTTGTCGACAGTGTATGCATTTCTTCTACTGGAGTTATCACGAAATTGTCACGGTTCGATAACGATATAAAGAAAACATGAAATTAGCCGCCACGCGATGGATTCGACATGATGACATAAGCCGTAATATCACAAGAGTAAAGATGGCGGGAAGCGAAAACTGCTTGTTCTCTAACCAGCATCGGCGAGGTTCCGGAATCAAAAGTTCGTCGAACACAGCGTGATACACAATGGTAGTAAGATTTGAGCTTTACGTCGCTAGGAGATGGGATTGACCTTGGAAAGTGAAGACAAATGAACCGTATATAAATACAGTCTTGAATACTATCGGCCAATCTTCTAGTATGTTCCCGGTTACCCGATTTAGCTCACGCACCACTCAACAAATTCATTTATATGACTATTGTCTTCAAGCACTTCATTTAGTGGATTATCCAATAGTTTTTGCTTGAACTTATACCATTCACCAGTTTCTTTAGCTTCAAGGCAAAGATGCGGTTCAATTGCCCCAAGCGACCACACCCAAATAGAGCTATTTTTGAAATATTGGCGAATATTTTCAATATGATCTTTAGCTTTTTCTTCTTTCGCTAGTAGCTCAAATATATCCGAAGCTTTAAAGTTATTTCCTCTTGTTGGGTTCCTTCCATTCAGTAAGAAACCATGTTTAGGTTGTATCTCTTGAATTATGTCCAAACAAGACTCCAGATCTGGATGATGTTTATCAATCAAATTTTTTGATTTTGCCACTGTGAAAGCAAAATCTAAATCTGCTAAAGCTTTCGCTGGAATATTCATCTCGTTTAGGATTGAAAGCATACCCGGAATATTCGGTAATCCCGTCGCAATTACTAGCGCTAACTTTTCCTCACCTAAAGTTTTACCTCTAACAGCCTGAAATAGAGTAGGCAATACGTGTTTCTCTGTATCTCCCTCTGCAATCAATACCATATCGGAAAACAAAATTTGCCCTAGGTTATATGTATCAAAAAGCAGCCGAGCTTGTGATTCATTATCATCTAAAACTTTCTCAATTGCCTCTTTTAATCGACTCTCAACAACTGTGCCTTCATCATTTTTACGGACAATATTAGTAATTGAGATATCAATTTGATCAATCATAAAAGGTGAATGAGTAGAAAAAACGACCTGATATCCTTTTTTTGCCAAAGCCTTCAAAGAACCACGTATTTGCTCGATGGCTTGCGGATGGAGAAATAGTTCAGGTTCATCAATAAGCAATAGATTAGTCTTACCTTCTTTCGTTGCATCTTTAGTTATTTCTGCAAGATGTCTAATTAGAGTCATTTGTATAGCTCGTTGAGCTCCATGCCCCATATTAACGAAGTCAGTGACTTGCTGATTCCCAGTTTCCTTTACTTTGATGTTACCTTGTTTAAATAGATCACTAATGTCAGGAGTGGGAATATCTATGTTAAGTGTTAACCCTGGGAAAAAGTCTCCAATTTTGCCATTGATTGAATCATCAAAATCTGAGAATTCCTTCAGTCTTTCTTCTCCGTCAAGGTTAAGCTTTTTACCTATAGCAGATAGAGCAGTATTTATTTCTTCGCCTTTAGTTTTGATGATTTCTTTTTGCAAATTTGAAATCAATTTACCTATTGTGTTGCCTGCTTTGAATTTAGAAACATCTTCTGCTGAATCTTCCATGGAGTTTATAAATGTTGGTTCAGGAAATAATGTCGTAATAGCTTGAGGTAAACCGTTTGGATTAGCCCATTCATCTTGGAGCTTGCCGGGAGACCTTATTCCAAGCACAACAGCATTTTTAGCAGTACCAGGTTTTTCTTGGTAGAAACGAATATCTAATGTGCCATTTTCAATATAGGGCTCAAGGCTAGATTTTTGATTTCCAGAAAGGTGATTAAGAGCTTCGTCCCCCAACCCGACCAAACGAGCAATTATTTCTATAGGTTTGTCAGGGTCAAAAAAGTTTGAAATTGTTTGCCCTTTCCCACGAACCAAAGCATCTAAACACTTTAAGATGTTAGATTTACCCGCATTGTTATAGCCAACTAAAGGCGTGAAAGGTTCTAATTTAATTAGCGTTTTCTTGCATGAACGATAATTGTGAATCTCCATTTCAGCTATGCGGTGCATAGTATTCCTCCTAGTAAGCTAACAATTAATCAACAGAACTAATCCGTAACCCAAACCATTCCCAAAAGTTGGTTATTATTAAATCAATCAATTCCAACTGAAATCAATGAGATAGTCAATTACCTTCAATTACGGGTAATTCATACCCAACCTCTATGCCTGCTGTACCAAGGGCAAACAGCACTAACGCGGCTGGGTTGTCAGCAAAGGTAAACCCCAATTCAGAAGTAGCAACACCTATCAACTTAGCTACTTGGATTTCAGCTCCGACTATGCTTGCAGAAAAGGAACTGATAGAACTCAGGTACTTTGCTAAAACGAATACACGGCCAAGAGCTTAATCATTATCGTGGCAGCCAATGGCCCTTCTATATGATCCACCGCTTCCATGGAGATAAACCCGTGCACATCAGCCGTTTCTACCAACTCATCAAACTGTACTTCTCGAAAGCGAATTCAGACACAAGTCACACACTTAACACATAACCAATAAAAAAAAACTTATACAACAAACTTAATCTTAACTATAAACAGAATTATTCCCTAATATCAGATCTCGTTGTTGTTCAATAACATCAATCAAGAAATCCCTGCACGCCCGAACTCTGGCGGTGGATCTTAAATCTGCGTGACTTAATACCCAAACCCCCCAATTCGACGGGGTAAGTGGTAAATCTAACCGCCTCAAACCAGGTTCCGCATCAGCAACATAGCAAGGCATTCTCGCAACCCCTAAACCATTTTTGACAGCTTCAACCATCGTCATGATTTCACTGACTCTTAGTGCAACCGCCGAGTCAGGAAAATGATCTTGTAACCATTCAGGCACCTCTTTCTCATGCCGCCATAAGACAACGGTGTTTTTCCGTTGGCCCTGTTTCAAGTAGGATTCACTGGCATAAATACCATGCTTTAAGGGCAAGACTTCTTTACCTATGAGATACTCGGGAGGTTTAGGGCTCAGCCTTACTGCGATATCTGCCTGCCTGCTGTTAAGATCTATCAGATCCGTAGAAGAAATCAGTTCTAAATCAATCTCCGGGTATTTATTCACAAATAGCGGAAGTTTCGGTGTAATAAGACGATTCAGTACATCGTATGAAGCCGCCAGCTTTAATGAACCCCTGAGTTGAGCGTCCATGCCGAACACCTCCCTGTCAGCAGCATTCATAAGTTCCTCCATGCCAACCGCATGAGGCATCAGGTTTTCACCGACTTGAGTCAATGCGTAACCCGATGGCATCCGATCGAATAACCGACTGCCTAACATGCCTTCAAGAGCCGATATTCTTCGTGCAACCGTTGTATGCTTCACGCTTAACACCCGGCCTGCACCACTGACCGTTCCTTCCCTTGCCAGCGCAAGAAAAAATCTTAAATCATCCCAGTTCAAGACTTACCTCTGTAATTCACACGCAAATAACCACGTCACCTTTTAACCTGAGACAAGGCATTTCCGACATACGTTATAGTCGTGAATATAGTGGCTATGATAATATCCGCGCCCTCTTGTCGTCAGGCCACAATAAACGATCATTCAAGTGTCTACAAAATGACACTGCATTCGTAGTTTCCACTCTTTCGACTCAGACTTTATATCAAAAATTAAACATTTATTAGAGAAATAACCTGAAATGAAAACTATCTTAAAGACTATTGCGTTGCTTGCTGTTGCTACCCTTTATGGCTGTGGATCAGGAGGTTCTGGATCAGGTTCAGGCCTGTCCTCTCAACCTTCAGGGGGATCTAACGTAATCAGAAACCTTTCGTTACCTGAAAATGGCGCTACGGTCACAGCAAGCTATGACGCAGATGGCGCGCGTTCTACCGTAGACGAAGATAAAACAGCGGCTGCATTCTGGAGTGGTAATATCAGTAATGATTACATTCAGATTGATTTTGGCCAAACAAGCCAAATAACCGAAATCAATGTTTATACCAACCGTCTGACGTTGGGTGGTGATGATGTCTGGATTTTTGAAGTATCCAATGATGGTGTGAACTGGGAAAGAGCGCTTATGCCAAATGATAATGACCCAGCCACTTACAGCTGTGGTACTACTCAGCTGTCTTTTGGTGAGAGCAGAGTAAGATGCGTAAATATTTCGCCAATACTTAAAGCCCGCTACGCTCGTTTGACTGTCACCGAAGCTGACGCTAGTAACGTAGCTGTCATGCGATTCTATGAAATTGAAGTTATTGGAAAATAAGTAAGTTTCAACTGCCAATGATAGAGTTCACAGAGCCATACATGCTCGGTGAACTCTTCTTAATAGCTGCTTTTTAAACCCCATCCAAAACACGAACTCTCAATATTTCTCGCTCATCAAAGTGCTGTGTTCTCAACTCTTCGATCAATCGAGATTTTTCGGCATCGGAATACGACCCAGCTTGCAGATGTTTCAACTCTAATCGGTAGTCATCCAGGCGTGTTTGCCATACTTGCCTTTCTTCATCGAGAGTCTTTAATCGCTCAGCCACTTCCGGCCCCAGTTGCTGCTCCCGATATAAGTTCACATCATCTTCACTCAAGCCTTCGGCTCGCATAGCTTTAATTTTGGTACGAACCTCTGACAACTGATTGGCTTCACTGTGCGATTGAACTACTTCAAAAGATGTATTTTGATTCAGCACCGCCAGTTGTTGAGATTTCTCCTCTTCAGACAACGAGCTATCTTGAAGTATCTCGACTTTACTGATCATATAATCGTCATACTCGTCCTCTTTAGAATAAAATGCAGCAATGACCTCTTCAGAAAAATAGTCCGATCTTGAATTCCGAACAGCTTGTTTAATTTCTTTGATTAACGACATATCCGTCGAACCGGATACAGCCACTTGATCGGCGTATTGGTTCTTAATTTCACCAATATTGTTTCTGTATTGAAGATAGTTTTCTAATAAAGCCATTCCTTGATGGTAGGCCGTGTCGCCCAGCTGGGATTTAAACTCATATTCAATACGAGCAAGAATATTCTCGATTGGCTCTTCACCCATAGCCATTAAATAAAACTCAATGACACGCTTTACTCTCTGATCAACAATCAGGTTACCTTCGTTATCCTCTTCCAGTGCGGCTGGTTTTGGCGCATCTATAAGTGAACCAGGTAAGTTCTCATAAAATGCATCATCAGGCTTTTCTCTCTGCTGGCTGCCATCCACTAATGCACTTATCAATGCAGGATCAACCGTTTGCTCTTTGATTACTCTCTTTAATTTTGGCTCTTCGTTGCTTACATCTTCTACCTCGGATACGTTATAAGGTAATGAATCATCTTCGCCCAATAAGAAAACGACACCGGCCAATACAAAAAAGCACAGAATAAGCGCAGAAGAAATAACCTGATAAAAGCGAGCCATAAGTTACACCTCAATAAGCTTACAAATTGAAAAATCGAGGCACAAACAAGTGCCTCTGTGTTTATCTAAAGACGGATATTAAAGCCCTGCAGACTTTAAACGACGCGCCTGAGAAGAGTAAATCGGTAATGGAGCCGATGACCAAAGGCCACGCAACCCAAAGAAACCATTAATTTCGTCGCCATGGTTCAAAGTGTAATCATCACGAATCACATCGCCCATGTGCGATGAGCAACGTTCAACCAAACCATCGTTCGCTTGGCCACTGTGTAATGCATTGGCCAATGCCAACACGCCGTCTAACGGGTCCAGCACATTCGAATCAAAAATCGCATTGTAAGTACCACTCCAAGAATAATAACGAACCCCATTCACCTGATGTTGACCGTCATTCACAGAGTAATCTTTAACCCAGTTTGGCCACCACCATGATCCAGCATTATAAGATGGCGTATCCTTACATGAACCGGAACGCACGCCTTGAGGATATTTGGCGGTATAAGCTGAAGCGCCCTCTTCATTCAAAGCTTTAATTGCCCCAATAGCATTAGACTCTTGACTCGGATCACCAGACACCAACGCAATCATGCTGCCGATTGCATTACCTATGGCTATCGCAGGGCCTTCCAGAACAGTCTCATTAAACAGATTTCCGACTTTACTTCCATAATGAGGGCTGCCAATTGACGTCACCGACGCGACCAGGTCCGGTCTTACCGCTGCAACGTATCGTGAAGTTGTCCCACCTTGAGAGTGACCCATAAGGTTCACTTTTTCGGCACCTGTCGCCGCCAAAACGTCTTGAATGTAAGCAAGAAGCTCTTCGCCTCTCGCTTCATCACTGTCCCAGCCTGTGATCTGAGGGGTGTAAACCTGTGTTGCCCCCACACCACTCAACTCACCTTTAACGCCATAAAAGTAGTCCCCCAGAACTGAGTCAAAGCCTGAAAGACCATGAACCAGCACGATAGGATATTTAACTGCTCCGGAAGAATCAGCCATCGCTGTCGTACTGGTTACTGTTGAGCCAAAAACGGCGCCGACGAAAGAAAGAGACACCATGAGTTTTTTTATTTTTGTTTTCATAAGTTGTTTACCTTAAATAAGGATATTGCTAGTGATGAGGTAATTTCCCCAAAATGGCAGGTTCTAATCTTGAAATAACAACAATGAGAGTTATTAAACATCCATTAAAACAACTGCCTACCTGACCCAGTGCATTTATTATTGTTTTTACACCAAGTGCCTAGTGACACAGAACGCTGTTTAAGGTCTATTCAATCCAGAGTTGATTAAATTAGCGACTTTTAAAGCCATTAACACTGACACATCAGGCCAGACACAGGGACAAATCAAGACAATCGACAAATGGGTCATCTGCTGACCCCACCTGAATGGGCGGGAAACAGGGGAAAAGCGCTAGCGGAACATTTCAAGATTAAGAGAAACAGGATTACCTAACCAATAGGCAAAGTCGGTGTGGTCTTTCAAGTCATCTCCCGTTAACGCATGAACAAGAATGCTCAACCCTTGTCTGTTTTGATCCAACCACGGAATCAGCACTTCAAAGTGTTTGCTTCCAAACGTAATCTGACAGCTCCAGCAAGGGTGAGGCCCAACCTTTTGTTTATGGAACCGCCCTACTTTTAAATCAAATTTATGTTTTACTTCCTCACATAAATTTAAAGCGACGTCTTCTGTTTCTCGATCAAAATAAACATGAGCATGGTAAGCTTTGTAAACATTTTCCGGTCGTCTGACTTTTGTCATTTTAAGGCTACTCTTCTAGAATTTATGCCAATACGTTTCAGGAACGTTACGTTGCCGATCAGTCATTAATGGGTTCTCTAACTCAAAAACCCGCCTTTGACTTGGTTTAATCGTTTCCAGTACATTTTTTATCACGGGATGACTCAGGAAGTGATCTACAAACGCGCCTTTGCGATAAGCTTCTTTCAATCCTTTTTCGATGAGCGTTGCCAGGTGTTCATCTTCTTTGCGCAGATAAAACATATAATCCAGCGGGTAACGGATCAGAATATAGGACTCAACAACCAGAGTTGGCGATTTCACTGAGCGCTGTTGAATTTCTACAAACACCTCGTTAATGCCTCGATTAAAAGCATTGAATCGCCCTTTTTCTAACATCAGCCAAAGGTTCTCATATCTGGATTGAGTCACTTCAAATCCGGCATGTTGGAAAATCAGAGTATCAGGCCAACCGATACCAGAGCCTACAACGACTTTCTTTTTTAATTCTGCCAACGTTTTTATTTCTTTAAACATAGCCAAATGTTTTTCTGTCGTTGCAAAAACGCGTTGGCCTAAAAGCCCTCTGGTTAGAGGGATATCAATCTGCCTGAAATTTGCTTCACGCTCAGCAGAGAAACCACTAAAAAAAACGTTGTAGTCTACTTCTTCGTATTCCAAATCTCTGAAAGCCCTGGTTTGCATTGACTTCAAAGGGACCAAAGTCAGGGTGGTTTCTTCACCCGAATGCTCAAGCGCCAGCTTCAATACCGAAATTTCATATGAAAACACGTCAGAACCGGCAGGCAGTAAGCCCAACCGAACATCTATGGGATCGGCATGAACAAAATCAATAAAGAGGCTTAACCACAGCAACGTCCAACGTCTCATTTTCCATCCCCGCTATTATTTTAAATATAGTCGAGGAGATCCATACTTTTATATTAAAAAACTCTTTTAATCCCACCTGTTTAGGCACGCCAAACCTATTAATAAAACATAAAGTTGCATAATATATACAATACTCTCAAGATTGTTATGCATAAGAGTACTTAACAACAATAAATACAACTAACTCAAATGGATATTGAAGCTATGAAGCGCTTTCATAAACTAGCCTTGGCGGCTGCCATTATGTCGTCATCCGCACAGTCATTCGCAATGGAAACTCTAAACGACGACTTTTTGTCTGACATGACCGGTCAATCCGGTGTATCAATAGACTTAAAGGCAAGAGTATTGATTGATGAAGTGGTTTATACCGATACAGCCGCAGGCCCTGCTCCGCTGCCTACAAATATCATTGAAAACGGGTCTGGTATTTCTATAGACCTATCCACTCGAGTGTTAATCGATGAAGCTGTTTACACAGACACAGCCCATGTTGCGCTTGATGCGCTTGGTAATCCAGTCCTTAAAGACGGAGGCCAAATAGCCTTTGGTGCTATCCGCTTTGGCGGAGCTAATGTTGGAGACAAAACACCAGGAGCAAGCAATACATTTTTGGACGACATCAAGATTGATATTGATGTAAATGAAAGCGGTGACCTTGAGATCTTAATAGGAACCCAGGATTTCATTGGTTTCTTACAAGGAACCAGCGAAGTGGACTTCGGTTTAACACTGGGTGACTCGGCATCTGGCGTTGCTGGTTTGCAACTTCGAAGTGCTGACGGCACAGTGAATACCAACCTTATTGGTGATATGTCAATTTCCGGCGTTCTTGGCCCTGTCGCTATCATTGTCTCTAACGACGGTGCGGGTGACACCAGCGGTTTCATTAATGCGGCCGGTTTCTTTGCAATTGATGACGGTAGTATTGATGTCCCTATACTTGGAGTGGGTATATCCAACCTTCGAATCTATCAAGATGCGAACAAAGGCGCTCTAGGCGCTGCAGGTGTTGCCCAAGGAGGAATGGCTTATTTCGATGTAGTGGTAGATACTGTGGACACTGCTTATTCTTTAGCTAATCCATCTGATATTGCAGGTACAGCGACTCACTTCGCGGTATCTGATGCGTTACTTTTAGACATTAATAGTTTTAATGTGGATATGGACCTTGATTTATCGATCGGAAACTCGGTTGCAACAGGCAACTTATCTAACTTGGTAAGCAGTTCATTTGGCCATGTTCACATGGAGAACCTGGACATTTCAGGCACTTCTCTGACTATCTACGGTCACTAGCAGAAGTCAATAAACGATAAAAGTGATTCATGCCCCATTCCATTATAGCCAGGGGCATGAACTCATATATATACAATAGTGTTTACTGAACAAATCTTGTTAATATTGAAGAAGGCGGCGCACTTGGCGGCTCTACATGAGACTGCATAATCAATTTATGTTCTACAATGTTTGCAGCCTGAGTGGCACTACTGTTAGTGGAGTCAACTTGTGATAATACTTTTGCTGATCCATGCTGGTCTATCCCTTCCTGAAGTTCTATAGGGGAAGAAACTTGAGCATCAAAGGTATTCAGCTCTTCATCGTCCAACGGAATTAAATTAGTTTTGTTGTCCCCCATTGAAACACAGGAAAAAAGCAACAAAGTGATGAAAATCGACTTCTGCATCCTACAATCTCTGACGTCATTCTTAGTTAACCAAAAATAATACAAGACTCGTTTCGCGAAATTCAACGCTTGTCAGTTAACATTTTTAATTCTCAGGCAACTCAAACCCATATTGATGAAGAATGTCCCGATAAGCATCTGTTTTCATAAAGGCTTTTAACTTACGGGAAAACGCATTTGCCAGTGGTAATGACCCGCTTTTTACTTTTGAGAAAGCAATATAATCCGGTGCGTAATCAATTTTTGGTTCTAAAAATTTAATTTCATTCACTATTCCCATTGAGGTAGCAAGAGCCGTCATTACAGGTTTATTGCCAACACCTATATCGACTTTTCCACGGTGCAGAGCTTCCAGTAATGCAGTCGTTGAGCTGTATTCTTGTTTCAAAAGCTGAGTATTTTCACTGTAATTCTTACCATGCCAATAGCCTGAGACGTTTCCGAAACTTCTTTTTGATAGCTCCAACAGTTGCCCAGAAAACTCTATGTCGCTTGAGTTTGAAACAACCAAGGAGCTGGATTCATAAATGTGAGGAATATCGACATACCAAACATCTTTTGCACGTTCTTCGGTTTTAAAGTACAGAATCACCATGTCAATCCGGCCAATTGCCAAATTATATTGCACCCGTTTCCAAGGAAAACGTTTAAACGTTAAATGATGGCCCAACTGTTTGGCCACATGATGAGCAATTTCTGCTGCGGCCCCCTTAAATTCTCCGGCCTCTTCATAGTAAAACGGCTTATAGTCCGTCTCACTAACCCCAACAATAAGTTCTTTTGCGTTGACTAAAGAACACAATATCAAACAGAAAACCGCGACAAAGTGTCGAATCAACCAAGCCTGATAATCAGATTGAGTAAGTTTCATTTTCATAACCAAACCAAGACTTCTACTCGATTTAAAGTAAGGGACAAGGAAAGCGCTAACTTCAGTATAGACGTGCAGAGAACATATGAAGCATTTCTAGATTAAGAGAGCTGTCTGCTGCAACTCCATAGCTACTGTAACAATTGCAGCACCTGCTGAGGGCGGCTATTGGCCTGCACCAAAACGCTTAACCCAGCCTGCCTCAGTACCTCCAGTCTTGCCAGCTCAGCGGCTTCAGCCGCATAATCAGCATCCTGAATTCTTGATAATGCAGAACTTAACGCTTCACGTTGAATCATCAAGTTATCAATAATAGATTCCAATCGACTAAATGCGGCCCCAACAAAGGCTCTAGTTAAAGAAAGCCTTTCCAAAGCTGAATCCATCAACGTTATTGCGCCTTCAGCATCTTCTGAAATATCCACATCACTGATTCCCAACGCTTCTGAAGTGGCACCAAACAAAGGAATTTCGATAGAGTCATTTGAGCTGGCACCAAACTGAATCCGGATATGCCTGAATGCTAAGTCTTCGAAGTCGGATGCGTCTTCAGGTACTTCACTCGACTCAACTATAAAATCGGATGGCCAGTCTTCTTCCCATTTCTCAAGAGGGTCACTATTGTAAGCCAAGGGGTCAAGAACTGCGTCCTCAGCAGAAATGGTCTCATTTGCAGGGCTCACATCTGAGCCTTGAATAGAACCTGTATCGGTATTAGCCAAGTTAATCCGCTCATCAAGATAATCTGCACCGGAGGCTCTATAGGCTGCCAGAAAAGTCGCCTCATCGGTAAATGCACCGCCTGTAAACCCAGCACCTGAAACATAAGCGGATAAGCCACCTAAGTTTGTTGCTACGTTGGTGATAGCTTGATCCATCGTTATCGAAGACGGGTCTGTTTCCAATTCCGACATTACATCAATGATGCCATTCCCTCCTGCGGCTCGTATAGCATCATGTAAATACCGGGTTGCTATCGTAGCTGAAGAGTACTCCGCACTCGAACCACCCCATGCTTCTGGTGTTCCTGGCGCAGTAAATGCCTGCTGTACCAAGGCGGTGCTACTGCCCGCCGCAGCTAAATCAATTGATATTCTTTCATCAGCTCCATGAATAAATTCGGCTGCGCCCTCTTTAAACCAGGTATTGATGGTCGCAAAGTTAGTACTGACAGCCATCACCGCATGCACCATCTCATGGGCAATAATCCGGTCATTATAAATCGGCGCTGAGCCTCCATTCGGTAAATTTGGTGGGGTAAAATCCGCCATATCCACCACTAACTCTACGGAACCACTCACTGCAGGCCCTGTTGCACCATACAGTGCACGAACAAAAGCCGCTGTTCCCCCTGCGCCGTCACTGTCCGGGTCTCCTGCAGTGGCTAATTTAATTGTAAGGTTTTGATCGTTACCCTCAAGGCCATAATATTGTCGTATCAAAGCTTCGGAAGACTCAAGCCACCCTTCTGTTAATCCTTGCATCACAGCTAACTGATCTTCATCATCAATCAAAGATACAACTTTAGGGCCATCAACTTCGGCCGTAACCAGCTGTGTGTTGTCATTCAATAAACCGATCCCATTGAATGATGTATTTCGGGCAACTTGATCAATATTATTGATTAACTCGTAAACCTCAGCTTGCAAAGCAAGCCGGTCTATATCATTTAACGTCCCGTTATTGGCCTGAATGGCCAAATCACGAATTCTTTTAACGTCGCTGGTGATGGACTCAAGTCCTCCATCCATCGTTTGAAGTAACGAAATGCCATCACTCGCATTTTTGATACTTTGGGTTTTTTCCCGAATGCCAGCTTCAAACCTGACAGACATGGTTAAGCCAGCAGCATTGTCTTTTGCACTGTTAATTCTTAACCCGGAAGATAAGCGTTGATAGACCACGGAAATCCCACGCTCAGTTTCATCTAACAGACGTTGAGCTCTGAGCGAGGCAATGTTGGTGTTGATAATTAGCAAAGAAAATCCCTTTTACTGCCATTTATCCAAAGAACACATAAAACCTAAAAGTATGCATAACTTATCGACAGCAACAGAGAATCCTTAACAAAAATTAATCTCCTGCAGCAAGGGATCTATAGGCAGATTTCAACAGGGCCTTGCTATAAACCAAGTGAAAACCAGATAAGGCGTGAAAAAAGAATCCGAATGAAGCTTCTTTTCCACTGCTTCCGCTTGGTACAACAACAGACCCAAAGTATAGGCGAGTTTTAGTTTCGGTATCGTTACTCAGATCCTCCGTCATTAACCAAGAACGTGTCTTCGACATATAGTCACACATCAAGATCTGATTGGCTGCTCGACCTTCCACAGACCAAGCCGCAAATTGATCTCTGGTGGCAACTGCAAGTTCTCTTGCTTCCTCATCCGTTGAAGGTCTACGAGCAAACCAGGAAAGAAGGTGCCGCTCTGCCTTAAAAAGCCGAGTGGTATAAAAGGCCTCTATGTATTGCTCAAATGTCACGTTACGAGGCACATCAATGTAAAAGCAATCCGTATAACCGCCCTTCTCTTGGTATGGCTTTGATAAAGCGATATCGGGTAGGTCTGTTGATTGAATACCAGTCATATTTACAGTTACCACTCAAGTCCATGAATTCAGATTCCAAGCCACCAACTATATTCCTACTCTCTCATATTTGCACTTCGTTCGTTGCAGCAACACGAAAGATCAGAACCTCATCGCAGTATCAAAAGCCAATACTCAAAGTGCTTCAATAAGCGCCTTGCAAGAGCAGAATTGTTTCCACAACAGTCAAAAACTACATTCTGCACATCAACTAAAAAACAACCGCCCGAAAAAAGTAAAGGAAAACGTCATGATGATTGATGAAGTACAAAGTAACAGTCAAAGCTGGTTATTTTTCGTGAAAGTCTCTTTTGCCATTTCTTTAATAGCGATGGCAGCTGGCATCGTAATCCTTCCTGCCGACCTGATGGTCAAAGGCTATCTCGCCATCTCTGCCTTATTCGTAGTGAGCTCGACGATTACCATGTCGAAGACACTGAGAGATAACCACGAAAGCCAAAGACTGATTAATAAATTATCTGAGGCCAAAACACAGCAGATTATTAAAGAATATTCAGACAGCTAAGCAAACATATGAATTAAGCACCGACACATAAATTGCCCATTTGAGAGCGATATCAGGAGTGGTAAAAATGAATACAATGAGAAAAATCTATACGGCCATAAGAGGTTCAGCAAGGGAAAATGCCGAATCCGTGATTGACGCCAATGCCATTCGTATTTTTGAGCAGGAAATTTTGGATGCTGAACAAGCCATCATGCAGTCAAAACAAAAACTTGCCTATATCATGGCGGAACGAGTACAGCTAGAGCGTGCCAGCCAGCAGCTCAGCGAACAAATCAAATCGAGAGAATCACAGACAGCCAAGGCGTTAAAAATTAATGATGAGCCATTAGCCAATGAACTGGCAGAAGACATTCTCAACAAAGAACACGAAAAAAGCGCGCAATGGACAGCCATCAAGAATTTAACCAGCCGAGAACAAGCGCTCTCACAAAAGATTCAGCAATCGGCACAACAAGTGCTGACTTTCCGAAGGGAGTTGGGCATCGCTAAAGCCAATGCATATGCTCAATCTGCTTCATCCCAAGTCGGCCCGCAGACGAGTGCACTTGAAACAAATTTATCTGATTTAAAAATATCTCTACAGAGAATCCAACAGAAACAACAGCATTTAGATGATACTACCAACGCATTAAATTCAATTGAGAAGGCAATTGGAGAAAGCTCTCTTGACCAAAAAGTAGAACAAGCAGGGTTAGGAGCAAGACAGGCAGAGATTCAGTCTGTTCTGGAACGAGTGAGAGAATAGCAATCAATTTTTTTCTTTATAAAAAAGCAGCGCAAACGCGCTGCTGAAGTTCATATAAAAAGTTGATAAAAGTTCAAACTCTAGCCAGCAATGACTTTAGCCGTACCGGTAGCCGCTTGCCCTTCATTTTCGTCTCCGGCTGAGTACAAATCACTTTCAGCCGCCGCCAGCATTTCAAACTCTTCTTGTGCAGACTTTGCCACCAAGTGGTTCTTGCTATAGAAGAAATAATAAAGCGCACCCACAACATACAGAACAATCGTGTAGTTAAAAGCTCTAGGGTCAAACGCATACACACCCGTCAGTGCGACTACCGATAGAATTAAAGCAATACCAGAAGTAACCACTCCACCCGGGGTTTTATACGGGCGAGGCATACCTGGTTGTTTGATTCTCAATAAAATGTGACTCAGAGCCATCAGCGCGTATGAAATGGTTGCACCCACAACGGCCATAGCCAACATTAAATCCCCTTCACCGCTTAGTGATGCGATAAAACCAAATACACCAGGAATGATCAACGCCCAGGTTGGGGCTTTACGCTTACTGGTCAGAGATAAGAACTTAGGCAAATAACCGCCACGAGACAAAGCAAACACCAAACGGCTGTAGCCATAAATGATGGAGAAGAAAGACGCAATCAATCCCGCCAGCCCCAGTACATTTACAATCGTAGCCAGACTTTCATTTCCGCTCAGTTTCAATGCATCAACCAATGGAACCGCACTCTTACCAATTACTTCTGCACCAGCTGAACCGGCCAGCAAAAACACCACCAATAGTGCCGTCACCAGTAAGAAAACCATGGCGCCAATAATGCCTTTTGGAACATCTTTTCCAGGGTCTTTAGCCTCTTCTGCCGCCAAAGGAACGCCTTCTACAGCAAGAAATAACCACATAGCAAACGGCAAAGCAGCCCAGACGCCGTACCAACCAAACGGCATTATTTCAGACGCTCCGGCAGCATCTGTCACTGCAATATCGAATAGATTTGAGGCATCAAAGTTACCCCATAAAGACACCGCTGTCGCAATGATGGCAAATATCGCAAGAGCAGTAATTACCATCATCACCTTCAAAGCCTCACCAGCGCCTAATAGGTGAACAATAATAAACACCGCGTAAAAAGCGGCATAGACCATGGGGCCGTTTATACCGAGAAGTTCTTCCACAGCAGAACCAATGAATATCACAATGGCAGCCGGAGCCAGCGCATACTCAATTAAAATCGCCAACCCTGTCAGATAGCCTCCGGCCGGCCCCATCACTTGACGGGCAAAACTATAACCACCACCTGAAGCAGGAATTGCCGCCGACATCTCAGCCAACGAGAGTACTAATGTAAAGTACATTAATGCCATCAAACCTGCGGCGATAGCAAAACCACCCCAGCCGGCCTCAGCAATCCCAAAATTCCATCCCGCAAAATCTCCAGAGATCACATACGAAACCCCAAGACCCGCCAATAATAGCCAGCCCGCACTGCCCTTTTTCAACTGCCTTTTGGCAAGATAATCCTGATCCAATGTTTTTGTAGACATAGATACACCTTTCGTTAGTTAGTAAACAAAATATAAAAATTTAGAAATGAGTTTTTAACCGGGCGTCAAATCAACTGGTTAAGAAGTTTCCGCCATCATGACTTGCTTCAATGCTTGTTTCTTCGGAACGCTCTTTTAACTGAACGCCTGTCAGTTTTCGACGTTTTGATTCTTGTAATAAATACATTAATTTATGGGCCGCATGATCATGAGGAAGTCCGGCTTCTCTCACGTTTGAAATGCAGTTTCGATAGGCGTCAGTCAAGCCAACTTTTGGAGCCCAGGTTAAATACAACCCCAGGCTATCAGGAGAACTCAGACCAGGTCGTTCTCCGACCATAACAAGTACGACGTTAGCACCCAGCAACTCCCCAACCTCATCACCGACAGCCACTCGTCCTTGTTTCACTACCGTTAATGGTGCTATACGCCATTTTGAGCCAGTATCGCTGTCCAGCACTGCATTCAACTTGTCAATAAAAGGAGCAGCATTCACTTGAACGGCAAGGGATGAAAGCCCGTCTACCACCACTATGGCTAAGTCATAACGTCCTTGTTCACCTTTTTTCATACGCTTTTTTACGGCTTCCAAAGCGCTCACTGAATCATTATTTAATCGCCGTCCCAAATCAGGCCTTTGCAGGTAGGTAGCACGGTCAATGGCTTGGCTTTGCAAGATCAACGGCGTTGCTAGAGACTGAGGCAAACTCATTTGGTCGAGCTCCATTTGAAGTTGCTCAACGGACAAAGGCAGGTGTACCGCATCTTGAGCTTGAGCATGAGCCAATTGAAATTTGAGTAAATGTTGCGTAGGAATGCTCACGCCAGCCCGACCTAAACCAATACGAGCATCGGTGAACGCCCTCAATTGATCCCACGGATTTTCAACCACACCAGTACTCAGTTGCTTTGCCTTTTGAGCATCAGATATCAGTTTGATTTTGGATGAGGACGAATTAGTCATGGTTGCTCCCTCCGACAACATTTAACAATGGTTTTCGAAAGGAATTCGGCACTGCAGAATTTAATGTAAAACTGTCCACTTCATTAAAGATCGCCATCTCTGCCAACCAACGTTCAAATTCAGGTGCAGGTTTTAAATCCAGCGCTCGTCTTAAATACAAAGCATCGTGGAACGACGTGGTTTGGTAGTTCAACATGATATCGTCTGAGCCTGGAATCCCCATAATAAAAGTACAGCCCGCCACACCTAACAGAGTTAACAAATTATCCATATCATTCTGATCTGCCTCTGCGTGATTGGTGTAACAAACATCGCAGCCCATTGGCAGTCCCAGCAACTTACCACAGAAGTGATCTTCCAAACCGGCACGGGTAATCTCTTTACCATCATAGAGATACTCAGGACCGATAAAACCAACCACGGTATTGACTAATAACGGATTAAATTTACGTGCAATGGCGTATGCCCGTGTTTCGCACGTTTGCTGGTCCAGTCCATGATGCGCATTGGCAGAAAGTGCGCTTCCCTGTCCCGTTTCGAAGTACATCACATTACTTCCAACGGTTCCTCGATTAAGCGATAAAGCTGCGTCTTCAGCCTCAGCCAAAGTATCAAGGCTAAAACCAAAACTGTGGTTGGTGGCTTCTGTCCCCCCGATGGACTGAAACACGAGGTCCACCGGCGCGCCTTTATTGATGGCCTCAATGGTATTGGTTACATGAGTCAACACGCACGATTGAGTGGGTATCTGGTATTTTTGAATTACCTCATCCATCAACTTCATTAATTTTATGGATTGAGTCACATTGTCTGTTGCCGGGTTAATACCAATCACTGCATCACCATTGCCGTAAAGAAGGCCATCCAGAATACTCGCGGCGATTCCTGTCACATCATCGGTTGGGTGATTAGGTTGCAGTCGGGTTGAAAACCGACCTTTCAGGCCGATGGTATTTCGAAATGCCGTCGTAACCTCACATTTCTTAGCCACCAGCATTAAATCCTGATTTCGCATCAGTTTACTGACAGCAGCTGCCATTTCCGGAGTAATGCCAGGTCTCAACCGAATCAGTTCAGCGGTGGAAGCTTCGTCACTTAGCAGCCAGTTTCTGAAATCCCCTACGGTTAAATGCGAAATGGCCTGAAAAGCATCGTTGCAGTGCTCGTCCATTATCAACCGAGTAACTTCATCAACCTCGTAAGGTACGAGCGCTTCATTTAGAAATGCCTTAAGTGGCAGCTCAGCCAAGGTTAATTGGGCAACCGCTCTTTCTTCCGCAGTTTCAGCAATCACACCCGCTAACCGATCACCCGAACGCGCCGGTGTGGCCTTTGCCATCAGCTCAGCCAGGTTTTTGAAACCGTAAACTTTTTGACCTAACTGATATTTGTATTTGTAAGTGGCATTCATACATCGAATTCCTTAAGTCTCTTCGCAGCCAATTCCCTTCTGACTTTGACAGTTGAACACGAGTTTATTAAATCCGTAAGTCATGCTGAATAAATTCTAGTTTAGGAACAGCTTTTGCTCGTTACTAAGGTAACAATTAAAAAACTTACAAGTTATCGAATATTGGCAAATCGGAAAAATCTTTATTGAACAACCATTTAGTCAAGATTCATAACCTAAAGTCTATGACAAAAGGCAGTACCGAAGGATGATATTAAGTCAGCACAAGACTTCAATCGCACCAAATAAGTGCAAAATTAAAACATTTGAGGCAAACGACGCCGACGAACACGCACATAACTTAACCGACTGGCAGCAAGAATATGATCAAACCAGCGCCGGTGGGTTTTATGGCAGCATCAGGGAACTTGCTTTAAAAGACTTACAAGTGTTTAAAGAACAGACCAGTAAAGCACTAAACCAATCTTGTAAGGTTTGGCCGAATAGTATTTGGTTAGGCATTCCCGAGTTCTCTGAACAGGAAAGCCGCATTAATGGCCTGCCTGTTAATGAAAACACGATTATGAGCAGACCGGGCAATTGTGAATTCGAACTCGTGACCCCGGAAAACTTCAATATCTTTGGCATCGTTGTTGGTCAGGCGCAGCTACAAACCATGGCAAACATACAGTGTATCGAATTAAATTGGACTGAGTTAACCGACCACGGAAGGTTCGATGTGCCTGAATCAACACTCACCTCCATTCGTTTTGTATTAAACCGTTTACTGTCTTTATCATCTGAACAAACACCGGAACGTTTGAAAAAAGACATTTTGATGATGGCGTTATTGGAGGTACTCCAAAAAGAAGTGCCTAATCAGTCTATGACACCCAGTTACGGCCACAGGAAGCAAGTCGTAGATACAGTAAAAACACACATTGCACAAAACATCGAAGAACCACTGACCATCACTGATTTATGTGAAATTGCGAATGTCAGCCGAAGAACGCTTCAATACAGTTTTGAATCCATCATGGGCATCAGCCCTCTTCAGTTTTTAAGAATGAATCGATTAAACGGTGTCAGGCGAGTTCTCTACCATTCATCTCAGACTCTGCCCATATCAGACATTGCCTCACAATGGGGGTTCTGGCATCTAAGCCAATTTTCAAAAGACTACAAACAATTATTTGGCGAGCTTCCATCGGAAACAAGACAACGATCAAAACATTTAAAGCTACAGTAATATTCAAGCGTTTTAATAACAGGCTATTCTCATAATAGCTAAGCCCATTTAAAGGAGCAGCGAATGGATCAACCGCCTTTGATTGGCATCACATCCGACCATGTAATCCAAACGTCCCACTCGTACTACTCAGCGGGCGAGCGATACATTAATGCCATCACTCAAGGTGTAAAAGGGATTCCGGTAATTATCCCGGCAGTACACGAGCAGTCAACATTATTAAACCAGTTAGATGGCTTATTAATCACCGGAGCATACTCTAACCTCAACCCAGAGTATTACCAACAGGCAGATCAAGATGTTAACGGCCTGAAAGATCCCTCTCGGGACGCCTTTAACTTGTCCGTCATTCCCAAAGCCATTGACTTGGGTGTACCTATTCTCGGGATATGCCGAGGTATTCAAGAAATGAACGTTGCACTGGGCGGGACACTTCATCAAAAGGTGCATGAGCAACCCGGATTAAACGATCACAGAGAAGACAGAAGTCAACCTATGGATGTTCAATATGGCCCTTCTCATTCAGTGATCATTCAACAAGGCGGTATTCTTAGTTCAATCGTAAAACAGCATCATGAAATATTAAATGCCAGCACTCTATTTAACAGTTCCAATCAACAACTGACGGTCAACAGCGTCCACGGTCAAGGAATCAATACGCTGGGCGATCATTTAAAAATTGAAGCGTTGGCAGAAGATGGATTGGTTGAAGCAATCAGTGTCATCAGCCACCCTTTTGCTTTGGCTGTACAATGGCACCCCGAATGGCAGTTTCTAGAAAATCCTTTTTCTATCTTGATGTTTCGGGAATTTCAAAATGCTTGCGTGTCTTATAAACAAGCAAAGATGCTCAAAAAACAAACAGCTTGCCGGTAACATCACCGACGGCCTGTTTCATCCACGCCATTGACGAAATGCCATCTTTCGAAAAATCACCTATATTTATTACCTATAATTAAGAGTATCTAAATTACTAAGACCACCAGAGTGGATATTAATGCACTTCCATGTCTCTCATGCTTACATTTTGTTCATCCAACTAAAGGGCTCATTCCAAGCGGCGTCAGCTTCGGTCAGGCGTTCGATGGTTTCAAACCCAACCTTTCTCTGGATGAAGTTACAACGCATGAGCAAATGATAACCATGCTGACCTTGAAGCGATCTACGAGCGATTGTCGGACGGCTCGATCCGTAAAATCGAGCAGTCCTATCTAAATGCTAACTGACTGCAAGCCCTTTGCTGGTTTCTTTTTCCCGAAGTCGGCTTCTGCGTTTCAATGCCATTAAAACGCCCATGAAGGTTAAACACAGAGTCATGACAGACACGGTTACAACCAACACATCCCGGTTGAATCGCCCCATCACCGGAATTAAGAAATTCCACTTATGAAGTGTCGAAAAAGCCCACCGCTCCGGTCGATCTAACCAGTGTGTCTGATCAACCAAAATGCCGGTCGTTGGATCGATAAATAACACCGATTTATCTTCATTACCTAACGCGATTTTCCATACCGGCAGACGTTTATTTCTGAAATCATAGTCCGGTCCAAAATGCGTTACCCGGTCGACTGAAATGACTGAGTCAGATGTTTCACCCGAAAATTGAAGAGCAAGCTCCACCGCTCGTCTCCGATCTTCGCCTCTATCACCAACTTTCATTTGCGAACCCACATCAAAATATAATGAAGTATACTCAGTGGAACGCCCCTGGTATTTCTTCTCAAGCTTTTGCTGATCATTCATTCCTTGCTCAGGAAGCTGATTCGCAACGGACACTCGATATTTCAGAGTTTCTGAATCTAACTGCACCAACGAAATGGCATTAATCGGTAATCCAGACAGTGAGTCATTAAAACCTTGCGAGTCTGGAACTTGATCTAACAAAGCTGAATCAACTTCAAGGGGCTTTGCCAGACGCATTCCTGCTGCCGATTCAACATAAGCCATTTGAACCAAGTGGTATGCACCTGTGACCGACCAGGCAAACAGCGGCACGACCACCACATAAGACAAACGCCTATGCCAACGTCGTTCACCCTGCTTAATTTTGCGTGATTTAATCAGCATAATAAGAAACAAGCCACTGATTGACATACCCGTCAGACACAACATCGCCAGAAAAACACCCGCAACTCTCAGATTGTCTTGAGCATCAAAGATATTGAACGTGTGTAAGACCTGAAATACCCATTGAATGAATGATTTGGTTTCATTGGTCAAACTCGCTAACGCCATAGTTTCGGTATGGACATAAGCTGTTAACTTGTCATCACCCTGAAACGTAACCACATACACAGGTAATAACCGATTTACCCATGGGTAACCTTCATCAAACTCCGTCTTCTTCTCTATGTTGACAATGTCACCTTGAGATCGCCCTGTGTAATGACTTGCCAACCAACGCGCCTGGGCTTCATCTTGCAAATCCACTCTCTGCTGAGTGTCCAAATCGAAATACTGACGAATCGGGTTCGTCTCTGGAGCATTTTCACCCGTGATAGTTAATTGAAGCAAAGGGGCATTGGCCGACGGTACCACCTTAGCAACCCTTAATTCCTTACCATGCATCCATTGCGAATTTTCTGTTTTAACAATGATATTTGAGATAGCTTCCAATGACTGAGAACTCAGGCTTTCGCTCTCAAATACAGGCGGCTTAAACGCCACCTGCTTTGGTCCAAACCAGGACATTAAAGGATGGCAAATCCCGGAAATCACCCAAATTGCAACAAAGGCTGCACTCCACCAAAGCAGCTGGTTATGGAGCTTAAGCTGGCTCTTACGAAGGTTTTTAGACTGTTTCATAAATCACACCTAGAGCACATTTACTTTGATGCCAAAGACACCCGTCATCGGGTTGCCTGGGCGATAACTGATTTCAGAAACACCCACCTGATTCGAGGTATACGTTGAATAACGACGATCAGTCACATTCATCACTCTGGCAAAGAAGGATACGTCGTCCGAATAGTCGTAATTGGCTCTCAAATTAAACAAGTTATGACCATCGTATTCTGAGGTATTGGTTTCGTCTGTGTAATAACTGCCAAGATGCTCCCACTCAGCCTCGAACGAAGCTTTTGGTAAAAATTCAGGATAATAATTCAGTGTCACATTACCGATGGTTTTAGGTGCTCTAGGAAGGTCAAACCCTTCAAAGTTTCGGGTTTCCTGAACGAAACTACTGCATACAGGAGGCCTACAACGGTAGATGTATTCAAAGTCCTTATACTCTTGTTTTGTGTATGTAAACGCCAGCGCATAAGTCACCTCATCCGTCACGTCACCCCGTAAAGATAATTCAACGCCTTTATGCGAAGTTTCACCTGCGTTGGTGGTCTTACGATCACTTTCATCAATGTAAGAGACGATGTCATCTTTCACCGTCATGGTGTAAATCGCCAATTCATATTGATGTGAACCAACCAGCTGGCCCCTAAGTCCTAACTCAAAGCTGTCACTTTTGACTGGTTCAAGTTCCGTCGACTCCTGAGATGATCCGGGGCGAAACAATTGACCCACAGATGGCGCCCTGAAGGCATGACGATAATTAAAATAGGCCGCATGTTTCGGATGGAAGTTAAACAAAATGCCGGCTTTAGGGCTGAACTCATCAAACTCGATGGATTGAGAGTCCGGTCTTAAATGACGATTATCAACGGCTTGATTCGATAAATGATCCTCATAATCCACTTCAAAATAGTCATAACGTAGGCCTGCATCCAAACGAACTTTAGGCAACACTTGCCACTCAGTATGGAAATAAGGGGAAACCGATAACTGATCCGCATCGTAATCATAGTGCAGCACACCCGTCTCACTGTAGTCGGTATAAATATCCCCTTCTTGTGTCAATGTAATGTCTTTCTCTTCGTATTTCGAAGGTGTGTAGTCCACATCCATTCCAACGATGAACTTTCCTTTTCCTGACCACACGTTCTGACGCAACTTGGACATCAAGCCATAGGATTGAAACTCCGTCTTACGAATGTTCGGATCATAAGTAATCATCCAGCTCGGCATCATTTCCGTATCGTTGTCACGGAAATACGGGATAAAGGAAATTAAGCGGTCTTCATTCGGCTGAAAAGTAAATTCATTAGATAAACGGAGCGCATTCACATCACGATAACCGATGTCCCCGTGATAACGGTTCTTCTTCGGGTTGTGACGGTAATCATGCGATTCAAGACTGGAAACGCCACTCTGATCCACTTCGGTATAGCTCAGAATGGTTTTACTGTTCCAAAGGTTATTTAACTGGCTGTCGAAACGTAATGTGGTTGAAAGCCGGGAATAGTCAGCTTCCTGCCGGTAGCCTGAGTTATCAGTAACGTTCACATCAGCACGAAAGCCCGAGTCTTCACTGACTTTGTCTCCAACCGTCGCTAGCATACGCTTCCAACCGTAAGATCCTGCTTCAACCTGTGCTGAGGCTTCTGGTTGCTCCGGACTTGGCTTAGTTATCGAGTTGATGATGCCACCAATGGCATCACTGCCGTATAACGCCGAACCCGGCCCTTTGGTTACCTCAACACGATTACTTTGAGGCATATTCACTTCGTATAAGCCGTTGTGATTAAAGAAACCCGTAGGACGTGTAGGAATGCCGTCTTCCAGAAACAAATACACGCCACTGGTAGTAATCGGCTGGCGTATGGAAGTCATGTGCCCTTCACCACTGAGGTTATTGATATGAACACCAGCACTGCGATTCACTAATTCAGATGGGTGCGATGGAGCAATATAATCAATATCCACTGAATCATAGGTAGTAACCGAATCCGTAATTTCAGATTTGGTTTGTTCTTCACGAGTACCGGTCACAACAATTTCGCCAAGAACAATCGTATTCGTTTCTGAAGCCAAAGCACCGGATGCCGATACATGGGATGAAAGAAACAATGAAGAAACGAAAGAACCCACTACAATGGGAGAAACAGCTAACGCCAGCGGCGATAACTTTGAGAATCGGATTTCCATATGTATGCCCTGATTACCAAATAGTCTTGTTATCGCTTCATCCATAACTTGTCAGATGCAAGAAATAAAACAAAGCTTATATTTTTGGCGGCATTCTAGAGAGAAAAAATAAGAGTGAAAATGCGACTAATTGTCGCACCTAATCGACGAATATCTTTTTTTAGTTATCCATCTAAACTAAGAATTCTGCCCAAAGAGTGATGATAATCCTTTGATTTAAAATAAAAATTCGCCTTCAGAAGAATCTCGTCTTAGACTCATTAACAACACTAATAATCTGAAACCTCTTGGATTTGAGCAAACCGGTTATGCGATCTATATCAATAAAAGGTACATTTTTTCTGTTTCTTAAGTGCTTTTTCACTCTTATCTTATTAATAACTTTGGTGGTTTTAATTAATACCCTTCGGTTTAATTCATCTTTTCAACCTGCTCCCATTCAAAAACAATCAAAAGAAATTGTCAGTTCGTTCTCAAATAACGAAAAACAGTCAATCACCCAAAGACTGTCCCAATCCATCCAATTCAAAACCCTATCAGACACGAGCTCGGAGCACCCATATTCATCTGAATTCACTGCTTTCAACCAATTCTTAAAATCTGAATTTTCAACCGTCTTTCAACACCTGGAAGTTAAAACATTTAACCAGCATTCCATCCTGTTGAAATGGGCAGGCTCAAATTCAAAACTGAACCCCGTATTATTTTTAGCACATACCGATGTAGTCCCCGCACAAGCTAATAACACCCAAAAATGGGTTTACCCTCCGTTCAGTGGCACCATCGCAAAAGGATACATTTGGGGCAGAGGCTCATTAGATAACAAAGTCGGTGTACTCGGACAATTAGAAGCCATTAATCAGCTACTGGCACAAAAATTTCAGCCTGAAAGAACCCTGTATTTTGCCTTTGGCCACGATGAAGAAAGCGGTGGAAAACTCGGCGCGATGGCGATTGCAAACCACTTTCGCAAACAGAACATTCGTTTTGAGTTTTTAGTGGATGAAGGAATGATGATCACTAAAAATCTGGTTCCGAACATACCTCACCGCGTCGCTTTAATCGGGCCAGGCGAGAAAGGCTACCTAAGTCTGAAATTGAGCGTCGACAGCCAGGGAGGTCATTCATCCAAGCCTCCGATGCTAACGGCATCCGGCCGCATTGCCCGCGCAGTGGACAAAGTTCAGAGCGAACCCTTTAAGATCAATCTTAAATACAGCGCCGAATTCATTCGCCACCTGGGTGATGACGCCCCTATGTTACAAAGAATGGTCATGGCCAATCCATGGTTATTCCAACCAGTGGCTTCAAGTCTGGTGCCTCAGGTGCCTGAACTGTTGGCCACATTAAGAACCACCACCGCCCCCACCATATTAAAGGGAAGCACTAAAGATAACGTGCTTGCGACGGAAGCCAGTGCAGTCATTAATTTTCGGATTTTACCCAGCGACTCGATTGATTTCGTAATAAATGAAACCCGAAGAAAAATAAACGATCCCGAGGTCACTATCCAAGTTTATGGCACACCCAGTGAACCCTCAAAGATCAGTTCGACCCAAGCTTCTGGCTTCCAGATAATTCGTCAGAGTATTTTAGAGGTGATCAATGAAGAACCCATTACGATTGCACCCATGCTGGTCATTGCAGCGACCGACGCAAGGCATTATCAGAACTTAACCGAACAAAGCTACCGTTTTTCTCCTTATACCATTACCCCAGAAACCAAAGATGGGTTTCATGGCATCAACGAACGAATCTCCGTTGAAAGTTATATAGAAGCGGTACATATTTATCAGCAATTAATTATAAACAGCAGCTTGCCATTTTAAAGCACCTACCAACCCATCAGCTCAGAGCTTTTCTTAGTTCATCCGGCACATTGGTAGGCCGCTTAGTTTCCTCTGAAACACAAACGTAAGTAATGTCCGCCGAGAATGCTTCTGTCTGAGGCAGTATATTTCCCTCCACTTTCAAACAGAAAGAATGGACACCCACAACCCCCACACTCACTTTCAAATAGAGTTCATCATCCCAAGTGACAGGATGAAGAAACTCTTGCGAAAAGGCTCGCACGGGCGGTAATACACCCAAATCTTTCAACCGTTTAATACAGGCTCCGCCAAGCCACTGGCCTAACGCTTCGTGGGTTGCCTCCAATGCAAAATGCGAAAACCTGGGTGTGTAAACGATGCCTTCCGGGTCGCAGTCGCCAAACAATACTTTGCGCTTTATGAAAACAGGCTCAGCCATAATATCCACTCTCTAATGAATCTCTTTTTTTGAGTAAAGCACATCTTATTGAAAAGCTGAGTGAATAACTGAGTCAAAAGTCCAATACTGAACGTTAACAAGAAAACCTGAAAATATTTACAACAACATGCGTTTACCATCATCTGAAACCACCACCTGAGGTACGTACCCCCAGACACGGTTCACTTGAGGTGCATTCAAAACCATATCCGGTGGCCCTGAATCAATTACTTGGCCCTCATCCAGTAACCAACATGTATCGCTGTAACGCAATGCGTGATTCAGGTCATGTAAAATGGCTATGACGCCCCAATTACGATCATGAGATAAAGATTGAGCCAAAGATAACATTTGATGCTGTTGACCCAGGTCTTGGGCCGAGGTTGGTTCATCCAGAAGTAACAGTGGAGACAGTTCAGCCTGCGACAGCTGCACCAACACACGCGCTAAGTGTACACGTTGCCGCTCGCCTCCTGACAATCCTGAGTACGGCCTTTTTTGAAAATGCACGGTATCAGTCGCTTTCATCGCCTCCAGCACCAACTGACGCCCTTCAGCTTTACTGGCCTTTAAGGGAATGAGGCCAAGCGATACCACTTCTTCAACAGAAAATGGAAATTCCAACTGACTGACTTGCGGTAACACGCCTAAATGCTTGGCTAACGAGAGGTTTTTCCATTGTTTCATTGGCTTTCGATGTAAAGATATTTCGCCTTTAAACAACACTTCCCCACCGATTGCCTTAAACATGGTGGACTTACCCGCACCGTTTGCTCCTAATAACGAGACAAACTCACCCTCGGCACAGTCCAAAGAATGAATGTCCAGCAACTGCTTACCAGACACGGAGTAACAAAGATTCTTAATGCTTAACATAGTTTATTCACTTAATGGCGTTCACTTGATTACAAATAGGTGACCGTTAAATCAGGCTCTTACGACGCTGAAACAGAAGAACCATAAAAAATGGCGCACCCAGCCCGGCTGTAACCAAGCCAACAGGCATTTCAGATGGCGCCATCCAGGTACGAGCCCCCATATCGGCCAACAACAGCAACCCACCACCTATTAAACCGGATAGCGGCAATAAAACCCGGTGATCAGGCCCGACTAACATTCGCACCAAATGTGGTACAACCAATCCCACGAAACCGATGATGCCCGACACAGAAACCGCTATCCCCACACCTACAGCCGTTAGTACTATGGCTTGCCGTTTAAACGTTTCAACGTCAATACCAAGGTGCCGAGCTTCAGACTCGCCTAACAGTAATGCATTAAGCGCATTGGCCTTTCGCTGAAAAAAAGTTCCGATCACAACCACCGTAATCAAAACCAAAATCAAGTCCGTTGCAGATGCAGCGGCAAAAGACCCCATTTGCCAGAGGCTTAGATCCCGCAATGCTGTATCACTCGCCAAATAAGTAAGTAAACCGATCATTGCTGTAGAAAAAGCCGTTATAGCTACGCCGGCCAATAACAAAACCACAACAGACGTGCCTGAACCGGAGCGGGCCAAACTATAAACGAACAGCGTCGTCAACAAACCACCAACAAAAGCAGCCAAAGGAGTCGCCACGCCTTGAACGGCCACGGGCAACAGCACAATTGCGATGGCGGCACCTAAAGCGGCTCCGGAAGAAACTCCGATAATGCCTGGGTCAGCCAAAGGGTTTCTGAACATGCCCTGCATTACTGCACCGCATTGCGCTAATATAGCACCCACCATCAACGCCAATAACGTTCTTGGTAATCTTAAATCCCAAACGACTGCGTACTCATACTCTTGTAAAGAACTCAAGCCGCTCCCCCAAACACCATCCCATACGGCCACCAAACTGGGAAAAACAGGTAAGTCCATTGGCCCGGTTGTGATTGACAATGCAACCAAAAGCACAAGACCTATCACCAACGGTGGGGTTAAAACTTCTGTGGCCCAGCGTTTTACAACCACCACTATTTACTCAACTCACCGGTTAGACGAACCGCTTCATCCATCGCAGATAAGGAAATACCTGAAACCAAGGATCTTGCATCGACATATAGGATTTTTGACTGCTTTCCGGCCGGAGTATGAGACAAAACCGGATGTTGTTTGAGCAAGTCATTCGGCGCGTAGTCACTCTCACTGGCAACCAGAATAACGTCAGGTTGCATGGACAAAAGCGCTTCAGGCGCAACCGCTCTGTAGTTCTTAAACTCCGCAAGGTTCTTGCCATTGAGCAACTTAATCAAGGCGTCTCCGGTTGTTCCCTCACCGGCTTGTTGCATTCCACGTCCTTGAAGATAAAGTAAAAAAACAATTTTTGACTGGTTCTGATGTTGAGTAATTTCAGTTAACGTTTTATTTAACAACTCGCTTCGCTGATTAACCTGGTTCACTAAAGTATTTGGCGATAAAGCCAGGGCGCTGGCAATGCCTTCAATATTCTCAATCAAACCTGCCGGTGTCTTAGCGGAAGGCAATAACAAAAACGAAGTATTGGCCCGCTTCAACGCAGTGATCGCCTCTTTCGGGCCAATGTGTTCACTACCAAATACATTCGAGGGTCTTAAACTCATCAACCCTTCAGCAGATAAGTTTCGGTGATAACCAACCACTTCAGGAGTGAAAGGCTTAGGCACCTTGCTGGTCACATCGACACCCACCAGGTTAGCCCCTTGACCTAACGCTAACAGTATTTCAGTGGCCCCTGCGTCCGTACTCACAATTCTTGGCGGTTCAATGGCATTAGCTACCATCGACATTAAGCTTGTAATTAACACCAACAAAATCCAATAAGGTTTTTGGAAAGCAATAAACTTCATAACATTCTCACAAGTCGTTTTCATTAACAGGTTTAGCTTCAATTAACTTTATTCAGACTGGCTCATCACAATCTGAACGTTTTCCATAGCTTGAGCGTTCAACAAGGACATCACTTTGACTAAATTTTCTGCATCCGCTTGTTTATCGGTGGCAATAGAAATGCGCTGCCCGGACGATATCTTGCTTAATAAACTCGTTTCAAAAGAACGCCAGGATGTATAGGTAACCTCGTCTATTGCCCAGATCGGTGATTGCTGCTGAATGGTAATTACCAAAGAGTCTGGTTCTGCCAAAGACACTGCACTTTGCTCAACGGCCTCTGGTATGTTCACCGGCAATTTCAACAAAGGCGCATTGGCCGTAATCAACAGGAAAACAATGATAATAAAGACAATATCAATGAGGGGGGTAAGCTCCAACGCTGGAGGTTCTTGCCCGGTATTCAAGGTGCTTTTGATCATGCTATTGAACCTTGTAAGCCTTCATTGCCTGTATTTAAATTGGCACCACCTGCACCATCAGAAGTTCCCTTTTTTAAATCACAAGAACAATCATTTACATTAATATCAATACCTTGAAGCATGAAGTTAAACTTATTCATCACATATTCGGTATCGGCAATAAGATTATCTGTCCACATCAAATAGCCATAAGCACCAGCAAGCGCAGGCAACGCAATCAATAGTCCGGCTGCAGTGGTATGCATGGCCAGCCCCAAACCTTCTGCCAGCATCGATGGCTCAATTGCGCCTGTAACTATGGCTAAATCATCAAACACCTGAATGAGCCCCAACACCGTTCCGAGCAGCCCCAATAGCGGAGCCAGAATTGCGATCACCTGTAAGAAACGAATGCCAGAATTCAAAGAGCGACGACGTTGTTGCAACCAAATTTCAGCTATCTCTTCTCTAACCGCTTTATTCTCGGATTGGTGCAACATCAGCAAATTCAAACCTCGGACTTTCAGTCCAGCCATTTTTTTATTCGGCCAAAATAAGGCGTCTTGATTGAGCCGGGCTCTGCGAAGAGAAAACCAACTAAGAACGACTAACTTCTCGAAAACAATCACACAAACGACCATTGATAAGAGCATCAACGGGACAGACAAAGGGCCTAAATGCTGTTGCACAAAACTGAAATCAAACATATTGAGTTACCAGATGATTTAAAACTTAATTCAATGAAAATTCGACAGGTATTCGTACCCGAGAAGCAATGGTGTATGAACCCGATCGTCTGGGTAAAAAGTCCCACTGGCTAACCGCCTTAACCGCTGCATGGTCAAGGCTGTCCACGCCGGAACTGTCGAATACCTCCAAACGTGTTTGCTTTCCATTGCGGTCAAGCCAAACATCCAACCAGACAACACCCTCTTGTCCTCGTTTACGCGCCAACCGGGGGTAATTGGGTGGCTGTGGCGGTGCTTTAAAACGTGGATCAGAGACAATTTCATCGTGAACACCCTCGCCCTTTTCATGCTGTATGGCCGATTTTGCCAAACTGACGTTCTCGGCTTGAGGGTCAATAACAGCATCCTCGTCCTCCGAAGACTGATGAAGTACTTCCTCAGGCGGCTCTTCATGCCTAATCATTTTTTCAGTCGAATCACTTTTAACAACCTTTTTAGCAATCTTTAAAGGTTGCTGAGCTTCGAGTCGGTTAGGCTCTTTGACGTTCGAGGTCTTTACCACATCAAGCCCAGGCAATGAATCAGGCTCAACAGATTTGAGAACTTCCTTGTTCAAAGCCGAAGCCTTTTCATGCTGCACGGCGGCTTGTTCCATTTCTTTTTTCGCCGGCATCAATTTTTCTGTCGGTCTGGCTTTTTCTGTCATTCTGGACTGTTCGTTCGCAACAAACGAAAAGGAAACAGACAGAGTTTGGCTGCCCTGACTTGCTGAAATGGCATCGTCTTGTTCAATTACTTGGTACTTCGAGTACGCCCAACCATGCACAATTAATGCGCAGGCGAAGCAAGCCACACGAAGAATAACCCCTTTAAACCGCTTCAAAACCAACCCCAATTTGTGATTTCAAATTTATAATTGCGAATGCTAATGATAAACATTATCATTCGCAACTCTTTTAAAGTAACCCATTCAGTTGGAATAAATTATGTCTAAAGCATTAACCGCGCTGGCAGTTGGTAGTCTCAGTTCTTTATTGATTACCCAAACAGCTGTAGCCAACCAAAATCCCGTACACGAGAAGAATCAAAACGTTAAGGGTGTTACCGAGTTCAAAAAGGTAATGGTTAAAGCGACAAGAGTTGAGCAGGACTCAGACGAAGTGAACCGCTCTGTGGCAATCGTAAATAAAGAAAAACTTGAAGAAACTCAGGCAAATTCCGTGGCAGAGGTCGCATCCTATCAGGCAAATATCTCTGTTGCCGGAGGAGCTGTCCCCGGCAACCATAAAATTAATATCCGAGGCCTGGAAGGTGATAAAGTCTTGCAAGTGATAGATGGTGCCAGAAGTAACACCAACTTCTCTCACCGCCCTTCCTTCTTCCTTGATCCTGAGCTGCTCCAATCCTTTGAAATCATGAAAGGACCTTCCAGCAGTCTTTGGGGTTCTGGGGCCATCGGCGGGGTTGTTGTTCAAAATACGATTGAAGCAAACGATATCATTCAGGAGGGAAATAACTCAGGCGGGTTTATTAAGCAAGGTTATCAAGACAATGGCGATGCCTGGACAACAACCGGGTCATACGCAACCAAGTACAAGGATTTTGATGCCCTAGTTGCCGGAACCTATAAGAACAGTGACGGCATGGATCAAGGTAATGGCGACACCTTGTACGGAACGGAAGCAATTAATAAAACCTTGTTAACCAAATTGGGTTGGAATCTGGATAAGCATCAGCGATTAGCGGTTCAATACCGACACTCAGACCTGAACGGCCACCCGCCTACAGTCGGCTCATCGGACAATCAGGAAAATTCGTCGGATGCGCTTATTGACCGATTAGTAAAAGACACCAATGTTGCCATCGACTACACACATCAAGGTTCATCAGACCTTCTGAACCTGAACGCTAAACTGTATGTAAATAATACCAACAACAAAGAAATAAACACCTTTGATGGCACGGATAAAAGTGATGTAAAAACGCTGGGAATGAACCTTTTTAATCAGTTCAACTTTGGCAACACAAAGGTTTTGCTCGGTTTAGATGGTTATCAGGATACGATCGAAGTTTCGCGCGCGGTGGACTCGAACTCTGCAACCGGGAACCGACCAGAACCACCAACCAAAGCAGAAACCAAAGTATGGGGTTCTTTCACTAAAATTACCCACGATATCAATACTCAATGGCAAGTCGAAGCGGGCGTGCGTTTCGACAGCTTTGATACAAAATCAAAAGACACGGGTACCAGCGAAGATGAAACCGCCCTCTCCCCTTCGGCGGCTGTGCGCTGGAAAACCACCGACTGGATGAGCTGGACTTTACGTTACGACGAAGCCTTCAGAGCACCATCCTCTTACGAACTGTATATTGAGGGAACACACTTTAACTATGGCAATCCAGGTTGGGACAACACATTTATTCCCAACCCAGACCTGAAGCCTGAAAAAGCCCAGAACATTGAACTCACCCTGGACTTAGCATTCAACAACCTTTTAGGAAAGGATTCACTGGCACTACAGGCAACGGCATTCCAAAACGATGTGGAAGATTTCATCTACCTTGATGTTCAAACAAATCCAGATTTTGGCCCTCCTCCCGCTTGTAAATGCGTAACAGGTACATCCACGCATATTAATGCCACAGACGCAGAACTCTGGGGTTACGAAATTATGGCTGATTACCAAAACGGGCCCTTTTCGGCATCTCTGAGTTATGGCCAAACACGAGGCACTCATGAAACCACACTGGGCGCCAATACAACGGAAGATCACCTTGATAACATCCCGGCGGATAAATGGGTTGCGGACATTAGCTACGGTTTCTGGAACATTGATACCAAATTGGGTCTTCGTATTATGGATGTGGAAAAGCAAAACCGCATTGAATTTGAAGAAGGATCACCACAGTCTTACGACGGTTACACTTTGACGGATATTTACGCCACATGGGAACCCTCTGCTGCCAAACTTGACGGTATTAAAGTAGACTTCGTATTAGCAAATGCCTTTGATCAAAACTACCGCCAAGCCTGGTCTGAAGTTTCAGAGCCCGGACGTGCGGCTCGTATTTCAGCGAAATACAGTTTCTGATACTCACTATCAGCTTATGTTCACTACCGGCTTCTGCATTCAGAAGCCTCAACACGTACACGGGACTCACATGACTATACCTGGCGAACAATCACTTTCTCTTCTTCAGGAAATCGCAGACTGGGGTAATACCACCACCATCATTCTTCATGGCGGCTGTGTATTCGAGTTTAAGGGAGACTTCCCAAAAGGGTCGCTCGCAGAAGGCTTTTACAACCTCAAGGGAAAGAAGGGTTTTGAAGGCCATTTAAACCTTTCCAAAGTTAAGAATATTCGCTTTCAAGACAAACAACATCGCGGAAAACAAAGTTATGCGCTGGTATTTAACGATCAGGACGACACCTGCATTTTCAAAATTTTTGTAGGCCGAACCTCGAAAGGCGAACTCATAGAACATCAGGTTAAACGCTTTAAAGAATTACAGGCTGAATACTCTCAACCTCAATAATCAGCCATATTTACAGGATACGACACATGAAAAACAAAGGCCTCGAACAAAGATTGAGCGACGAGATTTTAACATTCTTGGACAGTCGCCGAACTTTACACCTTTCAAGTCTGGATGAGGATGGCCACCCTTACGCCTCCTATGCCCCATTTGCTTTGGGTACTGAATGTATCTATGTCTTACTCAGCGACATCGCGGTACATGGCAGAAATTTAAAGCAGAACTCAAAAGCTGCGGTTTTAATCGTAGAAGACGAATCACAGGCAGCCACAATATTTGCAAGAATACGGGTAAACTACCAGGTATCTGCCCAGCATTTACAGATCGATTCGGAAGAATACAAAACGGGCATTCATCAATTATTCAAAAAACACGGAGACCGAATTCATAACCTGGCAGAACTGAGTGACTTTAACTTATTCAAACTGACGCCATTGGGAGGTCGCTATGTTAAAGACTTTGGACGCGCTTTTTCAATCGCGGGTAACACTTTAACCGGCGAAAGCATTGATCGCTTACGCGACGGCCACAAACCAAGAGTTTCGGCGTAAGCCTCATAATAAATTGCCTGAATCGAGATGCAGTGTTTGAGACGCGTCTCTTTGGGTTGCTCCAATGGAAGTTGTGTGAGGCCGCTAACTTTATAGAGTCCTCACACAATGGCCTTACCCAAAAATCGAACGATTCCAATTTACCCCATTCGTTCAATTCCTGTCACCACAGGTTGCCCATCACCCAATGGCTCATATAGCTCGATCATCACAACAAAGGGCTGAGGTTTCGGTATGACCAGTGAAGCTTCACAGATAAAGCGATAGTGAAGACCATCGACAATTTGAGTGGCAAACTCCAACGGTAGATATTGAACACCCGCCAAACCAATAGTCGCCCTGTCAAAAACTGCTTTAACCTCTGATGTAACGGGTTTCCACTCCGACCAGCCAACAATGGAGAATCCGTTATTAGCTGCTAGGTTGGCCTTCATATTCATAAAATCTTCCCTTTAATTGAAATTGATATAAACAAATTTACACCATTCAATTCTGGCCTAATGCCCCAAAAAAGGTATTACGTTTAATTACAGCCAGTTACGGGTTTCGTTCTTTAAGATAGGTTTTAAGTTCTGAATTGAAAGCAGCAAGAAGAGCCTCACTGTTCGGCCAGTTTTTTGAAAACGCAATGTGATAACTTCGCCGTTCACCTACAGGCTGGTTGATCACATCAATCATATCGAACTCAGGTGCATGCTGTTGAATCAGATATTGGCATACTGAAATTTCACATATTGAAAGATCTATAAAGCCCGCTTTCAACCGTCTTAGATGACGTAACTCCAGTGTTTCTCCAGTCAGGTAAGTTACTTTTTTAAACTGATTTCTTTTCAGTGCAGCCATGAATACCTGAGGGTACGAATAGCCCTTACTTACCCCGATTGTATAAGGTGAAAGATCCGCCATTACCTGCCACTGAATATCCCTGTCTGCTCGTTTGAAAAACATATCCTGCACGTAAGATATGGGATCTGAAAAGTAAAGATACTGCTCTCGTTCAGGGCTTTTTGTGAGACTGTATATGGCCGCTACCCGCCCCAACTGAGTGTATTTTTGCGCTCGGACCCAAGGGATCAGCTTGATGTCTGCCTGATAACCCATGCGTTTTAGCACCTGACGAACTACCCGGGTATCACTTCCGACAACTTCTCCATTAAGTTCATATTCAAACGGAGGGAATGTTTCAGTAACGATAGGTATGGACTTACTTAAAGAGTCAGTGTCCGCATTTACAGAATGAAAACAACAAAGCATCACCCCTATAATTAATACTGCTCGAAAGTACATCGATTAAAACTCCAGCCACCGATAACTTAAATTGTAGTAGAAACCCATATATAAGCATCGACAGTCAATACAAGCCCCCTCCTGACTCAGAAAAACTCGAGCAACCGTTCGACCATTCCAATTAACCAGTTTGGAATGGCCAGGGAACAGCGTTAAGCAATCACCAACCGGAAGACAATTCGTCCTGAATGTCGTCCTTAATTTCTGATGGGGCCATTATCCAGACTGTCGCATCCGAGCCGGGAAAAACACCTACCTCTAAACCGTCTCCTTGAAGCCCCGGCACCCATTTTTTAAAAAACTCAGGTAGCCCAATGTTTTTCGGTTTTAAGGTTTCCGTTACACTTTCACAATACACTTGCGCAAACTCGAGACTCGGCCATACAGGTAAATATTCAAACCCTTCATCTTCTGAGAAAATTTTTAAGAACTGTTTCTCTTCATTGACCAATATCCAAATTTCTCGTTCTTCACCGACCACACTCAAGAAGTAATTGTATCTGTCTTCGCAACTTAACTTCTGTATGTCTTCCAACTGCATTATTACTTCTCCCGGTGTTTGCTCACACTTGTGATTTAATCGGAAGATTATAAAGCCCTACCTCAAATTAGAAAGCGCTTACTCAAACAAAAAAACAATATTCTGACTTGTCTTCATATTTTATAGGTACTGTTTTCAAGTAATTGTACGCAGCCAATGTTTACTGACTAAACTGTTTAAAAATAGCTTTCTGATCCGGCCACTACTGATAGCGGTAAAAAATGAACAATACGTCTTATCATTTACTGACAACACCCGGCTCTCATATCCTTGATAAGTTCATTCCGCAAGAACTGCTGAACAATGTCACGTCCAGATTTCAAGCCCGGACACTTATATTCATAGTGGGGTTGTTTGGAGTCACCGGCATCATAGCTCTGACAGTCGTGATCTTTTTAGAAGACGCCCTTCCAGCAAGAAGAATTGTCACCCTTATGCTTGTAGCAGCACAACCAATTGCGTTGGTTGTAATGCACCTGACAAAGAAAATCACACTCGCAGCTCGCTCATCTATTTTGCTGATTTGGCTTGTTACTTTTTACATTGATTTCAATAATCAATCGGTATCCGGCCCCGTATCAATTCTTTGGCTGTTACCCTCCGCCTATGCGGCACTTCTGCTCAACCGAAAAGATGTAGTTTTTACAACAGTAGCTTCATTTATTGGTTACGGGATTAATTTTACCGCACTCGAACATAACCTATTACCACCGCCAATCACCAACCCAGAGTTTTGGGAGTCTGTTAAGTTTATTACCATGACCTTCACAATAACGGTCATCACGGCTTGTATTTACGCATTAACCAAACTGCGTGATGGGCGCGAACACGATTTATCAACCGAAATTAATCTGAGACAAACAATCATGGCAGAGTTGGCGCAAGCAAAAGATAAGGCTGAGTCATCTGCAAAAAGCAAAGCCATGTTTTTGGCCACCATGAGTCATGAACTACGGACCCCGTTGAACGGAGTTTTAGCCAGTGCGGAATTGCTTTCACTTGACCCTCTTCCTGAAAAGTCCCGAGCCAGAGTCAACGACATCACCTCGGCTGGCTCATTACTGCTCACCTTAATCAATGACATCCTTGATCTGAGTAAGTTTGATTCACAAGGTATACAGCTCGCGCCAAAAGCATACAGCCTCAATAATCAGCTCAACAACATCCATCGTTTAATGGCTTCCAAGGTAAAGCCAGGTGTGGAGCTGAAGCTGGACATCCCGCAGGAAGACACATTCATCATTGCTGACGAGCACAGAATGTCTCAGATTATCCTGAATTTGCTGTCGAATTCGCTCAAGTTCACCGAACGAGGCCATGTCATTCTTCAAGCAAGTTTAAAAGACACCAAAAAGTCAGAACGTAAATCACTCACTATCAAGGTAACTGATACTGGATTGGGGATCAGCAAGGAGGATCAGGAAGATTTATTTGTTGAATTCAGTCAAGTGGGAGATTGTCACCGAATTCATCGGGAAGGCACAGGCCTCGGGTTGACCATAACGCAAAAAATCGTACAAAAAATGGAAGGCACAATCAGCCTTGATAGCCAACCCAAAATGGGTACTCAGGTTACTGTTGAATTACCAGTCATCTTATCGGATTGCCTTGATACCCCACCGGAACCGACCAGCCATCAACCCATCAATGATATCAGTGACTTAAAAGTTATCATTGTGGATGACATCGAACTCAACCGATTAGTATTAAAAGCCATGTTAGAAGAGCTTGGTGTTCACCACATTGATGAATTCGATAACGGCTTAAAGGTGTTTGAATATGTTGAGCAACATCCTGATATTGATATCATTTTTATGGACGTTTGTATGCCCGTCATGGACGGCATTGAAGCCAGTAGAAACCTCCGAAACATTGATTTCAAAAAACCAATAATCGCTGTTACAGCAAACGCATATTCAGAAGATCAGGAACAATGTCTAGAAGCAGGTATGACTGGTTTTGTAGCAAAGCCTGTTTTGATTGGTCCATTAAGAACGTGCCTCGAGGAAATCATCGAGGCCGGATAACGTTTGTTTAACCCAACAATTTAAAAGACTCGAGGAATTCTTTGGTCAGGTCAGTTTTGCCTTTCTTAGCATAGGTATTGATGGAATAACCCGTCTTGCCGTTCTTCACAACGATCGAAGTCAGAGTGACTTCTTCATTCTTAAATACAAACTCTACCGCTGGAAAACCCGATACCTGAACGTCCCGTTGAGAAACCATATATACTTCACCTACATCCGAAACTTCTGATCGGAATGCTTCCACCATGGACTCCAATGTTTCTTCATCTGCATCTGGAAATACGTTTGAAACCTGACCGGCAAATATCATATAACCCGTGCCCTTATAGTTAACGGCCCGAACTTCAAACCGGACATCACCGCTGCCAGGAACAAACCGGGTTACGTATTTTACTTTAGGCTTTTTAGGAAACTGCACTTCATAATCAAATAGTGCCGAAAAAGAATAATGATCTAGGCCTTTTTCAACAGGAGCTGGTGGCGTGGCCGTATTTTGGTAAACTTGATACCCACCGCCAAGTAACGCCACTAAAATAAGTAAATACTTCATTGATCGCATCCTTTGCTTTTACATCCGTTGTATTTGAATACTTTTCGACTGGGATCAATCGAGCGATGAGCATCATACCAGACGAAACAAACAATACAAATAAGTACCTTTCTTGAATAACACCGACTTGTGTTGCACATCTAACCAACACACTTGGCTCTACCCATCGATACAACAGATAACTCCAGACACACTAAAACGCCCGCCCGCCATTCATCCAATCACCAACGATTCGAGGGACGATATTGGTCGCTTTGCCACGAATAAATTTATAGCCAAATGGAACAGAATCCACCTCTAAAGAAACAATCGCTTTTTCAGCATGGAAACTGGCTTTTTTCAGAAGTCCCGCAGCAGGATATACATTTAACGACGTTCCGATGACCAGAATACGAGCCGCATTTCTGACATGATTTCGGGCTTCGTCATAATTTATAATATTTTCACCAAACCAAACGATATGAGGCCTCAGCTGGCTTCTCAGTTCGCAGAAATCCCCCTTCTTCAATGGCTGACTTCCAATATCATAAATCAGTGTTTCATCGAGAGAGCTTCGTGCTTTCGATATTTCGCCATGAAGATGAATAACCTGAGACGATCCCGCTCTTTCATGAAGGTCATCAATATTTTGAGTCACAACAACGACTTCGTGCGTTTCTTCCAGGCGAGCAATCGCATCATGAGCTGCATTCGGTTTTGCGCTGCTCATTTGTTGTCTGCAATCATTATAAAAATCCAAGACTAGTTCAGGGTTTCTCTGCCAAGCAGCTGGTGTTGCAACGTCCTCGACAAGGTATTCATTCCAAAGGCCGTTTGAATCCCTGAAGGTTCTAATACCACTTTCAGCGCTTACGCCTGCACCGGTAAAAACAACCACTTTATCTTTTTGTAACACTCTCGCCATCTTTCATCCCGGAGAAATGTAATTCAAATGACAGCCATAGTTTGTTCCGGCTTCTGTTATTCACCGGAAACGTCACAAACCTGGAGCGTCTCTTCAATCCATAACTGATAAGTTTGCACATTTTTATGAGCAATTTCTTTAATTTCTGTATCACTAAGCAGCTTACGCTCACTTAAAACCCTAAGTGACTCGAAGTCACATTCGTCACTGCCCGGTTGCTTAGCCCAACGCTGTAAATGATCCGTACACATTTCTACGATTGCATCGCTGTACTGCGCGATTAAATTGGTAATCAAAGAGTAGCGCCAACCTTCATCCGCCCGATCTGCAAGCGACAGAACCCGCTGAACTTCCTTCTCACCTAACCGCACAAAATAGCCGTAAATACTGGCGGCTATTGGCCAGTTTGGGTCACACGTCCAGGACAATAACTCGTCCAGTGCCTCGCTATTCACGGGGTATCCCTGATTAATTATGCTATCAACGCTGTCTTGATCACACTTATCACGTATCAATGTTAGATCCTACTCAAAAATTAAAGCATGCTCATTAGAGCGAGATTGAAAAGCCTTTTCTTCTGCTTCTAACTGTTTAAACCGTTGATCACTTAAAAACATTTTTACACTTTCAAGATCAGACCCGTCACACGCGTATTGAGCAATACCATAACAATCCGAAGATAAATTGAGGTATCTGCGGATAGTTTCACTTTGAAGGAGCTTGTCTATCAACCTTTTATAGAACAGAAAAACCTCTTTTTCAGCGTCATCAAAATTGCATACCTGAACCAGTGCTTGAATATCGTCATTAATCTCAGACAAATTAACCGCTTCATAATTATGTTCCCACTCGACAATCCCTAACCAACTGAGCGGCCCATATTCCATCAGGTGATCTTTATCATTTTGAGTCCCGAAACCCAGACTCCAATCCAAGAAATACTGATCAGAGAATTCGAACATAATAACGAGAACTTCTTGTTCAATTTCTGTGCTTGTTATGACGCGAACGGCTTCCTCATAAACCAAATCAAAGTAATCGTTAAGCTTTTCTCTTAATTGTTGAAGGGCTACATCAGGCGGAAATATCTGAGCCCCCGTGTTATTAACAACAGCAAGCACCTCATTCGATACCGGTCCAACAACAATGGTGTATGAATCAGGCAAATCAAGAATCACGCCCTCATCTACTGTTTGGCAGTCCAAGTAGTTCGTATAAATGCATTCTGACTTTTCCCACGCAAAGTGTTCGTAACCCAGTAACGGTCTGGACAAAGTCCCCAAACGTGAGAAAATTTCTATCGGCCTATTTTTCTCATTCCGTCGAACCATGACCGCTCTTGTTACATCAATATCCTCTTCACTGAGGGAAAATTCATAAAGACACACCGATGAGTTTGCATACTCATACAGAACTAAGTAGCGAACTTCCGATAATGTAATTTCAACCATATCAGGCTGTTCAACGTCACCATATATGTAATATTTGCCATGATTTTGGTTTGGAATATTCAAAGAATACGCTGCAGCCTCGCTGACATAATCTGAAGCGGTATAGAAAAAATAAGGATTCAGCTGGGTATTAAAATTCGAATACCTGTTTGGAAACGGCCACTTGTTTTTTATCCGGCGAACCCGTTCAGTGAGAGAAGCAAATAAACTCAACTGCTGTTCGGCCAGGTAATGAAAATGTCGTGCAGAAGATGGGTGCATGTTGATCATTTTAAATTCCATTTTTTAGGTCTAACTAAAGTCCATCCACGAACTTTTATTCATCATATACCAGAGTGAATATCTAATCAGTGTGCTGATTCAAAAAGCAGCATGTGCAATTCTGCACAACCAATGACTATTTTAAAATATTTAACAACCATCCAGCACAGCTTAACATTCATTCAAACAACAACACGCAAACATACATAAGAATGCTTGTTTTGCACTTTATCAGGAGAAACAACATGCCTCTAATCAACGTCACCGCACCAAAGGGTGCATTTAACAGCACAACTCAAAACGAATTTATGACAGAAATAACAAACGCAGTGCTTATTGCTGAAGGCGCATCACCAGAAGACAGCGGAGCGAACGCGTTGGCCTGGGCCTATTTCAAAGAACACCCTGAAGGAAGTATTTATGTGGGCAAACAACACCCGGATAAAGTCCCACTGCTCATCCGAATTACCACACCAAAAGGCGGTCTGACTCTCGAAGCCCGGATTCAGTTAGCCGACACCATCAGTAGCATCGTCAACAAGTACATTGGCGTATACGAAGGAAAGCTCAACCACTGGCTGCTCATGGATGAAATCAACGAAGGTGGATGGGCAGGCAATGGCCATGTGTTTTCAATTGACGATGTTAAGGCGGCGATGAATATTACATAGCTGCCAAAGTATCGTATCACCTGACTCCAACACCTGACTTATGTCTGAAGCGGGTATTGATGAGCAGGCTAACCAGATGTTTGTATCACCTTTAAGGCATATCAATACAAGAGAATGTTTCGGTCTGAATAGTTTTTTGATCATTCACATTAAACTTCAAAAAACGGGTCGAGCATTCTTGGTCTTGCCAAGGTTTACAGTCGGATATTGAAATCGTACAAGTACTTTCGAAGCAACCATAGGTCAGTTCATTTCTGATGTTGGTTTTGTTGGATTCAATTAACGAGGCCATCACAGCACCAACCGTGCGAACCGGCCTGCCCTCACATGCATAATTTTCCTCCAGAATTGCAGTATTAGAATTAGCCAAAACTTTTTCCAAGAGTTCATGCTGCTCAAGATCATGCGCGCGAAATTGGTATGAGTCCTGCCAAACAACAAAAATACCAATGAAGAGCCCCAGTAAGAAAACCATCAGATATTTAAATGTGCTTATCATGTAGACCGTCTGCGTAAGAAAGATAAAGTAATGTGTATCACATGAGCCAGCCAAAAACATACAGTCATTTTCCCTCTGCCGGTTAATTTCGATCGACTTTTCCAGGCTAGATCAGAAATTTGACAACCTCGCAGGCCAAGGTTAACATCCGTTAACATGAGTAACACTAAAGACATTATCCTGGCGTGTGCAAGAGACCAATACCTGACTGACGGGTATAAAGGTCTGTCCATGCGAAAAATTGCAGAAAAGGCAGGCATCAGTGCGACGGCGATTTACCGGCACTTCAATAACAAAGAAGAGCTCTTCCATCGTTTGGTGAAAAAAGGGTTTGGCACATACACTCAATATTTGATACCCGCCCTGGACGAGCCAACAGCCGAGTTACGCTTTAAAAAAACCATGGCCAATGCTTTGAATTTTATTTTAGAGCAACCGAAATACTTTGAGCTTATCTTCGTGAAATCAGAAACCAAAGACGAACTGGTTAACTTTGATGACCTAAGAATAGACTCCAAGATTTCCTTTGATTTTTATACCGCCCGAATTACGGAGTGCATCTCCGAAGGCTATTTAAAGGATGATAACCCCAGCGAGATTTCAGTGCTTTTACTGGCAGCATATACCGGTTTTTTTGCGCTCTATACCTCTGGACTGTTGCCCCGCTCTAAAGCGGATATTGAAGCTTTGTATTGGAGGACCATTGATCGAATATTAAACGGTGTCGTCGCTTAACTCGACACCAAAAATTTTTTAACCATTGGTTAACACCCGTTAACATTGATATTTAAAAACACTAAAAGCATAACCATTAAGAGGACAACAAAATGCCATTTATTACTTACACCACAGTTGAAGGTGCATTATCCGATGAGCAAAAAGAAGCACTTTCAAAAGCCTTAACGGAAGCGGTGACCAGTACTCTGGGAGAAAAACTAAGATCCAATGTATGGGTAACATTGAATGAAGCGCCAGAAGGCAATTTCTACATTGGAGGGCATGCTTTGAAAGCAAAAATGCTCAAAAAACTGATGGATACACCAGACTCTGAAGTCTAACCACAGATAACAATAAAAGGAGTAATTAAATGCTCGAAATAATTCTTATTCTGAATGCACTTTGGTTTGCCATGGGTTTTAACGTGTTTTCCATACGCAATAAGATTTTTGCAAAACTGGTGGTTCCCAGAGCCCATCGAGATACGCCCGTCTTTAAAATTTTGGCAGAATCCGGTCGGTTTTTAGGCGGCTTTAATCTTGCCTTCGCTTTATTGAATTTACTGCTTCTTATTAACCTAAACGCATTTGATAAAGATCTTCAGTGGGCCATTCTATTATTTGTCAATGCAGTCGCCCATGGAACACAGTTCGTGTTTAACTTACCCATTGCACTTGAGAACCGCAAAGGGCGCGGGGTTTGGCAAGTACTGAAAGGCACCATGCTGTTCATTTTCATAAACGACTTTCTACTGATGGTATTGAACGCTGTATTCGCAGCAGCTTATTTACTGGAACTTTTTTAACCTTCAACATACAACAAGGCGTTCAAATGAGCAGACTTCAGATTACGTTTCCAGACAAGATTCACTTTACCACGCACCAAACAGTCCGAATCCAGGATGTAAATTATCGGAAACATCTTGGACACGATAAAATTATATCTATGATCCATGATGCCAGAGCCGCATTCCTGGAGTCAATTGGTGAATCAGAGCTGGTGGATAAGCCCGATGGCTACGTCCTCGCAGACATGCAAATCATCTACTTGGACGAAGCCTTCTACAAAGATGAACTCAGGTTCGATATTGCAGTCGACGAAGTATCCAACAGAAGTTGCCAAATTTATTACCAAATCAGCAAACAAAGCAGTTCAGGTCAAGGGCCTCAGGTAATAACACGCGCAAAGACCAGCGTTGTCTTTTACAACTATCAGTTGAAGTCAGCTATACCCGTGCCTGAAAGCATCAGAACGTTAACAACACAAGACGAAACAGAACTTACTGAGGCTTAGTTCAAACAGGCCAGCGATGCTGGCCAAGTTACATCTAGTGGATTGCTAGACCACATAGTTCTCAACAAAAGAGTCCAACTCGGATATCGACCGAATCACATGTAAAGACTTGCCCGCCGACACTTTTTCTAAGTTTTGTTTAAAGTCTTTATTCCAAAACTTCGGGCAAAGTTTCAATACCTTGTAACTTTGCAGTGAACCTTTCAAAACTGAACTGCCTTCTGGCCAGCCTTCCGGTTTAACAAATACCCCCTTCAGTAGTCGCTTCGTCACCAACCAATAACTGACTGCATACGGCAAATCAATAAAGATCAATGTATCCGCAGCGTCCAGCCTTTGTTTAAACGATGCTATCGGCCCAAAGCCATCAATTATCCAGTCATCGGAAGACAATATACTGTCATGAATCTTATCGTAGATTGCACGATCCACCCTCTCCCCGTTTGCTTCAAATTCAATAGAGTCGACGGCGTGTAATTTAATGCCTGTTGCTAATGCAAGACGTTTACTTAATGTGGACTTACCGCTACCAGGTTTTCCAAATACAACGATTTTTTTCATACTGCTTCCTTAGCTTCGATGAAACCCAAGAAGGCAGAAATGAAAAACCCGCCTCTTGGGCGGGTTTGACAAACTCTTAACGCATCAAATTACCCACCATTCCTATGGAATGATGATAATTATGGCAGTCTGATGGTGAGATATTTTGGTCATCTGTTTATCTTGATTGCGGATAGTTTAATTGTCAACAAGGCTTTAGGTATTCTTCTAAAATAATCCAAGAACAAAATAATTGGCATGATTTTCAAGCAGTAAAGCTAAACCATACAGACTCACGCTTGCAATCAAAGAAAAGACAATGAACCCGCCTTTTGTCCCCCAGTAACCAACCCAACTCAATATCCATAAGGTGAAACAAGTATTCATAAATGCACTTATGGTCGTCAATTCGAATAACTTGGCCCCTATCAGCGCCAACGCAAACGAGAGAACCATTAGAAAACAAGCCGCGTTAAAACCCTTATCTTCCTTAGACCAAGGCAAGGCAGAAATGAGCAAACAGACAGACAACGCCAAAGAACAGACGTACTCTATTCCGAAAGCGAAATGCTCAATATAGGGAACCGTTACTCCCGTAACCGTAATTAATCCGTAAATCAGTAACACCAGAAAATTAGAATAAATAACAATCGGCAGATAACTTTCATCATCAACACCAAGTGCTACGCCGTAGGCGAGCTGATAAATCACGAACCCTGTAGCAAACACAAAAGAGGCTACTGCGAATACGCCAAAGGTACTGGATTGATACATAATTGCCAGCACACTAAAATAAATCGCCAGATAAACGCCCGCCATCACATGGGGCTTCATCCCGAGCGAGAGTAATTTTATGAGTGCATCGCCAAATTTTTCATAAATTACAAAAACCCACCCAATGACGAGTAACTGCAGAAGACTCCCTGTCAGCGCCAAGTAAAACGCTTCCGAAGGCCAAATCCATTGAGGCGCGAAGGTTAAAACACCGGCGAAAATCGAAGCGCAGCCCTGATAAACGACCGTAGGAACCAGCATAATAATTCTGAAAAAAGTATCCACCAAGTTACTGATGATTCCCCGAAATGCAAACAACAGGAAAGCAACCGCTAAGAACTTAACCGCGCCCGTCAAACTAAAGTAACCAGACCATGTAATGCCTTTGCCCGCTGATTCAGAAGTTTCAGACGCTCCTGTCACATATTGTTCTTTTGCGTACTGAGCATTTTCTTCGGTCAGAAAACCGTCCTGAACCAACTTATCAATGGTCTCAACTATGATTCTGGACTCATAGCCCACATCGTTGGTGACTCGTTCTTTCGGCTGACTGCCTGCGGTTATCGAAGTCGAGTTTGCAACCTCAACCGTGTTTGTAACTTCTATCTCGTCGGAGTATGCGCTGCCACTGATTAAAATCAAAAACAGCCATATATAACTGAAAAAATACATAAATAACTTCCCTTTAATTCAGGCCTGAACCAAAGACATCATTGTCATTCAGGCTATTTCCCTAATTATTACGTTTTGAAAATGCCAAGCTATGAAAAAGTAGAAATGAGTTAAAGTGACTCAAATAATGGTCTATTGAAGTATCAACACGAACTACAATCGACCAAACCAGTATCCTGGTTTACGTCGGTGATGCATCACCGCAACAACGTATAGTTTGCCACCTCTTTCCCGGTAGATGACAGAAAAAGGAAACTTAGAGAGCAAATAGCGTTTAAAGCCGATGTGAAAGTTGGGCCACGAGTCAGGATACTCTGAGATAATATGGAAGGATGCATCAAGTTCAGATAGAAAGTCTTCACCTAAACCTTCCGCTTGCTTCTGATACCACTGATAAAAAACTTTAATCTCTTCCTTCACGTCCGGGTGAAAAATGAGGTTTTGCAATTTCAGTTCCTTATTTCACTTTTTATTTGATCCCAGGAAACACCGCTAACTTCACCAGAATCAAGTTCTTTAAATCGATTCTCTGCCAATGTCCCCCAAGCTTCTTCTACCCCGTCTTCCTGAACGGAATCAAGTGAGGATATCAAGCAATGAGCCAACATAGCTTTTTCATTGTTCGTTAAGTTTTTGGCATTTTCCAGTATTTGCTTAATGCTCATTTTTACATACCTTCTGACTGTCTGCGATACCGATAGTATCAGCCCCGTATTCCAAATGCACTTATCACAAAGTTCGACGTATCGATAACCCGTCGTTTATACCGAAGTATAGGCAACAACGGCTATTAATATTTCACTTGGAAACCACATTTTCATTAACCAGCCACACACCATCTTTTTCATGTATGCCTAAGATAATCAATGCTTCATTTTTTTCATAGGTAGCACGCCAGACGAACCTTAAACAATTTGATCGACTGTCAGTTTTGAACCCTTGCAGAGAACCAAGAAAAGACCGATCTTTATATGCGCCCAAGTCTTCACGCATTAATTCAACGTCCTCCAGAAAGGTATTTTTAGTAAAACCTTCCAAATCGTCATCATCGAAGTGTTTTATAAAAGCGTCATAGTCGCCATCGCGATCCGCTTCAAGCATGTCCGTGAGATAGGCTTCCACAATCCTCAATTCTTCAATATGTTCTTTCATTTCAACTGTCCTTAGCATTAATAGTTTCCATACCGATTAAATGTACAGATAAACAAAACATTTGAACATCAAATCAACTTGTCTCTGAAACTTTTAATTAATCAGAGTGGCCTAAAAAAGAACTCTCTCAGGCACAAAATTCAGAAAAGAGGCCGATTACCCTTGAAGGTTCGTTCGCTTGCCTATATTGATAGAGGGGAAATCATTCACACCAACGCATCCTTATAGGGAAATAACCATGTCCAGAACTGTATTGATCACCGGAGCAAACCGGGGAATTGGCCTTGAACTAGCGCGTCATTACGCCAAACAAGGTGACAACGTCATCGGGGTATGTCGAGAGACTTCCGACGAGCTCAATCAAATTGCCTTCAAAGTCATTGAGCACATTGATGTGACCAGCCCTAGCAGCGTCGGGCAGCTTGCTTCAGCATTAAGTAATACCTCAGTCGATATCCTGATCAACAACGCAGGCCTGTTCAGCAATGAAACGCTCGGTGAGTTGGATTTTGAAAGCATCGAGCGACAGATGGAGGTTAACGCCTACGCGCCTTTGCGAATCACTCAGGCATTACTGCCGAATTTAACATCCGGCAGCAAAATCGCCAACATCACCAGTCGAATGGGGTCGATTGAAGATAACACCTCCGGCAATTACTACGGTTACCGCGCTTCAAAAGCAGCACTCAATGCATTTGGTAAATCGCTGGCAATGGATTTAAAACCCAAAGGTATCGCCGTTGCTTTGCTTCACCCAGGCTTTGTTCAAACTCGAATGGTAGGATTCAATGGTGATATTTCACCAGAACAGGCTGCAAGCGGATTGGCTCAGCGTATTGAAGAGCTGAACATCAATAACACTGGCGGCTTCTGGCACTCCAACGGTGAACAGCTGCCTTGGTAAGGATGGATATTAATCACTCTTGGTAAACAAAACCAAGAGTGATGCCCACGCCTCTGTCAGAAATCCAATTCATACCGATGGATTTTGTTAATCAACCCCTGGCGAGTAATGCCAAGCTGTTGAGCGCTGCGTGTCTTGTTGTTGTCATTCACAGCCATCGCAGCACAAATCAGATTAATCTCAAGTGCACTGACTTGTTGCTCCATCGGTTTGGCTAATATGTCTTTAGGTGGGTATTCCACCCATTCTTCAGCCGAAGCGACCTGTAACTTACCCTCCACAAGTAAATCATTTCGAATGAGCGCAAGCTCTTGCATGGTCACTTGATCCGTGAGACAAATCGCCGCTGCACTTTCTAAGGTATTTTTTAATTCGCGCACATTGCCCGGCCAATCCGCTTGATTAAACCACTGGAGCACTTCAGGGGATAAGCTCAATTTCGTTTGATTTTTCTCGTTATAACGCTTTAAGAAATGTCGAAGTAACGGAACAATATCTTCTCTTCGCATTTCAAGGCTCTGTGTGCCAACGGTTAAGCCTTTAATGCGGTAATAGAGATCATCCCGAAACTCGCCTTGCTGTACAGCCAGCGGTAAGTCCCGATTGGTAGCAGACACTAAGCGAACATCAATCGTCATTAAGTCTCTGCTTCCAACTGGATAAAAACTCCCTTCTTGCAGGACGCGTAACAACTTTACCTGCATAGCCAAAGGCATTTCACCAATTTCATCAAGAAACAGGGTCCCGGTGTGGGCCATTGCCAATAACCCTTTTCTGTCTGAATCTGCGCCAGTAAACGCCCCTTTTTTATAGCCAAACAATTCACTTTCCAAAAGCTCTGCGGGTATGGCACCACAGTGCACTGAAATGAAAGGGTTGTCAGCTCGATTACCCATTTTATGAATGGCGTTCGCTATGATTTCTTTACCTGTCCCGCTGGGGCCTTGGATAAACACCGGCACCTGAGTCGGCGCTATTCGGGTGACCAACTCACGAATGCTTTGAACATTCTGGCTCACACCAACCAATCCCAAATCGTCTTCTTTTGCTTGTCCGGTTTTTAGCTCAGACTCCAGTGTTTGCACTTGTTGTCGCAATTGATTTTTTTCAACCGTTCGTTGCACAATCACTTTAAGAAGGTCAGGGTCAACGGGCTTTGCAATAAAGTCTTCCGCGCCGAGTTCCATAGCTTTTAACGCAAGAGAGCGCTCATCGTGGCCGGTCAAAACCACCACAGGAACGTTTTCATAGCGATTGATGAACGCCAACCCGTCCTCAGGCTTAAAGGTTGGCGGCAACGCCAGGTCATGAATAATAATATCGAAGCCAGCACCCGCCTCTTTAGTTTTATGAAACAACAATTGAGCTTGTTGGCCGTCACCACAAGTAATGACATCGTATCCGGCCTGCTTCAACCAGAGTGCACAAAGTTCGCAGAATGCACTTTCATCATCCACTAGCAGCACTTTGGTTTTGTCAGGAAAAACATGCTCTTGATTCATAGATTTACTCTGGTAAATGTACAATAAATGAGACTGGCCAACCAAAATCTTCGCGATACTGAATATCACCCTGATAAGCATCCACAATTCGACGAACTATGGACAAACCTAAGCCACTGCCGCCACTGCGTTTACTGATGAAAGGCTCAAACAGATGGGCTTGCATCTCTTCTGGAATTTGAGGGCCATTATTATGTATGGTCAAGATTAACGTATTTGTTCCCGCTTCTTTTTCTACGCTTAACAAAATCCGGCCTCCGTCTTGCTGATTGATAAAGGCAGCCGAGTTTTCCAAAATATTAATCAAGACCTGCTGAATTCGAGGGCCATCATAGTGACCTTTCAGCGTTTCTGGTGCCTGGACAACAATGCTAACGTTAAACAAAGACTGAATCTGTTCAACCACCTGGTTGATCAGCAACATCAAGTCCATCTCTGTTTTATGCAGCTCTATTGTGCTTGCATAACTGAGCGTATCCCTGATCAACAGCTCAGCTCGTGCCACCTGGTTCTGAATATGAGATTTGATCACAGGCTCAGTTTGGGCGGATGCCATATTTATAATATTTAACGGATTCCTTAATTCATGAGCAATCGCAGCAGTTAGCCCACCCAGTTCAATCAAGTGCCTTTGCTCAATTCTGGCGCGCTCGGCCTGAGCCTCTACTTTCGCCAGCTGGATGGAACGCTCTAACGAAGCGCAAGTACTGGGTAACAAGGCGGCAAGAATTTCTGCCATATAATGTTTAGCAGGCGCAATGTCTTCCCAGCCATTTAAATAGCAGTGCCACTGAGAACGTTTAACGCAGGTAAACTGCGTGCTATTCCCGGAATCAACCAGAGGTTCACCGTCTGCATCCACTATAGCAACTCCGGCTTTGTGATGACTTCGGTCATACCACATGGTTTCTACGGTTGTGGCCAGATCTTGCCAGGATGTGACTCGGTTCAATTGACTGACCCATTTGTTCAGCGTTGCATCCTCAATCTTGGCACCAGGATAAACCAACCGCTCTGAAATGCGTTTGGCTGGCTCATATAAGAACCAAGCCACCAATAATAATACCGTGGAGTAGACCAAAAGCTGAAAATTCGGCACATGCGATAACTCTTCCAGACCCAGCGGCTCAATCACTACTAACAGCAACCACATTAGTATCATTGAAGCGACGAGCACCAGGAACCACTGTAACGCCTGACTGACCATGCGATTCGCTTCAACCAGCCGATAACGAACCACCGAATAAACAACCAGCACGGCATAACTGGGCAGCGCTAACATTGGGTAAGGAAAGAAACGACTGGGAATGGAGGGAAAAATAAAACTCGTCGCCAATAAAAAGCCCCAGGCACCTACCGCAAAAATAGCCACGATGGAGCGGCGTTGATTGCCCTGACTGCGTTGGAAACCGTACAACAATAAAATATGAGCAAATATACCCACGGCTACCGTATAGCCGAGGTTCAGCCAACCGGAAAAAGCCAGATGAAAAAAACTGGGAAACGCCAACCAAGGCGACAAATAACCTCCGTCGGTAATTACACTGGCAACCGTTACCAGAATGGCCAGGCCATAAAACCAGGGTATTCGCTTGTATAAATTGAATGCTGACACACCCGAATCTTTAAGCCAGACAATGACAAAGTGAAGAAATGAGGTGGGTAACAGAGGATTGGCAAGCAGCAATGGAATTGCAAATTGCGGCTGTTCCTCCAAGGCAAAAATATGACCCAAACACCAAATGGCCATCGACAAACAAAACCCTGCAAGGGCTGGTAGGCTGGAATCTTCCTTGCGGCGGGTCCATAGCCAAATCGCCACACCCAGTGCCGTCAGTACCGTTGCCCAAAGGCTGGTTGTAAACAGAATTTCAATATCCAAACCGTAAACCTTCTTTACAGTCACACACAATAAATCGTCTAGATAGTTTACACAGAGAGTATTTTATTAACCAGCAATCGCCCGTTGAATATTAAATAAATCCTCATGAGCCAGTGTTTATCGGCGCTAACGCTTTCTTAAATAATATTGGCACTCCCCTTGCTCTAACAGATTAAGCACAAGCCGTTCCCAAAATGAAGGAACAGTCAGTTTGCTTGATTAGGATCAATTAAAAACCATATAAACCACTCCACGAAGTGCGAAACCACCTGGCGTAACCCGGTGAATTTACTTTTCAGCGCTCGTGAAATACCTAAAGGCTTACTCTATGTTCGAGTTTCTGACCTCGTTACCCGACTCAAGCTTCCTCTCTCGCATTCAATTTGCGTTTACCGTGAGTTACCACATTATGTTTCCGACCATCACAATTGGTCTGTCTCTGTATATTGCCTTTATGGAAGGTATGTGGCTAAAAACCCAAAAAGCCGTTTACCTGCAGCAGGTCAAATTCTGGATGAAACCTTTCGCTGTCACCTTTGGTATGGGGGTAGTCTCCGGTGTTGTACTTTCATACGAGTTCGGGACAAACTTCAGCGAGTTTTCAGAAATTGTCGGGCCGGTTCTTGCTCCATTGCTTGCTTATGAAGTGCTTACCGCCTTTTTTCTTGAAGCCGGTTTTTTAGGCATTATGTTGTTCGGCTGGAACAGGGTTTCACCCAGAGTACATTTCATCGCTACCTGTACTGTGGCCATTGGTACCGTATTTTCTTCTTTTTGGATTTTGGCAGCCAATTCCTGGATGCACACACCCGCCGGTTATGAGATCGTTGATGGGGTTTTCCATCCAACCAGCTGGATAGAAGTGATATTTAATCCTTCATTTCCTTATCGTTTATCCCACATGCTGCTTGCAACTTGCCTCTCTGCGTCTTTATTGATCGCCGGGATTCATGCTTACTACCTATTGAAAAAGAAACACATTGAGTTTGCCAAAGTAGGCTTTTCAACGGCTATGACAGCGGTATTAATTCTGGCACCTATACAAATCATCGTCGGCGATTTCCACGGTCTGAATGTCGCAGAACACCAACCAGTAAAACTGGCGGCAATGGAAGGCATTTGGAAAACTGAAAAAGGAGCTGATTTGCGGTTATTCGCCATTCCTGATCAGGAAAATGAAACCAACCACTATGAAATAACCATCCCCAAGGCCGCCAGTTTGATCATCACTCATGATTTAAACGGCGAAATCGCTGGTCTCGACCAAGTTTCTGCGAAAGATCGGCCTCCTGTTTCTGTTGTGTTCTTCTCTTTTCGAATCATGCTGGGGTTAGGCGGATTAATGCTATTACTCGGCATTGCCGGTTTAATCGCACGTAAAAAGAACCGTTTATATGACTTCAGGCCGCTATTGAAGTTTTCTGTCTTAATGATTCCTGCAGGCGTCATTGCGACCTTGGCGGGCTGGTACGTGGTAGAAGTCGGCCGCCAACCTTGGCTTGTGCAAGGTTTGGTGCGAACCACTGAGGTGGTCTCTCCTCTGCCTGCGCAACAAGTTGCTTTCACACTTGCATTGTTCGTAACGGTGTACAGCATTCTGTTCTTCACTTATTTGTACTTCATGCGCAAGTTGGTATTAAAAGGACCGGCGGACATTCATTCACTCGCAGAAGTAGAACAGGATTTACCTGCCACCCTGAACCCGGCGCAAGTAGACGTTGGTTACACCCAAGAAATGTCTGATTACATAGACACCCACAACCAAACAACACACCTTGCTGGCAAAGGAGAAAAGTAATGGACATTGCATTGGTTTATTTGTTGCTGATAGGCTTCGGCATTCTTGTTTATGTTCTGCTGGATGGGTTTTCTCTGGGGGTAGGCATCATCTCTCCGCTTCTGAATAACCCGGAAGACAAAGGCATTGCCATGAAGAGTCTTGCACACCTCTGGGATAGCAACCAAACTTGGTTGGTTTTCGGTGGCGTAGTATTATTCGTGGCTTTTCCGGTTGTCTACGCTCATGTGTTATCAAACCTGTATATTCCCATCATACTCATGTTGATCGCGTTGATCTTTCGGGGTGTGGCATTTGAGTTCAGGTTCAAAGCAGACAGCAGCCGTAAATGGTGGGACATCAGTTTTGCCATTGGCTGTACCTTAGCAACATTCTGTCAGGGCTTAATATTAGGCGCGTTGGTTGGCGACATGTCGTCACCAAAAACCATGGATGACCCTGTTCAATGGTTAACTCCGTTTTCAATTCATACGGGCATTGCCCTGGTGGTTGGCTATGCCCTTTTAGGGGCCTGTTGGTTGATCCGAAAAACCGAAAACGGCTTACAACAGCGAGTGAAAGAGCTGGCAAAAGTGTTATTGGTCGCGATGCTATTCTTTATGGCGATGGTCAGCGTGGAAATGCTGCTGGAACAACCTAAAATTGCAGAACGCTGGTTAGATTGGCCAACCAGTTTATGGCTGGCGCCAATGCCGATTTTAACTGTATATTTCGCGTATAAGCTGTGGTCATTACTGAATGACAATAAAGAACCGGGCTTAAAGCCGCTTGCTTATGTGATGGGGCTTTTCAGCACAGCCTTTGCCGGTTTAGTTGCAGGAATATTTCCATACATCATTCCAGGAAGGCTCACAATCTGGGAAGCCATAGCGCCTGACAAATCGGTCTATTTTACCCTGGTCGGCATTTTGATTTTTATTCCGATAATCATTGCTTACAACGTATATAACTACAAAACCTTCAGTGGTAAAACCAGCATCAAGGATGGGTATTAAACTATGAAACAAATCATCCCTGAAACCAGTGACGGCCACGCAGATAAATTTAAGCCAAAACACCCGTTTCGGGATGCAATGGCTTTGTATTTCGGTGGCGTAATAGCCTTGGCAATTTTTGCTTATGGATGCAAAGCTCTGCTGAATTTGATTTAAAATACCAAACAGCTGAAGCGGATATAGCAAGCCCAAAAAAAGCCGTCCAATCATGAGATTGGACGGCTTTTTTTGATTATTCTAACGAATTTAACCCAAGCGAATCACATAAAGACGCTCGTGGTAATTTTGTTATTCACCCTGAGCTTTCACAATAGCGCGGCGAGCTTCATTTACCCCTTCAAAGGCTTGTTTGATAAGCGCGGGGCCTTCGTATACAAAACCACTGTAGATCTGAACCAAACTTGCACCGGCCTCAATTTTAGCGGCCGCTGTTTCTTTGCTGTTAATGCCGCCAACACCAATGATTGGCAATTTACCGTCCAGAGCTTTCGCAAGCTTTTCAGTCACTTGTGTTGATGATTCAAACACCGGGGCGCCACTTAGACCTCCCTGTTCATCACCAAACTCCAAACCTTCGACCTTTTCACGGGCAATGGTGGTATTCGTTGCAATCACGCCATCAATTTTATGTTTTACTAACGTTTTCGCGACCCACTCGATGGCTTCATCGTCCATGTCTGGTGCGATCTTAACCGCAATCGGAACATAACGATTCTTTTCTGCTGCCAGCTTAGTTTGCTCTTCTTTTACTGCTTTGATCAGGGACTCCAACGAATCACCCATTTGTAAATTACGCAAGCCAGGTGTGTTTGGTGAAGAAATATTCACCGTCACATACGTTGCGTAATCATATACTTTGCGCAAGCAAGTCACGTAATCTTCATTGGCGTCTTCCACGGCGGTATCAAAGTTCTTACCGATATTAATACCCAGAACGCCTTTGAACTTGGCCTTTTTAACCTGTTCAACCAGAAAATCAACGCCTTTATTGTTGAAGCCCATACGGTTGATGATGCCTTCGGCTTCCGGCAGACGGAACATACGAGGCTTAGGGTTACCAGGTTGTGGTCTCGGAGTTACGGTACCGATTTCAATGAACCCGAAGCCCAGTGCAGCCAAACCGTCGATACACTCACCGTTTTTATCCAGTCCCGCTGCTAAGCCAACCGGGTTAGGAAATTCAATACCCATCACATCCACAGGGCTGTATGCCACGTTCTGATTTAACAAACCAGCAACGCCGATACGGCTTAGTGCTTGCAAACCTTCCAGTGTCAGCTCATGAGCCGTTTCTGGTGATAATTTAAACAGCATGGAGCGTAGAATTGGGTATAACATGATGAGTTTTAATCCTGATTTTTAAGGCGTTTCAAAGAGGTAGGCTAGTTTAACTATTTTCGAGCGTTGTCACCACGTCTTTGAGCTTGTTTTTCAAACTCAAAGACGATGATTTTTTTGAGTCACCCTTATACACGCTCTATTCGGTCGAACTTGCCTTCTTCCGTAAAGAAAATACAAAACCGACCACGAATACCCTCGCGCGTCACAAAGGGCTGTAAAATATTGGCAGGAAACCGCACCGAGCGTCCATCAATACTATGAGTAACGACAGTGCGGGCCACCCCGCTATAAACACGGAGGTATTCATCCGCTGGTATATTCAAACTGACAATGATGTTTCTTGATCTTTTCATAAACCGAAACATTACTACACATGAGCTAGATTACTCAACTCACGCATAGCAACAGTAAACATAGCCAATTCAGGGTGATCCGTGTTTCGAACTTCGTTCAGCAACGTCAGCCAACGCTTCACCAACGGACTGCTTTCATCGAACCAATTAACCAGACACATACTGACGTGTTGATCCTCTCCTTCGGCCACTTCGCAGTTCATTATATGAACCAACAAGGCTTTCTGCTGCCAATCGAGATCGTCCATCAGCGCCTCACGAGCCAGACCTTGCCAATGGTTCGTCACAGACAAGCCATTAATTTGCTGGATAAACCAGTGAAGCCCCAATTTATGACGCAAACTGAAAAACAGCCCGGCCGTGGTATCAACATCATTTTTAGTTTCACGAGCGGCATCACAAATGGTCAATGAACCGTACAAAGATGGTGTACCTGAAATAAACCGGGCAACATTTTCTGGAATGCCGGCCTCGATATATTCCTGTTTCTGAGACACCCATTCATCTCTGACTGAGTTTGATAAGTGTTCATCCAAATGATCATACAAGGTATCCACCACTGGACGATACATCTTAACTAAATCTTCGAGAGGCTGATCCAGGTTGGTATTGCGTAAAAACCACCGAGTCGCTCTACGAATCAATCGCATCAATCTTTCATGGCAACTGAATTGCAGTTCGCTCGGCACTTTATGATCAAGATCATCAATGGCCTGCCACCAATTTCTTAGACGGAACACATCCCTTGCCACAATAAAGGCTTTGGCAATTTGACCGTCCGGCATCCCGGTAGACTTGCGAATACGGTGTACAAACAGATCACCCATCAAGTTCACAATCTCATTGGCCAACTGAGTGGCTACAATTTCCCGGTTTAGCCCAAGAGACATGATTTGATCGTAACAGCGCTCCTGCAAACGCACAGGAAATTCATGCAGAGCCTCACGCAATACGTAATCATCATCAAAGCCGTCGGCCTCTGACAATGAATCTTTCAGTTCATTTTTCGCGTACGAAATCACCACTGAAAGCTCCGGCCGGGTCAGACCCACTTCAATCTTCCGTCGTTCATCCAGCACTTCATTATTTGGCAGGAATTCCAGACTCCGATTGAGTCTGCCACTGTCTTCCAGTTCACTGATGAATCGTGCGTACTCATTAATGCGTGTGAAATTGCGATTGGAAGCATTGGCAATAGAGGTGGCCTGCCTGTAATTATTCTTAAGTACCAAACTGGCCACTTCGTCGGTCATTTCAACCAACATGTCGTTACGCTGCTTCAGCGTCAGCTCACCTTGCTCCATCAACTGTTGAAGCAATATCTTAATATTAACCTCGTGGTCAGAGCAGTCCACCCCACCGGCATTATCGATTGAGTCTGTAAAACAGGCGCCACCGGTTAAAGCAAATTCAATTCTGCCTCGCTGGGTAAACCCTAAGTTCCCGCCTTCGCCAATCACTTTAGTGCGCAATTCACAGCCATTAATGCGTAACGAATCATTTGCCCGATCCCCCACTTGCGCATCGGTTTCTTCCGTAGACTTAACGTAAGTACCTATGCCACCGTTCCAGATCAAATCCACCCGCGCTTTCAGAATGTGTTTAATCAAATCATTGGGTGCGAGCCGATCCGCTTCAATGTCGAAAATAGCCTTCATTTCTGACGTAATTTTGATCCACTTGGCCGACCTGGAGTAAACGCCACCGCCTTGCGAAATCAGGTTTGAGTCAAAATCTTCCCAGGTTGAGCGAGGTAAATAGAACATGCGCTCACGCTCTTCAAAGCTTTTTTCCGGGTCTGGATTTGGATCGATAAAGATGTGCATGTGGTTAAACGCCGCAACCAACTTGAGCGCTCTTGAACGTAACAGGCCGTTACCAAAAACGTCTCCGCCCATATCACCAATGCCGACGACTGAAATGCTGTCCTTTTGTACATCAATGCCCTTCTCCCGGAAGTGACGTTGAACAGAAACCCAGGCACCACGAGCAGTGATGCCCATTTTTTTATGGTCGTATCCATCAGAGCCACCGGAAGCAAAGGCGTCTCCCAACCAGAAGCCATAATTAATCGCAATCTCATTGGCAATATCGGAGAAGGTAGCCGTCCCTTTATCGGCCGCAACTACCAAATAGGTGTCGTCTTCATCCCAACGCATCACCCGCTCAGGAGCAACCACCGCGCCTTCCACCAGGTTATCCGTCACATCCAATAAACCACTGATGAACTGCTGATAACATGCGACCCCTTCCGCCTGAAATTCATCTCGGCTCATCGATGCATTTAAACGACGGGCGATAAAGCCGCCTTTCGCGCCCGCAGGCACAATCACCGCGTTTTTGACTTGCTGGGCTTTTACCAAGCCTAAAACTTCAGTGCGGTAATCTTCCGGACGATCCGACCACCTCAAGCCTCCACGAGCCACGCGTCCACCCCTTAAGTGAACGCCCTCAAAGCGAGACGAATAAACAAAAATTTCAAACATAGGCCGAGGTAATGGCATGTCCGGAATGTCTTTTGGCAAAAACTTCAGCGAAATATAAGGTCTTGGTAAGCCATCCGCATTTACAACAAACGCATTGGTCCGCAAGGTTGCAGAGATCAAATCAATATAGCGCCGTAGAATGCGGTCTTCGTTAAGGTTTGAAACATCCTCAAGTTCTTTCAGTACTTCTTCTTTTAAAACTTCAAACTTATCCGGATTATGTTTTTTCGGATTAAAACGCAAATCAAACAAACGAATCAGCTTTTTAGTAATGCCTTGGTGATTACATAATGTGGCACTGATGTAGCTTTGAGAAAAACCGAACCGAATTTGCTTCATGTAGGCAGAATACGCGCGAAGTATATTCACCTGAAAACTGTTCAGCTCAGCCTTTAGCACCAGTTCATTGAATGAATCACTGGTGATCTCACCCTCCCAAACTTTGAATAAAACCTCTTCGAAGTTTTCCCGGACTTTGGCTACGTCCAAATCAAAGTCGTCATTGGTTCGCATCCTGAAGTCATGTAACCAGACGATTTCCTCATCTTTGGGGTGTATCTTATAGGGGTGTTCACCCAAGACGTGCAACCCCATTCGCTCAAGCACAGGCATCACATCCGACAATGGCAAAGAATCACTGCGTTTAAACAACCTCAGTCGCAACTGATGATTTTCATCTTCCGGCGAGCGATAAAAGCTGATGGACAAAGGCTTGCCCTTATCAAGCACACGAATATGCTCAATATCCGCAACCGCCGTTCTCGCCTGAAAATCCGATTGATAACCGGCAGAGAAAGCATTTCCGAAACGTAACGCCAATGCACTGCCCCGCTCCTCGCCAAACTGATCAATCAAGGCATGATCCAGGTCGTCCTCCCAGTCCGAAGTGGCCCGAATTACCTTTTCTTCCAGTTGTTTCGGATCTGGGCTAGAACGTTTACTGGAATCTAAACGAACAATGAAGTGCGTTCTGGCCAAAATAGATTCCGAGAAATAGGTCGTAAATTCAATGTCCGTGGCGTTGTGTTCTTCCACCAAGATCTGCTGAATTCGTTCTCGTAAGTCGGTGGAGTACAAATCTCTCGGCATGTACAACAAGCAGTTAGAAAACATGCCAAATCGTCCCTGCCGGACAAATAGGCGAATTTTCCGGCGCTCCCGAATCTGGAGAACACCGATGGCAATTTCACCCAGCTCTTTCACACTCGACTGAAACAGTTCATCGCGCGGGTACACAGCCAAAATTCGCAATAATTGATTGCGCTCTTGCATATTCCCTTTATCAATGAAGTCATTACATATGCTCTCTACTTTATTCCGGACAATCGGAATCGAAGATGGCTCTGCGGTATAAACCTCAGAAGTATAGACGCCCAGAATCCTCGCTAGGCCTGTGAGATTTCCCGCCTTATCAAACCGCTTTACAATGACGTAGTCCGGGTAAGCTGGCCGATGAATGTGCGAACGTACCCCGGACTTCAAAAACAACAGCACATCACTGCCATAGACGTCTTTCAAGCCTTCAGAAAGACAGAATTCCACTTCGTCTTCGTCCCGACGATAATGTTTCAGAACACCAAGCTGGTTTGACCTTGCACGTTTCAGCGAGTGGTTTTTTTCATCATAAGTGAATTCGTCGTAGCCCAAATAAGTAAAGTGGTTGGAGTCCAGCCAGGTCAAAAACTCAATCACTTCTTTTTGATCTTGTTTGGTAATGCCTTTGACGGCGGCTTTCAGTTCACTGTTCAGCGCTTTCACTTTCTCCCGCATCACAGGGTAATCGTGAACACACACGCTGATGTCTTTTAACAGTGCAGTCGCTGTGTCGTGCAAGCAAGTCAACTCTTTAGCTGCACTGTGCCGGTCAATCTCAAAATGGATGATCACTTCTTTATCAATGTTGTCGTTTTCAGGAATTTCCCACGACTGCAGTTCAAAGTTTTTATCACGATCCGCAGAAAACAGACTGTAATGAATAGAATGAATGGTAATGTGCCGACGATTTAACTCCATCCGCATGGAGTCGATCATGAACGGCATATTCTTTCCCAGCACCTGAATAATGGTGTGCGTGGACTGCCAGGCGTTTTGCTCGTAATCCGGATTAAACACACGGATTTTAAAGTTGTTGGATTCTGCATCCTGGATAAATTGCCAGGTATCAAGCACCAGACCGTATAAGTCCGAAACCTTCAGTGCTTCTATGTCTTCGCTGGGGGCAGTACTGATCCAATGACGGCCAAATGCCTCTACATCCTTACCTTTCTTACCTTGTAATCTTTCTTTCACTAATTCTGCAAACTTATCCAGTTTTCTTTCCACAAGTACAGCTCCGTAAATAAGGGACCCATCAACAAGAAATCCAATCTCTAAATACTAGACCAAATGTTCCGATTTTCGAGAAAAAAATTCTTATGAAACTTACACTTGTAAATTTGGTCTTAGACCTTACATTAATGCGAAAGAAACTCAGGTCTTGTATTGTGTATCTGGTTTCACACAGTTAAATTAATGAATTCGTTAATAATCGAACAATTAAAAGAATCGACTTTATGCCTCAGACTGATTTCAAAAACGCTCAAACCTATTTAAGCAGCCAAATTTTAGGCCAGGAAAAACTTGTAAACAGACTGCTGGTCTGCCTGATTTGTGGCGGACACTTATTGGTTGAAGGTGCTCCGGGTCTGGCAAAAACAAAAGCCATTCAAACTCTTTCGAATTTAATCGAAGGTGATTTTCAGCGAGTACAGTTCACTCCAGACCTATTACCTTCCGATATCACCGGCACAGAAATCTATCGCAGCCAAACGTCCACCTTTGAATTTCAACAAGGCCCGATTTTCCATAACCTGGTATTGGCCGACGAAATCAACCGTGCGCCGGCTAAAGTTCAGGCCGCATTACTGGAAGCCATGGCGGAGAAACAAGTCAGTGTCGGCAGCCAAACATACAAGTTGGATGACCTGTTTATGGTCATGGCCACTCAAAACCCGATTGAACAGGAAGGAACCTACCCGCTGCCTGAAGCACAGCTGGACCGTTTCCTGATTCACTGCAACGTTGATTTCCCGAACGCAGAACAAGAAAAACAGATTCTCCGTTTGGTTCGTGGAGAGCAAACAGCCTCCGTTGCAAAACCGGACACATTACTGACTAAAGCATCAATTTTTGAAGCCAGAAAACAAATTTCACAAATGCACATGTCAGATTCCGTAGAGGATTATATTGTTCACCTCACGATGGCGACGCGACAGCCCGAAAAATACGTTCCTTCATTAGCTAACCTAATCGAGTTTGGCGTCAGTCCTCGTGCCACCATTGCATTAGATCAGGTTGCCAGAGCCTATGCCTGGTTAAACGGCCAGGACTTTGTTGCCCCTGACGACGTTATGAACGTTGCTCACGACGTATTCAGACATCGTTTGCTACTGAGCTACGCAGCGCAAGCAGAGCACATCTCAGCAGATCAGGTAATTGACAAGATTCTAGAAAGCGTGCCGGTGGCATAACCATGAATCTTTCTAACTCGCACCACAGTTCTACCTTACATAAAGACAGTGCGACCGGAGCATTTACCGATAAGCAGTGTTTACTTGGGTTAGCGAATGCAGGCAGTAAAATCAACCTGGCCAAGTCCACCTATGCCCTCAGCCGCAGTTCTGGTACGCACCATTCGAACCAGCGTGGCCGAGGCATGGAGTTTCTGGAATCTCGCCATTATCAACCTGGCGACGACATTCGTAGCATTGACTGGCGAGTAACAGCCAGAACAGGCAAAACCCACACAAAAGTGTTTGCGGAAGAAAAAGAACAACCGGTGTTCGTACTTTGCGATCAAAGCCCTTATATGTTCTTTGGCAGCAAGGTGCGGTTTAAAAGCGTGCAGGCCACCAACATTGCCTCTTTAATTGCCTGGAGCAGTTTAAAACAAGGTGACCGCTTCGGCGGTGAAATTCTCGGTAAGGACAATGAATCTCGCTTATTCAAGTTATCCAGGAACCGCTCGCGGCTATTGCAATTTATTGAACAAATGACCGAAATGAACCATGCTCTGAGCAATCACGACTCGGCAGACTTTGGCGAAATTGCGGAAAAACTCCATCAATTGCGATACCTACTCATGCCGGGTTCCAGGTTATATGTGATTTCTGACTTATTCGCATACACAGACACCGCACTGAAAGCATTAGCACAATTGTCCGCCCATACCCAGATTACGTTGTTTGCGGTGAACGACCCTCTGGAGATATCGCCGCCCTGCACAGGTCAGACTCAAATCAGTCTGGGTGACCGGGTGATGTCGGTGATTCTCTCGAAAGAACAAAAGCAAACCATCGAAAACCAATACGAAACGAGAAAACAGCAAGTGGTTCAATACCTCAACAACTGGAACATCCCTCTGATTCCGGTTTCGACCACAGACGACCCTGTTGATCTTTTCAACGTGGGCAAAAAACACAATTACAAAAAATAGTTCACACAAAAATGAAGATATGTAATTACGTCAAGTATGTTTTTATATTTGGAATGCTTTGGCCTATCGCGTTACAGGCCAATTCGTTGCCAACAGACGAAACAACGGCACAGCTACCCAATACGTTCCAGCAGGTCAACCCGCAGCAACGGGCTGCGCCGCTTCAAAACACTTTACCTGCGCCACAATTTCAACAAGGAACGCCATCACAACAGGCAAATCCGCTGAAAGACTTAGGCACACCGTTCCAATTGGAACCAATCAGCCCAAACGGCCCATTTGTCTGGCCTCCTGCCTATGGTTGGTGGGGAGTTGGGGTCGCCAGCATATTGGCCATCGTTTCTTTGGCTTTCTGGTTTCGTAATTATCTGAAGCGTAAAAAAATCAGAACCCGATATTACAATGCGTTTTCAAGTGTGATGATTTTAAATTCGAACGCCACAGAAGAAGAACAAACGCAATACATTCATCAGTTAAACAAAGCACTTAAGGCCATCGCGCTCGATAAGTTCGGCCATGAGACAGTCGCCACATTAAATGGGAAGGCCTGGCTGGAGTTTCTCGATCAGACCGGCAACTGTAATCACTTCACCAAAGGAAGCGGCCAAGTGTTTGGTCAATCATTGTATCAAGCCCAAATTAAGGACTTACCGGACTGCGAGCATTTAATGTCCGTATGTCAGGGTTGGGTTAAGGAGATTTGCTGATGGAATTTGCATGGCCTTTGATGTTTTTACTTTTACCTCTGCCGTGGTTGGTATGGAAAAAAGTACCTGCTGCCCCAGAAACCAAACAAACTCCTATTTATCTGCCAAACGCCAGCCAGTGGCAACAAACGGTAGAGATGGTGAGCACTTCGAACAACCAAACAACGAATACCAAACTTATCTTGATATTTCTGACTTTAAGCTGGTGCCTGTTAGTGACCGCATTAGCTCGTCCGCAATGGGTCGGTGAGCCCATAGCGCTACCGACACAAGGGCACGATCTACTCTTGGCCGTGGATTTATCCGGCAGTATGGATACTGAAGACATGGTGTACCAAAGAAAACGCATGAACCGACTGAATACGGTGAAAGTCGTAGTACGTGAATTCCTGCAAGAGCGTAAAGGCGATCGTATTGGCTTAGTGGTGTTTGGCGATGCGGCTTTTATACACACACCAATCACCCGGGATCTCGACTCAGTTTCCAAACTGTTAATGGAAGCTCAAGTAGAAATGGCCGGCCCAAACACCGCCATTGGTGATGCCATTATAAAATCTACTGATGTACTACGGGATCAACCCGAGCAAGCCCGCATCATGATTTTATTAACCGACGGTCAAAACACCGCAGGTGAAATTGAACCGATACCTGCGGCTGAATTAGCAGCAAAACATGGCATCAAGATATACACCATAGGCATTGGTGCCGACAGCATGACTCAAAGTGGCTTGCTTGGTTTTTTTAATAACACAGTTAATCCGTCCAAAGATTTGGATGAAGAAAGCTTAAAAACTATTGCCGAAAAAACAGGTGGCCTCTATTTCAGAGCCAAAAACCCAGAACAACTGCAATCCATTTATACGCGAATCAACGAACTGGAACCGATTGACCAAGATGATCAATTCATTCACCCAAGAAAAGAATGGTTTTATTGGCCATTAGCATTTTCTTTATTTCTTTACCTTTCCGCTTACCTATTAAAGTTCTTTAATCTTTCAAATTTTGTCATGAGAATAAAATCGTCTGCGAACTTAACGACCAACAAAGGAGGTAACTGATGGATACCACCTTTGACCTGTTCTTTTTTGCCCGACCTTGGTGGCTCTTACTGCTACTGCCGATATTGTTAAGCTTTGGGGTTTTCATTAAACGTAAACTTACCTCGGAGCAATGGAACCAACACATCGACCCTGAACTTCTGGACAATCTGATTGCGCCCTCCTCAGGCCAGAGTAATCAATACATCATGCCCTCCCTTGCCACACTGATTGCAACATTATTGGTCATTGCATTGGCGGGGCCATCATTTCAGAGCGATGAAGTACAAAGTATTCAATCCGACGATACCTTAGTCATCGTCTTGGACTTGTCTTTATCCATGACCGCCGAGGACATCAAACCTTCCCGGCTTGAGCGCGCTCAATTTAAAATTCAGGATTTACTTGATCAGCGAACAACGGGGCACACCGCACTGGTTGTTTATTCCGGCGACGCCCATGTTGTCGTCCCCCTGACCAAAGATGCTGAAACCATTAAACACCTTGCCAAATCCCTGAACCCATGGATGATCCCATCCAAGGGCAGTCGCTTATACCGCGCCATAGAAGAAGCCAACAAATTATTGGATGCCTACCCATCCAGCAACAGTCGCATTTTATTAATGACCGATGAAATTTCAGACAAGCAGTTGTCCAAAACGCTGAACATTTCAAAATACCCGACTTACGTCATTGGCGTTGGCTCAGAAACCGGGGCGCCTATTCATTTACCCGATAAAAAACTACTGAAAGATCGAAATCAAAATATTGTGATCGCAAAATTCAATGACAACCAGCCAAGAGAGCTCGCCAATAAAACAGGTGCGGTTTATAAGAAGCTATCCGTTAACAATAGTGACATTAAACCTGCCCTTAATTATCAGCCTGAAGGCAACCAACAAGAGAGCAACGACAAACTTACTTCCATCCAGGATTACGGCTACTTATTTGCCATACCTGTTTTGATTTTGATGTTGTTGTCGTTCCGCCGAGGTTGGTTGCTCCTGCCTCTGATTATCATCTTACAACCGACGGACTCATACGCTTTCAGTTGGGAAGAGGCTTGGCAAACGGATCAACAACGTGCTCAGCAAGCCTATAACGAAGGACGATACGGTGAGGCTGCCGAGCTGTTTAGCGATCCGATCCGAAAAGGCAATGCCTTTGGCAAAGCGGATAAATGGGAAGAAGCAGAGCAAGCCTACGCCCAATCGGACCTTGCAGCGGCTCAATACAATTTAGCCAACGCTCAGGCTCGTCAGGGGAAATTCGACGAAGCATTGAACTCTTACCAGCAAGCCATTGAGAAAGCCGAAAAAGAAGGTCTACAAGAAATCACTGATCAAGCAAAAAAAGACATTGATCTGATTGAGAAGCTGAAACAAGAAAATCAAAATCAAGACAACCAAGATCAGAATAGCCAGCAAGGCGATCAAAACCAAGAACAAGACAACGGCCAAAACTCAGACCAACAACAAAACGCTGACAAGCAAAACAGCGATCAGCAAAATAATGAGCAACAAGATAATCAGCAACAAAATAACGACCAGCAAAACCAACAAGCTCAACAAAACCAGGAACAAGATTCTGCAAATAATCAGAGCCAGCAGTCTCAGGGGGATGATCAAACCTCTGAGCAAAGCCAGCAATCTAAAGATGAACAGCAAGGTCAATCCGGCGAAGCATCCGACGCTGAGTTAACAGAAGAACAAGCTCAGGCAGCGGCGGATAAAGCGGAACAAGCAGAACAGGAAATGCGCCAACAGCAAGCACAAGCAGCACAAGGTGAACAGCAAGATCAGCCAACCGACAACAGTGCCAACGGTGTTGCGGATTTCCAAAACAGCCAGCCGTTGACTCAAGAGCAAATTGAAGAAGAAAAATACCAGCAAATATTGAGAAAAATCCAAACGGACCCATCTCTTCTACTGGAGAACAAGTTCCGTATTCAGCACTATCAAAGAAATCAACCCGCTAACGAATCACAGGTGTGGTAATGCAGTTTAAAAACATTCTAATAACAATTGTCTCTTTGATTTTATTCTGCGCAAGCTCGATGGGCTTTGCTCTTGAAGCACGAGTGGACCGAACTACCCTGCCTGAGAATGAAACACTTCAACTGGAAGTAAGCGGGAGTTTCAGTGCATTCAATATGAACATTGACTTATCCCCATTAGAAAAAGATTTCCGGGTGCTAGATAACCGACGCAGTACCAACATGCAATACATCAACGGCGACTTTTCGGCACAAACCACTTTAACCGTTACGCTTGAACCGAAAGAAACCGGAATCTTTGAAATTCCGGCACTTACCGTAGAAGGTGAAACCAGCCAACCCATTCAAATCAAAGTCACCCAAGCGGACGTAAAACAAAGCAATGACCCTAACGAAGGCGGCCCTATCGCCATTGAGGTAGAACTGGATCAAACTGACACTTGGGTACAAGCCCAGTTGCTATTGAACGTTAAACTGTATCAGTCCGTTAAGCTTTACAATGCAGAACTGAATGGCATCAAAGAACTTCAGGAAATGGGAATAAGCATTGAAAAGATCGGCGATAACAAGAGTTATCAAAGTAAACGCAACAACCAAACTTATCAGGTTACCGAACTGAACTACAGACTCTCTTCCGATAATCCGGGGAAAATAGAACTGCCGACCTTTTCATTTCAAGGACAAATGCCCGCTCGGGGCTACGGATCTCGCTACGGGAAAGCCATTCGGGCAACCGCAAAACCCATAGTCATTAATGTCCAAGACATCCCGAAAAACTACCCTTCAGCAACCTGGATTCCGGCAACCCGACTGGACTTATCTGATGACCTGAATGACGTTGTAGAAGTGCCCGTCGGCGAATCCATCAATCGAAACCTGATTGCCTCAGTACACGGCCAGGAAGCCGCTGTCATTCCTGATTATCCGGAAATCAATTCACCACTGGTCAGTATTTATTCCGATACGCCAGAGTTGAATAATCAGCTGAATCAGGATGGCGTAACCGGCGTCCGAATGGACAACATTGCGCTCATAACCAAGGCGCCTGGCACACTGAAGCTTCCAGAACTCAGAATCACCTGGTTCAACACAACGACCGGCCAGGTGGAGCATACCTCCTTGCCTCCACGTACGATCAAAATTATGGGTGCCCCAGGCACAGGATTACCCACGCCACCGCCTGTACAACAACCTCCCCTTGAAGCTACGACGCCAGAATCACAACAAGCGCCTAGCACAACCCCTGTACCTGTAACTGAGTCCAGCACTCCAGTTTGGATTATTGTTCTACTGGTAATACTGGTTATTATGGTCATTCTTCAGATGTTCTTCATTGCGGCCCTTTATCAGCGAAAGGACCGAGCAGAACAAGAAACTGAAACTAAAGAAGAAACAACGGCACACTTCAACTGGAAAGAAGAACTGCCGAAGGACTTCATCGCTTGCCATCGTATTATTGAACGTGAATTACAGGCAGCGGGCTTGACCTCCCTGGATTTAACCGACGAGCTGACCAACCTAATCAATAAATTCCGAGCCAGCTGCTATTCCCCGGACACCGGCAAACAATTCAGCGCGGATGACCGAAAGACCCTGAGAGATAAACTCGCCGTATTTATCAGTTCTCACAAAGGCAAACAAACCGATGCTCCGAGCTTGTATCCTAGTTAGGGTACAAGCTTGGGAGCTGAACTTTTAAAGCGAAAGACAATGTCTGATTTAATCGCTAAGCTATGAGATTAACAAAGGACATAAAACACCGAGGGACTGACCGCATGAGCAAACGACTTCTGACTGCACTGACAACACTGAGTATTTTATGTTCACCTCAGATTCATGCCCTTTCAGAGTTCGAACAATTCAAGCAGCAACACCTCTCTGAAGCTAAGCAATACAAAGCGGAGCAAACGGACGAATTCAAAGCTTACGTCAAAGCCAACAAACAAGCCTTTAAGCAATACAAAGCCGAGTTGGCAACCGTATGGGGCAAGGACGTCACCATCAGTGGCAAAACCAACTGGGTCACTCACACAGAAGATTTAACCACGCGGCAAGAAGTGGATTTCAAAAAAGAAGAAATTCGCATAACCATGATTGCTGATAAAAACATCTCGAACGACCAGATCAACAAAGACATTGAAAAGCAACTAGCGTTATTGTCCGAGACTTCTGTGGACGCAGCGCAAAAAGCCGACCCCATAAGCCAACGCGTTGCTGAAATCGTAAAAAACCAAAATTTAAAGCCTAACCTCCCTCCTCTGACAGAGCCTGACTTAAAACCAGTCATCACCCTGACTGAGAACCCTGCAGGGTCGACGCAAGCCAAAGAAGAAATCCGAACCATCATTCAGACCGCAAAGATCATTAAAAAACCGGCGCCCAAACCAATCATCACTCAACCAATCATAAGCCAACCAACCGCAACCAAACCAGCCAGCAAGCCAACAGCAAAAGACAAACAACGAATAGTTGTCACGATACCTATGCCTAAGGTCGCGGTGTCCAGTAAAGCAGGTCGCTATAAAACGCCAGTAAAAAACTCTTCTGAGAAATGGAAAATAGATTCCGCACTGGTTTTGGCAGTAATTCACACCGAAAGCAGCTTTAACCCTATGGCTCGTTCGCATATCCCTGCGTACGGATTAATGCAGATTGTGCCTAGATCCGCAGGTCAGGATGCCTCTGCGCTCATCTATGGCAACTCAAAGATGTTAAGTTCGCACTACCTGTACACACCAAACAAGAACATTAATGTCGGCACCGCCTATCTTCATATATTAGACAAACGCTATCTGAGAAAAATTAAAAATCCGGAATCCAGACTGTACTGCACCATTGCGGCCTACAATACGGGCGCGGGTAATGTAGCGAGAGCCTTTACCGGCAAAACTTCAGTAACCAAAGCGGCTTCAAAAATCAACGCAATGACACCATTTCAGGTTTACAACCACCTGCTAAGAAACTTACCGCACAATGAAACCAAGGATTACTTAAAACGCGTCGCTTCTCGCTACGAAGCCTACAAAAAACAAAGCATTTGATTCAGGCAACACATAAACCGCCTTGCTATCGAGTGGCATACAGTACTTGTTTGATGTCGAAAGAAGAGTGGCTGTCATGCTTTAAAACTTCCCCACTCAGATAGTCACGGCTGTAAAATATTTCATTTAACACACCTTCGGCCTTCATTTGTTCAAGCGCCCTTCGGATTTTCTCTGCCTCACCTTTCAGCGGGGATTGCTTAGAAAGGTACAAATCAGCGGTGGCCGTAGATAAAGTGGTTAATCGTTTTAAACGTAAAGGATCTATAGACATAGTATCTATGCCATAAAATATGGACTGATCAGCACTGACCAACGCCGCAACATGCCCCTTCAACAACATTCTTAATCCCTGATTCATATCTTTCACCGGGACTTTAATGATCTGCTCATTATCATCAAATGAAGGACCATAAACAGACCCTCTGACATGGGCCACCCGCTCACCCGCTAATTCTGAAATATCTTTAATGGGCTTATGATCGCTTAAAGACACCGCAATGATATCCGCCTGAACAACGGTACCCAACGACTGCGCGATACCTTCTGACTTCGCCCCTTTGTACATAACAGCAAGATCACATTTCCCAAGGGAAATATCCATAATGACTCTGGGGTATGGCCGCATTCGGTTATCAATCTTCCGATCGAGTTTAGTTGCAAGGCTGTACGCAAAATTGACCAACAAACCTTCATGCAAACCACTCTTTTTCTCTATTCCCCAAGGCATGACATTACTGGTAGAGATCTTTATGGGCTCCACCGCCTTGGCGTGAATCGACAAAAATATGACAAATAGAACAAAAACAACTTTAAGATGAGCTAACACGTTGATTTACCGAGATATAACCTATAAAAGATCAAGATAGTAACACAACAAACGAGTCCGAAATACTAACTTTACAATCTACAAATAAGCCCGATATCTTCTGCAAGATATCGGGCTTATTTCTACTAACTTAGATATTAATTTTGAGCTTACATTAGACATGCCCTACAACTTCACCGTCTTTACCTGCATATTCTGTATACTCTTCTATTCCCGTTACGCCCGCTTTTTTAAACGCGTCCATCAACACTTCATTAAAATAAAGAACGTGGATCGCTATTTGCTTGAGGGGTGTTATATAACGCCACATAGGCAATGTTTCTATATTTTTTCTTACTTCTAGCTGATGTTGTATCGTTGGTAAAACGTCTGCTTCCATTTCACCTGTGGCAGGTGAAAAATCCAGCCTTTGCAATGGCTTCCCATTCGGCTCGATCATCACATATCGTCGCATATTCATAAGGTAGTAAGGCTCTTCGTTCAAACGTTGGCCTTGTTCATCCACTAGCTCTACTGGCCAAAATTGGTGACCAAAAGGATCAATACTTTGAATGACTGACTTCGCTTTTTCAGAAACATATATCTTCCCTGAAGCCATAATATCTTGTAATTTCAAGCTTTTTTTATCTATTTCGCTCACATCGATAACTGTATTAATATTAAGGCGCCATTCAGGGAGGATTGGTGCCTTAAAAACACGACTTAAAGGCCAATCACCAGATAATTTAATCTCTTCAAAATGATCTTCATATTCTGGGGTAGGTATTCTTGTACCAGGAAACCAATACGGCCCTGCCTTTAAGTCATAACTGTATGAGACACCATCCTGTCCGTAAGGCCGTTCAAGTCGATAAATCATCCAACTACCACCTTTAAAGAAAGAGTGTAAAAAAACAGATTCCTAACCGAAGCTTCCTTTGTAATGTCTATAGTTCGCATAAAGACTCCTCCCCTAAACCGTATTTCTGGCTGAATAAATCCATCCCAATCACCTTTTCAGCCCTTAAAGCATCAACTAACTCTTGATTAAAATAGACAATGGCTCTGTATCTGATGCCATGCTCTCGCCATTCGATGCCTTGTCTCACATGTCTCCAGATTGGTACTTGTTCAAGCTCTGTTTGCAGCTTTGGCGTATCTTTAACTCGTGCTATAAAATCTTCTGATACATCCAGCGGGAAATAGCCTAACTCTTCTGCTTTTGCTGTTCGTACCGAAGGAGTAATGGATAGAAAGCGCCGTAAATTCAACCAGTAATACGCCTGCTCTGTTTCTAAAGGTTGTTCATTGTGATCTATCCATTGAATGGGAATGTATTCATGCTCAAAGTCATCGATGGATTCAATGACTTTTTTTACCTTTTCAGAGATAAATAATTCGCACTCGGCACCCCAAATATCGGGTAATACTTCCGTTTCTTTACCTTCATGAAACCGTAAACACAGCCCGGTTGGTCGGGTATCAAATCTCGGCGCCTGATAACAGCTAACCCCTTCTATTTCAGGGGACATTGCTATTTGCGTCATCTTTTTTTCATAATGAACAATACCGACCCCGGCACGAATTTCTTTGTGCTTACCGGGTATTGGCACCGGGAAGGCTTCTAACCGTTCGAGCGTCGCAAGTTTGGATAAAAATCGATAAATCACAGTAGATTCTCTGTTTAAATTAAAGGCTTTTCATGATCATAGACCACCGGGGTACTGAATTAGACTGAATAGCCATTTTTAGAATTCGAAATTACTTTTTCGGGCCTACGGCTACGCCCCTCTCGGCCCAAACATAATGATCGCCATCCCAAGAAGTGCCACCGAAGACCCAACAAGATCCCATGTTGTCGGTCGAATGCCATCCACAGCCCAAAGCCACATTATGGCAACGAAAATGTAAACGCCGCCGTAAGCGGCATACACTCGCCCTGCCGCCGTAGGGTGCAAGGAAAGCAACCAGGCAAATGCCATCAAACTCAATGCACCCGGAATCAGCAGCCAGACAGACTTATCTTCCCGCAGCCAAAGGTAAGGCAGATAACACCCAAGTATTTCGGCAATTGCAGTGACAAAGAACAACGCGATGGTTTTTAGTTCTGGCAAGAGAGGTTTCCTCGTGGTTACGTGCTGAACTGGCCTAATGTATTAATCCAACTATTCATTCCGTTTTCAGTGCCACAAGCGTATTTGTTCTTGCAGTAAACCGGCATTCAGTTCTGAGGCAAGAATTTTAGCTTTCGCCAGGTAGCGATGGGCGCGTTCGGAATCATGCGTCTTATGGAGTTCCGCCCTCAGCATCCAGGCGATACTGAGTTCATAAGGTTGGTTCAGTTGCTTCAGAATTTCAATGGCACGCGCATAGTAATTGTCTCGTTCATTGAGGTTCAGCTGGACGTCTCCGCCCTTTTGTAACAGGACAGATGAGAGCAAAGGTAAGTATCCTTGGCGAGTAATGCGCTCTAATGAGGCCACCTTTAAGCTCTCATCCGCACTTAATTTAATTAGTTCATGAGATGGGTCCTTCTGGTGCCTTGTATTGGTATTATCACTGAGCAACAAACTTGTAACCGCATCGGCGTCATCCGATTGGCTGGCGATTTGTATGTTATGAATTTGTAATTTGAGGTTATTGATATCGTCGAATAACACCGTATTTGAGGTGTGCTGGAGCTGGGATATACTCTGCTCAAGTTGAACAAGCGCGTCTTCCAGTAACCCTTCCCGAAAGCTCAAAACAGCAAGCCAATAATGGCTGAATGCCAACAAAGAAGGATCTTCAACACCAAGTATGCTCTTAAAAGTTGTCTTAGCGGTTGTCCATTCACCAAGATAGAGCTGGCATACGCCTAAATAAGCTTTAGACCATAGATGGGTTGGATCAATCTGAACCGATGCCGCAAAGTAGTGTTGAGCCAATACGGAGCCTTTATTTTGCAACGACTGAATACCTCTTGCATATTCGTGCATGGCACTGGGGACATAGTTATACGGCGGCAGCGCAACCTGTTGCTTTTTCGGATGTATTTGTTGGTACAAAGCGCTGACTAAATCCGGCATAACAACGGCCAAATCGCTGCGTTCGAAACGGCCTTTTTTTATCTCCCCTTCTTGGTAAACCAGTTGATAATTAAGCACCTGATGCTGAGGCGTCAACTCAACCTCTCCGGCGATAATTACATCAAAGTCACTTATGAGAAACAGCTTCGAATAATCGCCTGTCGCTAAGACGGCATCCAGATCAAGATCTGAGAACAAATACGGAACTTGTGTTGGAGGCGTAGTTTTAACCCCTTCAATTGATAAAAAATCCCCCGCCATCATGTCACTCAAGCCATACTCAACCCAATTCATTGAAGTGGTATGCGTTCCATTTTTGAAAGGTAAAATCAACACTTTCATTCGGTCATTAGTAATCTGCGTCCCAGGCGTTGTTTGTTGAACAGCGAATACAAAAACTAAAAGCGACAACACAAATAAAACAGAGACAGCAATAACCACCCTGCTTTTGTTTGGTTTCACTTTTTCTGGTTCGCAAACTAAGGGCGTATCTGGCGGAATTTGAGCGGTGTTGTCACATACCCATTGATACCCTTGGTTGGGAATCGTCCGTATATATTGAGGTGCAGAAGATGAATCACCTAAGGCTTTTCGTAACTCCAAAATACTTTGCGATAAAGACTTTTCTCGGAACTTCCCGTGCTCCCAAAGTGCATCAAGAAGTTCTTCTTTTGGAATCACCCGTTTCTGATTTTCAACAAAAAAACGGAGCAACTGTCGTAACTTCTCACGAAGAAATACTGATTCGTCGGCACCTGCTCGGGTTAACTCGCCCGTTTGTGTATCAAACTGAAAATCATTGAATGTATATGTGTTCGAGTTTTGCAAAATTCTTCCCTTAAAGTCCTTCGCTTGAAGCCATGCACACAGTAATCAATAAGAGATTGATTTAAAAGGAATTTGGAATAAATTTGATCCGTTTTGACTTCTTTTTGATTCGATGTTCAACCGATTTTACCCGATTTGGGTTGTCGACTTTTGATGATCTCGCCAAGCTGCGCTCAACAAAAATCGTTCATTTAATCAAAACCGAAAAGGATAATCCCATGAACAACAGTGAAACCTTTACCCTCAAAACAATCAAAAAACTTGGCGTTATGAGCTGTTTGTTAGCCAGCACAACCGCCAGCTTTGGGGCTCAAACGCAAGAAAAACCAACGCTAGTGTTTGTACATGGCGCTCATTTTACTGCAAGCTCTTGGCAACAGGTTCAAACAGAGCTGAAAGATACGTATCCAAGTGTGGCGGTTAACCTGCCCGGAAGAAATGACAAGATCATTCCTAACCAAGTCAGCATGGAACTGTCTGCAGGCTCTTTATGCCAGTCTCTTGGCCAGATTTCAGGTGATAAAGTTTTGGTTGCTCACAGTCAGGGCGGTGCCATTGTAAACGCAGCATTGAACATCTGCCCCAAGGAAAACATCGAGAAGATTGTCTATGTAACTTCAGTCGCGCCATTAGACGGTGAAGACGTTTTTGCCAAATTATCAAAAGCCGATGAAGAGCATTATTTCCAGGGCATTCGTTTTAATGAGCAAATGGAGCTGTTAGAAATCAGTGACTCCGAAAAATTTGCAAATAACTTTGCCCAGGATGCCTCTGGTGAGCAGCGTAAATGGCTTATTAACTCAGCTGTGGCAGAGCCAGCGCCTGTGGGAGGAAGTAAGATAAAACTGAACCAACAGCGGTTTGATGATATTGAAAAACATTATGTGTTCGCCAAACGGGATCAAATTATTTCCATCGAGTCTCAAAACAAAATTGCAGACAGTTTAAAGCTCAAGTCCACCTTCACCATCAACAGTGGCCATCTGCCAATGCTGACCCAAAGTAAAGAGTTGGCCAATATTCTTGTTCAGGTAAGCTCAAACTAATCCTTCAGTATGAGGGCGATGTGCACGCCCTCTTTCTGCGTTCTCAAATAAACCATTTAATCAGGTCACAATCGCTAACGAAAGAAATTACTACTTATCTATGAGAGTTAGCCTTTCATCCGGAAGGTTTTTCAAGATGAGAATTGGTTCACCCAGTTGAATTGACTAATACCGGCCGTTTTAGTCATTATGGCAGCAACCTATACGACCAAGTGGATTTATCATGAATCCGGAACACAAGATTATGAAAAAACTCTCACTACTCTGTGCTGTTACGCTTATTGTCGGCTGTTCATCTAAGCCAGGCGGCAACATCATCATTGATGATAAAAATATCGACCAAACTGCGTATGAAAGCGATCTAAATGAATGTGCTAAATTTGCAGATCAAGTCGACACCAGCGGACAGGTAGCGTCCAGCGCAGGTGTTGGCGCCATTGTCGGTGGCGTAGTCGGGCTTATTTTTGGAGACACCCAGTCAATCATCAACAGTGCTGCGGCAGGCGGTATCATCTCTGGTGCAGGCGGCGGTGCTCAGGCGCAACAAGAAAAGAACCGTGTAGTTCGGAATTGTTTAGTCAGCCGAGGCTACAACGTACTTAACTGATTCTGAATAAAGCCATTACTTCACTTTGTATTCGGTAATGGCCTTTATCCGCTGATCATCGAAACAAATAATGATTAATCAATAGCAGCCAGGTTGCTTGTGTTGGTCTTATTGTCTGCCAAAGATTTGGCTATTGCTCTGAATGCCGCAATGGACTCCAGCGCAGATTCAAAACCATTATCCATAAACTTTCTGTTTGCAGAGTTCTTAACCACAACCACATTCGCTTTCTGGTTCACATAAATAAACTGATCGTAAACACCTATGGCCATGAACTCTTGATCTGAGTTTTCAGGAATCCACCACTGGTAACCATAACCCAAAGCCATGTCAGAGGTATCACGTTTGCCCGGTATTAAATGAGGGGCGTCAGGCGTAACCGAGCGCTTCACCCAATCTTCCGGAACCACTTGCTGGCCTTTCCAGCGACCGTTATCCAGATACAACTTACCAAACTTCGCAAAGTCCCTAGTCCTCATGTTCAGGCCACCCAAAACCAAGGGCTCACCTTGAAAATCAGTGATATAAAATGTATTGCCTTCTGGCTGTATTCTGGACCACAAATGCTCGTTAAAGTATTCAAGAATACTTTGACCTGTGGCCTTACGAAGCACCATACCCAGCACGTGGGTATCAATACTGACGTAATGTAGGTACGTGCCCTGCTCTCGCTCTTTCACCAAGCTGGCCGCAAACTCATCATAGGAACCCCCTAACGCCATTAGCCGACCAAAGCGATTGATGTCCGAATTAAAATCCTGATAGTCCTCATCAAACTTCACACCGCTGGACATCTGAAGAACATTTTTAATCGACACCCCATCATAACCGCTGCCCACCAGCTCCGGCACATAATCGGTGACGGGTTGATTTAAATCTTTGATATGCCCTTGATCTACTGCAACGCCAAACATGGCAGACAAAAACGACTTAGCCACCGACCATGAAATACGCAGGTCTTTTTCAGTAGTGCCTTTGTAATAGGATTCATGGGTGACTTCATCACCGTGCAACACTAATAAAGCGGTCGTTTGGCTGCGATCTAAAAATTCGGAAAGATAGGCTTGTTTGCCATTGTATTTAAAAAATTCTGGCAACATTTTTTCATTTTTCTGAAACACAAAAGGCTCTGATGAACTGATGACTTCAGCCGTTGGAAACAGCTTATCCATATGAACAAAATTCTCTACGATGTACTCTTCATCAAACAAAGTTATTGCGCTGTATAGTTGCATAACTCGCTGCCAATTCAGCGCAGCAACCAAACCAAGCACCAGAACCGCAACTCCGGAAATTATCAATCCTGCTTTTACAATCTTCATTGGCATTCCTCTTCATTTTTATTTTTGTAGAAGTAAATACTAAATCAATCGATCGATAAAAAAAAGACATATAGAGAAATATGCCCCCATAAGGATATAATTCACAACTTCAGTTACGAAAACTTTATCTAAGCAGCCGGAAAACAACGTATTTATGGGTCGTCCTAATAAAAGCGAAGAAAAACGCCATCAAATTTTGGATGCATTTGAGCGAATTATTCTAAAAGATGGTTTCGCAAAAGCGTCTCAACGAAAGATAGCTCAAGAAGCCGACATGAATCAGCCAATGATTCATCATTATTTCGCTGGTAGTGAAGAAATGCTGGATGCCCTTCTGAATCGTGTAATGCAGCGTTACCAAGAAGCTTTGGATGACTTTGTAGCAAGCCATGAGCAGCCAAACCTTGAAAGCTTAATCGAGTTTGTATGCTCAGAGAAGTTTCATAGAATCAGCCGGCAAAACGAAGTGTTTTTTGCTCTCATTGGCCAAGGGGGGCATCAGGACAGTGTTTTTCAAAAAATGTCAGACGTCTACCACGAATTTCACAACACCATTGTAGGCATGCTACGACAAGGGGGCCTTAACGAGCCTGATCGTGTAGGTTACATGCTCATGTGCTTTATCATTGGTCATGACTGGGCGAAGAAGCTGGGCTTTGGCGAACAGAGAAATCAAGACATGACCAAGAACCTAATTAACTTAGCAAGCATGGCCACTGTTAATTAGACCTCTTTCTTAAAGGGCACCAAGGTTAACGTTTCTTTAAAGTACGCCTCAATGTACGGTTTTTCTTCGTTAACGGCATTTTCAATGGCGACTCTGAAAGCATCGTCTCTGATCCAGTGATTCGAATAACTGTACACTGGCTCGAAGCCGCGCTGGATTTTATGTTCCCCTTGCACACCCGGATCAAAACGCCCTAAACCATGGGATAAACAATACTCAATGCCTTGATAATAACAAGTTTCAAAGTGCAAGCACTCGTGTTCCTCTATACATCCCCAATATCTGCCATACAGTGTATCCGTATCTTTAAAATTCAAAGCACCGGCAATGTATCGTCCTTCGCGCTTAGCCAGCACCAAAACCAGGCTTTCAGCCATTAGTTCAGACAACAACTCAAAAAAGGTTTGGTTCAAATAGCCGCCATGACCACTCCGTTTGGCGTAAGTTAACACGTAAAACTTATAAAAAATTCGCCAGTGTTCAAAACCGATCTCTTTGCCCGTCAACACGTCAAAACTGATGCCTGCATCGACCACCCGCTTACGCTCTTTGCGTACATTTTTACGCTTACGGGAACTGAAAGCAGCTAAGAAATGATCAAAACTCGTATAGTCACGATTAAACCATTGAAAATGAACGGCCTTACGCTGAAAGTCGGTACAAGCCGAAAAAGATTGGCTCAATCTCTGATCCGGAAACAACAAATGAAATGAGGAGCCTTCAATCTCAGCGGCTCTTTTTTGAATTTCAGAGATAATCAAAGGAATGATGTCACTTTGATCAACACCTTCAGCACAACACAGTCTCGGGCCTGTGATCGGTGTGTACGGAATGGCAGAAACGAACTTCGGAAAGTAGTCAAAACCATATCGCTGATAGGCATCGGCCCAAGCGTGATCAAAAACGTACTCGCCATAACTGTGAAACTTGAGATACAAAGGCAGAATCGCAACGAGCTCGTCACCTTTGTGAACCAAACAATGATGGCCTACCCAACCCGTTCCTTTGCCGGTAACACCGCTTTTTTCAAGAATTGAAATAAATCTGTAGCTTAAAAATGGGTAACTACCCATCAGGTTGTCCCAGTCAGAACTTGAAACCTGTTGAATCGACGCAATAAAAGAAACTTTAAGACTGTTCATACAGAACCATAACCTAATAAAATAGTCTTACCCAAACGATCCTAAAACCGAACTTCAGGAGAACACCCATTATATGGAAACGACCAGCCTTCAACAGTCGTTTATGAAACTCAGAAGCAACAAAGCCTTTGAACTCTTTGTTGTCAGCATCATAATCTTATCCGCCATCTTAATCGGTGTAAAAACTTATGAGTTACCACCCGGCGTTTTCACCCTGATTACCTGGTTTGATCACTTCATTACAGTGATATTTTTAGCTGAGTTGATCATTCGTTTTACCGGTGAAGAGCGAAAGCGAGACTTCTTTAAACAAGGTTGGAATATTTTCGATACCATCATCGTCTTCGCAAGCTTAGTCCCCATCGAAGAAAGTGAAATGGCATTTGTCGGTCGATTACTTCGTATTTTCCGTGTCCTTCGTATGGTCTCGATCATCCCTGAATTACGAGTTTTATTAAACTCACTGATTAAAGCGTTACCTCAACTCGGCTACGTTATGTTATTGATGTTCATCATCTTTTACATTTATGCAGCCATAGGCTCAACGCTGTTTGCAGGCATTAACGAAGAACTGTGGGGAGACATTTCAATTTCTTTACTGACGCTGTTCCGGGTAATGACATTTGAAGACTGGACAGACGTCATGTATGAAACTATGACGGTGTATAAACTGAGTTGGATTTATTATCTGACCTTCATCTTCCTGACCGCCTTTGCCTTTTTGAACATGGTGATCGGTATTGTGGTCAGCGTGCTTGAAAAAGAAAATGCCGAACACCAACATGAAATGGGTGAACCGACATTATTAGAGCTTCAGGATCAGATTCAGGAACTCAAGGTGCTGATTCAGCAGAATAACGCCAGCAAATAACATTAAGAAATTAAAACGCCCTGGTTGATCAGGGCGTTTTAAATCAGACATCATTCAAAAAGTCACATCAATAAGCGTATTTCTCAAACACACTATCAGGCCTTCATTTCGTTCATTACGGCTTCCACTTCTTGCACATATTTTAGCGACACCTTCTTATTGGAAAACAGAATATACGTTGGCCATGTCAGTACGACCAGATTATCACTGCTACCTACCGATTCTTTTACAATATCAATCCTATCGTATAACGCATTTTCTTTGATGTAATGCATGACAGGAAGGTAATCACCAACAAAAAAATCCACTCTGTCACCCAACAGCAAGTCAACACTTTGCCTCGTTGAATTACTCAGGATCACGTAACTGAATTTCTCTTCATCCAGTGCATGCCTGAACGGGCCACTGCCATACAAGTAACCTAGCCTGACTGCAATTGATTTATCTTTCACGTTGCTAAAGTCTGGATTAACCTCAATATCCTTATTCCTCTTTTTAAAAAGAACGTATTTCTGCAATATCAAGGTGGAATCAACATAGTAGCCCCATTGCTGACGGGCTTGATTTTTACCAGCGTTGAACAAGATATCGTTCTGTCCGGACTCCACCAAAAACACCGCCCGTTTCCAAGGAAAAAACTCAAAGACGACCTCATTTACCCCAGTACGTTTTACCGCCTCTCTGATGATTTCAACCGCAATGCCTTTGGGCTGACCATCTTCGAGGTATTCATAAGGCGGGTAATCCAGAGTCGCTGCTAATATCGCCCTGTCCTTTTCAAACCCATAGCTGATGCCCGAGAACCACAGGCTCCAAAAAAAGACGAAGTAACCCAACACTACGTTTATTCCCAAAGAAAGAGGCATACACTGACCACCGGTGAATTTATAAAGATGAAATATTCCATACCTTTACAACCACAACGAAACTCCCTTGAAACTATAAAAGTATTGGTAGCAGATGAACTACTGTCAAACCCGGCTATCGCTGATCAGCTTTTCTTTTCGAATCACGACCGACTTAAACCGGTAAATGCCCCGTTTTCACCAGAATTACCGTTTCTTCATGCACAAACGGATGATGTTGACTCATATGTGGGCTGCGAATCCAACTTCCTTGCTGATAAGCTCCGTGCTCATCTTGAAACATCCCGGACAGCACCAGTATTTCCTCACCACCAAAGTGTCGATGAGGTTGGAACACTTCACCTGCAGGCCACTTAACCAATGCCACATGCTCATGTTCGAACGCATGCAAAGACATGACCTGTAAACCACCAATGCCAGGCAACCAGTTAGCTTTCGTGGTGTCGATCCTGACTTCTTTGGTGTCCTGCACATCAAACTGATTCAGCTTCACAAAAATGACACACCCCTCTTTACTGAAAGGAGTATGAAAACTACCTGGAGGGTTTCTTAGGTACGTTCCTTTACCGTAATCACCCGTTTCATCTGAAAACACGCCATCCAAAACGAAGATTTCTTCACCCATTGGGTGCTTATGAGCACTAAAGCTGGAGCCCGCTGCGTATTGCACCACACTGGTAACATGCCCTATTTCATCATCGGATCGCGCTAAAGGTTTTCTTAAAACACCCGGTGCAGGGCTGGCAACCCAGCCCATACTTTCGGTATCAATAACTACCCGTTGTTCAAAGTTCAGATTCAACATTACCCATTCCTACCCGCCATAACACCACCATCTACGTCCCAAATGGCCCCAGTGACCCACTCAGTTTTATCAGACAGCAGGAATCCGACCGTCTCTGCAACCTCCTCTGCCCGACCCACACGACCTATCGGATGAAACGAGTTAAGCCCTTCCAATGCATCATCCACTTCACTCGGGTCTATAAAGGCTTCATAAATCGGCGTTTTAACAACCGCCGGAGACACCGCGTTAACCCGAATTTTGTGATCGGCCAACTCCATCGCCATATGTTGAGTTAAGGCATGAAGTCCGGCTTTTGCCATGGAATAGGCCGACGAAGGCGTGGCCTTTATCGCTTGCTGCGCCCACATAGAGCCGATATTGACGATGCTTCCTCCGGTATTGCGCATCATATTTTTTGCAACCGTCTGGGAAATAATGAACATCGCCTTGTTTAGCCCCATGTAGGTTTCATAGTCCTCTTCTGAGTGATCGATAAAAGGCTTTGGATTAAAATAACCCGCCGCATTGACTAAGTATCCAACCTTCGAATTAGGTTCATTAATATAATCCAGAACTTTTTGATAACTGTTTTTACTGTATAAATTGGCCTGTATAGAAGTTGCATTACCCATCGCTTGCAAAACACCCAAGGCATCTTTAAGTTTTGTTTCATTGTTACCAACAATAACAACGTCTACTTGATGACTGACTAACAACTTGGCAACCTCTAAACCCATGCCACTGGAACCGCCAATGATCAGTGCAACACCTGATTGATTAAAATTCATAACTTTCTCCTTCGTTTGATACCATCTTTTGGTGAGTTGATGTGGTAATCTTAAAAGCGAGGTAACCGTATGAAAACCAGGTACATTTTGGTTAGGTAGGAACTTTTTGGTACATCTTTATGAAATCTAACGAAAAATTAATTTCAAGAAAAACAGCGCCAGCACAATCAGCCAGAATGGTTGAAACCATTTACGGTTGCAAATGGTCGCTTACGGTTTACCAGTTACTGGCTAACGGGATCAATCGCCCAGGCGAGATGGTTCGGAATGTAGAGGGGTTAACCACCAAAGTACTGAACAGCTGTTTAAAAAAGAATGCCGAATTCGGGATCATTGAACGCATTGTCTACAATGAATTGCCGCCAAGAGTCGAGTATAAAGTCACCGACTTTGGCACCAAATTCATTCGTATTCTGGACGAGATTGAAAGGCTGCAAGACGAAATCGACAATGAAGCCGCACTCTCGGCCAATAAGACCTAAACCTCTTCAGCCTCAAAGTGAATCACTGTCCGTATGCTCTTACCTTCATGCATCAAATCAAACGCTTGGTTAATATCCTCCAGCGGCATGGTATGCGTGATAAAGTCACTTAACTGGAATTCGCCGTCCAGATAACGCTCTACATAACTCGGTAACTCAGAGCGACCTTTCACACCCCCGAATGCAGAACCCCGCCAAACCCGGCCAGTAACCAATTGAAACGGTCGGGTGGAAATTTCCTGACCCGCACCAGCAACACCGATCACAACCGACTCACCCCAGCCCTTATGGCAACATTCCAACGCCGAACGCATCACATCCACATTACCTATGCATTCAAACGAATAATCCACGCCGCCGTCGGTTAATTCAACGATGACATCCTGAATTGGCTTATCGAATTCTTTAGGGTTAATGCAATCGGTTGCTCCGAGCTTTCGGGCTAAATCGAATTTACTTTCGTTAATATCGATCGCAATGATTCTGCTGGCTTTGGCCATTGCAGCACCAATGATCGCAGATAAGCCAATACCGCCCAAACCAAAGATAGCGACCGTTGCACCCTCTTCCACTTTGGCCGTATTCATGACCGCGCCCATACCCGTGGTAACGCCACACCCCAAAAGGCAGATTTCTTCCAACGGCGCCGCCTTATTGACTTTAGCCAAGGAAATTTCAGGCAATACGGTGTATTCAGAAAACGTCGAACACCCCATATAATGAAAAATGGGTTCGCCATCTTTATAAAAGCGCGTGGTGCCGTCCGGCATTAAGCCTTTACCCTGAGTCTCCCGGATTTTCTGACACAAATTGGTTTTACCGGAAGTACAGAACTTACACTCTCCGCATTCTGGTGTGTACAGAGGAATAACGTGATCACCCACCGAAACAGAAGTAACCCCCTCACCCACTGCCACAACCACACCGCCTCCTTCATGGCCTAATATCACCGGAAAAATACCTTCAGGGTCATCACCTGACAAAGTAAAGGCATCCGTATGACACACACCGGAGGCCACCACTTTCACCAGTACTTCGCCCTGTTTTGGCGGCATCACGTCCACCTCTTCAATGGACAAAGGTTGGTTTGGCCCCCAGGCAATTGCGGCTTTTGATTTAATCATTTGTTGAGACATGGAATGCACCTATGGAATTTGATTCACTTTGATGAAGCCATTGTATTTGTTTACAAATGAAAGATAATCACTATAAATATAAAAACACTTTTACCTATTTGTAATAATGAGAGCTTCATGAATCACTGGGAAGGCGTGACCGAGTTTGTAGCGGTGGCCGAATCTGAAAGCTTTACCAAAGCGTCAAAAACACTGGGCATATCCACGGCACAAGTTAGCCGGCAAATCAGCAACCTGGAGCAACGTCTCGCCACCAAACTGCTCTACAGAACCACCAGGAAGGTCTCTGTCACAGAAGCGGGTCAAATCTATTATCAACGCTGCCGGGTATTACTGGATGGCCTAGAGGAAGCAGAAAACGCACTGACCCAACTGCACCAAATCCCCAGTGGCACAATCAAACTGACGGCCCCGGCCGCTTACGGCGAAACCGTCATTGCACCATTACTGCATGATTTCTTAAATATTTACCCAAGTCTTTCACTCAACACCCATTTGACCAACGAAAAAGTCGACCTAACGGAAGGCGGTTATGATTTAGCCATACGTCTAGGCAAACTTGAAAATTCCAGCATGATCGCCAAGCGCCTTCACAGCAGAGTTCAGTTTATCTGCGCCAGTCCCGAATATGCCCAACAAAACGGTTTGCCCGAATCATTAGCAGAGTTAGAAGAACACAACTGTTTGAAAGGCACATTAGATTACTGGCGCTTTACTCAGAACAATCAGGAAAAAAATATCAAAGTATCCGGCAATATTCGTTGTAACAGCGGACACGCCATTTTGGATGCGACGCTAAAGGGCATTGGAATTTCACAGCTGCCGGATTATTACGTCAACCCTTTTATTAAAAACGGTCAACTGATCACCTCACTGGAAACCTACCAAAATCGGGACGAAGCGGTCTGGGCGCTCTATCCTCATAATCGACAACTGTCACTCAAAGTTAAATTGTTGATTGAATTTCTGGCGGAACAGTTGTCTGCGGCGTCTGGTGATTCTCTATATTAGTGCACCTTTTTAAGTTCACGTTCATCAATCCCTTGAACTCATTCTTGACTGAACATCATATGCGAATGATAATAATTAGCACTTAAAACAATTAGACCAAATTAAGGAAGACTCATGCTTCATTCGCTTTTCAAACGCTTCGATCAACTGAGCCCTTTCAACCAAGCCTCAGCACATTGTGACATTCCTTGCAAAATATACGACCCTGCAGTTGCGCAAATTAATGCCCTGACAGTAATCAGAATGATGGATCTCATCGCTGAGCTAGACCAAAAAGAAACACTATCTCTTAGCGATCAAGCCCTTTTAACGCGTTTAGTTACGCAAAAAGAAGAGCACGCCGCCAAAGTCAAAGACGAGATACGAGTAATTTGGGGGGATTATTACAAGCAACCTCAGTTTGATCTGCTACCTGATGCCCATGAGTTAACACATAAAATCATGTTACAAGCGTCGAAATGTAAACAGAATATTGACCGGTCACTGGGCCTGGAACTGCTAAATCTGGTGAATGAATTTGCTGAAGGCTTCTGGAAAACCAAAGGTGTCGATACCTTTATAGCCACTTGCCCTTACCCGCCCGCTGAACAAGTTGTTTACCCAAAACTGGGCTAAATGATGATACGGGTGTTTAAAGTCGAGGGAACCAGTATGTTCCCTACTCTGAATCAAGGTGATTTTGTGATTGCTAGCCTTTGGTTTAGGCGTCTCATGCCGAATCAACTGGTCATCGTGAAACACCCGATTTATGGCACCCTGGTCAAGCGCATTCAAAGTGTGCAGCCCAATGACGGCTTCACACTTTGCGGCGACAACCCTGAAAGTGTCAGTAGCGAAAAAATGGGCTTAGTGAAGCGACAACAAATCATCGGCAAAGTCATTTACTCCGTCCAACAGACCAAACAAGCAACCGGTGTCCGGTAGACGTTAATAACTAACCTTGCCGCGTAGCGCTTTAGTATTACCACGCTGAGTTTTTTTATCCATTCTTTTACGCTGAGAAGAGCGCGAAGGTTTGGTTTCTCTTCGTGCCTTTTGAACCGCAGTCGCTTTTTTAATTAACTCGACTAAACGTTCCTGCGCCATCATCTTGTTGTATTCCTGACTCTTCGACTCTTGCGATTTAATGAGAATCAAACCGTCTTTCGTAATTCTATGATCTTTCATTGCCAAGAGGCGTTGTTTATAAAAATCAGGCAAAGAAGATTGCTTAATATCAAACCGCAAATGAATTGCAGTAGACACCTTATTCACATTCTGACCACCAGCACCCTGTGCTCGTATTGCCCACATTTCTATTTCGCGATCAGGAATAGTTACGTTATTAGATATCTCGAGCATTGATCAACCGCCTACAACAAAAATTCTTCAGTAATGGGGTGGTAAGCACTGGCCGCATGAATCAAGGAGTTGGCAGTTAAGGCAGATACGCCATAAACTTCAGCCCGAACATCATAAACCTCTTTGATTTTATCCAGTAGCAGGTCAAAGTCACCATCACCAGACAGCAGCAGCACAGTGTCAACGTTTTTCGCTGCTTCCATCACATCAATGGCAATACCGACGTCCCAATCGCCTTTTGCCGAACCATCAGCACGTTGAATGTAAGGCTTTAAGCGAACATGAAAACCCATTTTTTTTAAAGCGGCCTGAAACTTCATTTGCCGATCGTCGCCACGATCAATCGCATACGCATTGGCAATGACAATTTCACCTTGCTCGCTGATCATTTGCCAGAGTTTTCTGTAATTGAATTGTCGACCATACGTTTGTCGCGTGGTGTAGTAGATATTTTGGACATCGACGAAAAGAGCAATCTTTTTCACTGAGGATTCGCTTTGATTATGAAGGTCAGCACCATTCTATCAAGCAAGCGTTAGGAAGGCATGGTATTTATAAATTCCCAGCGCAAGCGTTTGCGCCGGGAATTTCAGTTCATTGTTGAATGGCTTCAACCACTCTTTGAATTAAAAAAGATCATTCAATTTAAAACCATTCAATTAACAACTTTTCAATTACAGAGTGTTCGCTGCGACTGAACGGTCTACATTTGAGTCCAGATTGATCGTGAAGTGACGAACCAATGTATGACGCTCATAAGACAACAAGTACAAGTGAAGTATCGACTTATCTTCTTTATCCAAATGCATAACCGGGCCATCAATACTGGTCGAGTGATGGTCTATCCATTCGTCGTTTTCATCCAGCAAAACACTGAAGTACTCACTCTCATAAGGAGGTTGTTCTTTCAGTTGCTCGTAACTCTGATAAAACGGCGGAACATTAATACCCATCGGCTTATACAAGCCTTTCGGATAATCCTTGGTTTCCAGTTGAGGTAACGCATTTACATCAAAGCCACTGATGATTAAACGATTATTCAGCCCGGTTTCTGTGTCTTTAAATGTCAGTTCAAGCTCCTGAAGGCTTTCTTTTTTACCTGACGCTGGAGCAATATCGCGCATTTTAGCGTAGTCCAACTCACCAATTTGCCAGTATTTGTTATTCCAAGCCTGATTCAGCTTATATTGACCCGGCGGAACAAAGCTCGCGAACTGAACCTTATCCGGCTGAGTCATGAAGTCTTTCCAGGTGACTATGTTGGTGGATGCGTTAAATGTACGAATCTTACGTTTTTGTTCACCAGCCACAATCACGCGCTCATTCAACAACGGATCAACCTCAACAATACGCTCACTGCGGATGGTACGAAGCTGCTCCAAATCCACCTGTGTACCTGCCGGGTCCATCCAATGTTCCAGGCGCGCCCAGTGGTCCCAATAGGAAACCTGATTAATTTTCTCAAAAACATCTTTGTAGTGACCAAGCGGGAAATCAAACCAGCCCTGATAATACAGCTTCTTACCACCGTCTTCTTTGGTGAACAACAGAACTTCCCACAAACCCGCATTCAGACAGTTACGAGCCAAGTGCACAGAATGCATGTTTTCAATCTCGAAGCCATCACCGCCGCTGATCTCAATGTGTTCTGAGTCCGGTGGAAAGCTGACTTGTTGGCGATTCCATTCCCGGTCTACCAAAGTAATGACTTCCAGCCCTTTGTCATCTTTCACCCAGTTTGAAAGTTTAGGAACAAACAACTCCAAATCGATATTTTTGAAGGTGACAGTAGCAACTCGGTCATCTTCTTCTGGCTTGAGCGTGAAATCAAAGTGCGTTTCGTCGTTTTTGGTCAGAGTAAGCGAGCGACCACCGTACTTTTTATAATACGCACTGATCGGAGCCGGATCTTCAGGGTATTCATCCGTGGTGTATTCTTTCACTGAAATGTCCATAACATCGGAGGCATCGTATTTACCAAAAAACGCCCATGTTCCGGCAGTGACTCCAACAGCGGCTATCATTGCGCCAGCGAGTAATGCTTTTTTCTTCATAATGATCTCTCAATTCATTCCATAAATGTGCAAACGTATATGCTGCTTTCTTATCCGTATGATCTTTGTTATTAATAATAAAAAAGCGACTCTCCTCAATTCGTAAGCAATTCTATGAATCGTTCCTAGCGCAGCAATATCCGTATTTTGAACTTAAGGTTTAGTTAAACTTAACCTCATGATTTCAAACTAAAAACTGTATTTTTACCGAAATAATTAATTACGTTTAATTCACTAATAATTCAATCAATACCAACAAGACCCAAAACAGTGCAACTTTGCAGGCTCTGGGTTGTCAATGATGTGACACATTGGGTACATTATTGTTTGAGATGAAACATGGAGAATGTCATGAAAGGAATGTCCGTATTACTGTTTATATTCACCTCTCTTTTGATGCCTTTGCACACCTTTGCAGCCGACGAAGCATTAAGTATTGACAGATCCATCAACCCCGACCTGCACATCAGTTTTCCAAACGATGACAACATTGAACCAACCAGCAGCGATTTTATCATTGAGAATTACGTCCTCATGAGCAATGAAACAGGCGAACGCTGGGCGGTTTTAACCTTAAAAAACGAAGCCGCTGGCAACAGAATTTTTACACAAGACTATGTGCTGGCTCTTTTTGCTGATGGCCAACGAAAAAAACCTCTGAAGCATAACCAAAGGTTCAAAAGTAAAGAAATCAAGTCTATATTATTGTCTTTCGGTGAAAGCAAATTTCCGATTTTGGAGATATACAAAAAGCCCTAATTCACCTACAACACCTCAAGGAAGAGAGTTATGTTGCACAAAATGCATCGGTTATCCGCGATTGTTATTGCCTGTTTTGTTTTCTTTCACCTAATCAACCATTTACAGGCCGTTATCAGCATTAAAGATCACATTCAGTTCATGGAAGCGTTTCGTGAGATCTATTACTCACCCATTTTTGAAAATTTACTCATGCTGTGCGTCTTGTTTCAAATAGGGTCAGGACTCTATTTTGTAAAAAGACGCTGGGGGCAAAGAAGCGGTTTCTTTGAAAAACTTCAGGCGGCCTCCGGTGCCTACCTTGCATTTTTCTTATTGATTCATGTAACTGCGGTCTCATATGGTCGTTACGTGCTCACATTGGACACCAATTTTTACTTTGCAGCTGCAGGTCTAAATATTCATCCGATCAGTGCGTTCTTCTACCCTTACTACTTTTTGGCAGTGGTGGCCATTTTTTCTCACATCGCTTGTGCGATTCACTGGTTAAGCCGGGATAGCTTATCTCTGGAAAGCAGAAACCTTATTGGATTCTGTTTTATCACTGCAGGTATTCTGATCGGAGGTCTGATTGTTCTGTCCTTTGGGGGCCTGTTTTACGATATTGAAATTCCTGCAAACTACTTAAATACATACCAATAACCAACTGAAAAACAATAAAAAGGAGTTCATTTTGAAAACTATAGGGATGCTGGGAGGTATGAGCTGGGAGTCCACCGTCAGCTACTACAAAGAAATCAATGAAGGTGTAAGAGAGACGTTGGGAGGACTTCACTCCGCCAAAATTTATCTGCACAGCGTTGACTTCGACCAAATTGAGAAACTTCAACATAATGGCGACTGGGCAAAAACAGCCACCATTCTTGGAGAGGCAGCCAAATCCTTAGAGCTGGCAGGAGCGGATTTCCTGATGATTTGCACCAACACCATGCACAAAGTGGCTCCAGAGATAGAAGCTCAAGTCTCCATTCCTCTGCTTCATATCGCTGACGCTACCGCAAAAGAACTGTCAAAAAAGAACATAAAAAAGGTGGGCTTGTTAGGTACCCGTTTCACAATGATGGAGGACTTTTATAAAGGCAGGATTCAAGAAGGCTTTGGAATTGAAGTGATCGTACCGCAAACCGACCACCAAACTATTGTCCATGATGTGATTTACAATGAGCTTTGCTTAGGCGTCATCAAAGAAGACTCCAGAAATGAATTTGTCTCCATCATTAATAATCTTTACGAATCAGGGGCAGAAGCGGTTATTTTGGGCTGCACCGAAATTGCTTTGCTGATTCAACAGCAACATACCCCTGTTCCGTTATTTGATACCACCAAGATACACAGCCAATATGCGGTATCACTTGCTCTGGCCGATGGTTGATTGCGTATTTCTGACTGTATTCCGTTGTCGTTCATCTTTTTCAAGGTTTAAACAGTCTCCGCCTGGATACTGTTTACCTCGCTGGTTGATACTATCGCTTTTATTTCAGATGGCTTAGCAATGATGTACAAAGAAATAATCGTAATAATCACACCTGGCTGAGCACTCCAGAAGTTATTGCTGAATAAAACACCATCGATTGCCGCTACGAACGTTGGAATCAGATAAGAGAATGCCAACAATGTGTTAGGGCCTGACGTTTTCAATAAATATTGCTGAAGCAAAAAAGTAAGCAAAGTAGTAAAAACTGTCAGGTACAAGATGGACTCCCAGAACAAGCCATCCTCCCATGCAACAGAACTCAGCGCATCAGTAAGCAACATGAACGGAACCAAAATAATTGCGCCAACAGCCAAGATCAGAAAAGTCCCCAAAACAACCGGTATATCTTTCCCCCACTTCTTAATCAAGACCACATGCGTAGCCAGACTCAAGCAAGAAAATAAAAAAATAACATCGCCTTCACTCACATCCATGGCAATACCACCAGCGCCTGCAGTTGCAACTAATACCCAAACAGCACCAATACTGCCCAATGAGAAACCAAGCAACTTTGTAACCCCGGTGGTGACTTTAAGCAAAACAACACTTAAAACAACACTCATTAAAGGTATCAGAGTATAAATGACCGACGTATTTAGCGCGGTGGTCGTTTTAAGAGACTCAAACATGCCAAGAAAAAATAACACTAAGAACAAACTGATTACACCGTAACGCCATAACACAGGCCAACTCAACGTTGACATATATTTATAGGCAAAAGGCAGCATCAATAGCCCTGCAAGAATAAAACGAATCCCTGTGGTCGCCAGCGGGTTAGCCAATGGCGCAACCACGGCTGAAACCACGAAAGAAGACGCCATCAAACCTGTCCATATTACCAAAATCGCTAATTGTGCTGCTTGCTTGTTCATAATAAGCTCCTTGTTTTCAATAGAGCCAGATTACTTGAATGCTTTAAGCTAGAAATTAACCTGGGTTTATTACCCCAAATATTTTTTAAATTCTCCTTTTCTGTTCATCACCGTTGACTGAGATTACCTATTACCGACGAAATAAACGTTTAAAACGCGCTATAAGCCCCGGATTTGCCCCTTGCTGAAGTAAAGACTCAAGTCGCTTCATTTGCTCGTTACTCAGATATTCCATCAGCTTTTCAACGGAATAATTTTCACCACCCTCAGGCAAATAATTTAAAGGCATGAATGTAGCGTGCTCAAGAACCGGCTTAATTTCAGCTTCTGTTTTTTCACCACGAAGAAAGGCTAAAACGTCTGCGACCTGTTGTTTGAATACGCCGGTTTCGACCTCTTGCTGCATTTGTTGAATGGCTTGCGGATCAACCGTCTCATCAATGGCATAAAGGCCTGGATAGAAACCTTCATACGTGTTGATCAAAGGCGAACTGGTTCTCATCGCTTCTACCAACCAGGGTTTCGTTAATACTTGATAGTCTTGCCCCTCTGCAGCCATTCTCTGGACCATGAAATACTGATGAGTCAGAAAAACACTCTCGTCCAAAAGGTGTTTATGCATGCCTTCGAGTGAAAAGTCCGCTAACGACGAGTCAAACGTCAACGAATCCATGAACGCATGATATGCTTGGGCATTCTCGGTAATATCACTGGCCTGATGTTTTGTTTCAATCTGCTGTTCTTTCGTCAGACGCTGATACAAACGCTTTTCTGGTGTGGCCAAGCTGCGTTCCAACCAACGTTTCAGCGTCCAGAAACATTCTTCCTGCAAACGTTGACGTACGTTTTGAAGCTGCTGTTGGCCGGACGAACCTTCCTTAGTCTCTTGCTCTTCTACACGCTCTTCAGCGTATGCTTCAGATTCTCGTAAGAATCGGACGCGATCGTACTGATCAAGAATGTGCATACTTTCGTCGATGCCGTTGGATAAGGCCTCATACCCTGGTAAACCATAGTGTCCAGCAAAGTAGGCCCAACAGTCTCTTCGCTTATCAAGCACCCAAGCGTAGTAGTTGGCGGAAGGAATATTCAGACGAGCCATTATTGCCAACAACTGCTTTTCATTGTCTTGATGAAGCGCGATATCGAAAGGCTCATCAAGATCATCATCCTCTTCGTCTTCACTCTCAACAACGGGTTTGGCCAGATAAAAATCATTCAACGCTTCGACCAAATGAGTCGCTTCGGTCTCGATCAAACAATCAAGAACACGTCGCAAGGCAGGCGCGCATTTCAGAGGTAAGTCCAGAAGCTGCCAGAATGCAGTCAGCAAGTAATAATAGTCATCGAACTGGAACGCCCCTTCAAAACGCAGCTGCAGGTCCCAGATAAATTCGCGTTCAGGCGAATAGAAAGGTTTCATTTGCGCTTCTGCTTGCTGAGCGGTAAGTGCAGTATTTCTACCATACACAAAGGATTTCAGGTCTTCCCAACGCTGATAACACAGGGTCTCGTTCTCGCCTCTGAGGTAGTTGGTGGAAATTCTGCCTTTCATTTCCTCCAACAAAGCATCGACAACATCATTTTCAACAAAGTCCAAACACTCTTCGTGAAGTACATCGGCATCCTCTGGCTCTACCCCTTCACGGCCAATCACCAGGCAGCTAAAGGCATAACGCACTCTGTCATCATCCAGGTCTTCAAACCAATCCAGCGCCCCTCTTCGATGCTCACATATCAGCTCATAAGCCTTATCGAGTTTCAGTTGATTCGGTTCGTCAAACAGCTCCTGTAAATCGTGGAGTGAGGACATCGCTTCATTAACTTCAATTTCACAACGGAAACGTTCATCGAAGCCATCGGAATCAATCACGCCATAGTCATCAACCAATCGAGTCTTAATGTCATCGGATAATGGCTCACCACCACACAGACGGAAATACACATCAAAGAAGCGCAATACAGTGTCGGGTCTTCGTTCTTCCTGTATCTGATAATCCATATAGTCGTCGATTAACTCTTCGACTAACTCAAAACGTTTAGCATCCATGTCTTCGGCAGACTCAATGCCAGCCATGTCCGTCAACTCACCTAAGCCGTAATTGTCTTCGCTGAACTTATAGAGATTAACCGAGGGAATGGAATCAAGAAGTTCAGGGTTTTCACCCTTGGTCACATATTCCCAAACCGCTTCACCGTTACTGAGACCTCGCTCCAGCAGTTCGCTCCAGCAGTAAGACCCGGTATAACTTGCAAGGTAAACAATCTTTTTGCGTTGTTCAGCCCAAGGGTCAATGCGAGACGACAAAGGCTCATCCAGATAATGCTCTAACTGCTGCTGATGCTGATCTGCAAACTCTGAAACGGATGTTTTGAGGAATGGGAAATCAAAAGAATAAGCCGAGCCATCAAATTCACGAACACCACGAGCCACCAGACTGTAGTAGAAGTAATGGAGAGGCTTGATGGCTTGTGTCTGAGGCTGAATGTCTTTGCCCCAGTTATCGTACGGGTCAAGGTGCTCTTCAAAGGGCAAAAAGCCTTGATTGACAAAGCGTTCATTCAAGACTGCTTTTAATTCATGGATCTCTGATTCATCTTTGGCAAGATAAGCATACAAACCGTTAATAGGCTCGTCATGTAAGTCTTCATCATGAACATCAATGCCCGACGCAAACATGAGGTTGCGAACCACCGGGTGGTCGCAGTAACACCAAGCCTTAATGCTGTCTTCACAGATACCCACTTGAGCCGCCCAAATGTTAGCCAACATAGGGACACTCGGCGGGAAGTATTCATCTGCACTTGGCATAAACCCGGTAAATAAATAGCCCAACTTGGGATATTTCAAGGCAATAATAAACAAGCTGTATAGGCCAAAGAACTCACTTTCCGCAATAAACAGGTTGTACCAATTATTCATCAAACGACCGCGATCACGCATCGCTTCCGCCAACGCCACCAAGGTATCGAAGAGTTCTTCATGTTGGATCGCTTGTAGCACCAATAAGGTTTCAGAGGTAAACACATCCTCTATGTTGGCTAGGGTTTCCTCTTTGTATTGGTATTCAAGTATGCCCTCTTCCATCAGCACTCTAATCAAAGGTTGATTCGGATATTTGGCCCAATCTACGGGTTGAGTAAATTTAAAATAGTATTTGCAGTAGGTATGACGAAACGCTTCACTACTACGAATCAGCTGGATATATTGCTCCAGAGCATTTTTGATGCTGGTTGAGTCATGAGGGTTAACCGAAATAAAATGTGTGCCAATCGTTTGATTCATCAATAAAACATCCTTTTTAGAAACAACAAAAACTGCAAACAAGAACTGTAAACAAGAACTACGACCCGTCAGGTATATTGAATCTAGGGAAAAGAAAAACCAAGGTCATACAGTCTTTGGGTTAATACCAAGCCGCTATATTAGCGAGTACAAATGAATCAAAAAACCTTTTAATTTATCAAATCAACCAAATCGAATAAGCTAAAAACACAATTACCCATACGGTCAGGTTTTTACGACTTTTAACAATATAAACAGTCAGTTCTACTGTTTTTCATAGATAACGAGCTATATACTCGCCACCTTGTAAAGCCCTCAAATAGTTGACCAAGAGACAAGGAAAGCATGTTCAAGTTGTTAAAAGAGATATTCTGGGAAGGCGCGTTCAAACGGGATGCCGTATTACTGGATCGAGACAGATACCTGTTAGGTCTGATAGCACTGATTTACTTCCAAACCTGTTTGTTACTCAATAACAGCCTACTGATGCCATCACCCGACACGCTTTTCTTTGAGGGCGTTCGAGGACTCATTGCATCAATCTATTGGACCCTGCTCAGAGTCGAATTCGGCATAGACCCTATCTTTCTGGCCCTTCATATTCTGTTAGCTGCGCGTGCATTTGGTCGTTGGCTGGGCGTCCCTCTGGGACTACTTTCTTTCGTAGCAACCCTTGGCAGCGTACGTGTAGGCATAACAGTCATCAAAGAGTTTTATGGCTATAGCTTCCCAGACGAGATACTCATGGGACTGGCAGCTATAGTTGGTATTTGGTTAATCTCGGTTCTCATCATGCTCTTTCATTCAGGATTAAAAGAGCATCAGCCTGAACACGACTTGTTAGCACAGAACCCCGACATTGATCCCAACATGCAACTTACCCCAGTGGCATTCCTGCATAAAATACTGATTCTTAATGCGGCCGTGTTTGTATTTATGTTAGTCATCAACATTTTATTCGCAATCTTTGGCAGTCATGCAAGCCAAGAACCAATGATGATTCTTAACCTGATCATTAGTGCCGGTGCAATGATCCTAAGCTTTTGGTATGCCGTAAAACGATTAAGGAACTTAGGCTGGAAACCCCTCCCTTGGATGCTGTTTTTAGTGATTGTTCCCTTTCTGATATCCGCTCTCATTAATTGGCTTTACCTGGAAACCTATTTCTACAACGCCTGGATTTTTACTGCCGTTATACTCTTGGTTCCTGTCATCAAATGGTGTTTTATAGTCATTGCTTTCAAAATTATGCTGCAACCCTATCGTTCACCAGAGAAGCAACTCGCCCTGGATATCTAAATCCGCAAATACACCTAAATCTGCTGAAACGGACAATACTGCTCACGCATGCGGAGCAGTATTGCAATGTGATGATTCAAAACAGATTCAACAAAGGTCTTGAGTGAACGGGAAAAAGATAGCAAGGCTTCATTCCCGGGCAATTCCCTCAAATTAAACGATCATTTACTTAACTTTTACCCAAGTTCCGCTAAAATGAATGGGATATTCATCATTGGGCAGACAAGGAGTTAAAGCATGCAACAAACTATTTCAACACCTCAGACAAAATCACTATCCGTTTCAGCCGCTGTGCAAGTGGTAAGCGCCATTGCGATTGGGGTGGCTATTATCTTTGCTGTTGGATTTGCACCGATGGATGTGGCACACAATGCAGCACACGACGCTCGTCACGCTTTTGCTTTTCCTTGCCACTAATTCCAACACCCACTTTGAAAATCGTTCCGGGCAATGAACCTGCTTGCTCATGAGAAATTAATATGATTCTAAGAAATATCCTCTTGTCGGCCATTGTAGTTGGCTTATTCTCTGGCCTTTTATATGGCCTGTTTCAACATGCTCAAATCAGCCCTATTATTTACGCCGCAGAACAGTACGAAGTCAGCGAAGAAACGCCAGCAACACACAGCCATGAAGATGCAAAACAGGGAGATCACCACCACGATGCCGAAGCGTGGGCACCTGAAGATGGTTTTGAACGAATTGCCTACACCCTGGGAGCAGATATCGGCATTGCTATTGCCTATGCGATTTTAATGATTTCTCTGATGGCCCTGCACGATCTAAAAAGCAATAAGCCCAAATTGGACGCCATGCAAGGAATTGCCTGGGGCATACTTGCAATGATTATCTTTTTTGTAGCGCCAGCCATGTTCGGTCTACACCCGGAAGTTCCGGGGACAGAGGCTGCAGCACTGGAAGGACGACAAACGTGGTGGACAGCCTGCGTGGTATTAACCGCAGCGGGTTTTGCAACGCTTTATTACGCACCATTGAAATTCAAAGCAGCAGGATTGCTGTTTTTAGCTCTGCCCCATTTAATTGGTGCACCAATGCCCGATGAGCTAAGTTTTGCAAATACCAGCCCGGAAGCAGTTTCTGCATTAACGGAATTGAGTCATCAATTCTACTCGCTGACCGCCATAGGTATGGTTTTCTTTTTTGTGTTGCTCGGTTCTATGTCTGGCTTTGCTGTTAAACGTTTCGTTAAACTCGAATCGCTTTAACCGGAAAGGGCGCCATTGTGCGCCCTTTCCCTGACCAACGTATCTTCTGCCCTTTTCTCATTAACTTAACCGTCTCATGAACTTAAGCAACGCACTCGCTGAGTTTTTTCAGTCTTTATGGAACACTCGGATTGAATCCGCCGAACGCCTTCAGACATTCGATATTCATGCAGAAAGTTCTTGCGTGCAATTCACCTTACCCAATGTCCATCGGTTCTTCACTGAAGACCAACCGGAATTTAAATCTCTCACTTACAAAGAGTTCAGGCAAGGTCTGTTCAACAGCCCCATCAATGAACGCCTGAAAGAAATCGATGCTGAAATCGTTATTACCGACAATCAAAGAAAAGTAGACCTAAGCAGCTACGCCATCCAGCTACGTCATCCAACAACGGATTAATCCAGCCAACGACCAAGAGCAGCCAAAAGCTCACTGACTTCAATCGGCTTTTTAATGTAATCACTCATTCCCGCGTTTATGCACGCATCTCGATCACTTTCCATAGCATTGGCAGTCAGTGCAATGATCGGCGTAGCACAAAAGTGAGAACCGCCCTCTCCGTTTCTGATCCTTCCTGTGGCTTCATACCCGTCCATTTCAGGCATCTGACAATCCATCAGAATCAACGAATAGTACAAATCCGTTTTATTCTTTAACGTATTTAACGCCACCAAGCCGTTATCGGCCACATCAACTCTAAAGCCAAGCCCTTCGAGAATACCTGAGGCGACCTGTTGATTAATAAAGTTATCTTCCACCAACAAAATTCTGTGGTCGGTATTTATAGTAGGATTGTTACTTTGTTTAGATTCAACAAGGTTTTTCTTTACGTCTTGCCTGAACGCCAACCTCATAACTTCCGATAGAGCATCCGGCGAAACTGGTTTGGTTATTTCATATATGCCGTTAATGGCTTCCAGCTCAGCATAGTCTGTTTCATCAATCAGCGTTCGAACAAAAATAACAGGCAACGAATGCGCCTCTTGAATACTCTTAATAAAGCCAATGATCGTGCTTTCACTGACGTATTCAGACATAGCAACATCAACCAAAATGACATCAAACACCCAATCTTTACCGTTTTGAAGTGCTACCGCTTCATTCAGATTCGAAACAGCGGTGACACTCATCTGCCAACGACCAAGTATTTTTTTCATTAACTCACTGTTTTGACGATGGTCATCGATAATCAAGCAAGATCGCCCATCAAACAACACAGGTGTTTTTCCTTCTGTGACATGTTCAGACGCGTGTAAAACCACACAGAACTGGAAACTACTGCCGTCCCCAACGATACTGGTGGCCGACATTCCGCCCCCCATAAGCTCACATAGTTGCTTTGAAATCGCTAAACCAAGGCCTGTTCCACCGTATTTCCGGGTCGTCGATGAATCTGCCTGAGAAAAGGATTCAAACAGTTTGGGAATGATCGAAGGTTCGATGCCAATGCCTGTGTCAGCAACCGTCATGTTTAACAAAATTTCATCTGAGCCTTTGATTGCCTGTGATTCTGCACGAATTAATATGTCGCCTTCACTGGTAAACTTAATGGCATTTCCAACCAAATTAGAGAGCACTTGTTGGATACGAACGGAATCCCCTTTGACCCAACTGTGGTGTAAGCCTGTCACATCAACTACGACCTCCAATCCTTTCATTTGAATCGCAGGCGCCATCACATCCGCAAAATTGATAATAAACCGATCCAGTTCAAAATCTTCCGACTCCAGAACTAACTTACCTGCCTCGATTTTTGAGAAATCAAGAATGTCATTAATCAACGTCAACAAAGCATTCGCACTGGTATTAGCCAACTCCAGATAATGTTTTTGCTTTTTATTGATGTCTGTTTTTTCAAGAAGATGAAGCATCCCCTGAACACCATTCATTGGTGTTCTTATCTCATGGCTCATTGTGGCTAAAAAACCAGATTTCACTTTACTCGCTTCTTCCGCCTGTTCTTTAGCAGCAATGAGATCCCTTGTTCTTTGGGTTACTTCCTCTTCCAAGTGTTTATTAAAGTCCAACACCCGTTGCTTAGCTTTCGCCAGTTCATCCACCATCTGAGTAAAAGCGCGCTCTATGATGGTCAGTTCGTTCTCCTGTTTGGTTTTTAAGTCCACCTTAAATTCCGACAAAGTATCGAACTTAACGCTGGTAATGGCTCGGGTGAGAATGTTCAAAGGCCGGAGCAGTATCTTCTGACTCATCCACCAAAAAATAATCCAAAGTGCCACACCTTTAATCAATGCATTAATCACCAAAAAAGTGAAACCTAGCTTAACTCGATCCAGCACCACCGATGAATCAGAATACAAAATGGCTTTGCCAAGTTGCTGCTCCTCACCAAAGACTTCGTAAGTGATTGGAAATTCGTATGCAAATAAGTCCTCCAACCCTTTTGACTTAAAAGGCTTGAAGCTCCCTTCCTCACTGATCACGCCTTTGGTCCCGGCATGGGATATAACCGTCCCCGTTGCAGCCATTGGCACCAACTGTTGTTCCCGATAGCGTTCAATCTGAACACCAACCACCACAGGAACTTCCGACAACCCGGCAACGATATCTTTGATTTGTTCCCGATCAAGATTCCATAAAGCTTTCGCTAATACGGGCCCAAAAATCTTTTGGTAGGATTTCAGTTCCTTTTCAATGGTTTCTTGGGTATAGCGGTACTCCTCCACAATGTGCACCAAAGTGACTGACACAGCTACGATACAATAAAGGCCAAAAACAACTTTTAATAATTGAACCGCAACGGAGTTGTTCGCTAAAAAAGCCTTGCTCATTTATTACAGCCTTCCGGAATCCAGTTAACCCAAACGTCTTTGTTCTGATCCAACCATGTACGAACCGCTTGTTCATAACTGAGTTTATCGACGTCGACCAGTGCCGAAGCAGAGGCAATTTGCTGATTATTAAAACTGATATTCTTGAGTGTCCTGTATGCACAGTTCCAGGTTTTCTCCATCCCTTTCCAAGCGGCTTTCTTGAGCCATCCGCCTTTCGGGTTACCGCAATCGTATAAATAATTTGGATTTTCACCCCATTCCGGATCTGTTTCACATTCTCTAGCGTGAACCGGAAACTCAACAAAAGCCCCTTCAAATCTCGACTCCACCCAGTTAGGGGTCCAATTAAACAGAACAATTGGTTTTTTTATGGCATTCGCTTTTTTAAGTTCCACCCACAAGTCGTCACCATTGGCTAGAATTTTGACATTAAACCCCATATCTAAAGCCCTGATTCGGGCCTCATCCGGTTTTTCCCATGGCCCCGCGAAGTAAATACCACGGCCCTCACCGGATGTTGAAAACAGTTTCGAACAGGCTTTTAGTGCTCGCCAATCAGGTAGCCCAGGACAAATGTCTTCCACATAAGCCGGATACCACCAGTCCTCCCGAGTTTTTGCATCATGAGTTCCGGCGTCCACAATACTGCCTTCAGCAACCAGCCGGTTAAATACATCCGACATGGTTCCTTCCCATACCTCAACCTGAACATGGCCTGCACCATAGACCAGCGCCCCCCACTGATCGGACGTGGCCGAAGAAATATACTCAACCTGATAGCCAAGCGATTTAAATAATTCACCCGTCACTTTTGATAAAACTACCTGACTGGTCCAGTTATTCGTTATGATTCGTATCGGCTGGTCATTGGCCCGAGTGTTAATACACGTTAGTAAAAGTGCAATAAGAACTATGGAATTTATTTTTGTATACATACCGTCAGATTCCCTTCACTCGCCTCAATTTCTCAGTATAGACACAAGATATCGAGCTGCGGTCTCAGAATGAGTCTTAAACCAATATATATTTTTCAGCCTCTAAACCTAGGTTAATTGTTTGGCAAATGACTTGGTGTAGATTACGAGCCATGACAATGAAGGAGCAAACGATGAGTCAACTTAACCCGATTACTAAGCGTTATTTAGCCGATCTCGGCATCGACGCCAATCTGACCCCTAAAGAATTAATTAATCAGCTTCAAAGCCGCCACATAGCGAAATACAGTTTCAACAGTTTATCTGTGGTGCTTAAACAAGACATTTCTCTGGACCTTGAGATCATCTTCAAAAAAATCGTAACACAAGGCATGGGAGGCTATTGCTTCGAGCACAATAAGCTGGTGTTTGATGTTTTGCAGGACCTGGGACTGAACGTCAGAATATTGATGGCTCGAGTGGTTTATAATCAGGACATCGACAGCCCCAGAACACACAGGCTGACACTCCTAACCCTGAACAATGAGCAATACATTGTGGATTGTGGCTTTGGCCATTTCGGTGCCAGACAACCAATCAAACTGGAACTCGGAATGGAGCAAAACTTAGGCGACGCCTGCTACCGAATCATTCAGAATGAGCGCGGTGAGTATTGCTATCAAATCATCAAAGATGATGAATTCTTTACTCTTTTCACCTTCGACTTAGGCCAATACAATGAATCAGATTGTCTGTTAGGTCACTTTTATTCTCATAAATACCCAACCGCTGGATTTGTTAATAATCTGGTGGTGTGTCGTAAAGAATATGATCACATACGGTCATTGAGAAACCATGAGTTCCATCGTATTCAAGGGGCTAACACCGAGGTAGTGACCATTGATACTGCAGCTCAACTCACCGAAATACTGGAAGAAGAATACAGTTTGAATTTAGACCCTGCCATCATTGGGTTCTTATTTCAAAACTATGTGGAATTAAAAAAGGCGTCTTAATCAGACGTCGATACCGGACGCATAAGCCGCAACATGGATGCAGCGGATCATTTAACAACAAGGAAACGTAATGGATATCAAAAACGCCGAAGCCTCTTTTATTGATTACTTTAAGAAAAGCTACGGCGTTTTCGAAATCAAAGAGTTTGCCAGCCTGAATATTGAAACCACCTTAAAATACTACCCCAAAGGCAGTTTTTTAATAGAACAAGGTAAACCGGCCAACCAGCTGTTTTATCTGGTTTCGGGGCTCACCCGCTACGTCAGCATTTCCTACGAGGGCAAAGAGTTCACTCAGTCTTTCAGGGAAGCCCCCATCATTGCAGGTTCCACAAAGGCAATGGTTCAAAGAACACCTGCGTTATTCAGCATTGAAGTGTTAGAAGACGTAATATGCCTGGAGTTTGATTGGCAGGATTTCTTCTCTCGCATGAAAGATGTGCCCGGCTTTTTACAAACTTACGCGCATATGCTGGAAATGCTCTTCATTGGAAAAGAAGAGCGAGAAAATGCATTTGTTCAGAAAAGCGCTGAAGAAAGGTATCTGGATTTCATACACAACAACCCGAACCTATCCTCCCGGTTGCCCCTACAATACATCGCTTCCTATATTGGCATCACGCCCGTCGCACTGAGCCGAGTCCGAAAAAAACTCGCCAACAGTTAAGTTAAAATCAACGCCGCCGTTAACGACTCCGAATCTCAAGCTAACGTTTCACAAATCATTATGAACTTCCAGTTCAGGATCATGAGCATGGTGCTGCTCACTGCCTTTGGCATGTATATGAACATGACTGTGTTCATGATGGTGAGGGTGTTTGTGCAATACAGCCTCAACCAAAGTGCCATCGGTCAATATCACCGCACGAGTTGCCAGCCGTTCAATCAATTTTTGATCGTGTGAAACCAAAATCATCGCCTGATCCAAAGACTCTAAGAGTTCAATCAAGCGCAGTTCAGCGGAATCATCCAAACCATTCGTAGGCTCATCCAGCAATAATACTTCAGGTTTCATTGCAAGCACCGTTGCTAAGGCAACCAAACGCTTTTGCCCGCCAGACAGTTTGTGAGTAATCCGGTTTGCCAGCTCGCTCAAGCCAAGGCTTTCAAGTGTCTGAAGTGAACGATCAATCGCCTCCTGCTTTGTCATTCCTAAATTCAACGGCCCAAAAGCCACATCTTCTAAGACTGAAGGACAAAACAGCTGATCGTCTGAGTCCTGAAAAACCATGCCTGCTTTGGTTCGAACTTCAATAAAATCCCGTTCCTCCGATCTGTCCTTTCCAAACGCGTAAATGCCCCCGGATGAACGCTTGTTAAGCCCGACGATCAACTGTAACAGCGTACTTTTCCCTGCGCCGTTGCCACCCAGCAAAGCCAGCCTTTCCCCTCGATGCAATTCCAAATTTACATTTTCAAACACGTTTCGGTTCAGGTACCCGAACGATACCTTGTCTAATTTAATCAGAGGAGCTTGAGTCATAAAAATTCAACCAAACATAGAAATAATAAAACCAACGCCAAGCACCCCATGGCCAAGCTATCACCGGCCCGCCAGACTCGGTCATCCAGCAAATAGAACTGCCCCTGAAAACCACGACACTTCATTGCTTTCACCACCCGCTGAGACCTCTCCATACTCCTGACCAACAGCATACCAATTAACCAACCATAGGATCGCCACGTATGAAGGTCAGTTCTGGCATGAAACGCCCGTGCTTTCATAGCTAAACGGAGTCGCTGGTACTCATCTAACAGCACGTCCAGATAGCGCGCTGTCATCAAAAACAAGTGTGCAAACTTTTGTGGCACACCCAAACGACTCATGCCATGGCCCAGCTCTTCGGGTTCAAGAGTACCCAACAAGCTCAACATCGAAAGCACAATAATATTGGACCGAAGAAAGATAACAACCGCTCTGTCTACGCCCTGCTCGGATGCAGTCCACCCAAACACAACAAACAGCGAATCGCCTGACACTGTAAAAGGCAGAAACCCGATAAGCAACAGCACAAACCCTTCAAAAGCCAACAACCGTTTTATCAAAGTCTGGTAATCAAACCCTATACTCAAAACCAAGAACAAAGCGGCAACAAAACCAGCAACGAGTGTCGTGATCCCCGATAAAAAAATGACGACCAACGCGATCATGATCGCCGCAAGAATACGGGCTCTAGGATCAAAGCGATCCAGCCAGATAAACTCATCTTTGGTTTCTAACCGGGTCAACGAACTCACTCTTTACTGCGCCACCATAACAAGACACCTGAAAGACCAAAAATAAAACCGATACCACCCATAATATCACTGAAACGGGCACGCTCTTCTGAAGCCTGAAGCTCAGCCCTTAATGGACCGACTTGTTTGGCCACCGCGCGTTCCACAAGTTTGGCCAAGTCAGAATTGTTTATTTGTTCTAACGCCTGAGAATCAGGGGGTGACCCTGAGCTGCCATTCGACTCAGAAGAAACGCTGTGCTCACCAGCAAAGTCACTCTTATTGATGTTCCACGTCGCCAGGTGCCCGTCACCGGTATTCGCTACCACTTCGTAATCCGCTGCCTGGTCGGCTTGATAAACAAATTCCCCGGCTTCATTTAATTCAACCTGAGTTAATGGCTCTCCGCTTAATGCCTGATTGATAACTACCTTGGCCCCCGGAGCCGGCCCGCCACCAGCAAAGTACACGTAACCATGAATCTCACTCTCACCTTCCGCATATGCAAAAACCTTGAGTAAATGGCTGTAACCCACAGAAGGGGCAATCAAACAAAGCACTACAAACAGTTTTGCAGTTAATTTCAATCGGGCAGTCACGAAGGTTTTACTCCCAAAAGTTCAGGGGATACTTTACTGATGAAAGATAACGTCACCGCAGTGATAGCGGCTTCCGCTAATATTAAAGGAATGTAGGTCGCCAGGATCACTTTACTGGACGCCAGGTATTCAGATCCGCTCACCACAAGAGAAAGGCCAACCAACACCCCGGTCAACCCTGCCCCCAACAAGCCGGCACACGCCCCCAACATCGCAATACTGCGATTTGATTCCGCAAAAGAACGAAGTATAAAAGGCCGAATAATGAACCCACAAAGAAGCGCCGGTGCAGCAATATTAAACGCATTTACGCCAAGTGCAATCAAGCCGCCATGCCCGAAAAATATCGCTTGCATAAGTAGAGCCACTAAAATGGCCGGTACGGCAGTCCAGCCTAAAATGACCCCCATTAAACCATTCAACAATAAATGAACGCTGCTCGGCCCGACAGGCACACTGACCAGAGATGAAACAAAAAAGGCTGCAGCAAGCACTGCAGCCTGAGGAATGTTTTCGTTGTTTAATCGTTTAAACGCTAAACCCGCTAACGTTGCAGTGGCAAGCGCGCCACTGACAACGACAGGCAAGGCTAAAACACCATCAGGTATATGAGCCACTGTATTAGTTCTCGCTATTTCATATCTCGGGTTTGAACCCAAATCAGAGCACCTTGCTCAACAGGCACCATTTCGCCTTTCGGGTTCTTCATTTTTTCATCAGACTCTAATAAAGCAGCAAAGCCCCACCAACCTGCTTTTGGCATAGCATAACTGAAAACACCATTCGCATCGGCTTTAATCACCTGAGTGATGTAAGGGTCGGAAGGCATGGTCACTGACCCGTCATTTTTCCACTCCACTTCCACTTCCGCAAAAGGAACGGCCAAACCATTTTTCTTCACCACACCTTGAAATAAGTTACCCGCCCACAGACCGTAAGGTCTGACTAGCGGTTCAATTTCTACCGGCAGTCCAACCATGGTATCCCAGCCTTCTTCTGAGCCATACGCATCCACCACAACTTTCGTGTAATGCACAATCATAACGCCTTCGGCTGGCTCCCAGTAAGGAGCAGGTTCAATATAAAAAATATAATCTCCCGGCTTTTTAAACTTATATTCTGCTTTATAGGCCGTAACATCATTAACTTGATACGGTGTCAGAGCAGACATTAAGTTTTCTTTTCCGAACGGAGAAACAACGCCAAATTGCGAAGGGTGCGCCATATTCATTTCAGGCCCCTGGCTCATTGGATGTGTAAACACCATATTAATATCGATATTTCGTGCGGTGTTCTCATTCACAATATCATTCGAAGGAATTAGCTCCTGAAAGTGAGCCAAAGCATGTTGAGCGAATACACTTTGACCAATCAAAGCAAAAACCAAATAAATAAAGTTCAATTTTTTCATAATGTTACCAATTTTTATTAAACAAGATTACAAACATAAATATTACTAAATAATAATTCGTAATACCAAACAAACAAAATATCCCTCTGCGGGGCTACTAAAGTTAACAACGATTAAGTTTTCGGATGTGTATGCGTGTGGAAGTGCTCTGACGTACCGTGCTTATGCTTTTCACCCTGAACTTCGGCAGGAACCAGATTCAGCTTACCGTGCCTGACACCCGCCTGGCTGATAATCGCATTGGCAAATGCCTGTACCTCAGCAATACGCCCTTGCAGCACCACCGTTTCCATGCAGTTATCATGATCTAAATGAACGTGTAAGGTAGAAATGGCTACATCATGGTGATGATGTTGTACCCGAGTAAGCCTTCTGGCAAGCTCTCGTTCGTCATGGTTGTATACGTAGGTCAAGGTGCCAACACAGTGGCCATTCTTATCCTGTTCCACAACATCCGATTCAAGCTTGTCGCGAATGAGATCCCGGATTGCCTCTGAACGATTTTTATACCCATTCACCTTCAGATAAGACTCAAATTTCTCAATCAAGTCCTCATCAAGCGAAACAGAAATGCGTTCTAAAGCCACGTTCGGTCTTCCTTTGCTACCAAAATTTATCAGCGGATCTTGCTGTGCTTTCATCAAACACAGCAAAATCACTTTCTCAAACGAACATTAAGATCATACCAACTTTATATCATGCCAAATTCAGTGACATGCTATTAAGCCGCAGGATTATAAAGACGACGCTCAAACACACCGGAATCTTTAAAACGGTGCACAGTTTTTGCGCCTGCAAGCACGGCCAAATCAATCAAAGGTTCAACCAGAATCACAGAGGTGTACGCCAGGCAGAATGAGCCAACAGACGCCAGGTTCTCAGCGCCAAATCCGCTGCCATAGAACGCCCAAAATGCCACCCAGGAAATAATTCCACCTTGATAAGCGGCCGATAGTTTAAGAGTTTGAAGGTACGTCAAATCTTTATACGCTGTTTGCTCAGGAATCACCTTCTTGGCAACCCAGCTCATTGCAAACAAAGGCATCAGCAAAGTGGTTACATTCATTCCGTATTGCGGCAGATCAAACGGAGCAAAGAACGCCCCCTGAATGAACAAGCCTGCCGCGAGGCCAATGGCAGCCGGAGCCATGCCAAAAATAAGAAACAAAGTAGACCCCAGAATGATATGGACTTCTGAGACACCTACCGGTTCTTTGGGGTACACTTCAAAGAAAATAAATACAAAAAGTGTGGTCAATAAGCTTTTCACGACCAAAGAGCCGAAGCCACTTTGTTTAATGGCATCCAGCGCCAGCTTAGACATTATGCCAAAAGAGACGGCCGAAGAGCCGTAGCTCAATAAAAGTTTAGCGCCATTCACAACGCCTGGTTCAATATGCATCGAGTCTTGTTTCCTATTTCTTTCCGAATAGATATGAAGACCCCGTTAAAGCGCGGTCGCTTTAATCAGGTATCTTCGATGAGTTTCGAGCAGGTTTCCTGGCTTACATCGGCATACACTCTAACCTTCCCAGCTATTGCCAGTGGATAGAGATACCATTTAGATGATCACAGTTGCGGAGACAGCGACGGATTAAACACCGTACTTCCCTTTTACTTCACGTAGTGAACACTCGAACGGGAGCAAACTATGGCAAAACCCCGGCCATGTCAATCACGGCGCTGAATTAATGCGCCTTATTCAGGTTCCTTTTGAAAAACGGCCGAGTTCATTGCCTCGATGATCAACTCAGTGACGGACTTACGCTCCTCTTGTTCTTCACGAAGAGATTCACTGTAAGCCTTCTGTTCCTCTCTCAAGTTGTTCAAACGTTCGAGCGCTTCAGCCACATCGGGAGAAATTCGAATGAGACCGGCTTCAGCTTCTTCCTCTGCAGCCCCATCAGACTCCGCCTGTAAGGCAAAGTTTTTAATCTCATCCTCAATATCCTCTTCACTCATGACCTTCGGCTGATTCGGTTGACGGTTTTCCTCAGTGTGATCCACCAAATCAATTTCCTGAACGGAGCGAACTTCACCATTTTCCATCAACATCACGCCATTCGCTTTTATATTTCCTAAAGGCAAACCTTCCCGAGAAACCAAATCAAAATCGGCCGCCGAAGACCCAAGATAAATTGCACCAACCCCCGTTTCTTTCAGGGTTAACAGACTGTCATTCCCCTGCTCATCGGTGACCCAGACTTTCAATTGATCAAACACAGGATCAGACTCATCGATCCATAAATTACCGTCGTGATCAAATTCAGCCAACTCCTCAAAGCCCCTTCCCGTTGCAGGTCCAAAAAGCTCAGAACCATCATCAACCGAACCATTACCGTTACGATCCAGCATCAAATAACCACTGCCCTTACCCAAAGTCGCTATCGTTTCAGCCACACCATCACTGTCGATGTCGAACTCAAAAAACTGATCATTCAAGGTCGCACTCTCTGAGCCAAAGTTAATGACCAATGGATCAACCATCGGCGAAACATTAACCAACAGCTCAGAACTTGTTTCGATCGTCTCAGAACGCTCCATGGCCAAATACAACCCAAAATTGATCACCCGACCATCTGACGTACTCACTGTCCCATAGCCGTTATATATCTGAGATTGCTCGGTGTAGGAGCGCGTGTACTGTTCAACACGCATCAACCCAGAGCCTCTTGCCGTCAGTGGTTGCAGATTGAGATCTTCCACCATCGTCGTGACATTAATAATGTTATTTCCGGGAACCTCAAGCGGTACTTGCTCACCAACAGCCTGAATACTATTAGCGGAAACAGCGTTCGCTGCGACAACATTCGCTGCGGCAACATTTACTGGGACAGCATTCACTGCGACAGCATTCACTGCGACAGCATTCACTGCGACAGCATTCACTGGGACAGCCACTCGTGAAGCCGCCTTATTTCCCTGAAGAACAACATCCGCAGCTGCACGCACAAAATCCGAAGACCTGAATTTCTTCGCTTCTGTCGGATCTGTGTTTTTTGTTTCTGTAGCTCCCAAAGAAATATCACTTGAGCGATACGCATACTGCTCAAGCTCTTGCTGGTATTTTAGCTTCGCATTTTCTGAGATACCGACAATCACGCCATTGGAAAAGTTTCCTTGCTCACCTTCGAGCAACTCATCATCACCAATCAATGCGTTTTGTTTTGACTCGTATTGATATAAACGTCGCGCAGCAGAGTCCATCTGCACTTCCGATGCAACAATCTTCATAAAACCTCCAGCCTGAATGTTTTTAAGCGGCCAAGCTTAAAAACGTAAACCTCCATTAGAGGTTATCGGCGGGCACAAAAAGCAATCGACTACCTTCTGTCTGGAATCACAAAAAATACTTGCCACACACCAACACAAGCTGCCGAAAACACAAAAACAGCAACAAAATTTTTAGTATTGACTATAGTAAATAGAGGTATTTTCTGTGAGTTATATTATGAACTTATTGACTGATAGTTTATTCAAATATTTCGTAATACCCGTCGTCAGCGTGTTCCTGATTTCACTTTTCTGCTTCTGGTTGGTCATCCCTTCATACATTAAAGATCATGCAATCAGCCAAGCTGTCATGTCGTCTGAAAAGAAAGTACAGGAGTATAAAATTCTCCGGGGTTACTACACTAAAAACGTCATCAAAAAAGTCATTTCCAACTCTGACTTAAAAGGGTCGTTTAATCACAAAACAGAACAAAACTCGATTCCATTACCCGCCACCCTTATCCATGATTTATCTTCTGAGTTCGAAAAAAAAGGATTAAGCCTCAAGCTCTACAGCGCCTTCCCCTTCCCTAACCGGGCTAGCCGCCGCTTAGACAGCTTCGAACAAGACGCCTGGGATTATCTGCAAAACAATCCTAAAGAGCGCTTTTACCGTATCGAAGAACAAAACGACAAACAAACACTGCGCGTCGCCATTGCGGACACTATGTCTGCTCAGGTGTGTGTTACCTGCCATAACAAACACCCTGAAACCCCCAAAAACGACTGGAATCTGGGCGATGTGCGAGGCGTTTTGGAAGTAAAAACAGACATTTCCAACCAAATTGGCACAGGCCAGTCTCTCTCGTATTTACTGCTTATTATTCTTGCAGTGTTTATGATTGTTCTCTTAATGATCCTTGCTGTTGTCTACCGACAAGTCATTCAGAAAAAACTGATGTGGCTAAACAAAGGGCTTACGGACATATACGAGGGTAAATCTCACATTGATGAAGGGCTGGATGAACGAGGTAATAATGAAATCACCCATATCGTTAGAGCCTTCAACCGGGTAAACCAAAAGTCTCATGCAACGGAGTCACTGTTGGGCGATATGTCCAGTGATTTGGTGAATGTATCCAATCATGTCACCGACGACGCAAACTCCACATTGGCGTCTATGAACAAACAATCTCAGGCCACCGACCATCTGGTTTCCTCGGTCGCAGAACTGTCATCAGCCATTGAAACCATTACCTCCGACTCTCTACATGCAACCGAGCTTATTCAGAACGCAGCAAAGGCCGCCAACGAAGGCAAGTCTGAAATCATGGTGTCTTCCGACTTAATCAGCTCTCTCGCCAGCGAAGTCCAGAATGCAACCGCATCCATTGAAATGCTCGGCAAGGATACCGAAGAGATCGGCAGCGTATTGGATGTCATCAAAGGCATTGCCGAACAAACCAATTTACTGGCACTCAATGCCGCCATTGAAGCAGCACGAGCAGGAGAACAAGGCAGAGGTTTTGCCGTTGTCGCCGATGAAGTCAGAACGTTAGCCAGCCGGACTCAATCCTCTACCGAAGAGATTCAGAATATGATTGAGAAATTGCAAAACGGCGCAGCCAAAGCCATATCCGTTATTCAGAACGGGCAGACTAAAGCCGAAGAATGCGTTACCCAATTTGAATCGGTTTCAGGGTCAATTTCTACCATATCTGACGCCATGACTTCAGCAACGGAAATGAACGCTAATATCCAGGAACTATCCACCAAACAGAATACTCAGATGGAGGATGTGACCGAACAAATACAAAATATCTCAGAACTCTCTCATAAAACCGCTAACGAAGCGGAATCCTTAGCGAAGAGCGCTGAACAGCTAAACACGCTCTCCCACTCGATCAAGACGAAATAAGGTACGTAGGTTCATCGCCCTCAACCCAGGGGGCGTATTTTTTCATTATGGAAGTAAAGCGGTCAGACTCTAAAAAGTTGGTTAACCACACCTTTACACGCCCATAATCCGACTGATCGAACCACGCCTTATCAACATGCGCGAACTGGCGAATGAATGGTGCTATGGCTGCGTCAGCCAAACTGAAATGGTCGCCCATCAGGAAGTCATGCTTCATCAGCTTATTCTCCAACAACGTCAGGAAAGTTTCGCCTTTGGCCCGATAATTTTCTTCGGAGTCTTCAGGAAAACGCACCGAGTATTTATAGCGGTCTAAATGCCCTTTAAATTCATTATCATTCATCTCAACCAATGCTAGCGCCTCATTCAACAACAACTCGTTATTATTAAGCAGCCAGCCGTTCGGATCGTTTTGAGTCAGAGCCCACAGCATGATGTCAAAACTCTCATCAACCACCAGTCCCTCTCCAACCCACAACACGGGCACCGTGCCTTTAGGTGACAACGTCAACATATGGCTCGGCTTATTTTTCAAGGTGATTTCTCTCAGTTCAACATTAATGCCACTTTGTTTGATCGCAATCCTGGCGCGCATTGCATAAGGGCAACGCCTGAAAGAATATAAAACAGGCACTTTAAATTTGGACGTCATAAAACCAATCAACACTCAATATGGAGCCGAGAGTCTAATTTATTCAACCAGATAATCAACCGCTGTCGTAATTCGCACTGAAGGTTTCATGTTATGATGCGGCCATTCACCCACTCATATTCCATTTTCGTCGAGTTCTCTATGGCACTAAAAGCAACCATTTTCAAAGCAGACATTCAGATTTCAGACATGGATAGGCACTACTACGCAGGTCACGAGCTTACGATTGCTCGACACCCATCAGAAACAGATGAACGAATGATGCTCAGAGTATTAGCCTTCGCCTTGTATGCTCATGAGCAACTTTCTTTCACCAAAGGTTTGAGTACTGATGATGAACCCGACTTGTGGCAAAAAAGCTTGTCTGACGAAATCGAGCTTTGGATAGACCTTGGTCAACCCGATGAAAAAAGAATACGCAAAGCCGCAGGCAAATCTAAGCAGGTTATTTTAATCACTTACGGCGGAAACTCAGCGCAAGTCTGGTGGGATCAAAACCAGGATAAGTTTGACCGCTTTAACAACCTGAGCATTTTAAACATCGATGAGACGGCATCAAAAGCTTTAACGGAGCTGACCGACAGAAACATGCAGCTTCAATGCACCATTCAGGATGGCCAAATCTGGTTGGGCAACGAAACAACCACCGTTGAAATTACCCCACCCCGGCTAAAAACCAACTAACGCTCTATATCACTATCAAAAACTGCACCACGCTCAAAAACCACATCACTATCAACAACAATGTCGCTAAAAAACTACAGCACTAGCGAAAAAGGATGGCCCGTCACGAACGATGTTTCGCCCACGGGTCGACGGCAGGTATAGCAGAATGGGCAGGTTTAGCAGAATGACCGCTAGACTGCTCTCCTGTGCGCATTTCTAAAAACAACTGCTCCACTTTCGTTCTCGCCCAAGGCGTTCGCCTAAGAAACTTCAAGCTGGACTTGATGCTTGGGTCTTTCTTAAAACAGTTAATTTGTATTCGCCGAGCCATTTCTTCCCACTCATAGTAATCAACCAACTCCTCAAGAATATTCTCAAGCGTCATACCGTGTAACGGATCATGCGACTGAGAGTGATTTTTGTCCGAACCTGACATAGAGAACTCCAATTAAACGTCTATTATTAATGCATTCTAACCCATTTACCGATCTATTTGATCATGGAACCGAGAAATGACTGCTTCCAGCTCTGAACCACTTCACCAAAAAACCTGTCAGGCTTGCCAGGCCGGAGCCCCCCAAGTCACCGATCAGGAAGCCGAGACGTTACTTAACACTCTACCTGGCTGGAGCATTATCGACACATCAGGCACCAAACAACTTATCGGCGTATTTAAGTTTAAAAACTTCGTAGCGGCCTTGGACTTCACCAACAAAGTCGGCGAGGAAGCAGAAAAAGAAAACCATCACCCGGAAATCAGAACAGAATGGGGTAAAACCACTGTTTTATGGTGGACACACAAAATTCATGGCCTGCACATGAATGATTTCGTTATGGCTGCCAGAACCAGTCAAATCTATCAGCGTTCAACCACGAAAGAATGATTTAACATCAAACCATGACAACAATAAAAAAATAACCAAGGATGAGGCGATGACCCGAAAAACAAGCTATCACACCTGCAATCTATGTGAAGCCATGTGCGGCTTGGCAATAGAAACGGATAACGAGCAAATTCTGTCAATCAAAGGTGATAAGCAGGATTCTTTCAGTCGTGGTTACATTTGCCCTAAAGCAACGGCATTGCAAGACATATACGAAGATCCGGAACGCCTGACCAAACCACTGGAACGCACTGAACACGGCTGGACAACCATAGCGTGGGAAGAAGCTTTTGATAAAGTGGCCGCAAATCTAAAACGAATCCAGACACAATACGGGCAAAATTCAGTAGGAACCTATTTAGGCAACCCTAATGTACACAACATGGGAGCACTGCTTTTTGGCCGTGAGTTGTTGCAAACCCTCAATACTAAGAACATGTACTCGGCCACCTCCGTTGATCAACTACCTCACCACCTAGTGGCATCCAAGCTTTTCGGTCACATGCTTAAAATGCCCGTTCCCGACATCGATCGAACCGACTTTTTTTTAATGCTTGGCGCCAATCCTGTGGCCTCCAACGGCAGCATCATGACCAGCCCGGACATTAAAAACCGAATCAAAGCCATTCAGAAACGCGGAGGAAAAATCATTGTCATCGACCCCCGTAAAACAGAAACGGCCGAAATGGCGAATAAACACCATTTCATAAAGCCCGGCACAGACGCCTTATTGCTGCTCGCAATGATTCATGTAATTTTTGAAAGCAACATCATAGACGATCGCTGTAATCACTTGCTCTCCAATGAGCTGGATGCACTAAGAGAAGATGTCATCCCATATTCGCCGGAACGCGTTGCAGATAAAGTAGGCATGGACTCCGTTGAAATCCGACGCTTAACCTATGCGTTCAGCGAAGCAAAGAAACCGGTATGTTATGGCAGAATGGGAGCCTCAGTTCAGTCATTTGGCACATTAAGCCAATACCTGATCATGGTCTTCAACCTACTGAATGGCCGAGTCGATACCGAAGGCGGAATGATGTTTACCCAACCCGCTGCCGACTTACTTAGCCATACCAGCAAAGGCCATTTCGACCGATACCGCTCACGCGTCAGAAACCTACCAGAATTTAACGGGGAGTTTCCGGTTGCGACTCTTGCAGATGAAATCCTGACGCCCGGCAAAGATCAGATTAAAGCCATGATCTTCGCCGCAGGCAATCCTGTAATATCCACCCCGAATGGCAACAAACTGGATAAGGCACTCCAGGAATTGGACTTTGTGGTCTCGATTGACTTTTACCTCAACGAAACCAATCGACATGCAAACATCATCTTACCGCCCGTTTCTCAATTAGAGCGGGATCACTACGATTTAATCTTTAATTTACTTTCGGTTCGCAACACCGCCAAATTCTCTCCGGCCCTCTTTAGCGCGCCAAACAACGCCAAGCAAGACTGGGAAATTTACCTTTCATTGACGGATCGTTTGAAAAGCAAAAAATCACTCAGAGACAAATTGATTCATCGCTTCCATAAAAAATACGGGCCGACAGCGCAACTGGACTTACTGCTCAGAACCGGCCCCTATGGCAAATTATTAAACCCTTTTTCAGGCTTAACCCTAAAAGCATTAAAGTCCAACCCTCATGGCATAGATTTAGGGCCACTCAAGCCACAACTGCCAAACGGGCTTCGAACCAAGAACAAACAAATAGAGTTATCCCGCGATTTCTTCATGAAAGATTTAACGCGCCTTGAGAATACGTTCTTTAAACAACCCCAGGCAGACAAAGAGGACAAGGCCAACTTCACTTTGATTGGAAGGCGACACATCAGAAGTAACAATTCCTGGATGCACAACAGCCGCAGGCTGGTCAAAGGCAAAAGCCGCTGTACTGTCATGATGCACTCTTCGGATTGTCACGCTCTCAAGCTAAAAGACGGTGAAACTGTAGAGATCACCTCTTCGGTAGGCAGCATCACCTTACCCATTGAAATCACGGATCAAATAGCCAAAGGCGTCATCAGTATACCTCACGGCTGGGGTCACAATAAAAAAGGCACTCGATGGTCTACCGCCGAAAAGTACGCTGGTGCCAATGCCAACGACTTAACCGACGACAACATGATTGATCAGTTTTGTGGCACAGCCGTGTTAAATGGCCTTACCGTTAAGGTTTGTCCGAAGACAAAACCCAACACGTCCCAACAAAAACACCGTGAAGCAGCAGAACCAGAGGCACAGGAAGCCTAAATCAACATATTCTGAGAGAGAAAAAACAGAAAAAGCCCATAATTTAAGTGTATGAATGACTTAAGTTATGGGCTTTTTAGCGAAAAGATTACATTATGTCTGTTTTCTCAAACGGTTTGATATAGTGTTGAGCAAACTTCCATTCTTTGTCTTGCTCCATATGATATTCCATCTCACGAGGGTTGGTTTCTTGTTCAAGAACACTCTTCAGATAGTCGTCCGCAACATACGGGTCATACACCCTGAGAAACAAGTTATAACAACCATTCCATGTTGATTTTGCTAAAAACAGCGCGTTATTCTCTTCTGTTAGCTTAGTCACCAAAGCGCCACAAAATTTATCAACGATTTCTTTTTCTTCCGGTGTCGGTTGCCCGGTGGTTAACTGGGCTTCACATTCAATGACAATCGCCAAATGCCACCCGAACACTTCTTTATGTTTGAAATGCGCCAAAGCTTTATTTACAGAGCAATACGCAGGCATTTTATGCTCTTCCCACGTCAAACTGCCGTGCTCTTCTTTGGGAATACTCACATCGTACTGGGTGATTTTTTCATCTGTCATGGTTTGTTCACTATAAAAGATTGATCAACAGGTGCGCGATTATAACGGAAGACAAAACATCTGGCATCAGTAATATCCTGATGCCAGACTCTTGAAAGGGTCGACCAATGCACTTTAGAAAGGAGGGATTAATTAAGCCGTAAGTTTCTGAAACTCTTCATGATCATACAGAGGTTTTAGTGCCTCATCCGACATCAGATAAGCTTTATAAGAATCCGACTGTTTTAACGCTTCACCAAGATACTGAATGGCTTCATCGTAGAGACCAAGCGCCGTATAAGAACACGCCAACTGATAAAAAGCATGGCTGTTATGTGAGTCTATGCTTAACGCTTGGCGACACAGGTTTGCAGCCCATTGAGGCTCGCCAATTTCAAGAACCGCATCCGCTTTATAAGTCAAAGCTTCACAGTCTCCTGGCTTCAGTTTCAAAATCTGATCATAAACCAGAATTTTGTTCTGGTGGTTATTTTCCTGACCAGCACGCAACCATAGAGATTGTATTTCCTGAGTCAGCTCAATTTCTTCTTTATTCTGCCTGATATGACGTGTCTTCTGAGTTAACTGCTTTTCAATATGAGATAAACGTCCTTCATATTCTTTGACCAATTTAGCAATTTCTTCATCCGCCAACGAATGAACACGGTCTTTAATGTCCCGGATGGAATTCCACCCTACCACCACCAAAATGGAACTCGCCGCTGCAATCAAATAAAAGAAGTAAGTCACCGTATCTGTGGCATAGGTAACGCCCCGGTCAATCGAATTAATTTGTCTGTCGACAATCTGTTGGATCAACTCTGCTTTCTGAGCGCCGAGATCAACACGCAGCTGCTTGATTTCATCCAACACATAACGCTCGATAAAAGGCGTATACAACGGCTTCTCCAAAGCGTTAACACGCTCCAGTACTTGCTCTTTCTCTATTTTCACGTCAGGTTCTTTTTCCTGCACCGCTTTATCCTGCACTTCAGCAGATACAGCCCATCCCGTGACAGAGAAAGAGACAAACAGAACAAACGCTAAGATGCGAGACATATAGCGCGCCCATGATCGTGAATTTCAACTAAACGACTGTGCAATGCCTGAATGGATTCATCGTAGTCCGACTCATTCAGAATGAACTGCATGTCCACTTGTCTCATGGATTGATGCATCGCCAACACAGAAATATTCTTTTCAGCCAGCGCATTAACGGCTTGCGCCAAAATACCTGGTACTTGCATGTCACTGCCGATAGCAGAAACGATCGCAATCTTACGGAAGTTAACTTCAGCATCAGCAAAGCTTTCTTCCAGCACTTTCACAATACGCTTAATGGTCTTCAAGTTGGTCGACACATAATGTGAAACAGTATTCGCATTGATGTCTTTAGCAACAACATTCACCTTGAAGCGATCAATGGTGGCCAAAATAGTCGAATCATACTTGCTGATGTTACCTGCCATGTCCTGATCAAAAACTTCGATCCCGTACACGCCCTTACAGCCGGCAATAATTTCAACTCTAGGAACATCACTCACGTAGTCACTGGTGATTAAAGTACCTGTGTGTTCCGGCTCAAAGGTATTTTTTACCCTTAACGGAATATTGCTTTGACGAAGCCCCTTCGCGGCCTTCGGGTGAATCGCTTCCATACCAAGATTGGCCAGTTGATCCGCTACGTCATAGTTTGTTCGGCCAATGGGCACAGCTTTACGAACCCCGACCAACCTTGGGTCAGCACTGCTAAGGTGAAATTCTTTATGAATAATGGCTTCAGCGGCCTGCGTAACAACCGCAATCCGGCTGAAGGTCATCTCACTGTAGCCTCGGTCAAAGGTAGACATCAACCCAGTGTCGGTATGAGCATAGCCAGTAACAATCGGCAATTCATTTTGAATATCAATATCAGCAAACGCCTTTTCAATGTGCTCATCAAGACTGAATTGCTGTTCCAGCTTCCACCCCGTCAGATCTACAAAACGGGTATTGAATCCATCAGACTCCAGCAACTTTGCCATATTCCAGGCGCTGTGTGCCTCACCAAGACTTGCCAGCATTTCACGAACCGCAATCAAGTGCTGATCCAAGGAAAAATGCCCATGCTGACATAAAGACTGAAGGTTGGTCAGGCAATCTTTAACATCGTCAATCCGGCGCTCGATGAATTGATCCGCTTCCTTACCCAAAGCACGATCAATGAACAAATCCTGATTGATGGCCAAAAACTGGTATTTCAGTTTTTCAATTTCATCTTCCCAGTTGCTGTCATTAACACTGTCTGAGAACAAGGCATAAATGCCAGGTTGGCCAGTTTTTTTATGTTCCAGTAACTTATCCGTTATGCCGCCATAGGCCGACACAACAAACACACGACCATAAGGCGAGTTGCCATCATGCTTCTTAATAATATTATCTCGAACAGACTGGTAATCACTCATTGAAGTGCCACCAATCTTTTCAACACTATGATTCTTCATTCCGATCCTTTCATCTTTGAATACAATTCTCACAGCTTCGATTTGCAGGAGCCGATTTTAGCTTTTCAAACTCAATGGCTTCACCACACGCCTCACAACGTCCGCCGAAATCGGTATCCAGCCAAGCTAATGTCTTGGTTAAGTCCAGAATTTCACGCTGAGCGTTATCAATTACCTGCTGCTCAATACTGGAAAGCTCTTTGGCTGGCACAATAGGCCAGCCATCATCTGCATTCGATTCGCTTGCTGTTTTAACGTTTTCTTTGATTAACTCATTGAGTAACTCAACTCTGAACTGAATCACTTCTTTAAGCTCTTCCACCTGAGTGGCTGTCATAATCATGTTACGTCACCTTTATGTTCAAAATAGCAAACAAAAAAGACGAGCAATCAGTCAATGGCGTCAGCTGTGAGTTCGTATGCACCATCTTTATTATGAACTTCCTTCCCGTTTAAAGGAGGATTAAACACACAAGCCATTTTCATTTCAGATCGAGCCCGTAAGATGTGTTTATCATTCTTATCAAGAATGTAAATTGTCCCAGGGCTAATAGGATAGACCTGACCATCCTCTAACGACTCTACCTCTCCTTCGCCGGACATACAAAACACTGATTCCAAATGATTCTGATAATGCATTTGAAATTCAGCGTCTTTATAAATCGTGGTGACATGGAAAGAAAAACCCATTTTATCTTCTTTTAGCAGAAGACGCGTACTGTCCCAGTTGCCTTTAGGGTCTTTAATAAAGCGATTGGATTGCTCTGCATCCTGTAACTGTCTAACTATCATAACCTATTTCCAGCGAGTTGATTAAGTAAAGAAGATTTAAAACACCCATTAACTGATTAAACGAAGATCTTCAAAGTAGTCATTTTCTTCAGGCATCTCATCTTCACCCTGACAAACCTCTTTGATCGCCTTCTCAACAATATCCAGGCCCTTCGCTAAACTGGCGTTTGAAATCGTCAATGGACACAAGAATTTAATCACCTGATCATCACAACCACTGGTTTCAATGATAAGATTCTGCTGAAAACACTTCTTAGTTACTTTCTCGGCAAATTCACCACTGATGCAGTTGATGCCCTGAAACATACCACGACCCCTGGTGGTAAAGTTTCCTTCGCCGTATTCACTGACAATTGATTCCAGGCGCTGCGAGATATAGCGACCCTTTTCTTTCACAGACTCTGCGAACTTGTCGTCTGACCAGTATTCATCAATAGTCGCTTTAGCGGTTACAAACGCGAGGTTATTACCACGGAAAGTGCCATTATGCTCACCTGGCCGCCATAAATCGTGCTCCGGCTTAAACAACACAACCGCAAAAGGCAAACCGTAACCACTTAGAGACTTAGATAAGGTTACGATATCCGGATAAATACCCACCTCCTCAAAACTAAAGAAAGCGCCTGTCCGGCCACACCCTGCCTGAATATCATCAACAATCAACAATACGCCATGCTTTTTACAAATCACGTCGAGATTTCTTAACCAATCAAACGAAGCTGCATTGATACCACCTTCACCCTGCACGGTTTCCACAATCACCGCTGCTGGCGTATCAATACCACTGCTTGAATCAGACAAGACCTTGTCTAGGTATTCTGTGGTATCAATTTCAGTCCCCAGATAACCATCAAACGGCATTCGGCTGGAACCATTCAAACTCACGCCCGCTGCGCCTCTATGGTGAGAATTACCTGTTGCCGCCAGTGAGCCAAGACTCACACCATGAAAACCATTCGTGAACGAAATAATATTCTCACGACCGGTGATATTACGAGCCAGTTTCATAGCCGCTTCAACCGAGTTAGTTCCCGTCGGCCCGGTAAACTGCATAACGTATTCCAAACCGCGAGGCCTGAGGATTTTCTCATCGAACGCCTCAAGAAACTCACCTTTTGCTTTGGTATGTAAATCAAGTCCATGACTGATGCCGTCATTCGCAATATATTCCAAGAGAGGCTTCTTGAGTCGGTCATTATTGTGACCATAATTCAACGTACCCGCACCCGCCAAGAAGTCGAGATACTCGGTGCCGTCTTCATCATACAAAAACTCACCTTTTGCCCGGTTGAATACTCGCGGGAACGAACGCGCATAACTTTGTACTTCTGATTCAATCTCGTCGAAAATTTTCATTGTTAAATTCCTGTGATTTTTTATGTGCAATAATTATTGGTTGATGAGTGAAGCGACTTTAAATTGATCAAACGGGCCAATCCGCACCAAATATTCAGTGTCATGCAGATCATCAAGATGACGATCTCGATCAAATAAAACTGACTTATCCAACTCCGCCTCAAGTTTGTTCGCTAAGCTTTGGAACAGCGACCAAGATCCAACATTAGACGCAGTGATCGACGTTTCCAGATAGTTCACGTGATGGCATCCGGGCCGCTGTAAAATCTCAGCGATCATTTTCCGCGCCAACCCCTTTCCTCTTGCCTGATCATCAACTGCAACCTGCCAAATAAACAACGTATCCGGACGCTCTGGTATTACATAACCCGACACAAAACCAACCAGTTGTGACTGATAAAGCGCAGCAACCGAAGTTTTTGAAAAATGATGTGTTTGCAGAAGATTGCAATACATTGAATTGGCATCGAGCGGAGGGCATCGACTGATGAGACGATGAACCAAAGAGCCCAGACCGGCTTGTGGTTCCTTAAGAATTACCTTATCAACATTCATTTATTTACACTTCAAATATTTAGACACCTAAACATTTTAACAGCATAAATTATTATTTAAAGATAAAAACGCACAAATTCTGGGCAATAAATGAATATTTTCAGGAAATTACCCCGCAACCATGCAAAAAATACTTAGAACTATAAACTTTGACATCAAAATAAATTAACATCACTCAAGTAGTTTTAGTTCAAGCACAGCCCCTATAAGCCAATAAACAACCGGAAAAGCGACATACTCCACCATATCCGCCGAATTCATTACTGGCTTTTTGATTAACAATTAATGATGCTAAGATGGAAACGAACTACAGATGCAACCACCAATTTTTGAGAGAGAAATATTGAACAACGCAGATGAAGTATTAGTTGCTTTACGTCGGGTCATTCGAGCAACTGACTTACACTCAAAGTACCTATCCAAGACCACAGGCCTTACCGCTCCTCAAATACTTTTATTACAGTCGATAAGAGATAAAGGTCAAGTGACTATTGGTGAATTGGCTGCAGAAGTCAGTCTGAGCCAGGCAACGGTAACCACCATTTTAGACCGACTGGAAAAGCGCGACTTAATCTACCGCGAGCGCTCGTCCACAGATAAAAGAAAAGTCCATGCATTCCTGACAGAATCCGGAACAGAAACACTCAGAGACGCACCAACGCCGCTCCAGGATCAATTCACCCGACAGTTCAACGACCTTCAGGACTGGGAACAAACCATGATCATTGCATCTCTGCAGCGTGTAGCTCAAATGATGGATGCTCAGCACATTGATGCATCACCCGTATTGGATGTAGGCATTTTGGACAGACAAACGAATACCTCGGAAGAAAACCAGGTATACAAGAACAAATAAAAAAGTAATGCGCCTTTAGGAATAAAGGCGCAAGTTAATCAAGTTAATTAGCGCTGCCGATCGTAGTATCGACCACTGAAGTACACTCATAACCCCAGGTTGCCTGCTTTTCTGCGAACGCTTTCGCTTTCTCTTCGCAATAGCCCTCTTCCGACTGAGCATTCCATAAAGTAGTCATACCTGAAGACTTCTCATAAACCACTTCACACGGAACCGGTGAACCAGGCTCAGTATAAACAACGCTGATTTTCCGCTCATCCGCGCCATTAATACACACGTAAGATTCTCCCGCTGTAGCCGCACCTGAAACAGCCAAAGCAACACCTAACACAACCCCTTTTAAACTTAACATTATCATTCCTTAAAAATTTGAGAATTACAGCGTAAGACTATAGAACTGCACAGCAAACAGATCAAAAATAGTCTTAAGAATTTTGAACCAGGCACAAAAAAGCACAGCCTAAGCTGTGCTTTTTTAGCATAACGCCGATTTAATTAAACAAATTCGGCATTATGATAAACATTCTGAACGTCTTCACAGTCGTTCAACAAATCAACGAATTTATCAAACACTTCGCGATCTTCACCAGAAATCTCTGCTGTCACCTGCGGAAGAAAAGTAATTTCGTCCATTTCGAAGTCAATACCTTCAAACGCAGCCTCAAGCGCAACTTTCGTTTGATGATGTTCATTCGGCGGAACCATAACAGTAATCATGCCGTCTTCACTTTCGATCTCTGTTACATCGATGTCTTCCATCATCAATGCCTCAAGCACCGCATCTTCATCCGAGCCCTTAAAAGCAAATACGGCCAAATGATCAAACAAGTGAGAAACCGCACCTTGAGCACCAATCTTCGCTTTCGCCTTGTTAAAACAAGTACGAACATCACCAAAAGTACGATTATTGTTATCTGTTAAACAATCAACAATCACCATGGTATTGCCAGGGCCAAAACCTTCATAACGGGCAACAACGTAATCTTCACCTGCACCGCCTTTTGCTTTCTCAATCGCCTTTTCAATAACGTGTCCAGGCACCTGATCTTTCTTTGCCTTATCAATCATCCGGCGCAGAGAAAGGTTACCATCCGGATCAATACCACCGTTCTTAGCACAAACGTATATTTCCTTACCGTACTTAGAATACAGCTTGGTTTTCATGCCGGCTGTTTTAGCCATTGACTCTTTTCGGTTTTGAAACGCTCTGCCCATCGGTTCTACTCTTATCTAAACTTGGTGATTTAAAAAGCGTCTATTTTAATCCGTGTTAAGTCTAAGTTTCCAGAATTTATTTTCACCATACCTTTCGACACTGACATTCAACACACAAAATGCAATAATGCCGCGCAAAATTTCATCAAAAAGGACTTTGATTTTAATGACCCCTATTCTACGCGTCATCATCAGTACGATAACTGCCATTGCCTTTTACACATCACCGATCGCAAACGCTCAATTATCCAAAGAAAAAGCAGAAGAACTCTCTGCCAGCATTTATCTAAATTATCAGGTGCTAGCAACCAAGCTACTGCAAAACCAAGCACTTGATCGCTACGCCATGTTTGCCCCCACCCGCAAAATGCGTAAAGCTCGAAAAGACCTTCTGAATAAAATAAACCCAGACGAGCTGTATATTCACATATTTGACTCCATCAGCAATCATATTGAACCAGAAGATGCAGATAAACTGATTGAGTACGGAAAAACACTGGCTTACCGCAAGCTCTTGAAAAAACAGCTGTATATGGCCACCGACGAAGGATATAAAGTCACCAAGAAAATCCAGGCAAAATACGGCCTGGGGTTGTTTGAACCAAAACCGGAGCTCTTTCAAATCATCAACGAAAACAAAAGTTGCGACGCTCCAGATCAAAAAAAATTCGAATCCAGCCAAATCGTTATGCTGCATTTCTTTTGGCTATATAATCTGGAAGCCGGAAAAGCCTACCCTCGGTTTAAGCAACCCGCTGAAATGTTTAAAAATAATTTCCAGAAATACTTGCAAGATAAAGAAAAAGCACAAGAAAACTGCAAATACGCCCAGTTTGTCAAATACCTGAGTATGGAATCTTTGTCCATTGAAGAAATCAACGCCTCAAATCAAGAGGCCGAAAAGGATTATATAAAAAACTACAGCAAAGCCTATCACTTAGGAATAATAAACTATTTCAAGACGTTAGCAGACGAACCGCTGGAACCCACCAATACATAGCGCGACTTACATAGACTGCAGTCACACGAACTATGCCTGCTGCTGACTTCTGCGTCACAAATATAATAAATTGCTTCGTTACTCGTTGCTCCTCCGGCCTATTCCATACAAAAACAATGGGCGACCACCACTGAATCTGAGTGTGACGCGTCTTCCTGCATGTATTGCCTAAAGGCTTTCGCCGAACGAAAGGTTATGACGTATTACACTGCAATGACAATCCTCATCATTGATGACCTCAATTCATGCTTGTAAATCTGTTAATTAGCTTCGAGGTGGATAAACGCCAACATACGCCATACTGTAATTCATTGCCAGTACTGGCTGTATGATCGAAAAAGCTTCCGATCCTCCATTATTGTTAACCGTTACAACACCGTTGCCTCCACCGCCGGATACGCCACCAAGTTCAACGGTACCTGTACCTGCGTCCGGACGATAAAGGTCAATTCCTGGTAGTCTGCCATTTTTATTTACAGCCAAATAACTTCCTGTAGCAGGTATATTTTCGTTTGCTGTGTCCGTAGAAGCATAAACTACGGCTGCAGAGCCCCCACTGGTCGCCGTGAACGTTGCTGTGTGACTGTGGGCGGCCAGTTCAAGAACTGTAAGCGTGTGTGATTCTGCCCCGGCTCGTGTCCCCATCCTCCAATCAAACGCACTACCGGGATGCCGACCTTTACTCATTGCGGCCCTTCCGCGCAAATCGGGTAGAGCAAAGGTTGTTCTACCGTCACCACCATACATAGTGCCCAATAAAGAGAATAAAGTAGAATAGCTAGCGATACTAAGCAAAGAGCCATTACATAGAAACCAACCTCTTGGATTAAAATTAAAACTGAACAACCCTACTTCACCCATAAAAGGATCTGCCATAACGTTCTCCTTAACATCAATTTATTGCATCAAAATTTACTAAAAATTTAGGTTTATGTAGACACTAAATAAACTAGTTACGAGAAGGAAATAGTCCCTTCAACGCAATGCTGTAGTTCATTATCAGTGTCGTCTGTAAAATGTTAAATGGCTGACTATTTCCTGAAGAACCGACAGTGACATTGCCTTTTGTGGCACCCGATCCGCCACTGACACCGCCCAAAGAAACCGCATCAGTTGCACTTCCTGTCTGAAAAATAGCTTTCTCCGGGTTGCCCGCAAGATAGCTACCTTCACCAGGAACATTCTCAGTTGCAGCCGAAGTGGATACCTCCCATTTAACCGGACCTCCGGAGGCGCTGTAACTAGCCAAGTGAGCATGCCACCCCAGCTCAGCTAGCTTCATAGTGTGCGTTTCGCTACCTTTGGTGTTTCCCACTTTCCAATCAAATTGACTGCCAGGAAACCGACCTTGAGAGAGTGCCATTTTTCCGCGCAAATCGGGTAAAGCAAAGGTTGTTCGACCATCACCACCATAGAAGGTACCAATCAAAGAAAAAAGAGCCTGATTACTACTGATGGATAATAGCTGTCCTTCGCACAGAGCCCAATTTTCCTGCGCAAAACCAAAGCCTTTAAGACCGACCTGGCCAAGAAAAGGTTCTGACATAACTCACTCCTTTGTAATAATATTTCAAGTTAAGGACGGCCAGAAACCGTACTAAATTCCATTCCAGCGTTAATTTGAAATCGTTCCGCAAAACTTAGTCCGCTGAAAACACCATCGGCACCCGACAACACATCCAACTTTACAGCACCTTGATGGGTAGCCACTATCACGCCTTCAGGTTCACCAATATGGCAGATAGTGCCGGGGTTCACGCCATAAGTCGGATGCACCACTGGCGTGGCTTGTAATAAATTAATGGGTGTTTGTCCCAATAACAGCACGCATCCACCGAATTGAGCATTACCTGCACGCGCCATGTTCGCTATTTGTTGGCTGTTCATGCTCGACCAATCAACATAAAGATCTGTTTGTTCTGGTAAAGGGGCTGACGAGGATTCTCCACTCAGAGAATTAAACTCAAGCGCTCCCTGGACTTCCTGCAGGTGTTCAATAAACTGCCCGATAAACAATGGCAGCTGCTGTGCCACACGGTTTTCCAAGCTCTGGTAGGTATCCAAAGGGTCGATTGTTAAGGATTGCTGCATTGCAATGCCGCCCTCATCCTCATCACTGACAGCCTCTACTTTTTGTATGGCAAGTGTGGTTTCAACCTCACCATTTCGAATCTGCCAATAAAGCGGTTGTGGACCTTTGTATTTAGGAAGCGGGGCCACATGAACATGAAAAGCACCCAAATGGAGCTGATCAAGCAAAGAAGCGTCGAAAGAAAGTGGAAAACTAAAGGCCAGGCCTAAATCTGCTTCCCAGCGTTGTAACTGCGTTGGGATCTCTACTGTTTCAGCGGAGTCATATTTGACATAGGTTAAGCCGTTATGATGAAGCCAGCTCTCCAACTGATACTGTGCAGGATCAAGTTGTCCGGTAATAATTACTCCAGCCAACCGGCCTTGTTGTGCTAACTGATTTATCGTGGGAATCGCCACCGTATTCGTAGCAAAAACCACCACTTTAAGAGGCAAATTGCGAAGGTGGTTCGTTTTATCCATTGTTCGCATTCCCGTTGGCAAGCGTAGCTAAAAAGCCAGGTAGTCCATTCAAACGATAATAGAACTTCAACTTATCGCCGCTTCTTACAACTAAGTCACCGGGTTTAGATTCACTCGGTTCAAAATTAATAAACACCTGTAAATCTGCCAACGGATGGGTGATTCCCGAATCATACTCACCGATTAACTCCTGTTCATCGGGATGAATCCTTGTACAAATGAGTAGCAGAGGCTCTCCTTCTTGCTCTTTCAGTGCCGGAATAACAACTTCACCACATTCTATCAACGTGAAATGTTCATCCAGCTTATGCTCTGGCAAATCACGTAAGCTGGCTGGCGTCAGACGCAAAATTTCACCCAGCTCCACTCTTTCGTTAATCACGTCCTTGAGCATATTCGCTTCACATACGGCAGTTTTCCTGTTTTGCCATTGTTCCACATACTCCCGCTGTCCAGTATTGATCACAGCGCTCAGGCTGATTTGCTGTGGAATATAAATTCCGTTAGGTTGCATCAATCCAGCAAAATGACGGGCAATAGCCAAATGACCTTCACGACTGAAGCCATGTTGCATGGCCTCCAATACCACAATATTGAACGGCTTTGAGGGATGGTAATCGCAAGCATCCAGGCAGAGAACTTCATCAATAAATCCTGATATTTTCATTTTCTGAACGAGCATCTGCAAGCTGGCTACTGCGCCCTGCTGCATATCGATCAAAGTAATACGCAGATCATTTTCATCATACAATCCACATTCCTGATAATACGCAATGAGCGGTAACAACAATGGAGCAAAAGGGCCACAGGCAGGATAGGCGATGTGCAGTGGGCCGTCATTTTGGTGAACCGAATTTACGATGGCCCGATTAACAGCCCGCATATATGCACGCACTCGCAAACTGTCCTTTTGTGTCGTAACACAATGGTCAGGAGACATGACCAAACCATTTTTGCCAATGAATTGCCGTTTACGAGCAGCAGGATCGATATCAGCGCTTACATAGAGTTCATGCAGCTGGTCAAATAACGACTCCAGCTTCAAGTCTAATGTACTTCTATCTAAGGTATTTGGGCTCAGAATTTCTTCAACAGCGGCTATCAGACTTTCTGAAAGCCCCACCTGCTCAGTGTCGGGTTTTGGCTCCGGGGGAACAGGCATGTTCTGGCTTAATTGTCGGCGCAACAATTCATTTAGTGATGAAGTAATCGCTGCACTTTCTGTTGTGCATATAGCAGGAGACGTACTGTCAGCGAGTGCATCCGCTAAGAGCGTTTCCGTTTTATATTTATCCATTCCGTTTCATCCGTGATAGTTCTTTTTTCGGTCTAAGCCAGCATTAATACGCTGCCACTGATTCAATTAGTTTGTTCTCTGTTGTTCTGTAAATTCAATTCTCAAATAACCCAAAGAATGAGACTCTGTGTTATGAATTGTTTGGGTCATACTCCATATAAAGGTGGCTTCCATTTCGCCCTATTTGTTCAAACCCCAATTTTAAATAGAGGTTCAATGCTGGATTTTCAGGCAGTACATGTAATAATACTTTCGCCAATATGTCATCAGCTCGCTGCATTAAGCGTTTGATTAAATAGCTACCAACACCACTGTTTCTTAATTCTCGCACCAATGTAATATCTATCAGTCGAATGTCTTTATCAGACTGCTCGCAATATAGACGACCAACAGCCTCGCCAAAGTACTCTATAACGTTAAAAGCCTCTGGGCCATATACCTCAAAATAATACTTATGTTGTAAGCTAAACTGTTGTTGAAGAAAAGGAATCAATTGATGCTCGGGCCACCCGCAATTCAAAACTTCGTAGTCCCTGGATGTACAATATAAATCCCTTAAAAAAGGGATATCCTCTTCCGTGATCAGGCGTTGGCTGAGTGATTCAAGATCAATTTCACTGGAAGTATTCCTTTCCATTTTTGGTCATCCTTTCCATCCTAATATTCAGAGAGCTTCTTTTTCAGAAGCGTTTCTGTTTCAAACAACGTTTGATTAACCTCTTCAATCTTCCACAAGTTTATTTTTAAGGTAGCAGACAATTGAATACCTTCCACACTGAAAACAGAATTTATAAATAAATAACCTTCGACACTTAAAAAGTGACAAATATTGCTATTGCGACTATTACTTTATTTTGAAAGTTACGAGCGAGCCCAAGTAAAAAGGAAAACACATAAGGAGATACCATGAGCTTCACTCAAATCGCAGAACTTCCAAGCCAAAATCAGAGTTATTCTATTAATGCCACAACAGTAAAGATAAATGGCTATTCCCCCGTGGTTTATATTATCAAGGACGAAACAGTTCCTGAGCAGATGTACCGTTTTGATGTCGCTGAGAATCAGTGGCAGCACATTCCGCTGTTTGAGCCTGGTAAAGTGGATGATATTCAGGGTGAATTCAGTGAACGGGTTTGGGTGCTTAAGGGTGGACGTTTGTACTGCTGGCTGGATGAAGAACAACGCTGGGAAAACCGAAACTACAATCTCGAATCGATTGACCAGATTGCCCTGAGTAAACAAGACTACGAACATGCATTTGTTCATGCGGCAGACAATCACATCTATCAACTGAACATAGAGGACAGAGTTTGGGAAGACACGGGGATTGTCGTAGACAATGTACAAGATATCGAATGCACCTGTGAGCACTTTCAGTCAATACGTTGCTTGCGCCGAAACGGTGACTACCTTCGCTTTGATGATGACAAAAATGCCATCACCATCGAAACCGGAAGAAAACTCGAACTTGAGGCCGCATCTCGGATTCGCTTGGGAGGCACAGGCTCAGAGCTTGTCAATTTCTTACTGACGAATCAAGACACCCTCTTACGCTATAACGGGAGGAAGAACCTTTGGGAGTCCATTCCTCTAACCTTCAGCGATAATCTGGCTTTTAAAGATACCAGTTACTTCTACCCTTCGGGCATTGACGTCGCTGGTTACAACGGAGAGTGGGTTACCGTTGCCAATAATGACCATCTGTTTATATATGGCTACGCTAGCTAGCGAATAATCACCACCTCCGAGCTTCAGACTGAGGCTCGGGATGGCACCATCAAAAACGAACTCCAAGACCCACACCCAGGAGGTCTACATCCTGGTTCTCAACCAAAATACGACGAAGCTTCAGGTTGAGACTCAGGTGCTCATCCAGCTGATAACCGGCGCCAAACCCCACAAACACATCGGTCTCGTTGTCATCATCGCCTTCAATATTGGCACCACTGATATCAATGTCTTGTTTCCAAAAAAACAAACCGGCTTCACCAAACACAGTTATTCCCGGAGCGGGTTCCGCCTGAAAACGATTGCCTAACGTCAGGCCTTGTCCTGTCACCGGATAATGCTTGTTCAGCGATTTTTCAAGATCCGACGCACTGGCCGCCAACGTTGAGAAATTCACATCCACGCTGCCTAAATCCAGGTAACCTACTTCCAAAAAAGACCAATCCAGATATCGATAGCCCAAGACAAACTGATAGCCGGATCGGTCGACGTCGTATTCTTCCACATTCACCGCAAAACCGTCTGACGCCAGGCCGTCCCGAAAGTCTTGTTCCCCCTGAGACGAAGTGACCCGGTACATACTCACTTCAAAGTAGCTTCGATCTTTCAATGTTTGTTGGGCAGACGTCCAGTCCTGCGCCTGACTATGCAACGGTAATAACACTAATACCGGACACAACAGCAATACCGGAAATAACATTGCAACCCTACGTCCCACGAGCGTGATTTGACGTGCATATTTAGCCATCATCATACTTATCATCATAACGATCCATCCCAATCCAAAACTTCCTCCTCCACTGCCGGAGCTTTTCACCGACGTATTAATGAGACTGCCAACTCCACCCGGATCAATGACACTGCCGTTTGCCATGCCATCCGCGTCATTAGGGCCACCGTCTTCAATGATCAACTGAACACACCAGTCTCCGGCGTTCAGCCCAGGACGATAGAGGTCCGACTGCGGCGGCGGACACGTGCCTTGCTCACCCGGTGCGGACATAAGCGAGTTATTCGCGTCTTCCACAAACGTGAACCAAACGCCATCAAACTTGCGGTACACCACATTTTCAGCAATGGCCATCCGTTGAGGAATGACAATATTGACGCTTTGACCAATGACCGGAAGGTCGTTCACCACAAAGTCAAAGTAACCACTGATATTTTCCACTTCATCTTCAGGGATCTGGAGCGCACCAGACAAAGTCTCCGGTTCAACCTTGGCGCCTCGGCCGTCATTAGACAGGGCGCGTTCACCCAACACCATTTTCAATCCGGGTTCGGTTTCTATCAGGAAGGTAAATCCATCTTCCGCCACTTCATTCAGTACATTTGACTGTGATGAGACGTCAAGATAATTGGGCTGTCCATCCTGATCATCATCCAACCAGCCTTCGTCACTGTCACTGATGCCATCACCATCGGAGTCTTGGGTTGTACTCAGGGCAGGTAAACTTGTCACCACCCGATAGGAAATAGACAGTTCGTTACTGATGGGTGGTAATCCATTATCAGTGACGGTCACTGTCGCTCGGTAAACGCCCGGTTCAACATCCGCTGGGTTCAGTTGTCGCTGGGTATCGCTCACTTCATCGGTGGTCACACCGCCCGTAAACAACCATTCAACGGTATGTTGATCATTCGGATTCGGGTCGTTGATTTGAACAGAGAAGTTCACTGCCCCGGAAGACTGCTCCACAATGAGTTGCGCCACCCCACCCTGGGTAATAGCAAGCTCAACCTGCGGCGCCACATTTTCTTCCACCACCGTGATGGTGTGTGTCTTCTTGGCACCAAAGTTTGCGTCACCGGTCAAAGAGACAAGGATGTGTTCAGTCACTTCAACGTTGTCATCTTCTGTCGTTGCAAACGGAATGTTCTTCGTCAACTCACCTTGTTCAAACACGACCTCACCGGACTGTAAGTTATGATCCGTGTTATCCGCAGAACCGCCCACCTCGTAGGCCACCGTCAACGGATAGCTCGGTGCCAAACCATTGAGCAACACCCGCACTCTGCCGTTCACGCCTTCACCGACCACCTGATCTTTACCCAGAGAGATCAGAGGGTGCACATGAATTTGCTGCACCTGCTCCGCTCTGTTACCGGCCGCGTCCACCGCAAACCAAGTCACCTGATGCGAACCTGGCGCTAAGTTGGCTGGCGCACCGCCCACCAAACTCACACTGACCTCGCCGTCTAAAGCATCAACGGACGTTGGGGTCACCAACCCGGTCACCGGTGTCAACAGACCCGTTGCATTAATGTTCAAGGTTTCAACACCGGTGATTTCCGGTGCCTGATCATCGGCCAGCGGGTTACTGCCTGCGTTTTGCTCATTCAGATTCGAGAGACCATCGTTATCCGCATCTTGTGTTGCATCCGACGGGTCGAACACATTGAAGCCATTGGCGATTTCAAATTCATCCGACATGCCATCGTTGTCATCGTCCAGGTCTTCGGAGTTTGCCAGGCCATCGGTATCGTTATCACCGATCACTTCAATCGCAAACGCGGTGAAGTTGGTTGTGCCCTGGCCATCACTGACCTGAAGTACGATGTTATCGTACACACCGGCATCACCGACCACCGGAGCACCGGACAGCTCGCCCGTCTCTGAGTTCAAAGTCAGCCAGCCCGGAAGATTGGAAGCAGACACCGATAAGGTATCGCCTTCGATGTCGGACAGCGTTGGCGTGAAGGCATACGCTGCACCCTCAAGCACACTGCTTGCTGGCGAACCGCTGATCACAGGCAGATCATTGACACTGGTCACCGTCACCATCACCGTCGCACTGTTGGAGGCCTCAGCCGAGTCATCGTTGACGGTGTACGTAAATTGATCCGAACCATTAAAGTTATCTGCCGGCGTATAAGTAGCCACGCCATTGTTCACCTCAACACTGCCGTTAGCAGGCTGGCCAATGACAATACTGGTTGCATCCAACGTTCCGTCAATGTCCTGGTCATTCGCAAGAATGGCGATATCGATCGGCGTATCTTCATCCGTTGTGACGGTATCATCATTCGCCAATGGCGCATCGTTGACGGGTTGAACCGTAATGGCGACCGTCGCAATGTTTGATGTGCTGCCATCGGAGTCATTAATGGTGTAGGTAAAGCTATCTGAGCCATCAAAGTTCTGATTCGGCGTATAACGGAACATGTTATTCACCAAGGTCACCGCACCTTGCGCTGGCTGCGCGGCAACATTCAAAGATGAAAGGTTTAATGTGCCATCCACATCGGAGTCATTACCTGCCACGTTGATGTCCAGACTGGAATCCTCCAATAACACCGCAACATCATTGGCAGCGACCGGCGCATCATTGACGCTGTTCACCGTAATAGTCACCGTGGCTTGTGAAGAGACCGCATCCTGGTCGTCCTTCACGGTATAAGTAAAGGAATCGGAGCCATTAAAGTCGGCGACTGGCGTATAAGAGAATGAACCATCACTCAGCGCCGTAACCGAGCCATTGGTCGGACCAACCACAGCGGTAATGGTGGACACATCAAGGGTGCCGTCCACGTCCGAATCATTGCTCAATACCGCAATTGAAACAGCGGTATCTTCTTCCGTTTGAACCGTGTCATCCACAACGGTCGGTGCGTCATTAGAGCCCGAGACATTCACGGTCACGGTCGCAGCATTCGAAACCGCGCCACTGTTATCACTGACGGTGTATTCAAAGGTATCACTGCCAAAATAATTTGATGACGGCGTGTAAGTCACTTGACTGTTTGCAACCACCACACTGCCGTTTGCTGGTTGCGCTGAAATGGCCAAGCTGGCACTGTTGACTTCATTAGCACCATCCACATCAGTATCATTCGACAGAACATCTATATTGACCGAACCGTCTTCAGCGACCGAAGCAGTATCAGCCACCGCGACTGGCGAGTCATTGACGGCCGTGACCGTTACGTTAACCGCCGTACTGGCGGACGCATTCCCCTGAACATCGCTTACCGTGTAAGAAAACGCATCAGAACCATTGAAGTTAGCCGCTGGCGTATAAGTGATCACACCGTTTGCCGTATTGATGCTGGTTGAACCGTTCGAGGCCGACGCCACGATAGCAACGCTCGCCGGGTTCAATGCCGATCCGTTACCCACATCATTGCTCAGTACATCCACCTGGACGCTGCTGTCTTCATCCACCGTCGCAGTGTCTGCGGTGGTTTCATTATCGTCGTTGGTGATGCTCACCGTTTGTTGCTGCGTACCGCTTTCACTGGCACTGCCGCCGCTGACGCCCGTGACATCCACAATGATGGTTTCATCACTTTCTTCCGACGTATCCTGAATCGCCGTCAGTATTGCAGTTCCTGTCGTTTGGCCTGCAGTAATGGTGATACTGCCTGCTGGCGTAACGTAGTCGGTGCCACTGGTGGCGGTACCGGAGTAACCGAGGCTGACGGTCACGTTTTCGAAGGTGGCCTGATCCAGTGTCGCCGTCAGAGTGCTGGTGCCCGCCGCTTCTGCAATGCTGGATGCGCTTGCGGATAGAGTCACGGTGGCCGTGTCGTCGTCGGTGATGGTTACGGTTTGTTGTTGAATACCACTTTCACTGGCCGAGCCGCCGCTAACGTTGGTGACATCGACGATGATGGTTTCGCCCGCTTCCACATTGCTGTCGTCGGTGGCCGTCAACGTGGTGGTGCCGGTGGTTTGACCTGCGGTAATGGTGATGCTGCCGGCTGGCGTCGCATAGTCGGTGCCACTGGTGGCCGTACCGGAGTAGCCGAGGCTGACGGTCACGTTTTCGAAGGTGGCGCTGTCCAACGTCGCTGTAAGAACGCTGGAACCCGCCGCTTCTGCAATGGTATTTGCGCTTGCGGTTAAAGTCACGGTGGCCGTGTCGTCGTCGGTGATGGTCACGGTTTGTTGTTGAATACCACTTTCGCTGGCCGAGCCGCCACTGACGTTGGTGACATCGACGATGATGGTTTCGCCCGCTTCCACATTGCTGTCAGCCGTTGCTGTCAGGGTGGTGGTGCCGGTGGTTTGGCCAGCGGTAATGGTGATGCTGCCTGCTGGTGTGACGTAATCGGTGCCACTGGTGGCCGTACCGGAGTAGCCCAAGCTGACCGTCACGTTTTCGAAGGTGGCGCTGTCCAAGGTCGCCGTCAGGGTGCTGGAACCCGCCGCTTCGGCGATAGTATTTGCGCTCGCGGTTAAAGTTACCGTCGCTGTGTCGTCGTTGGTGATGCTCACCGTTTGTTGTTGGGTACCGTTCTCGCTGGCAGAACCGCCGCTGACGCCCGCCACATCGACAATGATGGTTTCATCACTTTCTTCCGACGAGTCCTGAATCGCCGTCAGTATTGCAGTTCCTGTCGTTTGACCTGCAGTAATGGTGATGCTGCCTGCTGGTGTGACGTAGTCGGTGCCACTGGTGGCGGTACCGGAATAGCCCAAGCTGACCGTCACGTTTTCGAAGGTGGCGCTATCCAAGGTCGCTGTAAGAGTGCTGGTGCCCGCCGCTTCTGCAATGCTGGTTGCACTCGCAGACAAGGTCACCGTCGCTGTGTCGTCGTCGGTGATGGTTACCGTTTGTTGTTGGGTGCCGTTTTCACTGGCCGAGCCACCACTGACGTTGGTGACATCAACGATGATGGTTTCGCCCGCTTCCACATTGCTGTCGGCGGTGGCCGTCAACGTGGTGGTGCCGGTGGTTTGGCCTGCAGCAATGGTGATGCTGCCGGCTGGCGTAGCGTAGTCGGTGCCACTGGTGGCCGTACCTGAGTAGCCCAAACTGACGGTCACGTTTTCAAAGGTGGCTTGATCCAAGGTCGCTGTAAGAACGCTGGAACCCGCCGCTTCTGCAATGGTATTTGCGCTTGCGGTTAAAGTTACCGTCGCGGTGTCGTCGTCGGTGATGGTTACCGTTTGTTGTTGAATACCACTTTCACTGGCACTGCCACCACTGACGTTGGTGACATCGACAATGATGGTTTCGCCCGCCTCCACGACGCTGTCAGCCGTTGCTGTCAGGGTGGTGGTGCCGGTGGTCTGGCCTGCGGGTATGGTGATGCTGCCTGCTGGCGTAGCGTAGTCGGTGCCACTGGTGGCGGTGCCGGAATACCCCAAGCTGACCGTCACGTTTTCGAAGGTGGCGCTGTCCAAGGTCGCTGTAAGAGTGCTGGTGCCCGCCGCTTCGGCGATGGTATTTGCACTTGCGGTTAAAGTTACCGTCGCGGTGTCGTCGTCGGTGATGGTTACCGTTTGTTGTTGAATACCACTTTCACTGGCACTGCCGCCACTGACGTTGGTGACATCGACAATGATGGTTTCGCCCGCTTCCACATTGCTGTCGGCGGTGGCCGTCAATGTTGCGGTGCCGGTGGTCTGGCCTGCGGTGATGGTAATGCTGCCCGCCGGCGTCACGTAGTCGGTGCCACTGGTGGCGGTACCGGAGTAGCCGAGGCTGACGGTCACGTTTTCGAAGGTGGCGCTGTCCAAGGTCGCCGTCAGGGTGCTGGTGCCCGCCGCTTCGGCGATGCTGGCTGCGCTTGCAGACAAGGTCACCGTCGCTGTGTCGTCGTCGGTGATAGTCACCGTTTGTTGTTGGGTACCGTTTTCACTGGCCGAGCCGCCACTGACGTTGGTGACATCGACGATGATGGTTTCGCCCGCTTCCACATTGCTGTCGGCGGTGGCCGTCAACGTGGTGGTGCCGGTGGTTTGGCCTGCAGTAATGGTGATGCTGCCTGCTGGTGTGACGTAGTCAGTGCCACTGGTGGCGGTGCCGGAGTAGCCCAAGCTGACGGTCACGTTTTCGAAGGTGGCCTGATCCAAGGTCGCCGTCAGGGTGCTGGTGCCCGCCGCTTCTGCAATGGTATTTGCACTCGCTGTTAAGGTCACCGTCGCCGTGTCGTCGTCGGTGATGGTTACGGTTTGTTGTTGAATACCACTTTCGCTGGCACTGCCGCCACTGACGTTGGTCACATCAACGATGATGGTTTCACCCGCTTCTACGACGCTGTCAGCCGCTGCTGTCAACGTGGTGGTGCCGGTGGTTTGACCTGCGGCAATGGTGATGCTGCCCGCTGGTGTGACGTAGTCGGTGCCATTGGTGGCCGTACCGGAATACCCCAAGCTGACCGTTACATTTTCAAAGGTGGCCTGATCCAGTGTCGCCGTCAAGGTGCTGGTGCCCGCCGCTTCGGCGATGGTGCTGGCGCTTGCGGATAGAGTCACGGTGGCCGTGTCGTCGTCGGTGATGGTCACGGTTTGTTGTTGGGTGGTGGCTTCTGTGGCGGTATTACCGGTGATGCTGTCGATGTCCACAATGATGGTTTCATTGCTTTCGACCGCCGCATCCTGAACCGCTTGCAGGGTCACGTTGCCGGTCAAAGAACCGGAGGAGATCGTGATGCTGTTGCCCGTTGTTGAGTAATCCGCCACGTTAGTCGCGGTGCCTGAGTAAGCCAGATTCACGACCACATCCACACTGCTTGCAGCGGAAAGCGTCGCTCTGATGACGGAGGTGCCCGCCGCTTCCGCAACGGTGTTGGTGTTCGCGCTCAGAATCACAGTAGGCTTGGCGGCGTTAGCAACCGTAATGCCATTGCCGGTGGTGTCAGAAAGGTCGGTGGTGGCCGCTGCCCCTGGCATCCAGTTGTCTGCTGCACTCAAGTTATAGACGGTACTGTCCACCGCACTGGTGCCGTTTTTATTCAGTAACACGGCCAGGTTTGACTGGTCCGTTGCATTCAACACCTGCGTGAACGAGGTGGCATCCGTGATTTCAACGGCATCACTGGTTAATGTGTACGTGCCTGCGCCCTGACCCGACAGCGTCAGTTTAGAGAGGTCAACGTCGTTGGTCGCACCGCTCAGGTTACGTAAGTTGGTGCCCGTGACGACTAAGGTACCGGAGGTGCCATCGTAAGTGGCAGAGGTAATGGTCGGTACGGTCACGTTCGAGACGGTTACGCCATTGGTCGCGTCGGCGATGTCGGTGGTGGACGCTGCAGCCGCCATCCAGTCATCGGCAACGGCTAAGTTGAACGTGGTGGCATCGTCGGAGCTGGTGCCGTTCTTATTCAGTAACCCATCCACATGGGTTTTGTCTGCACCGCCCAAGGTGACAGACACTTGGGTGGCAGAACTGATGTCCACATCCGTTGCACTGGTGAGGGTGTAAGTGTTACCAGCCTCACCCGTCAGCGTCATGGTCGATATGTCTACATCATTGGCCGCCCCAGAGAGGCTGCTGAAGTGGGTGCCGGTCATCACCAACACCCCGGTGGTGGCATCGTAGGAGGCCGAAGTAACGGCAGGCGCGGTGACATTACTTACGGTGACGCCATTGCCTGTGGTATCCGCAATGTCGTCATTGGCGGCTGCGGCGGCCATCCAGTTGTCCGCCGCCGCTAAATTAAACGTGGTTGCATCGTCCGAACTGGTGCCGTTTTTATTCAACAACCCATTAATATGGGTTTGATCTTGCCCGGTCAGGGTGACAGAGAACTGGGTGGCCGAGGTGATTTCCACGTCTGAGGTGCTGGTGATGGCATAACTGGCACCGCCTTCGC
>NZ_BAABBN010000004.1:1637929-1639629 GCF_039537985.1 Litoribacillus peritrichatus
ATGCACAAAGTTAGTCCCGGTGACCACCAATGCGCCGGTAGTCGCGTCGTAGGCGGCACTGGTTATTTGTGGACTCACCACATTACTGACCGTAATGGCATTGCCGGTGGTGTCGCTGCTGTCTCCCGCCGTTCTGTCGGCAATAAAGTCATCCGCTGCCGCCAGGTTATAAGCGGTACTATCATCCGACTGTGTCCCGTTGGTATTCAGTAACCCATTCACGGTACGTTTATCAGCGGCATTCAAGACAACGGTAAACTGAGTACCTGAGTCAATTTCCACATCGCTGCTGGTCAACGTATAAGTACCCGAGGCTTCGCCGGTCAGGGTCAGTTTAGACACCGCCACATCGTTCAATGCACCGGATTTCGCCACAAAGCTACTGCCCGTCACGACCAGCGTGCCTGTCGTTGCATCATACGTGGCAGAGGAGATTGTCGGTGTGGGCGCATTACTGACCGTGATGGTGTTGCCCGTGGTGTCCGCAATGTTGGTACTGACGGCCGTGCCTGCCATCCAATTATCCGCAGCAGACACATTATAGGTCGTGCCACTTCCGGCGGTGGTGCCATTGGCCGTCACCAGCGCGTTCACCCCCGTAAGGTCTGCACCGGTCAACGTAAAGGTAAAGCTGGTAGACGAAGTAATTTCAATGTCTATGGCACTGGTCAGGGTGTACGTCGCGCCATTTTCACCGGTAAAGGTCAGCAAAGATAGGTCCACATCGTTGGCGGCACCAAACTTTTTCACAAAGTTAAGGCCGGTGACGGTGACAATCCCCGTATCGTAGTCGTAAGTAATTGAGGTGATGCTCGGCGTATTCACGCTGCTGACGGTGACTGTCGCTGTGGCATCGGCGATGTCCGTCGCACTCAATGCCGCAGGCATCCAGTCGTCTGCGGCGGCAAGATTATACGAGACGGTATCCTCAGCGGACGTCCCGTTTTTATTCAGCAAGCCATTGACGTTGATGAGGTCCGTTTCACTTAGCGTCACGGTAAATGTCGTGGCCGAAGTGATGTCGACACTCGCGCCGGTTAGGGTGTAGCTGTTATTGCCTTCCCCTGTGAGCGATAACTTAGTGACATCCACATCGTTGCTGGCACCGGACAGATTACGGAAGTTGGTGCCTGTCACACTCAACACGCCAGTGGTGAAGTTATAAGTGGATGACGTGATGGCCGGAACCGTCACATTACTGACCGTAATGCCATTGCCGGTCAGGTCTTCGGAGTTCGCGGAGGCCAGAGTGGCAGGCATCCAATTATCCGCAACCGCCAGGTTGTAAGTGGTGCTGTCGTCGGAGCTGGTGCCGTTTTTATTCAGCAAACCATCAATATTGGTTTTATCGGCGCCGGACAAAGTGACCGAGAATTGGGTGGCCGAGGTTATTTCAACGTCGCTGGCACTGGTCAAGGTGTAGGTAACGCCCGCATCGCCAGTGAACGTCAGTAAAGACACATCCACATCGTTGGCCGCCCCGTTTTGATTGCGCAGGTTGGTGCCCGTCACCGTCACCACACCCGTCGTGGCATCGTAGGTCGCCGAGGTGATGGTCGGAACCGTAACATTACTGACGGTAATGCCATTGACCAGAGTGTCGGAGATATCAACGGACGCCGCTGCGCCTGCCATCCAGTTATCCGCGCCAGCCAGATTATAGGTGGTACTGCTGACGTCCGAGGCAGTGCCATTTTTAT
>NZ_BAABBN010000004.1:1639768-1756491 GCF_039537985.1 Litoribacillus peritrichatus
TGTGGCAGAGGTGATTTCCACATCCGTGGCACTGGTCAGCGTATAGGTTGCACCACTCTCACCGGTCAAGGTAAGCGTTGAAACGTCCACGTCGTTGGTCACGCCTGGGAATTTCGCCAGGTTGCTGCCCGTCACCACCATCGCGCCGCTGGTTGCATCGTAGGTCGACGAGGTTATTGTTGGCGATGCGACACCGCTCACGGTAACGCCATTGCTGGTCAAATCGGCAATGGTTGCACTCGCTGCTGCCCCTGCCAGCCAGTCTTCGGCCGCCGCCAGGTTGTAGGCCGCCCCGCCATCGGAAGTTAGGCCGTCTTTATTCAGTAAGCCATTGACGTTGAGCTGATCCGCTGCATTCAACGTCAGGGTAAATGAGGTCGCACTGGAAATTTCAACGTTGCTGGTCGTCAAGGTGTATGTATTATTGCCTTCGCCATTCAGGGTCAGCTTGGTCACATCGATGTCGTTTATCGCACCGGATTTGCTGACAAAGTTGGTGCCGGTGACCACCAGGGTGCCGGTATTGGCCGCATAGGTCGCAGAAGTAATGGTGGCGACGGGGACGTTACTGACCGTAATCCCGGTGGTGGCATCCGCGATGCCCGGACTGGTGGCCGCACCCGGCATCCAACGATCCGCCGCATTCAGGTTGTAAGTGGTGTTGTCGCCTGAAGTGGTGCCGCTTTTATTCAATAGGCCATTCACCACCAACTTATCGGCGGCACTCAGTGTCGCAGAGAACGCCGTGGCGGAAGTGATTTCGACATTGGTGGTCGTTAATGTACGGATGCCGCTGCCTTCGCCAGTCAGGGTGAATTTCGAGAGGTCCACATCGTTCAGTGCCCCCGCTTCATTCACAAAGTTGGTGCCGGTAACGGATAACACACCCGTTGTCCCATCGTAAGCCACCGAGGTGATGGCCGGATCGATGACGCCACTGACGGTGATGCTATTGCCCGTCAGGTCAGCGCTGTTGGTGCCTGCATCCGCGCCAGGCATCCAACGGTCTGCAACCGCCAGATTGTAGGTCGTGCTGTCAGACGAAGACGTACCATTTTTATTCAGCAAACCATTGATGTTGGTTCGATCAACCGCGCTCAAAGTCAGACTGACCGTCGTACTGTTGGTGATTTCGACCGAAGACGTGGTGGTCAAGGTGTAAGAACTATTGCCATCCCCTAACAAAGTGAACTTGGTTGGATCAACATCGTTGGTGGCCCCGACTTCTTTAACAAAGTTGGTACCGGTCACCACCAACACACCGGCGCCTGCGTTGTAGGTGCTGCTGGTCACCACAGGGACGGCAACATTACTTACCGTAATGCCATTACTGGTGGCGTCACTGATGTCGGTGGTGGGCGCGCCGCCCGCCAGCCAGTTATCAGCCGCCGCCAGGTTGTAGGTTTGTCCGCTGCCGGAGGCCGTGCCGTTCTTATTCAGCAAGCCGTTAATGTTCAATTGGTCAGTGGTATTTAAAGTGACGGTAAAGGCGGTGCCATTGGTGACTTCCACGCCAGACGTCGTCAGGGTGTAGGTGTTGCCGCTGTCCCCCGTGAGGGTCAGTTTGGTCGGGTCAACGTCATTGGTCGCCCCCGCCACTTGACTGAAGTTGGTGCCGATAACCACCAAAGCACCGCTACTGAAGTCGTACGTTGCGGAAGTTATGGTCGGGTCGGCCTGAGCACTGACCGTCACCCCATTGGTTGCATCCGAGGTATCGCCTGCCGTGACATTGGCCATAAAGTCATCGGCCGCTGCGAGGTTAAAGACAGTGGCATCGTCCGCCTGTGTGCCATCTTTATTGAGTAAGCCATTCACATTGAGCTTATCGGTGGCGTTCAGCGTCACAGAGAAGGAGGTGGCGTTGGTGATTTCAACGTCCGAGGTGGTCAGGGTATAAGTGGCGTTCCCTTCCCCTTTCAGGGTTAGCTTGCTGACACTGACATCATTGAGCCCACCGGATTTGCTTTCAAAATCCACCCCGGTCACCGTCAAAACACCGGTGCCAAAGTTGTAGGTCGCGGAAGTGATGGTCGGTGCAGGCACATTACTGACTGTGATGCCATTGCCGGTCGCATCCACAATGTTATTGCTGGTTGCCGCCCCCGCCATCCAGTCTTCCGCCGCATTGATGTTATAGGTAGTTGAGTCTTCTGATTGAGTGCCATTGACGTTTAACAGTGCATTCACGGCGGTTTTATCGGCACTGTTTAAGGTGACACTGAAACTGGTTTCATCGGTAATTTCAACGTTGGTGGTGGTTAAGATGCGGGTGCCACTGGCTTCCCCTGAAATGGTCAATTTGGTTAAGTCCACATCATTGGTCGCCCCGGGGTGTTTAACCAACCGGGTCCCGGTGACCACCAATATACCCGTGGCAAAGTCGTACGTTGCCGAGGTGATGGTTGGGTCTGCGGAACTGGACACCGTGACGCCATTGCCGGTGGTATCGGCAATGGTGGCATTGGTCCCGGCGCCTTGCTGCCAATCTTCGGCGCCCGCCAGGTTGTAAGTGACGCTGTCATCCGCCGCAGTACCGTCTTTGTTCAATAAGCCGTTCACATTGATTTTATCGGTATCGCTCAGCGTGATCGTAAATTCAGTTTCTGAACTGATCTCGACTGAGCTGCCCGTCAACGTATAGCTATTACTTCCCTCCCCGGTCAGGCTCAGCTTGGTGGGGTCAATGTCGTTGGTGGCCCCGAATTTACGAGCGAAGCCGGTGCCGGTCACCACCAAGGCTTTACTGTTCGCGTCATAGGTGGCACTGGTGATCGTCGGAACTTGCACATTACTGACCGTCACCGGGTTGGTGGCATCTGCGATGTTGGTCGAGGTCGCCACCGCTGGCATATAGTCGTCGGCAAGATTTAAATTGTAATTTGTCGCGCCATCATCGGCCTGAGTGCCGTTTTTATTAAGCAAGCCGTTCACCACCAATTTATCGACGGCATTCAATGTAACAGTAAACGAGGTGGCACTGGAAATCTCCACATTACTGCTGGTTAAAGTATAAGTATTGCCGCCTTCCCCGGTCAGCGTCAGCTTCGTCACGTCGACGTCATTGGTAGCTCCCACCGCATTCACAAAGTTGGTACCGGTGACCGTCAACACGCCCGTGCCTTGATTGTAGGCGGCAGACGTGACGGCAGGCGCGGTCACATTGCTGACATTGATGGTCGCGGCGGCATCAGCAATGTTTTGATTGCTTGCGCCACCCGCCATCCAGTTATCCGCAGCGGCCAGATTATAAGCCTGTCCACTTTCAGCACTGGTCAGGTTTTTATTCAGAAGACCGTTCACATTGTGCTTATCTGTGGCGCTGAGAGTGATAGTAAAGGCCGTCGCAGAAGTCACATCCACATTGCTGCTGTCGGTCAATGTATAGGTACCACCACTGTCTCCGGTGAAGGTAAAGGTATTCGCCACCACATCATTGGCGGCACCGCTGACGGCAGAAAAACCCGTTCCCGTCACCACCAACGCACCGGTACTGGCATCGTAGGTGGAGGAAGTAATCGTTGGGTTGGCATAATTGCTGACGGTCACACCATTGGTGGCAATGGCGGTGTCCCCCGCCGTCACGTTGGCCACAAAGTCATCCGCAGCGGCTAAGTTATAGGTGATGCCATCGTCTGCTGTCGTGCTGTTTTTATTGAACAGAGCATCAACCCGCAGTTTATCGGTGCCACTGATCGGCACGGTAAACTCAGTCGCAGAAGTTATTTCAACGTTGGTCGCCGAAGTCAGCGTGTACGCCGAGCCACCACCGCCTTCGCCGGTAACGGTGAGTTTATTGACCGTAATATCATTGGCGCCACCGGATTTGGCTTCGAAGTTGGTGCCTGTGACAACCATGTTGCCGGTACTGGAGTCATAGGTCACATTAGTGATTGTTGGGGTGGATGGATTCTGGATATTAGCCAGATCAAAAGTGCCTACCCTCATATAAGTAAGCGCTGTATTATCGGTGCGCCGAATGGTCAGTTTGCTAATTCCAGTCCAGTTAAGGTTTTTAGTGGTATTAGTGCCATTCAAGCTCAAGGTATCAATATCCCCCTTATCCGACTCAAAGGTGAAGTCTTGCGCCCCACTGCTATGAATAAACAAACTGGCGATATCGAACTCTTGCCCACCAGTAAAATCCAGATAAATCTTAGTACCTGAATTTCCAGCACTGTCAAAGTCTTCATAGCAGTAATTAGCACTACCATTACAATATAAAGAATCAGACCCTGGGTTATTAGTAGATAACCGAACCGTGTAACCGCTGTATAGATAAGTGTTAGGGTCACTGTAGTCGGATGCAAAGCCCGCTCCAGTAACTGCTAATACCGTAGAAAAATCCTGCATGGCAATGGAGTTTGCCAGTAACTCGGCCTCGATATCGCCCGTTTGAACCTCAAGGTCCCAATCACCGCCTAACTGTGCATTCCCGGTTAAATCATCAGACGCCGCCACATCCACGTTGGCTTGATGGGCTATCAATTCCAGCAGCTGCTCCCCTTGCTCTGTTTTGGCAAGTTCGCAACCGTAAAGCAGTAAGTCAGCTCCGTCTTTCAGTGCCCCATCAATATCTGACAAAGCATTAACTTCTTGATTTAACGTGGCCTCATTGATCTGAGAATTACCCAGAAGAATTGATCCATCGCGGCCGTGAGAAAATACATGCAATGCTTCGAGATCACGGTAATCCGACAGAATAGCGGACAGTTGAACCAAACCATCTTCAAGAGAGTTGACTTCTCTGACCTCCATACCAGGTTTAAGCTGACGGTAAATCAAATGCTTATCGGCAACGGCCTGATCAATAATAATCAGTTCAGAAATGGCATGACGCGCATCTAAAATCAATTCAACAGAAGATGACTTTTCACTGAATTCAGACGAAAGCGCTTTTGATGATACTAGGCCATTCTTAGAGGGAGTGCTCAGGTACAGTTCAGAAGTTGGCATCGCATGCTGAACTAAAGAAACAGGTTGATCCCTCAGCCTTTGTTCGGCTTGTTTTCTGTTGGCCGGGGTCAGAGGAGGCATGGTCATCGGTAATGGTTTTACCACCCCTTTGCTATGTCTGGCATAGGCCTGAGCAGCACCTTGATTCACCTGAAAACTGCTGTAAGCCTGCACAGGTGCGCTGCATACGCCTAAAGACATCATTGCCGATGTGATGCCATTTAAAAGATGCTTATTCATAACCCGACCCTAGTCTATATTTGCGTTACTTGGCTGATTACTTAAAGCAAACCACTTCAAAACCATTCACTTTAAGACAACTCAATTCTCGATAACCCACTTAAAAACACTCTTTTTAAAACGCACTTCAGCAACTTTCTTCGAGCTGCCTATTTATAAGAAGTGTGTTCTCTCTACCCACTTATTTTGTCGAAATAATGCTCGCAGAGGTGCCTGCTGTGTCCTGCCAAAATGCCATATCACTGTACTTTTGAAATAACTCTGGCGGTAAAATGCTTCGCCGGGATTTAAATTCGACTTTTTTCTTTACTTGGTGCAGTCCCTTCGCTCCCAGGTTCTGATCAAACTCATTGGCCTCATAGTCAACACTATTAAAGTCGTGGTCGTACATAGGTTCACCAATGAACTGATAGAGCAACTCAAGTGTTTTCACGGGGTGCTGAGTTAACAGATCATAATCCACAAGCAGCAAACGATCAGAATATTCACCGTAATACGCCTCTTTTAGAGCCGTCCAGGCACTGCCCACAGTACCGGAAGCACTGATCATGCTTTCACAACGGGAATAGACGGTTTGTCGAGACTGAGGGTTGTAGATACGACTGTAATCGAAGGGGTTTTTACGATAAATGGTTTCAAAGCTGTCCATCACCCAAGCGGGATTCCGAACACAGCAGATCACTTTAAAGTCGTCATAGAGTTCAGTCAGTTGATGAAGACGAGCCGTCCAGATGCGGTTAGTATCAAAAATAACCTGCTTATCTGCTTCTTCTTGATAATAAGTCGTGAATAACGCCCGACAAATATCTTTTCGTTTCTGCTCATTAAAAAAGGTAAAGAACTCACTGCCTGCGCCCATTTGCTCAAGACACCCATTCATCAACGAAGCAACAGGACTCGACATAGCCGCATAAAAATCGGGGTTCTGGCGTAATATTCCTGCCAACAAAGTAGAACCCGAACGAGGTAAACCAGAAATAAAATGTACTTTTTGCATACGATCCATGTAATTAATCGATAAGTAAGTTATTTGCCACAAATCATCACTACACAACCAAACTAAGCACCATTTATTGACTTAATCTGTTGATCGTAGTCGGACTCGGCGCAACCCAAATAACCTGTACTGCATTATCATTACAGTGTTCGAAATAAGGTTCCCTAATGTTTAAAGGACGAATTACAATACTGAGCATTAATAACGGAATTTTCCATTACACGGGATTACATCACCAAGTAAATTACTCAAGAATAACGCCACCTCTAAACCACTCAGCGTTAACAATAGACGATAATTTGAACCTATAAGGCCAAACTTCAAAAAATACGAAAAAGGACTGAGTCTCCTAAGAGCTCAACTACATCAATCAATGCCCCATCCCACATCCCTGCTCGCGTTTAGAGGATTGATCATATTTTTAGAACACTGTTTTTATTTAGGGAACCTCTTACATGGACACCGCCCGTTTGCCAAGCTGAATCCGTAACAAAAAAGAGACATTTCTCTCTCCGCTCTTAGTCTTCACCAACATCAAACCAAACCCTACATCACTGATTTACATACTATTATTTTTATAAAACGCTGAAATGTCGTTCGTCCATCATCAAAGGCACTGTCCGGCTCACTTGCTGATGATTCAGTCTCTAAATATGCAAAAGAAAAGTTAAAGTCAAAAATCTGTATAGAATCTTTATTGGTAAGCCTAAATATGAACTGAAGTTACTTTTTGAAAGGGCTTCCAGAGAAAAAATTTTTGAAAAAACAGGCTGGATCATCCGGATCAAAGATGCCTGCTTTCAGAGTTAGATACGCCCGACACCCACTTTGTAAAAAACGTTAAAAAAGCTTTCACTTGGCGTGGCTGATACTGCCGACTGGGATAAATTGCCTGCAACCCAACACTTTCAGTATCCTTTTGACTGAAGCCCCTCACAAATTGCTCCAGCACTAACACAAGCCTCCCATCCGCAATATCTTTCTTCACATCAATCAATGACTTCATTACTATGCCGTACCCTTGTAACGCCCACTGACGGATAACATCACCGTCAGAACAGGATAAATACGGGGTCACTTTAAGGGTTTTACGTTGTGCCTGAGACTCAAAATGCCAGTCATTCAGCGGCTGACCATGACGCTCTAAAACCAAACAACGATGGTGAGCCAGGTCTTCAGGCACAAGAGGCTCCCCAAACGAATGAATGTATTCTGGCGAAGCACATAATACGCGCCTATTTTCCATAATCGGACGGCTGATTAAGTTGCTGTCTGGCAAATTACCAAAGCGAATTGCTAAGTCCACCCCTTCATCAATAATATTGATCAGGCCATCCGCCAACATCAAATGAACACGAACCTTTGGGTGTTTAGAAACAAACTCAGCAATGGCCGACGAAACGTATTGCCGACCAAAGTCAGAGGTCGCTGCAACCCGCAAGCTGCCACTGAGTTCTTGCTTTGTTTCCTGTAAACCATTTTCGGCATGAGCCACCTCTTCCAGCACTTTTAAACAACCGTAATAAAAACGCTCACCGGCTTCTGTCAACGCGATGTTTCGCGTGTTTCGGGTTAAGAGCCTGGTATCATAACGTTTTTCAATTTGGTTCATTCTTGCTGTCATGCTTGCAGGCGACAAACCCAGCTTTCGCCCTGCCGCAGCTAAGCCACCTGCTTTTACGACATGAACGAACAACTCCATATCATCAATTTTTGCCATAATTATTCAGTTTTTCAAAATAGTCTTTTAACTATAAAGCCAATTATAAATTCTCACAAAATAGTTAATCTACTTTCTCCGAAACAAAGGAGAAAGTCATGCGACTTAATCACGCCTTGGTAATGGCATCTGACGTATCTGAAATGACCACCTTTTTCAAAGAGTCCTTAGGACTTTCGGAAGGTTACCGGCCCCCTTTTGAGTTTGAAGGCGCCTGGTTGTATGACGACCAAAACATGCCCTGTATTCATATTGCAAACCGTGACAACGTGAACCCTCAACAAGCCGAATATTTACGTCAAAACTCAGCCCCGACCTCCCTTTCAGGGATAAACACCATCGACCACCTCGCTTTCAGCACAGAGGACTACTCAGGGCTGGTGCGCAGATTAGTCCGACACAAACTCCCTTTTATCGAGCGAGATGTACCTGCCTCCGAAGAGCATCAGGTATTTGTCTTCGGCCCGGACGACTTGAAAATAGAAATCGTATTTGACCGCAAACAACTGCTTTCACTAACCCACAAAAACAAACTCACCGCAAACAGGAACTGAACATGACTAACCCACTATTTGAACCTGCAACTATCAGCCACTTCTCTACAACCAATCGAGTCGTGATGGCTCCCATGACACGCTCGCGAACAGAACAACCCGGTGATATTCCGACCGATTTGATGGCAACTTATTATGCTCAACGGGCCAGTGCTGCGTTGATCATTTCGGAAGCAACCCAGATTTCCGCGCAAGGAAAGGGTTATTCATTCACTCCGGGGCTCTATACCCCGGAGCAAATAAGTGGCTGGAAAAAAGTCACCCATGCTGTCCATAACGCAGGCGGCCGAATATTTGCACAACTGTGGCATGTAGGGCGAATGTCCCATCCATCATTTCATGCTGATGGCAAACCCGTTGCGCCCTCCCCACTCGCACCAGATGCTCAAGTTTGGGTGGTCGGCGAAGATGGCATCGGCCGTATGCTGGATTGCCCTGTTCCCAGAGAGCTGAGCAAAAATGAAATCCAATCCATTATTGATGATTATCGCCAGGCGGCCTTAAATGCCATCGAAGCAGGTTTTGATGGCGTCGAAATACACGCAGCCAACGGCTACTTAATTGATCAGTTTTTAAGAAGTACCTCAAACCAACGCACCGATGAATATGGCGGAAACGCACAAAAACGTCTGCGTTTTGCTTTTGAAGTTGTCACCGAAGTCAGCAGGGCAATTGGCGTTAAACGTACAGGCATTCGGCTTGCGCCTTTTATTACCCAAAGAGGAATGGATGACCCTCAAGCGGCCGATAGCATTTTGCTTGCAGCAAAGAAGTTCGAAGACCTTGGCATTGCTTACATTCATTTAGCAGAAGCGGACTGGGATGATGCGCCCATGGTTAACGAAGCGTTCCGAATTCAGTTAAGACGCAATTTTTCCGGAGCCATTGTCGTCGCAGGCAACTATAACGAAAGCCGTGCCGCTGACCTGATAAATAAGGGACTTGTCGACTTTGTGGCATTTGGACGTAAGTTCATAGCCAACCCGGACTTGCCCTACCGCTTAAAAAACCAATTGGCTTTAAACGAAATTTCAGATCCTTCAACCTTATTTGGCGGCAACGAACGAGGCTACACCGACTACCCTAATCATGAGTAATACAGCGAATTGGCTCTGTTTTCACTCACTTCATTCAGAAAATCCTGCAGTTCTGGTCAACACAGAACTGCTTTTCTTAGGAATAACCCAGAATTTTTACTGACGGAACCTAGACGCCATGTTTTTCTACAAGCGGCTCAATGTCGACTCGAAAGACAATTGCTCTGTAGAAGTTCACTCTGTAGAAGTTCACTCTGTAGAAGGTCAGTCTGTAGAAAATCACGCTCCAGCATTTTCAGACTCTGTTGCCTGAACTGGCGTTAGATCTTTTTCTCTTTCATCATTGGCATCACTCAAGCTGAAACCAGCCTCTTTCCAGCGTAATGCTTCGGCTGCGGTGTAGGACTCCTTCTTCAAACAACCCATGAATTTACAGAATGTTACCATTTAGCCTGAGCAGACCACTCTGAGCAGTTAATAGACTCTGATAAAATACCTGTCCAATTGGACAAACTAATTAGTTACGGAAAACATACAAACCCAGTGTTCCTATGTGCAAATGACTCTCTGAATGAGTCCACCGGTTTGTTGACAAGACACCAGCCACAGAAGGCCCTCTATGCTTGAGTTTCAAAAATCGATTCAAATCCCTATTATCATCGACCAACCCGAGTCTCTACGCAGCGCATTGCAACAGTACCAGCAACACCTGGCTGCAGAAACGGCGTTTCATAAAGAACAATTTGATATTGAATTTGTCGTTCAAGAAGATAACAGCACCCGTCGCCTGCAATTTCAGGACATCGAAGACGACCATTGGCGCGAACTGGCTTACACGGCCTATCAGCAAGGGCCGGAGTCATGGACATTCAGTAAAGATGAAACCATCGCCGATGACGCCGAATATTATGTATCCGAAGCCTTACTGTTTGCCATCGGGCTACAACACGAATCGGTGGTCGGCGAACTGGTGAACACCGCCGAAGCAATCGTCGCCTATGCCCGAAAATACAACGACACTAGCGCCATGTGGACCGACGACATGCGCGTGTTCGGCGCAGAAGCGCTGTTTTTATTGTGCTGCCATGACTGTAAATATCTGACCTTGTTGGCCCAGTTTTTTATTCCTTACTGGGACGATGAACACGCCGGTGGTTACAGTGATTACCTCGCCCATTTTGTCCACAAGTACGGTTGGACGCACGACGTGATTAACGCCTATATCTGGTGTGACAACAGAGGCATACGTTACCAGATGTATGGCAACGAATGGGAAAGTGACACCCACTATCAACCATTAGGTGAATTCTTAAAAGCCAACCCGGCCGAATACACCTGGTTCAAGCAAGCCTTAACTGAACGCCTGCGAACTAGTCCGAAAATGCTGTACTGCGAAAGCAGCGACTTTGATAACGCCGACCCGGTGCTCGACTTTTATTTAACCCTGTTGCCCGAAGAAGGTGACCCGTTCGACGAAGAAGACCTGGAAAAGCACAGGCAGCAGCACTTTATCAGCGCCAGCCTAGAAGACGAAGCCCTCGACTTACAACAACAGATCAAAGCACAAACCGATAAGCCACTGGTTTGTTATGCCGAAGATAATATTTATCTCAAAGATCGGTCAGAAAGCGACAGAGAGCTGGGCGATGAGCTTTACAAAGTTAACCCCCTGATTCTGGCCCTGCCCTTAGGTGGCACCTTATGGCGGCACATTATCGACGGCAGTCAACCGGACGTCTTTAACGCCTTAGTCGAATTTCCCGTCGCTGAGCTAGCCAAGCAACATGCACCCGAATTGTATCGCGATCTCAGCGACCAGTTGCTGTTTGGTGAAACGAATAAAGACATCAATCATGAACTGGGGCACTTTCTCAGCGACTTACTGCGTGAAATGCTGTGCGATGACGAAGACGCCGAAGAACTGGCCGACATTATGCCGTCACAAAGCTATCAACAGCGGTGTGAACAAACCCTGCGTATGCTGGACATCTTTTACCGGATATTAGGTCAGGACGAATTGGATGATTACATACGTGATCAGCTGGTTGATCGATATGAGTTACTCAGCGCCGGAGAATACTTTGCCCGCTACTCTAAAGTGCCGGAAGAAAATTACGAACAGCGACTGAACATTCGTTTACTGAATGACGTCGGCCATCAATTCTGTGATATGGACGAGTTGCTGTACCAAGACAATCTGGAACAAGCGCGCGAGCTGATCAACGAACACCGAACGTTGGCCAACCCGACCCTTTGGCCAAAAGAAGACGATGAGTTCACAATCGGTCAATACGCGTTGATGGCCTTCTTACTGCACGACGATGTTCAAAATAACCACAACGATGCCTACACCGAAACGCTAGCCGCCCAGTTCGATTCACCGCAGCCCTGGCAAGCCCTATTCGATTATCTGCGCAAAAACCTCGACATTCTGGGCGAAGGGATTTTTGATAAGCAAGGCATGAATGCCGCTCAAGTCGAACAACTGGCCGATTACTTCACCGCCGAACAACCACAATTAACTCAACCGCAGGTAATTGAGTTGTTTCAGCAATATGCCCACCGCGAAGAAGTGGTGCGTGGCCCTCTGAATATGAACCAGTTTAATCAGCAACAGATTGGCTACCATTTTTTAAGTGACCATGACGAGAATTATCAGCGTTGTTTATTAATTTGTTTCTGGCTGCTAAAGGCACCCAAAGACTGTGTCTTTAAACAACAAGCCAAACGCCTGTGGCAACTGATGGTGGCATTAGCGCCGGTACGGGTAACCCGACTGGTGTCCCAAGCCTACTCCACGAATAGCTACAGAGTTGAATTTGACGATGGCGCCGACGCACTGGAGCACTATCGCCTCAGGATGTTGGGTGCCGATATCGATCGTGCTTATCTGCAGGCCTTTCAGGTGAGCCAATGTCGACTGAATCATTACGACGGCCCGGAAGAATACGAGGAATGGCTGGATAAATTTGCCCACATCGACAGTGACGACCAGTCGGTATTTGGCCCGCTTAAACGCCGCGACGCTGAGGCCTTACATCATGGCCTGCTCTACATCAACGAAAGCACCAAAACCGAATTTTATCGTCGACTACTGCTGAAATACCCTCGTTTCAGCGAGCTGTATCAGCAAGAACTGAACACCGATCTGCCCCAAGCGCTGCTGCGCAGTATTCAGCTCAGTCTGAATACGATGCAATGTGAAGACTTCAACGCGACCTTAACAGACGAATTTAACACCGAGTTTGTCGAACTGAGTGATGAACGTCTGGCGCAGAAACCTCATCAGGTCAGTGAACAGTTCCGGACTCTGAACAACCTGGCACCGCTGGACATCGACTGGCAAAGTTTGTGGTTATTGCAGGACCGTGGTGATCACTGGGGAATTATTGGTGGTTCAGAAAAACCGGCCAAAGCATTAAACCAGATTGGCGGTTTTGTGTTGCTGATTAACAGTGACATTAACGGCGAACAGCTGCTGCAACGTTGTTTCGAGCTAACCGACCGTGATTTCCGCAGCCAGCAACTGCTGGATCAGATTATGAGTTACCTGCAGGGTGACGCCAATTATCAGACGACCCTGACGATGTGTAAACAATACCTACATGGTGAATACCTGAAAGTGCAGGCGCCCGATTATCGTCTCAATGGTCTGGATACTCTGATTTGGTTATTAGACGACACCCGCCGTGATCGCCTGACGAAATTACTGCTCAACGTGAATTATCGTGGCTTTAAACTGTTTGAGCGTAACCTGGTAAATCGCCTCCTTGACCAAAAGGTACAACAGGACGAATTGTCATTACTACAACGTCTGGAAATGGACGATGACGACGATGAATATCAAGAACAAGCCACCGCTCAGTTCTTAATGTGGATACAGGAATTAGGCGTGTGTTATGAACACATTCTGTTGTACTGCGTTAAACATCATCGCCTCAAGGCATGTCAGTTATGGGTGGTGGCTTTGACACAAACCAATGAGCTGAAAAAAGTCGCCAAATTTCTCCGCGCTAATAATCGAGTAACGCTCATGGAAATGCTGGCCGAATATCCGGACGCTCGTCCGTACCTGGCCAACTTTGCCAAGGATAAATCTCGTGCGGTTCGAGATGTGGTGACAACACATTTAAAGGAAGTAATGAGTTAGAGAGAGATAAATTGTATTAACCCAGTCCAGATGTGCGTCTATTAGGCGCATTTACTGGATGGGTATGAACTGAATTAAGCTAAAGACGTTAATGCCAAACTATGGCGGTCGAAAAATCGCTGATCATTTCGCTTACGGCTATCTTACAATATCTACTCGTTTCTTCAAAAATGAACTCTCCCGCGCTGCTTCAATTACCTTTAGAACATTCAATCCATCTTCTAAACTACAAGTAGGGGATTTATTGCCATCCAAGATATCCAAAAACTCCAAAGCTACTTCTTTAAACATATCATTCCTTTCACAACAATATGTCTTTTTAACCCAGTTGATCTCTGATTCAGATGTACAGTAAGCAGTTTCATTTGGATCAACAGACCATATCATCGTACCTTTCTCGCCAACAAATTTAATATGCTTTTCATGGGGTCTTCCGTACAAATCTAAGTGCATAGTAATTCTTTTATTATCTTCATACTCGAATATCATATCGACATTATCATCACTATCAATTTCTAACGAACTTAACTTTTCTATTCGAGCATAAACGTCTTTAGGTAAACCAAAAAACCACAACATAATATCTATCCAATGGCTTTCATCTAGCAATGCCCCACCGCCAAGCTCTCTACTCGCCATGAAGAACTCTCGATAGTCTTCCCAAGGGTGCCAATCAGCAAGGTGAGCGCTCATCACAAAATATATATGATGAAGATCTCCTAAAATACCTGACTTCAGCAACTTGTTAACATGCCTTAACGGCTCCCACCATCTAAACGTATATCCAAGCAGTACCGAAGCATCTTGATTTTTAGATATATCTAAAAGCCTTGAAGCACTCTCCATATCCGGAGAAATAGGTTTCTCTAATAAAATAGAAATACCTTTTTCTAATAAGGAAATACATTGATCGACGTGAAATGAAGGAGGCGAACAAATCACCGCACCAGAGAATTGTCCACCATCTTCAAGAGCCAAGTCCAAGCAGGAGAAGCTATTTTCAACTAAGATAGTTTTCGAGAGCTCTTCACAACGGTCAATCCTCGGGTCAACACATGAAACCTTACACCCCATTTCCAAGAGGTTTTGTGCGTGTCTTTTTCCGACACTTCCAGCTCCGACGATTAATAAGTGTTTCATTCGTATCTTTTCCTTGTATTTTATCTAATTTCGAGGGCCATTAGACTGTATGCCTCTTCATCAAACGATGCCTCAATGAAAATAGGGCCTTCTTTATCCCATTTTTCCAACATACATCCGAGTTCACGCAAACAATTAACGGGCTGACTGTCTATACCCATTCCGTTAACAATACCATACCATGAAGAGTCTGCTGGAATGACTCCCTTAGATGTAAACCTGTTCGAATCAGTTACCCGTTTCACTGAAGAAAAACCACCATCAGTAAGAAGCACAACAACTAAAGGCAACTTCATCGCTTTAGCAACTTTTAATTCTGCTATATACATCCCTATCCCTCCATCACCTGTGTAACAGACTGTCGGAACAGATCTATCAGCTAACGATGCCCCAATAGCTAAAGGCAATGAAATACCCATATAGCGGCCCTGTCCTGATGATAAATACAGATGGTGCTCACGAACATTACAAACATGTTCTCCCACTGTACAAAAATCACCAGTATCCAAAACAATTCTTGCATATCCTTTAAAGTAAGACTCGATGAAACTGTAAACACTCGCAGGTAAAAAGTAAGAAGTATCAAAGTAAGCGTTAACAATTTCCTGACGTTGCGCTATTAACTCCTCTCCCCAGTTCTTGTTTTTTAGGGCAGCAATAACCTTATTGTAATTGTAAGAATTTGAATCAATTAAATAGTCGAAATTAAAGCCGTTAATATATTTCTCTTCAACTTCATCCAATTGAATTGATTTGCACTTAAACTGTTGAGTCTTTAAAACTTCGCTATGTCTCAACCCAATCGATACAATCAAATCAGTCTGAGTCAAGAGCCCATACTCAGGTGACTTTTCGCCACCTACTCCTGTATAGACTCCTGCTGAATACTTATTTGTTTCGTCAAAAATGCCTTTCGCACAAGCAGTTGAAAATACAGGTATGGCAAGCTCATTTATAGAATTTCCCCACACCTTTCTTGTAGCAAGACTTCCAACAATAAGAACTGGCTGTTTAGCTCTACTAATTGCTTCGACAACTTCATCAATACAACCTGCAGGTTTTGAATTCTCGCCTTCGAATAAATTTGTATCAATATCAGCTAATTCTATATGTACGGGACCAGGCGGCTCAGTTTTAGCGACAAGAATACACTTACTCAGTAAATCTTCATTCCCCACTAGTGACTCTCTCGTTTTTACGTAAGCTCGCAGCACATCATCCTGATCAATTTTCTTGTGTGCTTGAGAAGTAGGGGATTGCTTCCCGTAGCACTCCGAGATAGAAATAACAGGTAAGTTTTCGTATCTGCATGCTGCGACCCCAGGTATCATATTGGTTAACCCTGGTCCTTTGATAGAAAGAGATATCCCTATATTTCCTGAAGTTTTCGCATAACCTCCTGCCATCAGAGCAGCACTCGCTTCATGATGAACAAGAATAAACTGAACCCCTTTCTTCTCTAGTTGATCTAGTAAATAGTAACTAACTCCGCTTCCTGGAATTCCAAAAACATATTCCACCCCACTGTTTGCAATATCAATTGCCAATAGATCAAGTTCTTTGTTCATGCGACTACTCACTGAAACATTTTTTTACTTTCTCTGCAGCCCTCTTACACACAAGAGTGACAGCGTCAGGTGAAAATCCTCCGATATGAGGAGTGATTATTAAATTACTGTTTTCTCGACAATATTGAACAAGTGGACTTTGATCAATATCAGGCTCTCCTTGCAATACGTCGAGACCTGCAGCGCTTATTCGACCACTCTTTAACCCCATCAACAATCCCTCTTGAGAGACAATGTCACCTCTGGAGGTATTAATCAAAACTGCACCTTTTTTAATTGACGAGAGCAACTTACTACTCACTAAGTCACGCGTATCTTCTGTCAAGTGAACATGGATCGATATAAAGTCGCTGTTAGCAAAAAGATCTTCCAAGTTTGCGGCTTCAACTGATTCAGGAAGGGAACTTACATAAGGATCATATACGATAACTTTCATTCCAAAAGCCTTAGCATATTTTGACATCCAGCCACCAATTCTCCCAAAGCCAACTAATCCTAATTGCTTCCCATTTAACATCACTCCAGGGAATTCCTCTCTGACCCAACCTCCTCGCTTAACATGCTCGTATGCGCCAGAAAGCTTACGTGCACAGGCCATCAATAATGCCCAAGACAGTTCTGCTGCCGGTGTCAAATTTTGAAGTAACTCTTTATCTTCTTTAAGCGTGCTTATTTTAATCCCTCGCTCCAAGGCTTTTTCTCGAGAAATATGGTCAGACCCCGTCGTAGCACAAGAAACAATTTTAAGATTTCCAGCCTGCTCCAATATGGAATTGGTAATTTTAACTTTCATTGATGCATCTACAAGCGCATCTGCTTCCATTAATGAGGAAGCAACCTTATCTACCACAGCTTCAACATGCGTAACATCACAACAATCATTTAGCACCGAAGTTACGACTTCAAAACCTTCAACAGCGCCCAAATAAACAACATTATATTTTTTTTTCAAGAGCGAACTCCTATCCAGTTTAACAAGCAAAAATTGTAGTTCAGATACTATCAGTACGAGTTAAACATTAACTTTATCGTTGTTTAACTGCAGTAATGTTTAGTAAACCACCGTTTGCAAAGAGAACTTCATTCGAGAACCTCAACTTTCCCCACTTAGCACGATATAACGATCAGAACAAAGAGAAATTGAAAACCGACCCCAGATTAATCTGTATGATTATAACTTTCCGAAAGAATGGAAACTTCTAAAGGCTCGCTTTAACACCCGTGCCTCCCACTATAAATCTACGATATACTCATCCAAGACATCACAACATACTTCCTCACTGTATCTAGCGCATGAGATTACAAATTAGTATAGAACGGCTGAAAGCCACATTTAATGAGGATGTGAGCCTTAGATGATTTATATCAACCAAATAAACATAATATATCTAATAAGGCGCCACAACGCCCAAATTCACTGAGATAGATGAAATACCCTGCAAACGTACTATGAATTAAAACAAGTTCGACTCTACCTGCTCTTTTTCGAAATATGATCGCTATTTCCCTAGAAGTCCTAATTTTCGTTTGTTTTTTTAAGAAAAAGGAAAGAAAGGAAAGAAGACAGCCACTTTCAGAAAAATCTTAACTCATCACCAACGAAGCTTTAAACGCTTACAACAGTTTTCCATTAAAACTTACCAATAAGCCAAAACCCCTCAAAAACACAGATTTCAGGCACAGCAGAGACTCAGCACGCGCCGATTAGTTCATCTTCTTGAGGAATATTAATCAGGAAGTTCGCAGTCGTTGATACCCAAGCAGTTGGCTAACCTGCTTCATCTTATCTGCCTCTCCCTCAAAGGTTTTATAAGATTTCTCAAAGCCCTGAGAAAGCTTTAGCCATTCTTGTTGATCCATGCAGAGCCGTTCAAGTATTTGCGGCAGTTTGCTTGATAAAGCTCCGCGTTTATCATCTCTTACAATACGCCCTGTCCAATCAACCAGAGCTAGGTAATCCGTTAACGGGACAGGTAAGCCTTTCTTGAGCTCATTGTTGGGGTAACCAGTAAAGGGGAACAAGCTTTTGACTTGTTGTTCAGGCGGGTTTGTGTCTTGGGCGTTGACCGCTTTTTGATAGCGCCTTTTTACAGAAGTATGATCGGAATGTTCTGGTGTTCTCGCCATGTTCGCTCGTATGGGGTTGAGGTCAACATAAGCCATGCAAGCCAACAGCGCTTTTTCATCTAACAGAGCTTGAGATTTGAAGCGCCCTTCCCAGAACCTTCCGGTGCATTGATCTTCTCTATTCGCCTCTCTGGCAATCGCTTCGTTCAATACTCGCATGAACCAGCTTATGTCCTGCAACCGCTCACGCCATTTTGAAATCAGTAAATCTAAGACGATCTTCTCACCTTCTGATATTTCTTGATGTTTGAGAAACTTTGCTGAGATCGGAGAACCCCGAAATAGTTTATGCCAGCGCTCTGCTACTTCGTAGTCTGACCAGCCCTTCGCCTGCTCACTGTCCACATAAAGCACCACTTGATAATGGTCGCCACGCGATGATTCGACATGATGGCGTAGGCAGCGATTTCAATAGCGAAGATAGACGGAAGAGACAATAACTTATTCTCAAGCCAGCCTCGGCGATGCTCGTAGCTCTTGCCTGTCAACTGATCTAGACCACACAGAAAAGCACGCCTGACGCAGCGTGAAACGCAGTGATAGTAAGGCGTGGCATCCAGAGATATTTGAGCTTTGCGTGGCTTGGGCATGAGACTGGCCTTGAACCGGTTAGATATCCAATACTGTATGCAAAAGGCTCTGATCCCTTTACGTGTTGTTAAGCTATACTATAGATAGTCAACGAACTAGGAGATCATTATGAATTCTCAACAGTTCCAGTCACTATCTGAACACCTTCACACCCTAAACTTCATCGAGCTTAAACGGGTTCGTCATCAAGTCGAACAGATGATCTCTAGCAATCATCTCGGCCATGTTATGTCTGACTGCGAAGAACGTATCAACCATTGTCCATATTGCGCTCATAATAAATTTATCCGCTATGGCACCACAGCAAGAGGCCAGCAACGCTATAAATGCAAAGCCTGCAACAAGACCTTTAACACTTTGACCGGTACAGCCTTGGCCAGACTTCGCAACCAGGACAAATGGTTGCAGTACTCTGATGGCATGTGGTTAACGGAAAAGCTACGGCCAGCCGCAAAAAAACTGTGTATTAACTTTAAGACCGCTTTTCGCTGGCGCCATAAACTGTTAGCCCATCCAACCGAAAGCCGTTGTCAGCCCTTGGCCGGAATCATTGAAGCTGACGAAACCTTTCTCAATGAGTCTTTCAAAGGTCGCAAGAAAAGTATGACCCGTAAGTCACGTAAGCGGGGTGGTGGTAAGGTCACTAAAGTTCCGGTTTTCTTAGCCTTGGATCGTCAGGGCCATGTGGCGCATCAAGTATTAGAAGCGGACACAAAAGAGGAGTTGTCGGCGGCGATAACACCGATACTGACACCAGAAAGTGTTTTATGCACAGATGGAAATCTTAGTTATCAGGCCATAGTGAAGAAGCTGCCGTACGAGTTAGAGCACAAACGATTGATTTCGTTGGATAATGAGCGTGTTAAGGATGGAATCTATCATATTCAGACCTTAAACAACTGGATTATGCGATGGAAAGCTTGGTTGGTGCAGTTCCGTGGTGTTGGTACTGCATATCTGGAGCACTATCTTGCTTGGTTTAGACAAATGGACAGTTTTAAAGAAGAGCAACCGAGTTGGGTGGACGTTGCGATAATGTCAAATATTACCAACACGTAAAGGGATCAGAGCCATACACAACCAGCATTTGATACTATAAGCCAATCTTCTTAAGGTGGGTGTCCAAGTTTATTTGGGACAACACTGAACTACTACAATTACACGTATTCATACTCAACTTCCGGATAATCTTTTTCTACTAATTCACCTGATGGGCTGATCAAGAACTGCATTCCGATAGGATATTTAGTACCTTCATCATCAATGATATATTCACACTCGTCATCGTAAACCACTGCTTGAATTTTCTGACATCCTGCACAGTGTAGGACTTCAACCATCGCACGAGCAACATCAAAGCCCTCTTCCCCGCTATATAAATCAAGACAAAGTATGCCTTCGTTATTTGACCAGCCTTCTATACATGGTCGTGATCGATTTTTACTACGCTCTAATAGAGTTTGCCAGACACTTGATCTAGTACGCTCCATTAATTGCCACCAAGCATCAGGAAGTTGATGTATTTCCGGCGTTTTAGGAACCGTCTTCAAAGCGGCTTCCCATTGCTCATTATTCGGCTGAAAACAAAGTTCAATGCTGCATTCCGACATAGTCTGCCCTTTACTCTTTAATATCCCCGTCTTGAACCATTTCTTCGTAGGTTTTTGCTCCGTAGGATCTTAGAAGGTCGATAATTTTATCGACTTTACCGTCACGATTTTCTCTTTTATTCCGTTTCTTAAAGTAGAAAGCGCGATCTAACACTGACTCCTTGCTTGTCAAACAACACGCATTGGGATTAGCCCCCATTTCAAGTAAGGCTTTAATTGGTGAAGGGAGACATCGGTAAAACGCGCCATAAAGTGCAGTGGCGTGATAGCCATCATTATCTGCTGCATCAATATCCTTAGATAAACGAATTAGCTTATCCGTATACTTAGTATTTCGGCCAATAGCTATTAGATGAAGAGTTGTTCCTCCGAAGCTTATGCGACAATCAACATCGGCTCCTTTCGTCAACAGTTTTTCAAGAAATTGGTCTGACTTGTCGCTTGTATCTTCATCCTTCAAACCTGCCATACTCGACAAAACTAAAGAAATCCCTTCCTTAAAGCTTCCGGGTTCAACATAATCAAGTACAGCAAGTAACGCATCCGCATAGTCTTTATCCCATTCAAAAAACACTACGTTCTGCTTAATTTCATCCTCAGAGTCAAAGTTCTCATTGGATGATTTATTGTTAAAATACAAAGGCATGCCGTTTTCAGCCAATAACCGAACCATCTCTACATTATTATTTTGTATTGCTCCCATCAAAGGGTAACACCCCTTTGATGACCAAGTTTCGGTTAAATCAACTCCATCTTCTATCAGCTTTTTAACTGCATCTAGATTATTGTTCTTACAAGCCTCAGTTAGAAGCGCGTGCTCTTTTTTTACTTTAATCTTAATGGTCATAGTCTCGTCGTTTCGTATCTATTAAAACTGAGCCAATATTGCATCAACTTCTTCTTTATTGATCCAAGTGTGCTCATCATCAATCATGTAATCGAATGCCTTATCTAAAAAGCCTTCGTTAAGCACAATTTTATTCATCACATTTCCTGAATATATTTTCTTGTAATCAGAAACTGTCATACCAAATGTTCCATCAGCATGGCGATACTTTTCAAACCATGGGGGTAACTTTGCCATTACAGTTCGCGCTTTTTTCATGTCACTATCTTGATAAAAGCCACCTGATGTCTCATTACATTTGGCTGTTGCTTTATTTTTAAACGTATCAAAGTACCAACGTATTTTATCCGCTGGTTTAGTCGTCCCAGCTAGCACTCGATCCAACATAAACTGCCGCATCAAGCTGGTCTTCTCTGAATCACGTTTAACCCATTCAGAGAAGTAATATTTCTGCCAAATTGGTTCTCCATCTTTTCTGGCAGACAGACTTTTCGTTTCTACAAATAATTTATTGGCACCATCCTGTACAACAATGTCGATATCTCGATCCCAACCACCCACTTTATTTTTATTTGTACCTCGCATTTTATGGATTTCAACAGGCACAGTACGCTCAATATCAATCACGTTTTCATCTTGAAGCCTTAGTGATGCAATTTGACTCAAATGAAACAATGCCCCGTTAGCCTGGGATAATCGGCTTATTAATTGCCCTGTGGATTTTTCATTTTTAGGATCAATAGCACAAAGCTTTGGCGCTTTATTAAAACTTGACACATCGAAGAAAGCCGTCCCAACCTTTAACCAGATTTTTCGATTAACTTCCTCTGTAAAAAAGTCTTTTTGATCTACTAATAAATAATACAGCATCCCCCAAACAACAAGCTGAGGAATACGTTGACCTGTGTAACCTTTAATAATACCAATTATCGTATCTAAACCTTTCCTTGATGACGTAATTGCAGCCATCCTAAGAAATCTAATATTCAAAATACTCTTAAGAATTTTGGTTCTGTCTTTTTCTTTAAACCAAGGTTTTAATGTCACAAAAGGCTTGAACACCGTTGCAACTGAAACCTTATCGTTAATCACACCTTCTTGCTTAAGTTGCTTAATACCCTTAAAAAAGACTTACCAAATTCTTTGATTAAGCTTGTACTTGTTTTTGCATACGCCGTCGATATCCCCATCCACTGTAGATACGGTGTTGGGCTTGGCATCACTTGCGTGATCGGGTTGTCATCCAAGCCAAACCAGCTTGGATCGATGTCCATCGTTAAGAACTCAAACAAAGTAATAAAGTCGTCTTCGCTGGCGACGCTTTGCACCATTTCGGTAAACCCTTCTGGATCTGCAATGTACATATAACCTATGATTTCTAGGAATGGCAGTAAGGATTCTAACTTGTCACAGGCGGAGCCTTTACCTTTGTCGGCAACACAGGCTCTAGCCAGTTCAAGAAACTTATTAGAAAACGCTTGGCCAAACTTGCCTTTACCGACTACTTTGGCCACCGCCTTAATTGGCTTCATAATCGGTTTCAGCACTTTCGTAAATGGCGTTGGAATCACACTCAATACGCTGAGAGATGAAGCAGCTAATAACATGGGATTATATTCAGAGCTGTTGGTTTTTCTGTATTCCAACTGCTCAGCAATGGTAATCATGTCATCGTAAGGCACCACCCAAGTGGCCGCTTCAGCAACCGCATCTGCCGCTTCTTTGGCCATCTCTTCTAATTCATCGAGTGTTGGTACCCAATCACCTGCGGCATGCGCTTTGGAAATAAAGAACAGATCGAACTGACTGGTTGGGTTGGTGTTATACAGGTAAGCAATTTGAGCATTTTCTGGTATCGGTGCATTACTGGTGTATTGCTCTGCCATTACTTGATAGGCTGACTCGGTCGTCAATGAAATATAACCAGTGCTTTTTTCAGTTGGGTTTTGAATATCATTCATCACCAACGGAATTTTCTGAAATAACGCACTCTTCGCTTCTGGGCTAACACTGCTATCGCCATAAACGCCGGTAGATTTCACCGCCACTTTAGCAACACCGGAAGCATCCAGCTGAATCTGTTTTACCAGCGAGTCATCATCGAAGGTGACCAAAGGTTTACGATTCCAGTCAAAAAACTCTACGCCTTGCATTAAGCCGGTATAGTTATCACCTAATTCAAGTGTGAGATCCCCTGATCCATAATCAATAACGCCGGATAGAGGTTGAGATTGCTGGCTCAGCGTTTCAACGCCATTGCCCGCCAATACCGTCAGTTTTAATTGCCCTGCCCGATATTGACCCGTGACGGTATACCATTGGCCAAGTTCAACAGGGTCTGACGTGAGGGTAAGCTGCGTCGCAGAGCTAGTCACCTGATACTCAAATTCAGACTGACTGTTCAGCGTTAACTTCTGGCCATTGCCTAACTCGAAAATAGTACCGCTATCTTCTGAAGGTTTAACGTTGACTCGGAAACCGACCTGATCCGTTAACTAAAGGGATCAGAGCCATACACAACCAGCATTTGATACTATAAGCCAATCTTCTTATCATGGATGTCCGTTTTAATTTCCAGTTTTAATTTCAGTCCCCCATCAGAAAATACTCTTAGTTATTTTAGTGCCTTATTTTAAATAATTAGTAAATAGTAGGGAAAACCTATTTAATTTTTCATTATTCTCAACATCTGATTTACTTCTCAAGAACCGCTAAATACTATTTCGAACGGGACAAATAAGTCCTACCAATAATGTGTCACCAATAGAGCTTTGGCCGACATCGCTTATGAAAAAAATAATTGCGTAATCAAGGAGATAAAATGCGTAATCTAATTAATGCTGTCTTGACAGCAACTCTCGTTCTGGTTTCTTCCTTTTCTTTTGCAGCTAAATATGAAATCACTGAATTAAACTCTAACGCAAATCAAGTCTATCCAAATTTAGACTTAAATGGTTTAGAAAAAGTTATTTTAACTACTTCCGAAGGCGCCCAAGAAACACAAACAGTTACTAGAGCAGAGTTTATATTTCCGCATGCAAATAATTTAATTGTCAGCAACTTTAAAAAGCGAGGAAATATGTTTGTTGGCATTGCTAATGGCGCTTGGGTTTTCAAACAAATTAAAGTGGAACTGGACGGACTATATATCCTAGAGCATGGACAGAACATAAACTTCAGGATCGCTATTGTTGAGGACTTCAGTTACTTAACAGGCACGTCCTATCATCTAGGCCCTGTTCTTGTTGAAGCAAACGGGCATATGAAAGACATCACACCTAAAAAGTTAGCTGATATTACGAGCTTAAAGCTGGAAGGAAAGAAGCTAACTTTAAAGTTATTCCAAAAACCAAGAAGAACAAATGAAAATGGCGAAGGTTTTGTAATTCAAGCAAACTGGATTGGCCATGGCGAAGAAGAATTGACATTATCAGCGCCAGTTCCTTCAAATGAATTCCATAAGATAACAGCAAGAAAACTCATCCTTAGACCGTATACTAATCAAGATGGTATTATCGAAAATATTGATGTTTCGATAAGGTATAAAGACGAATATGATAACGTTTACGATAGCCCAACAGAAAACCTGTTAATGATACTGGAAGGCGAATATCCTCCTGCACCTTAATGTAATTATCTAGAGTTTAATATAACTTGTAGGAACCCTTCTTGGGTTTCTACTCATATAACCCAGAACCCTAGCCGTTAAAAGTAATGAATTATCAAAGTCCAGTTAAAAGCTCAAGTTCAGACAATAGTGCTTTCTGGAATACTTTACTTCAATAAGAAATTCTCACTAGCGTCATAAGACATAAATACATTGCCAGTCTTTAAAGAAAAACTGGAGCTTCCACTTTTCCATTGTTCACCTGATCAACAATCAACCTATATAACAAAATAGACTATGCAGACTTATGGTGCAGATTTATGCAGACTTATGGATTTATTATGCAAGCTTATGCTGAAAACTACAGAAAGGAAATATGGAGGCGACCTCCACCAGCACACCCTCGGCACACAAGTCGACCGCTGTGGCTGCTCCCTTCCGGGCCTGACCAGGTTCACGGCTTATTGTTGCGAGGGGACCAATGGAGGCCACCACAACGGGAGCAGATTATAGAGATTCACCGCATAAGGTCAAGCGTTCTGACCTCATCCGTGAAAATAATTCCTATTTTTCAGATATTTGAAAGCTTGAACCAATGGGTACAGCTCGAAATTCAGCTGCATCCGGGTATTTCTTAAGCGCTTCTGCCAAGTCCAGTTTCGGCTCGTCTATCTGTTCAGCCGTTAGTTGGAAGGTATTCCAGTGCACTCCCATGGATAGCTCAGATTTAATGTCCCTATGGATTTCAACCGCATCTTTCGGGTTCACGTGCATGTTTTTCATGAACCAACGAGGCTCATAGGCTCCTATTGGAATCATGGCAAAATCAAACGGCCCAAGTTTGCTTCCAATTTCCTTAAACTGATGTGGGTTATACCCCGTATCACCGCCAAACCAACTGTTGAAGTCATCAATTTTAATCTGCCACGACCCCCAAAGAACCTCATTTTTGTCCCAAGGAGTGCGATTAGACCAATGCTGAGAAGGTGTCAGCCTAAGTGTCAAGTCGCCATCAGTGTGTGCCTGCCACCAGTCAAGCTCTATGACCTGAGAAACATCATAACCATCAAACCACGCTTTCATTTTCAGTGGCACTACCCAAACGGTGTCGTTGGCCAACGCCTCTACCGTGTCAGCATCGAGGTGATCGTAATGGCTATGAGATATAATAACGTAATCAATTTTAGGCAGTTCACTGAGAGACAAAGCTGGTTCAAACATCCGCTTTGGCCCGGCAAAACTGACCGGCGATGCTCGATCCGAAAAAATAGGATCGGTCAAGATGGTCTTGTCTTTGTATTGAATCAGTACTGTCGAATGCCCTATCCAAGTGATCCGAGGCTTTTCATAATAGTCTGCTTTCAGTATCTCAGGGTCCAACTCCAACGGAAGCACTCTGGTTTCATTACCAAACCAATCCGCCCAGTCGGTCGTGGTTCTTGCCCACATAAACTCAATCAGTGATTTTTCACTTTCTTCAAGATATGGGTTCCTAAAGCGGCCATCCGGCGCATAATGATCAGGGTAGTATTTAACAGTGTGCTTACCCTGTTCACCAGAGCAAGACACCGTCAGAAAAACGCCGAGTAATAAAACCAGTAACTTCATCATAGGTTACTGTAAGAATGCCAGATAATCTTCAGCAACCAGATCAATCGCCATCACATGACGATAACGATCAAAGTACAGGAGCTGTTTAATCAACAAACCGAACTGACGCGGGAATTGAATTCCATGACGCTTGGCCATTTTCACAAACTCTGTCAGAAGCTTATTAATATCATTTTCCGTTTCAGTGATGTCGAGATAACTGACCGACTGCAAACCATCTACGCGCTTGATGAACTTCTCGAGATCACGAGATAGTTTATGCGTGTCCACTTTTTGCTTAGTGATTCCAACAGTAACCATCGCATCTGCCATGGTTTCGTAATCACCTGATATCAAGGCCTCACCGAAATCATTCATTGCATCCCATGTGCCCGGCGTAAGTCGGCCAACAATGCCGAAATCAATAAACCCTACGCGCCCATCCGTCAGCACCATCAAATTGCCGGCATGCACATCCGCATGGAAAATCTCACATTGGTGAAGACTCGCAAACCAGGTATTCATGGCGATGCGAAGCGTCATTTCAGGGTTTTCACTGTATTGCTTAATGGCATCCAGATTGGTCATGGAAACGCCGTAAAGGCGCTCCATGGTTAACACCCTGGATGTACTTGCCTGATGATAGACCTTAGGCACTACCACCAATGTATTATCTGTTCGGGCAAGGAAGCGCTCAAATTCTTCAATATTTTGAGCTTCTTTCAAAAAGTCACACTCTTCCATCATCGACTTTTGAATTTCACCCACAATGTCCGCCAAAGAAGCCATTTCCAGATGTGGTGTGATCATTTCAAGAATCTTCATTGCTAAGTGAATGAAGTTCATATCGGTATGAATGACGTGCTCAACACCCGGTTTTTGTACCTTAATAACGACGTCTTCACCAGTCACTAATTTTGCAGCATGGACTTGAGCAATCGAAGCTGAGGCCAATGCATTCGGGTCAATTTCAGCGTAAATATCGGAGAGAGGTTGCTTCAGTTCTTTTTTAAGTACTGATTCAATATAAGAGAAAGGAAGCGCTTCCGTTTGATCCAAGCACGCCTGGAACTCTTCCACGTATTCTTCAGGAAACAATGTCGGCGAACTGGCGATGAACTGGCCTAACTTAATATAAGTTGCACCCAGGTCTTCGAAGGTTTCACGTAATAGTTGCGGAGTTGGCGGGCGATCGCCTCGAAGCCAGCCCACACCGGTTTTTGCCAGCACGGATGTTGTCTGCGCGACTCTCCATGCGCCTTTGATTCCACTACGTAACATTTACAGCCCTCCAGGCTAAAATCAACATACCAATCTGGTGTCATATTCTATGCAAGCCTGCGCAAGAAATCACGACAAGATCGGATTTTATCTCACGATTAATTATCTTTTATGAAGGATTCAAAAACTCACTCAGGAAACTGTGGATTTATGGTAGGATTTAGCACTCAAATTGCACCAAGAAGTAGCACATGAGCCGACGACCCAACCTTCTCGAAGATAACATTTCCATTACGTTATTAAAGCTGACCCTGCCAATGACCCTTGGACTGATCAGCCTGATGTGCTTCCACCTTGCCGATTCTTACTTTGTGGGCCAACTCGGCGTCAAAGAACTGGCTGCGCTCAGTTTCAGCTACCCCATTACTTTTACGTTCATCAGTATTTCCATTGGCTTAGGGATCGGCGTTTCAGCGTACGTTGCTCAGGCTCTGGGCCGTGGAACCGACAACCGCGAAAACATGCACATCAGTGCTATTCTGCTGAATCTAATCATTGTTTCTGTGGCCAGTTTAATAGGCTACCTGATCAGCCGACCTGTATTCGCTCTCCTTGGCGCCGATGAGGCCATGATTGACCTCATTATGGAATACATCACTCTTTGGTACCTTGCTGCACCTTTTTACACCATGATCATGACCATCAACAGCCTGCAACGCGCCGAAGGCAACACCAAGTTTCCGGCCACCATCATGGCCATGAGTTCCATTATAAATATTCTACTCGACCCCTTGTTTATATTTGGTGTTGGCGCTTTTGAGGGGATGGGCTTACAAGGCGCAGCCCTAGCGTCCCTGTTAGCTTGGGGAATCAGCTGGCTGTTTTGTCTCATCTACGTCAATAAACGAGAAAATTGGTTTCAGGGACTGCCAAGCCTCAACCAGTTCAGACACCACTCTGCAAAAATTTTAAACATCGGTTTACCTGCCGCTGCAGCAAACATGCTTACCCCCATAGCGGGCAGTATTTTAATTGCTATTACTGCTCAATATGGCGAGGCAGCTGTGGCGGCGTTTGGCGTTGGTAACCGAATTGAATCCTTAGCCATCCTGATGATTCTTGCACTTTCAATGACTCTCCCACCCTTCATCAGCCAGAATTTTGGAGCGAAAAAATGTGATCGAGTCATAGAAGCCATCAGTGTTACCCGTAAATTTTCAATGGCCTGGCAACTGTTGATTTACCTGTTGCTTCTTGCTCTGGCACAACCACTGGCCACCTTATTCAGTGACGCGCCTGAAGTACATAACAACGTCGCAATGGTGCTTTCTATCCTGCCACTTGGCTATGGCGCAATGGGAATCGTGATATTATCGGCATCCTCGCTGAACGCCCTTTCAAGGCCCAAGCAGGCACTGACCGTCAGCATTATTCGCCTGATCATCATTACGGTTCCGTTTGCCTGGATTGGCGGATACCTGGACAACTTCAGAGGGTTATTAATCGGTGTAACCACTGGGTATTTCATAACGGCGTTGATTGCCATTTATATCGTAAACAAAGCAACCAAAGACAAAACAGAAGAACAACTCAAGGCAGCATAACATGACAACATTGCATTTCGTTTTACTCTTCACAGGCGTACTTATTATTGCCGGGCTTGGGTACTGGGCCTGGTCTCTGACACAAAAAGTGAAAGAAAAAGAACAAGACATACTCAAAGCCATTAACGAAAAATACGGAAATATCACTGAAAGCATTCGAGTAATTACCAGCGCTTACGGTGATAACCAAATTGAATTGGTAGAAGCCTCCATTCGATTAAAAGTCTTGCTGGATAACCTGCCTCTGTCTGATGCAGAGAAAGAGCCCTATGCTGTATTCAGTGTTGTTTACGACAAGGTCGCCCATATACCAACTCATGAGAACTGGAAAGCGCTAAAAAAGAATGAGAAAAAGCAGTACGAAAAAGAAATGAAAACCATCGAAAAAGATTATCAGGACTTATTTGCAAGTTCAGTAGAAACCCTGAAAGCACATAAGTTTGACTTCACACCCAAAGTTCAATACACCAAAAAATAATTCTTACAACCTTTTGTCTAACTTCTGTTAGAAAGATATAGGAAGGCTCGCGTGGTTTTCCAAGTTGCTCATATGACTTACCTGCCCTGGGTTCGACTCGGATTTATCTTCATACCCTATTTCAGATAGTCTTACCCAAAAAAATGAGCCATAAAAAAAAGGAGCTGATTAGCTCCCTTTTTCAATTCAACAGCAAGTTAACTGGACATATACCAAAGCGGTATATACGCCACAATCAGCAACGCCGTACCCATAGTAACCAGCGGAAGCAGAATCTTCTCATGACGTCGCCAGAAGGTATTGCCTTCCTGACTTGCCAGCTCTACTTCCCTTTCTCCCACCACTTGTCGGGTTAATAAGTGGTTCAGTGCCACCGGAGGACTCAAATAACCTAATTCAAAGGCAACCAAGCAGACCATCCAGAAGTGCAATGGTTCAATGCCACTTTCAAACGCAATCGCCGCTACGGTTGCATTCACCAGAATAACTGCGCCGTACGGGTCCATGATCATGCCAACAAAGACCAATAAGACCACCAACGCCGTCATTGCTATCCATGGGCTTTCGAACACCTGAGGGAACATCTCCATCACACCAGAGCGTTCCATGACCCCACCAATACTGACCGACAACCCCATGACCAGCAACAAAGCACCGATGTGCGCAGTGGTTTCGTTAATGGATGTACGAGTCGAGTGCTCTATACCACGGTATTCTGGTTCTTCTTCATTTCCTTCAAAGCGCTTACGAGTGAAGTGTTCATACAGCAAGAAGCCCAATAAAATAACCGGTAAAACTCGAGGAGCAGAAAACTCATTCAGCGCAGTATCCAACACATAGTGATAGAAAAGCACCACAGACACCAACACCAACACATAAGGCAGGATTGGTTTTAGCAACCTAAGTGCTTCAGGCAAAGCTTCCGCCATGGGCGCCGGATTCGCCTTTACTGATTTGTCACGGGTAAACCAAACAAAGGCTAAAAACAGAACTGCTGTAAGAATGAATACTCGATTCCCCCAGAAGAACAGTTCATCGGTTGTTACATCGCGGTTTAGATAGGCAATAATGACCACCAGCAAACAAGGACGTAAAACCACCCCCATGCTGCCCGACATCGCGGTTGTCGCTAACGCCAATTGACGCCTCGCTCCCGCTCTTCGTAGCTCCTGATAAATCACCGCACCAACAGCAATTACAAAAATACCGGAGGCACCTGTATATGCCGTAGGCACAGCGGCAACCACCACGGCCACAAACGCTAAGAGTTCTGTCGGCATTCTGAATGGACGAAATACGTTAAAGACCAAAGAAGCCAAACGGGTATTCTTCAGCATCATACCGGTCCAGACAAACAGACCAAGATTCAGGAACATGTCAGAGAAGTCCATCATCTTATCTAAATACACACCAATACCGGCGGTATGCCCTTGCAAAATAAAGTAAGTACCGGAAATCAGACACATCTGAGTATACAGAGGGACGGAAAGCATGGCGTGACCAAAGCCACCGCCTTTCTTAGCGTCTTTCGGAATGTTGAAAAGCTGGTAAAGACTACACAAGGTCAACACCCCAAAGCCAACCACCCAGGCGATATGAATGCCCTCGCGCTCAGCCTCAATAACTTCTTTACCTACGTACGACAAGTTCCAGAAGGCAATCGACGAATAAAACAGCATGCCATTGGCAATGGTCTGCAATAACGAAGACCAACGATGATCAAACTCAGATTCCATTGGGCGCATGGCAATCTGATGGCGGGATAACGTTGCCGTCGCCGCACAAATAATCACCATAAAGGCAAGAATAAATTTCTGAGCCCCCAGACCAAATGCAACAACGTCCGCAATGAAACGCTCAACCGTTCTAAAAATCACGACCGAGGTCGTCATTTGATCCTGAATGGACTCATAGGTAGCAAACTTTTCCTGACACAAAGCCTGCGAACGCTCCAAAGACTCTCTCAGCGCCGCTTTATTAACCGGTTCATCGTCAAATAACCCGAACTCATCTTCTGCCGCTTCCGCCTCTTTTGCAGCAATCAGCTTGGTAAGTTCTGAATCTATGTTTGTGTTCGGATTACATGTAGGCGCAGACGGATCGTTACGCAACTCGAAATAACTGTCCCAGGTACTTTGACCCAGTTTGAGTAATTGTGAATGAATATCTGCACTGGTTGTATAAGCAATAACACCCAACAACAGAAAAAATGCTGGCAGTGAAGATAGCCACTCCTGCCAAGAACGATTGGCAATGCCACCTGTAGACATGAATCTCACCCTCTTCTGAATTCAAAACCCAGGTCATCCGTGCCCGGGTTTACAACTGAATAATTAAAACCAATAAATTAACGAACCGCTTTACTCAAGACCTTCAGCACACTCAGGGCGAGATGCATCCTGTTTACAGCGGACTTTGTACATTAATTTAAGTGCTTTCGGGTGATAAACCTCATCATCACGTAATTTAATACGTACATCACGAAGCATGTTGTCATATCCAGTGGAGTGCTCTTTCGAAAGAGGGTCTACCCAGTACTGAGGTTTAATTTCAGCTTCTGCAGTTTTGATGAGTTCAAACGCTTCATCAAAACGACCCATGGAGAAATCACGAGACATCTGGCCAAAACCTTCCGGCATTCTGTCAGAGTGAATAATAATCTGGAAATTCATTTGGGCAATTTTGTAGTTAAAAACACCGCCTTCATTACCCAGACCTTTATAAAGCTCTAACGGGGTATAAGCCACAGCCGGAGCATAAGCAATATCAACACTGCCATTATTAAACTTACCGGCAAATGTTGAAGAAGTCGCCGGAACCACAGAGCCACCTACGTGGCGAACCATAGTCAAAGCCGCAGGATCGTAGTCCTGAGTGGCAATTTTCTTACCCTGAAGGTCTTTTACATCCTTAACAGACTGATCACGCATGAACAAATAAATAGCACCTGCGGGTAGTACACCGGCCACTTCGTAGCTGCCTTCCTTCATGAACTTAGCACCTTTAGGAGAGTGCAGAGTCTGAAGAATCAAGCGCAATTGATCATTACTGGTAATTGCGCCCATTGCTTCCAACGTACCGGTAAATTTATTAAATTCACGAGCTCGCGTACCCGTTAAAAGTACACTATCACACTGGCCAGCCTTGAAGTCTTCTGCGGCGATTTTTTCATCTGTGTAAGCACGAAGTTCAAGTTCTACACCGGCTTTCAAGGCAACGGTTTTAGATTCTTTCATTAGATTGAACAGCGGGCCATTAGCGCCAACCGGATCAAATACACAAAAAGAACGCTTTTCTGCAGCTTGTACAGTGCCCACGGCCATGCTGGCAGCAAAGCCCGCAGCCAAAAGTTTTTTAAATGACATAACTGATTGCCTCTTTACGACGTTTATCTCTTGTTTTTATTTATTAAGCTTTTTTATTGTTATAGAAGATCATCAATATCAATGGTTTCTACTTTCACTTGATCATCCGGGAACTTACCAAAACGACCCATCGGTGTTCTATGGCCGGTTTGCTCTGTCCACATACGATCGGAAATTGAACGAAGAGTAAGGGTTGCGATTCGGTCCAGCATGGCTGCATCTTTACGAACAGGCATAGACTTAATTGAAGCAACGTGTGCTCGGATAACATCTTTGACTAACTCAGTATTACCGGCATTCAGAGCCGCTAACGCTTCAAATACATGAGCCAAACGAACACCATTATTCGCGCCTTGTTTAGAAGATTGGGACAAACGCACCCAGGCGTCCTGACCCTTTGGCATGACGCCCGGAACCATGGTCCAGACCAATGCACGGATTGAAGAAGGTACGCCCCACCATTTAGCATCATCCAAACACTCAGCCGCTCTGCCGACTTTGGAGGCTACATCGGTAGGAATACCTTGGTCAGATAAAGAGGATAATTGACTGTTTAACGCCTGTAGCCCTGAAATCATGCCCATCAACCAAACCAACTGGTCTTCACGGTCGTCCAGATCACCACATTCTTCGCCAATTTTTACGTCGAAATAAGCCTCCATGTGCTTATAAGCTTTATACTGTCGCTGAGCGGCAATCGCATAAGAGCGTTTTTCCTGCTCTCGGGCATCTTCGGCCTCGGATGCGTCACCTGCGCGCACTGCGCGTAAATATGTTAATTCATGATCCCATGCTTTTTGTTCAGCACACGTCGCGGCAGATGAATACATCAGCACACCAACGTTATCAGCAGGGTTAGTTACACGACTGAATGACATCAGAAAAGGCGTCATGGCTTCACCAGTAGCACACCCCATTTGAGTATCATCAATTGAAAGTACATAAGGTACAGCATGGGCAGCACTGTAGCCTGCCATGGTGTCGCCTGTGGTTTTATAAATAAGATTACAACCTGACCCCATTAAGGCCAAAGTAACAACTGATACAATTTTTTTCAGCTTGTTATTATTGTTTTTCACTGCATTCACCTTTGCTAGCTTTAGGGCCTCTCACAGTCCTGCGGAAGCCTTCTTATTTGGATCGTCATCATACTAACCTCATCTTATGAGCTAAGCATGCGTTTAGACGACATCTTGTCGTTATTTAGCACAAAACAACGATAATTTGAGAAAGTTATCACATATTAACTAAGATAATTAGTCTTTTTACTCTAATACAACCAACCTCCGATAATAAAGCCCATGATTGCAAAGCGACCCACATGAAAACCACCGTCAATAAGCCACTGCTTGAAACTGCATTGCGCAAATTGGTAGTTAATTCCCAACGATGCCATCACAAAAAACGCCCCCACACCAGCGCCTTTCAAAGCGCCAAACCAAGCTGTCGTCTCATGGTATAGCACCAAGCTCAACATGGCCGATGAAAACAATGTTGAAAGAAAGGTTAAGCCAAAAACCCGAACCGGACTACCAAGGTTCTGATCGGTATTGATAGCTGCCTCCTTCGCCCAGGCCTCTAAAAATAAGAGGGGCGAATACCAAAGCGCACCAAAAAGAAATGTAGCAATGGCCGCCGCAAAAACCGCAATCAGATTGATGTCTAAACTCATTCAACCACCTCGTACATACCTTCTAGAGTTAGCCATGAAACCAAGATTACACAATGTTACCTGAGTTAACATTAAGAAACCTGCGTGATAGCACATTTTTGGATACTCATTTTCTTTTATCAGCAGATAACAAAAAGGGCTTCCAAGTAACCGGAAACCCTTTTCGTTTAATTTGAACTGATAATTTATAAGCTCAGACGGATAACTTACAGAAAACTCCCATCAGCGTTGACTGCATTGAGCTGAAGTCCATCCGGGCCAGCGTCTGCCGTATCAGGAATCCAAGGCGCAAGACAAGTGCGGCTTTCAACACAAGGATCGGTAAGCGCTTCCAGGAATGCCACTAACTGATTTACCTGTTCATCAGACAAAGTAAGGTCAGAAGCAAATTCTTCGGACTCACCTGCAAGCCGATCTGCGTCCAGTTTATCCACCGCTAATAACGAATTCGTCCGAGCATCCGGATACAAAGCAGCGCAGCCGGTAACCGTAGTAAATTGCGTCAATTGGCACCAGCCACCATCCACATCAAAGTAATCTGTCACCTGCCCTCTCGGGTTAGTGTAATGTCTCACCACATCTTCGAGCGTCTGATAAGAACCAGTATGACCGTATGGCGCAGTCGCAGAAATATTCAAAAGTGTTGGGGTTCTGAACTTATAACGGTCAGCAACATCACCCGTTTCACGCTCTCGGCCAAAATCATCATTACCTGCCGAAGCGTTCACATTACCTTTGCCGTTACCTATTAAAGGAAAAGCCACCACATGATGGCTTTCGTCAGTGAAGAAGTCGCCGCTATGGCAGCCTGAACAACCTGCACCACTGTCTTCCCGTGCAGTAAAAAATAAGACTGCACCCAGTTTTTGTGTTTCCGTCAACGCCGCAGTATTACCTGCAACATAAGCCGACCAAGGCGTATTGGTAAACACCATGGAACGTTCGTACTCGCCTATGGCTTCGGCAATGTTGTCATACGTTATCAAGGTTGCTGCGTCAGCCGTTGAACTGAATCCGGTTTGGAACTCGGTTAACCAATCGGCATCCCCCTGAAGGCGAGTTGCCAGAGCCGTTCTTACGGTATCGTTATCATTGCCGGCTTCAAACACATTACCGCGCATTTCTTCGTTCGATGTCACCGGAAAACGGGCCTGCGCCGCTGCCAGCGTTTGGCCAACAGCCACACCGGCATCCGCCACACCGAAAGCACTGTCCGGTGTGCGAATGCCTGAGTTGGCACCATTCACACCACTTTCTTTACCTATGCTTTCTACACGAGAATCATGAAACATCACTTGATCCCACAGACCAAGATTAAACACCGTCGGCGCATTTCGCGGCACATTAGGTGCGCCGTCGCCATTATGAACACGTCCAAGTCCTAAAAGATCAACAGAGGCAGCGTTAACACCGACAGGCAATGAAAGATTATCACCACCGCCCAAAACCGGATGATGACAAGTAACGCACGCACTGTCCTGATCACCACCTAAATTCTTGGTATAGAATAATTTCATGCCCAACTGGGCTTTCAGGTCGGTGATGTTAGGTAAATCTCGGTTTGTGGTTGGATCGCCGGTTAAATTTTCACTCGCAATCAATGCACTTAAGTTGGTATCAAGCTCAGAAACCCCTGAACTTGAAGAAGAACTGTCACTGCAGGCCGATATAAACGCAGTGGCCAACACCACTGTGGGTAAGCACCATGTTCGTTGTATTTTCATAATTTCCTCATCAGTTATTATTGTATCTTCGGCTTTTATTAGAATTTTTTATTAGCCACTCAAGGATACAACAAAAATATGAGACACAAGCACCGTGTGTAATCGCGTGTAAGCGCGACCGACATTTATCACCTTAACAAATCAGCGGATTGAGCAAGGGAGTCATTTAAAGCCAATGTCACTAATCCGGCCAATGCCAGGAAGGTTGATCCAGCAACCCTTGACCCAAAACTTCCGTTTGCCCCAATACCTTTTCTAGCTCAATGGCACAACAGCCGGGATCACTATTTAAAGCTGCAATCAGCCGACTGGCATGAGATACCACCCAAATTTGTGAATGTTGAGAGGCATGAATAATCAGCTTAGCCAACGCGGGTAACAAATCCGGATGCAGGCTGGTTTCCGGTTCGTTCAACACCATCATGCCCGGCGGCCTTGGCGTCAGCAACGCCGCCACCAACAACAAATACCTTAAAGTACCATCGGACAACTCCGATGCGGTTAACGGCCTCAATAAACCTTCCTGATAAAACGCGAGCGTAAAACGACCGTCCTCATGACGATCAATACGAATACGAGCGCCAGGAAATGCATTATCAATCGCCTCTTCCAGTGCTTTGTGGTCGCCAATTTCAAAAATAGTCTGCAATGCTGCTGCGAGATCTCGGCCATCATGATGAAGTACCGGAGTTCTCGTCCCCAGCTGGGGCAATCTTGCCGGGGCTGCTTTATCCGTTCGGAAGTGATCGTAAAAACGCCAACTTCGAATTAACTCCCGCATATGAAAAACCACTGGCGAAGAGGTCGGGTCCGAGATCTGATCAAACATACTTGTAAAAGAACTCAGATGTTGAGCAACCACGTTCCAACGTCGCCCTTCCCGTACCCGAACCATGGGGCCTTTACGGTCTACCAATAAATTAGCTGGCCGATATGAAGGGCCAGCCCAAATACACTCCCGCTTAATTTCAGGGTCCAAAGAAAACAAGGAAGGTGAAGGCTTTGGAACCCCCAGAGAAACGGCGTAACCAAATTCCTCCGTCGCAAAACCTAATCGTAATCGGACAGCATCTTTCCTCGGGCCACCCTGAACAGGTACTTCGCCACTTTTCATACGATCGGAAATGGTTTCGGGCCCTGCCCAAAATGTTGATTCCAATCCGCCTTCACGAGCAAGAGAATTCACCACGCCGCCCTGAGCCGTATCGGCTAACAACCTTAACGCCCGATACAAGTTGGACTTGCCGCTGCCATTAGCCCCGGTGACCACATTCAACGACCCCAAAGACATTTTTAAATCCAGAACCGAACGGTAATTATTTATGGCAAACGCTGTAATCATTCCTTAAAAACCTAACTAGTCGAAGCAATATGAATGGCCGTAATCACTGTCATACACAGCAAGATCAAAACCCCTAAAGCAAACGCTTTCATTCGAAAAGGCACAAAATTGGACGTCACATGAACGTAGGCATGAACATAGCGAGTGACGACATATACCCACGCCAAATAGATAATGGCCGAGGAAACCACATTCAGGCCGAACAATATGAGACATAAAACATAAAACAACATCGGCGTTTCAAATTGATTCGCGATGTTATTTGAAACCTTCACCACAGCGCTCGGCCATTTCCGATTATCGAGCGCAGTTTCTTCCGAATTGACAGTGCCAGACTGCATCGCTTCTTTTTTTCTGAGCAACAATAAAATAAACAGCATTAACGTCAAGAACACCTGCGCCAATACAGGTAACAAAATTGCAGTTTCAGTCATAAGTTACGCCCATCCATGAGTTAATTAATTGAAACCGATATTAAAACAAGGTTTTGATTTTCTCTAACTGTTTCAAGAGCGTCATTAGGGTCTTTTCTCCCAGCTCAGCCATTAAAACCTGATCCAAGTCGGCCAACAATTGCCGGGAATCCGACATCAAACGTTCTCCCAACTCCGTAAATACGATTGGCTTCTGTTTTCCTTCGTTACTGACTTGCTCCAAGAACCCCATTTGACACAAGGTTTTCACTGTTTTTGCCACCATTTGCCGAGAAACCCCTAAATTTCTGGCAATTTCTGACCCGTAATTTTCGCCACACTCTAAAGCGCCTAGAAAATTAAGCACAGAAGGCGTCGCGGCCTCGTACCCCTTCTCTTTTAAAGCCTTAGCTAAATACCAGGAAATTTTATCTTGTACTTCAGACACACCAAAAACCAGCTGCAACGAATGACTTTCAACCATTGGCACTTCTTTTTTTGTCAACACAGTTGACATAACACCTCCAAAACAGGCAATCTATATGTCAACTTAGTTTACATAAGTTAACTTCTTATGTCTCAACAACTTTATACGTCTCAACAACAGAGACAACCATAAAGCTAACCATGAACGCCGCTACGCCACACAAAGAGGTCTAAACAATGAAGCTCACCTATATTTTGTACACAAATGCTTTCAGTTGCCTGTGTTTCGGCAGTCTGTTCAGTTTATGGCCACAGAAATCGGCCACTTTTTTATCACCGGAAACACCAGCTCACACCTTAGTACTCACTTTTACAGGTATTGCTTTGCTATTGAACGGTATCCATTTAATGGCCACTGCAATGCAGAAAACCCCTTCCCGGTTAGTCGTCCGATATTTCGCTGTCGGCGACCTTGCATGGGTAATAGCAACGGCAATCATTATTTATTTGGATCAGTGGATTACCAGTGCTGAAGGATTAATTGCGTCACTTTTGGTTGCAGCTGCCGTCGGCGTGCTCGGCAGTTCTCAATGGGTATTGAGTTATCGGCATACAGATCCAGTCAGCGATGTCTAGTCCTGACACAGCGATCACAAAGCGTCATAGGCATTCTTTAACGCCAGAATTGCTTGTTGGATTTCCACAGGGGAAAACGACGCGTACCCCAAAATCAATCCGGGTTGTGTCACTTCATACCGATAAAACTTAGAGGTTGTCATTAATTCAAGGCCTGAGTGTGAAAAAGCAGCTGCAACCCGCTCTTCTTTCACTTCGGGATGCAACCAGCCAACCAGGTGTAAACCCGCATCCAACGAGGGCACAGACATCACGTGAGACAAATGCTTGTGCGCCTGTTCTGTTAATACAGCTTGCCTTTCTATATAAAGCGTCCGCATTCGTCGAAGATGTCGGGCAAAGTGCCCTTCATTAATAAAATCGGCAAGTACAGCCTGCTCCAGAGGTGGTGAATGACGATCCACTAACCAACGTACTGACGCCAGAGGCTGAATAAGCTCATCATCAACCACCATATAGCCCAGCCTCAGAGCGGGAAAAAGTAACTTACTGAAACTGCCAAAATAAATCACTCTGCCTTTTTCCGCCATCGAAAAGAGAGTCGCTAACGGCCTGCCACGATATTGATATTCACCGTTATAATCGTCTTCAATGATGAGCGCCCCTGCCGCAGATGCCCAACTCAGCAGCGCTTTTCGGCGAGCCTGAGACATAGTAATGCCAAGCGGAAAGTGACTGGCCGGTGTCACATACACCAACTTGGCCCTTTTGACCGTGTCGGCCAGTACATCTACATCCAAACCTTCTTGATCGACAGGAATTGAAACCACTTTGGCACCTGCCATTTCAAATGCTATGGCCGCCGGGGTATAACCAGGCTCTTCAAAAACAACCACATCGCCGGGATTAATCAATAACTGAGCCAACAGCGCTACGCCTTGTTGTGCACCTGCGGAAATAAAGATATTTTCACTTTTGGCTGTAATCCCCCGAGAGGCCCCCAAATACCCTGAAATGGCCTCCCTTAATGCCTCAAAACCACATGCATTACTTTTATCCAACCAACTCCAGGACGTATTTTTAAGACGACGGTGCGTCAACTGAGTCCACAAGGATGTCGGAAACTCTCGGCAAGCCGGGGTATGCGCCCGGAAAGGTCGAGCGTCTGAACCATCCTCCATTGGCACCGCAAACTGAATGGCTTCTGCAGCATGATACCGTTCAGCCAGCTCAATCTTAATAGGAGTGCCCTGCTCAATAAGCGACTGTTTTCTGGTTTGACTGCCAGTCAACGTGTTGGCCGGAAAGTCTTTTGACACCAACGTACCGGAACCTTTTTCCGTCACTATAAAGCCTTCGACCGTTAACTGCTCATAAGCATTAATGACCGTATTCCGTCCCACACCCAATTCTGATGACAACTGCCTGGTCGAAGGCAAACGCTCATTCGGTTTGAGTCGGCCGCACCAAATGGCATCTCTAAGTTGTTCTTCCAGCTGACGAAACAACGGTTTCTCAGAATCAGGGGTAATCACCAAGGCATCAAACTGAAAGCGCTGAGAAACTCCGGTGCGATTAGAGGCCATAAAGTGGTTCCTATCAGAAAGAAAAAGCGGATCTTTTAATAGACCCAGTATGCCATAAGATAACCCCATCTGAACAACCCAATTAAGGCCCGAATAAGCCAGCATGATCGAACCAGTTTTTTAACCCTAGAAGGAAAAACCAATAAAATATGCACTTTCCAAACATTCACTAAAGTCAACATTAACAGATCAGATCATGACCTTCTTTTAGGTATTGAAATAAAAATATTTTTTAATATTGAATGTCGTAAAAAACGAAAATGGATTTACGACGTGATGTCGTAGAATTAACTGTAGGCACTAGGAGAGTATTCGAAATTATGAAAATCAATTTACAGCCAACACTAGTTGGAGAAAATGTCACATTAAGACCATTGTCAGTTGATGATTTTGAAGGGTTATATGATGCTGCGTCAGATCCAGCAATTTGGGAGACGCATCCTGATAAACTTCGCTATCAACGTGATATCTTCAAAGAAAGGTTTTTTGATGGCGCTATTTCCAGTGGAAGTGCTTTGGCTATCGTGTGTAACAAATCAAAAAAAATAATTGGTTCATCTCGATACTATGATGAAGAGCCAAAAAATAAAGAAATTGCTGTAGGGTATACTTTCATTGAGCGAGCTTTCTGGGGTAACGGAATCAATAAAGAACTTAAAGAATTGATGCTTAATTACATTTTCAAGTTTGTAGATCATGTTTGGTTTCATGTCGGAGAGGACAACCTGAGATCACGCAAGGCCGTAGAAAGCATCGGTGCAGTATTCTCGCATAGTGAAGAACAATACATTGAAGGTTCACCGTTTATTCAGCTATTTTATAAATTAAGCGAATCTGCAAAATTGCCTAACACTTATGAGCCTAACACTTATGAGCCTAACTCGGGTCAATAGGCGAAGCGATGTCTTTGGCCTTTTTACCGTGTCAGCCAGTAAACCCACATCTATACCTTCTTGATCGAAAAGATTTGAAACCACTTTGGCAACTGCCATTTCAAATGCTATGGCCGCCGGGGTATAACCAGACTCTTCAAAAACAACCACTTCCCCGGGATTAATCAATAACTGGGTATTTTTACTTTTGGCTATGATCCCCCGAGAGGCCCCCAAATGCCCTGAAATGGCCTCCCTTAATGCATTAAAACCACAAGCATTGCTTTTATCCAACCAACTCCAGGACGTATTTTTAAGACGACGGTGCGTCAACTGAGTCCACAAGGATGTCGGAAACTCTCGGCATGCCTGGGTATGCGCCCGAAACGGTCGATCGATTGAACCACCCTTCATTGGCACCGCAAACTGAATCGCTTCTGCAGCATGATCCCCTTTAGCCAGCTCAATCTTAATAGGAGTGCCCTGCTCAAAAAGCGACTGTTTTCTGGTTTGACTGCCAGTCAACGTCTTGGCCGGAAAGCCTTTTGGCACCAAGTTTCTCAGAATATGGGGTAATCACCAAGGCATCAAACTGAAAACGCTAAGAAACTCCGGTGCGATTAGAGGCCATAAAGTGGTTCCTATCAGAAAGCAATAAGTGGATCTTTTAATAGATCCATCATGTCATAAGATAACCCCATCTGATCAACCCAATTAAGGCCTGAAAAAGCCAGCATGATCGAACCAGTTTTTTAACCTTAGAAGGAAAAACCAATGAAGTATGCACTTTCCAAACATTCACTTAGATCAACGTTAACAGGTCTGATCATGACCTTCTGCCTGATGCTGACCGGGATGAACGCTCACGCGGCAGACTCCAAAATTGGAATCATCGTCTTTGATGGCGTGCTCACCAGCGATGTGACCGCGCCCATTGAGGTATTTGGAGCAGCCAGTAAGAAAGCGTGGTTTTCAGATTACGAAGTCGTGGTTATTTCAGCAACTAAAAACAAAACCATTACCTCAGAGGAAGGTTTGACAATCGTAGCGGACAGCACCATTTACGATAACCTGAAGCTGGACGTATTAATTGTTGCCAGTTCTTACAGCATGGATCAATGGGTCGAAAATAAAGATCTGATCAGCTACATCAAAAACCAGCGCAAAAAAGCATCCTGGATGGCAAGCAACTGCTCAGGAGCCATGCTTCTTGGCGAAGCCGGCGTACTCAACGGGAAAAAAGCAACCACTTGGGCGGGCGGAGAAAAGGGCCTTGCTAAAGCCTATCCGGCGATCAAGGTGCAGTACAACCAAAATGTGGTTGTAGATGATGGGGTTATCACCTCAAACGGAGGCCCTGTCAGCTATCAATCCTCGTTCGAACTGTTGGCAAAATTAAGCTCAGACAAGTTCGCACAAGAAATTTCAGAGCTCATTCAGTTCAATCGCTTAGCCACAGCTTTTTAGAATTTAAAGAAAACCTGAGCATAAATATATAAAGCTTTTATAAACTTAGTGGAGCGAAACCATGAAAGTCATTACATCAAGCGTACTTGCCATCATTTTATCTGCATTTTCAAGTGCATCAATGGCAAACATTCCCCTCTCAGAAGAGGCAGTAACTGCAGATCAAGCGAACGCCGCCTGCGTATATGGTAAAAAGTCAGACCGCAAACGAGACTTGAGCTGCCTGAAATAGCACTCGCGGTTATTAATTCTTTTTAACTTTCACTTCGGAATAAATTCTGGCTCCAAGGACTGTCAGAATTTATTTCAAGTTATCCTCAGCTGCACTCTTATCTTCTTTCAGCTCACCTTTCTTGCGCACATTTTCCATCGGCTCATGAGCCTCAAGCTTCTCTTCCAATTGAGCTTTCCATTGTTCCGCTCCCGAAAAATCAAAGCCTGTATGATCTCCTAATTGTTCAGGGTCATATCGCATACCACAGCCCGCTTTTACGGTTTTGGCCGAATCGGCATTTCCGGTTTTAATCTTCATATTAATCTCCCTTTGAATCGGCTCTGATTAACTTACACAGGTTCGGCATAATTGACCATCAACTGTAATGATCGGTTGTCCCTGAACTCATTCACCGATAAGTGATAACACAGCTTCACGCGAGTTGCCGACTCCATTAACTCTGGCGCTTTCACGTTAAAATAAATCGCATCCACCACCTCGCCTTGCGAGGTCAGCAGCGTCCATTTTACATGGTTACCTTGCAACAAACGCACATGATGAACATCAAATACTCCTTCGAACAAAGGCTCAGGAAACTGCTGTCCCCATGGGTACAGCATGGTAAGCTGCTCGGCAGTATGCAAATTCAACTCCTGCCCTGAGATTTCACCATCGGTAATCAACGCCTGTTCAAAATTTACTTCAGAAAAATGCGTATCCAGCACCTGATTAAACGCTTCAGTAAACAACCCGACCCCGTCTTTTCTGAGTGTTAACCCTGCCGCCATGGCATGGCCACCAAATTTAAGAATCAAACCTGGATTTTGTTTATCTACCACATCCAGGCAATCCCTTAAATGCAAACCCGGAATGGATCTGGCCGAACCTTTGATCCCGTCGCCGGCGTCCGCCAAAGCCACCACAGGTCGGTAAAATCGCTCTTTCACGCGTGAAGCTACTATGCCAATGACGCCTTCATGCCAATCACTCTGATAAACCACCACGCCTTTTGGTAATCCGGATTGGGCCTCTAGCGAATCCACAAAACGAATGGCTTCATCTTTCATGCTGACTTCGATGTCTTTCCGCTCTTTATTGAGGGAATCAAGATGAGACGCAAGTTCCAACGCCTGATAAGGGTCGTCTGCCAGTAAACACTCAATGCCTTCCGACATGTCATCCAATCGTCCTGCGGCATTAATTCGTGGCCCGATCGCAAAGCCTACGTCCGAACTCGTCAGATTTTTCGGAAGCCGCTTCGCGACCTGAAGTAAGGCATAGACTCCGGGGGAAGCCTTACCGTTTCGAATTCGCTCCAGTCCCATGGCCACTAAAATTCGATTATTAGCATCCAATGGAACCAAGTCCGAGACCGTACCCACCGCCACTAAATCCAGCACAGACGCCAGATTTGGTTCACGAATTCCCTGCTGATCAAACCACCCCTGATCTCTTAACTGTTTACGAACCGCTAACATGACATAAAACGCCACCCCGACCCCGGCTAAGGCTTTACTTTGAAAGTCACAACCGGGTTGATTCGGGTTCACAATCGCCGCCGCATCAGGCAGCTCATTCCCCGCCAAGTGATGATCGGTGACAACCACTGCAATACCGTGCTTCGCGGCCTCAGCCACACCCTCCACACTTGAAATGCCATTGTCGACCGTGATGATTAAATCGGGCTTAAAAACCAAAGAGGCCCGCACGATTTCAGGGGACAAGCCATAACCGAATTCAAACCGATTCGGCACTAAATAGTTTACACTCTTGGCTCCGAGTGCCCGCAGACATCGCACACTCAACGCGGTACTGGTTGCGCCATCTGCATCAAAATCACCAACAATCAATATTCTTTGGTTTTGAACCACCGCCCGACTGACAATCTCAACGGCCACATCAATGCCTTTCAACCCGGAAGGCGGCAATAACCGATTCAGTTTAAACTCCATGTCTGAAGCCTCGGTAATACCACGGCTGAGCAGCAATCTCTGAAGCAATGGACTGAACCCATGCAAAGAATGAGAAACGTCTGGAATCAAACGTTGCTGAATATTCATAACCGGAAACCCTCAAACATGAGCCATAAAAATAAAGACAAAGAAGTTTACCGTACTTTTACATCCAACCCGCGAAATTTTAATTGAATTGTATCGACCAATACTCTTTTTTAAACACCCATTCAACAAAAGATAAACAAATTCATTTTTTGACGTTACACTACGCGCGTATTTAGCTTAGTCAGTAATCACTATCAAATTAGGTCAAAGGAAATGACGTTCAGATACCTGAAAGCCATGTGCTTGTTTTGCTTTCTTGTTTTAACATTCCCAGCATTTGCACTCGATACCAACACCATTATCATCACCGGCAACGCAGACAAACCCCCGAAAATCTGGCTAGAAAACCAACAACCCAAAGGCATTTTGGTTGACATACTGCAGTACGCAGAACAACGTATGGCGGGTTACAACTATCAGATTCATCTTCTTCCCTGGAAACGAGCGTACCAGGCTTCCCTCACCGGCCAACAGGGCATTGTAGGCATTTCCAAAACCAACGAACGATTATCGTTATTTAATTACTCGGTTCCTCTGTACTACGACGAAATCATTCTGGTGACCGCTAAAAACAACAGTTTCGCTTTCAATAAGCAGGAAGATTTGACAGGTAAACGTATCGGCATTTGCCGTGGATGCTCCTTTGGCGAGGAATACGAAAAAGCCAAGAAATTTTTCACAGTAGTAGAAGACAACGACAACAACCAACGGTTGCGTATGCTTTTGAAAGGCCGAATCGACGCAGCAATCATTAACCCCGGTGAACATGCATTAAACATGATCGTCGATAACGACGAATTTTTATCCCAGCACAAAGATCAGTTTGTCGTACTGGAAAAACGTTTAGACCTTGATCCCAATTACCTCGCTTTTTCGAAAAACGTCGATAATCAGGCGTTCATCGAAGCCTTTAATCAGGTCATAAAATCCGGTTACAAGCGTGGGGATATCCAGCGGATTATCGAACGTTATTAAGTAAATGCATTGCAAGTAAATTCTATAAAGATTCACTGCCCACAAAATAGACCATTGCTACAATCTGAAGACATAAAAAAACCGAGATCAGGTCTCGGTTTTTTTAAGACTAAAGTATAGAACTCACATCATAGAACTTACTTAAACGTATTCTCAGCAATAAACGCCTGCACTTTATCAAGCTCTGCCGGAAGCACGTTCAAGCGTTCTTCACGATCCATCAAGTCGGTTAGATGATGTGGCAAAGCTGGCATTTCATAACCTGCACGTTGAACCGCCTCTTCAAACTTCACCGGATGCGCTGTACCCAACGTAATCATAGGGATACGGGTATTACGGCGACATTCGCGAGCCGCCTTCACACCAATTGCGGTATGCGGATCAAGCAAGTAGCCCGTTTCATCAAACACGTCCTGCATGGTTTTCACCGTTGTGTCTTCATCCACTGCGTAGCTGTCGAACAACTCACGAGCTTTGGCCAGCTTATCTTCGTCCAGAGAAACCACTTCTTCTTTGGCATTCATTTTCGCCATCAAAGCAGATAACGCTTCGCCATCACGGTCGTATAGATCAAACAACAAACGCTCAAAGTTTGAAGAAACAGCAATGTCCATAGACGGCGTGATAGTGTGCCGTAAAGGATGAACTTCGTACTGATTCTTGCTCATGAAGCGATGCAATACATCGTTGCTGTTCGTTGCAATGATTAACTGCTCAATCGGTAAGCCCATCTTCTTAGCCATGTAACCGGCAAAGATGTCACCGAAGTTACCGGTTGGAACAGAATAAGCCATTGGACGAACCGGGGCACCAAGGTTTAACGCAGAATAGAAGTAGTAAACAATCTGGGACATGATACGCGCCCAGTTGATGCTGTTTACTGCGACCAACTTACGCTCACCACGCAAGAACGACTGATCACCGAAGCTGGCTTTCACCATGTCCTGTGCCTGATCGAAGTTTCCTTCAATGGCGATGTTATAAATGTTATCGCCCTTCACCGTTGTCATCTGACGACGCTGAACTTCTGAAACCTTGCCGTTTGGATGCAGAATGAAGATATCCACATTCTTACAGGCTTTGGTGCCTTCAATCGCAGCAGAGCCAGTATCACCCGACGTTGCCCCCATGATCACAACTTTTTCATGGCGACGCTCAAGCACATAATCCAACAGGCGACCAAGCATTTGAAGAGCAAAGTCTTTGAACGCCAAGGTAGGGCCGTGGAACAGCTCAAGTACGTATTCGTTATGATCAATCTGCTGAACGGGTGCAACCGCCTTGTGACCAAAACCACCATACACCTCTTCCAGCATGGTTTTTAAAGAGTCACTGTCGACGCTGCCTTCAACAAAAGGGTATATCACCTTATGAGCAAGCTCTGTGTAAGAAAGGTCACGCCAGGATTCAATTTCTTCCTTGCTGAACTGTGGCACTTCTTTCGGAACGTACAAACCGCCATCAGACGCAAGACCGGTCAGCAACACTTCTTCAAACGTTAACTCTGGCGCATTGCCACGAGTAGAGATATATTTCATCGCCATGATGTTCTAAAACCTAATAAAAAATTAAATTCTTAAATTGCCGAGCTTATTCTGAATGCTCAGCACGAATACGTGTTACATCGCCATCCACATCGGACAAAGCTTCGATCTCAGCAATGGCGTCGTTCATTAACTGCTCTTTTACTTCGTGAGTAAGAAGCACGACCGTCGCTTTGGACTCAGCTTTTGCTTCTTTCTGCACCATAGCCTCGATGCTAACACCGCGAGCACTCAAGATTTGAGTAATCTTCGCCATCACACCTGTTTCGTCTTCGACCTGCATACGCAAATAGTAAGACGTTTCGATTTCTTCAACGGGCAACACACCCAAATCAGACACACTGTCCGCCTGGAACCCTAAGTGAGCCGCACGCGCATTGTTGCCGGCATCAAAAGTACGAGCCAGATCCACTAAATCGGCAATCACTGCTGAAGCTGTAGGTTCTGAACCGGCACCAGGGCCGTAATACATGGTATCACCCACGGCATCACCGTGAACTGCAACGGCATTCATTACGCCATCCACTTTAGCAATCAACTGTGACTCATGAATTAAGGTCGGGTGAACACGAAGCTCAACACCTTTTTCGGTCAACTTAGAAATACCCAAGTGTTTAATACGATAGCCAAGCTCTTCCGCGAACTTGACGTCTTCCGGCGTCACTTTGCTGATGCCTTCGGTATACGCTTTTTCAAACTGAAGCGGCACACCAAACGCAATGGAAGACAGAATGGTCAGCTTGTGTGCAGCGTCAATGCCTTCCACATCAAAGGTTGGATCGGCTTCGGCGTAGCCAAGCTCTTGTGCTTCTTTCAATACATCCGCAAAATCGCGACCTTTCTGGCTCATTTCAGTCAAAATGAAGTTGCCCGTACCATTAATAATACCGGACAAGTGATCAATACGATTAGCAGACAGACCTTCACGTATGGCCTTAATGATTGGAATGCCACCAGCCACAGCAGCTTCATAAGCAACGCTAACGCCCTTAGCTTCTGCTGCCGCAAAAATTTCATTGCCATGAACGGCAATCAAAGCTTTATTCGCGGTCACTACGTGCTTGCCGTTTTCAATGGCCATTAACACCAATTCTTTTGCCACTTCGTAGCCGCCGATCAACTCAACAACCACATCAACGTCTGGATTCCTGGCGACTTCAAAAATGTCTCTGGTTACATCCACACCGGCCAAATCACAAGCTGGGTTATCACGACGCGCACCCACCTGTGTAACAATTACGTCTCGACCTAAGCGGCCGGTAATTCTATCGGCGTTACGTTTTAAAATATTGAAAGTACCGCTCCCCACGGTGCCTAAACCACAAATACCTACTTTGACCGGTTTCAAAACGCTACTCCGTTTATTATTTTCTGAATAGATAAGGGGCGCTATTCTACATGAAACGCCATAAAAATGGATAGGGTTTGACCGCTTCTTGGTGGCTAAACGGACAGAAATCAGCAGAAAAAAGGCCCGTAAACGGGCCAAAGACGAACAAAGAGATATTATCTCTTCCAGAGACACTCTCTATTCAGCTACGTAACTTGCAAGTCTTTAGCAAAAGAGCCAAATGAGAATTTAGAGTTGCCTTCACCAGCCATAGCGTTTAAAGGCAGAACCTGATTTATGCCTCGACAGGCAATTCAATATGATATAACTGCTGAATTTTTTCAGGCAGCTCAACCACTTTACGAAGATTCATATCCATCCAGCCAACAACGACCTGATGCTGAGCAGCCAAATCGCCATTGGGCTTGTACACTTTATTCACAATACGAACCGATTTTTTCGACCCTGTCGGCTCGCCGGTCTCTACCGTCACCCGAAGTACTTCACCTAGAAAAGTTTCACGAAAATACTCCGTTTCTTCTTTAAACAAAACAGGCCCGATGCCCTGCTCTTTAAACCACTTTGCTGTCATACCTATTTGATCTAAAAAACCGATACGGGTATGTGCACAAAAGTCAGAATACGCACTGTGTCTCATATGTTGATTCGCATCGCAGTCCGCCCAGCGAACTTCAATGTGCTTGTCATACAGGGCTTCATAATTTTGACTCATACTGCTTACTCCTCGGTTGAATAGCAGGCATTGTCGCGATTTTCAAAACATAAGTGAAATTCATCGCATTTATAACAATCATGATTTCAAATCATGTATATTTGGTATTATCCATTCATTACAGCCAACTGGATCAGACACACCGATGCATAGCCTCAGAAAAATTGACCTGAATACCCTTGTGACCCTAAAGGTGCTGTTGGACGAAAAACACGTTACTCACGCAGCCGAGCAATTGAACCTGACGCAATCAGCGGTAAGCCGAACACTTGCCAAACTCAGAGACCAATTTGATGACCCCTTACTGGTAAAATCCGGTAAACACTTGGCGAGAACAGCCAAAGCTGAACGACTGTATGAGCCGCTGACCCAAATATTAAACCAGATAGAGTCATTGATTGAGCCGGAAGCCTTTAACCCGGAAACAGCCACAGGCACCATACGAATTGCTACTACAGATTACGGCACACATACTTTATTACCAAGACTCACACCGGTATTAACTCAGACCGCCCCAGGCATTCGTTTAATCGCGGTGGATTGGCGCTCGAACTTGTTGACCGAACTGGAAGAAAACAACGTGGATCTGATCATCGGTGGTGCCAAGCAGCCACCACCGGATATCTTCCAAAAGATTTTGGCCAGTGACGATTTTGTTTGTGTGATCCGGAAGGATCACCCTAAAAAAGAGCATTTCAGTTTCGGAGATTACCTGAGTCTCAAGCACGTAGTGATCAGTCCCTCAGGCGAAGGAAAAAGCACCGTCGACATCCTGCTTGCCAAGCAGGGCTACGAAAGACAAGTAGCAGTTAAAGTGCCGCACTTTTTCGCCGCGCTGGAAATCATCGCCAATACCGATTTTGTCATTCTCCTGCCTCGGCATTTTGTTCGTCGTTACGTCGATTCGGCCCGCTTCACCACAGTAGAAGCCCCTTTTGACATACCAGGTTTTGAAATCTCCATGTTCTGGCATGCCCGAATGCACCAAGACCCGCTTCATAAATGGTTCCGTGGTTTTGTGAACACCGAGATTTATGAGAAGCGGTCAAGACGGGCAAGTTCCGACCGAGATTTACTCCCCTAACACTATGCCTTCGCGGCGTGAATCCGCGCCGCCTTGCAATCCACCCTCGGTAATTACAATACCATGTAGGCCGCTGTTTAACTCCCTGACCTTGACAGTATGGCCTTTAGCTTCAAGCGCTGTTTTAAGAGAAGTTGCCTCCGTTCCCAACTCCAGATCAGTATCACCATTGCGGTTAGAAATATTGGGTAAATCAATGGCCTTTTGAATATTTAAATTCCAGTCCAGCACACCAATCAATGCCTTAGCAACGTAATTGATAATGCGGCTGCCGCCCGGCGAACCCAAGACCACTTTCAGCTTATTACGCTCATCAAACACCATCATTGGCGCCATGGAGCTGCGAGGACGTTTTTTGCCTTCTACACGGTTTGCCACGGGCTTCCCTGCTTTCTCTTTCTGAAATGAAAAGTCAGTCAGCTGATTGTTCAGCAAAAAACCACGAACCATCAACGTCGAACCAAAAGCCATCTCAATACTTGTGGTCATTGATACCGCATTTCCTTGCGCGTCCACGATTGATATGTGAGAGGTGGAGGGTTGCGCCAGTGTATCCCCCTCACTGAATGCCAATGCCCCGGGAAGATTTCCCGCTTTGGCCGACCCCATGTCCTTTGTACCATCAATTAACTTGGATCGTTGTTGCAAATACTGTTGATCGAGCAGCGCATTCACAGGCACGTCAACAAAATCACTGTCCGCGATGTACAAATCCCGATCAGCAAAAGCCAAGCGAGTCGCTTGCGTAAAAAGATGAACGAACTCTTGTGACATAGGCGCCAAAGTATGTACTTTGAATGGTTCTAACAATGAAAGAATTTGCAGCACAGTGATGCCACCCGATGTCGGCGGTTCCATACCGCAAACGGTATATTGGCGATACGGCGCACACACTGGAATTCGTTCTTTAGCCTGATAGGCTTTCAAATCGGTTTCGGTCAACAAACCGGGATTGTCTTTCGCACCTTGCACCGCACTGACAATGTCTTTGGCGATAGCTCCTTCATAAAACGCCTTCGGCCCCTTCTCCGCAATTAATTTAAATGTATTAGCAAGATCAGGATTTTTTCGAAGACTTCCAGTTTCAAGTGGCTTACCACCTGGAAAGAAATACTCATTTGCTGCAGCATAATGCCCCAACGAAGGGTTGGTTTTTTTGGCTATAAGCTGGTGCAACCTTTCAGAAACAATGAACCCTTTTTCTGAAAGCTCAATGGCCTCTTTAAACAAAGAATTCCAGGGCAATTTCCCTTGTTGCTGATGCGCCATATAAAGTGCAGCGATCACACCTGGTGCCCCGACAGAACGGCCACCCGCCAACGCATCCCACCAGCTCATTAATTTGCCATCGTCCCCGACAAACAAATCCCCAGTCGCTGCCGCAGGGGCCGTCTCTCGACCATCCCAACTGGTGATTTTGTTTTTCCCTGCGTCCCAATGCAGCATAAACGCGCCACCACCGATCCCAGAAGACTGAGGCTCCACCAGGGTTAGCACCATTTGCACAGCGATGGCTGCATCCACCGCACTGCCGCCTTCTTTCAGAACCCGGTACCCCGCCTCAACCGCATAAGGGTTTGCTGCGGACACCATATAGTTATGACTTGTAACGACTGTTTTCTGATTTATCCCCGTCGCAGCTTCCGGATCTCTCGCTTCATTCATCGAAGCAAACACAGAGCCGGTTAATATCGTGCCAACAATCAAACAGCCAAAAGCAAGAGGCCTGATGTTCATAAAAGCATCCTTTTAAGAAATCTTAAAAATTTTTGAACGACGCCATTAATTGACTGCCGCCAAAACAAAAACAGAGCCCTGAGGCTCTGTATACATTTGTAGCTTTTTTAATTGGAAGATTCCATTAAACGCCTTCTTTCTTTGTGAGGTTTGTGCATTTCGTCATTGGGGCCGTTCGAAACATGGGCTTTAGGCTTGTTTCTAGAAAAGAATTTCCCGGCATTATCCCCAAGCACCAACAAACACGGCGTTAATAACAAGGTTAGAATCGTCGCAAAGGACAACCCTCCCGCGATGGAACTGGCTAACTGAGTCCACCACTGAGTCGATGGCGCGCCGAAATTCACAACTCGATTGATTAAATCAATATTCATCGACATCACCATTGGAATCAAACCCAATACAGTAGTGAAGGCCGTCAGAAATACGGGACGCAACCTCAACATACCGGTTTCAAGCGCAGCATCATAAGCCGATAGGCCCGTTGCCTTGAGCTGGTTATAGGTATCAATCAGAACAATATTGTTATTCACCACAATCCCGGCCAACGCAATGATACCCAGGCCACACATTACAATGCCAAACGGCTGATTTGTGACCAACAATCCAAGCACAACCCCGGCAGAAGACAAAACAATGGCACTCAATACCAAAATACTCTGATAGAAGCTGTTGAACTGTGTCACCAGAATCAACAACATCAATACCACTGCCGTCACAAAGGCGCCGGCTAAGAAATCGCCTGTTTCTTTGGCATCTTCGTCTTCACCTTTAAAGCGCAAACGAACATCCGCAGGAAATGTCTCCTTTTCCAACAGCTGTTGAAGCTCTTTCAGTTTATCGCTGACCAAAACGCCCTCAAACACATCCGCCTGAACGGTAATGGCACGTCGACTATCAACGCGTTTTAAATTGCTGACTTTAGGGTCTGGTTCCAAGGTAATGAAATTACCCAATGAAACCATGCCCTGCTCCGTCTTCAGACGAATCCGTTCAAACTGCTCCAGGTTCCGAGCCTCCAACGGATAGCGAACCCGAATATCAAGCTCTTCATCGCTGTCATCCGGCCGATAGCCCGCAACCTTGATGCCTGTCGTCACCAGCTGAACGGCAGACCCCGTGACCGTGACATCCGCACCATTCTGAGCCGCCAACTCCCTATCAAGCGTCAACTGCCAATCAATCCCAGGCAGGGGCCGATTATCTTCAACGTCTTTCACGCCATCTATTGAGTTCAACGCAGCGGTAATTTTATCCACCGTTTCAAAAATACTGTCGTTATACCAACCTGAGACCTGCAGCTTAATCGGCTTACCACCGGAAGGGCCGTCGTCTTGTTTACGAAACTCCAACATGACTCCTGCGATGTCCGCCGTTCTTTCCTTCATTTTATCCAGAATCTGAGAGGCAGGAAGGCGGCGTTTCCAGTCAATAAACCTGAACTGAATGGCACCGACGGTATCATCCGGCATTTCATTCGCCCCCTGATTGAATGAACGAGCATAAACGTTTTCTAACTCCTCCATGCCAACGATGCGCTCTTCAACCTGTTTAACCAGCTTGTCTTTTTCATAGATCGACAAATCTCCTCTGGCCCGAACAAGTATCTGAGCCGAATCAGGTTCAACATCAGGAAAGAATTCGGTGCCCTTGCCAAATTTACCGTAAGCACCATAGGCAGCAACCACCAAGATAAGCACCAATATTAAAAACTGGCCTGGCATCTTCAACAGTTTCCCAAGCAAACTCCCGTAGACTTTGGTCACAAAAGACGGAGCAGGCTCTACAAACGGTGTCTCTGATTTACGTTTTCGGCTGATCGCTGCACCAATGACGGGCAAGAAAATCAGCGCCATAAACGTTGAAGCGATCAGACACACAATGACAGTCACGGGCAGATATTTCATAAACTGCCCCATCACGCCAGGCCAAGCCAATAACGGGAAAAACACCGCCAAAGTGGTGGCTGTTGATGCAATCACAGGCCAAGCCATGCGGGTTGCGGCCGCAGCAAACGCGCTCTTTGGTGATTCGCCCTCCTTCATCTTACGATCCGCAAGCTCGGCGACCACAATGGCACCATCCACCAACATGCCGACCACAAGAATCAAACTGAAAAGCACAACAATATTCAAGGTATAGGACATCGAATCCAACACCCAAAGACCGGCTAAGAACGAACCCGGAATCACAATCCCTACAATTAATGAAGACCGGAAGCCCATCGCTGCGATGATCACGATCATGACCAGCACGATGGCACTGAGTACGTTATTGAATAAATCCGTCAGCATTTCTTCAATCTGTTCGGATTTATCCAGAATATAAGAAACTTCCAATTCGGCAGGCCAGAATTCACGCTTTTCCGCAATCAAAGCACGAACTTCATCCAGAGTACCGATGATGTTGGAGCCAATTCGTTTTTTCACTTCCAGCGCAAAAGCCGGTTGACCGTTGACCCGAGCAAACCCTTCCGGGTCCTTGAATGTACGACGAACCTGAGCAACATCGCCAAACTTAACGACATTCCCTTGATACATTTTCACAGGCAAATCAAGTAAGTCATATGGGTCTTCAATCACGCCTGGTACCTTGATGACCATACGACCGTGGCCGGTATCAAGTGCTCCCGCAGCGACTAGCTGGTTATTTCTTCCAACGACGTTCAGCGCTTCTTCCAAACTGACGTTGTAGGTTTCCAGAATCACAGGATCGACGGTTAGCTCAAGAATCTCTTCACGATCACCGCCGACTTCAACCTCCAAAACACCACTTAACGCCTCAATATCATCCCGCAGATCACGGGCAATCATCATCAGTTGACGTTCAGGCACCGGCCCGGACAAACCTATCGACATCACAGGGAACAAGGCCACATTCACTTCGTGAACTTCTGGCTCTTCAGCCCCTTCCGGTAATTCAGGTTTCGCCAGATCTACTTTTTCTCTGACGTCCTGTAAGGCGGTTTTACTATCAAAACCGGCATCAAACTCCAGCGTGACAGAGGCATGGCTTTCACTGGCTACGGAGCTCATTTCCTTTACGCCTTCGATGCTTTTTAATTCAGATTCCATTGGGCGGACAAGTAAACGTTCGGCATCTTCAGGAGAGATGCCGTCATACACCATGGAAACATAAATAAAAGGTACAGCAACATCCGGCTCTGACTCTTTTGGCATGCTGGTCAACGCCACATAACCACTGACTAACAGGAACGCAAAAACAACCAACACGGACCGATTTTTTTGTAAGGCAAACTCTATTATTTTTCCCATCATCAAGCCTCGTGTTTCACAGACTCAGATTTTGTGTGAGTCACTTCAGCGTCCGGCTTGACAACCGTTGGCACAACCACTTGGTTATCCAACACAAACCCCTGGCCCATGGTAATTACGTTGGCACTGTCTGGTAATCCGGTGAGCCACACGCCGGAAGACTCACTTTGTACTACTTCAACCGGATAAGACTCCACTTGATTTTGCTGATTAACAACTTTTACCAACAAGTCGCCGTTCGAGTCGAGGCTGATCACAGCAGGCGATAAAAAATGCGCTTTTTGTCTTTGAGTTACGATTTTCGAACTGACACTGGAACCCAGCAACTTCACTTTCTTTTCTGGAATAATTTCCACTTCCACCTTAAAGGCTCTGGTTTCAGTGTTGGCTCTTGGAGCCACGTACTTCACTGTACCCGTTAACTTCAAGCCGTTGACCAGCTCGGTACTGACCGACTGTCCTAACTCCAGATCACTGGCTTTTTGTTGAGGCACCCAGCCCACCACTTTCAGTTTATTGGTATCCAGAACACGAACCAAAGCGTCGCCTTCTCTTACGAAGTCACCGATTTCAACGAAGCGGTCATCGACGATGCTGTCAAACGGAGCTTTAATTTGAGTGTTGCGAATTTCATTATTGATCTGGCTTACCTGCGCTTGGGCAGTAGCATATTCGGCCTCATCCTGTTTTAACTGACTTGCGGATAATAAACCTCGCTTGAAGAGCTTTCGGTTGGAATCCAAATCACTCTCAGCCTTGATTAATTCTGCTTTTGCTCCGGCTAAACGAGCCGACCGATCATCCAACGCCAACTTAAGAATGAGTTGGTCGCGTGTAACGCCTTGCGCTTTGTCTACGATAATGGACTCAATTCGACCATCCGTTTCAGCTCTGAGCGTCACTTCCCGGGCAGGCAGCAATTCCCCTTGAAAGAGAATTTGGATATCAACTTCTTTGGCTTCAGAGGCCGTCACCTGCACTTTCATTGGTTGAATTTCTTCAGTAAATTGCTGTGTTTCACCTGACGTTTGATCCGAACCAGACAGCACCCATGCAAGCAATCCCAACGAAAGGAAGATCGCGACCAACATTGATTTATTCATAATTCCCACCGATTTTTATAGTACGACACATACGTGTCTTTTATCCTTGTACACTTTTACTGTGTATTTCCTTACTGCTTTCCAGCCACTGTTTATGGTGATCCGATTGAGCCATCATCCCCCGATAATGATTCATCGCTTTGCCAAAGCCGACACCATGAAACCAGTAACCACATCCACAAACGTCTCTTCATCCAGCTCGGAAAAGTCGGTATAAGAGTCATTTGTCATCATTGATATCGCGCCTTCAAACGTTGCTTCCATACCTATCATTAAGTGCATGATGGGTCTGTCATCAATGACACCCTCCTGAATTCCTTTTTCAAGTATCACCCCGAAAAAAGCTTCAAACTTCTGATCCAAATCTTGATACTCAAGAGAAAGCGATTCCGAGATACGTTCTTTAAAATCCTTCCTCTTGCAAAACTCACTGAGTTTTCCACAAATCTGGTTTTCACGATAAAACCTGAAAGATTGATAGATCGCTTCTTTCATGAAATCGAGACTGTTCAACTCAAGGCTGATTTGTTGATATATGGTCATTAGCTGGTAATGAAAATCCAATGACAGTCGAGCATAAATATCTTCTTTGGAGGCAAAATGCTTATAAACAGTGCCTTTGCCAATTTCTGCACTCGCAGCAATCTGTGCAACGGTGACGTTTTCCCAGCCTTCCTCTCCAAATAAGGCAATAGCAGCAGACAAAATGTCCTGCTCCCGCCGCTGAAACTCCCGCTCTTTTCTGGACAGGTTGGTATCCGACATTGTTTCTATCATAAATATTCAACATTAACCCAAACTGAACAGCAGGATAACGGATTAGAAACAATAATAAAATGACCAGTCGTCACTTTATGACCAGCAGTCATAAAATAAAAGAGACTAGCTTAGAAACAGAAAAGGCCGACCAATGGTCGACCTCTTCAACACAAATTTAGAATTACTAATTGATACCCAAACGCTTTGCTAGCTGGGTAGCAGGCACATAGCCGCGAATTAATTCACCTGATTCAAGCACTAAATTAGGCGTAGAGTTGACCCCAACTTGTCGTCCCAACATGTATTGATCCTGAACCGGGTTAGTACAGGTTTTCGGAGCAACAGGCTGGTTATTTTTAGCCTTGCTCATCGAAGTTTGCTGATCATCCGCACACCAAACCGATACATATTTTTCAAATGAGTTTGAACCCACACCTGCTCTCGGAAAAGCCATGTAACTGACAGAAATACCCAGCTCATTCAACTTAGGGATTTCATTATGAAACTTACGGCAATAGCCACAATCAATATCGGTGAATACTGTTAAGTTGGCCTTTTCTTTACCCTTTGCAGGAAAGCTGATCATGTCTTTCTTATCTACCGCCAAAAGTGCCTTAGCGCGCACACCGTTCATTTGCTCTTCGGTGACATTCGCTAAACCGCTGGCTTCAATTCGATACAAGTCACCCGCAATAAAGTGTGACCCGTCTTCTGGCATATAAACGATACCATTACCAACCACCTCAACAGCATAAAGACCAGGAACCGGACTTTCAGCAATGGAAGCAATTTCTGCCTGCGGAATGGCTTTTTTAAGCTTCGCAGTAATATCAGTATTATCTGCGTTAACAGCGCCGGCACACATCATAACGAGTGCGGAACACCATTTAGTGTAGGAATGTTTAAACATTGGCTTTATATTTCTCGTTTCATTATATGATTATCAATACCGTATCAGACTCAAGCTTTAAGTAATAGTTCCGTCCATAAAAACCTTTTTTAGCCTCTCGGATGGTGATCCTGATGCAGTTGATTTAAACGCTGTCTGGCCACATGAGTATATATTTGAGTGGTCGATAAATCACTGTGCCCCAACAACATTTGCACCACTCGTAAATCCGCTCCGTGATTTAATAAGTGTGTTGCAAAAGCGTGGCGCAATGTATGAGGCGATAAGTGCTTGGTAATTCCGGCTTCAAAGGCGTGTTTTTTAATTCGGTGCCAAAACGTCTGACGTGTCATGGGGCGCCCTTGCTGGCTAGGAAAGACAATCGTCTCGGAAAGGTCAGGTAGCAAATCAGCACGAGCTTCTTTTAGGTAACGTTCAATCCAGTCCATCGACTCCTCCCCTAAAGGCACCAGCCGCTCTTTATTGCCCTTCCCCATAATACGAACCAGCCCCTGGCGAAGATTCACTTGCTCCAGTCGCAACCCCACCAGTTCGGAAACCCTGAGACCCGTCGCATAAAGCACTTCCAACATGGCTCTGTCCCTCATTCCGAGCGGGGTCTTAATGTCTGGGGTCTCAAGCAGCGAATCCACCTCTTGTTCTGTCAGTGAATCTGGAATAGGTCGGCCTAACTTAGGACTGTCGAGGTTTTGAGTCGGATCTTCAGAGACTTTATTTTCGCGAATCAAATAACGATAAAAACTGCGCAAACAAGACATCATTCTTGCCGAAGACCGGGCCTTATAGCCCCCGCGCATTCTTGCGCCCAGGTAATCCATCAAGTCAATCCTATCTGCCTGCAACAAGGTTTTATCGAGTTTTTCAACAAAAACGGCCAAACCCTTTAAATCTCGCCGATAAGCATCCAATGAGTTATCACTCAAGCCTTTTTCCAGCCATAGCGAATCCAAGTAGGTTGAAATCAGCTGTTCATTCACTTCATTCATAAAGACCCATCCGTCGACATCACTAAATACCAGACATAAAAAAAGACAGTCCAAAGACTGCCTTTTTTCTGATTTCAAGGCAAACTCTAAACAGAGATTGCCTTGAGAGCAACGTAAAAAAGAGTAATTATACTTTCTCTTTAATACGTGCAGCCTTACCAGTAAGCTCACGCAAGTAGTAAAGCTTAGCCTGGCGAACAACACCACGACGCTTAACTTCTACGCTGTCTACTAGCGGGCTGTAAGTCTGGAAAGTACGCTCAACGCCAACACCATGAGAAATCTTGCGAACAGTAAACGCAGAGTTCAAACCACGGTTACGCTTACCGATTACAACACCTTCATAAGCCTGAAGACGCTCACGAGTACCTTCTTTAACTTTAACCTGTACAATTACAGTATCACCAGGGCCGAACTCTGGAAGTTCTTTGCCCATTTGCTCATTTTCAATCTGCTGAATAATTGGGTTCTTGCCACTCATGACATAACTCCTATCTTATCGCTGCCGGCTATTCCGACTCGCGTACAAACTCTTCTAATAACGCCTTTTGTTCTTTATCCAGTTCTATCTGGCTTAGTAACTCAGGCCGCCTTTGCCAAGTCCTGCCAAGTGACTGTTTCAATCGCCACTTGCGGATGGCTTCATGATTTCCGCTAAGCAATACATCCGGTACGGTCAGATCATTGATCTGTTCAGGTCTGGTATAGTGTGGGCAATCCAATAACCCTGCTGCAAATGAATCTTCTTCTGCCGACATCTCATGACCAAGCGCTCCGGGAATCATTCGTGTAACCGAATCAATCATCACCATTGCCGCCAGTTCACCACCACTCAACACGTAATCACCAATAGACCATTCCTCATCAACCTCGGTTTGTATTACCCGCTCGTCAATGCCTTCATAACGACCCGCTACGATGATTAATCGTTTTTGGGACGCGAGGTATTTAACACCCTCTTGGTCCAAGGTACGCCCTTGTGGCGACATATAAATGACCTTAGCACCCTCACCAGCCGCTTGTTTTGCTGCCTGGATTGCATCCTGTAAAGGCTGAACCTTCATCAACATGCCTGGGCCACCACCATAAGGACGGTCATCTACTGTTCTGTGTCGGTCATGCGTGAAATCCCTTGGATTCCATGTTTCGACTTGCAACAAGCCTTTTTCACATGCCCTTCTGGTGACCCCATGTTCTGTAACAGCAGAAAACATTTCCGGAAACAGAGATATAACTCCAATCCACGTGTTTTCCATCAAACAACCCTTTTACAGATTAAAACTCTGGGTCCCAGTCTACGGTAATCGTCTGTTCTTCAAGATCAACATTAAGAACATACAGATCCGGTAAATACGGAACCAAACGTTCTTGTTTATCAATACTTCCAGAACAAGATTTAACAACGAGAATATCGTTTGAGCCGGTTTCAGTCAGGTAAGCTACCTTTCCTAAAAGCACGGGCTCGCCCTCTACTGCAACACTGATCACCTTTAGGTTTTCAAGCTGATGCCAGTAGTAATCCCCATCGTCAAGCTCAGGTAGTTCATCGCCAGTCACTTTAATTAAGCTTCCAGAGAACGTTGCTGCCTGATCTCGATCATCGCATTTTGCCAGCTTAGCAATCATACCCTTGCCATGACGCTGACACTTTTCGACTTCAACCGTAATTTTTTTACCATTGGAGTCGAGATACCACGGTTGATAATCAAATATGCCTTCCATTGGTTCGGTATAAGAATAAACTTTTACCCAACCTTTCACCCCAAATACGCCAGTTATTTTCCCCAGCGTAACGGTTTTATCAGAACTACTTGCCATATTTAATAATCAGCCAACCCGATACCGAAGTACAAAAAACCCAACTTATTTAGCTGAATCTTTAACTAGCTTTGCAACGCGATCAGAAAGCTGAGCACCTTTACCAACCCAGTATTCAACACGCTCAGAATCGATGCGTAGACGCTCTTCCTGACCACGAGCGACGGGATTAAAGAACCCTACCCGCTCGATAAAGCGACCGTCACGTGCATTACGTGAGTCAGCTACTGAAATGTGATAGAAAGGGCGTTTTTTTGAACCGCTACGTGCTAATCGAATTACTACCATAAGGTTTCGATCCTTTATCTGCGGGCAGGTTTTGAGATCACCTACCGTTAGTGTTAAGACAATCCAGGTCAGCAAAACCCGAAAAGTCCGGTAAATTAAGAGCGCACATTCTACGCGACTAAAACAATAAAAGATACCGGTATTTCAACATTTAGAAACGACAAAGCCGCTGATAAACAGCGGCTTTGAAGAACCATCACTCAAACGGCGATTAGAATTTCGGAGGCAAACCGCCTGGGCCACCCATACCGCCCATGCCACCAGGGCCACCCATTCCTCCTGGACCGCCGCCGCCAAACATGCCGCCCATGCCACGCATCATGTTGGCTACTGCACCTTTCTTACTGAACTTCTTCATCATCTTTTGCATTTGCTTATGCTGTTTAAGAAGACGATTAATATCCTGCAAGTTTGTACCTGAACCCGCCGCAATTCGTTTTTTGCGCGAATTATTAATCACATCCGGGAAACGGCGTTCATGAGGCGTCATCGAATTAATGATCGATTCCATCTGAACAAACATTTTCTCATTCAGATGGTCGCCAGCCATTTGCGACAAGTTCCCCATTCCAGGAAGCTTATCCAGAAGGCTGGTCATGCCACCCATGTTTTTCATCTGCTGAAGCTGATCGCGGAAATCTTCCAGGTTAAACCCTTTACCCTTCTTGATTTTCTTCGCAAACTTTTCCGCTTTCTGCTTATCAATCTTACGATCAGCTTCTTCGATAAGCGACAAAACATCGCCCATACCAAGAATACGCGACGCCATACGATCCGGGTGAAACGCCTCAAGTGCATCGGTTTTCTCACCCACACCCAAGAACTTAATCGGTTTACCTGTAATATGACGCACAGATAACGCGGCACCACCACGAGCATCACCATCAACCTTCGTCAGCACAACACCGGTCAGTGGCAATGCATCATTGAATGCTTTTGCTGTATTTGCAGCATCCTGCCCCGTCATGGCATCAACCACAAACAGGGTTTCAACTGGATTTACTGCCGCATGAAGGCGCTTAATCTCGCCCATCATTTCTTCATCAATATGAAGACGACCCGCAGTATCCACAATGACTACATCTGCCTGCTTACGCTTGGCCGCTGCGATCGCTTCTTGTGCGATGTAAACCGGGTCCTGATCACCGGTACTTGGATGAAACTCCAATTCAAGGTCTGTCGCTAATGTTTCCAGCTGTTTAATCGCCGCCGGGCGATAAACATCAGCAGAAGTTACCAGTACTTTCTTTTTCTTCTGTTCTTTTAGAAACTTACCAAGTTTACCTACAGTTGTGGTTTTACCCGCCCCCTGAAGGCCTGCCATCATAATCACAGCAGGAGGTTGAGCCGAAAGATCCAGATCTTCGTTGGCCTCACCCATGATGAGTTCAAGTTCTTCTTGAACGATCTTTACAAATTCCTGACCCGGGTTCAGATGCTGAGACACATCCAGGCCAATGGCTCGTTCTTTAACTTTACCAATAAAGGCCTTAACCACTAACAATGCGACGTCGGCTTCTAATAAAGCCAAGCGCACTTCACGTAACGTCCCTTTAATGTTTTCTTCCGTCAGTTTGGCCTGACCGGTAATTTGTTTGAGGGAGTCCGTTAAGCGATCGGATAAATTTTCAAACATGTAATATTTCTACCTGCAAGTAATCGACAACATCCAAATAGCTCAGACACAGTGTATTTACTGTTTATACCTACTTTATAAAAGTAAGATTTGACCTAAAGCAAAGATAAGGACGAGCTTAAATTATAGAATTAGCCATATTCTAACTGATTCTGCACCTCAGAAGCTATCAGGACACTTCTCTAAAGATTCTATATGTGACAAACTAGCGGAGTTTTTTAGAGTTAACGACCTCTAAGCAGTTATTGGTTTTATCTATTCAGGCAAGAATATTTTAATAACAGGAAAATTAATCCGATATGTTGGCGCTAATCGCAGCTCTAGCCGTTTCCTTTGTGTATTGCTCCGTAGCAGTTTCTCAATTACGAACTCTGAACGGCAAAAACGGCCTTTCTATTCAGGCTCAAAATGCGGCCCTGGCCATTGCTATCGCTGTGCACTTTATTATTTGTGGCTACCAAATGCGTACAGGCAACGGGCCTGACATCAGCATTAATAATATTTCCTCTTTAGTCGCGGCGCTCATCAGCTTAATGGTGCTGTTAAACAGTTTTAAAAAACCGGTACTTAGCTTATTCATAGGCATAGCGCCTTTTGCATCGCTGGCCTTATTGTGGTCCGTCACGGTAACAGAACCGACACAAATTACGGTTCACCATCTGACGGCAGGTTTAGCAACCCACATCATCCTATCCATAACTTCATACGCATTTTTCAGTATTGCAGCCTTACAGGCCATCTTATTACTGGTACTGAACAACAAGCTGAAACAGCGCCATAACAGCTGGAACATCATCAAAGCGTTACCACCGCTACAAACGATGGAGCACTTGTTATTCAACATGCTGTGGACCGGATTCATTTTATTGACCGGAGCAATGATCGCCGGGGTAATTTTTGTTGATGATCTCTTTGAACAGCATCTTGTTCACAAAACCACATTATCCATAGCCGCATGGCTGGTTTTTGGAACGCTGTTATTAGGACATCAAATGCAGGGCTGGCGAGGAAAAAAAGCGATTCGCTGGACTTTAGGCGGCTGGGCACTGTTACTGCTCGGCTACTTTGGCAGTAAAATTGTCATCGAGTTGATCCTTCAATTGCCATCTTCATCTTGACTGATGGCTTATTCTGCTCAACAATTCCAACAAATTAGCATTGAAAGGCCTTTCCTTCCTTGAACGAACACTCGATTACACTTTTAAGTGTATTTTTATTCTTCCTTATCATTCTTTCAGCATTTTTCTCAAGCTCAGAAACGGGGATGATGTCTCTTAACCGCTATCGCCTTAAACATTTGGCCAAAAGCGGAAATCGTGGTGCTAAGAACGCTGAAAAGCTACTTAAATCGCCAGACAAACTGATCAGTGTCATTCTGGTGGGTAACAACTTTGTCAATATTCTTGCGTCAGCCATCGCCACACTGATTGCAGTCCAGCTTTGGGGAGACGCCGGGATCGCCATTGCGACCACTGCCCTGACCATTGTGGTTCTGATATTTGCAGAGGTCACACCAAAAACCATTGCCGCACTACACCCAGAACGAATCGCATTTCCCGCTTCGTTTGTTTTAGCGGTGCTGCTCAAGCTGCTTTATCCAGTGATTTGGGTATTGAACCTGATAACAAAATCCTTGCTTAGAATGATTGGTATCAAGTCCGATGGCTCCGGTTCTGACGCGCTAAGCAAAGAAGAACTCCGAACGGTACTGTATGAGTCAAGTCACCGCATTTCACCTAAATACAAAGATATGCTGGTTTCCATTATCGACCTGGAAAAGGTCACCGTGAATGACATCATGGTGCCCCGCAACGATATCGTAGGTATCGATCTTGACCTAGAAATTGATGAAATTGTCGAGCGTATCAGTCACAGCCAACACACAAGATTGCCGGTTTATAAATCAGACATCAATAAAGTCGTTGGCTTAGTGCACCTACGCAGCATCAACCGTTTTTTAAAAGAAGATAACCTCACCAAGTCAATGATCATGCAGGCAACCCGCGAGCCTTACTTTGTGCCTGAAAGTACACCGTTACACACCCAGATGTTTAACTTTCAGAAAGAAAAACGTCGTATCGGTATCGTTGTAGATGAATACGGTGATGTCATGGGCATCGTAACCCTGGAAGATATTCTGGAAGAAATTGTTGGCGAGTTCACCACCGACATAGCCACCATGAACCAAGACATTACGCCACAAAATGACGGCTCATTTATCATTGACGGTGCTGCGCCGATCCGGGACATCAATAAGTCTCTGAACTGGAACTTGCCCACCGAAGGTCCCAAAACCATCAACGGTTTGATCATCGACTATTTGGAATACATTCCGGATGCCAATTTAAGTCTGCGCCTTCAGAATTACTACATTGAAGTTTTGCAGGTCAAAGACAATATGATTAAGTCTACGCGCATCATTCCTGCAAAAAACTGATCAAACTACAATAACCTCTCTATCCACAAGGTTGCTCTAACTCATTGAGCAACCTACATTTTCCTTAAAAAAACCATTCAAACTCCGGTTTCCACTGTAATATTTTGTTCAAATAACGGTCAAATTTCATACATATAACCGCCATAGACTTCTAATAAAACGTTCACAGGAGTCGGGCAAGATATGTCCCAAAAAGCCACAAATTCATCGACCAGTAAGAGTGAAATCCTTCAATCATTTGATGAAGGCAAGTCCCCTCTTACTCATCACGCTGAATCTCTCACAGAACAACTTTGCTGTGAATTGTTAGGCATAAACCCCAATGATATTTCAACTTTGCCTTTCACCGGAAAAGACATTACTGCCGGTTCTGAAACTGAGCTCCAGGTTGCCGTCATGGGCACAAAAGAACACGTTGACCTCCCAAAAATCATCCGAAGTTCTTCTTACTATGCAAATGTTGTTCGCCGCTCTAATACAGGCGACACCCCCGACAACGCCGTAGAGTGTTTAAACGAATATTTGGATAACGACACCAACATCTGGGAAAACAGCTGGGTTCGTTTTCCGCTCGAACACCTAAACAATCAAAGTCTCCATGTGTTCAATAACGATTTAAAAGCAGATAAAACCACAGAAGACAGCCCACAACGCGGCGACTCAAACACTTTTTTGTTCATGCAAGACGAGCAACCCTGGGTACGTGTTCCTATCTCCTATCTCGTTAAACTTTCATTGGCCGACATTCTGGCGGATAAGTATGAGCTGCCAGAGCAAATTCGATCCAAAGGGATGGAATTATTGGATAATTTCTCAAACGACAACACGTCACCGGAAACACACTCCTTTAAAGTGCTCGACCTTGAGGCCGAAAAAGGCTTGGGGTTTCAGCTTTCCAGAGAAACCTCACACCGATTTCTGTTCACCCACTTACTGACTGAATACGCAAACAAACACTTTGGTTTGGAGCAGGCTCAACAAAAAGCATTAATCTTCTTTTCACCGCACCCGCCGGTTCGCCAAAAGCAGCTGAACGATTGCATTTCCGATAACTTCTATCGTGAACTTTTCATGAGTCCATGCCTTTCCGGTTGGGATAAAGGCGAAGAAAAGCACGCTTATATGGCGCTCTGCCATCAGGTATTAAGCCGCTCTCATTTAAATGCTGTTGCTAAATTGCGCGATGCGGGCATCATTAACTCAAATCTGGTCGTGCTGCCAAATACCTCAAACATCAGCTTGGCGAACAATGGCACGCACATCAGCCTCGGCAGTAAAAAAATTCAAGCATCACTTGAAGATCAAGACTGCCAATTTAATGAGTCCCATGAAAAATACCTTGGTGATTTGGCCATTAAAATTACCGAACACTTCCTGCCTTTGTTTGTCGGCACCTACACAGCGGCGCCTTATCGTATCGATTTTGAGCAATTTCACCCTGAAACCGTGCTGGGTTTTCTTCCTCACGAAGTTGACTTTACCCATCTTCGAATGTTTTGGCGTCGATGGAAAAGTAAGGCCAAAATCAAATTCATCGGCAGACCCATTACTCCTTTTGGTCCTGACCTGATCGATAATACGGTAAGGTCCTCATTAGGACTCAAAGGCGACTTTGTCCCTGACTTCAGATTAATTGACTATCCCGCTGCTCTTCTCAGCACAGAAGAACATGCAGCCTTGGATGGCACACTCGGCAATCAGGACTTATTAAAAGACGACCTGGATAAAATGGGGATTTTTGACCGAAGTATGTCCATGTACTTGTTATTCAAGCTTCGGGAGTTTAACAAAATGGGCTACTGCGGTTTCGAAGGCCGTCACTACTCACTGTTTCACAGCATTGAGAATGACATGGGCTTCGCCGTCAACCTTCAAATCCTGATTCAAGCCGTTGCCTATAAATTAATCGCGGAAGGCCAGGTCACACACCAGGACATTCCTGATACACCTGAAATAGAAAGCGAACGACGTCAGATTTTCTTCACAGCAGCCGTCGACCTAAAGAAATTTTCTATCAAGCAGGACTCTAAAAATGTGTTTTTAGGTAAGCTGCTTGAATTTGCCGACAAGATTAAAAAAAGCCGGAGAAACAAAGGGTTCAACGTAATCAAGCTTCAGGATTACAGAATTGCATTGCTCCGCTTTCTTCAAACAGAAGGCCGGGAGATCATCGCTGACATGGGCCTGCAGGACACCATCAACGACCTTGAAGCCCGCTTAACGGGCGATCAGGCCGTCTCCTCTCGTTTAATTAAAGACATCATGAAAAATGAACGCATTCCTGATCCAATCCGAATGACCGGAAAGCGTTTTAACCGTAATGCCGAAGAGTACTACCGCAGTGATTTACGTGCTCAGCACTTATCCGAAGCAATGGCATCCGTCATCCATAAGCTCAGCCAGCTGAACAACGAAGAAAGCGCACTGCTGGAAACACAACTGAATCTTCAGACGACGCTTGCTCTCTGGCTGGAGCAAGTCAAGCAACACCTAGCCGCAGACACATTAAACAGCGAGCAAATCAGGCAGTTAATCGCACTCATCATTTATCTGGATTGCGATCTATCCGCGCATACTTTGAACCAAAAAAATCAGGAATTCATGCAAGCATGTTAATGCATCAATATATCGACCGAAAAGAAAATGTCATCGACGAAACATTGTTTGCCGACCGGATCGTTCAGTGGCTCTACAGTTCTGCACGTGAAAAAGCACCGAATGTATTTAAAGCCTTAACCAGCGCACAAAGCTCACGGTTACTGGCTCACCTGAACTTTGACATGGCATTAACGACTCGTCTGCTTGGCAATAAAAAGTTTTTAAAACAGTGCGGCTTGAATCTGGCCGAATGTATCGACCCACCGGAATCCTTCACCACAGCCCGGCGGATTTTTGAACGCAAGATCCGTTACTGGGAGTGCAGGCCTCAGCCAGTACAAACAGACGCAATCCTGTCTCCGGCGGACTCCCGCATGCTAATCGGGTCTCTGAATGACCATTCTCAACTGTTTATTAAAGATAAGTTCTTCAAATTTGAAGAAATGATTGGTACCGACCAACATAAATGGCTTTCAGCGTTTGAGGGCGGAGATTTCGCCATCTTCAGACTGACGCCCGATAAATACCATTACAATCATGCCCCGGTGAGCGGCAAAGTCGTGGATATTTACGAGGTGGATGGCCATTTTCACTCCTGCAACCCTGGCGCAATCGTTAAGGTCGTCACGCCCTACTCCAAAAACCGAAGGGTAGTCACCATCATAGATACCGACATTCCTGGCGGAACCAACGTAGGTTTAGTCGCTATGATCGAAGTCGTCGCGCTGATGATCGGAGAAATTGAACAGTGCTACAGCGACAAAGAATATTTGAATCCGGTCACTGTTGAGCCCGGCCTATTTTTGAAAAAAGGCCAACCCAAAAGCCTCTATCATCCGGGCAGCAGTACCGACGTATTGATCTTCCAGAAAAATCGCATGAAGTTCGATGATAAATTAGTAAGTAATTTATCCAATCCACAAGCTGTCAGTCGTTTTAATGACGCCTTTAACCAACCTCTGATTGAGACCGACGTTGCAGTCCGGTCACTAATCGGGACACCTGTGTACAACGGAGAAAGATAAAATGAATACATTGTTTATTCTCGTACTCGGTTTAAGCCTTTTGGCCTTCCAAGGATGGATGTTCAAGTTACTCACCGGGGAGCGCTGGCAGTTTCTGGCAACCATTCCTTTAAAGAAAAACCCTCAGGGTGAATGGCTTGGACTCAACCTGACCTACTACGGTGTATTCACCGCTACCTCGCTAGCCATTGGCGTTATCTTGTTTATATTGATGATGGCATCGGTAGGCAACTCTTTGACACTATCCGCTGTGGTGATCGCAGCACTGCTGGCCGTTTGCCTGCCGTCTGCACGTTTAGTGGCCCGCATCGTAGAAGGCAAAAGCCATACCTTCACTATTGGCGGAGCAACCTTCGTTGGCATCATTTGCGCACCCCTATTCATCGAAGGTTCCAATCTACTTATGGCCAAATACGGCGAGTTGTCACTCATTCCGACCATGGCAGCCATGTCCATTGCTTACAGCTTTGGTGAAGGCATAGGTCGCCTTGCATGCGTCAGCTTCGGTTGTTGCTACGGTAAGCCAATGCAAGAAATGCCAAATTGGGTGCAGAAAGTGTTTGGCCCGCTAAGTTTTACCTTTTCAGGCGAAACACGAAAAGCTTGTTACGCCTCCGAATTACACGGCATTCAAATATTGCCGATACAGGCCATTACGTCAGTATTGTATGTTTTGTGCGGACTGATCGGATTATTTACCTTCCTTGAAGGCTTCTACTTCTTTGCTTTAATGTTTACCCTGGCGTTTACTCAGTTCTGGCGTCTTTATTCTGAAACCTTAAGAGCAGACTATCGTGGAGGCCAAAAGATTTCACCTTATCAAATAATGACGGTCGTCGCCGTGGTCTACACAGCCATTTTCATGAGTTTCTACCCGGCACCGGAAGTGGTTGAAGCGAACCTTATCAACGGCTTGTCTTTTCTCTGGTCGCCAGAAGTCATACTTGGCGTTCAGGCCATTTGGTTACTGTCGTTCTTTTACACAGGCACAAGCACCGTCACCAGCTCCAACCTGAAGTTTCAACTGCACAGAGACAGAATTTAAAAACGCATTTAAATTCAACAGATACAAAAAAGGCACTTAATCGAGAATTAAGTGCCTTTTTAATACGTTCCAAAACAGTTAACCGCTTTGGGACCCTGACTGGGATTTCTCTTCGGCTTTATTATAAGCCGTATAAGCAGAAATCAAATGACAAACCCAACCTAAAAAGCCGCCCGTGCCTATCCATAACCCCGGTGTGATAATCAACCAAAATAAAGCACGCCAAAAATGGCCATTATATATTTGACCAACGCCCGGAATAATTAAACTTAAAACAGCTGCAATTCCTGAGTTCGACAATGAGTTCTCCTTAGAAAATCCGCTTACAAGGTGTATTAATGGTTACAACCTGGTCCGTGAACGTGGCCGTGCTCCAGTTCATCTGCGGTAGCATCACGTACATCTTTAACAGTCACATCAAAAACAAGGTCTTTACCTGCCAACGGATGGTTACCATCGACCGTAACTTTATCACCTTCAACTTCAGTCACGATAATCTGAATCGGATGACCGTCCGGAGATTCCGCGTGGAAAGCCATGCCCGGCTCAACTTTATCCACGCCTTCAAACGCTTCCATTGGTACTTCCTGAACCATTTGATCATGGTATTCGCCGTATGCTTCTGCAGCAACGATTTCAACGTTCACTTGATCACCAACGGTTTTACCTTCTAAAGCCTTTTCCAGACCAGGAATAATGTTATTAGCACCATGAACATACACTAACGGCTCGGAACCTTCAGACGAGTCAAGCACCTGACCATTGGTGTCAGATACTTTAAAATCCATGGTTACTACTTTTTGATTTGAAATAGACATATTAGCTCTCAAGTGAGGGTTATTCGCTTCATACGAACAACAAAATTTAAAGACTCAAAGACACATTGTAAGTGCCTTTAAGTCATAATCAAAATTTCATTGAGAACTATCTAAGGGCAGATCAGAATTATTCAACCCAAGAGGCAAGATTTATCAAAGCTTTCATCGGCTAGCCATCAATTCCAAGAAAGCCTGCCAATTCGGTATACCCGCCAATGTGTTCCTTGCCATGAAATATCTGAGGTACAGTTTCAACAGGCTTTCCTACTGTTTTTTCCAGATCAGCCTTAGAAATGCCCTCCTTATGAATGTCCACGTAAATAAAATCCAGAGCTTTGGTTTCACATAACGCTTTCGCTCTACGACAAAAACCACAACCTTCACGACCAAAAATTGTAATGCGTTTCATAATTGCTCTCTCCGAAGTGTTTCAATAGAGCGAATTATGAACAACCAAATAAAAACAATGAAATTAATTAAATTCAAAACACTAATAGAAAAAAACTATCAAAATAAACTGATTTGACCACTGGCGGTATGAGATCCCATCGAAAAATCATTACAGTTCAAATGCTCTTTTGTCTGACTGTTTAGGTGATTCTTCCGACAGGCCATATAAAAGCGCTGAGCAATCAGCTCCGAAAACACCCCGGTACCGGTCATCCGCTGATTAAAATTGGCGTTATATAACTTCCCGTTTCGGCTTTGCTCAATCAGACTTAAAACATGTCTGGCACGTTGAGGAAAGTGAGCATGGAGCCACTCAACGAATAAAGTTTTCACTTCATGCGGCAGCCTAAGCAAAATATAACGCGCAGAGTACGCCCCTGCCTGAGCACTTTCGTAAAGAATTGATTCCAGTTCAGAATCATTAATGGCTGGAATGACAGGAGCAACCAAAACGCCTGTCGGCACACCGGAAGAATTTAATGCAGAAATGAGCTTTAATCGGGTGCGTGCATCGGCGGCCCTTGGCTCCAGGGTACGTTTCAGCTCGTTATCCAGAGTCGTCATGGAGACATTAACAGAACACAGACCTTGTTTGGCCATATCAGAAAGAATATCCAGATCTCGTTCAATTAAACTGCCCTTAGTAATAATGGACACCGGATGCTTTACCTCATAAAGCAATTCCAGAATCCCCCTAGTTAGCGCCCATTTGGCTTCTAATGGTTGATACGGATCGGTATTCGACCCTAAAACAATCGGCTTACATTGGTATCCGGGCTTCGAAAGCTCTTCCCTTAAAACTTCCACAACGTTCGTTTTGCACACTAATTTGGTTTCAAAATCCAGCCCGGCAGACATATCATGGTAAGCGTGCGTCGGCCGGGCATAACAGTACACACACCCATGCTCACAGCCCGCGTAAGGATTGACCGACTGCTCGAACGGTAAATCCGGAGACTTATTTTTAGATATTACCGATTTGGCCAGTACCTCCTGCACTTCCGTTTCAAGCTTCTTACCAGAAGAAAAAGATTCACTTTCGTAATCTACGCCCAGCTCTGCCAAAGAGTCGCTATCCCGGACAATCACGTTTTGATGAAAGCGGTTGTTCGGATTGGAAATGGCTCCGCGACCTTTCATTACCTGAGTAGAAATAGACATAAAACCTCCAATCACAACTTGAGCTTGCTACACCAAACCAGAAAATACTGTAATTATTTACAGTATTCTAAAGATAAAGAATTCTTAAGTGCTTTGCAATAAAAAACCAAGCTCTTTTTTTCACACGCACAACAAAGCCCCAACAAGGTTTAGAAATTATTTTTTGACTAAAAATCATTCAGCTTTTCAAACCAACTTCAATATTTACACTATATTTTTAATGAGTTGCTTTTAAGAAAGAGGGATCTTATGAATGCGGTGGTAAATGACGACCAATACATGACACATGTTACCGACCTCGGCGAGTCTGAAGTTGTCACTGCCAGTGAAGACATTGTCAGTGAAAAAGGCGTCATGCTGCTGCCCAAAGGGGCGGCAATCAACAAAAAGATGTTGTCCAAACTTCAGCAACATTCTCTGGATCAGCAGGTCGATCAGGTGATCACCATAGAAGACGCATTGGACAGCGCTCAGATTATGGAAATTGGCCAGCTGCTTTTAAAAGAACATCCGGAATTCGCCGCTTCGCAGGCGTTTTTATTTGACCGAACCATGCCCATTCGCAGTTTTGGTCGCTTAAGACTGAACACAACCACCAGAAATAAACTGACCGTCTGTAAAAACCAAAAGCCCGAGCTGTTCGAGCATTCGATGTTAGTGGCGTATTGCTGCATGTGTGTCGCCGATTTAATGAAGGTGCCATTGATTGATGCGGACGATCTCATCACCGCCGCCATGCTTCATGACCTTGGCATGATGCACCTCAGTAAAGAGTTCCATGACCACAGTGCAATTTACACACCGGAGCAAGAACGGCAAATTGCATCCCACCCCATCATCATGTATCAGATTCTTGCAAAATTTCCCGAATACACAACCATTGCCAACCTGATTTTGGAGCATCATGAACACTTGGATGGCAGTGGCTACCCGAAAGCACTTGTGGGTAAAACATCACTCCCCAGCCAAATATTATCCGCCACTGAGTGCGCCATCAGTGTCTTTCAAAAGCATGGCTACAACTACACCTTGTCTGTATTAAAAACCCACATGGCAGAACAATTTAACGATAAAGTATCAAAGTGCTTAATCAAAATATTGAACAGCTGGCACGAAGCGTCTTCTGAGTTTGATTTCCCCAGAAACTATGATGACGTAGAATTGCTCTATGAAAAATTAAACACATCCGTCACCAGCGGTGCAAAAACCCTATCCACACTCACCAATCCTTTTGCCAGCAGCTCAGCCGTCATTCATTTAAAACAAAGAATCAGTGCAATACAGGTTTCGTTGGCCAACGTCGGGCTGGATAAATTACGTGGCGCAACGACGCTTAAAATGACATCAGACGACGATGACCTGATCATAGAAATTGGCGATGTTATTCAGGACAGCATTTTTCAGGTGTTTGATAGCATCAGAATTTTCCGCCGTCAGCTACACCCGGAAAGCAAAGTCCCCTCTGAACTCACTGCATGGCTGAAACAAACTGAAGACACACTCAAGGATTGCTTTTTAGGCGAGTAAACAGTTAACCGCTACATGCATGAATGAACAACCGCCGGTGCAAATACACCGGAGTAAACGCTTTAATTATTGGACGCTATCCCGCTGATATGAGCCAAAACAAAAGCCCTCTATGGCACAATTTTTTCCGGAAGAAAACCGAGTTCACAGAACGGATCGCAGAGCTTTGGCTGCAAACGCCTCTGTTCAACAAGATTTCTAAAAAACACTGCCAGCTACTCGTTCCGGACATGCATTTAAGAACCTATCAAAACAACGAGGTTATCTTCCGCCAAGGTGAAACCGGCATTGGTGCGGCCTTAATTTTAAGCGGTCAGGTAAACATCACCTCCAATGACAAAACACTGGCAACCTTAGGCTCAGGGGACTTTTTCGGCGAAGTTGCGCTGGTTGTTGATGAACCGAGAACCGCCAACGCGGTAACCACAGAGAATACCGAGGTTATCTTTTTTCTCAGACAAAACCTCGATGAACTCACAGACCGCTACCCAAGAGACGGGGCAAGGCTTATGAGAAACCTGGCGAAAATATTAGCCACCCGACTCAGAATCAGTAATCAGTCGGTCACCAATGAATAACTGGCTACATCGTCCTTCCGGCTTGGCCATCATAACGTTTTTGGTGATCACCTCCACCGTAGCCGGTCTATCCCTATTATTTAAGCCTGTTTTCTTCGCATTACTGGTGTCGTTCACCTTATACGCATTACTGGAACCTGTAGGCAATCAAATGACCGGCCGAGGCCTGCCACCAGCAACCACTGCATCCATTATTCTATGCCTGTTAATATGCCTCAGTACTTTATTTACTTTTATAGGATTTCCTAAATTACTCGATGGCCTGGTATCCGCTCAGGAAAAAACCGGCATTTTCAAGTCGACATTGCTCAGTTGGGTCAACCAAATTCAGCACGAAGTAGAAAAATCCGGCATTACAATCGACCATGAAAGCATCCAACAATTCATGAACGGCTCTGGCACCACACTCAACTTAGAGGCCATCATTGAAGGATCGAACATTTTGTTAAATATTTCAGGCACCCTATTACTGGTTCCTTTCATCGTATTCTTCCTGCTAAGGGATTACCGGTCATTAAGAAATCGTTTGCTGGCGCTTCTGCCAAACGATTATTTTGAGATGGGGTGGTTGATTTATTATCGAGTGGCCAAACAGCTTCAGGGTTATATCCGAGGTGTCATCATTCAAACTTCCATACTGGCAACCGTATCAACCATCGGATTTTTACTTGCCGGCTTTGATTCGCCTTTGATGCTCGGTATTTTAGCGGGACTGTTTGGTATCATTCCCTATTTAGGGCCTGCGCTCGCACTGTTTCCGCCACTTTTAATGGCAATGAGTGTACAACCTTTTGATATTTATTACGTTTGGGCAGCGGTATCAGTCATCGGCGTGGCATTCATTTTCGACAATCTGGTAGTAATCCCGACCATCATAGCCAACTCCGTTGACCTCCACCCTTTCGTGGTCATTGTCGGCGTGATCATTTTTGGCAGCTTATTCGGAATCATAGGTACAATCTTAGCGCTGCCAATTCTAGCAGCTTCCAAGATTTTATTTGTGGGACTTTATCAGGGGTTTTCTCAACGAGACATCACTCAGCAAGTCTCTTAAAATCAACCACGATGATCTGACACAAACGGATTATTTTTGCGTTCAAAGCCAATGGTTGAATTCGGCCCATGACCGGCAATGAACTCATAATCATCTTCCAGCGACCAAAGCTGCTGATGAATAGAATTCACTAAGGTATCCATGTCTCCTTTAGGAAAGTCTGTCCGGCCAATCGAACCGTTAAACAACACATCCCCCACAATGGCCAGCTTTGAAGGATGGTGAATGAAGACCACATGACCCGGAGTATGTCCAGGACAATGACGGACTTCAAGATATTGATCTCCCACCTGAACCGTATCACCTTGCTCTAACCATTGATTTGGGGAAAACGATTTGGTGGCCGGAAACCCAAACATCATGCTTTGCTGAGGAAGCAAATCAATCCAAAACTGTTCTTCTTTTTGCGGACCAACAATAGGTACGCCCTTAGTTTCTGCCAAATCCGCAGTAGCCCCCGCATGATCGATATGGCAATGCGTCAGCAACACTTTTTCCAGCGTCAGACCCAGTTCATCAATCGCGGCCAAAATTTTGGGTAAATCACCGCCGGGGTCAACCACCGCTGCTTTTTTCGTTTTTTCACACCAAATCACCGAGCAATTTTGCTCAAAAGTAGTGACTGGAACGATTTTATAAGCCAATCCACGTCCTGCTGACATCCAGCAAACTCCTATTGTTATATTTTAAATTACAGCCGAGCGACCAATGTTGCACGAGTCGGTGCCGGATAGCCTTCAATGGTCTTATTCACATCGTCGGGATCTAAGAAATCCGCCAGCGAATTAAAGTGCATCCATTCGGTGGATCGCTGCTCTTCAAGGGATGTTTGATTCACATCCACCACCTTTATGTCTTTAAATCCGACACGCTCCAACCACTGAATAAGCGTTTCACACGAAGGTAAAAACCACACGTTACGCATTTGTGCGTAACGGTTCGCAGGTACCAGGCTATAACCTTCCGGGCCATCAACCACCAAAGTCTCCAGTACCAACTCACCATGAGGTTGCAAACAGGCTTTCAGTTGATAGAGATGATCAATCGGTGATCTCCGGTGATACAGCACCCCCATAGAAAACACGGTATCAAAGCCGCCTACATTTTCAGGCATGTCTTCCAGCGTCAACGGTAGCATATACACATTGTTTGAACCGATAAAATGGCGGGTTGCCCAATACTGCATGTTCGACAGAGGAGAAGGCTCTATGCCAACCACCAAATTAGCACCGGCACCAGCCATCCGCCAACAGTGGTACCCGCTGCCACACCCTACATCCAGTACGTGCCGGCCTTTCAATGAACTTATGTACGGTGCCACACGATCCCACTTCCAGTCAGACCGCCATTCTGTATCAATGTCCACACCCAGAATATGAAATGGCCCTTTTCGCCATGGCGTCAGTTGCTTCAATTGATCCGTCAGCGCTTGTTTTTCCGATTCTGGCAAAGGTGTATTTTTGCCAATGGCCAGATCATGACTGTTCAGATCAACGTCCAACGGACCATATTCCGGCAAAGATTCCACCAATGGAATCCATTTCTTCAAATTGGCCCAACGTTTTTCAGACAAACCATAAGCAATTTTTTCAGGCAGCCCCTCTGCTAGCTTAGCAACGGGGGTTTCAGGCAATAAAGTCAGGATATCTTCAAAGGTAATTTTCATTTTTTCCAACAAAACGATCAAAGCAAGAGGCGGACAAAGCGGCTTCGTTTATGGATTCTAAAGCGCAGTTATTTATCTAAAAGACAGTTTTTTCAAACACGGTTATTTAAAACACAGCTATTTTACAGCCAGGAATGACGCAAAGTTCAAACAACGAAACCAGGAATACACATGGCTGAATCCAACTTTTTCAAGGCGACAAATGTGTTCGCCATTTGACTCAGGCACCAATACATTTTCAATCGCAGCCCGTTTTTGGGCAATTTCAAGATCGCTGTAACCATTCGCCCGTTTGAAGTCATGGTGCAACGTAATCATCAAATCATTTTCACCCGATTGACTGAACGCCAGCTTCTCAGATAAAACCAAAGCGCCTCCTGGCACCAAACCGTCGTATATTTTCTTGAGAAGAGACTCTCGTAAGTCTTTTTCAATGAACTGAAGCGTAAAGTTCAAAACCACCAAAGACGCATTTTCAATTTTGAGGTCAAGAATGTCGGCTTGCTGAACCTTAACCGGAAAACGATGACCCGCTTTTTCAAGGTTATCAGAACAACGAGCCACCATGGCTTCGGAGTTATCGACTGCAATAAGTTCACAGCCTTCCACATCCACCATCTGATTCACAACCAGTGAACAGGCCCCCAAAGAACAACCCAAGTCATAGATACGAGTATCCGGCTGTACATAATGGCGAGCCATCACTCCAATGTGAGATACAATAGTGCTGTATCCGGGAGCAGACCTTGAAATCATGTCTTCAAAAACCTGCGCCACATTGTCATCAAAAACAAAGTCGCTTATGCGCTCTTTTGGTGTTGAATAAATTTGATCTTGAGTACTCATGAATTAACCACACTCTGACGAAGCGGCTATTTTATAGAATGAACACACAATAGAAAAGGCGTTAACCTAAGGAGCCTCATGATGGAGTGCACAGTCAATTACCCCTGACCAAACACCATTGAGTTATCGAGACCATGAGACTCAGGTGCATTCAGCGGTAGCTTAAGTTCTACTTGTGTGCCTTTATCTGGCTGACTGAAAATCTGAATTCGGCCACCCAAAATACCCGTCACCATATTATAAACAATGTTCATCCCCAGCCCACTGCCGCCCTGACCAAGTTTAGTGGTGTAAAAAGGTTCGAATATCCGCTTTTGAATTTCTTCCGGCATACCAACACCATCATCACTGACCACGACCACGACCTGATCATCAACACGCTTGGCACTGACCCGGATTGACCCATAAGGCCGACCATCAAACCCATGTAAACACGCATTATTAATCAGATTACTGATGACCTGTCCATAAGGACCAGGATAGCTGTCCAGCAGAATCATGCTGGATATGTCCGTCAAAAATTCAAAATTCTGATGTTTAAAACTGGGCTTTAACGTTTCAATAACTTCGATCGTAACTTCTTTTAAATCAAACTGCCTACGGCTTTCGCTGGTTTGATCCACGGCCACTTGCTTAAAGTTTTTCACCAAAGCACTGGCTCGGGACAGATTTTTCTCAGCCAGTTCCAACCCCGATTGACTGTATTCCAAAAAGCCCTTCAATTGTGTCTGGGTAATCTGACCAGCAACAAAGGCTTCATCAATGATGGTTCGTTCAATACTGATGGAAGTAAGCACCGTCAACGCATTCCCTAACGGTGTATTCAGTTCGTGGGAAACCCCGGCGACCAACGAGCCAAGCGCAGCCAGTTTCTCACGTTCCAACAACTCATGTTGTGCGACCTGAAGCTTTTCAACCGCCTCATTCAGCTCAGTATTCCGTTTGGCAAGTTCATCTGTACGTTTTTTAACTTTGCTCTCTAATTCAAGGTTACTCTCCACCAACGCTTGCCGTTTGGCTTCTGCAACCGCCCCCTTTTCCGCCTCATACAGACTGGCCCGAAATACTTCTGCCGCTTTGGCAATTTGACCAATTTCATTGTCCAGGTTTCGATAGGGAATATCCAAATCACGATTGCCCTGAGCCAGCATTTCTAAAGTAGTCACAATCTTGGAAACCGGGCTACTGATCATAGAAGAAACGAAACGACCGGCCCAGTAAACTGCACCACCCACAATAACGGCGGTAATGACCAAAAATAAGATAAGCGCCTGAATTCGCCCTTTGATGATTGCCTGTTGATTCACCAAGTCATAACGAACGCGCTCCATCCAGGTAAACAAATCCGGCGCTAACGTTTCATGGCTGTCTTCTAAATCGAGCTTGGCCTGCTGAATCTCTGCATTAATGTACGAGGCTTGGACAAACGTATTGTAATAACCTCCGAGCAACTCAACGATGATGGTTTGATCGGCTTCATTTAAAGTACTTTGTTGTAATTTCTCCAAAAATTCATCATACAACTGCTTCATTTCAATCAACATGATGGACAAGTTGGTCAAAAAATAATCTTTTTCATTCTGGCGAATTTTTAAAAGTGCGATTTGAAGCGTTTCATCACCATGAGATTCAAGCACTTGATTCAACTTCTTAGCATGAGCCAACAATTGGCTTTGTAAGCCTTTATCAAGACCCAGGCCCAATTCCTGAAATTTTTCCCAAAGGTAGTTAAACCTATCCTGATAGTGCCCCAACTGATACTGCACTTTTTCATGCAAGTCGACCAAATGCTCGTCTTTGGCCAAATCTCCCAGCTGCTGAGTCGTATCCTTCAAGGCATTTAGTTTATTCTGAAAATTATGCGCTTTCTTTGGCGAAGGGCGGCGCATAAATTCCTGCATGTGACCTTGAATGCCCGAATGTTCAAAACGAACATTCGACAAAGCACGCTCATCTTCCAGCAAAATAGCCTGAGCATCCATAAAGCTATTTAAGGTAAGCCCCAGCAACACAAGCACAATAATCGAAATCAGAAGCCCTGCTGATGAAAGCAAGGTAATCAAGTGAATCTGATCTCGTATTTGATTTCTTTCCAGGGCCGATGTCAGGCGTTCTTTAATCTGCAAAAAAAAATCCTCCAACGTCCCTTGCACTATAGCTCAAAGCAATAATTTTACGAGGCTAAGTCCTTAATCAAACAACAAAAAAAGGGGCTTTAATAGCCCCTTTTTCATTCTGGATCAATTGAGTTTTATCAAACCCGATCAGTCCAGCATGTTACGGCCTTTACTTGCCGCAATACGCAAACGTAAAGAGTTCAAACGAATGAAGCCTTCCGCGTCTTTCTGATCATAGGCACCGGCATCGTCTTCAAACGTTGCAATGCTTTCGTCAAACAAAGAAAACTCAGACTGACGACCCACAACAGTAACGTTACCTTTGTACAATTTAAGGCGTACATTACCGCTGACGTATTCTTGAGTTGCGTCGATTGCCGCCTGCAGCATCTTACGCTCAGGAGACCACCAGTAACCGTTGTACACTAATTCAGCGTACTTCGGCATCAATTCATCTTTGGTATGTGCGGCATCACGATCAAGAGTGATTGACTCAATAGCACGGTGAGCACGAAGAAGAACCGTACCGGCAGGTGTCTCATAACATCCGCGAGACTTCATTCCCACATAACGGTTTTCTACGATATCAGCACGACCAATACCGTTATCACCTGCAATTTTGTTCAACTCTTCCATGACCTGAGCCGGTGTTTTCGCAACACCATCAATAGCCACTACATCGCCTTTTTCAAACGTCAGTTCGATGTAAGTTGGCGTATCTGGTGCCTCTTCTGGCGACACAGTCCACAACCACATATCTTCTTCAGGCTCAGCCCAAGGATCTTCCAGAATGCCGCCTTCGTAAGAGATGTGCAGAAGGTTTGCATCCATAGAATATGGCGACTTCTTACCTTTTTTCTGCTCTACCTGAATGCCGTGTTGTTCACAGTAGGCCATCAACTTCTCACGAGAGTTCAAGTCCCATTCACGCCAAGGTGCGATCACTTGTACGCCCGGCTTCAGTGCATAAGCACCCAGCTCAAAACGAACCTGATCATTACCTTTGCCGGTTGCACCATGAGAAATGGCATCCGCACCGGTTTCGTTTGCGATTTCAATCAAACGCTTGGAAATCAAAGGACGTGCAATCGAAGTACCCAGCAAGTATTCGCCTTCATAGACAGCGTTCGCGCGGAACATAGGGAAGACAAAATCACGAGCGAATTCTTCTCGAAGGTCATCAATATAAATTTCTTTGATACCGAGGGCTTCTGCTTTAGCGCGGGCAGGCTCAACTTCTTCACCCTGTCCCAAATCCGCTGTAAACGTCACAACTTCACAGTTGTATTCTTCTTGTAACCACTTTGCGATTACAGAAGTATCTAAACCACCGGAATACGCTAGAACGACCTTATTAACGTCACTCATGAATTTTGGCTCCTTAACAATATGGCACCGATAATTAAAAAATCGGCCTATTGTACTGGCGCGAAACGATAATGCCTAGCAATTAGAGTAAGAAGTTACAAAGAAAGTTTTGAAAAGAAAGGTATATCGCCTGAAGGCCAGTATCGAAGCCTTCAGGTTCAGAAGTCTACCGACGATAGTAAAGGAGTTACCCAACCAATCAGAAGAAATCCAGATTGCTCGGCCGGAAAGGCTCATCCCGTTCCAAACGAATAGTGACCCGCCGGTTACGTGCCCGACCATCATTACCTAGGTTTCTCACCACCGGGTATCGCTCACCGTGATAACGTGTCGTGATCAAATCTTCAGCAATTCCGGCTTTAATGAAGTAATCGGTTATGTGCTCTGAACGCTCTCGTGACAACTCCCTGTTCTTGAAGCGCCGACCAATATCATCCGTGTGACCATCAATGATAATGGCGTTTACCGACGGGTCGGCCTGCACATACATCACGATATAGTCTAACAACTGGTAATACTTTTCTTCGGGATACAACCCGGATGACTCGTAAAACACCACCGAACGCTTAACCTGATCGAAATTTACGGGCAGCAAACCACTGATGCACCCCAAAAAATCTCGATAGACGGGCTCAAAATCGAAGGCGGATAAGCCCACACGAACCGAAGGCCGTTCTGGCTGATACCAGCTTTTACGGGTAAACATAGGCATTAAACCACTGTTCAGACTGGCCAACATGGTGCTGGCACGTTCCGGTTCCACTTCAAAAGGTCGGGTTCCCGAAACCACATCCACAAACCCCATGTGACGGGCCGGACTACCAGGCCGCCATTTAGGAGGTTCAATCACTAACGACGCCTGCCCCTTTCTTTGCTGACTATAAGGCGTGGTGAGAAAGAAAATCATTTTTTCACCCGCACGGCGAAAGAAGACGCCTTTGCCGTACGAAGGTATCTCTTGAGTCAACGAACATGAAAACACCGAAGACTGCAATTTCCACTGACTCTCATCAAAGTCTGCAACGTATGTCACCGTCGCAAAGGCCTTCGTAGTGACAAGCAATAACAAGCCGATCAAGCCAACGCTTAATCGTTTGATGCAATGTATCGTCGAGTTTATAAGCACGCCAGCGTATCCAACTTCATTCAATTTAGAGTTAGTAAAATCCACCATATAGAGACACATCGGCAGATCACTGAAAAACTGTAATGAAAACTTGTGGTCAATATTGTGTCTTCAACAAAACAAAATCGCTCCCTGAACAACGTTCTCCTGATCAGCCCCCTAAACTATACCCCCTCTCGATTAGCAAACTGTTTTAAGACAGTAAAAAATCGTTGCTCCATTTATCCACGTCCATCCGTTTGTAATGATCAACAACGCCAACAGTCTGAACCATTACAAAGTAAATACATTCGTTAGCAACAGAAAGCATGTGTTAGCCAAAAAGATAAGCACAATAGAAACTGGTTTAAGCCCATGAGACACAGTAAAATGCGGCAATCGATCATCTGAGACGTTGCCGTCGTGATGGAGAGCAACACCTCAACCTAGGAAATATATCTGTGTCTGATTCTGAAAAATCCCTTTTTGCCCAACGCTTTCGTAGTTTCATGCCCGTAGTTATCGACGTCGAAACGGCCGGATTCAATGCCAAAACCGATGCACTTCTTGAAATATGCGCAGTATGCCTCCACATGGATGAAGAAGGCTGGCTTCACATTGATGAAGTCATAGATTTCCCGGTAGAACCGTTTGAAGGCGCGAACCTTGAGAAAAGTGCACTGGAATTTACAGGCATTGACCCAAATGACCCCGAGCGTGGCGCCGTTTCAGAGCAGGAAGCGTTAAACGAGATTTTTAAAGTTATTCGCAAAAAAGTAAAAAATGAAGGTTGTAATCGAGCGGTTTTGGTTGGTCACAACGCCACCTTTGATCACGGTTTTGTAATGGAAGCGGCCGAACGTTGCGATATAAAACGCAACCCCTTCCACCCGTTCTCAACCTTTGATACCGCTACCTTAGCCGGTTTAGCTTACGGTCAAACGGTATTGGCGAAAGCCTGTATCGCAGCAGACATTGAGTTCGATAATAAAGAAGCCCACTCCGCCCGATACGACACCATCAAAACGGCCGAACTGTTCTGTGAAATTGTTAACAAGTGGATGCGAATGGGAGGCTGGCCACCAAAAGGCGTGGAAGAAGCCAAAGAAGAACTGAAGATGGAAGATTTCGATAAAATCTAAATCGACTTTTCTTTCAATAATAAGATTGATACAAAACCAAAAAAGAGCCACGAATGGCTCTTTTTTTTATTTCAAAGCTAAATAACCTTCAGCTTTAAAACTTAACTACCACTTTCCAGTCGTAGCGAGCGAAGCTAAATCAAGGCAAAAACTGACGAAAAAGCGGAGCTTATGTTTTATAAGTGAGCATTTTAAGTCAGTTTTTAACGACGAGTTAGCAAGCGCAGTAGACGTGAGCAAACTATTACAGCTTGTCAGACTCTTCAGAAAGATACTTAGCAACACCCTCTGGAGAAGCGTCCATACCTTTGTCACCTTTGTTCCAACCCGCTGGGCAAACTTCACCGTGCTCTTCGTGGAACTGAAGTGCGTCAACCAAACGGATCAATTCGTCCATGTTACGGCCAAGAGGAAGGTCGTTAACGATCTGTGAACGAACGTTGCCTTCCTTATCGATGATGAAAGCACCACGGAAAGCAACACCGCCTTCTGATTCAACGTCGTATGACTTACAGATTTCGTGAGTCATGTCAGCCGCCAAAGTGTACTTAACCGGACCGATACCACCTTCGTTTACTGGCGTGTTTCTCCAAGCGTTGTGAGAGAAGTGTGAATCGATAGAAACACCGATAACTTCTACGTTACGCGCTTTGAATTCTTCCATACGGTGATCAAGAGCCAAAAGCTCAGAAGGACATACGAAAGTGAAGTCTAGAGGATAGAAGAATACTAGACCGTACTTACCTTTGATCGCTTCAGAAAGAGTGAATGAATCTACGATCTCGCCATTACCCAAAACAGCTGGAACTGTGAAATCCGGGGCTTTCTTACCTACTAGTACGCTCATTGCGTTTGCTCCTAGAAAAAGAGTGAAATATCAAAACCATGCACTCATTGCATGATCCTTTAAAAAGTAATAAATCATACACTCGGCATTATCAGAATCCTACCAAGAGATTAGCAAATATTACTATCACATCCATAAATAAAAACTATCAGTGTGAAAAACCGATAGAATTTGTCTAATCGATAATCAAATCAAGGGATTAGCAATATAACTTTCATGATGAAAGCATTTGAGTTACTTTATCGAACAAGTACTAACATTTTATTTCAAATGCTATGCAAACCAGACGAATACGATTGTTAATCGCAATGCTCATTGCTTCCGTAGGACATATAGCCGTTTTATACCAAACGGCACCATCTCAAATCATTCCCTTAAATGAAACATCTTATTCTGTAGAAGTCCAATTAACCTCAATAAAGGCCAGCACAAACTCGCAAGAAGAAGCGCCCACCAAAGATAAAGACCAAACAGCAAGTAACTCAAGTGAAGCCTCTAAGGCATTAAAAGAGCACTTAGATGATGCCAACAATAGCGCAAAGCAAGAACAGGCAGGCTCCGAAAAAATAAAAAACCGGAAAGAAACAGCTGCCGCTCAGGCAGCCATTGAATCGCCAAAGTCACCCACAATTAATTTAAATGAAAAATTAACACATCATATAAACAACCAATCGTTGCAGGAATCTGAATCCCCGCCGAAACAAACCGCAGGTATCCAAGAAAGTGAAGTAGCTAAGGTCGACGAACCCGTCATCACAAACGAAGACGTTAAAATATCTGAAGTTGCTTCTGCTAAAGAAAAAAAAGCCAGTGAAAGCTCTCAAGCGAACAGCAAGAAAAGCGTAAAATCAGAACAATCCATTGCTCAACCAGAATTATCGGCCACTGAAAAGTACGAAGCTCAAATCGTTGCCTGGATTCTGAACGGCCCGAACCGCTCCATTTCTTCATCACCCGAAGGCCTGAACAACCCCACATCCGTAAAATTCACCTGGTGGCGCAATGGAGCGGTGATCTTTGCAAAAGTAACTCAAAGCAGTGGCAACCCGGCTTTGGATCGAGCAGCAAAGAGGTCTGTATTACTGGCCAGTCCGTTACCTAAAATTCCAGACCACATAACAGGTAAGGAGTACACTTACGAAATAACGTTTGATAACACCGACTAAGCCTTTTTCAGGCAACAAAAAAGGAGCCGAAGCTCCTTTTTATCAATCAAGATCACTCATTAACCTTCTTCAGAAGCACCTTTTATTGCTTCTTCAATCAAGGGCTTAAGCTCACCTTTCTGGTACATCTCTACAATGATGTCACAGCCACCAACCAATTCACCGTTCACCCACAACTGTGGGAACGTTGGCCAATTCGCGTATTTTGGTAATTCAGCACGAATGTCCGGGTTTTGAAGGATGTCAACGTAAGCAAAACGCTCACCACATGCCATTACCGCTTGCGATGCCTGAGATGAAAAACCACACTGTGGCAATTTAGGGCTGCCTTTCATGTATAGCAAAACAGTGTTATCAGAAATTTGTTGTTTAATACGCTCAACGGTATCAGACATTGCTACCTCACAAGATAATCATTCAAAAATTTTTGGGCATTTTAACGGTTTGTCGACTTAATTCCTACTAGATTAGTCAACCTTACCCATGAAAAGTTCTTTAAGCCTCACCAAAACCACCGCCACCAGCGGTAATCACTCTCAATACATCGCCCTTTTTGACTTTCATAGAGCATTTTCCTGGCAACTGGGTGCCATTCAACCAGTTCTCACCTTTTTCAGCTTCACCGCCACCCGACAATCCATAGGGCTTGAATGTCCGGCGCTCGGTTAAAAGCGTCACTTCTGCATCTTCTTTAAACTGATAGCTGCGTTCAATGCCTTCCCCACCTTGATGCGCACCTGCACCACCACTGTTCTCACGAATGGCATATTTGGTCACCCGAATCGGATAATGCAACTCCAGGCTTTCAACTGGGGTATTCGATGTATTGGTCATATGCGCCTGTACTGCCGATAAACCATCTCCTGAGGCATGAGCCCCCAAGCCACCGCCGATGGTTTCGTAGTAGTCCCACTGGCCTACGCTTGCCGAAGACTTAGACCCCATCGCAACATTATTCATTGAACCATGACTGGCAGCACAAAAATAATCCGGCAACGCCTCTGATAATGCCTTAATCACCACATCCACCACCCGCATGGACGTTTCGACATTACCAGCAGCAACGGCCGCCGGGTATTTGGCATTCAGCAGCGACCCTGCTGGCGCATCAATCGAAAACGTTCTGAATACGCCATCACAAGTCGGCGCCTGATCCGGCATCAGGCAGCGCAATACGTAAAACACCGAGGCCGCCGCTACCGACAATGGTGAGTTCAAATTACCCTGAACTTGCCCGCTGGTACCAGCGAAATCAAAGTGCAATCTGCCCTGTACAACGGTAATAGCCACCCGGATCAAAATCGTTTGATCAACAATGCCATCACCATCCAAATAATCTTCCGCCTGATAAACCCCATCAGGTATTTGCTTAAAGGCAGCCAGCGCTAGCTTCTCTCCGTACTGATTCAGCGCTTCAACCGAGGCTTCAAACTTATCCTTTCCAACCTGACTAACCAGCTGTTGAAAGCGATCCACGCCCGCCTTAACGGAACCAACCTGAGCAAGAAAATCACCGCGAGACAGCACATTACTCGAGCTGATTCGGTTCAACAAAGTTTCGTCCATAACCCCGGAATCAATCAATTTTACAGGATCGATCACCACCCCTTCTTGATCTATGTGGGTTGACAGTGGCATAGAGCCTGGCGCATCCGACCCAATATTGGCGTGATGGGCTCTGTTCGCAATGAATGCTTTCACCTCACCATCAACAAAATACGGTGCCACCATAGTGACATCCGGCAAGTGTGTTCCGCCCATATACGGGTTATTAAGTACTAACATATCCCCCGGACACCAGGAAACCTGATTTACAATATCGCGCATGGCGTAAGCCATACTGCCAAGATGCACCGGAATATGCGCCGCTTGTGCCATCAAACCACCAGATGGATCAAATAACGCACATGAAAAGTCCATTCGATCTTTGATGTTCGGCGAAAAAGAAGATTGCTGAAGAATGGCACCCATCTCCTCACAAATCGACTCTAAACGACTGACAAGAATGCCCAGCTCAATCGGGTCCACAAACTCACCTCTGACATAAAATGTTGTCGAATCTTATTCTGGCTTCCAGACAGAGATCAACTTCAATTTAATTAAATCTTATTAAAGAACCTCAAATCAGCCATTCGTTGCTAGACTAAAACTTTCGAATTTAAAACCACGATCTTAATACAAGAATAAAAAGTAAGTGATTACACATGCCTGAAAGCGCGCTAATGAACACCTATGGACGACTTCCGATTCAATTTCACCGAGGAGACAGAATCTGGTTATACGACGATCAAGAGCGAAAATACCTGGATACCACAAGCAGCATTGCGGTCTGCGGTTTAGGCCATAACCACCCGGCAGTCACCTCCGCAATACAACAACAGGTTACGACACTCTGTTACACATCCAACCACTACCAAAGCCCCTACCAAGAACAACTCGCGACTGTTTTGACCGGAATTTCAAACACGGATCAAGCCTTCTTCTGTAACTCAGGGGCAGAAGCCAATGAGACAGCCATTAAACTGGCCCGACTGCATGGCCGGAGAATGGGATTAGAACACCCATCTATTATTGTGATGAACTCAGCCTGTCATGGTCGAACCATTGCAACCTTAACAGCCTCCGGTCAACGAGCCTCTCAAGCAGGCTTCGAGCCTCTATCCCCTGGCTTTATTCGCGCTCCATTCAATGACCTTCACGCCATTGAGCAAATAGCAAAATCCAACCATAACGTTTCGGCGGTATTGATTGAGCCGATTCAAGGCGAAGCAGGCATTCACTTACCTGATGAAAGTTATTTAGCCGAGCTTAGAAAAATATGCGATGAACACGGCTGGCTATTGATGTTCGACGAAGTCCAAACCGGCAACGGCCGAACAGGCAGCTATTTTTACGCACAAAAAGCCAACATCCAACCAGATGTAATCACCACCGCAAAAGGGCTTGGCAACGGCTTCCCTATTGGCGTCTGTTTAGCCAAAGAACAAACCGCTGAACTGTTCACGCCTGGCAGTCATAGCTCCACATTTGGCGGAAACCCAATGGCTTGCGCGGCAGCACTTGCCGTCATTGAAACCATACAAACTCACAAACTGTGCGAAAGAGCTTCCATACTGGGAAATTTGATTCTGGATTCACTCCATGAAGAATTAACCGGCTCCCATTACATCAAAAACATTCGTGGTTGCGGCCTGATGATCGGCATCGAATTGACCGAACCTTGTCCTGAATTGGTGGCTATTGCGAAGGCAACCGGTTTATTAATCAATATCACCGGAAATCAACAAGTCATTCGTTTACTGCCGCCGCTGATCATGAGCAATCAGGAAGCCAGTAAAATGACCAACAAACTCATTAAACTGATTAAAATCTACATGGGCGATGAACGGAGTGCGCCAAGAAGACCCCACTAACCAGAATTGGAGCAATAAAAATGACACAGAACAAAAAAAACCATAAAAAAGAACGAGAATGTTTACTATTACCAAAAGCATTATAAAATAGGTATATGCTTCCGAAAAAATCACTTCGGCCCTTACATATGCTACCTGGTAATCGTATGCACCCTGATAAGCCGCTAACACAGCGAGCCCTCGCACCAGAAGAACACACCCTCAGCCAGTTTGATTCTGTGGATGTGCTCTCAATCAGCAATTTACATTGCAAATACGGCAATACCGAAGTCGTGAAATCTGCGAGTTTCTCACTCCACAGTGGTGAAATTGGTTGTTTATTAGGGCCTTCCGGCTGCGGAAAAACCACCATTTTAAGAACCATCGCCGGTTTTCAGGAAATTGATCAGGGCGACATCAAAGTCGACGGTCAAATTATTGCCAGTAACAACAAGCTACTCCCCCCTGAAAAACGCAACGTAGGCATGGTTTTTCAGGATTACGCCTTGTTTCCACACCTCTCTGTGCTGGAAAATGTGATGTTTGGATTGAAAAACAAATCCGTAGAATCAGAACAACGAGCACTGGATATGTTGGCAACGGTGAAACTGGAAGCATTAGCCAACCGTTATCCACACGAACTGTCCGGTGGACAACAACAACGAATCGCACTTGCCAGAGCTCTTGCCCCCAAGCCGAAACTGATCCTGCTGGATGAACCCTTTTCAAACCTTGATACCGAGTTAAGGCGTACACTCAGCCTGGAAGTCAGAGACATACTGAAAGAACAAAACACCAGCGCTATTCTAGTGACCCACGATCAGGAAGAAGCCTTCACCGTCGCCGATAAAATTGGCATCATGATGAACGGCCAAATTCAGCAATGGGGCACCCCGTACGATCTTTACCATGAACCGCTCAACAGAAACATCGCCAGCTTCATCGGTAAAGGAAGCTTCTTACCCGCTCAGGTGGAAACAGCTCACTCCGTCTCTTGTGAATTAGGCGTCGCCACTTCAGCACAACCATTACTTCATCCCGAAGGGGCGGTGGTGGATGTACTGGTCAGGCCCGAAGACATAGTGTCAGACAAAGACAGCGCCTTAGTTGTAAAAATCACTGAAAAACACTTTTGGGGCGCGTCTTGTTATTACGGGCTGGAGTTGCCGTCCAAGCAACTGATCTCAACCGTATTATCGAGCCACCTTAACTTTGAAGTGGGTGATCATATCGGTATCCGGTTTGATGCCGACCATTTAGTAACCTTCTCTCGCTGATAACGAAAGGCTCGACAAGCCAGTCGAGTCTACTCCCCTCGCCCCTGATACTTAGTAAACCACCGAGCAAACACTGGGGAATTTCTGACTTCGCCCAGCTCATGCCATATACGCTCTGCTAACTCCGGGTGTTGACCCACAAACTGATGAGACAACATCAAATAATAATCCTTGGTGGATAAAGGAGGTTTTACCATCGTAATCACCGACGATAACTTAGGGTGCTTTTCCAGATACCCCTGACCCGAAGGCGTCAATAAAGCAACAGCATCAATTCGTTGGCTGGACAACATATGTAACTGGGAAAGAATATCAGACGCTTCATGAACATTTATCCCGTGTCGTCTTAAATCGTTAGCCACAGAAAAACCCAGCGGCACAAACACCTTATACCCTGAACCACTAAAACGTTCGCCGTCCCAGGCAATTTCACCATGAACATGCTTAAAAATTGAATAAGAATTGGAATAACTTCGCTTGGTTCGATCGGGCTGATTACCCTGCATCGGATACTGCCCAAATTCTTTGCGCTGCTCTTTAAAACTTGCACTGAACAGACCGTCAATATCGCCAGATTTCAGTAACAACAGACCTCGTTTCCAGGGCACACGATGAAACTCAACATTCGCATTCAGCTGACTCATTACATACTTCATCTGTTCAACAGCAACACCAGGGTTGGTTGGATGAATGGAGTTTCCATCCCCGACCTGATAAGGAAAGTTATCGCTATTTTGATAAGCAAAAACAAAGGGTTTGGTTTGTGCACTTACCTGCGCCTGAAAAAGCACAAATACAAAGCCCCAAAACACTAACCAAGGGACAAAACAGACTCGAGAAAACATAGTTCCTGCCCAAAAAAAAGACTCACATGAAGTGTAGTTAAGATACAAAAAATCGCTTCTCGGGTAACTTTTTAGTCATTTCTGCGGATATTTTATTGATAAATTACTCAAGAAAAGAATATGCTGCCCGACATAAGATTGCTTCGAACGATAAAAACAATTGCGAAGTAACTGTCATTATCATGTATATATCGAGTATTTTTTTAAAATATAGAACTAATAACTTGAAATAAATACATAAAAAGACTTGAATTAGACACTGAAAGAACAATAACGAAAACCATAAAAAGCATTTGGTAACAATGAGCAATATGGATACCCATACTCCAAATATCTTGATCGTAGAAGACGATGAGCGTTTAGCATCGCTGACAAAAGACTACTTAGAAAATAACGGTCTGCAAGTCAGTATCGAAGGTGACGGCGCCAAAGCAATCGATCGCATCATCAATGAACAACCAGACCTAGTCGTTTTAGACCTGATGTTACCAGGTGAAGATGGCATTGCAGTTTGCCGTTTGGTAAGGCCAAAATACAAAGGCCCTATTTTAATGCTGACCGCTCGAACTGACGACCTGGATCAAGTACTTGGATTAGAAATGGGCGCTGACGACTACGTCGCCAAACCGGTTCGTCCAAGAGTTCTTCTGGCCCGAATCCAGGCATTACTTCGTCGCTCATTACAGCCAACCCCTGACAGTGTGCCAGAGACCAACGGCGAGCAACAAACACGCCTTGAATTTGGAGAGTTAGTAATTGACAGTTCCATGCGTGAAGCCTGGCTTGCAGACGAAAGCATTGACCTCACCAGTGCTGAATTTGATCTACTTTGGTTACTCTCAAGTAACGCAGGCAAGGTTCTGAGCCGAGAAGAAATTTTCACCGCACTACGGGGCATAGAATACGACGGGCAGGATCGCTCCATCGACGTTCGCGTCTCAAGAATACGCCCGAAAGTTGGCGACGACCCTATGCACCCCAGACGCATTAAAACGGTTCGTAGCAAAGGGTATTTGTTTGTGAAAGACATCGAAGGATAAGCCACATTCTCCTTCTTCGGATCGCCCTTGAACGGGGTGGTCCAATAATCTCCATCTTGTCTGGTTCACCTCAAACCTTTCCTTACCTCACAAAAAATAACACTTCTAAAAAACGGTAACTACGACGTGTTTAAAAGCCTTTTTATTAAGCTCTATATCACCTTACTGGTTTCGTCGATCGCGCTGACTGCTTTATCTTTCTTATCCATTTACGCCATCAACTACGTTAACAAAACCCGACACATTGAAACCATTTCAGCTGCACCACTGTCGTTACTGAAGTCCGCATTTGAAAAAGACACTGAAATTCTTAACAGCAATACACTGACTCAGCTGCCTGGATTATCCTTTAAAACCATCAGCTACGAAGAAACCAAATTTTCCAGCCGAATTAAAGCGCGACTCAAGCGCGGTTTTACCTATTATGAGTTCACCGAGAAAGGTCAACTGAAAGCCTACATACAGCTCGACACACTTCAAGACGAGTTACTGGCTATTACCCTCAAAAACCCTTCGTATACATTAACCCATGCCCTGCCCAAACTGCTTCAGTATTTCATAGAGAACTCAGCGTCATTTGAGCTGGCCATGAAAGAGTTGGAAATACTGTCTAACTTTGATGTCTCAGTCACACAAGTACTCTCCAATCAGGTGGATCAAAAAGGAAATCCCATTGCCCACTACCAGGTATGCACATCGGATTTTTGTCAGCAGGAATCCATTTTTGTTAATATTCCTTACCAAAATAAATCGGTCTCTATCGGCCCCATTCCTGTTACTGCCAGATTTCCGTATATTCCTGCGTTGATCGTGATTACCACCGCGTTTTGCGGGCTGGGTCTGATCTTGTTTTTACAGCTGAAAAAGCTGAACAGCAAATTCCGAAAAATAGAACACGCAGCCTATAAAATTTCCCGAGGTGACCTGAACACGCGCATTGATCAAAAAGACCAAGGATCACTGGGCCGCATGGCTGAAGCATTCAACACCATGGCAGAACACATCCAGCGCCTTTTAACCATACAACGAGAAATGATCCGGGCGGTTTCTCATGAATTAAGAACCCCGGTGGCCCGTATTCGGTTTGGCGTTCAAATGATTGAAGATTTTGCCAACGATCCCGGCATGGAAACTCAGCTCCAGGCCATCGATAACGATATCCAAGAGCTGGACGACCTCATTGATGAAATTCTGACCTATGCCCGACTGGAAGAAGGCGGCCCTATCATTGAGTTCCAAAACCTAAAACTCAAAGACATCGTAGAACAGGTGTGTACTGAGCAAACGGCGCTTGCAGATAAAGACATGGAAATATCTTATGTCTTCAGCTGCGACACAAACAATGAAAGTTCAGAGTTTGAAGAACGATACATTCACAGAGCCATCCAAAACTTGGTCGGTAATGCCCGCCGGTATGCAAAGTCGACGGTTCGGGTAAAATGTCACTTATCTAAAGACACCTGCCGTGTCGATGTAGAAGATGACGGCCCTGGCATCCCTGAAAAAGACTGGGACAGAGTTTTTACTCCCTTTGCCCGACTCGACGACAGCCGCACCAGAGCATCCGGAGGTTATGGCTTAGGACTATCTATCGTGCGACGCATTACCTATTGGCACGGAGGGAAAGCTATGATCACCAAAAGCGCTGACCTGAAAGGCGCCAAGTTCAGCCTGATCTGGCCCAGAGAACAACCTTAATACCTCCATAAAAACCTCCACAGCCAACCCAAAGTTTACGATAACAATGCAAACAATGAATAACAGCAACAGTCTTGCAAGACATTGCTGTTATTCAGTTTTTCGGGCCTGTGTAACCCAATATTAACCAATTCGTCAGAAACCGTGACACGCTTCTCACCCCATTACACTCTGTTACAGCACTATCACAAACCAACAACAGATTAATCAGGCGCCGTGAACCAAACTTAGTTTTGTATTCTGTGAACAGATGTTCTCTTGTAGATTGTTTCACGAATACAGAGAGGTTGTAGTTAGAACGATTTTAGTTCTACCCTTTTCGTATTTATCTCTGAATTCGGGAACTCATTTGAGTTCCTTTTTTTTGCCCAAAATAAAATAATATAAAAATAAAATTTTCTTTTAAAATATCCCGACGAAATGCATTTTTTGTCTACCCCGCGCCGCTTCTAGCTTCTGACCAAAATATCAATTAAGCACAGTCAAAAAGGCACAATCTTACCTTTTATGTCAATCCTTGAATTTCACCAATTAACGCTCTATCTTGTGCACTCAGAGTTAAAACAACCCTACATCTAGTGCACTACTCTAGGGACACTGCACTAAAAAGGTGTAAATAAGTAACAGTCAGTAAAACCTTCAATTTAAAAGGGTTTTACCCGCTTGAATTCAGTTTCCTGCTGAGTTCAAACAAAGGGAGCCGTCAGGTCAGCATGAATAACAATATTTCGGTCATGAAACGAGATGGGCGCTGTGAGCCTATTGATTTAGATAAAATCCATAAAGTCATTGAGTGGGCTGCAAAAGGCTTGGACAATGTCTCCGTTTCAGAAGTTGAGTTGAAATCTCACATTCAATTTTTTAACGGCATCAAAACCGAAGATATTCACGAAACACTTATTAAGTCAGCCGCTGACCTAATTTCGCAAGACACACCGGATTACCAATTCCTGGCTGCGCGTCTTTCTATTTTCCACTTGCGCAAAAAAGCATTTGGTCGTTTCGAACCACCTCGCCTATACGATCACGTCGTAAAAATGGTGAACGATAACCGATACGATAACCACTTGCTTGAAGACTACACAGAAGCTGAATTCGATCAAATGAACGAGTTCATGGATCACTGGCGAGACATGGACTTCAGCTACGCAGCGGTAAAACAGCTCGAAGGCAAATATTTGGTTCAAAATCGGGTTTCCGGCGAAATTTACGAAAGCCCGCAGATCTTATACATCTTAATTGGCGCATGTTTATTTGCCAGCTATGAAAAAGACCGTCGTCTGGACTTCATCAAGCGATTTTATGACGCGGTATCTCAGTTTAAGTTATCTTTGCCCACGCCAATCATGGCAGGTGTTCGTACACCAACGCGTCAATTCAGTTCATGCGTTCTGATTGAAACAGGCGACTCCTTGGATTCCATTAACGCATCTGCGGCATCCATTGTTAAATACGTCAGCCAGCGTGCGGGCATTGGTATTAACGCCGGCCGAATTCGTGCTTTGGGTAGCCCGATTCGCGGCGGGGAAGCCTTCCATACTGGCTGTATTCCTTTCTACAAGCACTTTCAGACAGCCGTTAAAAGCTGCTCTCAAGGGGGGGTTCGTGGCGGCGCTGCAACCCTGTTTTACCCATTATGGCACCTGGAAGTTGAATCCCTGCTTGTATTGAAAAACAACCGGGGCGTTGAGGAAAACCGAGTTCGCCACATGGACTACGGCGTTCAATTCAACCGTTTGATGTATCAGCGCCTGATCAAAGGCGGCAACATAACCTTGTTCAGTCCCTCTGACACACCGGGCCTGTATGATGCATTCTTTGAAGATCAAGAAAAGTTCGAAGAGCTGTACCTGAAGTACGAAGCCGATGACTCCATTCGTAAAAAGTCGATCAAGGCAATTGAGCTTTTCTCCTTATTTGCTCAAGAGCGTGCCAGCACGGGTCGTATTTATTTGCAAAACGTGGATCACTGCAATACCCACAGCCCGTTCGACCCAGCTCAGGCACCGATCCGCCAGAGCAACCTGTGTCTAGAAATTGCATTGCCAACCAAACCATTAGACAGCATTGATGATCCAAACGGTGAGATTGCGCTTTGTACACTTGCCGCATTCAACTTGGGTGCATTGGAGAACCTGGACGAGCTGGAAGAACTGTCTGACTTGATCGTAAGAGCGTTGGACAGCCTGTTGAGCTACCAGGATTACCCAATTAAAGCAGCAGAAACAGCCAGTCTGAGTCGTCGTACATTAGGCGTCGGGGTCATCAATTACGCGTACTACCTTGCTAAAAACTACAAGCGTTACTCTGATGGTTCTGCTAACAAACTGACTCATAAAACATTTGAAGCCATTCAATACAATCTATTGAAAGCATCGTGTAACTTAGCCAAAGAACAAGGCGCATGTGATAAGTTCAGCGAGACCACATACGCGCAAGGCATTCTTCCGATTGATACCTACCGGAAGGAATTGGACGACGTCTGTGCAGAGCCCCTGCATCAGGATTGGGAAACCTTACGCAAGGACATCAAAGAGCACGGTCTGCGTAACAGCACCCTGACAGCATTGATGCCCTCTGAAACATCGTCCCAGATCAGTAATGCAACCAATGGTATTGAACCACCTCGTGGCCTGATCAGTATCAAAGCCAGTAAAGACGGTATTCTTAAGCAAGTTGTCCCGAACATCGACGAGCACAGAAATGAATACGAGTTACTATGGACCATTCCAAGTAACGACGGTTATTTACAGCTGGTTGGCATCATGCAAAAGTTTGTAGATCAGGCGATCTCGGCAAATACCAACTACGACCCGGCCAAATTTACAGACGGTAAAGTACCAATCAAAACTATTTTGAAAGACATACTTACCGCATATAAGTTAGGTGTTAAAACGCTTTATTATCACAATACCCGTGATGGTGCGAGTGATGACCACAGCGGTGGTGATGATGGCTGCGAAGGCGGCGCATGTAAGATTTAATCTTACAAACTTAATAGCAAAAACCAATGGGGCGGCCCGCCGTCTCATTGGAACATTCAAAAAATACTATTTCCGTGTTCGTTTGGACCCAGCAAATGCAGTACACAATTTTTAATCGCAAGCCTGTAAACTCTTTAAAAGAGCCTATGTTTTTCGGCGAAACCGTCAACGTAGCGCGTTACGATCAGCAGAAGTACCCTATTTTCGAATCCTTAATTGAAAAGCAACTGTCTTTCTTCTGGAGACCAGAGGAAGTCGACCTATCCAAAGATCGTAAAGACTTTCAGGATCTTGCTGAACATGAACAGCACATTTTCTTAAGTAATCTGAAATACCAAACATTACTGGACAGCATCCAGGGGCGTTCACCAAACATCGCATTACTGCCTGTTTGTTCTCTGCCAGAGCTGGAAACCTGGATTGAAACCTGGGCATTCAGCGAAACCATTCACAGCCGCAGTTACACTCACATTATTCGTAACATCAAGTCAGACCCTTCCGATGTGTTTGATGACATTGTCAGAAATGAAGAAATTCTGAAAAGGGCCGACAGCGTCAGTAAGTATTACGATGCCTTTATCGAGTACATGAACCTTTACACCATGTTTGGTTTAGGAACGCATGAAATAAACGGCAAGCCGATTGATGTGACCTTATTTGAACTCAAAAAGCGTCTTTACCTGTGCCTGGTTTCCGTTAATGTACTGGAAGCAATTCGTTTTTACGTCAGCTTTGCCTGCAGTTTCGCCTTTGCTGAACGAGCATTAATGGAAGGCAACGCTAAGGTCATTAAACTCATTGCCCGCGACGAAGCACTCCATTTAACAGGCACACAGCACATGCTGAACATCATGGCCAGCGGCCAGGATGATGAAGAAATGGCACGAGTTGCTGAAGAATGTAAGCAGGAAGCGGAAGAAATTTTTATTGAAGCTGCCGAGCAAGAAAAACAGTGGGCTGAATATCTGTTCAAAGACGGCTCCATGATCGGTCTGAACAAAGACATTCTTTGTCAGTACGTTGAATACATCACTAACATTCGCATGCAAGCGGTTGGACTCAACTCTCCTTTCGATGTGAAGTCTAATCCACTGCCATGGATGAATGCCTGGTTGGTCAGTGACAATGTACAAGTCGCACCGCAAGAGTCTGAGATTAGCTCATACCTGGTGGGCCAGGTTGACAGCGAAGTATCTGCGGATGACTTTGACGACTTTGACCTGTAATGTCTGATTCCAGAAATACAGGAGTCACGTCTTAGTGTCAGATGAAGTCAAAGTAGAGGTAGAGGATTTAGTGCCGTTTTACGTCTCTAAATCCGAGCCTTTATTAAATAGCCTGGAAGAACACGATATTCGAATAGAATACCAATGCCGTTCAGGCTATTGCGGCGCATGTCGAGTCACCCTGCTGGAAGGTCGGGTGGATTACGACGAGCCACCCTTGGCGTTTATCAAAGAAAATGAAATTCTTACCTGCTGCTGCAAAGCAATCACCGACCTGAAAATAATGAGACCGCTGTGATTTTCAAACGCATCAGACAATTCGCTTATGGCTTTTAACGTATTCAATCGCTTCTTTCACAGCATTTTCTACGTCATCAAATAGCTGGGTTCGCTCTTCGGGCGACAGATAAAACACAAAGTCCACCGCATACCGAATGTATCGAGGCGATAGCTGATTCAACGCCACACAGGCAATATCCACCATTGTATCCAGATCCACATCACGCCCTAGCTTCTCATAGATTTTTTCTTCCACCATGGTTTCTACATAATTCTGTATCTGATCGGTTAAACTCATAACCACTCCTTTCTTGCCTTAGAGCCAAAGGGTCTACACTTACCACTCTTAAGGCCACGTTAATGAATCAAACGATCATTTTCCGGACAGATAGAAACGATCATTATTCATACAAGCCAAGTACATTATTTGTTCAATATTGAACAAGTTTAGCAAATGACTTGAAAAAGCCAGTCATTACTTATAAAACTTCGAGTATTACTTTCCTAATTGGTTGATTCACATGTCTGAAGTTCTGTTATCCTCATACAACATTCGTTACTCAGTTGAGCTTGCCGAGCCCAATGCCCATCGGTTTCACGTTCACCTTGAAATCGATCACCCGGAAACAGAACAAATCATCCGTTTGCCTAACTGGATTCCTGGCAGCTATTTAGTTCGTGATTTCGTGAAAAACATCGTTGAGTTAGAGGCCTACTCGATCGAGTCAGGCATGAAATTACTGACCACCAAACTAGACAAGTCCAGCTGGAAGATCATCACCCATGGGAAACCGGTTCGCATCAGCTACATCGTCTACGCTTGGGACTTATCCGTTCGCAGTGCCCATTTCGATCAAACGCACGCGTATTTCAATGGCACCAGTTTATTTCTTGAAGTCCTGGAGCACGAAAAAGAACCTTGTTTATTAACGATTGAAAAGCCGACCTCCGAGCCTTACGACACTTGGCAAGTCGCTACGTCTTTACGACCTGTCGATCACCCTCGATATGAGTTCGGCCACTACCACGCCGAAAATTACGACGACCTGATCGACCATCCGGTAGAAATTTCAGACTTCACCCTGGCCTCGTTTGAAGCCTGCGGAGTGCAACACGACGTGGTTTTGGTCGGTAAGCATTACGCTGACACGGACAAACTTTGTCAGGACCTGAAACAAATCTGTGAATACCAGATCAACTTCTTTGAAACCCCGCCGCCAGTGGATTACTACCTGTTTATGACACTGGTTGTTGAGCAGGGTTACGGCGGCCTAGAACACAGAGCATCAACCAGCTTAATTTCAGAGCGCTCCGATCTGCCCGCTAAAAATGCAACGGAAATCACAGAGGGTTACCGAACCTATTTAAGCCTGTGTTGCCACGAATATTTCCACACTTGGAATGTAAAGCGCATCAAACCCGCTAAGTTTTTACCTTATGACCTGACGCAGGAAGTGCACACTGAGCTTATGTGGTTGTTTGAAGGGGTAACGTCTTACTTTGACAATTTATTACTGGCCAGAAGCGGCGTCATAACCGAAGAAAGTTATCTGGAACTGCTTGGCCAGGACATCACCCGAGTTCATCGCCAAAATGGCCGTTTTCGACAAACCGTGGCGGAATCCAGCTTCGATACCTGGACCCGGTTCTACCAACAAGACGAAGGCGCCCCCAACCACATTGTAAGTTACTACGCAAAGGGCGCTTTAATCGCACTCGGGCTCGACCTGCTGATCTTAAAAGAAAGCCAACAGCAAGCGCGACTGGATGATGTCATGCGCCATCTCTGGAAACGTTACCTTGCCACAGGTTTTGGCGTTTCAGAAACCGAAATGCCAGGGCTAATAAAACAAGTCACAGGAGTCGACGTCAGTGAGTACCTTCAACAAGCCCTGCATACTACAGACGACCTTCCCCTCAAAGACATACTGGCAGATCATGGCGTGGAACTGATCTGGTACCCAGCAGCCAGCCTCACGGACACAGGAGGTAAAAAACCTTCGACCGAATCCACCCACAGCTTAGGGGTAAGGGCCAAAGCCCACCCTATGGGTGCAGAGCTGGTGCATGTACTCGATAATATGCCAGGGCAGATCGCCGGATTATCAACAGGAGACGTAATCCTGGCAATCGACCAATTAAAGCTTGGCAAACAAGACATGGATAAAGTAATCTCCAACTTCTCCGTGGGAGATGAGATTGAATGTCATTTCTTCAGGCGCGATCAGCTAATGGTAACCACCATAAAGCTTACGGAAAGCACATTGTCCAGTTGCTACCTCACCATTTCGGATACAAACAAATGCCGGGAGTGGATTAAACGTTGAAGTAAGCTAGACTGAGACAAACACGACTAACAATCATTTATCCAATCATAATCAAAGGGATACGATCGACTATGCAGCAGTGGTTTAGCAAACGATCTCTGCGGGGAAAATTCCTGCTGATCACTATTCCTCCGATGCTATTGATTACAAGTTTGTTTGTCTTGGTATTTGCTCTAACCACCGTATCCGAATCCAAAAGATTACTTAAAGACGAAGCAGACCGCTTCTTAACCCGTTCAACCCAACTGCTAGAAAGGCCCTTGTGGTATCTTGAATCGAGCAGCGTCAAAGCCATTCTGGACACCATCAGCCGGGAAGAACGGGTCATATGCATTCGGCTGGAATCCGTTCTGGGGCCCAATGAATTCGACTTTAACAATGAATGCCAAACGGACCATGAAGATGTTTACGAAGGCAAGCGATCCATTGTTCATGAAGCCGACCTCGAATCCGATACCTTAGGCGAGCTTGAAATCCACTTTGACCTATCCCCGGATCAAGAGGAATTAAACTCCAACATATTGACTCAACTCATGTTGCTCTGCCTGCTTTCCGGTACGCTGATCATCATGATTTTCATCGGTTTTGGTGTCACCATCATTAAACCAATCCGGCGCGTAATGGACACCATTGAAGTCTTTGAAAAAACAGGTCAACGTGAATACTTTAACTGGAAGACAGAAGATGAATTGGGGCACTTTATTCAAGCATACAACTCCATTCAACGCCTTCAGGAGAAATTCGAGAAAAACCTGCAAGACCAACTGAGCTTTCAGCGAACGCTATTAAACGGCATCCCGAGCCCTATCGTGTACATCGACAGACAACATAACATCGTAGACTGCAACCCCTCTTTCAGTGACCTGGTTCATATTGAAAAACTGCAAGTATTGAATCAGCCGCTTAGCGACATCATCAAAGACCTGCACCTTCACAGCGAGCTGAAAGAAACACAACACAGAGAAGAGCTTACCGTTGACTCACATTTAGGCCAAAACTCGGGAACCATCGGAATGACCTTAATGTATTCCACCGCCCCCCTATTTGACTCTCAGGGCAACCCACAAGGTCACGTTATTGTTTTACAGGACATCAGCGAACGTAAACGCAGCGAAGCTAAAATCCAAGAAGCCCGGGAACGCGCAGAAAAAGCGCTATCAGATCTGGAGCTGGCGCAGGACACCTTGGTTCAAACAGAGAAACTGGCCTCCCTTGGCCGGCTTGTTGCTGGTGTTGCTCACGAAATCAACACCCCGATTGGCAGCAGCGTTACCGTATCCAGTGCCCTGCTTGATCGGGCGAAGCACTTCCGTGCAGAATTCGAAAGTGGCCAACTTAAGAAATCATCACTGATCGTTTTTATCGAAGGCGTCGAAGAAGCCGCTTCGCTACTGAACTCAAGCCTTACCAGTGCAGTGCATCTGGTACAGAACTTCAAACAGGTTGCTGCCGACCAAACCAGTTCACAACGACGAACTTTTGACCTGAAAACAGTGCTTGAAGAAGTAATTTCAACCTTAGTTCCACGGCTGAAACATACCCGCCACTCCATCAACATAGATATTGCAACGGGCATATCACTGGACAGTTACCCAGGACCTTTAGGTCAGGTCATTACCAATTTTTTCACGAACGCAGTAAATCATGCCTTTACCGATGACAATGCTGGAACTATGCTAATTAATGCTCAATCTCTATCGGATGATATGGTGGAGATTATTTTTGAAGACAACGGCAAAGGCATACCCGAAGAACTTCACAAGAAAGTTTTTGATCCATTCTTTACGACTAAGATGGGCGAAGGGGGAACCGGACTAGGTTTAAACTTGGTTCACAATATTACTGTGCAGATTCTCGGTGGTACACTTACCTTGGAAAGCAATGCAAGTCACGGAACCAAATTTATTGTGAGAATACCAAAAGTTGCTCCCGTATCGGATGAGACGCAAGGATAAAATAACTATATGACTCAGCAATCGCCGCATGACGAGCTAATAATTTTTGAGGATGACCACCACGATGAGACGCCAGATAATGACGCTCAACCGTGGAAAATGCTCGTGGTCGATGACGAACAACAAATGCACAAAGCAACCTCCTTTGCTTTGCAAGGCTTCACATTCGAAGATAAGCCTCTTGATATTATTTCCGCATTTTCTGGCGCAGAAGCCAGAGAAATATTAAGCAAAGATAACGACATTGCCTGCATCCTGCTGGATGTTGTGATGGAAACAGAGAATGCAGGGCTGGATTTAGTCGGCTATATTCGCGACGAACTGCAAAACAACTCTGTCCGTATTATTTTAAGAACAGGTCAGCCCGGTTATGCCCCGGAGCTCGAAGTCATCAGTAAATATGACATCAATGACTACAAAGCCAAAAGTGAACTGACCCGAACCAAGTTAATCACTGCGCTAACCTCCGCTCTTCGATCTTATGAGCAAATAAAAGCGATGGAAGCCGGTCAGGCAGGCTTAGAGTATATCGTTACGTCTTCCAGGGAACTGTTCCAGGAGCGTTCGATCGAGAAGTTAGCAAAAGACATCATTCAACCGTTTTCCCGTTTGGCTCACGTAGCACCGGAAGACGTTTTGGTTTGCGGTGCTCACAAGTCGAGCAAAACCGGTCAGGCAGTGGTGCTTGCATCAGGTGAAAATATCGCAGCCGGCAAAGACACACTGCTAGATGATCTCGATACTAAATACCAGGAAGTCATAACAGAAGCCCTGACCAACAAGCAGAGTAACTTCGACGGCTCTGCCCTGTGTTTGTATGCAGATACGCCTTCCGGTCACAAGCTGGCCATCGCAAGTACCACTCAGGTACCACTTAACTTCGTCAGTAAAAAACTACTGGCCGTTTACGGCGTTCAAATTGCGGCTTCACTAGAAAACACCTACCTATTCGAACACATTAACGACATTGCTTATCAGGACAACCTCACGTCGCTGAAAAATCGCAACGGCTTCCTGGAAACCGTTCAGAACATGCTTGATAGCAGCAATGAAAAGCACATTTTGCTGTTAATCGACGTAGATAACTTCCAGGCTGTAAACGATGGCCTGGGCCATGACATTGGCAACGAAGTGTTAAAGAAAGTCGCGCAAACCCTGCAATCCAACTTCAGTCAATGCCTCATTGGGCGCGCCAGTGGTGATACCTTCTGTGTCTACTTGCCTGCTGACTCCATCGAAGAACAAGAAGCAGCCATTGAAAAACTGTACCAAGGATTCGCGAACACCATAAACATCGGTGACAATGAGCTTCCCATCTCTGTTTCTGTCGGGGTAGCTAGCACAGAAGAGTGTGAGAATAACTCCAACAACTTATTCAAAAATGCAGGCATCGCTCTCAAATACGCCAAGAGCAACACCAAAGGAAAACACCAGTTCTTTGACTCGGCCATGGACGAACAACTGAAACTTCGTCTAAACGTCATCAAAGAATTGAAAGGCGCTATTGAAAACGATGAAATGGTGCTCTTCTACCAACCCCAGTTTTGCCTCAAAACCAACCAATACATTGGCGTTGAAGCACTGATACGCTGGTTTAAGCCCGACGGCACCATTATTTCACCAATGGACTTCATTCCCGCCGCAGAAGACTCAGGACAAATTGTCCACATTGGCGAATGGGTTCTGAGAACTGCCTGCGCTCAACAAGTGGCATGGATCAAGCAAGGTTTACCCCCATTAAGAATGGCCGTGAACATTTCCATGCGACAGTTTAAAGATCCTAATTTCATTGATTACGTATACGAAACGGTGAAATCAACTGGCATAGACCCCAAACACCTGGAGCTTGAAGTCACCGAATCCATGGTCAGTGAAGATGCCATGGTATTCATCGACCAACTGTCCATGCTTCGCATGGATGGCATTACCGTCGCCATAGACGACTTCGGTACCGGCTACTCGTCGCTCAGTTATTTACAGCGTCTGCCTGTCGACCGGGTAAAAATTGACCGTTCGTTCATACGACGCGTAGAAAGCAATGCCGGCGATAAAACCATTGTGTCTTTGATCGTTAAAATGGGTCATGAACTTAACCTACAGGTGATTGCGGAAGGCGTTGAAGATCAGGAACAAACTGAAGTCTTGCTGGAGCTGGGCTGTGACGAAGTTCAAGGTTTTTATTACGCGAAACCGATGCATCCGGACGACGTAAAAAGCCTGCTACTTAGTAAAAGTTAATCATACCTATTAGTTTTTCCAATGCTTTGTACCGGGCTCAGTCCTTGCTGAACCCGGTACTTTCGTATAGCATACCGCGATTATTTTAGACCTATGGGTACAGTCATTTCCCCTTAAATATTCAAGGGTTATTGTACCCCACAAAATCTAACGCTAGGATTCCTATGTCAGTTACAAACCCTGCTGCCAATAAAGCCCTACCAGATGTGGCTCTAACCAGCCGCTCAAGTCATAACACAACTCTGGATTGGGTTGGCATGAGCGGAATCGCTCTGCCACTGGTCATCAAGGATGTTAACGAACCCGAACAACGCATTGACGCTAAAGTTCAGACTTACGTTAACCTGAACAACCCTCAGGTTAAAGGCATACATATGTCTCGCCTTTATTTACTGCTTATGAAATACGCAGAAAACGAGACAGTGACGGCAGCAGGATTACGTGAGTTTCTATCTCACTTACTGGACAGCCATCATGACATCAGTGATCGCACTACCCTGAATTTAGATTTTGATTATTTAATCAAAAAGTCCGCGCTAAAAAGCCAGTTTGCAGGATGGAAAGATTACCCTGTTAATATCAATGGCTTTCTGGAAAACGAAAAAGTGGTATTGGAGCTTTCAGTAAAAGTCCCTTACTCCTCCACTTGCCCTTGTTCCGCAGCACTGGCCAGACAACTGATTCAAGAGCAATTCACTCAGGACTTCGAAGGTCGTAAAGACATCGACGTAAACGAAGTAGAAGCTTGGTTACGCTCTGAAAAAGGAACCTTCGCAACACCTCACAGCCAACGCAGTACCGCTCACGTGGTTGTGCGTTTGGATGAATCCGCTCAGGACTTCCCTATTTCAGAATTGATCGACATCATCGAAGATGCTCTTCAAACACCAGTTCAGACCGCAGTGAAGCGTGAAGACGAACAAGAGTTTGCCCGCCTGAATGGACATAATCTGATGTTCTGTGAAGACGCAGCACGCCGGGTAAAAAATGCCTTAAATCAAAATTCAGAGTATCTGGATTTCTGGCTGCGTATCGAACACTTTGAAAGCCTTCACGCACATGATGCCGTAAGCATCACAACAAAAGGCATTGAAGGCGGTTTCCAGCCTCATTTGCATCGCTAGTATCAAAACAGAATGCAAAGCCGTTTTAATAACAGCTTTGCATTATTCGCTGAAAGCCCCCCGTTTTATCCATTTTTTAAAAAGTGCATTATGAGCAAACTGGACTGGAAACAACTGGAAAAAGAACCTGCTGGCAGTCAACATGATACGACTTCGGCGCTTGAAAGCCTTCGTTACAATGAAGATGGGCTTATTCCTGCGATCGCTCAACAGCATGGCACAGGTGAAGTACTGATGATGGCCTGGATGAACAAACTGTCCATTGAGGAAACGTTAAAAACCGGTCGTGTTTGTTATTGGTCCCGCTCTCGTCAAACTTATTGGCGAAAAGGTGAAAGTTCTGGCCACCAACAGCACTTGATTTCTATGGCGACCGACTGCGACGGCGATACTTTGCTGCTTCAGGTCGATCAAAAAGGCCCTGCTTGTCACACCAACCGCCGAAACTGCTTTTACAATGAAATCACTAATGAACAATTAATCGTATCTGTCAATCCGATTAAATAACTAGATTTCTAAAGAACCCTTGTTAAACTCTTACAAGGGTTAAGCCATATCTCAATACTTTTTCACTCGCTACTCATACCACTAAAATAAGCTACACTTCCCATCATCACTGGTCTCATCGCAGATTTACTTACACCTATTTCTTCTAAATTACCATTAACCCATTCATTTCATTAACAAAACTTAACACAAAACCTTACTAAGTTTGGTAAATTAACATTTAAGAATCAAAGGGTATAAAAGTGCAGCATAATTTCAACACCAAGGACATGTTGTTGGGTTGTTTGTCTGTGGTATGCGATATCTTGCATCGACCTCACTCGCCTAACGCACTTACAGCAGGTTTGCCTTTAGTTGATAATCAACTGACGCCTAGCTTATTTATCCGTGCGTGTGAAAGAATTGGCTTCAATGCTTCTCTCGTTGAGCGTTCTCTTACCGAAATTCCCAGAGATGTCTTACCTTGTGTCCTGCTGCTAGACGACCATAAAGCCTTGGTGTTAACCGGCGTTGAAGATGACCCGGATACCTTCATGGTGATTGATCCTTCCGAAGAAGATCACCAAAACCATAAAGCCATACCGTTACAAGAATTAGAAGCGCAATACACAGGCCAATGTCTCTATTTACGTAATCAGTTTTCAATATCCGATAGCACTGACACGCTTGGCACCCAAGACAAACAAAAAGAACCGGCCAAAAACTGGATTCTCAAGACCCTAAAGTATTCCCGTAGCATCTATAGGGATGTCATTCTTGCCAGTATCATGATTAACCTGTTTATTCTGGCAAATCCGCTGTTTGTAATGAACGTATACGACCGGGTTGTCCCCAATAATGCGGTTGAAACGCTCTGGGTACTCGCGATCGGCGTCAGCATCGTTTTCTTTTTTGATTTCCTGATTAAAGTTTTGAGAAGTCATTTCATTGAAGTGGCAGGAAAAAAGCTCGATATCATTCTCTCTGCAAAACTGTTTCAAAAAGCGCTGGGCGTTCACTTTCAGTACGTGCCTAAATCCGTTGGCGGCTATGCTCAGAACATCCGTGAGTTCGACCACGTACGAAGCTTCTTTAGCTCAGTCACCATAACCACGTTGGTGGATTTCCCCTTCGCGATTTTATTCCTGATCGTTATTTTCAGCTTAGGTGGCCCAATTGTTATAGCACCGATCACGGCTGCCCTGCTCATTCTTGCCTATGGCTATTTCGCACAATGGCCGCTGCGCAAAGCCATCGAAAGATCTCAGGTCGCTTACGTTCAGAAAAATGCAAACCTCATTGAGTCCATTCAATCCCTGGAAACCATCCGGGCTTTTAATGCCGAAGGTCAACGCCAGAGTCAATGGGAAGAAAGCGTCGCTTTCTTAAGCCGAAACCAAGTGGAAATCAGGCGCATCTCGAACTCGGTCAGCCAGGTTTCCGGGTTTTTAACCCAACTTGTCAGTGTATCTATCATCATTATTGGGGTTTACTTAATCACCGAGCACGAAATGAGTATGGGCGCCCTGATTGCCTGTGTGATGCTGGGCAGCCGTGCGGTTTCACCCATGGCACAAGCTGCGAACCTGATCGCCCAATTCGAGCAAACCAAACAAGCGGTGGACACACTCAATCAATTATTAAGCCTACCCGATGATCAACTGCCAGACAGCCGTTACATTTATCGCCCAGCCCTAAACGGTGATATTGAATTAAAGAACGTCAGTTTCAACTACCCGGAACAGAACCAGACAACTTTATCCAACCTGAACATCCATATTAAAGCCGGTGAAAGAGTCGCTTTAATTGGCCGTGTCGGCTCAGGGAAATCAACCCTGGGTAAATTGCTCATGGGCTTATTTACTCCCACACAGGGCCAAATTCTGTTTGATGGCTTGGATCAAAAGCAAATCAATCCCGCTGACTGCAGAAATAACATTGGCTACATACCTCAGGACATTCAGGTGTTCAATGGTACATTGAGAGAGAACATCGCACTGAAGGCGCCTTATATCCCAGATCAGGAAGTTCTGAGAGTTTCGGACATATCATTACTTTCTGATTTCGCCAATCATCACTCAGAAGGCTACAGCATGAAGGTTGGTGAACGCGGTGAAGGCTTGTCTGGTGGCCAACGCCAGCAACTGTCCATTGCCAGAGCGTTAGTAAACGATCCTCCGATTATTTTTATGGACGAATGCACCAGCGCCATGGACAACCAGTCGGAACAAGCCATTGTTCAACAGTTTGACAAACACCTGTCAGGCAAAACCCTGTTAGTCAGCACCCACAGAGCCTCACTCCTGAATCTGGTGAACCGCATTATTGTGCTTGAGAAAGGACGTATTATTGCGGACGGGCCAAAAGATCAAGTCATGGATGCCCTGAAACGCGGCTTGTTGCACACTCATCCGAGTAAAGCAAAACAAGAGGCGAATAGTTAATATGGTTCGCTCATCTTTGAAACGTGCAAGAGATATTGATCTGGCTTATATGGCCCCAAACCGGGCGGCAATGGAAGAACAAACGCCGTTTAAATCTAGATTGCTTATTTGGTCGGTATTTGCCTTTTTCTGCCTGTTTATTACATGGGCCTATGTGTCTGAAATTGATGAGATAGCACGTGGAGAGGGTAAAGTCATCCCATCCCAGCAGCTTCAGGTAATTCAAAATCTGGAAGGCGGGATTATTTCCGAGTTACTGGTTACGGAAGGCCAGCTGGTCAACAAAGACGATGTTTTGGTAAAAATTGACGACACCCAGTTCCAGTCATCTTTTAAAGAAACACGCTTACGGTTCCTTGAATTACAGGCCCGGGCTTCCCGCTTAAAAGCCGAATCGCAAGGTCACAGCAGTATAACCATTCCGGAAGAATTAAAAGAAGAAGCCATGCCCTTCATTCTGCAAGAACAAGGGCTGTTCTTAAAACGTAAAAACCAGCTGAAAGCGCAGCAGTCGACCATCAGAAAACAAATTGCACAAACCGACGCCGAACTTAAGCAAATACAAACTGAGCAAAAACAAACCAAACGTTCGCTGAAACTTGCCGAAAAAGAATTCAACATACTGTCTCCGATGATTGAGAGCGGCGCGGTCTCAGAAGTGGAAATCATTCGGGCCGAAAAAGAAGTGGTTAAACTGGAAACTCAAATCAGCTCACTTAATCTGTCGTTACCGGTATTGGCCGCTCAGGTTGAAGAGCTTGAGAGCAAGCTGTCTGAGATTAACCTCAAACATCAGAGTGAGGCCTACGTCGAACTTTCAGAAGTGTCCGCTGAAATCACACGTTTGGTGGAATCCGAAGATGCACTTCAGGACAAAGTCTCCAGAACAGCGGTTCGGTCGCCTGTGAAAGGGACAGTCAAGCAAGTGATGATTAATACTGTAGGCGGCGTGGTTCAACCGGGCATGGACATTCTCAGTATCGTCCCAATTGAAGACTCGCTATTAATTGAGTCAAGGGTCAGCCCAGCCGATATAGCCCGCATATACCCGGGTCAACGAGCCATTGTGAAGTTCACCGCTTACGACTTTGCGATTTACGGCGGTTTAGAAGGCTCTGTGGTTCACATCAGTGCAGACTCCCTCACCAACGACAAAGATGAAACCTATTATTTAGTTCGGGTGAAAACAGACCAGAACTATCTAGAAAAGAACCACACCCAATTACCTATTATCCCGGGTATGACCACCAACGTAGACATTTTAACTGGCAAAAAAACAATTATGAATTACCTGTTAAAACCTATCTTTAAAGCAAAAGAGCGAGCGTTGACCGAAAAATGAGTTCGACTCCTTCTCCCCCTATCAATATCCTGGCCATCGTTCACCCAGAGAACGAGCAGCGACTGAAACAGGCGCTCAGGCAAGAATTTAATCTTCACACGGCAAACAGTGTGGACGAGGCCTCATTTGTGCTTGCTCAACAAATTCCATCCATCGTACTTGTTGAACAAAGCTTAACCTGTGATATAGTGCGCACCGAAATTAGCAAGTACCAACATACACCAATCCTTTTGACCCCCGTTCCCTCCTTTGCGGAAGGCATAACGGCATTACAACAAGGGTTCAAAGGTTACGGTAACTTGTACAGCCACAGAGACAGACTGATCGCAGCGATCAAACTGGTCATGACCGGTGAAACCTGGCTTGGCGTTGCCATTACTGAAGGTATTAAACAATATACGAACAATAAGAAAACTTCTGACAATGCTCACCTGCTCAAATCTCTCACAGAAAGAGAATATGGTGTGACCACAGAAGTAATAACGGGTTCTTCCAATCGGGTTATTGGTGAAAAACTCAATATCTCCGAGCGGACTGTTAAAGCGCATTTGTCAGCTATCTACGAGAAGTTAGGCGTCAGAAACAGAACCGAACTCATTATTAATTACCAAAACGACTTTTAACTTGTTCCGGAAATGAATATGACAAACAAACTAGCAACTTCTCTCACCAGGCATCTCAAACCCATAATAAAATCCATTGGCTGTATCAGTGTAATTTCATTCAGTAGCGTTCTGCATGCTAACAGCCTTGAACAAACCATCCGGGTCGCGGTAACTAACCACCCGGAAGTAAAAGCTCAGATCAAAGAACATGCATCCCGAAGAGACGAAGAGCAAAAAGCATTTTCGCGTTATCTTCCACAAATACTGATTACTGCGGGCATTGGCCCTGAGAACAGCGACAATAACACAACTCGCTCCATCAGCGGCGGCGGCTCAGAAAGCCTTCGCCGAGAAGAAGCTCAGGTATTAGTCACTCAAAACCTGTTCGACGGCTTCAAGATGCAAAACGAACGTGCCCGGGAGCAAGCCCGCATCGACAGTGCGGATTTCGAATTACTGGAAGTGGCAGAAGACGTCGCCATTCGTGCGGTTGAAGCTTACATTCAAGTGGTTGAAGCCAACCTGATTGTAAAAAACAGTAAAAATAACCTTCTGGCTCATCAACGCATTTATGATCAAATCCAAATCAGGGTAAGATCCGGGGCGGACAACAAAGCCAATATCAGCCAGATACGCGCCCGTTTAGCCTTAGCTGGTTCCAATTTGGAAACTTCGCTGAATAACCTGTACGACGCTGAAAGCCAATATTATGAGCTGGTTGGGATCAACCCACCGACCATCACCAACATGCCGTATTTTGGCTACGAATTGCCTGTGGATAAAACTGCCGCCATTCAAAATGCGCTGTCAAATCACCCTTCTGTACTGGCAGGCCGACAAGAGCTCCGCGCCCAGGAATTCAATGTGGATGCAACCAAAGGCGATTACTACCCGACCTTTTTTCTTGAGTCTGGCGCATCCTGGAATCAGAACCTGGACGGCACCGAAGGCAATAACCACGATGCCTACATCATGTTAAAAATGGAATACGATCTGTTCCAGGGCGGCTTTACCGAAGCCAGTGAGCGCCAGGCTATGAGCCAGTTCGAAAAAGCCCGATATCAGCTCGACCGGGAAATGCGGGAAGTACGTAAAAATGCAGAAGTTGCCTGGAACGCCTATCGTTCATCAGAAAACCGTACAGGTTTCCTGAAAGATTACGTAGCATCCACCAAAGAGACACAAAAAGCCTACGAACAACAGTTCCGAATTGGCCAACGTAGCTTATTGGATGTACTAGACTCAGAAAATGAACTTTTAAGAGCTGAAAACCAATTAGTTCAGGCCCAGCGTGAGTTCACCTTGGCTCAGTATCAGGTTTTAAGAACGCAAGGTAACTTGCTGTCATCGCTCGATGTCCAAACACCTGAAACTGAAAAACTGCCTGAGTACACACCACCAGACAGACCATTTCTGAATTCAGAAGTGAATTACTAATCTGAAGCTAACATACTAAAAGGAACTCCGATGCCATACATTGAGCGAAGTGATTGCGGTAAAATTGTTGCATTACACTCTGAGTCTCACCATGATGGCGCGGAGTACCTCCCCTCAACACACCATGAAGTGATTGCCTTCTTAGACGCAGACTGCGACCAAAGCGAAGCCAGACAAGCCCTGAAAGACTCCGATGCAGAACTTGCCCGAGTCGCTGAAGACTTAATTCAGGTATTGGTTCAAAAGCAAGTCATCCTCTTCACAGACCTACCGGATGCCGTTCAGGAGAAGCTCGTCGCACGTCAAAAACTGCGATCTTTACTTTCTACAGAAGATACCTCTATTCTCAGCGATGACGACATGATTTAGTCTTCAGACCATCTTAGAAAAATACAAAAAAGGGAGCTTCGCGAGAAGCTCCCTTTTTTAGTGATTAAAATTAACTATATGGTGATTTAACTCGTAATAGAGCCAAATCACCAAAGTGGATTCTTACGAATCCACATCCAGATTGCCATCACTGATTAACTTGGTAATGATTGCACTATCATCACCATAAGTCGTCAGATCCACACCTTGCAAGGTAATCTTCTGAGTAACAGACCCTTTATCAGGACTCACCTCAACCACAGTATCATTGCCTTCCTTAGTGAAGTGCAGGAACTGATCGAGCGAGTTATTCTCTTCATCGATTAATAAATCGGACAAGTTAAGAACATCACCGCCAGAGCCGACCTGGAAATCGGTAATCACATCCGATGCAACAGAGCCGACAGTGCCCTCGTCTCCAGACATCCAAGTGAACGTATCTGAACCATCACCACCGGACATATAATCGTTGCCCGAGTTACCAATAATGGTATCGTTCCCTGCTTGGCCAAAGATGTCATCGTCAACCAAAAGCCCAACCAATTCATTCGATGAATCATCACCGATCAATTGAGTGGCATCGGTTTCACTGCTCCGTAGATATCCGTCATCCAACGTCTCATAGGTTGCACCATTATCATCCGTGATTTCTGCCAAGAAACGATAACCGCCACCCTGATCCCAATAAATGATCTCAATATCATGGGCACCTGCATCCGTAATATCAAAATACACATGATTCTGCTCCGGATCATATAAAGGGTTGTTCGGATCGCCCTGAGGACTATCAGGGTTTCTTAATTGTGCCCCCTGATTACCGTTGTATTCTGCCACTGACTGACCATCAATTAAGATTTGATAACCATCATCAGCGGTAACCTGAATACCGTAAGTACCCTCAGTTAGATAAATTTTACCTTCCATATGTAACAAAGCATGCTCGTTATTACCAGGGTCGCGAGACAAAGATGAAGCATCGTCTTTCAGGAACTCTTGTAAATGGTTACTTCTGGCAAGATCACCTGAATTAGAATCAGAGCCATAATCCAATGTGGTTGCTGTAAAGGTAGCATCTACAGACTGATTATTAATCACCGTACGCGCTTCACTGATGCTTTCAATGTTGTTATTACCAAATTCAACTCTGTTGAACCCATAATAATTCCCCTGAAGACCTACCTGAGCGCTTCCTGCACTGCTTGCATCCAACAAAGTAACCGGAATGGTTAAGCTAGAATCGGCATTTGAGCCATCGCTATCTGTCGAAGTTGATGTAACCTGCAAATCAAAGGCTCCAGCATTAGCAGGTAAAGTCATGGTTAAGCCATCCAATGAGCTAGTACCAAGATCGATAACCCAATTTGACCCAACCAATGAACCTTCACTGAACTGAGTCCCTTCTGGGAACCCTGAAAGGGTTACCACCAAAGATTCAGAACCATCCAAGTCGACTAACGAAGAAGCAAGATTAAGCTCAACATCAACGGTTTCTATCGGAACATTTATTCCAGAAAGCTCTAGATCAGAAATAATCAACTGAGAGTCATACTGATTATCCCCCACATTCACGACTGCAAAACCTAAAGACAATGGCCCCGTTTCTGTCACCGTGTAGCTGTAAGTTGCGACACCTTGGTCATTGTCGTTCGTGCTTTCCAACACAACGGGCTGGCCATTAATAACCACAATCGCGTAATCATTAAACACAGTTGTATTAAAACCACCGGCTGACTCTGGATCAATGAAATCCCAGTTAAACGTTAATGTATCACCCACCTGCGCATAAAAAGTTTTTTGATAGAACGAACCATCAACGGCTTTCGTAGCGCTTGATGTCTCAGCCAACGAGTCCAATGTGCCTGAACTTAAACCTAGCCCAGACTCAATGTCAGCAGGAGAGGCTTCGTTATTATCGTCTTCACTATTTAACGTGATCGTACCATTCGTTATATCAACAACCCCGTTCTGTTCATTGCCGTTATTTCCAGACAAATCCACCAACTCAACAACTTTACTTGGCCCGTATAGATTTGGTGCGTCTGCATCTGGCGCAACGTTGATCGTCACAGTTGAAGTGTTACTAGATAACCCTTCTTCGTCTTTCGCTGCGAATTCTAATGAAGTGTTTCCAGCCCAATGATCTGTTGGTTTGAAATACACAGTCAGCTGTTCAGAAACTGCCGAATAATCAATACCAACCTGAACCTCCTGAGTCATTGCAGAATCAAGATACAAAGTACCGTTTACAGGTAGTTCATTAAGACTGAAAGATTCAATAGAACCATCACTGTCATTTGCCACCAAAACAATCGAAACCAAATTGTCTTCAATTGAATTAATAACAGCATCATCGGTCGTCGGCGTGTACTGAATTTCTATAGCCTGAGTAGCTGTCGCACCAGTATTACCTAAATTATCCACGATTTGTAACTGATAGCTAAAATCGGCACTTCGTGTATTTGCAGTATCGTCATGAGTCCAAGAAGTACCAGTAACACTACTCACATTAACCCATGTAACTCCACCGTCCGTGCTTATTTGTAGTGTTTCATCAATCAGCAACACATTAGCCAAGCTACCACTTACAGTTAAGTTAGTATCAGTAGTCTTAAAGTCCCCTACAGTGCCCGTGTCATTACTTATTGATTCAATCGTAATCGTATTGGCTCCAACGGTGGTGTCGATCTCGAAGCTGTCGATCGCCTGCGCCGCCGCATTGCCGTCCGCATCCGCGCCGTCGGCCGTGATGCTGTAGGTGCCATCGGTGCTCAGG
>NZ_BAABBN010000005.1:0-1644 GCF_039537985.1 Litoribacillus peritrichatus
AGTGAAAAACTTCCCCGCCGGAAGACCAAGGGTTCCTGCGCAACGCTAATCGGCGCAGGGTGAGTCGGCCCCTAAGGCGAGGCAGAAATGCGTAGTCGATGGGAAACAGATTAATATTCCTGTACTTCTTCATAATGCGATGGGGGGACGGAGTAGGCTAGGTCAGCACGGCGATGGTTGTCCGTGTTTAAGGTTGTAGGCTGGGAATTTAGGCAAATCCGGATTCCTAAGGCTGAGAACTGATGACGAGTTCCTACGGGAACGAAGTGATTGATGCCATGCTTCCAAGAAAAGCCTCTAAGCTTCAGTTATGAAGAAACCGTACCCCAAACCGACACAGGTGGTCAGGTAGAGAATACCAAGGCGCTTGAGAGAACTCGGGTGAAGGAACTAGGCAAAATGGTACCGTAACTTCGGGAGAAGGTACGCCGACTTTGGTGATGGGACTTGCTCCCTAAGCTGAGGTCGGTCGAAGTGACCAGGTGGCTGCGACTGTTTATTAAAAACACAGCACTGTGCAAACACGAAAGTGGACGTATACGGTGTGACGCCTGCCCGGTGCCGGAAGGTTAATTGATGGGGTTAGCTTATGCGAAGCTCTTGATCGAAGCCCCGGTAAACGGCGGCCGTAACTATAACGGTCCTAAGGTAGCGAAATTCCTTGTCGGGTAAGTTCCGACCTGCACGAATGGCGTAACGATGGCCACGCTGTCTCCACCCGAGACTCAGTGAAATTGAAATCGCAGTGAAGATGCTGTGTATCCGCGGCTAGACGGAAAGACCCCGTGAACCTTTACTATAGCTTCACAGTGAACTTTGAACATGCTTGTGTAGGATAGGTGGGAGGCTTTGAAGCAGTAACGCCAGTTATTGTGGAGCCAACCTTGAAATACCACCCTGGCATGTTTGGGGTTCTAACTCAGGCCCGTTATCCGGGTCGAGGACACTGTGTGGTGGGTAGTTTGACTGGGGCGGTCTCCTCCCAAAGAGTAACGGAGGAGCACGAAGGTTGGCTAAGTACGGTCGGACATCGTACGGTTAGTGCAATGGCATAAGCCAGCTTAACTGCGAGACAGACACGTCGAGCAGATACGAAAGTAGGTCATAGTGATCCGGTGGTTCTGTATGGAAGGGCCATCGCTCAACGGATAAAAGGTACTCCGGGGATAACAGGCTGATTCCGCCCAAGAGTTCACATCGACGGCGGAGTTTGGCACCTCGATGTCGGCTCATCACATCCTGGGGCTGAAGCCGGTCCCAAGGGTATGGCTGTTCGCCATTTAAAGTGGTACGCGAGCTGGGTTTAGAACGTCGTGAGACAGTTCGGTCCCTATCTGCCGTGGACGTTGGAAAATTGAGAAGAGCTGCTCCTAGTACGAGAGGACCGGAGTGGACGAACCTCTGGTGTTCGGGTTGTCATGCCAATGGCATTGCCCGGTAGCTACGTTCGGACAGGATAACCGCTGAAAGCATCTAAGCGGGAAGCCCCCTTCAAGATGAGTTTTCCCTAGGGCTTTAAGCCCTCTGAAGAGCCGTTCAAGACCAGGACGTTGATAGGCTGGGTGTGTAAGCGTTGTGAGGCGTTGAGCTAACCAGTACTAATTGCTCGTGAGGCTTGGCTATATAACACCAAAGTAGTTTGAT
>NZ_BAABBN010000006.1:0-103287 GCF_039537985.1 Litoribacillus peritrichatus
GTTATCTCGAAAGAGGACGCACATTCTAACGATTTAAATCTCTGTGTCAACCTTTTTCTTTCAACTTTCTGGAGAAGTGATTCAAACCTGAATCGCGAAACTTCCAATTAAACCGCAGCTTAACCAGCTTTCCCGCTTGCCACTCTCAGAACGTGGAGCGCATTATAGGCATCCCCACACACAACACAACCCCTTTCTGCACTTATTTTGAATTTAATTTCAAAGCGGTTAAAAACCGCCCAGCAGCGATCAAAATACACACAAAAGCCAGTACAAATGTACAAAACTTAACCAATCCAATTCAAAACTTCACCTTAATTCCGAAACACAAATCTACCAGACACAAAAAAGGCGAGCTTAGCTCGCCTCCTTTTAAGTTAAACAATAATCTAACGAATCGGTGTCGCTGTAATGTTAGCTCTTAAACTCACATTCTCGAACTGAGCACCATAAAAAATTGGTTGAGCCCCACCAACATGATGGTTCATATTTATGCTGTCGATATTTAATTGTTTAAATTCAACTTTGGTATCCACCGCAAAGCCTAATGGGTTCGTATAACCAGCTAACAAGCGGGCTTCTACATCACCATCATTTACAAACACTTCCTGGCCTCCACCATCAATCAACACACGTTTCAGCAACCCATCATTTGTATCAATGCCCTTCACTGCAGTCTCAGCCACATCCACAGCTAATTCAACGGTCAACCCTTCGTCATCAGTAGAAATACCAACAGCTTCTATCCCAACTTTTCCGTCTGAACGATACCAGCCAAGCTTGGTATCCGCATTCGGGTCAATAGAGTTGATTTTATCGAGTAACTTACCGGCATTATGTCTTTCCGCTTGAGTTAAAGTCTGATCCGAAGAGTCACTTTCAACTTTATCTTTATCAATAAACTTAGCATTAATTCCGATGGTAACACCTTCATCACCCCTGTCTTCCCAACGCCCTCCGTTATTGACACATGAACTCTGCCCACCAGACGCCCCAATACAAACACCACCAGCGCCACCAGAACGAATATAGGTAAGAGAGTTATTTTCCAACGTTGAAATAACCACTCGGCCAAGAGATTCACCCGTATTTTTTTCACCTAAACGAACATTTCCAATATCCATATTCGAAACATATAAGCCACTATCTAAAATCACGCCCCTATCATCAACATTCAGGGTCGAATTTCTCATCGAGATATCATAAGTAACATCATCAAGCCACAAACCTGAACCATCACTATCAACAGAGATACCAAAGGTTGTGTCCGTAAAGTGTAAATCTCCGTTGATTGTTAAGCCTGTACTATAAGTACTTTCATTCTGTTCACCTTCACCAGGAATATAGGTACCTTCCTCAACCTCAAGACTACCAGGTAAAATTGTCACATTGCCATTTAAAGTAAAATCAGCTTCTTGAAATATCTGTAACGGAAGCAGCAGCTCTGTTCCGCCCTGAAGCGCCAACGAATTCTTATCCTCTCCTTCAGCGCCAACCCTTAATCCATCAATACTGTAGTGCCCTACCACATCCTCAAAACCAATCCTTACCCCATCAAAGAATGGGTCCGCATTCGCATCCACAATGTTATTTGCATAAAGGTAACTTGCATTAATCAAGTCAAACGTTAACACACCAGAACCATAACTCTGAATGCCTGAAACCCAGACTGTATTTCCATTATCGGTATAACCAATATCTGCATTCACCAGGCTCCAAGAAGTATCAATTGTGATCCCCTGATCACCCCCGTATTGATTTCCTTTTGGATTCAGCTTCAAGGTATTTGTATAAGTTTGGCCGTTAGCAACTTGATCTTCAAACAAATAGTCAACATGAACGCTACCCATGCTCACTTTACTTGTGTCATCCACACCATATGGCGTTCCGATAAAAATATTCTCAATATCAACCGTGCCTTCCAGGCGCTCAGTTGATAATTGCAAATAGTCATCGATCACATCAAATGTCAGATTAGTAACTTGAACCGAATGATCGACACCGGTAAGCGCTAATTCGTACTTATCACCATTATTATTCGTATCTATATATCGGAAATCGCCATTTGTTAATGACTGCTGGAAATTGAACGTCAAACCTTCGACCGGATCTTTACCCCCAGCACTGATATATAACTCGCCAGACATATCAGCAGATGCCGTGATCATCCCAACATTCGCCTGATTATCCAGACCTGAGTTATTTGGGTCAGAAGTAAAGTTATTACCGACAGTATCTCTAGTCTTAAATTTAATCCGATCAATCACCAAATTAAAATGATGATCCGGATTAGTAATCAAGATTGCCTGCTGGCCTGGCTTATAAGGGTCAGCTACGACATCCAATGTCCAGTCGGTTCCCCAGGTCTCATAATCAAATGAGACCATGAGATCATTTCCGTTGTCTCGATAGAAAAGCTCAGCACCTTTGGTGATTACATTACCCTCACCATCAAGTAAAGGTTCACCGTCTGCATCTCTTTCTATACCAAAAATACGACTGTTATACTGAGAAATCGTCATCCCAGCATCGGAGCTAAATAGACCGCCGCCCTTGAGCTGGAAATAGTTTTCCATATCAAAATCAATTGCAAAAGTACCAAAACTATCCGGCGCAGTATTAAGAGAGTCAACGCGAATCTCATCCACCTGAATATGGGTATTTTCAGAAATCTGGCGCAACTGCAATTCTCCACCCTCCGTTACATCAACCATGACATAACTCTGAGCAGTTTCAGTATCATCGCCCGTTTGATGAATACTAATACCTTCTAACGAAAGTGGGTGACCATCATCGGTATACCTTAATTCATCAATTTCAACTTTGGCCTTGATATCTACTGTAATCCCGGCTTGCCCCGTCACACCAGACAAAGCAGCTTCATCCAACAACTGCATTTCAGCATACGAGCCAAAAGACACGGAGCATAACGCCAAAACAGAAACATATTTCATTCTCACGTCCTCCTATTTATCCGCCGTTGGGAAAATCAGCATATTGCCGGTCATATTGACCTGACCGTTAATATACACGCCATAGATATTGGTCTGCTTGTATGTGTCCGCAGGCACACCTGTGGGAGACGCATGAGAGGCAAAGCCCAAGGTATATTGATATTTATCAAACTTAACCGTGGAAGGTAAGCCAATTTCTAACACTTCTTTATTGAACGACGCGCCATCACCACCAAAGCCATCATTCGCGCCCAAAGCTATCGCATTTGCTTCTGTAACAGGGTTACCATCGTTATCAACCAATTGTCCAGTAACGTCTCGTTGGTTTCCGTCAATCTTACGGGTTCGGATAGTCAACCCTTCGAAAGACGCACCACCTTTCCAGTCATCAATCACGTACCAGCCATTACCCTCATTACCACCTAATCGATAAGAAAACCTTGCGCCACAATTCTTCCCATCAGTACAGTCACCATAAGTCGCATCTTGGATTGGGCCGCCTTCTTCGTTCAAACTAAACTCACCGGAAAGGTACAAACCTCCTTGCCCGACTGAGTTGGATAACTCTTCGTCATCAATCGGCGCCAACTCAGCTCTTGCCGACATGGAATGCAATCCCACGATAATGAATACAGATACGATGCTTTTTATTGTTATTTTCATCACTGTCTTCCTCTTAACCGCCAATGTCATGAGTGGTCATTTTCAAATACTGTATTTGAAGACCTTCAATTCTGGACGTACCTAAATACGTATCACCCACCTTTAAGCCGCCCGCTGTTTCAAATGTCGGATTACTGATTGTTGGGTCGCCGATATACAAATTACTTTTGGTTTTGACACCTGGAATCGTGTCATTGTAATAATTCTCATAAAACTCTTTATCCGTTGCAGCCCAGGTCATTCCATCGGACTGGTCATTACGGATTAATTCCAAACGGCGACTGCCTTCCGATGTTGTCGGATTTGGCAACGCCTCAACTTCTAGCTGAAAGTTACCGTCACTGGTAACACTCAAAGATGCAGGCTGTATTTCTCCAACACCAACAATCAGATCCAAGGCAAAGTGCTTGATATGTACCGCATCACCACACTTGGTTCCATCCACACCACAACTTGCAATATAAATTTCAGGTGTGTACATGTTCAATCTTATATTAGCTAACGTAATGTGCCTCTGGTCAGCTTCTATTTCGCTTCCCGTCGCCGTTTCATCACCCCACAAACGCATATAACTGCCATCAAACACAGCTTCTTTCATGTAGATTGTTAAAGGGGAGTCTTCAGGATCACCGGAACCATTTATAATTTCGGCATTTAGCTCCAGGCCAATATCAATACGCTCACCAATGTAATCAGCTGTCGCTTCTCGACTCTGAAACTTAGAACACTCCGCTGCACCAGCTTTTAAACAAGGGTCCATGGTTGCGCCAATCCAAACAGGATCACCATTAATGGCTTTCAATTCAGGCTGAGCTATTTCCAAAACCCCTTTATTAGGCGCTCGAACATCAATATCGTCACCATCGCGCTGGTTAATCGAAATTGGGTTATTCAAACGGCCGATATTCACACCGGTAGGGTTTACAATAAACGAAGTAGTGCCATCACCATTATCCACAAAGCTGGCACTGTCTTTACCGCCAATAAAGAAGTTGTCTACTTCAATATTAACGTCTCGCCCATCCGAGGTCTTGATCCCTGTTATTCTGAAAACAGATTCATTATCTGTTTCGGCTCCGGCATGAAAAGAAAAATCTTCCAAAACCACGCCCAAACCAGAACCTTCCACTTGAGACATATCGTCATCAGTCAATGGAGCCATATCAGCGCAAAGAGATGCACTTATAAACAAGCCAGAAAATAGAGCCACAGGTCTTTTCATAATTATTATTCCTATGGATTATTAGAACAATCCTAAAGCTGCATCGGTGTAACGAGTTGGTAAGATATTACCGCCCGCACCAGGAATCCCAACCAAAGCATCGGTTGTCGTTGTCAGATTCGTTGGCAGATTGATAAAAGCGCCTTGTGTTGTTTTTATTAGACTATTCGTATCAATCGCAGATGTATCATTAAGCGTTGAAGCCCATTTTAGATCAATGTTCTGATACGACAGGAACATGTCACTAACAGACGCACTATCATCAATGTTAACTGTCGCAAGATTATTCAGTGAAATGCAGTTGCTTGAGCAATCGCCGGCGACACCGATATTGGTGGCTCTAATATTGGTCGCAGCCCCGGTGGAATCCAAAAGCTGAGCAGCCACAGGCGCGGTACCGGGGTCATTATCATGATCCAACATGATTTCGAAATTACCCGTCAGAGCGTTGATATTCGCAGTTAATGAACCACTGGATTCGCCTGCACCGACTCGGATACCAACGGCTTCCCTAACACCATTACCGTCTTCTGCAAATGCAAACTCCATGTAAGGGTTTTTCAATACAAAAGGCACATATTCGCCGGTATTCGGATCAATATGGCCTAAGCGAAGATTATCAATATCAATGTCTGAAGCGGCAGAATAACCGGCCCGATCCATTGTGCCTAATTCTAAATTATCAATTGTTGTATTCGTTTCTATGGTCGAACCTAAGGTAACTCTCATGAAGTCAACAGAGCTGGAATCATCCTGAACTACCTGATAATCATCAATGCCGATCATGGCCTGACCGGAGAAATTAGCCAGTTCTGAATCTTCAACAGAAACTAATTCAGCTAACGTCGTAGACGCTACTGTTAAAGACAAAACCAACGTAAAGCTGTTCTTTAGTAGTTTTTGCATAGGTTCGCTATTTATTTTTATTGTGTTTGTATGACGCGCAAGTGTCATTTTAGCGCAATCTTATTTTTCCGCAATACAGATTACAGAATTCAACATATGGAACAAAGTTTAGACGGAGAGAGAAGAAAGTAGTGTGACACTTTCCCCATTTTAGAAATTTTCTTGATTTTATACGCCAAACGTCAGGGAAGTCCTGACGCTTTATGCAAAATAAAACAGAATTGGCGGATTAAAACAACTACAAGATACGTACCATGTACGGATTCAGAGATGTCTTACCTAACCTCTTCACCCTTGGCTTGTTTGTCTGCATGATAGGAAGATCTGACCAGAGGCCCACTTGCAACACGCTTAAAGCCCATTTCAGTGGCTATTTGCCCAAGCTCATCGAACTCTTCTGGCGTCACAAAACGATCAACAGGTAAATGATCTTTACTCGGCTGGAGATATTGCCCCAAAGTAATCATATCTATGTCATGCGCTCTCATGTCCTTCATGACTTCGACCACTTCATCAAAAGATTCACCTAAGCCAAGCATTAAACCCGATTTAGTTAATACATCAGGACGTCGCGCTTTGAATTTTTTCAATAAATCCAGTGACCATTGATAGTCTGATCCAGGTCGTGACTGTTTATACAAACGAGGAACCGTCTCCAGGTTATGATTGAATACATCCGGCGGGCTTTTTTCCATAATGTCCAAAGCGACATCCATACGGCCCCTGAAATCAGGCACCAATGTTTCAATTTCAATATCTGGGGAACGTTGTCGAGTTTCATCTATACACGCCACAAAGTGAGCCGCTCCGCCGTCTCGTAAATCATCACGGTCCACCGAAGTAATCACCACATACCTCAACTTCATATCCGCGATGGCTTCCGCCAGGTGGGTCGGTTCATTTTCATCCAACGGGTTAGGTCGACCATGAGCCACGTCGCAAAACGGACAACGACGAGTGCATATATCGCCCATGATCATAAAAGTGGCTGTGCCGTTGCTGAAACACTCCCCCAGGTTCGGACAAGAAGCCTCTTCACAGACCGAGTGTAATTTGTGATCACGCAGTTTTTGCTTAATACGACTGATTTCCGGAGACGCTGGCACACGAACACGAATCCAGTCTGGTTTACGAGGCATTTTATCTGTCGGAATGATCTTGACCGGAATACGAGACGTTTTATCAGCACCCCGAAGTTTTTCACCTTGCACAGCTCTTTTACGTACAGGCCGTTCTTTCGCTGCATTCACTGCTTGTATTTCGTCCGCCATTTTTACCTCAAGTATCCGACAGGCCCGTTTTAAACTGGCAACCAGAATAATTTAATTTTTCCATCAGTTCTGTAACAATTTTTTCTAAAACGTCAGACACTGATACATCTTCGACAAAAGCGCCCAACTGGGTCATTGTCATACCGGCATATCCGCATGGGTTAATTCGGCGAAAAGGTTCTAAATCCATATTCACGTTTAACGCTAAGCCATGAAACGACTTACCTTTTCGAATCCGCAACCCCAGTGAAGCAATTTTTTGCTCTTTCACATACACCCCGGGTGCATCCACTTTTGGGTAAGCCTCCACACCATAGCGGTTCAATAAACTGACCAAAGCCTCTTCTATCGCAGTAACAAGTGCCCGGGCACCTAATTTTTTACGAGCCAGGTCAATCATGCAATAGGCGACCAGCTGGCCAGGACCATGATAGGTTACCTGCCCACCACGATCACTCTGAACAACAGGGATATCACCGGTAAACAACAGATGTTCCGGCTTGCCAGCCTGGCCTTGGGTAAATACAGGCGTGTGCTCTAAGAGCCAGATTTCATCGGCAGTAGATTCATCTCGGCCATCGGTAAAGGCATGCATAGCATCACTTATCGATGAATAATCTTGATGACCGGGCAACGTACGAACTACCAATGACTCCATCACATCACCATCTTAACTCGACCGGTGGCCATGAAAGCCTTATGAATATCAGAAAGCTGTTGTTCGCTTTGAGCTACGATTTTTACGGTGACAGAAACAAACTTACCATTTCTGCTTTCGGAAGCCTTAATACTCAGAAAATCAATGTGCTGCTCTTCAGAGTGCAACCTTAACATCTCAATCACAAAATCATGAAAATTATTTTCATTATCACCCAACACTTTAATTGGGTAGCCTTCACACGGGAATTCAATCTTAGGCGGTTCTTTTTGCTGCATATATCCTACCTCTATCTGATTCCGCCAATTATACGCCGACTGAACGAAAGTATCGCCCCCTATGAGCCACAAGAAAACAACTCCGCTTTATGTCGATCGTAATAAGCCGCCATTTTTTTCCACAACGGACCTATGTTCCCCGTTCCTACGGGGCAGGCATTCAATTCAGTAACCGGTCGTATTTCAGCCGTCGTACTGGTTAACCAGATTTCGTCGGCGTCCACTAACTCCGGGAGAGAGACATCACGCTCTTCAATGACAAGGCCATATCGAAAGCAAAGTTCGAAAATAAAATCCCGGGTGACGCCCGTCAGAATCCAATCACTGATTTTAGGCGTAATAATTTTTGACTCTTTAACAAGAAATACATTGCTCGCCGTGCCTTCCGCGACCCAACCATCGCGAATTAAAATGCCTTCATCCGCGCCTGACTCAAACACTTGTTTTTTCAGTAAGACACTGCCTAATAATGAGGTCGACTTGATATCACCTCGGGACCACCGGATATCTTCCAAGGTGACTGCGGAACAAGCCTTAATCTGAGATGAGCGTTGCGATTTCAAGAGCAGCGGATTGCTGGATAAAAAAACGGTGGGAGTAAGATTAAGAGGATAATTGTGCCGACGAGGTTGAGATACACCTCGGGAAACCTGGAGGTAAACCGACTGATTATCCCCCTCATTTAACTCAATCAGGCGTTCAATTAAAAATCGCCACTCATGAATGCCAAAAGGATTTTGGATGCCCGTTTCACTCAAGCTTCTGGTTAAACGAGCCAGATGCTGCTCTAAACGGAATAACTGACGGTTATATGCGATAATAACTTCATAGACCGCATCGCCAAACAAAAACCCCCGATCAAACACAGACACTGCGGCTTGATCGGCAGGCAACCATTCACCGTTCAGGTAAACCGTGCTAGTCATTAACCACCAAACAGGCCAATGAAGAACAATTTAATCGCATCCCATAGACGGGCAAAGAAACCGGATTCTTCAATTGGCTTAAGAGCCACTAATGGCTGCTCAACCAAAGTTTCACCGTTCAAGATAATTTTTAGAACACCTAATTCCTGACCTTGCTCAATCGGCGCCTCAATGATGTTATCGACCTCAAGTTTAGCTTCAACTTGCTTTCTGCTGCCACGAGGTACGGTAATCACGATATCTTCCAGTACGCCCAGTGACACTTGATCTTGCTCGCCTTTCCATACACGATTGCGGGTTAACTCAGCGCCGGCTTCGTACAAAGACATGGTTTCAAAGTACCTAAAGCCATAGTTCAGCAGTTTCTGTGTTTCACGTGCACGGGCCTCTTCACTTCGAGTTCCCAACACAACCGAAATCAAACGCATACCGTCTTTCTTAGCCGACGCAACCAAACAATAACCGGCTTCATTGGTATGGCCGGTTTTTAAGCCGTCCACGGTTGCATCACGCCATAACAAGCGGTTTCGGTTCGGCTGATCGATGCCGTTATATTTGAAAGTTTTCTCAGAATAAATGCCATAATAATCCGGGTGGTCATTGATCGTTCTTTCAGCCAATAAAGCTAAATCCCGAGCGGATGCATAGTGGTCTGCATCAGGTAGGCCGGTCGCATTCATAAAATGGGTATCTTTCATACCCATTTGAGAAACGTACTGATTCATTAAATCTGCAAAACCAGACTCTGAGCCGGCAACGTGTTCAGCCATGGCCACACTGGCATCGTTCCCGGATTGAATGATAATGCCACGCAGCAGGTCTTCCACTTTGACCTTCTTGCCAACTTCAATAAACATTCTTGAACCCGGCATCCGCCAGGCTTTTTCGCTCACCAGCACCTCATCTTCCAGAGCCACATTTCCACGCTGAATTTCCTCAACAGCAATGTAACTGGTCATCATTTTGGTCAGACTTGCAGGAGGCACACGTTCATCGGAGTTTTTTTCCACCAATACCTTACCGCTGGTAGAATCCAACAAAATATACGCGCTTGCAGCCAATTGAGGTGGAGCCGGAATCAACGGCTCTTCCGCAAACGATTGAGAAGCAATTAAAAACGAAGAAAATAAAGATAAAATAGAATTACGTACGATTTTTTTCATAGCCACATAAATAATAGATTGATTAAAATAAAATGAATTAACTCACGATTAAATTGAATATTCCACCTACTGCATTCGATCAAATACCACGATTGGGTTAATGATGCCATTACTCTCTAATAAGGATACAACCTCTTGAGACTGACCGACCGTTTTTAAAGGCCCTACTTGCACTTTATAGATTCCGTTCTCAGGTTTTATCCTGAATTTCAAGGTTCCCCACTCAGCAACTTTTGCACCTAAGCCTCGGGCATTATCCAAACTGGAAAAAGCACCTGCCTGCACATAACGGTCCGGCTCATCAAAATCAATTGCCTCAACTTTGACATTCGCCGTTCCTTGGTGGTGATAGCCCAGTTTGGACGCCGCCGCATAAGACAAATCAATGATTCTACCTTCATGAAAAGGGCCTCGGTCATTCACACGAACAACCACCTGTCGGCCATTATCCAGGTTCGTTACTTTGACATAACTAGGAATCGGTAACGTTTTGTGGGCAGCAGACATAGCATACATGTCATAGGTCTCACCATTTGAGGTTAAGTGCCCATGAAATTTATGGCCATACCAAGAACCAATGCCCGTTTCCTGAAACCCATTGGAGCTCGGCAACACATGATAGGTTTCACCCAAAACGGTATAAGGCGACTTATTTCCACCCGGCGAATACGGTTCCCACTTAGGCACGGCATCCGGTACTTGAGTCATATCCAAGTCAACCGCAGGCCCGTAATCCTTATCAACGTGATAACGAGAAGGGGCGGTACAGCCTGCCACCACAATGACCAATGACAGCGCCGTCCATTTAAAAACGAAATTATTATGATTTCTTTTCTTCAAACACTCGTTCAACTTCATTACCCAATTGAATCACAGACATGGCGTAAAGCCGACTGTGATTGTAACGCGTTACGGCATAAAAGTTATTAAACCCTAACCAAAATTCCGCTCCTAAACGGCCTTTATACTTAAACAAGGCCGCTTTGCTTTCCTGAGGAAGAGCATCGGAGCTGGCAGGCAACACACCTTTTACCGCCAACTCGGCCAAGGTCAACTCAGGTTGCAAAGCTTTGTTGATATATTCCTGATAGTGATCACCCGTAACCCTTGCGCGACTGACAGGCAACTCTCCTTTCTGCCAGCCGTGCTGGTGCAGATAATTGGCAACACTGCCAATGGCATCCACCGGATTAGACCATATATCTTTCAAACCGTCGCCGTCGAAGTCCACAGCATAAGATAAATAGCTGCTCGGAATGAATTGGCCATAACCCATCGCCCCAGCATAAGACCCCTTAATCTTAAGCGGATCTAATTTATATTGGCGCGTCATGATCAGGTACGACTCAAGTTCGCGTTTGAACAACGGCCGTTTAGGGTAGTCAAATGCCAGCGTCGACAAAGCATCAATCACACGATAGCTGCCACCTTGACGACCATACATGGTTTCGACACCAATGATTGCCACCACGATTTTGGCGGGTACACCATACACTTTTTCTGCCCGTTCCAGGGTATCTTTATTTTTGTTCCAGAACTCAACGCCACGCTTTATCCGGGTTTTATTGACGAACATCGGGCGATATTCCTGCCATGTTTTGGTTCGTTCAGCCGGCCTGGAAATAGCGTCTAAGATGGATTGTTTCTTTTTTGCATTGGCAATAATTTTCTCAAGTTTCGCTTGATCAAACTGATGCTTATTCACCATTTCCACAATAAATGCTTTGGCTTCTTTACGCTCCGAATAATCCCCTGCATTGCCTGCAAAAACGGCCCCAGACAACAAAGTACCACCAAGAGCGACAAGTAAAGACAAGATATAACCTAAACGTTCCATCGAATAATCCTTTCTGATACTCAAACATACCATGAGCTTAACGCTACATTGTGTCGGTTTAATCACTCAGTTTCATAAACCAACCACCAATAAAACTTTATTTCGTCAATAACTTGCGATGCGTATGCACCGACATCAGCACTCCAAATCCTGCCATAAGCGTCAAGATAGATGTTCCACCGTAACTGACCAATGGCAGAGGGACGCCAACCACTGGCAGAATGCCACTCACCATGCCGATATTAACGAAAATATAGACAAAAAATGTGAGCGTAATACTCCCGGCCAACAGTCGGCTGTAGGAGTCCTGTGCTTTCACTGCAATATAAAGTCCACGAAAAATAATCAACAGATACAAACCCAGCAAAGCCAGTACCCCAAAAAAGCCAAATTCTTCAGCAAAAACGGCAATAATAAAGTCTGTGTGGCTCTCCGGTAAAAAATCCAAATGGCTTTGCGTGCCATTCAGCCACCCTTTCCCCCACAAACCGCCAGAACCAATGGCAATTTTGGATTGAATAATATTCCAGCCCGCACCCAGTGGATCGCTCTCTGGATTGAACAAAGTCAACACCCGTTGTTTTTGGTAATCACGCATCACGAATTGCCAAAAAGGATATAAGAGCGCTAATACTAGACCAACAAATCCGAAAATAATTCGCCAACGTAGGCCAGAAAGCAGCAAAATAAATATACCGGAAGCACCGATAAGCAAAGAAGTGCCTAAATCCGGCTGTTTTGCAATAAGTCCCACCGGTACCAAAATGATTACTAAAGAAATCATCACGTATTTAAATCGTGGCGGTAATTTTCTCCCGGCGAGATACCAAGCCACCATCATTGGCACCACCAACTTCATGATTTCAGACGGTTGAAAACGAATGGAGCCTAAGCTCAGCCAACGCTGAGCGCCTTTTGCACCCACACCCACCAACAGCACTGCGACCAACAAACCTATACCCACGACGTAAAAATACGGCGACCAACGCCGCATGGTCGATGCATCAAACTGGGCGATAAACAGCATCACAATCAACCCCAACCCTAAACGGACACCCTGCTTATAAACGTCATCCAAACTGCCTCCACTGCCGCTGTACAGAACAAATAAACCGCAAGTGGATAATACAACCAACAAAAACAACAACGGCATATCAATGTGCAGACGCACCCAAATACTGGCCTTGCGACTGAAGTGCGCCTCAGCATCGGGTAATGTTCGAGAGAAATCTTTCACGATTCCGGCGCCTCCAAAATGTATTCTCCCAATAAATGCGCATCAAAGATTTTTCTGCCTATCGGGGCTGCCATAGAGCTCCCTCCCCCCCCGTTTTCAACCAGTATCGCGATTGCAATTTTCGGGTCATCCAACGGCGCAAAACCCATAAACCACGCATGGTCACGATGCCACTTAGAGAGTTTGGTTTCGTCGTACTCTTCGTCCTGCGCAATCCCGACCACCTGCGCAGTTCCGGTTTTACCGGCAATTTTATATTTTGCTTTATAGCCGGAGCGTCGTGCCGTTCCTCTGGGGCCATGCATCACATCTTTCATCGCATCAAACATCAAATCCCAATTCTTGGGGTCATTCAGTTGAATATTACGATCATCCGCATGCAGGTTATCCTCTTGAATTTTTTCTGTCACTTCTGCCAAGTCGCTGTCCATGGTGAGACGGGGACGAACCCATTTGCCCTTATTTGCCAAAATTGCAGTACCTGCGGCCAACTGCAGCGGAGTCACCAAAGTAAACCCTTGCCCCAACCCCATGTTAAGACTGTCGCCCGGAAACCAAGGCAAACCTTTCGCGCCTTTTTTCCACTGGCGAGTCGGAAGCAAGCCTCGCCTCGCTTCCGCAATGTCAAGACTGGTTAAATCACCAAAGCCGAACTTGGCCAAAAACGCAGACATACGATCCACACCTAACCGATACGCCAACTCATAAAAATAAATATCGCAAGATTGCACAATCGAAGAATGGAGGTTCATCCGGCCATGCCCCCCCCGCTTCCAGTCCCGGTAAACTCGATCGTCATTTTTCAACTGATAGGTTCCGTAGTCCATGATGGAAAACTTCCAATCCATCACTTTCGCCTCCACCGCAGCAATGCCCAACATAGGTTTCAGTGTTGATCCTGGCGGATACTGGCCTTTTAATGCACGGTTAAATAACGGTTTGGCTTTTGAGTCCCTTAATTCGTTGTAAGACTGGTGATCAATACCCAAAACAAACAAGTTCGGATCAAAGCCCGGTTCACTCACCAAGGCTAAGATTCCACCCGTCGAAGGCTCTATCGCCACAATGGCGCCTCGCCGACCATCCAATAATTTACTGGCCGTAATCTGCAGTCGGCTGTCTAAAGACAATCTCAGGTTTTTACCCGGCGCAGGCGGCACCCGATCAATCACATTTAATATTTGACCACGGGCATCCGCTTCGACTTTCTGAAGCCCTACTTTGCCGTGTAAGGACGTTTCATAAAATTTCTCTATACCCAGCTTACCGATATGATTGGTAGCCTGGTAATTTATCGGATCTACGCGTTCTAATTCTCTTTCATTAATACGGGCAACGTAACCGATCACGTGAGCAAAAGGCGCTCCCAACGGGTAAGAACGAACCAGTTTTGCATCCACAGATACGGCCGGATAATTATGGAACTCCACTGCCACCCTGGCTATTTCTTCTTCTGTTAAACGATCTTTTAAGGCCACTGGTTCCAGAGGTCGACGACGTTCTTTGAGCCGCCGTTTGAAGCGTGTAATGTCCCGATCTGAAATGGGCAGGATTTTTCGCAGATCTTCAATCAGGGCATCCCGATCATCCACTTTCTCAGGAACAATGCCTAAACTGAAATTAGGGAGATTTTTAGCAAGCAATACCCCGTTGCGGTCAAAGATCAACCCTCGGGTCGGAGCAATAGGCTCCACTTGCACCCGGTTTTTCTCGGACGCTATTTGATACTTTTGAAACTCAACCACCTGCAGTTGATACATTCGGGTTAACAACACGCCCAACAGCATCAATACCACACAGACAGCAACAATCACTCGCCAAAAAAAGATGGTCGAGTATTTGGAGTGATCATGAAGAGAGTGCCCATCCATAAGCGGTTAATCCTGACTAGGCACGATGGTAAGGGTGGTTAGTCATGATCGACCAACCTCGGTATAACTGCTCTGATACCAATAACCGAACCATTGGGTGAGGCAAAGTAAGAGGAGACAAAGACCATTTGATGTCTGCACGCTCCACACAGCGCCGATCCAGCCCTTCAGGCCCGCCGACAAGCAAAGCGACATCACAGCCATTCATTCGCCAGCCCTCCATTTGAGTAGAAAGCTGTTCGGTCGTCCAGGCTTTCCCCTTAACTTCTAAGGCTACCACGTAATCCGAAGAGGCAATGGCCGCAAGCATGGCGTCGCCTTCCTTCTGCATGGCGCGCGCAACATCACGACCTTTCCCTCGCTGACCGGGCTGAATTTCGCACAACTCCAGGGTCATTTCTGACGGCATTCGACGGGCGAATTCCTTATAACCTTCGGTCACCCAGGAAGGCATTTTAGTCCCAACAGCGATCAGTCGTATCTTCATAAATCCCTTTATATAAAACGACCAGCCACTTTCGGCAGCCAGTCGTATTATTCAAGCCCAGTAGAAATTAACTTACTGTCTGATTTTGTTCAGACGTCGGCGTCAAACCAGACCAAAGTTTTTCCAGGTCATAAAATTCTCTCGCCGTTGGCATCATGACATGAACCACCACATCGCCAAAGTCAATTAACACCCACTCAGCGGACTGCTCACCTTCAGTGCCGATAGGGTTTACCCCCACCTTTTTGGCCTCTTCAGCCACGTAGCCAGCAATAGACTTAACATGGCGAGAAGACGTCCCCGAAGCAACGATCATGTAATCAGTTACGCTGGTCTGCTCTTTCACATCCATACAAACAATGTCTTTTGCTTTGATGGATTCTAATAAATCTAATACTTTATCTTTTAAACTCTGGGAGTCCATAGTTCACTTCAATCAATAATGAATTAACGACGGATATGTCCGTCACCTAGCACAACATATTTCTGAGAGGTCAGCCCCTCTAAACCGACAGGGCCTCTCGCATGGATCTTATCCGTTGAAATGCCAATTTCAGCACCCAATCCATATTCAAAGCCATCAGCAAATCGAGTAGACGCATTCACCATCACCGAACTGGAATCAACCTCAATCAAAAACTGACGACTTTTGGTGTAGTTCTCAGTAATGATGGCGTCCGTATGATGAGAGCCATATTGGTTAATATGCGCAATCGCCTCGCTCATAGCAGAAACAATTTTTACAGAAAGAATAGGCGCCAGATACTCCGTTGCCCAATCCTCTTCCGTCGCAGCAATAAAGGCTGCCGACAAATCACACGTTTGTTCACATCCGCGCAGTTCTACACCTGCACTCTGATACGCAGAGACCAATTCAGGCAACATTTCTTCCGCACGGCTCTTTGCAATCAACAACGTTTCCATAGTATTGCACGTACCATAGCGATGTGTTTTGGCATTCACCGAAATATTGATCGCTTTGGTTAAATCAGCATCGTCATCAATATAAACATGACATATGCCATCCAGGTGTTTAATCACTGTGACCTTGGCATCCCGGCTGATACGTTCAATCAGGCCTTTGCCACCACGCGGTACAATTACATCAACAAACTCCGGCATAGTAATGAGTTCACCCACCGCCGCTCTGTCGGTTGTTTCCACCACCTGAACGGCCGTATCCGGTAAACCAACCGCAGCTAACCCCTGACGAATGCATTTGGCCACCGCCTGATTTGACTCAATCGCTTCGGAGCCACCACGTAAAATAGTGGCATTGCCTGATTTCAGACACAAGCTGGCCGCTTCTACCGTAACATTAGGACGAGACTCGTAAATAATACCGATGACCCCTAGAGGAACGCGCATTTTACCAATCTGAATACCCGACGGGCGGTAAGCCATATCGGTGATCTCACCCACAGGATCTTGTAAACCTGCAACCTGACGCAAACCTTCGATCATGGTATCGATACGAGCATCGTTCAACTCAAGACGATCCAACAAAGCCGCATCCAGGCCGTTTTGTTCACCACGTTCAAGATCTTTACGGTTGGCAGCCATCAGCTCAGCTCGAGACGCTTCAAGAGCCTCTGCCATTGCCAATAGCGCTTTATTTTTTTGATCAGTAGTTGCGGCTGCAATTACTCGTGAAGCTGCTCGGGCACTCTGCCCAAGCTCAATCATATATGCTTTAATGTCCATTCATGTTCCGTTGCTGATGTGATCTGCGACTGACATTTTATAACACCTAACTGGCGTTCATCAGAAAATACTACCATTATACGGTATTATGCTCACGATTGTACGTTCAGTAGTCATAATCCTTTAAGCAAATATTAAAAATAATGAAAACGCCCGGATTCGACACATTAGTTTTTTCCAGCAGAAAGCTGGAGACCTTCATTGCTTTGACAATAATTATCACCGTCTTCTCAATTATTTTATTAATCAGAGCGGATAACTTACTTAGTAGTCAGTCCATATTTCTGACCATACCGCTGACTGCCATCTTATTGTTATTGAGCTTTCAAAAGCCTTCCAAAGGCCGAGAGGTCAGTGGCGTCACCATTGTGATTGCGCTATTTGTGCTAACTGTGGTTGCGCCGTTTGCGCTGCGCTCCCAGCTATCGCCCTGGATATTCTTAATTCCGATTTTATTAATCAACTTCATGACGTTTAATCTCAACCTGATATCCATCAGCATTTATTGCGCATGCGTTTTCACAATGATCTGGATGATGCCAACCAGCGTCAACGCCATACCCACCTCCCTCTCTTTTATTCTGGTAACGGCCTTGTGTTTACTCATGGCGTTTTTGAAAGACCAGATGATGATTCGCCTTGCTGCGCTAGACATCATTCACCCCAAGACTGGCTGGCATGTTCGTCAGGAGTTAAAGCCAGCATTGGAGCGGGAAATCCAGCGCGCGGAACGAGAAGGCAGCGGCCTGAGTTACAGCATGCTTGACTTTCAGAATGAACAACACAGCATTGCAGAGTTAGACTGGGTCAACATCAAAACACTGATTGAAACCACCGTAAGGCCGTTTGATCAGGTGTTTCATCACAGCGCCAGCAAAATCACCATCATCCACCCCTACGCCACCACCGAAGAAGTCAAAGCATTATTTGAAGGGGCTCTGGAAGCAAACAAACACATCCCGTTTAAAGCAGGCATTGCCAGCCTCAACATCGATGACTGCAGTTCAGATCTGACCCGCAAGGCTCGCGCAGCCCTTTTGTGTTGCACGCCAGAACAAAGAGTAAGCAGCCATGAAGCCTGAGTTATTCGACCGCTCTGTTCAAAACAGAATTACCGCCATCATATACAGTCTGCTCGGCATTACATTAATCACCATCAGTATCCACCAGTTTCTGGCAGGCTACATCGCGGCGTTATCTATTAACGTCCCTGCCGGTTTACTCTTCTCTCTGCTGGCCGCCATTCGCTGGTTAAGTCGATCCGAGCAGGGCAGTGACCGCTTCAGCCTGATCGGTTATATTTTAATTGCTGTCATCCTGATCACTGAAATCGAATACATTCACTCAACCACCATGGTTTGGATGTACTGCCTGCCCATGCTGTTATTTTTAACCCAGCCGTTGGCCACCGCCACCATTGCAGCCAGTGTGTTTGTAATTTGGTTAATTTCAGCCAGCAGCAGCGCCGGTCTTCTCAACATGCAACACCAGGCCCTTTCCGGGTTAAGTTTTATGTTTTTATTCTCAGGTCTGTTTGCCTACCACCGCAAGATACACTCCAGGCAATTATTCAAAGCCGCAAAAGCACACCCATCAACCAAACTGGCCGATTTTTCAGTGTTCCAGCAACAGCTGCAAGAAGAAATCGAGCGCGCCAAGGTATCCAAAAACGCGCTATCCATCATGCTGATCGAAATTGACGATTATCACAAACTGAAAGAACTGGAAGGCAAAGAAGGCGCGGCGTCCGTATTAATCAAACTCAGCGCCTTCTTAAACAGAATCACCCGAACCGGAGACATGATTTTTCACGCCTCCGATCATCAGTTCTGGATGATATTACCGAACACAGGGCAAGACGGCGTTGTTGTGATCGACGAAAAAGTGGTTCGCATGGTCAGAGAAGAAAACTGGGGGCTGATCAGCTCCGTTAATGTGCGCACCACCACCGCAACATTAAACAGCAACGACCAAGCACCGATCCACCTGATTGGCCGCTGCCATAAACGGATGGCCAGCAAATTAAGCCAATAAAATCAAAACCGTCATTGGAAATTCATACAACAGGGCTTAAACTTGGCAAAATTTGAGAACAAGCCCTCACTCTATGTCCCTAGATCAAGTCCTTGATTGGCTCAACCAAAACCCAGAATGGTTTTTATTCACCGTCTTTTTAACTGCATTCAGCGAGTCGCTTGCCGTCGTTGGCTTAATTATGCCCGGCGCCTTTCTTATGTTTGCGCTCATGGTGATGGCAGGCAATCAAGAATTCCCTCTGATGAGCGTACTGGTTTGGTCTTTTATTGGCGCCGTACTGGGTGACGCCATCAGTTTTTATTTCGGGCGAGTTTTCAAAAACAAAATTCCGAACACCTGGCCATTCTCCAAAAAACCGGAGTGGCTCGAACAAAGCAAAGCATTCTTCAACAAACATGGCGGCAAAAGCATCTTCATCGGTCGCTTTGTTGGCCCGGTAAGACCGCTGATCCCGATGGTCGCCGGCATGCTGTCCATGCCCAGCGGTCGTTTTCTGGCGGTCAACGTGATTTCTGCCATCGGCTGGGCCATTTGTTATGTTTTGCCGGGCTACATCATTGGTTCCGCCATGCGCCTGGACATAGATTTGCCTGAAAATTTCAGAACGGTCTTCTTTACTACCGTGATTCTTGTCATTTGTTTTATTGCCCTGACCATCTGGGCGTATCAAAACCTTCACCCTGAACGCTCCGCTTACCAACACATGCAATACGTGTTTAAAAGCAATCGCACACTGGCCACCGTCTGGCACCGCTTATCCGCACCTAGAACCGACGAACCCACCTTTCCTCTGACCTCCTTACTGACGTTTGTGGTTTGCACCCTGTTTTTCCTAAGCTGGATATTCTGGGTGGATTACGCCCCACACCCGCTACTTACGGACAACGCATTGCTCGAACTTTCCAAGCAAGTTTACAACGAGTCATCGCAGAAGGTATTTGTCGCCATCACTATGCTCGGCGACCCCAACCTGCTGTATTTTTGCGCGGGCTGGTTTGCAATCTATCTAACCGTAAAACGACAATACAGCGCCATGATACTGATTGGCTGCGTCACGGCTGTGAGCTACTTTTCCGTCCACTTTCTCAAGGAAGCATTCGGCCATCCAAGGCCTGAGCTCCTGATCGAGCCACTTAACAGCTTTGCCTTTCCAAGCGGCCATACTACTGGCGCCACCGTTTATTTTGGTTTGATTGCCGCGTTCATCGCTCAGGAAACAGAACAACACAAACGATGGCCAATCTACGCCATCGGCTTAACACTGGCCATTGTAGTGGGTTTCAGTCGAATATTTTTAGGCGTTCACTGGTTCAGTGATGTGCTCGGAGGGCTATTGCTTGGTTTTATGATTGTCGCGCTGGCCAGGGTCATCTACAGCCCGTTCAACCAACACTCCATCAAGCACAATAAAACCGACATCTGGCTACCCATAGCTTTGGTAACGACATACCTGGGTTACTACGGGTACGAATATACAAATCAATTGACGAAATACGCCTGGCTGGACATCTTCAGCCGCTAACTTTGGTACTTGTCCAGCAACCTGTATATTTCATCCAGTCGGTCGTAAGGATGATTCATCTCCAGCAACAGTTGCTTTTCACCCGCATCAAACGGCAACAACTCAGCCAGCCGCCAACTGACGGACGAGGCGTCATCGTACTCAATGTCCCTTGGTTTAATGGCCGGATGCTGTTCCAGGTGTTTAAGCATAACCACTAACTCTTCATGCTCCATCTCGGTGGATATTTTCAACTCGGCATTCATCTGCTCCATATCGGCCCGGATCAGCCCGGCAGAATCCGTGAACGGCGAATCCAGCCTTGCCCGCTCCACCCCCTCAACCGTGATGCCCAGCATCCCGTTTTTTAATTGAGTAAAATCAATGATGCGAACCAAAGTACCCACTGGCTCAAAACCCTCAGACAACACATCCGATTTATCCTCGGAGTTGAGAGCAACAATGAAGCCATAACCGCCTTTAAAGCACTCCGCCACCATATCCAGATAACGAGGCTCAAAAATTTTCAACTCCAGTGCCATTCCCGGATAAACGACTGCGTTCAAAGGAAAGACAGGAAAATGATTCATAAACAACCTTCTGACTCAACTGAATCTCAACCCTGATCCCTCAAGGCCAAATAAAGTTTAAGACTCTTATTTCAATTATTGATTTGAATTGGCTTTCTGTACAACCTGATGAGCAAATTTACTTACTCTTACAAGCACAAAATCGTATGGAACCAACCATGCATTTGATCACAATATCCGCGTGCTAAGAACACACCGAACACTTAGGGTCTTTTTTTAATTTTATAGAGCGCCATTCATGGCTTAGCGCATCGAAGACTTGCAACTTACCCACCAAAGGCTGCCCAATTCCGGCCTCCAGTTTTATTGCCTCTAAGGCCTGCAAAACCCCCATCACACCAACAACCGGGCCAAGCACACCATTTTCAGAACAAGTAAGCTCATGGGACTCAACGTCGCCATACAAACACTGATAACAAGGCGAATCTGCCTTTTCAGGGTGATAAACAGACAACTGCCCTTCAAAACCAATCGCCGCCGCCGACACCAAAGGCTTGCCAGCCTGCCAACAACAACGGTTAATCAAAAAACGACTGTCGAAGTTATCAGTACAATCCAGAACCACAGAAGCACTTTCAATTTGCTTGATTAATGCCGCTTCCGTCAGACGTTGAGTAATTACATCTATCTGGATCGAATCATTATTTTTAAGCAGCTGATCCCGAAGCGCCTGAACCTTGGCTTCGCCGACCTGATCGGTTGTAAATGCCACCTGCCTCTGAAGATTGGTCAGGTCCACCGAGTCATCATCTACCAATGTCAGCCGGCCGATCCCGGCGGCCGCCAAGTACATAGCAGCAGGATTGCCCAGACCGCCCGCCCCAATAATCAACACGGATGCCGCAGAAATGGCGGCCTGGCCAGCGATATCGACTTGTGGCAACATAATTTGTCGGCTGTATCTTAATAACTGATCATCGTCCAAAAAATCATCCATGCTCTTCTCCGTAGACCCAACCAAATGTAAAACGATCCTGAGATCCGTAGTCCTTACCGGAAGCTACTTTAACAAAACCTTGCGCGGTGAAGATAGCCTGAACCGCTTCAGCCTGATCATAGCCATGCTCAATAATCAAACACCCTTGTTCAGCCAAATGCCGCCGTGATTCGGAAACAATCTTACGAATGTCCTGTAATCCATCCTCTCCGGACACCAAAGCACTGCTCGGCTCAAACACCACATCGCCTTCCGACAAATGCGGATCAGACGCAGGAATGTAAGGCGGATTACTGACAATCAAGTCAAACGACGCCTGACCCAACGCCGAAAACCAATCACTTTCCACCACAGTCACGCGCTGCAGACCCAATGCTTCTGCATTTTCCCGAGCCAACTGCACCGCCTCAGATACCCGATCGCATGCAACCACCGACCATTGTGGTTTTTCGTACGCCAAAGCAAGCGCTATCGCACCGGTGCCTGTGCCCAAATCCAGAACAGACAAGAGGCTCTTCTCTGCATAGCGATCAAGAATCCACTCAATTAATACTTCGGTATCCGGGCGGGGAATTAAGGTGGTGGGAGATACTTTAAACGGCAAAGACCAAAACTCTCGCACACCGGTTAAGTGCGCCACCGGGTGACCTTGCTGGCGTTCACGCAATAACCCAGTCAATTTGGAGTATTGCGCTTCCGTAAGAGATTTTTCTGGCCAAGTATAAAGATAGGTACGATTGACCTGAAGGACATGACATAACAAAACTTCCATATCCAGTTTTGCAGACGGCGAGTCAGGTAAAAGCTCACTTGCCATCGTCAACCAAGACTGGATAGGCGTTGTTAGTGCGGGGAATAAATGGGACATTTCTTACCCGAATAAAAATCAGTTAGCTAACTCGGTCAGCATCTCTGCCTGATGTTCATTCACTAACGGCTGAATCAAGCTGTCCAGATCACCTTCCATCACCTCGGCCAACTTATACAACGTCAGGTTGATTCGATGATCACTTACTCGCCCTTGAGGGTAGTTGTAAGTTCGAATTCGCTCCGAACGGTCACCACTGCCGACCAAACTCTTGCGTTGATCCGCCGCTTCTTTCTGAGCCGAATCTTCCTGAGCCTGCTTCAGGCGCGATGCCAACAAAGACATCGCTTTGGCGCGATTCTTATGCTGCGAACGCTCGTCCTGACATTCAACAACCACACCAGTTGGAATATGGGTAATACGAATGGCCGAATCAGTTTTGTTGACGTGCTGACCACCTGCGCCAGACGCTCGATAGGTATCAATACGCAAATCGTTCTTATTGATGTCGATGTCTTCCAACTCATCCGCTTCAGGCATAACCGCAACCGTACAAGCCGACGTATGAACCCGCCCCTGGGACTCCGTCTCAGGCACTCGCTGTACACGATGCGCACCCGACTCAAACTTCAGACGAGAATACACATCCTGACCAACAACACGGGTGATGATTTCTTTAAAGCCACCGTGCTCGCCATCGTTCTGGCTGATAATTTCGATGCGCCAACCCAAGGTTTCAGCGTACCGGGAATACATTCTGAACAGGTCGCCCGAGAAAATCGCCGCTTCGTCACCACCGGTTCCGGCACGAATTTCAAGATACACGTTTTTGCCATCGTTCGGATCTTTTGGCAGCAGCAGTTTCTGAAGTTCCAGTTCAAGCGATTCAATCGCTTCCTGACAAGCATTGTATTCTTCCTGACCCATCGCTTTCATTTCAGGGTCGGAATCGCTCATCAGCACTTTCGCTTCTTCGAGATCTTCCAACGCCTGCTTGTACCGACCGAAGCATTTAACCACAGGTTCAATTTCAGAATACTCAACGGACAACGAACGGAATTTATTCTGATCTGAAATAATTTCCGGATCACTCAACAAGGCACCCACTTCTTCATAGCGGTCTACCAGGTTATCCAGTTTTTCTAATATGGACGCTTTCATAAATAATTACTTAATACACTCTAATTAGTGGGATTGAGTTTATCGACTTTCAGCCAAAACTCTAATCTTCGGATTCATTCCGGGTCAGCTCACTCAAGCCGTACAACTCTCTGGCGGCGTCAATCAGCTCCAAACGACCTTCTGAACTGGCACGACGAATGTTCACCGTCGGCTCGTGAATCAGCTTATTGGTTAAGGTCCGAGCCAGCTGAGCAATCACTTTCTCAGGGTTTGTCCCCTTAGAAAGCTGCTGTAATGATTTTTCTAATTCGGTTTCTGTGATATCGGCCGCCTGCTGCCGGAACTCTGTTAACGTGGAAACCGCATCCAGGCTTCTTAACTGTTGATTAAACTTATCAACACCGCGACCAACCAGCAATTCGGCATGTTCCGCCGCTTTCTGACGGCTTTTTCTGTTTTCTTCGACCACTTCGTGAAGATCATCAACGGTATATAAATACACATCCTCAAGATCGGCCACCTGAGGTTCAATGTCACGAGGGACAGCAATATCAGCCATAAACACCGGCTTAAAACGACGCTTCTTCATCGCCTCCTCGACCATCCCCTTCCCAAGGATAGGGAGCTGGCTGGCGGTGGATGAAATCACGATATCGGCATCCGCAAGATGCTCAGGAATGTCTGGCAACATAATGGCTTTAGCCGAAAAGCGTTTGGCCAACTCTTCGGCACGGGTAAGCGTGCGGTTCGCCACCACAATTTCCTGAACACCCTGTTCTTTAATATGACGGGTCACCAAGTCAATGGTTTCACCGGCCCCGATCAACAACACCTTACATTTAGAAAGGTCTGAGAAAATGTGCTTCGACAAACTCACAGCGGCATATGCCACTGACACCGGGTTTTCACCAATCGCGGTTTCAGTGCGAACCTGCTTAGCCACAGAAAAAGAAGATTCAAACAAGCGCGATAATAAAGAACTGGCTGTCGCGGCTTCTCTCGCCACACTGTAGCTGGACTTTAACTGCCCCAGAATCTGAGGTTCACCCAGCACCAAAGAGTCCAATCCACAAGCCACCCGCATAATATGACGGCAGGCTTCGCCCTCTGTGTGGTGGTAAATCGCCCGTTCCAGATCGCCTCGGTTGACCTGATGATAATGCGACATCCAATCAAGCAAAGAAGTTTCCACGTCGCTTTCCGACGAAAAGTAAATTTCCGTTCGGTTGCACGTGGATAAGATAGCCACTTCGCTCATGCCGACTTGTTTTTTCAGACGATGAAGAGCATCAACAACTAGCTCAGGACTGAAAGAAACTTTCTCCCGAACCTCAACTGTCGCGGTCTTATGATTAATGCCAAATATACCTAGCGCCATGCGTTGCCGACTTATGTCCCCAAAAACAAAGTACCAAAACCATAAAAACCGGATATTATCCACGGTTTTGCAGGGTTAATGTACCTTTTTTTGTGCTTTTTTTAATAGTACTAAGCTGGTAGTGTTAGCCATTCAGACTGTTTATCTACCGCTTTATCTTGTTCAATAACGGTCACCATAGTAATTGATTTAAACTTCAGCTATTAGATTTAAATCAAAAAAGAATCTATCAATAAGGACAACACATGAAATTGCTGCTTTGGATTGCCATCATTTCAGTCAGCGGTTGTGCATCGCTGGGCGGCAAAACAACAGAGACGGATAATCAGCAAAAGACAGCGTCCAGCGTCAGCCCCCAAGAAAGCAAAGATTACCCGACTCGTCCTTTTGAAACCGATACGCTATACAATCTGCTGGTCGCAGAAATCGCAGGCCAAAGGAGTCAATACGACTTAGCGCTGGAACACTACCTTATTGAAGCCAAAAACACCCAGGACCCATGGGTGGCTGCCCGCGCTTCTCGAATCGCCCAATATTTAAACGAACCTCAGGCCGCCGCAGAAGCCGCTGACATTTGGCGTAAAACCGACAAAAAGAACATTCACGCACACGTCACCGCTGCCACCAACTGGTTGAAGCAGCACCAGATTCCAAACGCCATTAGCGCACTGAAAGACGCATTAGCAATTACCGACTCAATCAGCCTTGAACAAGTTTACCTGACCGGAAAAGAGCTACCTCAGGCATTCCAGCAACCCATGTTAGATGGTATTGACGAGCTGCTCGCCATCTACCCGAAACACATTCGCTTACACTTCACCAAAGCCTTGCTGCTGGATGATTACAACCGTAACGAAGAAGCCATCGCTGCAATTAAAACACTGCAACAAGCAGGGGAAATGACGCCGCCGCATTACATCATGCTTGCCAAACTGTACAGCAAAGCCAACGACGAAAAAGCATCCCTTAACACTCTAAGTACAGGCTGGAATAATTACACTGGCGATAAAACTCTGGGGCTTTTATATGGTCAGGCCCTGGCTGACGATAAGCAAACCAAAGCCGCAGTCAAAGTACTTGACGACTTACTCGAAGAACACCCGTCCGACGACGAAGTCATCTTGACTTCCGCATTACTTAAAGCAGAACTTGGCTATTTTGACGAGTCAGAAGCGCTGCTTTTGCAAACCACAGACACCAAACAAAAGAACAACAGCTGGTACTTTTTAGGCCAATTATACGAGCAGCAAAACAAGCATGAGCAAGCCATTCATGCCTACAGTCAGGTTGGTGAAGGTAAGAACCTGATTTCAGCGGTAACCCGTGCAACCACCATCATCAAAGACACTCAAGGCCTTGATCTAGCCCGTGAATATTTGCGGGGCCTGCACCAAACCATCCCGGATCAAACACCTCGACTCATCCAGATTGAAGCCGAATTTCTAAGAGATGCCAACGAATTGTCGGAAGCGCTGACGCTCTATAACGAAGCGCTGGAACTTGAACCAAACGACAGTAACCTGCTTTACGGCAGAGCCATGGTGTTCGACCTCAGTAATGATATCGTCAGCATGGAAGCGGATTTAAAAACCATCATTAATAACAATCCGAACAATGCCATCGCCCTGAATGCACTGGGTTACACACTGGCCGACAAAACCGATCGCTTAGAAGAAGCCAAAGATTACATTGAACGCGCCTTCACGCTAAACCCGAAAGACCCGGCCATTATTGATAGTCTAGGCTGGATTTATTTCCGCCTGGGCGATGTCCAAAAAGCCGAACTATTACTTGCCCAAGCCTATACCTTATTCAAAGATCAGGAAGTTGCCGCTCATCTGGGCGAAGTATTGTGGGTTCAGGGCAAAAAAGAACAAGCGCTTAAAGTCTGGATTGACGGCCTGCGTCGCAATCCAACGGGCGCAAAGCTGATCAGTACCATGAAGCGCTTCAACATTGACGTGAACCTGAAAAAAGACGAGGTCGACCATGCGGATCAAAACGAACAGAATCAATAGTGCTTGAGTTTCCGACTTCAGAAAAAACTTTGGATTACTAACCCGTTCGATCAGGCCACACCTTAATGACACGTCTCCTTTCCATAGTGATGATCGCCCTGCTGATGCTGCAGGGCTGCTCAACACTGCACGACATGCCCACACAAACCGAACCATTAAGCACTCAAACACCTTCCCACTGGGCTCAACACCTGGACGCAATCCAGCAACTGAACGACTGGAAGATTTCAGGCAAAGTCGGCGTCGTCACCCCCAAGCAAAGCCAAACCGGCTACATTGACTGGCAACAGCAATCCGCCGTTTTTGACATTAATATACGGGGCACGCTGGGCTTTGGCGGTTTAGATCTCAGTGGAGATCAGGACTGGGTGACCATCAAAGTGGATGAAAACAACCAACGCACCCTGCCAACCGACATTGCTCTGGAACGCTATCTTGACTGGGAGTTCCCCATCAATTCGTTAAAATTCTGGATCAAAGGGATTCCAGCCCCTAATCAAACGGTCCAATCCCAACAATTCAATCAGCACGGGTTGCTATCGCGACTGATTCAACAAGGCTGGGACATTCGCTTACTGAACTATGAAAAGCACAACGACGTCTTTCTTCCACATAAAATCATAGCCCGCAGCAATGGCTACAAAGTAAGCCTTGTATTGTCTGACTGGGCCTTTCAATAGCGTAGTAACAATGTCACCAATTACAGTTCCGGCGCCAGCCAAATTAAACTTATTCCTGCACATCACCGGTCAACGGGACAACGGCTACCACGACCTGCAAACGCTCTTTCAGTTCATCACGCTCCACGATCAACTGACCTTTGAGCCTCTGCAGGATGACACCATCATCGTCTGCAACAGCAAACTCAGCCATAAAGCCGCCGAGCACATACATCAAGAAGACAACCTGATATATAAAGCCGCAAAGGCCTTATTGCCCTTCCGGACTAATCAAACAGGCGTTCAAATTGAATGCGACAAACAAATTCCCTCCGGGGCAGGTCTCGGTGGAGGCAGCTCAGATGCGGCCACGACGCTTTTGGTGTTAAACGAACTTTGGAACTGCCAGCGCACCAATGACCAACTCAAAGAAATCGGTTTAAAGCTCGGGGCCGATGTCCCGATATTCATTCATGGTCAGGCCGCATTTGCCGAAGGCGTGGGGGAAAACCTCACCGCAGTAGAGGTGAATGAACCTTGGTACGTTATCATTAAACCCAATGCTCACATCAGCACCGCAGAAATTTTTTCGCATCCTGACTTGACTAGAAACACATCACCGATCACAATATCGGCCGCTCTGAAGCAAGGCGGTCATAATGACTGCGAAAAAGTCGTCAGAAAGCTGTATCCGGATGTCGATATTGCAATGAATTGGCTCAGTCAGTTCAGTCCTGCAAAATTAACCGGTACAGGTGCTTGTGTCTTTGCTGAATTCAGTGAACAGCAACAAGCGGATGAAATTGCAAAACGGTACCGTCAACAAGGCAAAGCCTTTGAAGACAGTGTGTATGTTGCGCAAGGCATCAACGACAATCCTGCACACAGAGCGTTGCGGGAACAGATTGACCTGGCTAACGCTCTCAGTTGATCCTATCCTGTTTAAAGTTTGTTGGGGTATCGCCAAGCGGTAAGGCAACGGGTTTTGATCTCGTCATGCGTTGGTTCGAATCCAGCTACCCCAGCCACTTACTACTAAACCCAATTATTCAACCAGCTCCCCTAAAAGGTGTCGCGAAGTGTCCAAGTTAATGGTCTTTACGGGTAATGCTAACCCGGAACTCGCAAAAAAGGTGGTTGATCAGCTTTGTATTACTATGGGTGATGCAACAGTTGGTCAGTTCAGTGATGGTGAAATTCAGGTAGAACTGAATGAAAACGTACGTGGTAAGGACGTATTCATCGTCCAATCAACTTGCGTACCAACAAACGATAATATCATGGAACTGATCATCATGGCCGATGCTCTGCGTCGTGCTTCAGCAGCAAGGATTACCGCTGTTGTTCCTTATTTCGGCTATGCTCGCCAAGATCGTCGTCCTCGTTCAGCCCGTGTACCTATCAGTGCTCGCGTTGTCGCAGATATGATGCAAACATCCGGCATCGACCGCGTTCTTACAATGGACTTGCACGCTGACCAGATTCAAGGTTTCTTCAGCATTCCGGTAGACAACATTTATGGCTCACCGGTCTTGCTAGACGACATCGAACGTCAAAACTACGACAACCTTACCGTCGTATCTCCTGACGTAGGCGGTGTAGTTCGAGCTCGCGCACTGGCAAAACTGCTGGGTGATGAGCTGGCGATCATTGATAAACGTCGCCCACGCGCCAACGAAGCGGAAATCATGCACATCATCGGTGACGTCGAAGGTCGCACTTGTGTATTGATCGACGACATGGTCGACACAGCCGGCACACTTTGCCAGGCTGCTGCAGCATTGAAAGCCAATGGTGCAGAAAAAGTTGTGGCTTACTGTACACACCCTGTACTTTCCGGCCCGGCAGTAGAACGTTTAAATTCATCGCACGTAGATGAATTGGTAGTAACAGACACCATTCCTTTGACAGGCGTAGCGGCGAACAGCCCACGCATTCGTCAATTGAGTGTTTCTGGCCTGTTGGCTGAATCGGTACGCCGCATCAGCAACGAAGAATCCATCAGCGCAATGTTCCGTTAATACAGCAGACTCCGTCTTCTTTATTAATTCATTGCCTGATAACTCGACGCTGAATCCGCATGAACGATTCAGCGATATAAAACTTCCAGTCTCGCTGGTCGCAAGCAGATTGGTACATTGAAGGTAAATACAATGGTTGATTTCGTATTAAACGCAGAAGTTCGCGATGATCAGGGGAAAGGTGCGAGCCGCCGCCTACGTCGTGAAGCTGGTAAAGTTCCGGCTATCATTTACGGTGGTGCTAAAAACCGTAAGCCACAGTCAATTACTTTGGCTGCAAACGAACTGGACAAAGCATTGATGAACGAAGCGTTCTTCTCTCACGTCCTGACTTTGAAAGTTGGCGACAAAGAAGAGCAAGTAGTTCTTAAAGACCTACAGCGTCACCCGGCTAAGCCTGTGATCTATCACGCTGACTTCCTACGTGTAACTAAGAGCACTGTTCTTACTAAGACTGTTCCTCTTCACTTCATCAACGAAGACACAAGTGTTGGTGTTAAGCAGCAAGGCGGTAAGATCTCTCATAACGCAGCTGACATTCAGATCAAGTGTACTATCGCTACTCTACCTGAGTTCATCGAAGTAGACATGGCAGCGGTTGAAGCAGGTCAAACTGTTCACCTTTCTGACATCAAACTGCCTAAAGGTGTTTCTTCTGTTCAGCTTGCTCTTGGCGCTGACCACGATGCAGCAATCGCTTCTATCGCTAAGAAAGCAACTGCAAGCGACGAAGAAGGCGAAGCAGCTGCTGAGTAATTCTCTGCACGCTGTAATGTAGATCGTTTTTAAAACTCGAATTTTAAAATCTGGATTTAAAAACGCTGCACACAAGGAACCGGCATGACTGACATTCGTTTAATCGTAGGCTTGGGTAACCCAGGCAGTGAATATGATCAAACCCGTCACAATGCCGGTTTTTTGTTTCTGGATGAAATTGCCCGCCAATACAACGGCAACTTCCGACCAGAAAAGAAATACGCAGGCGAATACTGCAAGGTTCGTATCAATGGTGAAGAAGTCCACCTTCTCAAACCTATGACTTACATGAACCGAAGTGGTCAAGCCGTTGGCCCTCTGGCTAACTTCTACAAGATCTCCCCGGAACAAATCCTTGTTGTTCACGATGAACTGGACATCCCTCCTGGCACAGCCAAATTAAAAAAAGGCGGCGGTCACGGCGGACATAATGGCCTGAAAGACATCATTCGTTGTTTAGCCAACAGCAAAGAATTTCATCGTTTACGCATTGGCATCGGCCACCCAGGCGACAGCAAACTCGTCGCAAATTTTGTGCTAAAAAAAGCCCCTCTGGCTGAAATGCAATCCATCGAAGCAACCATTGATGAAGCTGCGCGAGTCCTTCCGTTATTTTTAGACGGCGACAGCAGCAAAGCGATGAATCAGCTCCACAGTTTTAAAGGTTAATTTCCGCTGCGCAATTTCTCTTAAGAACTTGTCGTTAAGAACTTGCCGTTAAGAACCTGTCGTTAAGAACTTTCCGTTGCGAACAACGCTCACCTTAGCCACTTTTATCCATCTCTCGCACGCCTTTGTTCAGAAAATCACCAACAACGCTTTCAACCACTATACCTGCACGTAAAAACCCCTATAATAGCCCCTTTCAAAATTTTCATCCGAGCAACATCGATTAGCTTCTTTCTGATTTCAGGGTTGCTATCTCCCGCTCGCACAACGTATACAGGTATAATTCATGGGTTTTAAGTGCGGTATCGTAGGCTTACCAAACGTTGGTAAATCAACACTGTTCAATGCATTAACCAAAGCAGAAATCGACGCAGCTAACTTTCCGTTCTGCACCATCGAGCCAAACTCCGGCATTGTACCTATGCCCGACCCACGCCTGGAAAAACTGGAAGCCATTGTTAACCCAGAAAAAGTCATCCCGACCACAATGGAGTTCGTAGACATTGCAGGCCTGGTAAAAGGCGCTTCCAAGGGTGAAGGATTAGGCAACCAATTCCTGGCCAACATCCGTGAAACCGACGCCATTGCTCACGTTGTGCGCTGTTTTGAAGATGAAAACGTCATTCACGTTGAAAACCGTATTGATCCGGCCGATGACGTTGATGTTATCAACATGGAACTGATTCTGGCCGATCTTGAAAGCGTTGAGAAACAACATCAGAAAGTTCAGCGAACAGCCAAAAGCGGCAACAAAGACGCCATCAAGCAGAAAGAACTGCTGGAAAAGCTCATTGCTCACTTCGAAGCAGGTTTACCGGCACGCACCCTTGAGCTTTCAGACGACGACTGGAAAACCGTTCGCCAGTTCCACCTGATTACCAACAAACCAACCATGTACATCGCCAACGTTGACGAAGAAGGCTTCGAAAATAACCCTCACCTGGACACAGTACGTGAAATCGCCGCCAAAGAAGGCGCTGTGGTGGTTCCTATCTGCAATAAGTTAGAAGCAGACATAGCCGAACTGGAAGACGAAGAAAAAGAAGAGTTCCTGGAAGAAATGGGCATGGACGAAGCAGGCCTTGACCGAGTTATCCGTGCAGGCTATGAGCTTCTGGGCCTTCAGACCTACTTCACTGCCGGCGTTAAAGAAGTTCGCGCCTGGACTGTCAAAGTGGGAGCAACAGCACCACAAGGCGCTGGCGTGATTCATACCGACTTCGAAAAAGGCTTCATCCGTGCTGAAGTCATCAGTTACGACGATTTCATTGAGTTCAACGGTGAAAGCGGAGCCAAAGAAGCCGGTAAATGGCGTTTGGAAGGTAAAGACTACATCATCAAAGACGGTGACGTAGTGCATTTCCGCTTCAACGTATAAATTTTTAAGAAAACTTCGAATTATGTATTGACAGAACCCGAGTCGATCTCCATAATGCGCAGCCTGAAGTGGCAACGTAGCTCAGCTGGTTAGAGCACAGCACTCATAATGCTGGGGTCGGCAGTTCAAGTCTGCCCGTTGCTACCACTTATTTTAAAAGCCTGCTTTCTTAAGCAGGCTTTTTTCGTTTCTACCCTATTGTTTCTCTGAGATGCCAGCCACGCAAAACCCCACTTAGAAGCCGCCTAAGGATATTTAGTGATTGCAAAGCGAAGTAACCGCAGTAAATTGAAGAACTCCATAGATTATTAATATGAATAGAACGATAAACATCTTAGTGTATATCCTCATCTTCTTACTCGTCATATGGCAATGGCGAACCATGAGTGAAGGAATGAAAGATCTCACTTTCTATACAGTTTTCTTGATTACTTTAATTCAGGGGAACGTCTTAATGTTCAAATTAGAAAAACTCAAAGAAAAGCTTCGAGTACAAAACAGCGAGGAATAAACGGAGTCTTTCTGCATCAACATCTCAAAAAAATCGGCTTATCCATTTCGTTCCACTGAAAACATTCCTTAAAGCCATTTCGGCGCCAAGTTACAGCAACCCGCCATACTTGTGTTTTGAACGCCGGATTGATCCATCATCAGATTGCCGGAAGTAATTAAAGGCAAATTCACAAGGTCGCACATTTTCTTGATATCCAATAACACTACGGTCTGTCTTTTGCCACTGATGGCTTCTGCCTGACGTAACCGTTGAAATAGCCGGGACAGGGTTTCCGGGGCAATATTCAATTGCCCGGCCAGAATAGAGTGCGATACGGGCAGAGTTAGCCATTCACTGTGTTGAAGCTGATGCTGCTCAAGTAAATAAGCGACCAAGCGCTGGCCGGCATTTTTTAGGGTTAGCTGGTCTATCCGATTGACCGTTTGATGCAGTCGCGTCGACATGGCAGATAGCAACTGCATGGCGTAATCCGGGTTATCTTTGCAAAGATCCAACAAAGCTAAGCGCGAAAAAATCAGCAATTCACAATCCTGTTCGGCTCGCGCACTGACCGGATAAACGTTCGGTTTCATGAACATGGCCGATTCCGCAATCGTATCGCCATTTCGTACTTGCTGGAACACCTTCTCATCCCCTTCAGGAGACAAGCGGTACAAATTAATCACTCCAGAGGTCAGCTGGTAAAAGTAATCCGCCTCTTCCCCTTCATGAAATAAATGCTTACCTGCTTTCAATTTACGGCGCCGCATACCATTCGTCAGGTGGGCACGGTACTGAGCCGAAATATCCTTAAAGATCAACGAACTTTGCAATGATTCTTGTATGACCAGATCCATATTTTCCACCCAATTGACAAATGTCATTTATATTCTGGCGAAGAACATTATCATAATCGAGAATCATTTGCATATAGCATGCATTACTGTTCACTAGCGATGGCTGCTTTCGTGCAAAAGCCTCTTATTGATTTGGAGTAAAAGTTCATGAGTTACGGAGTATTAGTCGGCTTACATTTATTGTGCGGCTCTATTTTTATTGGCATCGTGGCATTTGAAGTGCTCATTCTCGAAGGCATACGCCCTCATCTGCCCGCCAGAACCATGGCACTGGTAGAACAAGGCATTCATTTACGGGGCCGTAAAATCATGCCGTGGGTGGTGGTGACCTTATTTGCTTCGGGCATCACTATGGCCTATCAACATTACAGCAATATTGGCTGGCCGTTTGACAGCAGCTTTGGCACCTTGCTGGCCGTCAAGATTCTTCTAGCACTCAGTGTGCTCGTTCATTTCATTATTGCGATGAAACACTCCATCTGCGGTGACATGACTTCTAAGCGCTTTAAGTACACCCACCTCAGTGTTTTTGCACATATGTTGGCGATTATTTTCCTGGCCAAGGGGATGTATTACATCCAATGGTAAGCATCAAAAGCTTAGCCGCATAAGTTTTCACATTATTTTTATCACTCACACCTCAACTTGATAAATGTCATTTGAGTTTGAAAAAGTTCCGATAGACTAATACAAATGATAATCACTTAGATTTAAGAATGTCGGTGATTATCGTATTGAAGGTACCAATGTGTACCGGCCTATCAACTTTATTACGAGCGTAACGATGAAACTAACACATATATTTTCAGCCTCCATTCTAGCCTTAGCTTGCTCTGCCGGTTCCGCGTTTGCAGGAACGCCGGGACTAACAGGCATACATACAGGCAACTATGACTTACAAGTCAAAACCACCTCTGGTGCTTTGAAAGCAATCAGCTACAAGAGTTACAGCTGGACCTGGGATTTTGATGCGCAAACGGCCACGTTTGACGGGGGTTATATCAGAAGCCCGCACTCCATCATCCCTCTGGCATACAAAGCGCATACTCCGATCGAGCTGACTGACAATGGCGATGGAACCTACACCGCTGATTACGAATTCCAAGCGTATAACCCCCTCTACGGCAATCCAAAGGCTGCGACCAGCACTACCTTTGAAATTACCGACACAGGCTCAGGGCTACAAATTAAGACGCTGGATACAAACAACAATGGCGTACCCGGAACGCCGATCATCGGCATTTTCCCATTCGACATTGAATTGGACTGGGCTGGCGTAACCAATTGATTTGAAGCATTCCGCAATCTTTGAAGACGTCGGCTATTCAGACTTTTTCGAAGATTGCAGAACAGAGGATTGAAACCTGATTATTCAGGATAGTCATTCAACCGCTTCAACGTTCACACATGATCTGACTCTTTAATGGCACTCTTATGAACACTGCATCTGTACCACGACTTTTATTTGTTTCTGCGCTCATCAGCCCTATCGGGGTTGCGATGGCACAAGACCCTCTACCACAAGCAGCAGGTACCCCGGGAATCACCGGGGTGTATCTTGGAAAACACGCACTCACCATGAACACCATGGATGAGAATGCGATGAACGCACTTGTGCTACCTCGCACGAACTTGAACGGCGTTGAATACATCGTTCTGGGCAACAGTATCTCCGATGCCTTGTGGCAATGGGATTTTGATAACCACAGAATCACCTGGGGCGGAGATAACCTGTTCGCCATGGGCATGGTGAAAACCCCTTATCAGCCGTATGCGCAGGAAACCATCGCACTCAAAACAGGCAACCTTGAAACCTTCCCCACCATCAATAACATCAATGAAGTGACCATGGACTTCACCGACAATGGGGACGGCACCTACACCGCTGAATACGCTCAAAAAATTCATTTAAGCATGCAAAACTACCCCATGGCAGCAACCAGCACCACGTTCCGAATCACCCAAACAGCGGATGATAAGCTGGACATTGTCACCATCGACCATGAAGACGGCGAGTTGGATGGTGTGCCCGGCACCCAAATTGAAGGGGTTTTCCCGTACGTTGTTCAACCTCAGTTTGATTCCACGGAAATGCACCTAGAGCTTGGAACCGACAGCAATGACGACGGCATCACCGACCTGGCCGCCAACTTATTAGGCTTAGAAGCAGCAACACTCGATAGCGACGGCGACGGCCTCAGCGATGCGGATGAAATCGGCGTCTTCGTTCGCCCCACCGACACAGACCACGACGGCATTGCTGATATTCACGAACCCGGTGACGTTTCTGAGCTCAGTGACGTCATTGGCGGCATCAAGTTAATAACAGGTGAAACCGTCGCCGTTGAATCACGCGATGATATCGCATTTTCATTTTCGACCGTCACGGCACTGAATCTGACGCTTGATGCGGTGCAAGTGCTTGATGGTGAAGAACCTCCGATTCAAAGTGAAGATGGAAAAACGTTTCACTATTCAATGATCAATTTCCTGTCCGACAGCCAGATGTTTGAGGGCAATGAATTAGCCTTCACCCTGACGTTTTCTGAGGGTATCCCGGAAGGCCTGCAGTTGAGTCAAAAACTGCTCACTGTCGGGTTTGATATGGAAACCATGCAGCCACTGCACACCATTAGCTACCCAAGCATTCCCTGGGTTCAAAACGCAAATAATGAGAACGCCATTGATTTTGTCATTCCTCATGACATGACGCTTTCTCGCGATAAGCAACTGATCGTTGGCCACACTCAAGAACCCGCCCCGGATGAAACCCCTGACAATGCAGGCACAGCATCAGAAGCCGGATCTAAATCTGGGTCAGGCTCCGGTGGCGGTAGCTTCGGCTGGTCGTTCATCCTTGCCCTGTCTGCGCTGACTCTGAACCGACGAAAACTGTCGATCAAACAACAGGAGCGTCGTTAATGCGTTCTGCTTTAACCAGACTCATTTGCACCGCTCTATCTCTTTCGGCTTGGCCTCTCTTGGCCAGCGCCGAAGAGAATACTGCACCACAGAGTGATGCGCCACAGAATGATGCACCACAGAATGACAGAACAGTGGTACAGGAGTCGATGACAGTAATCGGTGAGACGGACAATAACCAAATTGAACTCACCGGCCTCACAGAAACACTGGCCAATGTGCCGGGCGGCACCAATCTCATTGATCTGGATGAGATGAACGGCAGCCAGGCCTCGCTGGCAAAAGTACTGAATTATGAACCCGGCATCGTGGTGCAGGAGTTTTTTGGTGGCAACGACCAGCCAAGAATCAATATCCGAGGCTCTGGCATCCAGGACAATCCGGTCAACCGGGGCATTCAGTTATTGTACGACGGCCTGTCGCTCAACCAACCAGACGGCTCATTTATTATCGGTTTACTGGACGCCGAACAAGCCAAATACATCTCGGTTTACCGGGGCGCTAACGCCATGCGCTATGGAGCCACAACACTGGGCGGGGCAATCAATTTGCATCCCCGCAATGCAAGCAACAGTGAACGGTCGCTCAAGGTGGAAGCGGGATCTTTTGGCTTGCGTAAAGCAGCCTTAGACCTAAGCAATCAATGGAACAATTGGGACTACTACCTCAATGCCAGCCATTATCAGCAAGACGGATTTCGCAATCACAGCGAAGGCGAACGCGACAGCCTGGCGCTGAACATCGGCTACCAAAACCTCGAATGGGAAAACCGCAGTTACATCAACATCACCGACAACCGATTCGATATCCCCTTCCTGTTGACCAAAGAAGAAGCGACAAACAACCCGGAATCCGTCATGGGCGAAGGGGATACACCGATGGATGAACTGCTGAACATTCCGATTCGCGAACCCTTCCGCGACAGCCAGCAATATCGGCTGGCCAATAAAACCAGCTACCACGGTTTAAATGCCTCCCACACACTTGGGGTCTACGCAGAAAAAACAGAGGATACATTCAGAAATCCACTCAGCCAGAGCGACACCACAACGCATAACTATGGCCTGGATTATTCGACCGATTACACTCATATCAGTGAAAGTGATTTAGCAACGAACTATCTGCTGTTTGTTTCTGCTAATCAGGGCGCTATGCCCAGAGAGTATCACGCCATTAACCCCGTTAATGGCAGCCTGATGCAGCAATTTGCGGATGTGGACTTAACGGCATCCAACATAGTCGCGGGCGGCCAGATCACACAGGACATCGGCCTGAACTGGAAAGCGCTGGCTTCGATTCAATGGGCATACAACGACCGAGAAATTGAAGACCGTAAAAACCCCGGTGTTTTGGACAGCCAACTCACCTATTCTGAACTGAACCCCAAAGTCGGCCTGATCTGGTCACCGGAACTCGATCAACGTTACTACGCAAACTACAGCGCCAGTTCGGAAGCCCCGAACTTCTGGCAACTGGCCACCGTCTCGGCCTCCCCTCATGATCCACTGAACAACTACCTGTTCATCAACGATTTAAAAATGCAGACTGCCAACACCATTGAAGTTGGCACTCAGCAACAATGGTCGAGACTGAGTTGGGAGTTGTCTTATTACTATTCCCTCGTAGATGACGAACTTATTTCAGTGGTTGGCGATTTCGCAGTCAACGGTAAAACCATCAACTACGACGGTCGAACCATTCACCAAGGCATTGAATTCGGGTTGAACGCGGCAGAAGAATCCGTATTCATGGCTGGTGACCAGATCATCGGGAAATTGGTTTATAACTACAGTGACTTCCGATTTGACGACGGTGCCTACCAAGGCAACCGAATCGCCGGCATTCCTACCCACCTAATTCAGGCCGAATTCGGCTACAGACCGACCCATCAATGGTACTTAGGGGCCAATGTTCGTTGGCAACCGGAAGAAACCTGGGTGGATCACATGAATACCGAATCCGTTCAACAGGACGCGTTTTTCCTATTGGGTTTAAAAACCAGTTACAAACCCAGTGATCTGCTCAATGTGTTTATTGAGCTGAACAATGTGACCGATGAAACCTACCAGACCTCCTACGCGATCCGAGGGCAAGGCGCGCCCGACCTGCCCACCTTTATCCCAGGCGCAGGCTTTAACTTCTCCACCGGAATGAAGGTCAGCTGGTAATGACATCGGCTTTTTATAAACAGGCACCAAGATTAATTAAATGAGAGTTACCGACTTATGGACTTCGAGAAACGATTCAAAAACTGGCTGATACTGTGCCTGTTGCTCTTTTCTGGCTTACTTCAGGCGGAAGGCACCGCTGGCCTGACCGGCGTTTACTCCGGCGAATACGGCATTACCATGCGGGCCGCACCAACCGGCGCCATTCTGGGTGAAGGCGTGCAAACAGTCACCTGGCACTGGGATTTTGATGCAGGTACGGCCACCATGTCAGGCACGACCCTCTCGGTTGGCTTTAACTACGCCATACACGACCTCAACAACACCGACCCGGACAACGACACGCTTCACTTTAATGACAACGGCGATGGCACTTACACCCTGTATTACGCGTTGCAGATTTACCACCCAGGGTTGGGCAACCCAATGGCGAATACCTCAACCACCTTCCGTATCACCAAGACAGACAATCATCTGGACATCATTACTCTGGACGACGAAACAGGCCCATTGGATGGAATACCCGGCACTCAGATACCCGGCGTCTTCCCACTCACCATTGAACCGGATTTCCGTGGCTTTGCGACGCTGGAAGGTTCAGACAGCAACAACGACGGGCTGACCGACGAAAGAGCACAAGCACTGGGGCTGGACCCTAAACTCAATGACAATGACGGCGACGGCATCAATGACACGATTGAACTGGGCGACGACTTCAACAACCCATTAGACACTGATGGCGATGGCGTTATTGATGCCTTGGAATACGGCGATGCGGCCCAAAACCCTCAGTTGGCGGAAGGGATCAAACTGATCTCCGGCGATGAGCTGTCGCTATCAACAGAAAATAATTGGGTTCTAACGGCCGTTGCCGTCGGCAGTATGCAGCTGGAAGTGGATAACATCGAAGACGTAGACGACATTGTTAATAAAGACTCAACGCTCGGAGACCCAGGCTTAAAGTATTCATTAGGAAACATCAGCTTTACCGCCTCTCTGCCCGACGGACTTCCCCCTTCGGACGCCGTCTCCGTGCGCTTTACCCTCTCTTCCCCACTGCCAGAAAAACCCTTGGTCTATAGCATCGAAGCCCAAGGCAGCGGCAAATACGCCCTGCTTCCCACCGAGGATTGGAAAGTGATTGACCCAAACACCATGGAAATCACCTGCTACAACGGCAGCTCGCGAGATATCGATGGGGAATATGATCAGCGAATGTCTGCTTCCATTGCAATTACAGGAAATACCATTGGTGGGGTTAAACGGGATGACACCAGTGCCGGCGGGGGGAGTTTTAGTCTGGTGTTGTTTGTCTTATTGGTAATTGTTTCTGTAGGAAGACGCTATTTTATAAGTTATTAGATCAGAAATTTTTCATTCCAACTTTTAGGAATCAATGGCTAAGTCCATTGATTCCCTTCACTTCGTAAAAAGCTCTTCCCATTCAAAAGAAATATTGCTTTCAGGCTTAACATCAGCAGAGGCAATAGGAACCAAATAAATAAAATATTCATCACTAAGTCCCTCTAAAGAATTCACTAATATAACTGCTAATTTCCTTTGACTACTCATTACATTTAATTTTCCCCAAGCCCTTTTTTCTCCATAATTTCTTAGTTTAACTAACAAATAATTACTCTTATTATTGAACGAAACGTAGTCTTCATTCTGCTTCTCTTGAAGAATCCCATAAAGATATTTCAGATTCCCTGAGTAAATCTTAATTTCAATTTGATGAGAGTACTCTTTGTTAACAAAGACTGAATCACTAAATTTAGTAATAGCAATTACTATCCCTATAAGCACAAAAACAATAAAAGGTAGTTTTCGCCATAACTTCATTATCTTTCACCAAATAAATCGCTCGTGTTTAAAGCAAAATCCAGGGCTTCACTGATTTTATGGAACAACAAAAAGTCCAGCTAACAACCAGGCTTAAGGCACCTATCAAATTAAAATTCACCCACTTCAGCAGGAAAATCTACAGATTCTTCTCTATAGATCTTGAACATCAATCTGTTCATATTCTTTGCCTCGCCAACGTCTTTATGCAAAATTTCTTGAAGTACATCTCTGTACTCCATATAAGGCACAACGCCTTCACATACATTACTCTCAACTACCAGTTCGTGATCACCATATTTCAAGGACAATAAATACGAGCCCTTCTTTTTAGTTTCACAATTCAGAATAGTTAACTTCATAATTTATTGCCCCACACTGAATAACTGGCCTAAGTATTCTGAAATTCGGTCATATCCATTTTATACTTAGTTGCTTGCCAAGGATCTCGAATCATTACACGACCTGCGTCATCCAACCCATCAACAACAACCCAGTGACCTATTTTTTATTCCCTCTTTCCCCAGAGCTGTGAGCCCCAAGATCCAGTAAAAGACAAGCCATGAAGTGTGCCAATATCTTCAGCATCAATCCAATTTCGAGAATCAGATAAGTCAGCTTGTTGAGCACCGACGACAATTGGGCTTCATAGGTTGCTCCATTAATCAATTGGGGTCAGAGCAAGAGCCCAATAAAAATGAACCAGCTTAAACCCAGCGCCTATGCCCGTTTCTATTTACTCTGGCCCCATTGATTTTAATTCCAATACTCGAAACCCTATTAGACTTTCGGCGCCAACTATTTTTACTAATTCACCAACTTTACAAGTATCTTCAATAAATAAACCTTGTGAAACACTTGTTCTATAATAGCCTTCAACATCATCTATCGTGACAGTCATTAATCTGCCACCGAACCTTTCGATACAAACTCCATTAAAAGTAGTTATTTTATTTTGATAATAAAGTCCAAAAGGCTTAACTAAAAAACCAGGGTCGATCACAAAGTGAAACCCCATTAATATAGCAATCATGGAAATATTTCCCGAAGTTAACTTTCTTAAGAGATATAAAGTAGTTGCCATAATTAAAATTAAAAAAATAGGTATTACAAATACAACTACGATCCTTTCAGACGGAACAAGCATATTTATAGACATGAAAAAAGGAAGAAGCAGCCATGCAAACATAATAAATGTAAAAAACGGCATGTCATATTTTTTGACAAAATCATTTTTCATTTTAAAAACCAATAGAAATATCTGACAAGTCTACATCCTCCAGTCTAGATAGACCTAGATTGCTCATATCTTGCTGTATCTTGGCTGTATTGACATCGAGAACATAAGTAAAAGCTACTTCAGTAGATTTCGCTGCAATAACATCAACACCCGGCATAGGAACGGCAACCCCCACAGTAATTCCTACTGCACCAGTAGGCGATGACTACCGTGACGTCATTAAACGCCATCTCATTAAGATAGTAATCGCTTAGTCCCACAATGCATCATATTGTTTTCTGAGTTGCTCTTCTGTTACATCCTCAGAACATATCAGAGGTAATGCCTTGGGTAAAATCTCCCTGATTATATCCAGATGACTAGTACCTTTATCCCTCAATGCATGTTTGAAATGGGTGTTACTTGGCATGAAGTGTGTTAAATAAAAACGCCTAGTTTTTAGATTATATTCGCCTACGAAATCAATTACTCGATTTCTGTCTTTAAAGTTAGAAACCTCCGAAAAATAACCATAACAATCGGTCACTAACTCTTTCTGCATCTCTAATACCAAATAGATTTTATTGTTAGCATCATAAACAGATATATGCCCACTCGGCCCTGCTTCGGGAACGTATTGCTTAAATTCACCACTTTTTTGAAGCACATAAATTGAATCCGAAATAAGAGTTTTAAAATCTCCTCCTTTCGCTTCAATGTACCAGTCGTACTTCAAGTACTTAAACAGATCACTATCAAGCGTAAAATAATCTCTTCTAACTACATGCCGATATGAAAACCATTGCCTGTCATAAGCTTGCATCTGCCTTGTAACTCTAACTGTTTCATGGTCACCAGTTGGAATAGGCAATAAACAACCTGAAAGCAGCAGAGAAGCAAACAACACCGCAGCTTTAAAACAGTAAATTGGCATCCAATCCTCAGGAGTCAAATAGAAGTACAATAGGATTAGGTATTTTTAAAACCTAACCCTTTTTATAGTCAACAGAGAATTTAAAAAACAAAACTCCGCTTTTCAGGCGACAAGGCATCGTAGCCCAGATTCCATTGTTTCTTACCGTGATCGGATTGGCTATAAAAACCATCCAGTAAACGTTTCTTTTGTTCGTGGGAGAAATCGGTACGGATTTTTGAGGTAAGGTTTTGAAGTGCGCGTGTCCGTTGTTTGCCCGTTAACCCTGTGGTCAATTGGAAGACTTGGTCTTCGCTCAGGTTTCTAGGCAAATAAAACGAAAGCATACTGATCGCTTCCACCTTGCGATCTTGTGCCCAATCGGTTTGATCATAAAAGCCGGAAATCAGCGCCAGCCCACCGTCGAAGGAAATCGGATATTGAGCACCGGACAATAAGGCTTTCAAAATGTCATTTCGTCTGTCGTTTACGGAAGACACCAGCAAGGTTTTCAGGTCTTCTTCGGTTAAGTCCCGTGGGCGATGGCGAATCAGGTGTTTCACCACTTCCGCACGTTCGTCCCAGTTCCATTTATCATCGCTGATGCCTTCGTGCACCAATTTAAAGTAAGTTGGTTTATCCAACGGCATGGGTAAAAACTTACGAATACTTAAAACCGCATCGGCACGTTTGTCGTTATTCAGTTTTAACACGCCGTCCAGGCTCAAGAACGGGTGCGCCTGAATGGCCGGGATACTTGCGTTCGAAGTGTGCGTTACCGGGCCAACGTCCGGGCAGTTGACCGGAGAAGACGTCACGACGGGTGTCGTGGTTGGGCAGTCCACAGCGACCGACGGAGCCGGGTTTGAATTCGAAGATTGCTGTTTCAGCGCAAGGCTGTCTTTCAGAATTTTGTTTTGTTCGGTGATTTGATCCAGGCGGGTTTTGTAATCACGGCATACGCTGATGTACTCCCGCGTTTGATCCTGAAGCTTGGTCAACTGGCCCTGAAGTTGTTGTTTCTCTTCAACCAGAGCGGAGGTGCCTTTGTTTTGATTGTCTGACGCAGCGATGCGCTTTTGAAGTTCTGCAACTCGTCCCTGAAGCTTGGCCAGCTTTTTCTCTAATCCTTGGTTGGAAGCCGTTAAAGCCGAGTTACTTTCTATCAATTGAGCTTGCTTCTCAACACTGCAAGCCACCGAGCGATCCAGCTCAGAAAAATTAGTGTCGTAACGATCTTTGGCCAAGACAGGCAACGACACAGAAGCAACTGCACAGGTCAGAAAAGATGCCATGAATGGCCGGGTATACTTTGACATAGCAATGTCCTTATTACGTGATTTCCGTTATTCAATGGGAACTACATTAGCACAAAAATTAATTATTTTAGAATAAGCAAGCACTTACATCATTATCTGGATATTTTCATAATTTGGCCGATACAAACTAAGTCAGAAACGATAGACTGATCAAAAAAATAACACTAAAAAGCTGTAATGCATCAAATCACTAAAATAGTTCGTCATTTAAGTACCAAAATTTTTGAAGGCTCCTACGTTGAGAAATCTCAGTGCATCTTTGTATTGATTGCGCTTGCGACGGCCTGCTTCTCAATTTTGTTGTCTTGTACGCTATTAATCACCGACAGCAACACTGGCTCAATGGATCGTCAGGGGTATCAGGAGCTGCTTGAGATTTCGAGCATCAGTTCGCTGTATTGCCTGATCCTGTTTATGGTCGGGAATTACATTCGGTCGGCCAACAACCGCTGGTATCCTCAGGTTTGCCTCTACAGCTACGTCATTGTGAATGCCATCATCTTATTTTACATCGGGGTATTCTCCATCGGCACCGGCATCGCATTAGCGGGCGCTCCCATCATCGGCCTGATCATTTTTAACCGTCGTATGATTTTCTCCAGCTTGTTCAGTGGCCTCTTCATTTTGTTGGTGTTTTCGGTGTTTATCCAAATGAAGCAGCTCGATTATGCGCCCATCGTGATGGATAAAGAACTGACCTATCACGACCCGGTTTGGCTGGTCACTATGATGGCGTTTGTGGGTGCCCACTTAGCCCTACTGGTATTGGTCGGCAACGCATCGATTTCACGATGGAAAAAACGAGAAGCGGAAGTGACCTTCTTATCCACCACCGACCCGCTCACCCAGATTTCAAACCGTCGTCAGTTGATGGATCTGTTCAAAATGGAATATCTGCGAGCCGCGCGCAGCAAACAGCCCATTTCCATTTTTTTAGTGGATTTGGATCACTTCAAACAAGTGAATGATGCCTATGGCCATCAGTCAGGCGATGAAGCACTGAAAAGTGCAGCAGATACCTTAAAAGAGACCCTGAGGGAAACGGATCTGGTGGGCCGTTATGGCGGCGAAGAGTTTTTAGCCATTCTGCCCAATACCGATGGCAAAGCGGCCGTTCAGGTGGCAGACCGTTTTCGCCGGGCACTGCAAGCCAAACAAATTGCCTTGCCGGACGGTCAGGTAATTTCCATCACCGCCAGCATTGGCCTGCACACCGTAGTGCCGGAACACATCGGCGGGCTTGAGCATTTCCTGGCAGAGGCCGATAAAGCCTTGTACCAAGCCAAGCACAATGGCCGAAACCAAGTCACTATTGCGCTTCGTAACGCACAAGCTGTGTAGTTAACTCAATCACTTCCGGTTCCGGGATACTTTCTTCTGGATAAGCCGCCCGCACCTGATCCGTCAGTTTTTTAGCAAACACCTGATACAGTACCCGCGTGGAGACGGTCAGCGGGTATTGAATATCTTCAGGCAGTTCAAATACCTCTTCCCGAGTTTGGCCCGATTTAATTCGGGTGTCCTGACCAATTTTAACGTAACGCCAGAACCTTAAACCAACGGGTACGCCTTCTTTATCCACCCCGATCTTTATGAATCTTCGGCTGCCGGACGGAATCACACCGTTCTTCATCACCCCGCTTTCAAACACTCGTTTACCGGCTGCGTCTGTGGCAATCACTTCCAGCCAAACCTGACGTCGGGCCCCACCGGGCATGTCATGGCCTGAATTCTGATTGGTCACTTTGGCGATGAATTGATCACCCTCTTTTTCAACGTCTAACGTAAGCGCCGTTTTTAAAATATCAATGCTTAACTTTTTATGTTCCGGGTTTCTCATGCCCGTAAAATAATAATTGCCACCCGCAAAGTGATGAGAACGCATATTCGCCTTTGTCGGCCCATCGTCCGTCGATTGACCGGCTACCGCCGTAAAGTTGGTAGCATCCGGGGTCATGTGACAATCTATGCACGTTTTATGCTGAGACGGATCATCCGGCCGGTTAAACGGAGACGCCAGCCATTCACCAAAGTTGTCGTTAATATTGGCACCCATGCCGGTGGTGAATTCGTTATGGCAGGTCGCGCAATACAAGGAACTTTGGTACAAGTCCGGGTTCGAGTACGAATCTTTATGGGCCTGAGGTTGGGCATTAATTTGACGGTCCGCCATCCATTGGGTAACTGGGTTTGCAACGTCTTCAAAGACGTACTGCTGCCGGTCTTTTAAGTTGACGGTAAGGTCGGTGTTGCCGCCGGCATTTTCCGCCTTGGTGATCCGATGACAAAACAAACACCCGGTTCCACGTTCGTTCACCGCTTGATTGCTCGCCAACGCATGCTTCAGTGACGCGCCCTGTTGCTCATACATGTCGCCATAGTCAGTAAAGGCGCCGGATGTCTTATTTATGATTGCCTGAGGGGCATGACAACCTCGACACAGCACACGGAATTCTTCACCTTCTTCTTTCGCCGCCACGTCTTCATGAAAACGATAAAACGGATGATCCATGTTCATGCCGTGGTTGGAATCCGCCCATTGATCATAAATCGTGGTATGGCAATCGCCGCACTTGGCCGAATTGATCCATTCCTCCGGGTGGGTATATCGTTTGTCGTCGTCCAACCGAAGCCAGGTGGACAAATAGGGTAAATTTTCCGGGGCGCGAACGTATTCATTTAATGCAGTCATCATTTTTACCGCGTCCAATGGCGGTTGATCCAACGACACGCCCGGCATACCACCTTGGGTTTTCTGAATGATATCAAGGTAAGCCACCACCGGATCACCGGCGATCATCTTATGGGTGTCCACGTGACCGGTGACGGCATTGTCAAAACGATCTTTCTTGCCGTCTTCCATCAATTGACGGTTAGTAAAATTAAAACCATCCAGGTGACACGAATTGCAACTCATCCAAAAATCACCGGCCATCGACAAGCCGGGGTAATCCGCTTCATTGGCGTTATTAAATAAGGTTTTACCCAGACGCATTTGCGGTGATAAAGGGTCCTGATGAACTAACCGAGCAAATTCGGCCTCCGCCAATTTCACCTTCGAAAACGGACCGGGTTTGCCAATATCAAGCTTCACTAGATTAAGGCTCATGGCATTTTGCACATACAGATCCCGGCCAACAACAACCAGCCCCTTAGGGTTATTGCCCGGTACATTGCGGTAAATCTGGGTGACTTTCGCGCCCCCCTGAAATTTTTTGCGACGATGGCGTTTCTTATTCACTTTCCGGCCTTGGCCCCGAGATAAATCAAACACCATTAAGTCTTCAGAGCCTGCCAAAGTCACGATGACTTTGTTGCCGTCTTCGGTAAACGTTATGTCGTGGGGGTTGGAAACAATCCGGGTTTTATTGCCACTTTCAACCACGTTGATTTGTTTGAATAACTGCTTACGCTCATCCACCCGTTCGTGCTCATTACCCGGTGTTAAATCAATGATGGAAACAGCAGGAAATACCGTCGACTGAAACTGAAAGTCATGACCAAACGACCAAAGCAGGTGTGGCAACCAGGCGGTTTTTCCGTCCGGCGCGATGGCGATATTATCCAGCAAACGTGGCTTACCTTGCGGGGTGGTTTGTTTTTCATCAAACGGCGTATCCTCCAGCTGAATGGTTTTTATTAACTGAGGAATGGCTTGAGCCACATCGTAAACAGATATTTCACCGGTCAGTGCATGAGTCACCAACAAACGACCATCGTCCGTTAAAGCCAGCCCACGTGGCGTCGATGCCGTCGCCAGTTCCTGAATGATGTCACCATCAAAGCTCACCACCAACAGTTTATCCCGCTCAAAACTGGTCACATAAAACTGTTGATGACGTTCATCAAACACCACACCGAACGGCCGGGAAGGCACATCTATGCGTTCAATCTCTTTCAGAGTTGGTGCACCCTGTCGCGTCCCTTCTAATAGAATCAGCTGATCAGACAAGTAATCTGTAGCAAGTATCCGAATCTTGTCTGCGTTATCTGAATCAAGACCCAAAGCAATTCGGCGTATGTCCCGACCGATGACTACTTCGTTTAATAATGCGCCCAACGCCCTGTCTATCACACTGACACTGCCACCATCAAAATTCGCGCTGTATAAACGGGATTGATCCGCACTGAACACCAATGAAGCACTTTTATCTGCCGCACTCACCACGGAAGCCATGACGATACTCATGACCCCAAAACCAAATGACAATAACCACAGCACCGGATTTTTCACGTTGCGCTCACACCTTATTTCCAACAACTGATTACTGCGACTTGAGCACAGCCCCTAAGCCGACTTTTTACGGCGTTGAAAGCGCTGTTTTACATTCAGCACACTCCAACGGAATGCATGACGAAACACCAAGGGCGCTAACAACCATGACGAATAAAAATGCACATTTTGAATCAACACACTTTGGTCATCGCCGGTGACACCAAAAAAAAGTAAATAAAAGCCACTGATGGAACACGCCAACAACAACCATTCAATGGCTTGGCCTGTGTAACGTAAAAACGGCTTTTTGGCTTTCGCCACCAGCCTGCGATGAGACGACCAAAACGCACCCACGATCACGGTAAACACGGTGGCTCCAACTACCATGTGCATCAATAAAACCCAACGGTTTACTTGCCAGATCAATTGCAACGGTTCCCAAAGCAGCAGGCCACTGACAAACATTATGTACATCAGCTTTTCCGCTTTGGTATGACGAAAAGCCATACTGAACCAACGCTTATGGAGTCGTTCCGTCAAAGAAGAGGTTTCATCGGTGTCTGTCATTGGCACGGACATGCCTGCCGCCTCATGAATCAAAAGAATATGCGAATGATAATGAAAATTGTTGATGCTATTTCTGACTTGAGACAAAAAAGGCCGCAAACGCGGCCTTAATTTAAAAACGAACCAGAAGTTATTTTCTTTAGGAACGTTATTTACTCTGTGAACGCTATTTCACCCGAACTTTCGCCGCCATCACTTGCGACGTTCCAAACGGGCCTCCCGCCGCAGTTACCTGAGGCACGCCATCCTGATCATTGTCCGCATCCTTTTGCCCTTTGACCACATGTTCGCCGCTGTCACCCAATGCTTCAGCCATTTGCATGCCGCCATTGATCACAGTTCGGAACCAACGCTCGTAGCGGTGGGTCAAGGTTTCCAGCTCAAGTGACGGGTGATTTTCACCCTCCTCATTCTTTAAGTGCAACATGGCTTCACGCAGCCCACCCGAAATGGCGGCAGCGGTATGCGGAGTATGAATCGTCGCTTTACCCGGTGTTTGTGCCCAAGTTTCGATGGATTTATCAAACATGTGCTTTTCAACCGCTAAATAAATGTTGCGGGCAGCCTGCTGATACTTGGCATCTTTGGTCGCCAGGAACGCCGCCACTAAACCACGAATGGTGGAGAATTGCGCATCCAAAGAGGTGTTTGACACCAATTCAAAATTGCCAGTGCCTTTCAGTGTCGCACCGTCCACCACTAAGCCCTGCTTATTAATTAAGTGATTAATAATAAAATCGGCCTGTCGCGTGATCAGTTTCAACGCAGTTTTACCTTCGGCACTCTGTAAATTCACATCACCGCCCTCTGCTGAAGCGTAACCCACAGGCAAGGCATCTTTCGCACGCTGATAAATGGATAAGGCAACCATCGAGTAATTTGCATCGAAGGTGGAAACTTGATTCCCTTGCACCCCTTTGCCTTTTTCGTTCAAGGCGTATTCCGTAACAAAGGTACCGGCCTGTTCATTAAAGTGCAGGGCTTCCAGGTTTTTAAACACCAGATTCGACAAGTTATTCGCCAAAGAGAAGGCATCATCCGCAACGACATCGTTGGTGAGCGAGTCGTCAATATTCGCTTTCGGTGCCGCAGCAAATGGCGCACCATCAAATACCGCACGGAATGCCGGGTTCTGCGCAGTATTGGCATCACGTTGGTCGGTCATCGCGAAAAGCTCCGCCAATGGCCATAACATTTGCCAAGTGTCTCTTAATGAAGAGCTGCCGTCCGTGACTTTCAATGCCTTAATACTTGTGACGTTATGCTTTTGGCCTTCCTTCACCGCCAACCGATGAGGAAACCAGACCGCGCCATTTTTAGGGTTATAATCCGGGCCAAAAGCCACACCCAACGTTTTGCCATCAAAACCCATAGTGCGCTGCATGATCAGCAATTTATCCACAGACAGTTCGGTCAGCATCATGCCATTAAAGCCATCGGTGGCCGACACACCCAGGCTGTGTTTGCCATCCTGATCCATCACCGAAGAAGCCGCCTCAACCTCTTCATCGCTTTCCGTCACATGCATCCCGCCTAAAAAGTCCTGCGCCCACATCACTTCTTTCAATAAGATGCCGCCGGTGGCTGCGGGGTTGAAGGTTTTATCAAACGATGCCGCACTCCAACGCAAGGTTGAGAAATCCGTTTTGTAACCGGGTTTAAGCGTCTGAACAATCTTGGCTTCGTCTTTAAAGGTAAACAGCTCGACACGACCGCCTTGCTCGGTGGAGATGTCCGGCGCTTGTCCAAATTCCGGCGATCCGGACACGTAAGGCATGGAGATCAAATACATATTGGATTTAATCCGAGCCTGATCCATACCCACCGCATCGGCCAGGCTTTTCAGACGTTGCTGCAGTTTCTCTGGGGTACCACCGCGCATCTCATTGACCGGGCCATTAACCAAATTCGGCCCCATTCCGGATTGATAATTAAGAGCAAACATGGCTTCTTCCGAATACTCATAACTCTCAATACCGGCGGCATAATCAAATAAGGTAGGATAGTTCACCTGATCCGGGTCCAGCACATCCAAGTCCAGCCCCAGCGCTTCGGCCAAGGGCTCACCCGACAATTCAAACTCGGTGTATGCCAAAAAATTATCGGCCGGATAATGGGTTTTATCCAACACATCAACCTGAGCTTGTGCCTGAACTGCAGACGACAGCACGGCCGACGAAAGCACCGCTGCGGATATCGCCACACTTAAGGTATTCTTAAACATTGTCTTTTTCATACATTCTCCGAATCCATTATCCCCAACCACCACTATGGGCAATTACTGCATAGATCATCCGTTAACAAATGCATTGCATTTGTAATCGATATTGATAATAGTTCGCATTCTATTTATTAAGAGAGAAATAGATAGGTGAAAATATGAGCAAAACAAACTTCATTGATGTGCATCAAAAGACGACTCACTGTCACAGAAAAAACCGTGCCGAATTAAAACAACTGTGTTCTGAAACAACGCTTACCTCACAATTTTGACGCAAAAGCTGACCGCTGTACTAGCATTTAACAAGTAATAAAGTATGATTTCATCACGCATGTTTGTTGAACACCTGACCGCCTAACGTATTCAGCAAACGTTACTTTGTGACATTCAAGGGATTATGAATACTCAAAATATTATGATTAAACTAACAATAAGATCCGCAACTCAACTACTATCAATCCTGCTCAGCCTGACGCTGTTTAGTTTATCTTCCATCAGCCAGGCCGCGCCTGAAAAGCTCGTAGTGTGTGCCGATAAAGGTTACTGGTATCCCTTTGTATTCACCGAAGGTTATGAAGCCAAAGGGCTTTATATTGATATGCTTAACGACGCCGCTGACCGCTTGGATATGAAAGTCAGCATTCGTCCGATGGACTGGAAAAAATGTCTGCGCAAAGCCCGTGCGGGTAAAGTCGACGGCATCATCGGCGTTTCTTACAAAGACAAACGTGCTGAATACCTTGAGTACCCGGCTGACGCTAAGACTAAGAAGTTCTCTGATTTGCGCCTGACTCAGGTGGAATATGTGGTCGTCAACAACGCCAGTTCACCTTACGTGTTTGATGGCAACGTAACAACCTTGCCACAACCGGTTCGGGTGCCAAGAGGCTATTCCGTTGCAGACGACTTAAAAAATGAAGGCATCAGTGACGTCAACACCAAATCCAAAGGCGACCACGGCACGCTGTTGCGTTTAATCAGCGAGAAAAATGGCAGCGTTGTAACCCTGGCCACCGTAGCAAAGCACTTTGAACAACACCGGTTATTCAAAGGCAAAATCAAAACTCAAAAAAGAGCCTACAAGTCTAAATCTTATTTCATGGCCTTTTCGAAAAAGAGGCCAACGGACGAAGCCAGCCGTAATGAAATCTGGGATGCATTAACCGCCGTCCGTACCGACAGCGTCTTAATGGAAACCTATATGGCGAAATACTAATATTAGGATACACAGCGAAAACGAAGCCTTAGAGCCGCTCTCCGTTCATCAATAGAGCGGCTAGTCTAAGGTAGACAAATACATTGCGATGTTGTCAATCTGATCATCGCTCAGTTGTTTGGCAATGGCGCTCATTGGCGTTTGGTTACGGTCTCGATGATCGCTCTTGAACTTCTTGAGGGTGGTTGCCAAATAGTTAGCCGGTTGACTGGCCAAGCGCGGTAACTGATCCCACCCTTGTGCTTCTTCTCCATGACACATCTGACACTTCGCCTGAAACTCTGCCTGGCCCAAATCGATGTCGGTTTGTTTCATTTCTCTTGGCTTTCGGCCCACAAATGGCTTGGCTGTCTGGTTGGAATAAAAAACCGCAAGATTCACCCGGTCTTCCAACGATAAGCTACCTGCCAATTGACTCATGACGTAGTTTTTACGAGTACCATTAGCAAACTGTTCAAACTGGTTAATCAGGTACTTGGCATTTTGACTGGCAAGGTTCGGAATAAAGTTGCGTTTGCTGTTGCCATCCGAGCCATGACAACGTCCGCACAACCCTGAGCGGGCTTCACCACTGTTCATTGCAGACGAGATCAATTGATCGTCCTGCTGAATTTTATCCAACAGCTGATATTGTTTGTTTACATCCGCCTGAACAGTAAAAGCAAACAACCCAATGAACGCCGCAGTTAATCTGATGCAACCAGACTTAAACACACTCATACTCTATCCCTGCCATGATAAGTGGGCTATTCCTTAACCGAATAACCATACAAAATGAAGGGCGACACTCTACTCTCAGAATGAGGAATAAGATTGAGATAAATCAATAAAATGACGGTTTAGACAGGAATTGAGCGATTTTTTTGAGATTAACTCCCATTTAGACAGAACAACATTATTCTACAAACAGATCGGTGTCCAAATTATTTTCATAGACCCCGTTCAGCCAATGAATTGCATCCTGCTCAAAATCAAATAATTGCGTTGGGTAAGAAATCCCCTTAAAGAACTCTGAAAACATACGATCCACCACCACGTTCGCACCGGAAATGGCCGCGCCGACACAGCCGTTTTCTTCGCCCCAACAATACGCGTTTTTAATGATGTCAAACACCGCAGGCGTGCCGATCATCTTTCGGTCCAGACGGCTTAACAATACCCACCGAGTTCGTCCGGAACCCACCACCGATGCCAAAACCTGCTTGAAAAAAGTACGAATAGCAATGTCATTAAATGCGCCACTCAAAGACAAAATAAGTAAGTCTTCCCGCCATTCAAAACTGTAAGATCCGTGTTCTTTCACACTGCCCTCCATCAACATCAGATCAATGATCATAACATCATCATTCTGCTGGAAAATCCTTTGAACATACCGTTCATCGCCTTATTTATGAAACCCTACGTTCAGCCATTTTTGATGTTCTGCCCGAAACGGGCATCTTCTTGCACAGAGATCCGTGATCCATTGCAAAGAGATCCGTAATCCATTGCAAAGAGTTCCGTGATCCGCTGCACTCAGGCAACACCACTTACTGTGCATAAATTCACATTGAGTTATAATGCCCGCTTATTTTTTACGCTAGCTTATGAGGTGTTCTTTGACTCAGTTCCGTCCGTGCATTGACCTGCACCAAGGTAAAGTGAAACAGATTGTTGGCGGAAGCCTGAATGACGATGGCGCCGATACCAATTTCATCAGCCCATACGATGCCCGCTATTACGCCGAACTGTACCGGGATAACCACCTTAAAGGCGGTCATGTCATTGCGTTAGGCCCAGGCAATAAAGAAGAAGCCTTAAAAGCTTTGAATGCCTGGCCAAAAGGGCTTCAGTTCGGCGGCGGAGTTAACCGGGAAAACGCGGCTGAGTTCCTCGAAGCCGGAGCATCCCACGTCATCGTCACCTCTTATTTGTTTGAACATGGCGAACTGTCTTCCGACCGTTTAGAAGCCATCAAACGCGAAACAGGTTCCGAACACCTGGTGCTGGATTTAAGTTGTCGTCGTACCCATGCAGGATGGAGCATCGCCACCGACCGCTGGCAGACCATCACCAATACCCACATCGACCAAGCCACTCTGACAGAGCTGGCCGGTCACTGCTCTGAATTCTTAATTCATGCTGCGGATGTGGAAGGGCTGCAAGCCGGCATTGATCAGGAGTTAGTCACGCTGTTGGGCAGTATTGCCTCCATTCCCGTGACGTACGCCGGCGGAGCGCGATCTCTGGAAGATTTGAAACTGGTGCATCAATTGTCCAATGGCAACGTGGACCTCACCATCGGCAGTGCCTTGGATATTTTTGGCGGCAAGGGCATCACTCTCGACGAGTGCATCGACTGGAATCAAAACCACGAATAAACAAAATCAATCAGCGAGCCACCATAAGGGTCGCTGATTCCCCCTTTCAGCCGTGTACCTTTTTTGACCGTAAACCTTCCTCGCACCCATGGTACGCTGTGTTCATCCTGAGAAAACCCCTCTGCCTTAAAAATCTTTGTCTAGACTTATCAGATAAACCCACCCTCTGATTTTTAACCCTGAGCGGCTGTATTTAGATCATGTTCGAAAAGAAATTTTCTAAAGAACGTCCCTACCCGGATGACATTCCTTATCTGGATCACTTGGTGAGTATTCATCCGGTGCAAACCGTTCGAGCTACTCAGGATATTTTTGACCAACATAAAACGCGGCTGCTGGAACAGAACGCCCACATTGATCCGAGTTCAAAATCAACACTGCTGTCTGCCTTGTCTCAACAGCCACTGCTTATTCCGCTTGATCACTGCATTGCTCTCGAAAATGAACTCACCGAGCCGGCATTATTGGCGCATTACCGGTATTTTCTGGAGGTGTTCCCCCAATTTAAACGAATGCATGGCGGCTTCGAGCTTGATGACGCGCTGCAATCCATGGTCGCTCAGACGCTGCAACATCCACTGATTGCGCAAAAGCTCACCGTTTTAATGCTGCGCATGCCGCAACGATTTGAGTTTTCTATCGCTGTCAGCTGGTTATCGATGGTCATTGCCCTCCGACAAGAACGAAGTCAACACCAACAAATGTCTGCTTTTATCGCAGGTTTAACGATGGACATTGGCTACCTCCATCTCCCTCAGGCATCAATCCAAGACGAAGAAACGCATGGCAACGTTCAAGCAACCGACAACCACCCGATATTAAGCTGGCAGATCCTAAGTACCATTGACACGCTCGACCCTGCGATCGCCAAAGCGGTACTGGAACATCATGAGCGGTGTGATGGTTCTGGTTTTCCTTACGGTAAGTTTCGGGATGAACTGGGCATTACCGGCCAGATCATCGCCATGGCCAGCCTGGTGATTCATCATCAAATGCCAGACGAACCACACCAACAGAAACACCTGGCCGATATGCTGCCCGCGTTGCAGGTGAATGCTCTGGTACACAAATACGAAGTTTACGAAACGACGTCCATTCTCTGTCGTCAGTGGGCGCATGCACACGTTACTCAAATCAGTGAACACACCATTGATGCTTACATTGACCGCATCTTAACCAAAAACCAATTACTCAGAGAGTGGATACAGCACATTGATGAAATGATCATGGCGTTTGCGAATGAACAAGAAGACCGTAGCCTGCTGACCATTAAACAGACCTACGTGCACATCCTCGGCTCCGCCTACAGTTCCGGCTTTTTAGATGAAAACTACGCCCGATGGTTGCAGCACGTGCAGAAAGAAAAAGTATCCGGTGTCTTTCGGGAAATCGAAGAAGTCGGCCTCCTGATGGATGAAATTGAAAAACACCTGCAACAAACCACCCGTTTGTTTGAGCGGCTTATGAACCAAAGCTCAACCAAGTACGAGCTTTACGAACCTCAGATCAACCAAGGCCTGCAACACATTCAACGGCTACTGAGGAACACCAAAGAGTAGCCATCAACGTCTAGACCTAGACCCACCCACCAACCTTGATAAAGACCCATGCACCGCCAGTGTGAATCAGCTTGCGGCTAACTGGCCAAACTCGGAATAGAAAGCCGTTTGTCCGAAGCCATCTTTTTCGCAAAGAAATCCAAGAATAGCCTTAACTTAACCGGCATGTGCCTACGACTGGTATAAATGACATAAATTTCACTGCGTACGGGTTTATAATCCAGTTCCACCTTAACCAGTTGCCCCAGCTGCACCGCTTCGCGCGCCATTAAATCCGGAAGAATACTGATGCCTGCACCCGCGATCATGGCATCCCGCTTCATGGTGACACTGTTACTGCGGATTCTGGAATTCAGCTGAATATCAAAGGGGCCATTTTCCCCTTCAAATCGCCAGGTGGGCCCCTGTGCATTTTCAATCAAATCGTGATCCGCCAGATCTTCCACCGTTTTAGGGGTCCCGTGGCGGTTCAAGTAATGTGGCGACGCGTACAAGCCTCGGGTCGGTTCTGAAATTTTACGGGCAATAAAACTGCTGTCAGGTAAATTTCCAAGACTCGCACGGATGGCAAGATCAATTTTATCTTCGATGATGTTGCCTTCTTCAAACACCGTTTCGCAATGAATATCAATATCCGGATACAGCATGGAAAATTCACCAATCACGCTGCCCATAAAATAGATGCCAAACTCACCAGGCGCTTCAATGCGCAAACGACCTCTGGGGTTATTCTGCAGCTCAGGAATCAGCGATTCGGTTTCTTGTAAGTCCCGAATATTCTGTTTACTTCGCTCATAGACAACTTCCCCTACTTCCGTCATGGCCACTGACCGACTGGTCCGTTCGAGCAACTTTACGCCCAACGAATCTTCCAGTTGCGAGATTCGTCGACTGACATTTGATTTTGGTAAACCAAGACGTTTTGCTGCCGCTGTAAATCCGTTCTGATCCACAACCTCAACAAAGAGAGCAAGTTCATTTAGATCCATATTTCCCCCAAAGATAAAACACCTCCAGCTTCAAGCAAATTTATAACTCAATGGTTAATTTTTTATACGGCTATCACTGAAGACTGCATTTAGGATAAATGGTTCTATTAATCTCGCTATGATTCAGATCAATTTCGTATCAGAGTAATACTCCATTCATCGAAAGCCCACAGCCCCCGCAGAGTACAGGCGAACCATAAATACGGAACAATATTGTCTCAATTATGAAAAACGGCATTCCAACACACAAAAGTGCGTCGAAACACAGCATTTAACCGCCCAAACCATCGGCTAAAATGCATTTGATCAAAAAACTGCCATAACCGAAGAACGCAGTAACCATAAGCAGTACCAGCTGCTCATCAGAAGTTACTCATTGGCTTATCCACATTTTTTGTGGATAAGCCGTAAGTTCAAGGCAAACAACAGACTTATCCACTGACAGGCTGTTGAGTTTTGTTATCGAGAAAGGACTAACAAGGCAACACAGACAGCAAATCAACATTCTGCTCGACATAAAAAAGGCCCGAAAACCGGGCCTGAAGGGAACATCTCATAGGGTGAGCGAGTGAAAAGCAATGACACCCTCTCCACTCAAGTTCCAAGAACAAAGAACAAAGAACAAAGAACAAACAAAAACGAACCACTAACGTTGATATAAAGCTTCAATACTGGCTTCACCCAGTTTGTGGCTATTCAACATGTAGCCAATGAGTGCCGCCGAACTTTCCTTCGGCAATTCCAGCGTTGGCACATCCAACGCCACCACCTTAAACTGATAACGATGGACGCCGTGTTTCTCTGGCGGGCAAGCGCCACCAAATGCGTATTGGCCGTAATCATTTCGGCCGTGCGCTGCGCCGGTCGGCAAAAGACTCAAGTCGCCTTTTCCAGCCCCTGAAGCCAAGCGATTCGTGGACTCAGGTAAGTTATAAACAAGCCAGTGCCACCAACCACTGCCGGTCGGGGCGTCCGGATCATAGGCCGTGATCGCAAAACTCTTGGTACCTTCAGGTGGGTTCGACCATTGCAACTGCGGGGACAGGTTCTGACCGTCACAACCAAAACCGACAAACTCCTGAGCTTTCGGCATAGGCTTTCCTGGCTGAATATCCTTACTTTGAAGATCAAAAGCTCCGGCCGTAGGTGCCAGCGTAGAAAAAGAGATGGCTGCCATCATTGCAGCAGATGTAATAAGCGGTTTCATAAGTGCCTCCTTAATTCGAGACACCATCCTAACCCCAATAAAAATGCAGAGTTCGCTTTAAAACACCAATTTTTTGCCTGAAAACACCAATGTCCCGACAGCCATCAACGGCCGCGAGTTTTGCGTAACTCACTGGGTGACAAACCAAACCGCAATTTAAAACGTTCACTGAACCGCGATTGACTTTGATAACCCACGGATTGTGCAACCTGAGAAATGGGCCAGAACGTTTCCTGAAGAATACACAACGCAGACACCAAACGCGTGTCCTCCAACAATTCACGAAAGCCCGAACCTTCCTGCTGAAGATGACGCCGCAAACTGGAAGCACTGGTTCCTAAATCTGCACACACCTCTTCCAGTGTCCAGTTTTTCGATAGGTCACTGTTAATATGATTAAACAGTTTCTGTTTCCAGCTGGATGCTGCCACCATCATCGGCTCAAGCGATGCCTGAGTATGCAAAAACGTCAATAAACTTAATACGCACAATTCAATTTGAGCATCGTTCATGTCGGTTAATTCGCTCAATTGCAACCAATGATTCAAGTGCAGAATCACCTCTGGGGTAACAGACACTAACGACGATACCGCCGTTGCAGACTCTGGCGCATAGTCTCGCAAAAAACGGCCGAGTAATTCGGGTTGAATGGCTAACGCAACGGCCAAATAATGATGGATGTCTTGGTCCGGAAAGTTCACCATGGTCAGTTGACTGTTACCGGGCACTAAAATGCCTTCACCGGCAGACACCATCACCACGTCGCCCTGAGCATTCGTCACCTGCTTTTTGCCACTCAGCACTAAGATCACCGAGGGATGTACAATCGGCACCGACCGTAAATTCTGATCTTTTTGGCTATGAAACAGGTTCAGCCCCTGAACCGGAGCACTCTCTTTATCCTGGTAAATTAAGGTCAGTAATCGTTCCGTTAATCGACAAATATCCACTGGTGGCCCTCAAACACTCCATCGTCGCAATAGACTAATAAAAAACGCTGAAAAATGCTTGTATAAATTCACCATCCAAGCTTCATTCAAAGCCACTCACCCACCAAGTTGTCATCACTCATTTCAGTACAAAAAGCATCCATAAAGTTAACGGAGGAAAAAACATCGATTCGTGATACCGCTGTGGAAAACCTTATCTGGACATTGAACAATGCCGCTTTTAACAGAGCACAATTGCAAACACTGAACCCAACCAATGCCTCCCACCATTGACCTCAAAAATAAGACAATCTCGCTTGAGTTAAGCGAAGCAACCAAACGTTAATCACAGCTGAACAATAATGGAGCAATTTCATCAACATCAATGACGATAAGTCTCCCAGAGGTTTGACCCAAGCTTATCAACTAGGTTATCCACAGACACTGTGGACTCTTTGCCCTGGAATTTGTTCTAAAAACCGATAAAAACTGAAATAAATCCGACAATGTCAATGGTTATTTTTATCTTTATTAACATTAAAACTGATGTTTCATTATTATTTAGAGTTATTTTTCAAAACAACATAACCAAACCAACAAAATCTCATAAACAGCTGTTTTTATTGAATTTTAATAAAACTGAGTGTTTTTGAAACAAAACCCTAAAAGCCCTTAAAAACAAGCGTCTAGCGCGTTCCTAATAACTTACCAACAATTTTATCCACAAAATCGGTGGATAACTCACTTTCAAGAAAAACTAAGCAATCAACAACAGACAACAACCGACCTCACGCCATCAAAAAGTAACCCAACAACGGTAATAAAACGGACAAAAATACACCAGTTACAATCATCGCCAACGCTGAAAACGCGCCACAGACCGGACTTATTTCCAATGCTTTTTGGGTGCTAATGGCGTGGGAGGTTAAACCCAGCGCCACCCCCTGAATCCGATGATCATCAAACCCGAAACCTGTTAGGCCATTCGTCGACATATGTGAACAACATATCTAGCTCTAGGACTCTTCTTGGGCAGGAAACATAGGTTTGATCAGTCCTGCTCGATGGTGGTATTTTCAACCAACCTCAATACTAGGAAGTTATCATGTGGATTAACTGCAAAGAAAAAATGCCAGAAGATATGGAAGTTGTAATTGCCCTATATCTTGGACTCTGGCCTGGACGTGGTAATGGCGGTATTACCGATACTTACGCAGTGGACGGCAAATGGTTCAACCTTCCAGAAGGCGTTTCTGTTATTGGCTGGATGCAGATACCGAATACAGAACACCTACCGATCACAGAACACTACGCTCCTCCCGATATCGTTTCGGTCAATCTTCTTGGTAGTGTCGAAACCGACATCCCCTCGATTGTCGAGTTAGTTTTTGAGGGCGATCATTCAGAAATAAAGCCACCGAAGTGATGTATGGAAGCGTTTACTGTTTCAAACAAAAACAGTCGCCCTTGTTTGTTCTCTTGATAAATGATCCTCAACAACACAACCGACCTCACGCCATCCAAAAATAACCCAACAACGGCAATAAAACGGACAAAAATACACCAGTCACAATCATCGCCAACGCTGAAAACGCGCCACAGACCGGACTTATTTCCAATGCTTTTTGGGTGCCAATGGCGTGAGAGGTTAAACCCAGCGCCACCCCCTGAATCCGATGATCATCAAACCCGAAACGTGTTAACAAAGCAGGCCCGATCATGGCGCCGAACAATCCGGTGAACATCACCACCAATGCCGCCAACGCAAGGTGCCCTTTCATTACTTCATTAATGGACAAGGCAATGGGGGTCGTCGCAGACTTCGTCACCAGAGCCACCTGGGTACTAAAATCAAAGCCCCATAGATAGGCCAAGCCTCCGGTCAGTAGCACGCCCACCAAAGCAGACGCACCGATTGAAATACAAATCACAGGCAGCCATCGACGCAACTGGGTTAAATTGTGATACAAAGGAATAGCCAAAGACACCACCGCCGGCCCCAAAAGCCATTGCAAGGGTTGATTGGCTTCAAAATACTGTCGATATGGAATATCAAACCAAACCAACACAGCAACCACCAACACAACGCCAATCAACAAAGGTTGGAATAACACATGCTGGTCACTTTTCTGATAAGCGAACCGAGCCACCAGAAAGGCCCCCACCGTTAGTGCAAATAACCCGATGTTTTGACCACTGAACACCGGCATCATTGGTCAGTTCCTTGTGAACGGCTGAGCCGGGCTAACAACCATGCGGTTAACAGCAAAGAAAACACAATGGAAATACTCAAAGTCAAAACGATGGCCACCCCTTGTCTTTCCAACAAGGCCGCGCACGTAATCACACCCACTGAACTTGGTATCAGCAATAACGCCAGGTTGTTTATCAAAACCTTGCTACTTCGGTGCAGCGAGTCCGCTACCTGCCGACGCCACACCAGAAAACCGAAAAGGTACAACATACCAAGAATAGAGCCCGGCACAGGGACGCCCAACACGTTTTGAGTTAACTCGCCCAACCCATAAAAACCTACTATCAGGGCAAACCCGATCAACATGTCGAACCTCCGAACCATCTTCAATCGTTTAAGTCTTCATCACAGCAACGTCAAAAACGCCGCCAACCACTTAGGGTGCGCAGGCCAGGCAGGTGCCGTCACCAGATTACCGTCCACATACACATCGTCCACAGCCACTTCATGGTATTGGCCACCCGCAGAAACCACTTCCGGAGCCACCGTTGGATAGCCGGTACACTTACGACCTTCCAACACACCTGCGGCTGTTAATAACTGAGTGCCGTGACACACGGCTGCAATCGGTTTGTTGGCTACTGAAAAGTGCACCACAATTTCGAGCACGCGTTTATTCAGACGCAAATACTCAGGCGCGCGACCGCCCGGAATGACCAATGCATCGAATTCATCCAGATTGATATCATCAAACGTCGCGTTCAGCGCAAAACGATGACCCGGCTTCTCACTGTAGGTTTGATCGCCTTCAAAATCATGAATGGCGGTGATGACCGTATCGCCAGCCACTTTATCGGGACACACGGCGCTTACCTGATGACCCACCATTTGCAATGCCTGAAATGGCACCATGATTTCATAATCTTCAACGTAATCGCCTGCCAACAATAATATTTTCTTCATTAGGTGCTCTCTTAACCATTGTTTAAGTTCACAAAGCGTCTGCTCTGCCTCACTTGGGTGACGCTACTTTACGCAGACTCAATTCATTGATATATAGATATAAAGAATTTCATTATTTCCAAAATCACCATAATAAAATCCAAGGACTGTCTATGAATCTGGCCGATCGCATTTTATTGTTTCATAAAGTGGTCGAAACCGGCTCGTTCAGTCAGGCGGCCGAGCGCGCGGGGATGACCAACTCGGTCGTCAGTAAGCACATAGCCCAACTGGAACAACACTTAGGCATACAATTACTGCACCGAACCACACGCAAGCTGAAACTGACCGAAGAAGGCCGGCTGTTTTTCCGTCATGCACAGGATGTGGACCAGTCTGTGGCCAATGCCATCAATGCCATCACCGAATTCAGCAGCGAGCCAACCGGCACCTTGTGCTTGAGTGTTCCGACCATATCGGGCGAATATTTAATCACAGAGCTGGTTGCCGAGTTCTGCCAGCAGTACCCGAAACTGAGCGTAGAACTCCGCCTGGAAGACCATCAAGTGGATTTAATTGCCGAAGGCGTCGATTTGGCCATCCGCACCGCCAGCCTGCCGGACTCCAGCTTAATCGCCAAATTATTGGTACAGTCGAAATGGGTGGTCAGCGCCAGCCCGGACTATTTGAAAAAACACGGCACCCCTCAAGTCCCTCAGGATTTGGTCAACCACAATTGTCTGACCTACACCTACATGGAAACCGGCACCAACGACTGGTTATTCAAAGAAGAAGGTCAGCAATACAGCATGAAAGTATCGGGCAGCATCAGTTCCAACAATCAGATCGCATTGAAAAATGCCGCATTGGCCGGTCACGGAGTGATTTATACGCCGAAACTACTGGCGCACGAAGGGCTAAAAACCGGGAAATTAGTGGAGTTATTGGCCGACTTTTCCAGTAAGGAGTTGCCCATTTATGCGGTGTATCCCTACAGTAAATATTTGCCAGAAAAGACCCGATTGCTCATGGACTACATTGCACAAGGCTATGCCCGCAAAGCGGCCTTATTCCATTAATAGAAAAAGGCCCGACATACTCACAGAAAACATCGTTTGGTATCACTAGCCTTCAAACAAACGCAACATGATTTTAAAGTTACTGTTGGCCTGGGCTTGAGCCGAATTCTGCGCTTCCTCCTTCACCAACCTAGAAGCCAGCTCTGAAATTTCTTTGGCCAGATCAGCGTCTGCAATCCGGCTATTAGCCGCCGACTCATTCACTACGGTGTTGGCTAGATTATCAATGGTCGAAGACAAGCGGTTCTGATTGGCACCGAAGTTGGCGGCCGCTTGAGAGGTTACGTCCAGAGCATCATCCACCACCCCGAGTGCCGACTGGGCACCGGCCTGAGTGCTGATGTTGATGTCATTGATGCCCAGATCTGCCAGTTGCTGTTCGAGATTGCCCCGCTCTAAAGTCAGAGTATCTCCTGCATCCGGACCAACCTGAAAATTCACGTCTGAGTCATCGTTTAACAACGAAATGCCGTTAAAGTCACTGCCGGAAATGGTTTCGCTGATGTTTTCCACCAGTTGATCCACTTCGGCCTGCAAACCTTGCCGGTCCTGATCCGTCAACGTCCCATTGGATGATTGTGCAGACAACTCACGGATACGCTGCAAATCGTCCTGAACCGAACTCACCGCCCCTTCCGCCGTCTGGTTCAGGGAAATGGCGTCGTTGCTGTTTCGAATGGCTTGTTCTGTGCCGGAAATGGAGGCGGTAAATCCCGTTGAAATCAATAAACCCGCCGCATCATCTGCGGCCGAGTTGATTCGACTGCCCGAGCTGATTCGCTGAAAATTCTGAGTCGGATCATTCTGAATTCTGTTACGAGCAAACGCCGCTTGCTGGGCGTCCGCATTGAAACCGATCGCCATACTGCACCTCAATCGTATAAAAAACGTACAATAATAAGTGTGAACCTTATTCAGACAATCAACAAGAGACGGTTAGCAACAGTTCGTTATGAAAATGTAAGCGGTGATTACTTTTTTTCCTATGATGTTACTGTTTCTGCACTAAAGACAATATCAGCGCTGATTCGGCCAACGGAAGCCCGTTAACCATTCGGGAAACACCTGCATTTTCGCATCTCCTCGGCTGGCACGGCTCATCGCCAAAAGACCTTGGGCACACGGCCCTTGTTTACCCTCCATCCACTGCGATTTTGTAGAAGAGGAGGACAGCCACACTCCGGCAACCAGGCGGGCATCACTTTCCGCCAGCGTCACCAATTCATTGAGTTTGCTCCATTTAGTCGCCAACGGAGCAGGAAACGCCGCCGCAAACACATCACCATGCAGCAACAACGCCATAGCGCCTTGGTATTTCGAAGCCGTAAAGACCGTCACATCAGTCAAAGTCACCCCCGCCTGCTCCAGCAAACGAACGGGCTGTTGGTGGCCCAATAATGAAGCTTTGCCCAGCAAGGCGACCCGCTCGCCTTCCAGGCTGGCCAAGTGCTTTACAGAGCGGCTGCCTTTGACCAGCCAGCGCACCGTCAAAGGCTGGTTGCCCTCTGTATCCGCAACCATCCAAGGCATCCCGGCAGCAAGTGGACGCACTTCAAACACCAGAGCCGCATCGCTCTTATCGGCACCGGTTTGGGAGATACGAACCGGGCAACCCCGGTCTGCCAGCCAATGACTAAACGCCTGCTGATGATGAGGTTTCGCCCCACCGCCTTCATGAGGGCTAATCCACCACAAGGGCTTGGGCTCGACGATTTCCGAAGCAACCAAAGCCCCACCGGCCCACCATGCACCCCACAAGCAAAGCGATATTCTGACCACCAAAGTCCTAACCATTGTTCTGATCACTCGACCTGCCGACTATTCAACACCCAACGACTTTTTGGTAAATTCAGCACGAGCAAACCGAGCAACAACCCGATTGGCAGACTGCAGCAACGCGCGGTTCCGTTGCCCTTGAGCGTCCTCTTCCACAATCAGTTCAAACTCTTCTTCGGCCATGTTTTCATTCTCGTGCCGACATTTAATTCCGATGGTCTCTGCACTCGACGCCTGCCACAAGCATCGTAAAGCAGAGACCTGAGACTCCTTTGGGTAAAGTTCCCCCGTGCCATCAAACGCCACTTCAAGCCGCAGGTATTCATTGCTCGAAACCGTTTCGGCATCCCAGTTACCAGCAGCCGGATGGCCACCGCATCCCACCAAAGTTGCTGCCACGCTGGCCGTTATCACACAGCCCAGTCTCTTTTTCATAGCCGTTGGTATTAGTTTCATACGCACCACCCGGAAAATTATATGGATACCCCAGACTAACAAAGCCACCCGGCGGCACAGCTGATATACATCAGCAATTCTCCGATAGAGCCCTTCGTGCAAAAATGTACAATCAATGAATTGTGCCTAAATTGAGAACCATTTCTTGCCCAAAGCATTTCAGTTATGGCATGGTAATCAAATACTTATTTAAACAGCTTTATTTCAGAAACCGTATTTAACAACCGAGTTTTAACAACCGAGTTTTAACAACCGAGATTAGCGACGAGTAATTCTGAGCTAACACCGTGTCGGCCGATTCCAGGTCATCCAAACTGAAACAGCGCCGCGCTTAGCTTTTAGAATTAGATGTACGTCCACCATCGGTAATACCTCCCGGGTCTTTGCAAGACGTGTGGATTTTTATTACCTGTCAGGAGACATCATGTCCTTACCAGCACAAGCGTTTGAGTTAGTTTTGTTTGGCGCAGCCGGCGATTTATCACTGCGTAAATTGTTTCCATCCCTGTATTGTTTACACCTCGACAACCGAATTCATCCGGACGGACGAATCATCGCCGTGGCGCGCCGCGATTATGACCGGGAAGGCTTCCTTGAACTGCTCAAATCCTCCCTTGAAGAATTTCTGGCCGATGGCCTTTTCGATGAAGACACCTGGAAAAGTTTTTCAAAGCGGGTCAGCTACGCTCAGATGGACATCACCGACCCCGTCAGCTATCAGGACCGACTCAAGCATTACTTAACCAATCCGGACGTGGCGAAAGTTTATTATCTGGCCACACACAGCGACTTATACGGCACCATATGCCAACACCTGTACAGCCATCAGCTGTTAAAAGGCGATGCTCGTGTGGTTCTGGAAAAGCCCATTGGCATGAACCACCAAAGTGCCTTACAAGTCTGTAAAGAAGTGGACAAATACTGCAACGAAGAGCAGATCTACCGGATTGATCACTATCTGGGCAAAGAAACCGTCCAAAATCTGTTAGCACTGCGTTTTGCCAATTCCATTTTTGAACACCAGTGGAATCAGCGCTACATTGATCACATCCAGATCTCCATCAGTGAAACACTGGGCGTGGAACAACGTGCCGGCTTTTATGAATCCGCCGGAGCCATGCGGGATATGGTGCAGAACCACCTACTGCAACTGCTTTGTATGGTGGCGATGGAACCTCCGGCTCAGCTCGATGCTGAGTCTATTCGCGATGAAAAAGTTAAGATCCTGAAAGCCCTTAAACCTCTGGTTGGTGAGCACATCAGTGAAAACGTGGTTCGGGGACAGTATCAGGAAGGGTCCCGTAATGGCCAACCCACCAAAGCCTACCGCGATGAAGAAGGCGTCGACCCCCACAGTGACACCGAAACCTTCGTGGCCATGAAAGTTGAAATCGACAACTGGCGTTGGGCCGGCACCCCGTTTTATTTAAGAACCGGTAAACGCTTACCCGACCGGGCCTGTGAGATTGTCGTGCAATTTAAAGAAGTGCCGCATTCAGTCTTCGAGCTTCAACATGCCTCCGCCATGGCAAATAAACTAATCTTTAGACTACAACCGGACGATGGCATTAAATTGCAATTGTGTGAAAAGCGGGTGGGCAAAGGCATGAGTGTCAAGCCTGTGCTGCTTAGCCTGACCGCAGAACACGCCAAAAAAGATCGCGTCCCTGATGCCTACGAACGATTACTGGCCGACGCCATCGAAGGCAACCCCACTTTGTTTCTGCGTGAGGATGAACTACTCACCGCCTGGAAGTGGATTGATCCGATTCTTCAATCCTGGCAACAAAGCGGGGCTCGTCCCGAATTTTACCACGGCGGCGTGTGGGGGCCGGCGGCCGCCACGCTGTTACTCGCAAAAGACGGTCGCCTCTGGCAAGAAAGTCATTAATACAAAATGGCTGGGAGAGTTAGCAAATGAAGCTGCATGAACAAATTTACCAAACACACCGAGAGTTGATTGAAAGCCTGACCTTACAACTGGCGGACCATCTGCGAGGGGCCATTGAACACCACGGCAACATCAGCTTTGTGGTCAGTGGCGGCAACACCCCAAAACCACTGTACAAACAATTGAGTCAGCAACATCTGGCGTGGGATCACGTAACCATTTGCCCTTCGGATGAGCGATGGGTGGCCACAGATCACGACGACAGCAACTACAAGATGCTGAAAAACACACTGTTGCAGAACGCCGCCGACAAGGCATCGTTGTTAAGCCTCAAGTCGGATCAGGCGTTCAGCGATGCCGCCATGAGTCTCACCCCTGCGGTTCAGGCCTTATCCAAGCCATTAAATATAGTGTTACTGGGAATGGGGGATGACGGTCACATTGCTTCGTTATTTCCCGATGCCAATGAATTGGAGCACGCATTATCGGCGCCGCTTTCTGAGCCGGTTTCAACCATTCAATCCGAGTCCAAAGGGGCGCGGGTCACTTTAACCTTACCCACGTTATTAAATGCCGAACACATTTTTTTGTTGTTCACCGGCAATGAAAAGTGGCACGTCTACAAAAAAGCCAAAGAATCGCCCAGCAGCTTATCATTACCCATCGGCCATTTACTGCACAAAGCAACATGCCCTCTGACCGTATGTTGGAGTCCCGATGTTTAAGGAACTCAGATAATATGAACAACCTCATGCAAACCGTGAATCCCGTCGTTCAGGAAGTGACCGACACCATCATTGAACGCAGCAGCACCAGCCGAACTCGCTACTTGAGTCAGATGCGCAGCCAGGCACAATTAAAACCCCACCGATCACAACTGAGCTGCACCAACCTTGCCCACAGCTTTGCTGCCTCGGACGAAGAAGAAAAAATCATACTCAAGCAGGCACACAGCAAGGCCAACATCGCCATTGTTACCGCCTACAACGACATGCTATCGGCTCACCAACCTTTGCAACATTACCCGGAACTGATCAAACAAACGCTGTTAAAACTGGGCCATACCGCTCAGGTAGCAGGCGGCGTTCCAGCGATGTGCGATGGCATCACCCAAGGTCAGCCGGGCATGGAATTATCTTTGTTCAGCCGGGATACCATCGCCCTTTCCACAGCTGTGGCGTTGTCCCACAATGTGTTTGATGGCACCTTATGCTTAGGGGTGTGCGACAAAATTATACCTGGCTTGCTCATGGCGGCCCTACGCTTTGGGCATTTACCCACTATTTTCGTCCCTGCCGGGCCCATGGGCTCTGGCATCAGCAATTCGGAAAAGGCCAAAACCCGTCAGCTGTTTGCCGAAGGCAAAGCCTCACAAGAAGAATTATTAGACTCAGAGTCCAAGTCGTACCACAGTGCAGGCACCTGTACTTTTTACGGTACGGCCAATACCAACCAGATGCTGATGGAAGTGATGGGCTTACACCTCCCGGATTCGGCGTTCACACCGCCGGACTCAGGTCTTCGCCATGCTTTCATTGAACAAGCCGCAAAGCGTATCTCCGAAATTACCGGCCTCAGTAACCACTACACACCCGTTGCCGATGTCGTATCAGAAAAAACCATTGTAAATGCCATGGTCACCTTGATGGCGACTGGCGGATCAACCAACTTAATCATCCACTTAACCGCCATCGCCCGTTGTGCCGGTATTCACATTACCCTGGACGACTTCGATAAACTCTCTTCCGTGGTGCCACTCATCGCCCGGGTTTATCCCAATGGTCAAGCCGACGTCAACCAATTCCATCATGCGGGCGGCACCAGCCGGGTCATCCATGAATTATTGGCCGCAGACTTATTGCATGATGACGTCACCACTGTTGTTGGCGATACGCTACGAGATTACGCCCGACGCGCAGCACTGAAGAGTCAAACCATCGTCTACCACTCGCCCCCGTCCGACACCGACAACGCCAATACAACTGGAAACGATATTATCCGCAGCGCCGATGCCCCCTTTGATGCCATTGGCGGGATCAAACGGCTGAAGGGTAACCTGGGGGATGCCATCATCAAAGTTTCCGCCGTACCGAAAGAACAGTGGGTCATCAAGGCTCCTGCGCGCGTTTTTCATGATCAGGCCGACTTCATTAAAGCCTTCCATGACGAGCAACTCACGGGTGACTTCATCGCCGTAGTGCGCTTTCAGGGGCCAAAAGCGAACGGAATGCCCGAGCTGCATAAACTGATGCCCTTGTTAGGCAGTCTTCAGGACAAAGGTCAGAAAGTCGCGTTAGTCACGGACGGTCGATTGTCCGGCGCATCGGGTAAAGTACCTGCCGCGCTGCACATTTGTCCGGAAGCCATGCAACTGGGGCCGATCAGCCAAATTCAGGAAGGCGACATGATAGAACTGGATTGCCATCAGGGAGTTCTCAAAGTCACCGGCTGCGATCTCAGCACCCGACCATTTGCGCAACCCCCCTCGGGTCACGTTCAGGGCGTTGGCCGAGAACTGTTTTCCGTATTCCGACACTCCGTCGGGCCAACCAGCCAAGGAGCAATCAGCATCCAATGGGAAGAAGCATAAACGCCGCTAAGGAAGCACGCATATGAGCAACAGTTTCAAGCAACTCATCGAACAATACAGCCCGGAGTCCAAACCGGTTTTACCCGTCATAGTGATCGAAGACATTGAACACGCCGTTCCCTTGGCTCATGCACTGGTGAATGGCGGTATTCATTTTCTTGAAATCACCCTGCGCACAGAACACGGGCTGGAAGCCATTAGACGCATCAAACAAGAAGTCCCCCATGCCTGTGTCGGGGCCGGAACCGTCACCAACGAACGTGATTTTGAAAACTGTCTCGATGCAGGCGCCGAATTTTTAATCAGCCCGGGGATCACACCAACACTGGCCAAATACGCAGAGGACACTCCGGTGCCCTATTTGCCCGGCATCGCCTCAGCGTCCGAGTTGATGCTGGCCCAGGAATACGGGCTGAACGAACTCAAGTTTTTCCCGGCGGAGCAAGCCGGCGGAGTCAAAATGCTTAAAGCGCTGTCCGCGCCTTTTCCTGATATCCGATTTTGCCCAACCGGTGGCATCAACGCCGATAACGCCAAACAATACCTGACACTCAACAGCGTCATGGCGGTGGGAGGCAGCTGGATTTGCCCTTCTGAGCTTATTCAAGCCAACCAATGGCAAGCCATTACCGATTTATGTTTACTCAGCCATCGCTGATTCCAGCTTCGCCGGAGTTTAATATTCTCTGCTCCGGCGTGTATTCCAAAACCATTCAGAACTATCACTCCGGTCATTGCAAAGCGTGAGTGATCTCCCGAAATATTCAAGACCGTTTCGTTCCAAAACCCCCATCGTTTCACCCTCACATCCTTCATCGTCGTACATATAAATCACTCAGCCACCACCTATACGGATTCATCCAAAGCATTGATCCAGATCAATCACTTTGACTGGCAACCCACACCAAACACAATATATTGTATCTAAACACAAACACACCACACCATATATAGACATATATTATTTATGGGTATTTGAAGGACGTATCCAATGGAACTCGATCATCTGATTTATCCCTCGACGGAACATCAACCAATTCGAACCACCAAACCACATCCTCAGGCGCCCGAGTTTCACCACCAAAAAGTGAAGGAAAAACCCTTCAACAGCTCTCAAGCCCAAATCGTATTTCAGGAATTACCTGAACACATTTCACTGGCCTATACCATTTATGGCTGCCCTTTGGCCTGCAAAGGTTGCCACAGTGAAGACACTTGGGACAAACGTCAGGGCCACGCATTGTCCGATCAATCATTTACTGAAGATTTGGTCACTTATCAGGGCTTAATCAATGCCGTGGTTTTTTTTGGTGGCGAATGGCATCCATTGGCATTGCAGGCCAAGTTAAAAATTGCTCAGGCCCATGGCCTGAAAACCTGTTTATACACTGGGCTTGATTCAGTCTCCCGACTATTAAAGCCCCATCTGGATTTCGTCAAAACCGGTCGCTGGATTCCTGAGTTGGGCGGATTAGATGCAACCACGACCAATCAAAAATTTCTGAAACTGGAGCACGGAGAAGTGGTTGAAGACCTTACTCACTGCTTCAGAAAATCCTCAAACAACATCAATTCAACCCCATATTTGACTAACACGCACCAAGGAGTCACTCATGCTTCGGCTTAATACAGATCAAGTGAACGATAAGCTTAATTTCATCGAATCTTATATCCACGCAAATAATGCGGCGGAAGGTTCTGCGGTCGACGCCAATGCCAACGTCACTCATAAGAACATTGCCACGCTGGAAAGCGAGCTGATGAAAGACGCCATCATTCAAGTGAACCGGGCACGAGTAAGAAACAAAATCGCAGAGCTGTTTGGTGAACCATTGGCCGAAGAATATTTGCGCCAAATTGAAGATCACGAAATCTATGTGCACGATGAAACCAGCTTAAAACCTTACTGCACCTCCATCACCATGTACCCTTTCCTGTTGGACGGCTTGAAAGGGTTGGGAGGCGAGTCCAAAGCCCCTAAACACCTGGAGTCTTTCTGCGGGTCTTTCGTGAATCTGATTTTTGCGATCAGTGCCCAATTTGCCGGTGCCGTCGCGACCGTTGAATTCCTGACTTATTTCGATCACTTCGCCCGTCAGGATTATGGCAACGATTACCTGACCACCCACCCGAAAGAAATTGGCAATCACCTCCAGCATGTGGTCTATGCATTAAACCAACCCGCTGCCGCTCGCGGTTATCAAAGTGTGTTCTGGAACATCTCTCTCTACGATCAATATTATTTTGAATCCATGTTTGGTGATTTTGTGTTCCCACCAAACAAACATGGCGATATGGTCAAACCCCAGTGGCAGTCCGTCAAAGGCTTGCAAGAATTCTTCATGAACTGGTTTAACGAAGAACGTAAAAAAGCCATTCTGACCTTCCCTGTGGTGACGGCCGCAATGCTGACCAACGAAGGCCAATGTAGGGATACCGAGTTCACCGAGTTTTGCGCTCAACAAATGGCGGACGGCAACAGCTTCTTTGTGTACCAATCGGATAATGCCGATTCGCTGGCCTCCTGCTGCCGACTGCGCAATGAAATTACCGAAAACACCTTTTCCTACACGCTGGGCGCCGGAGGTGTCGCCACGGGTTCAATTAATGTCATTACCTTAAACATGAATCGTCTGGAGCAAGACGGCAGCGACCTGAATGAAGCCATTGTTAAAATTCAAAAATATCAAATGGCCTACCGGGCATTGATGGAAGAATATCAGGACAACGGCATGTTGCCGGTCTACGACAGTGGATTCATCAGCCTCAATAAGCAGTTCTTAACCATCGGCATCAACGGCATGGCCGAAGCCGCCGAAAGTAAAGGCATTACCGTGGGCAATAATCCGGACTATAAAGCGTTTGTCCGATCCCGCTTGCAAGTCATCTACCAGGCAAACCAGAAAGCAAAAAAAGAAACGGGTTACCTGTTCAACACCGAGTTCGTGCCCGCTGAAAACCTCGGCGTAAAAAATGCCAAGTGGGACAAAAACGACGGTTATCAGGTCGCCCGCGATTGCTATAACTCATACTTCTACATCGTAGAAAATGAGCTGAGCAATGCCCTGGATAAATTCATCCTCCATGGCCGGGAAATGACTGAATATCTGGACGGCGGGTCGGCGTTACACCTCAATCTCGATGAAGCACTGACCAAACAACAATACGTGCAGTTATTTAATATTGCCGCCACCACCGGCTGTAATTATTTCTGTATTAACGTCAAAATCACCATTTGTAATGAATGCAATCATGTGGATAAACGCACCTTACACGCTTGCCCGTCATGTCACAGTCAAAACATAGATTATGGCACTCGGGTCATCGGTTATCTGAAACGCGTATCAGCGTTCAGCCAGGCGCGCCAGAAAGAACATGGCATTCGTCATTACCACAGGCAAGCGCCAGCCCATCCAGTACAGCCTCAAGCGGGGCTACACACTAATACTCTCAGGGTTTAATCGCTTCCGACCATCTGTCAAAAGCAGCAGTCAATCCCGTTGGCTGCTGATACAACCACCACAAAAGTCTCTGTAAAAACATGAATGTACGACTATTCTATGGTACAACGTCACCCACATTCTATGGATTCAAGGAGACGATCCCGTGACTAAAACCGCCATCATTACCGGAGCCACCTCAGGCTTTGGCCAGGCCTGCGCTCGCAAATTCGCACACGACGGCTATAAGTTGGTTATCGTGGGTCGTCGAAAAGAAAGGCTCGAAGCACTGCAAAGCGAACTGTCCCAAATAACCGACGTGCATTATTTGGTGATGGATGTGCGAGAGCGCCAAACGGTCTTTGATGGTTTTTACGAGTTACCCGAGGCGTTCAATAAACCCGATGTTCTGATCAATAATGCCGGGTTGGCATTAGGCCTTGAGCCTGCGCATCAAGCCAATCTCGACGATTGGGAAACCATGCTCGACACCAACTGTAAAGGTTTGATGTATTGCACACGAGCGTTATTGCCTGGCATGGTGGAGCGTAAATGTGGTCACATCATTAACGTCGGTTCCATGGCAGGCAACTGGCCTTATCCCGGCGGTAACTGCTATGGTGCATCCAAAGCCTTTGTGCAACAGTTTTCCCGAAATCTGCGTTCCGATGTTCACGGCTCCGGCGTAAAAATCACCAACATCGAACCCGGCTTTGCTAAGACTGAGTTTTCACTGGTACGCTTTAAAGGCGACGAGTCACGAGCAGATACCCTATACCAAGACGCAGAACACCTGAAACCGGATGACATTGCCGACATCATTCTGTGGACAGCCAACACCCCAGCGCATGTCAACGTTAATACTCTGGAAGTGATGCCCACCAATCAAAGCTGGTCACCTTTGGCCATCCATAAAAACGACAACTGAGCCACCCGGATCTTATATTCAAAGCCCGTTACGGGCTTTCATTAAGCCGCTTAGGAATATTATGAAAATCTTCGAAATGCAGTTTAAGCCGCGCTGGTCCGATCTTGATCCGAACCAACATTTACGACACACCGCCTACAACGATCACGCAACCCAAGTGCGCTTTACTTTTCTCGACGAACACGGCTTCAGCCAAGAACAATTCCGCCAGCTCAATATCGGGCCGGTCATTTTTCGGGAAGAAACCACCTTTCGCAAAGAAATCGGCATGTCCGAAGGCTTTACTGTGGATTTTGAAGTCATCAGTTTAAGCAAAACCGGTAAAAAGTGGTGTTTCGCACACAACTTTTGGCTTGCCAGCGGCACTCTCGCGGCCACCGTCAAAGTGGAAGGCAGTTGGATCAACCTGGACACCCGAAGATTTACCAGCCCGCCAGAAGAACTGCTGAGCTTATTTCAAAAAATTCAGGCCAACAACCAAGCCAGTCATTAACGCACCACAATCCATCATCGACCAGTTATTTAAGCAATCACATGACTGCCTTTGCTGACTTATCAACCCAAGCGCAACTTGAAAAAAGCCACCAGCTCACCCCTGAGGCATTCGAACAGGCAATCAAAGACACCTTCGGCTTTTGATCGGTTGCGCTTTCAACGTCATTAAAAATATCTGACAACCCCTCTTGACCTGTGTGTAACACCCAGCTTTATGGTATAAGCTAAACACAGAGAGAGGGGTTTCTCATGACCGTATCAGAACTGGCCAAACGAACCGGAGTGACCGCAGACACGATCCGACATTATGTTCGTACCGGGCTTCTTGAGCCCAAACGTGATCCTAATAATGGCTACAAGCGTTTTTCTGCCACCGACGAACACCGTTTGAATTTTATTATTCAAGCCAAATCCCTTGGGTTTTCGTTACCCGACATTCAAACCATTTTTGACCAGGCAGGTCACGGGGAATCTCCTTGCCCGCAGGTGCGTGAAATCATGACGCAACGAATGCAGGAAGTGGCCGATAAGCTTGCTCAAATGCAACAAACCTATGACACCATGCAAAAAACCATGAAACGCTGGGAAACACAGCCCAATTGCATTCCCACCGGGGATCACATTTGTCATTTAATCGAAGGATTCAGTGAAGAAGGATGCTGCCATGAGTGATTGCTGCAATTCGTCTGACCAGACAACAGCGAAACAAATCAATGCTTCGCAGGAGAAGAACAGTGCTGCTATGACCGCAGCTACGGATAGCTGCTGCGCTGCGTCGGAAACATCAACAACGACGGCATCATCATGTTGCGCTCCCGCTTCGAAAAAAGACACTGCCAAAGCGAGCGGTTCCTGTTGTGGCTCGGAAGGTCAGACTCATGATCACGGCACCTCAGGCAATACCGCTTCCAGTTGTTGTGATACCGACGATAACAAGAACATCGACTGGATTTTATGGGTTTCCAGTGCCGTAGTTCTGAGTCTCTACAGCCTCTATTTGTTGACCGACAGTACTCAAATCAGCTGGCTCGACACTATGGCCTCTACCTCCTTTGAAATGATGAATGCCATGTGGTGGGGCGTATTGCTGGGCATCGTATTGGTGGGTTGGTTGAACCGAATCCCCAGAGAAGTCGTTGTTTCCGCATTAGGGCCTGGCCATACCAAGCGAGGCATCTTCCGGGCAACCCTTGCCGGCGTGTTACTTGATCTTTGTAATCACGGCATATTAATGGTCGCCATGAAACTCTATGAACGGGGTGCCAGCCTGGGACAAGTCATGGCCTTTTTGATCGCCAGCCCTTGGAACTCATTTACCCTGACCCTCATTCTGTTCGGTTTGATTGGCATCCCCTGGACACTGTCCTTTATTGTATTCTCTATGGTCATCGCCTGGATCAGCGGCCACTTGTTTGATCATTTCGAGAAAACCGGTCGTCTGCCTATGAATCCAAACATGATGGATTTGCCGGAAGACTTTAAGTTAAGTAGCACACTCAAAACCTTAACCAAAGAAGCCGACTATTCGCCCGCAGCCACCGGTGCCATGTTACTGGACGGTTTAAAAGGGGCACGCATGGTCATCCGCTGGATTATGTTTGGTGTGGTGCTGGTCGCGTTGTTAAGAGCGTTTGTACCGCTCGAAATTTTCGAGACCTGGTTCGGCGCAAGCGTCGGAGGGCTATTCCTGACCTTACTGGCGGCCACTGTGATTGAAGTCTGTTCCGAAGGGTCAACCCCGATTGCCGCCGATTTGGTCAACCGGGCCAGTGCACCAGGGAACGGCTTTACCTTCCTAATGGCCGGCGCATCCACCGATTACACCGAAATTATGGTGATCAAAGACACCATGAAAAGCTGGAAAATTGCCTTGTTCTTACCGTTGATCACGGTTCCCCAGGTGTTATTTATTGGCTGGGTGATGAACATGATGGCGGGAAGCTAATGAGCTGATCGCGGAAGAGTATCGCAACACATTTCATCTGTTGCGGTACTCGACCAAAGCCAAAAACCGGAAGGCGTTATTCGCCTTCCATGCCCGGTTGATAAATGGTCGAGCAATTGCGGCCATTCCTTTTACAGTGATACAAAGCCTTATCAGAATTTTCTAACCACTCGGTATAGGTTTTCAGTGTTGAACCCATTTCAGCAATACCGATACTGATGGTGTATTTAATCTCAACGCCTTCATGCATGACCGTCATCGATTCAATATGGGTCCTCAAACGTTCAGCAAACGCGTGAGCGTCCATGGAGTCCGTATCGACCAGAATAATGCCAAACTCTTCACCTCCGTATCGGCCAGCAATATCGGTTGCTCTCAAATTATCACGTACCGCCTGAGCCGTCACCCGGATGACTTCATCCCCCGCCTGATGACCGTAAGTATCGTTCACTTTCTTAAAGTGATCGATATCAAACATAATCAGACAACTGGTGTTTCGGCTGCGTAAGCAACGCTTATATTCGGCTTCCAAGCACTCTTCCCAATAACCACGGTTGTACAAGTTGGTCAGACGATCCGTTCGGCTTAACATTTCCAGTTTGGCATTCGCTTGTTCGAGCTGCGCTTTGTTGGTCGCGGCATCCGTGACGTCATACACCAGAATACAAACATGATCCACCGTGCCACTCAGTGAAACCAAGGGAATGATGGTGATGTTCTGAAACATGAAATCCGCTGTGCCGGTGATGGGCCGGTAATTCTTAAATTTAAAGACATAAGGCCGCTGCTCCCAGGTGGTAAAAGCACGGCTGTGTAACTGAAAGACCGAATCAATTTTATGGCAAAACCAGTCTCGCGGGATTTCAGGGAATAAATCAAACATGATTTTTCCTTTCACCGCAGTAGGCTCCAGACCGGAATGGTTCTCCATGAAACTGTTCCAGATATCAATTTCGTATTTATCATTCAGTACCACCAAACCCACATCAATGGTTTGGAGCATGTCCATCATCCAATGGAATTCTGAGATATCGAGTTTTGTTTCAGACGGCATAATTATTCCAATAAATACGAAGCAATTTCATTCAACCGATCGATTGAGTCATCGGAAAACAGCAACAACAGATCACAATTAATATTGTAATCCTTAATGGTGTAATTGATTTCTAAAGTCAGTACTTTCGACCAACGTGCGGAGTTCGAAGAAATCAACTCCGATATGTCACAATGCTGACCCAAAACAACGGGGTGGCCCTGGCTGAAAGACATATCCAACTGTTCGGCCAAACCATTTAAAAAAGCACCAATCAAAATACTGGCAATGTCCATTTCAAGTTCAAGCTGAACGGCGTCATCGATTTCGCCTTCATACTTCATCAGCTTGGCAATGTCCTGAAAGCTGGAATCATTAAAAATGAGCAAGGCTTCACCCGCCACGCCTTTGCCAATAAACCCCTGACAAACGGCCGAAACGGATTCGTTGTCCGACGCCGACTGCAACGCCATTTGCAACTCACCGGCTTCCAGAATATTCACATTCGGAATGGGCAACACCACAAATACATTCAGCAAACGTGCAAGGCTGTCTGCTGCCTGCCCCATGGCGACATTGGTGACTTCTTGATAAACATCTCTAAGTTCTTCATCAAGAACTAATTCATTATCGCTCACAAATACCTCGTTTTAGAGCTGAGTCATTTCAAATAGCACAAGGTGCACTACGCGATGATGCCATAGGCGGTTAAAATTTCGTTGATCTTGTCGGTGGTTATGGGTTTTTTAATGAACTCTAACGCGCCCAGGCCTCTTACCCGCTCGCGGGCCTCCGGCTGTATGTCCCCTGAGACCACAATCACCATGGTCGGCAGGTCTTGAGCCCGTATGGCTTCCAACACCCCGTAACCATCCAAAATAGGCATAGTAAGATCAAGAAAAAGAATATCGGCTTTACCCTCATGAATTGCTTCCAGCGCTTCTTGACCATTACCAGCAAACGACAATTCAATGTCCCACTCTTTGGGCAACGCTCTTGCCATCTGTTTTCTGGCAAAACTTGAATCATCACAAATAAGAACCGGTGTTGACATAATTCCAACTTTTCTGTCAGGTGAATCAAATAAAAACGTAGATCATCATCTAAACCTCAGAAAATCTTCTGAAGATTACTCCAACAAGTAAAGTCGTTAACCTGCTGTTTTTCAAGGCGGGCAATAGGGAGAATTACTAATTTAGGACAGTTTTTCAGCGGATAAGAAAAAGGCTGTAATGATTACAGCCTTTCCAATTCATCAATTAATGCGCTTAACACGTAATTTTTTGGTTCGACCTTCTTCCGTCATCGCGTAAGACCCGAACAACAGCTTAAAGATTCTGACTTTCGGCTGATTGGAACGGAAACGGTAATCCTGCTCTTTGGTCTGTTCCCAAACCTGACCGTTTTCCATGGTAATCACCCAGTCACCCGACGGATTCTTCTCCACCTTGACGGCCTGCAACTCCAGCTCATCAAACGACTGGGTTTGATGCGTTAAACCAAAATCCGCCACCGCTCGCTTTTCAGCTAATTCCTTTTTTTCAGGTTTAGCTTCAGCAAGATTACGTGAGATATCGTCATAACATACCAGGCGTTTTTGCTCGTCGGTCATTGCAAAACATTTAAACAGATCACTTTCCATTGCATCCAACGGTTTTGTTTCCGCAGCGACAGTCATTGGCAGCACAACACATGAGGCCAATACAGCCCCCGCAATCATTTGCTTTTTCATTCGATAACCCTGATCCCGTAAATTTTTTGAGAGTATCACAGAAAGTTATAAAAAACGGAATAATTGAATGAATACTCTAAAACCTTTCTCTAAGGTAGAAGTTTACATTCAATCAAATTCATTCTGACTTGATTGGGTATTGCCTGTTCGCCCGGTTGATTACCGGGCGAAATACCCTTCTAAGCATGTAAATTACTATGTTTGGAGCAATACCATGCCAACCACGCACGCCAAAGATCCAGCCCAGGAACAACCGTCATTGCTGTTTAAAACGGCCACCACCGCCCTCGGTATCGCCATTTATCTCAATGACAAAAGAAAACAAAGTAAGAAAAAAATGCTAGAAAAAAGCCAACTGACCACCGCCGAACTGATCGAACGAGGCAGCGAAGTTGACCGAAAACTGAAGAACTCCGCCAATCACTTGGTAGAACGCACACAACAGCAACTGCAGCAGGGTGTACAAACCTCACAACAAGCCCTCCATAAAGTGCAAACGTCCCTCGAAGAGGCCGCCGACACCCGTCGTGATCAAGTATTGCGAATTACCGGGGTTGCGACCCACAAAGATGTCAAACACAACGCCAAAGTCGGTCACATCAATGCCCTTGCCACCAAAATGGTTCAGTTCAATGAGAGCATTGATTACCAATTGAAAGAACACCGTGAAAAACTGGCCCATAAAGCCGATCGCAGAGATTTAGCGCCATTAGCCAAGTCCGAAGATTTAACGCCGCTTGCAACGTCTCAGGAATTAGCCGGATTGGCCAAAGCGGAACAATTACAAAACCTTGTTAAACGGGCAGATTTAGATCGCCTGGCCACCAGCCAGCAACTGGAAACCTTGGCGCGTACCGAAGACCTGGCGCTGCTCGATAAAATCCCGTTGCTGACCGAAAAAGTCGACCTCCTGGCTCACAAGGAAGATCTCTTCCCCATTGCCAAAGAAGCATCCGTCAAAGCCTTACAGAATATCTTGTCCACACAACTCGACACCCATCAAACCAAGATTGAACTCCTGATGACCCAGCTTGCTACACGGAGCGACATCTCCGACATCACGGATGCACAAGCGACCAAACAAGATGTCCAGCATGCCACACAAAAACTGGCGTCAAAAAACGACGTGGAAAGCATTGTAAAACAACTGATCAAACACATTCAGGGGCTGGAAGAGCAAGTCTCTTATTTGAAAAACCAGCTGGACAATCAGCAAGCACCTCTGGCAGAAACCGTGTTGCCCAAAACCCAGCCCTCCGGCAACGTCAGTGATGCAATCGACTCTGTTCAGCTTCGAGCCAGTTAACTCGCAACCAACCGCCGATCCATCATGGCGCTAAGCACCAATAGCGCCATGCGCTTTATTCAAAGCCTTAACCAGAGAATCGAGTTGTACTGGTTTTGCGATGAAGTCATTCATGCCCACCCGGTAACACTTTCGTTCCTCGGTAATCATTGCTGAAGCCGTTAACGCAATGATGTAGATGTGCTGGAAAGACTGGTCAGAATGTCTAATGTAGGCCGCCGCTTCGTAGCCGTCCATCACTGGCATCTGACAATCCATTAAAATCAGGTTGTAGTCTTTTTGAGCCAACATATCCAAGGCTTGTTGTCCGTCTTCGGCCAAATCGTGCTGTAACGATAATTTAGCCAGTAGGCCACCGGCCACCAACTGATTTATCCGATTGTCTTCCACCAATAAAATTTTCAGATCCTCGGGCTTAAATGAGGGCGTTTCCAGGTGTGCTTCCCCCATCAAGGGGTCGTTTTCCAGCACATTAACCGGCAAGTTGAACCAGAACCGAGAGCCTTTACCGACCTCAGATTCCACGCCTAATGAACCGCCCCAGGATTCGACAATGGTGCGAACAATGGCTAAACCAAGACCACTGCCGCCTTTACTCCGAGCCACCGCATCCACCTGCCTGAATTTTTGAAAAACGGCATCGCATAAAACGTCCGGAATACCAACACCGGTGTCCACCACTGTCCCGATCAGCATACCGTCAGCGCTGGCATCCGCACTTTCGATGAAGTCAAGATGAACGTCAACAGCCCCGTTGTCCGTAAACTTAACCGCATTGCTCATTAAGTTTGTTACCACCTGATAGAAACGTCTGCCATCGGCTTCCACCACGTCCGGGCACGACGCAGACACCGACACGTTCAGTTTGATGGATTTGCTGTCGGCCTGAGGCTTCAGATTGGACGCAACATTTTGCAGCACCTGCAACGGCAGTACAGGCTGCTGTTCAATCACAAACTCACCCACTTCCGCCCTGGACAGATCCAGCACATCATCAATGATGGACACCAAATGCTCGCCCGACTGCATGGCGATTTGCAACCAATGCAACTGCTGTTGATCCAGTTTCGCCGAACGAATCAATTCCATGATGCCCAAGATGCCATTTAAAGGCGTCCGAACGTCATGGCTGATGCTCGCTAAAAAAGATAGCTGATTGCGGCTTTGCGCTTCGATTTGCTGATTCTGCTCCTGCAGTTGTTTCACCAAATACCGATTTTTAAGCAAGGTTCTGACCCGAACCAAAACCTCTTGCGGCACCACAGGTTTAGAAACGTAATCGTTCACGCCCCGTTGCAATAACTCAACCCGGCGGGAAGGGTCATCATAACCGGTGATGGCTAAAATCGGGGTATCACCTTTCGGGCCCTCCAGCCGGCGAATCCGATGCACTAAATGCAAACCGGACATCGTACCCGGCAGAACAATGTCGGTCAGCACAATGTCATAATCTTGCGCCTGAAACGCTTTCCAACCTTCGTCTGCATTATCAAAGGCATCAATGGTTAACCCGGAGTGACCCAGAAATGCCACCATCGACATTTGCTGACTGACAGAATCCTCGATATACAGTACCCGCCCCTCCACCGAGCGGGACATTTCCTGATGCCTTTTCAGGTAGGCATCCAGATCATCCAATTCCTGACGATGAAATATATCGGTAAAACCCGAACTGAAGGCCTCGGTTTGAGTGGCCTGACCGGCTTCCGACGTTAATAAAACAATCGGGGTGTATCGATATCCCGGCCGATCCCTCAACATTCGACACACTTCCAGGCCATCAAGGCTTCCGGGAATGTGTAGCCCCAAACACACAAAATCAAACGAGGTGTTTTCTAAACAATCTTCCAGAGCGTCCGAATTTTCCAGAATTGTGACTTCCATGCCGGCATTGGTAAACAAACCTTTCAACACCAAACGAAACGCTTTACTGCCTTCAATGGCCAGGACTCTAGACACCATGCTTGTTCCTTCAGATAGAGAGATGCGCGGATTCAGTATAGCAGTGATTTATCCACCCATAGCAGGCGACTGGGTTTCATCATCGAAGCAGGACGAACAAGGCAAAATCAGGCGAAAACGCGGAGTCCGCGTGCCCCTTGGGTATTATGGTTATCAATGAGCATTTTGAGCCTGATGTTAACGCCATTATGGCAACACAAATAGAAAATCAACCACCTGATAGAGGGAAGGCAGCGCTCTGCACATCAGGTATACTCTTCACCAATGACCTTTCAAAACACGGAGTATTACGTTGAAGTCCATCGCTATTATTGGGGGCACAGGCCTGAATCAATTTCCCGGAGCCACCCACTCAGAATCCATTGAACTCGACACGCCTTATGGCAAGCCTTCCGGAAAAATCGAAAAGTTAACGCTCGCATCCGGCGCAGTGCACTTTCTCGCCCGTCACGGCCAACCACACAATTTACCGCCTCACCAAATCAACTACCAGGCGAACATTCATGCCCTTCACCAGCTGGGCATCACAGACATCATTGCCGTGAATGCCGTCGGCGGCATCACAGATAAAGCCCCAACCGGCTGCCTAAGCATTCCAGATCAGTTGATTGATTACACATGGGGACGGGCACACACCTATTCTCAACAGGAAAACAATGACCCGCTGCTGAGCGTTCAACACATTGATTTCAGCCAACCCTTCAACGAAGAAATCCGAAACGCACTCATAAGCCAAGGCAAAGCCCTGCAATTACCGATCGCGGATTCCGGCACCTACGCCGTCACTCAGGGGCCTCGGCTAGAAACCGCCGCTGAAATTGCCAAATACGAACGCGACGGTTGTGATTTGGTCGGCATGACCGCCATGCCCGAGACGGCACTGGCCAAAGAACTGGGCATCCGTTACGCCAGCGTTTGTCTGGTGGTAAATCCGGCCGCCGGCAAAGCCGACCAAGAAATTACAATGGAAGACATTCGCGCTGTGGTGGATAAAGGGATGCAGCAAGTCACCACCTTAATTACCCACACCGTCAGCGCACTGCACGCCTGAACCGAGTGCACCAGCCCATAGATAACGCAGCAAACATTCAGCGAGAGCCTTTGATGTCATCAACACAGTCAAACCATACCCATACATTCCAGCCTTCGGAATTCAGTCCGATTCGCTGGACCAATCACACCCTTGAACTGTTGGATCAACGGATTCTGCCATTAGCAAGCGAATGGCTGACATTCACCGATGCCGTGTCAGTTGCAGCCGCCATTCGAGAGATGATTGTACGCGGCGCGCCCGCCATCGGCATCACCGCCGCCTATGGCGTAGTGCTGTCCGCGCTTCAGCATCGATCCTCATTGGAACAAGGGGATCATCAAGCCATCTTGGCCGACATCCAAACCCTCGCTGACAGCCGTCCCACGGCCATTAACCTGTTTTGGGCGCTGGACAAAATGAAAGCCGCTTTGGCTAAAAACTCGATCGAAACACTCGCGCAGCAAGCCATTCAAATCCACCAGCAAGACATCATGTTTTGCCATCAAATTGGCGAACATGGCGCCAGCTTACTGCCCGTGCAGAGCCGGGTCTACACACACTGCAATGCAGGCGCTTTAGCCACAGGAGGGCATGGCACAGCGTTGGGGGTCATCCGGACCGCCTTCAAACAAAATAAAATTGAACACGTTTACGCCGGGGAAACACGCCCATGGTTACAAGGCGCTCGGCTGACCAGCTGGGAGCTGACTCAGGAAAACATTCCCACCACGTTAGTCACCGAAGGAGCCGCAGGCCATACCATGAAAACCAATGAGGTGGATTGGGTCATTGTCGGCGCAGACCGGATCACCGCAGACGGGTCGGCGGCGAATAAAATCGGCACCTATAACCTGGCCATTCTCGCCAAATACCACGGTTGTAAAGTGATGGTGGCCGCCCCCAGTTCGACCTTCGACTTATCCATCCAGTCCGGCGCCGACATCCCTATTGAGCAGCGACCGCCGGAAGAAGTCACCCGTTATAAAGAGCATCAAATTGCGCCAAGTGAGGTTGTCGCCACTAACCCCTCGTTTGATGTCACGCCCGCCGAACTGATTGATGCCATCGTGACCGAACGAGGCGTGATCTTAGCGCCAAACAAGGAAAAGCTGAAAGCGCATTTCGAAGCATGAGGCCAAGAAGCCTAGAAGCCAAGACCCACCAGCAAACCGTCAAGCGCAGGTTTATTGGGGTTTATTGACGACACTCGTCGGGTCTTGGTGAATCAAAATATCCGCATCGGGATAATCAATCCTTAGCATCGCCTCTACCTGATCCGAAATTTTATGCGCCTGAAATAACGGAATCAGGTCGTCCAGCTCTAGGTGGAACTGAATAAACTTAGTAGGGCCCGCCTGCCGGGTGCGTAAGTCATGAAGGCCAAACACATCGTTATGGGATTCGACCGTTTGACGGATTTTCTGGTGCTCTTCGTCCGACAACGCATGATCCATTAAAGATTTGACCGCTTCCTTCGCAATTTCCCAAGCGCTGTAAAGTATGTAAAACGCAATCCCCAACGCAAAAAAACCGTCCCAGTTATGGTGACCATGCCAGGCCAGCAGCAACGCCAGTAAAATCGAAGCATTCATTAAAATGTCGCTTCGGTAATGTAACGAATCGGCCTTCACCGCCAAACTGCCGGTCTTTCTTGCCACCCACAATTGAAAAGCAACCAAAGCAACGGTTGCCAAGATCGATACGGCCATCACCGCAATACCAATCTCCGGCGCTGTCACTGGTTTTGGATGAATGATCCGATCCACCGCATGAATCACCAACAACACACAGGAACCAGAGATAAAGGCACTCTGAGCCAAGCCAGCCAAGCCTTCCGCTTTGCCATGGCCGTAGCGATGCTCTTTATCAGCGGGTTGAATCGCCAGTCTCAAAGCAAACAAATTGGCCAGCGAGGCCGCCAAATCCAGCAAAGAATCGGTCAGCGATGCCAACACACTGGCGGAGCCCGTCATCATCACCGCCGCCACCTTAATCAAAATCAAGAAGACTGCGGTACCGGTGGCAGCCCAACCGGCCAGCATCGTCCATCGAGCGTAATCATTCATTGGCGCTGTCATCTCCTGTCATTACGGCCTGTTGTGAGTCATTCAGGAAGAGAATCAACGGCCTGCCGTATTCGCTGAAGGGCACACGTCAATAAAGCCCGGGTACAGCCAAAGTTCAAACGCACAAACTGGGGGGCGCCAAAATCACTGCCCGCCGATAAGCCAACACCGAATTTTTCAAAGTAGCGCGCCGGATTCTCTAGCCCTAATTGAGAGGCATCTATCCAAGCCAAGTACGTGGCTTCCGTATGCAACATCGAAAGCCCGGGAATATCCTCCACCTGCGCCTCAATATAGTCCCGATTTCCAATTAAGTACTCAATTTGAGCATTCAACCAAGGTTGGCCGTATTGGTAAGCCGCCTTAGCCGCCTCGATCGACATCAGATTGATTTCCGGCACAATTCCTTGCATGGTTTTTCTGAACCGGCGTCTCAACTGCGGATCTTCTATGATCGCAAACGAACAGCCAAGGCCAGCGATATTCCAGGTTTTACTGGGTGCCATTAACGTACAGCTGCGCTCACGGGCCACCTCAGACACAGACGCAAATGGGATATGTTCCAACTCATCCAGAATCAAATCACAATGAATTTCATCCGAACACATGATCCAGTCGTGTTGCTCAGCCAACGACGCTAATCGTTCCAGTTCATTCCGCCGGTAAACCGTGCCGCCCGGATTATGCGGGTTGCACAGCATCAGCAAATCAATGTCAGCCGCCTTCGCTTCCAGTGCAGACCAATCAATCATCCACCGACCAGACTCTTCCACAAAAGGCACGAAGCAGGACTCGGCGCAGGCATTTTCCACCGCTGAAACAAACGGCGGATAAATCGGCGTGGGGATACCAACCGATTTTCCTTCACCGGCATACGCTCTGGATGCCACATTCAGGCCACACACCAAACCCGGTATAAAGACAATGTCTTCGCGGGCAACAGTCCAGTGGTACAGATCGCTCATTCGCTGAATAATCAGGTCTTTCAGTTCATCAGGAACTAAGGTGTAACCAAAGACACCGTGATCCGCTCTTGCCTTAAGTGCCTGAGTAATTTCAGCGGCCACCTTAAAGTCTGTATCAGCGACCCACATCGGTAAAATGTCTTTTCCCTGATACCTATCCCACTTCAAACTCGATGTTTTTTGTCGATCCACTGGCGTATCAAAGTCCGCCACGGACACCTGATTTTCTGATCTCTGACTCATTTTCCTGTTCCTAACCGATACACAACGCCCAGCATAATGCAGATTTACTCTGCACGTAATTTTTCATTATAAAAGTTTCATTTTTAGTACATTTCGTTCTGTAGTTAACGACGTCTGAAACTTTAAATCCGGACATTCTTACTGTATATTTATTGTACACACAGATAAAAGGTAGCGGCGTAGATGACCTCCATCAATACAACGACAACCGGTATCAACCCCATCGTTCAGCCTCTTAACGTAGGCGAAGAAGAGCGCGTGTCCAATACCACCCGAAACCCGGATCAGGACAACATTGCGACACGGGCACCAGAAGCTACCGATGAATCTGCGCCCAGAAACGCCTCTCAATCCTCAACCGAACCACAAGATGAATTAAACCGTCGTGATGATCCGTTAACCGATGCCACTGAGCAAAACTCCAACATTACGGTGACCCCCGACGAAGGCAACGAGACCACTGGTGATCGATCTGAAAACTCCGTTACTGTCACCCTGTCCGGGCCAAATGATCAGGAAGTTTCTGCGACCCTATCCAGAGAACAGCTGTTCAATCAGGTAGACCAAAGGCAGCAACAGGATCAAGCGGAACAATTCATCAGCGCAACTCAGCGCGCTAACGGTCAGGAAGAAGACGCCACAACCACTGTGGGCAATCAGGGCAATACGCAGAACATAGCGACCGCCGTTGCTCAAAATTCAGCCACTCAGAATTCAGATACCACCGAAGGTGCCCGGGAAACCGCTGTTAGTCTTGTAGAAACCCGACAAAATAACGAAATCGCTGATTTTGCATTTGAACAGTTTGCAAACGCATCTGATGAAGCGTCGGATAACACGACAGTGAATACTAACTTCCTTGAAACAGAGGAAGACGCCACTGAAAACCAAACAAGAAACACCTTAGTCAGTAGCTTTGTGGATCAACAAAATGCGGAACAGCGTGTTGGAACGAACTTAGACGCTTCGGCGTAAGTCACCCAACACCACCAAAAAGCCCTCTTAATGAGGGCTTTTTGGTGTTCAGCGCTGTGGAATCGCCCTCTCATGTAGGTTTCAGCAACTCTCCAATTGAAATCCTCGCGGACAGCCCCCATTATTAATACATTGATATACAAAAGTTAAATCCATTGAGAATACATTCATGATTGAAGCGGACAGCCCACTTACACCTGCGATTACTGAAAACATCATCGACATCACCCCTGAAAATTTTCAACAGGCGCTGATCGACGAGTCCATGAAGCGGCTGGTGGTCGTTGATTTTTGGGCAGACTGGTGCGCGCCTTGCAAGGCATTAATGCCAATTCTTGAGAAGCTTGCCAACGAATATAACGGCCAGTTTTTATTGGCCAAAGTGAACTGTGATGAGCAGCAATCCATCGCCGCTCAGTTTGGCGTTCGCTCTCTGCCGACCATTGCCTTACTCAAAGATGGCCAACCGGTTGATGGTTTTATGGGCGCTCAGCCGGAATCCGAAATTCGTCAGATTCTTGAAAAGCACTTACCCAAAGAATACGAAATTGCCTACAAAGACGCCCTGGAGAAAATCCAGGAAGGCAACCTCCATGAAGCCTCCACGCTGCTGAACGCCGCCTACCTTGCAGAACCTAAACGTTCCGACATTGCCTTGACCTTTGCCGATGTGTTGATCGAACTGAAAAACCTGGAGGCCGCCCAGGCGGTAGTCGACGCCATTCCGTTACAAGACCAGGACAACCAATACAACAAGGTTAAAGCCAAACTGGAACTCGCGGCTGACGCAGCCGACTCTCCGGAAATTCAGATTTTGGAAGAAAAGCTTGCCGCAACCCCCGATGACGCCAAGCTGATTATCGAACTGGCCGTTCAGTATCAGCAAGCCAATCGCAACGAAGAAGCCCTTGAGCTGACGCTCGGTTGCTTGCGCACGGATTTAAACGCAGAAGACGGCGAAGTCAAAAAAACCATGACCGACATGCTGTCTGCACTGGATAATGCCGACCCGTTGAAAGCCCGTTACCAGCGCAAACTTTATACCTTATTGTACTGATCACCGAAGTAAGGTAACCACCAGCGCATCGCCTGCCTTTCAGCGGGCGATGTGGATCGAACGCCACCTTCCTTGCCCGAACTAACTGTCCAGCCAAGCCGGCTTGTGCGCCTGCCAATTCAATTCAGACTCCAGCTGTGCGGCCAATTGAAATAAGGTCACCTCATCCGCCATTGGGGCCATAAACTGAACCCCCACCGGTAAACCATTATCTGCCCAGTGCACAGGCACAGACATCGCAGGTTGACCCGTCAGGTTGGCCAGCTGGGTAAACGGCAATTTTTCCAGTTGGCGAAAAGCGAGTTTTTCAAAGATGCCGCTGCGCTTGAGCAAAGTCGCTATCGGTAATTTGTACAAGCCACGCAGAACAATTTTTTCGATCGAGGACGGCATTAACTCTCCCACTTTGGCAGGCAAGTCAGCCATTGTCGGCGTAAGATAGAGGTCGTATTTTTTATGAAACTCACCCATGGTCCGAGCATAGATATTCCACGCATGCAGAGTTTGTGCGAACTCTTTTGCCGAATAGGTTTCGCCCAGTTTCACCAACAACGCCGTCATAATTTCGATGTCTTTACCCGGCTTTAAGGCACGCCCCAGTTGTTGCTCAATATGACCGATGGCGGCCGCCGTTTCACCCAGGTTCATCGCCAGATAACTTTGATACAACTGAGTAGCGTCGTACTCGGGGGTGGCTTCTTCTACGATGTGCCCTAACGACTCCAACAACTTCGCGGTTTTCTCAACCGCCCGCTTACACTCCGGGTTTACAGTCCCTCCGGTTGGGTTCTCTGTACTGAAAGCGATTGTCAGACGACGAGGCGCAACCTTAGTCATAGCCAAGTAAGACTGCCCTGGTTTTTCCATCGGGAAGTGCGCGCCGTGATCCGGCCCGGCGGTTAAATCCAACATCAAAGCACTGTCACGTACACTGCGAGACAACACATGCTCAACGGCCGCCCCTTGCCACAGTTGCCCCTGATCCGGCCCCGTTGGTGTTCGTCCTCTGGAAGGCTTCAACCCAAACAAACCACAACACGAGGCAGGAATTCGAATGGAACCGCCACCATCACCTGCGGATGCCACTGGCACAATGCGGGCTGCCACAGCCGCGCCACTGCCACCACTTGACCCGCCAGGGGTGTGATCGGTATTCCAGGGGTTACGACTTGGTCCGAACAACTCCGGCTCAGTCACCCCCATCAACCCGAATTCCGGGGTATTCGTTTTTCCTAAATGAATCAGACCCGCCTGTTGGAATCGATTCACCATTTCCGAATTATGCTCCGGGATATAATCCGCCAAGGCTCGACTGCCGCAACTGAACGGCACACCTTCATAGGCGGCCACCAGATCCTTCAACAAGAAGGGCACCCCGTACAAAGGGCTTTGGGGATTGAGCTTTTCAAAGTCTCGTCGCCAACGATCCACCATGGGGGTGACCACCGCATTGATCTGAGGGTTTCTCTGTTCCATCCGGGCGACAGCTGCATCCACCACATCATTGATCGAAAGCTCTTTGTTTGAAATCGCCTCTGACAACGCAACGGCGTCCATATTATCGTATTCAGGTAAGGCTACCATGCCATCTCTCTCCGCAAGTTTTGTTCTTATTTATACATGAGCTTTTATTCATCATCTATCAAAATCTGAGCATTTCATAGCATAAAGCAAGCTCGCATGGCGGCCTTGGGCGTCTCGCCAAGGCGGAATAATGCAATTTGACATAGTGTTATCATTTCAACCGTTGCTATACTGGAAAATAAATAAAAACATAATTTAGTTTGTATACTTGGTTTATGACAGAGCATCACAAGAAACAGTACCACGGTACCAACCTCATTGAGGTGAAGCTTGAGGTTTCGCAACTTGAGATTGGCATGCAAGTTAAGAAATTGGATCGGCCCTGGCTCGAAACCCCCTTTATGTTTCAAGGGTTTCGCATCACCACCGACCGAGAACTTCAACAACTCCGTGCCGTCTGCCAGTTTGTGATTATCGAAGTCGAAGAGCACTATTGGTTCTCCTATCAAAAACATCACTTAGGCGAACAAAAAGAACGGGAAGCCCGAGTTAATAAACCGATTATCACGCCCATTACCCAAGCCTTTCCTGAAGCCGTTGAACTCTACAACAAAGCCGACATTGAAATTCATCAAATCCTGAATCGGGTCAAAGAAACCGAAGACATTGATGTCGAGCCTATCCAAGACACCGTCAACGGATTCGTGAAAAGCGTGGTCACCAACCCCAATGCCTTACTTTGGCTGACCCGCATCAAAGACCGGGATGAATACACCGCCGAGCACTGTCTGCGCGTCGCCATTTTGGCCATGGCGTTCGGCCGTCATCTGGGCCTGCCGGAAGAAGAACTGAAACTGCTGGGTATGTGCGGCATGCTGCACGATGTCGGCAAGATGGTCATTCCCAATGAAATTCTGAATAAGCCAGGTCGATTAACCGCCGAAGAATACGAGGTCATGAAGACCCATTCAGAAGAAGGCAGCCGCTTACTTTCGGAACAAAGCGGCCTTGATCCGGCCGTCATCTCTGTCGCACACCATCATCATGAGCGCCTGGACGGCACCGGCTACCCCAGTCAGCTGCGACCTGAACATATTTCACTGTACACCCGAATCATCACCATCGTCGATTCTTACGATGCGATTTCCAGTGCCCGTTGTTATAAAAAGGCCTCCACCCCGGCCGAAGCCTTAAAGATTCTGTTTGATAATCGCGGATCTCAATTTGACGGGGACTTACTGCAACACTTCATTCTCATGGTCGGCATCATTCCCACCGGCAGTATCGTAGAAATGAACAATGGTGAGGTGGGTGTGGTCTTATCGAACAACCCGGACTACAAACTGAAGCCGAAGGTGCTGCTGGTACGTGATGAATACAAACGGCCACAACCCGAAAAGATCATTAACCTGGCGCACAACCCTTCCACCGAAGAAGGTTCGCTCTATGAGATCAAAAAAGCGTTAACCAATGGTAGTTACGACGTGGACATCATGGATTACCGTCAACCGAAAGCTTACCCTCACTTATCACAATTCGACTGGCTGTAAACCGCGATACAAAGGCGTTGGTCAGTCCAGTGCCTTTGCAGCTTGCGACCACTCTTTAAGTGCCGACTGATAGTTCTCATGCAAATCGCGCGTCATTACTTTATACGCCTGAATGGTTTGCCAAAGGGATTTTGACCATCGCTCTGAATAAGATTTGATGGCGGTCATTGGCAACATTTCAATGGATTCACCCTGTCTGAATTCTCGCACCACCAGCTCTGATAAATCAGGGAACGACGCCAAATCAATACTTGGGATTCGTGCCAGCCAGCGGGTCAACGCATCAACAAAGGCAAATTCATCATGGGAAAAGCGCATTTCAAGGAAGAAGCCTTTTTCAGAACTCGTCAAAAACTGCCGTAAAAGGTCATATTGCTGGCGCTGATGCTCGGCCGACATGGCCGCATTACCATCCATAGGACACGACACCGAAACGCTGTTCGGTGTTAAACCAATATGATAAATGGTCTCTAACTCCGCCTCCAGAATCGAGATTACTGGCTGCTGAGTGCGGTCTGTAACTACTTCGTACATAAGCCACCCCCTTAAGAAGTTTATCGGCGGCAATTGGCCAAACTGAACAGTTTTTAGCCAATTAATTAACCTTAGTCATATACAAAGCAAAATTACAGCCATCTTTACTCATTATTTTAGCGAATCGATGAAGCGACCCACTCAGTTGTCTTCAACTTGCCAGTCACCCGATTTACCACCGCTCTTGGAAAGTACCCGAATCCCCTCGATGCGCATCATTTTATCGACCGCTTTACACATATCGTAAACCGTCAGACACGCCACAGACGCTGCGGTCAGCGCTTCCATTTCAACACCGGTTTGTCCGGTCAGTTTACACTCCGCCAAAACCCGGACGCGGCCAGCTTCTGGCTGAATGTCAAAATTCACTTTCACTGAACTCAACATCAAAGGGTGGCATAAAGGAATGAGATCCGGCGTTTTCTTCGCTGCCTGAATACCGGCGATGCGGGCAACCGCCAAAACATCCCCTTTTTTATGGCTGCCTTCCGCCACCATAGCCAAAGTTTTGTCGTTCATATAAACAAAACCTTCCGCTTGTGACGTACGGGTAGTCGCTTGCTTCTCAGAAACATCGACCATCACTGCGTTGCCCTTATCATCGATATGGGTAAATTGACTCATTCTGATTCCTACTTATTTTTTCAACTCTGAATCTGGCAAAAACCGGGCTTCCGCCAACTTCGCCACAACCTTGGACAGCTCCACCCGCCACGACTTCTGCTTGATGCCAAAGGTATACAGCAGCTTCTGGCAGTTAAGCACTGCATTCATCGGTCGTTTGGCGGACCCTTTATGTTGCGAGCTACTGACCTGATCTACGTGCCGAGCCTGAAGTTCCGGATGACGTTCGGCTTCTTGCACCACCGCTTCTAAAAACTCCCGTCGGGTTACCGCTTCCACATCGGAGTAATGGTAAACGCCCCAGGGGTTAATATTACAAGACAGCTGCTTACATATTGCCAACACCACCTGTGCCGCCGTTACTGCGGACGTTGGGCAAGCCAATTGCTGACCGATAACTTCCATCCGTTCATCCTGCCCGCCATGAGCCAACAAACGACCAACAAAGTTATCTTCACCCGCACTGAACACCAAACCTAAGCGAATTATGACGTGTTTTTCGAGCGTTGAGGCCACGACATCTTCGGACGCCTGATGAATTTCGCCATAAAGATTGACCGGATTAGGCGCATCTTTCTCCGTATAAGGGCCAACTTTATCCCCATCAAACACGTATGGCGAAGTCAGGTGCAACATTGGTATATCCAACTGCTGACACGCCTTGGCCAGCGCCCTTGGGATTTCAAGGTTTTTCAAACGACAGCGCTCGACTTCGGCTTCGGCTCTGTCAACAAAAGGATAAAGCGTGGTGTTGACCACAAAATCAGGGGCATGTTCTTCGAGTAATTGCATGATATCCCGGTGATCAATGAACAGCTGATCATCCGAGTCAAAGGCAACAAACTCTGTTTCTGAACTTTCCAGAAGCCCGACCAATTCATGTCCGACCTGACTTTCGGAACCCACCACCATTAATTTCATTAATGAAAACCTCACCCCTTAACAGATAATGTTATTTACAGGCAAAACTATCAACAAAGCAACCTTAAAATGCCAGTAATCACCTATCTTACAATTTCTTGACCTGGCTCACCTAATATTCTGGTAAGATATTCAAAATAGCTTTCCGTTACGCAATTACGCAATATAGAACAGTAAAGCGTACGACGAATTTGATCAGGTTCGGTTATTTCAGACAGGATAAGTTTATGGCATTGATAGACCAATTTGGCAGGCACGTTGACTACGTTCGGATATCGGTAACCGATCGTTGTGACTTCCGTTGTGTTTATTGCATGGCCGAAGAAATGACCTTCCTCCCGAAAAAGTCGGTACTTTCGCTGGAAGAAATCGAACGCATTTCCAAAGCATTCGTTGACCTGGGCGTTACCAAAATTCGCCTAACCGGCGGTGAACCTTTAATTCGGCAAAATGTTCTGTCCCTGTTCCAAAAACTTGGCGCTCTTCCCGGCTTAAAAGAATTGGTGACCACCACCAACGGCAGCCAATTAACAACCATGGCTCAGGACTTAAGAGACGCAGGTTTAAAGCGCCTCAACATCAGTCTCGACAGTCTCAACTCCGATCGCTTTACCCAGCTCACCCGTTTCGGCAAGTTAGAGCAGGTATTGAGCGGTATTGACGCAGCGAAAAATGCGAGCTTTGATCAAATCAAGCTCAACAGCGTGATCATCAAAGGTCGTAATGACGATGAAATTCTGGATCTGGTGGCGTTTGCCAAACAGAAAGCCATTGATATTTGTTTCATTGAAGAAATGCCGTTGGGCGTCATTACCGAGCACAACCGGGGCGAAAGCCTGTGTTCCAGTGATGAGGTACGGGCAATCATTGAAGGCCAATACCAGCTCATCCCGGACACCTACAAAACAGGTGGCCCAACCAAATATTACAAGCTAGCAGGCAGTGAATCCCGGGTCGGCTTCATATCGCCGCACAGTCACAACTTTTGTGGCGACTGCAACCGGGTTCGGGTCACGGTGGAAGGTCGACTCTTACTGTGTTTGGGCAATGAACATTCGGTGGATCTGAAAACGCCCATGCGTGATGGCTGCAGCGACCAGGAACTACAACAAATCATTATCGATGCCATGAAAATCAAACCTAAGAGTCACGAGTTTGATGTGCACGATGAACCTCAAATCCTTCGCTTTATGAACACCACTGGCGGTTAAGTCGTCGGCTAAGCATCGGTAAGCGCGTTGATGTTGGCCATCAGGCTTTCTTCCGGTACATCTACCCACTCCACACTAAGGTCATTGAAGACGCGATAAACACTGCGCTTGCCTTCGTTAAACGCCATTTCAATACTCGAAAATGCAGTGCGATGAATCAGGCAATGCAAAGGATGGTCTTTACGCTCTCCCTTCAAAGCGTAAATTCCGGCGTCACTCGCCTGCGATGTTAATAAAGCCATCAACTCAGAAGTAATTTTCGGCGTGTCGCACGGAGCCACCATCAACCACTCAGACTGAACCAATGGAAAGGCACTGACTAAACCACTTAATGGCCCTTGAAAATCCGGATTTTGATCAGAAACAATGTTACCCGACATCAAGGCGTACTGATCTTGATTCCGATTGCAGCTGATAAGCAGTGTTGTACAAAGCGGCTTAAGTGCTGCTAAACAATACGACACCAAAGGCCGTTGTTGCCAATGCACCAACCCCTTATCAACGCCTCCCATCCGACTGCCTTGTCCACCAGCCAGAATCAACCCTGTTATATCCATTGTAATTTACATGCCTTTGAACTATTTGGGCGGCATTATACTCTGTGTTATCAACGATCAAACACTTCCGCCGCCTTAAGACTTAACACTCAAGTTCCCAAAACCAAAAAACCCTCTATGACAGAGGGTTTTGGGTTCTATACATCACACACGCCATGGGCGTTTGATGGTATTTTTTAGAACGGAATGTCATCATCGAAATCATCAAAACCACCAACAGCCGGCGCTGGCGCGGGTGTAGATTGTGGCGCAGGATTTTGACGAGGCTGGTTCTGCATTGGCTGTGTTTGCTGAGGCGTTGCCTGGTAAGGCTGGCTTACTGGGGCTGGCGCGGGTTGCGGCGTAGGCTGCATGGCCGGCGCTTGATTTTGCTGCATGCCACCTTGTTGATTCATATTCTGATTCATCGGTGCCGCTGCAGGCGCTTGCTGCTGATAACCACCCATAGGCTGGCCGCCGCCCATTTGATCACCGGCACCACGGCTGTCCAGCATTTGCATTTCACTGGCAACAATCTCAGTCGTGTAACGATCCTGGCCTTGTTGGTCCTGCCATTTACGGGTACGCAATGCACCTTCAATGTAGACTTTTGACCCTTTACGAAGGTATTGACCGGCAATTTCACCCAGCTTGTTAAAAATCACAACCCGGTGCCATTCAGTACGTTCTTGCTTCTGACCCGTTTGCTTGTCTGTCCAGGATTCACTGGTAGCAATCGTAATATTGGTCACAGCACTGTTGTTCGCGGTGTATCTGGTTTCTGGGTCTTGCCCAAGGTTACCAACCAGGATGACTTTGTTAATTCCTCGTGCCATGAATCTCTCCAGAAAATCTTATTATAGCAAGGTTCGTATAATGAAAAAATAAAGTCGCCCATTGTAGCCTTAGCCAGCACTTAGGCCAAGCCAGGACTCCCTAAAGTTTTCTGAATTATCCCTTCATTCGTCAGGTCAGGGTCGTATTTTATGTATAAAGTTTGCTTTTGTTCATAGTGAAACACTTCCTGTACGCCACTCAAGCTTTTTAGACCCAGAATCTTTTCCTGACAGTCGGTTCCTTCCAATAACGAAATGGTTACCCCTTTCAGAAAGCTGGGTTTTTTCATGCTGCTCACCAGTAACAGCCAAACAACCAACAGGCTAATACAGCCCATCAATAAGTATTGATCTCCACCGTGTTGCAACGCTAAGCCACCGAGCCAACCGCCTAAAAAAGCACCAAAGAACTGATGAGAAGAAAATAGCCCCATCGCACTGCCACGGGTACCTGCCGATGCCAACTTTGCGACCAGTGAAGGCAAGGTGGCCTCCATTAAATTAAAGGCAGTAAAGAAAACCAAAAGCAGAGCTATCATCGCATACACGGAATGCACTTCAGTCAGCAAAACAGCTACCACCAACAGCATCAATGCCACGGACAAAACCATCATCCATTTCATTTGACGCTTTACTTCCGCCACCAAAATAAACGGCACAGCCAGTAGAAAACCGAGCACCACAACCGGAAGGTACACCCAACCTGTCATTGATGCTTCGATCCCAAACACGTCTATGATTCGAGCTGGCAAAATAATAAACAGCGCAGTCAGTAACGCGTGTAAAATCAAAACACCCCAATAAACCCGTTGCAACTGGCCATTCATCAGACTTTTTTTCAAACCACCTCGGGTGGAAAGTGTTTCCAAAGAATGCAACACCACCGGCGGGTTAGGTACCACTCCCCATAAAATAACCAACCCCACGACACCCAACACGGCTGTCAGCCAAAAAATCCCGTTAAGTCCCCAATACGAATCAACAATCGGCCCTAATACAATGGCAACCGCAAAGGACATCCCGATGCTGGCCCCAACCATTGCCATGGATCGGGTCCGAGTCTGCTCTGACGTTAAATCACCGAGCAGCGCCATAATACAAGCCGCTACCGCACCACAACCTTGTAATGCTCTTCCCAGCACCACGCCATAAATGTGGTCACTCATGGCCGCAATCAGGCTACCTGCAATAAATAACAGGTAACCAATGGTAATCATGAATTTACGCCCGAAGCGATCAGAAAGGGTGCCAAAAGGAATCTGCATAATGGCCTGAGTCAAACCATATCCGCCGATCGCCAAACCAATCAGCAAAGGGGTTGCGCCTTCAATCGTTCGCCCGGTACTTTCTGGAGACATATACAAAGAAAGTACTGGTAGCACCATAAACAGGCCCAGCATGCGAAACGTATAAAGCAATGCCAGAGAAAAAGTACTGACTCGCTCACTAGAATTCATTCGGTATCCATCCTCTTTTGTGATCGAGCGCAAGTTTATCACCTTTGCGCTTACGACAATATCTTCATGCTACGTAGGAAATAAGACATACCTCAAGAACCTGCTATTTTTTTATGGCTTAATAGAGGGAATTGAACTGGGTTATTAGGGATTTACCAGTTTTTGCCCAAGGAACAAGGTGCCTAATGTATGTCTAATGTCGTAGCGGAATCACAAACTATTTTATTAGTTGGTCAACAGAACCTTCAAAACTCTGTCATTATCAATTATTTGACCAACGAACAACAGATCACAGCCCAGTTGTGCAGTCAGGCTGAAGCCGTAAAACGCATATCCACTGATAAATCGTCGTTGTTTCTTTTGGATGCAAGAGACATCAGACCAGAGCAAGCCGTTCGCTTTCTGAATGAACTTTATCAGCGTAACTCTTCAACTTCGGTCGCCTTCATCAATGTGCTTTCCGACTCCAAATTTGAAAAACTGATTGATCACCCGACCATTGCAGGTATTTTCTACGCTCACCAACCGCAAAGTCAGGTTTACAAAGGCATTAACGCCCTATTAACCGGCGACATTTGGATTCCTCGTAAGCTACTAAAGCAATATCTTCAGCAGACCCGTACCGCTTACCGCACTGCAGAAGACTCAAGCAAGCTCCTCACCAAGCGCGAGTTACAAATTCTGAAATTAACAGCAACCGGTGCCACCAACTCGCAAATTGCGGACAAACTGAACGTCAGCATGCACACGGTTAAGACCCACATGTACAACTTATTCAAGAAGATTGGTGCATCCAACCGAGTTCAAGCGATTAACTGGGCCAATGATAATCTGGACAGCGTTGTTATTGATCGCTCAAACGCTGCGTAATTTTACTAACGGATTTTAAAAAGCGATAGAAAATTGCTGCTTTAACTCCAGCCTCCAAGCCCTATAATGGTTCGTTCGATTGTAAGGGCTAGAGGCATAAATGGACAAGATTTCAGTACGCGGCGCAAGAACCCACAACCTTAAAAATATTGACCTCGATATCCCTCGCGATCAATTGGTGGTGATCACTGGTCTATCGGGTTCAGGTAAATCATCGCTCGCTTTTGACACCCTCTACGCGGAAGGACAGCGTCGCTACGTAGAAAGCCTGTCTACCTACGCCCGCCAATTTCTCTCCATGATGGAGAAACCCGATACCGACAGTATTGAAGGCCTGTCTCCCGCCATTTCAATTGAGCAAAAATCAACGTCGCACAATCCCCGCTCCACCGTAGGGACAGTCACTGAGATTTACGATTATTTGAGATTGCTTTTCGCTCGTGTCGGCGAAGCAAGATGTCCAACCCATGATCAACCTTTGCAAGCGCAAACCATCAGCCAAATGGTTGATCAAATCATGGAGCTGCCAAAAGACAGCAAAATCATGCTACTGGCACCCATCGTTCGAAACCGAAAAGGTGAACATCTCCACCTGTTCGAAGACCTTCAGGCAAAAGGCTTTATCCGTGTTCGACTGGACGGTCGCATTTATGAGCTGGATGAACTGCCTTCACTGGATAAAAACAAGAAACATTCCATTGATGTGGTAATTGATCGCCTTAAAGTCAAAGACGACATCGAAACCCGGTTGGCGGAGTCATTGGAAACCACCATCGAACTTTCTGAAGGCGTGGCTTTAGTATCATTCATGGACGGTGATCAGAACGACATCACGTTTTCAGCCAACCACGCATGTCCGACCTGCGGTTACTCCATTGCAGAGCTGGAGCCCAGGTCTTTTTCATTCAACAACCCGGCGGGTGCCTGTGAAACCTGCGATGGCCTCGGCACAAAACAATTCTTTGATAACAGCAAGATCATCACCGACGAAAACCTCACCTTATCCACCGGCGCCATCAAAGGCTGGGATAAGCGCAGCCTCTACTATTTCCAGCTGCTTGATTCTTTGGCCACACATTTCGGCTTCAGTTTAGACGCGCCCTGGAAGTCATTAAGTAAGGCACATCAAACGATCATCCTCAACGGTTCCGGAAAGGAAAAGGTCCCTTTTAAACACGTAACCGCGAAAGGAGACGTCTACCATAAAGAGCAATCGTTTGAAGGTGTACTTCCCAATCTGGAGCGAAGGTACCGAGAAACAGAAAGCCCCTTGGTCAGAGAGGAGCTTTCTAATTATTTAAGTATTCAGCGTTGCCCGAGCTGTCACGGTGCACGACTCAAAGAATCTTCTCGTCATGTTTACATCGGCCAACAGACTCTGCCAAAAGTCACCCACTTATCTGTAGGCGATGCAAAGAATCTGTTTGAAAGTATTATCTTAGACGGGGCTAAGGCTCAAATTGCAGACAAGATCATTAAAGAGATCGGTGATCGTCTGCATTTCCTGGTCAATGTTGGCCTTGAATACCTGACACTAGATCGCAGTGCCGATACCTTATCAGGCGGTGAGGCGCAACGAATCCGGTTAGCCAGTCAAATTGGCGCAGGCCTGGTGGGGGTTATGTACATTCTCGACGAGCCATCTATCGGCCTGCATCAACGAGACAATGACCGCCTGCTGGCAACACTTCGTAGGCTACGGGATTTAGGTAATACCGTCATTGTGGTTGAACACGATGAAGACGCCATCAAAACAGCCGATTATGTTATTGATATTGGCCCCGGTGCCGGAGTTCATGGAGGCCAAGTAATTGCACAAGGCACACCGGAAGAAGTCTTTAATAATGAAGCCTCATTAACCGGCCAGTATATGTCTGGGGTTAAGTCCATCCAAGTCCCTTGCAGCAGACATCAACACCAAGATAAGTGGTTAGAATTGAATGGCGCCGCAGGAAATAATCTAAAAGACGTCAACCTTAAATTACCCATTGGCCTGATGACCTGTGTTACTGGCGTTTCCGGCTCAGGGAAATCCACACTGGTAAACGCAACACTTTATCCGATCATGGCTCATCTGCTGAACGGAGCACATAAGTCCACAACCGTGCCCTATGCGAATATTAACGGCGTTGACCACCTGGATAAAGTAATTGATATCGACCAAAGCCCGATTGGACGAACCCCAAGATCCAACCCTGCAACTTACACAGGCATCTTCACAGGCGTACGCGAGCTTTTTTCAGGCACTCAAGAAGCACGCTCACGAGGTTATAAACCGGGCCGATTCAGCTTTAACGTGAAAGGCGGTCGATGTGAAGCCTGTCAGGGTGACGGCGTTATCAAAGTAGAAATGCATTTTCTGCCAGACATCTATGTCCCCTGCGATGTTTGCAAAGGCAAACGTTACAACCGAGAAACGCTTGAAATCACCTATAAAGGTAAGAACATTCACCAGGTTCTGGATATGACAGTTGAGGATGCGCGCGAGTTCTTCGATGCCATTCCGGCCATCGCCCGAAAACTTCAAACCTTGCTCGATGTTGGCTTAGGCTATATCAAGCTAGGGCAAAGCGCCATTACCCTGTCCGGCGGTGAAGCACAGCGAGTCAAACTTTCAAAAGAGCTATCCAAACGCGACAGCGGAAACACGCTCTACATTCTGGATGAACCGACAACCGGGCTTCATTTCCACGATATTCAGCAACTACTTACGGTACTCCACAAACTTCGCGATAAAGGCAATACGGTTGTTGTGATCGAACACAACCTAGACGTCATTAAAACCGCTGACTGGATTGTAGACCTTGGGCCTGAAGGCGGTAAAGGAGGCGGAATGATCATCGCAGAAGGCACCCCGGAAGAGGTTGCAGAAATTACACAGTCTCACACCGGACACTACCTCAAACCCATGCTCAACAAGTAACAAAATCAAAAGCGGCTTAGGTCGCTTTTTTTATGACTTTATTATGCCATTGAGTTGCGAGTTGCGAGTTGCGAGTTGCGAGTTGCGAGTTGCGAGTTGCGAGTTGCGAGTTGCGAGTTGCGAGTTGCGAGTTGCGAGTTGCGAG
>NZ_BAABBN010000006.1:103391-118203 GCF_039537985.1 Litoribacillus peritrichatus
TCTGGATTTCTTAAAAAATAAACAATAAAAAGCCGGGCTAAGCCCGGCTTTTTATTAATCTTCTGCGCTTTCTTCGCCAGTTGGCAAAGGACGATCGACTAGCTCTACGATAGCCATCGGCGCATTATCACCTGCACGGAATCCACATTTTAGGATGCGGATATAACCACCAGGGCGGCTCTCATAACGAGGACCTAGTTCGTTGAACAGCTTACCTACCGCTGCATTGCTACGAGTACGAGCAAATGCTAAACGACGGTTGGCTACTGTATCTTCTTTAGCAAGAGTAATTAGAGGCTCTGCAAAGCGACGTAATTCCTTCGCTTTTGGCAGAGTTGTTTTAATTACTTCATGCTCAACCAAAGACACAGTCATGTTCTTGAACATCGCTTGGCGATGTGCACTTGTACGATTTAAGTGACGACCACTCTTACGATGACGCATGATTTAATTCCTTACCAAACACCAGAGTTGGATGCTCTGATTACGGGTTTACCCTGTCGTCGTTTCTCAGACTAGCTGGAGGCCAGTTCTCTAGACGCATTCCCAAAGACAGACCGCGTGACGCAAGTACATCTTTGATCTCAGTCAGAGACTTTTTACCTAAGTTTGGCGTCTTTAACAATTCAACTTCAGTACGTTGAATCAGATCACCAATATAGTAAATGTTTTCAGCCTTCAAACAGTTAGCAGAACGAACTGTAAGCTCAAGATCATCTACCGGGCGGAGAAGAATAGGATCAATCTGATCTTCCTCTTCTTTAACTTCCGGCTCAGCTTCGTTCTCAAGATCGACAAACACAGCTAATTGTTGCTGTAGGATAGTTGCAGCTCGGCGAATACACTCTTCAGGCTCGATGGTACCATCGGTCTCAAGATCAATTACCAGCTTATCCAGGTCAGTACGCTGTTCAACACGTGCGCTCTCTACACCATAAGCGACACGGCGAATAGGACTGTAGGTAGCATCCAACTGAAGTCGACCGATAGGACGTGTTTCATCCTCTTCCGTCTGACGTGTATCAGCTGGTTCATAGCCACGACCTGTTGCAACTTTAAGAGTCATTTTCAACTCTGCTGCTTCATTCAAGTTAGCAATCACATGCTCAGGATTAGCAATCTCAACCGTGTGATCTACTTGAATGTCTCCGGCCAATACAGGACCAGGACCAACCTTAGAAAGGCTAAGCGTAGCTGTGTCAGCTTCATTCATACGAACGGCTACGCCTTTAAGGTTCAACAGAATTTCAATTACGTCTTCTTGTACGCCTTCGATCGCACTGTATTCGTGCTGCACACCGTCGATTTCGACATCAACGATTGCCGCACCAGGCATAGAAGACAACAAGATCCTACGCAACGCACTACCCAGCGTGTGACCAAAACCACGCTCCAATGGCTCTAAAACCACTTTTGCGCGTGTGTTGTTATATTCAGTCACATCGATGTGACGTGGAACTAAAAAGTCGTTCACGGAACGCTGCATAGTTGCCTCTTTAATTAGCACTAGCTGTTACTTAGAGTAAAGCTCTACAATCAGGTTTTCGTTAATTTCTGCCGACAGATCAGAACGCTCAGGAAGAGATTTAAAAGTCCCTTCTAGCTTCTTATCATCAACTTCTATCCATTCAACCGGAGCACGGTTTTTGCTCAATTCAAGAGCACTTTGGATACGAAGCTGATTCTTAGCACCTTCACGGATTGAGACAATGTCTCCCGCAGTTACTTTATAAGAAGCAACGTTCACTGTACGACCGTTAACTTGAATCGCTTTATGGCTTACGATCTGGCGTGCTTCAGCACGAGTAGATCCGAAACCCATACGATAAACAACGTTATCTAGACGCTGCTCAAGAAGTTTCAATAGGTTTTCACCTGTTGCGCCCTTCTGACGAGCTGCATCTTTATAATAGTTGCGGAATTGCTTTTCTAGAACGCCATAAGTACGACGAACTTTTTGCTTTTCACGCAACTGTAGACCGTAGTCTGACAAACGTCCACGACGTTGGCCATGCTGACCCGGCACTGTCTCTGCCTTACACTTTGAATCAAGTGCACGAGCACCGCTCTTTAGAAAAAGATCAGTGCCTTCACGACGAGACAGTTTACATTTTGGTCCGATATAACGAGCCATTACTGCCCCCCTTTATACGCGGCGCTTCTTAGGTGGACGACACCCATTATGAGGAATCGGTGTTACGTCCGTAATGTTGTTGATCTTGTATCCGCAAGCGTTAAGTGCACGCACTGCTGATTCACGACCTGGGCCTGGGCCCTTAACTTCTACATCCAGGTTCTTTAAGCCGTAATCCTGTGCAGCGTTACCTGCACGTTCTGCAGCAACCTGAGCTGCAAAAGGAGTACTCTTACGAGAACCACGGAAACCAGAACCGCCTGCAGTTGCCCAGCTAAGAGCATTACCTTGACGGTCTGTGATAGTCACGATTGTATTGTTAAAAGAAGCGTGGATGTGCGCGATGCCATCAACAACTGTCTTTGTAACTTTTTTACGTGTCTTTGAACTGCTTGGCTTTGCCATGCTTCAGTTTCCTGCTATCAAAGATTATTTCTTAATAGGCTTACGAGGACCTTTACGAGTACGAGCATTCGTTTTAGAACGCTGTCCACGTAGAGGAAGGCTACGACGGTGGCGAAGACCACGGTAACAACCTAAATCCATAAGCCGCTTGATATTCATGTTCACTTCGCGTCGTAAGTCACCTTCTACGTTGAAGGTAGCAACTTCCGCACGAATTTTATCCAATACTTCTTCAGACAAATCTTTAATCTTTGTCGTAGGTTCTACACCAACAGTAGCAAGGATCTGCTGAGCTGATGGACGACCAACGCCGTAGATATAGGTGAGTGAAATCACCGCATGTTTATTGTCTGGAATATTGACGCCTGCTATACGGGCCATCTAAATTACTCCGTTAAACTTTCGTAACGAATCGTTCACGTCTATCGTGAAAGGCGCAACAGCATACAACTAGATCGAATAAAAATCAAGCACTGTTACGCCGATTCGGTGATTAACCTTGACGTTGCTTATGACGTGGTTCTGCATCACAGATAACACGAACCACACCGTTGCGACGGATAATCTTACAGTTACGACAAATTTTCTTTACTGATGCACGTACTTTCATGATCGCATCTCCAAGTTATTTGCTAAACCTAAGCGCGTGAGCCCTTAAGGTTAGCCTTTTTCATCAGAGAACCATACTGGCTAGACATCAAGTGCGATTGTACCTGCGCCATGAAGTCCATGATCACCACTACAACAATCAACAATGAAGTACCGCCAAAATAGAAGGGTACGTCAAAGAAGATTACTAACATCTGAGGCAGTAACGAAACTGCAGCGATGTAAGCGGCGCCGAACAACGTTAAACGCGAAAGCACATTATCAATGTAACGTGATGTCTGTTCACCAGGACGAATCCCCGGAACATATGCACCAGACCGTTTTAAGTTGTCTGATACATCTTTAGGATTAAACATAAGTGCAGTGTAGAAATAACAGAAAAACACTACGCTTAATGTAAACAAAATCAGGTAAAGTGGCTGACCTGGAGCGAGAGCCAATGCAATTTCTTGCAACCATTCCATACCTTCACTTTGGCCAAACCATTGGCCAAGCGACGCAGGGAATAGCAATATGCTGGATGCAAAAATCGGAGGAATCACGCCTGCCATGTTCACTTTTAAAGGCAAGTGGCTGCTTTGGGCTGCAAAAACTTTACGACCCTGCTGACGTTTCGCGTAATGAATGGTAATACGGCGCTGAGCGCGTTCCATCCAGACAACGAAAGCGATAGTTGCCACTGCCAAAAGTGAAATAACAATCAATCCAAGAAACGACATCCCATCTTGCTGACGAGCAGCTTCAAATGTTTGGCCGATTGCTGAAGGCAAGCCTGCAACAATACCCGCAAAAATTAAGATGGAAATACCATTACCAATGCCACGCTCTGTAACTTGCTCACCTAACCACATCAGGAACACCGCACCACAAACCAGTGTGGTGGTTGCTACGAAGAAGAAAGAGAAGCCCGTAGAGAATGAAATACCCTGACTGGCAAGTCCCATGGACATACCAAGCGCCTGTACGGATGCAAGAACAACCGTACCATAGCGAGTGTATTGACTGATTTTTCTGCGCCCTGCTTCACCTTCCTTCTTAAGCGCCTCAAGTTGAGGGCTTACAGCAGTCAGGAGCTGCATGATAATAGACGCAGAAATATAAGGCATAATTCCGAGCGCAAGAATACTCATGCGCTCCAGAGCCCCTCCGGAAAACATATTAAAGAGGCTCAGAATCGTTCCCTGATTTTGCTCAAACAAGGCTGCCAGACGATCCGGGTTTATACCGGGAACGGGAATATGTGCACCGATGCGATAAACAACGATAGCCATAAACACAAACAACAAGCGAGATTTTAACTCGCCTAGTCCACTTGATGCCCCTGCTGGCAATGCTCCTGCTTTAGCCATTATTCTTCAACCTTACCGCCTGCAGCTTCGATTGCAGCTTTAGCGCCTTTAGTAACGCGCAAACCTTTAATCGTAACTGCTTTATTGATTTCGCCAGATAGGATGATTTTCGCATGAAGGATGCTGCCTTTAATAACGTCAGCGTCTTTCAGTGCTTTCAAATCAACTACCTCACCCTCAACCTTAGCCAGCTCACTCAAACAAACCTCTGTAGTTACAAGAGATTTACGTGATGTGAAACCAAACTTCGGCAGACGGCGCTGCAATGGTTGCTGACCACCCTCAAAACCGGCAGGGACACTACCGCCAGAACGTGATTTAAGACCTTTATGGCCTCGACCACCAGTCTTACCTAGACCACTACCGATACCACGACCAACACGTTTCTTTGTTGGCTTAGAACCAGGAGCTGGACTTAGAGAATTAAGACGCATAGCTTACTCCCCAATAACTTCAACTAGGTAGTTTACCTTGTTGATCATGCCACGAACTGATGGCGTGTCTTCAAGTTCAACTACCTGACCAATCTTACGTAGACCTAGACCTTTCACGCAAAGCTTATGCTTTGGAAGAGTAGAAATTGGGCTACGAACTAGCTTAACTTGTACTTTTTTACCAGCCATTGTATTACCCCAGAATCTCTTCCACTGATAAGCCACGCTTAGCAGCTACTTCTTCAGGTGATTTCATCTGCTTCAAGCCATTAAACGTTGCACGAACAACGTTTACAGGGTTTGTAGAACCATAGCACTTAGCTAGTACGTTCTGGATACCTGCAAGCTCAAGAACAGAGCGCATTGCACCACCGGCGATAACACCAGTACCTTCTGATGCTGGCTGCATGTACACTTTAGATGCACCATGACGCGCAGTTACAGGATACTGAAGCGTTGAACCATCCAACTGCACAGTAATCATGTTACGACGAGCAGCTTCCATAGCTTTTTGAATCGCTACAGGTACTTCACGTGATTTACCACGGCCAAAACCAACTCGACCGTTACCATCACCAACTACAGTCAAAGCAGTGAAACCAAAGATACGACCACCTTTAACAGTTTTCGCAACACGGTTAACTTGAACTAGCTTTTCTTGAAGGTCAGTTGTTTGTTCTGTATTTGACATCATCAACCCCTTAGAACTGAAGGCCAGCTTCACGAGCAGCGTCAGCTAAAGCTTTTACGCGGCCATGAAACTTGAAACCAGAACGGTCGAAAGCAACCTTGCTAACACCAGCGTCTTTAGCACGGTTAGCGATCAACTCACCAACTTTAGCTGCAGCGTCTTTGTTACCAGTTGCACCTGAACGCAGTTCTTTGTCCAAAGTAGAAGCAGTTGCTAATACTTTGCCACCATCTTCTGAGATGATCTGCGCATAAATATGCTTGGATGTACGAGTAACGCACAAACGAGTCGCACCCAATTCACGCATATGTGAACGAGAACGGCGGGCACGACGCAAGCGGTTTTCTTTCTTACTAAGCATACCCTACCCTTATTTTTTCTTAGCTTCTTTAGTGCGAACCGTCTCGTCTGCATAGCGGACGCCTTTACCTTTATAAGGCTCAGGTGGACGGAAAGCTCGGATTTCTGCAGCCACTTGACCAACTTGTTGCTTGCTAACGCCTTTCACAACGAGTTCAGTCTGACTTGGTGCTTCTGCTGTAACGCCTTCTGGCAATTCATATTCGATTGGGTTCGAGAAACCCAACTGAAGATTCAGCTTCTTACCTTGTACTGCAGCACGATAACCAACACCTTTTAGCTCAAGTTTCTTTTCAAAACCTTGAGAAACACCTTGAACCATGTTGTTCAATAGTGCACGTGTAGTACCAGACATAGCGCGAGATTGCTTGCTGCCATCTTTTGCTACGAAAGTAAGCTGGTTATCTTCTTGTTTAATATCAACAGCACCAGTTAAAGCTAACTCAAGGCTGCCCTTAGCGCCTTTAACAGTTACCTTCTCGCTGTCGATTTTTACTTCAACGCCGCTCGGTATTGCGACAGGGCTTTTAGCTACTCGAGACATATGCCCTCCCTTAGAATACCGTGCAAAGAACTTCACCACCAACGTTCTCTTTACGAGCTTGGCGGTCAGTCATTACGCCTTTTGAAGTAGAAACGATGGCAATACCAAGGCCAGCTTCTACTTTAGGCAGTGCTTCTACACCACGATATTGACGTAGAGATGAACGTGATACACGTTCAATACGCTCAATAACTGGCTTACCTTCAAAATACTTAAGGTCAACAGACAGCTCTGGCTTAGCACCTTCGCTTACTGCAAAGCTAGCGATGTAACCTTCGTTCTTAAGAACGTTAGCCACTGCTACCTTAAGTTTAGAAGACGGCATAGTAACACTTTTGTGTTCTGCCATCTGTCCGTTACGAATACGAGTGATCATATCCGCCAACGTATCTTGCATACTCATTTAGGTCTACTCCTAGGTTGTGCAGCAGAGCCCCGAAGGGGACTCGCTTACCAACTTGCTTTTTTCAAGCCTGGTACATCACCGCGCATCGCTGCTTCACGAAGCATGATACGGCTAAGCTTGAACTTGCGATAAACTGCATGTGGACGACCAGTGATCTGACAGCGAGTTTGCTGACGAGATTTGCTCGAGTCACGAGGCAGCTTTTGCAGTTTTAACTGCGCTTCCCAAATTTCATCATCTGAAGACTCAGGGCTTAAGATGATGGCTTTCAGGGCTGCACGCTTTTCAGCGTACTTGGCTACAAGCTTTTCTCTCTTCAGCTCGCGCTGCTTCATTGATACCTTTGCCATGATTACCCCTTACTTACGGAATGGGAAGTTGAAGGCATCTAATAGAGCCTTACCTTCGTCATTAGTGTTCGCAGTTGTGCTGAATGTGATATCCATACCGCGAAGGCGATCGATCTTATCATAATCGATCTCAGGAAAGATAATCTGTTCCTTAATACCCATGCTGTAGTTACCACGACCATCAAATGATTTCGGGTTAACGCCACGGAAGTCACGTACACGAGGTAGCGCGATATTCATGAAGCGATCTAGGAATTCCCACATCCGCTCATTACGTAGAGTCACCTTACAACCAATTGGCCAGCCTTCACGAACCTTGAATCCAGCAACAGACTTACGTGCGTAAGTAATTACAGGCTTTTGACCTGCGATCTGTTCCATATCGTTCAAAGCGTTTTCAACTAGCTTACGATCACCAATCGCCTCACCAACACCCATGTTGAGGGTGATTTTAGTGATGCGTGGTACTTCCATTATACTATTGTACTCAAACTGCTCACGCAGCTTGGGTACAACTTGATCTTGATAAAATTGCTTTAATCTTGCCATTGTCGTACCCAATGCCTTTATGCATCAATAACTTCTTGATTAGACTTGAAGACACGAACCTTCTTGCCATCCTCAAGTACTTTGAAGCCTACGCGATCAGCTTTGCCTGTTGCTGCGTTAAAAATCGCAACGTTAGAAATCTGAATGCTTGCTTCTTGCTCAACGATCCCACCTGGTGTACCTAGGAAAGGATTTGGCTTTTGATGTTTCTTAACCATATTTACGCCAGAAACAATCAAGCGGGAATCACTTAAAACTCGTGATACTTTACCACGCTTGCCTTTGTCTTTACCGGCGATAACGATGATTTCGTCACCACTTCTGATCTTATTCATAATTCTCCTCCCCCCTTACAGCACTTCAGGCGCTAGGGAAATGATTTTCATGAACTTTTCAGAGCGTAGTTCACGAGTAACCGGGCCAAAGATACGGGTTCCGATCGGCGCATCTGATGCGTTCAACAATACTGCTGCGTTTCCATCAAAGCGGATAATAGAACCGTCTGGACGACGTACACCTTTACGAGTACGTACAACAACTGCAGACATTACTTGGCCTTTCTTCACTTTACCGCGAGGAATTGCTTCTTTAACAGTTACCTTGATGATGTCACCAATGCCCGCATAGCGACGGTGTGAACCGCCCAGGACCTTGATACACATCACTCGACGTGCACCGCTGTTGTCGGCGACGTCAAGCATTGTTTGAGTTTGAATCATAATTCACTCCAATACCTGTGTAATTAGTCGCCGACTAGTCGGCAGCTTTAGTAACTACTTCAACCAAAGTCCAAGACTTAGTCTTAGACAACGGACGACTTTCGCTGATAGTAACCACGTCACCTTCGCGGCACTGGTTGCTTTCGTCGTGCGCATGAACTTTAGTTGAACGCTTAACGTATTTCCCATAAAGAGGGTGCTTAACGCGACGCTCTACAAGTACAGTGATGGTTTTATCCATCTTGTCACTTACGACCTTACCTGAGACAGTGCGCGCATTTGTTTGCTGTTCTGTCATCTTTATTCACCTGCCTTCTGATTCAGCACAGTTTTAACGCGTGCAATGTCCTTACGAGCTTGCGTTAGCAAGTGCGTTTGGCTCAATTGACCGGTCGATTTTTGCATACGCAAGTTAAACTGATCGCGCAGCAAGTCGAGTAGTTGTTGCTGTAGCTCTTCAGAGCTTTTTTCTCTCAATTCACTGGCTTTCATTACATCACCGTCCGCGTTACAAAGGTTGTTGCCACAGGTAGTTTAGCTGCTGCAAGTGCGAAAGCTTCGCGTGCAAGCTCTTCGCTAACACCTTCCATTTCGTACAAAACCTTACCTGGCTGAATCTGAGCAACCCAATATTCCACTGAACCCTTACCTTTACCTTGACGTACTTCAAGAGGCTTTTGAGTAATTGGTTTATCAGGGAACACTCGGATCCAAATTTTACCGCCACGTTTAATGTGACGAGTCATAGTACGACGCGCTGCTTCGATTTGACGAGCAGTGATACGACCACGACCAGTAGCTTTAAGACCGAATTCGCCAAAGCTTACTTTACTTCCGCGAAGCGCAAGACCACGGTTACGGCCTTTTTGCATTTTACGGAATTTCATACGTTTAGGTTGTAACATGATTCATTACCCCCTTATTTTGATTTTTTCTTGGACGTTGTTTTACGAGCACGAACTTCTTCGATGCCACCCAAAACTTCGCCTTTGAAAATCCAAACTTTAACGCCAATAATGCCGTATGTAGTTTGTGCTTCATGCGTTGCATAATCAATGTCTGCACGAAGAGTATGTAGAGGTACACGACCTTCACGATACCACTCACTACGAGCAATCTCAGCACCACCTAGACGACCACCAACCTGGATCTTGATACCTTTAGCGCCTTGGCGCATTGCGTTCTGTACCGCACGCTTCATAGCACGACGGAACATAACACGGCGTTCAAGTTGGCCAGCTACGTTAGCAGCTACCAATTTTGCATCCATGTCTGGCTTGCGAATCTCTTCGATGTTGATGTGCACTGGCACACCCATCATCTTAGAAGCTTCTTGACGTAGTTTTTCTACATCTTCGCCTTTCTTACCAATCACGATACCCGGACGGGCAGTGTGGATAGTGATGCGAGCATTCTGTGCAGGACGCTCGATGATAATGTTACTAACAGATGCCTTAACAAGGCGCTTCTCAAGGAACTTACGTACTTTAAGATCTGTCAGTAGCTTTTCTGAATAGGCACTGCCATCAGCATACCAAATGGACGTATGATCCTTAGTGATGCCCAGGCGTATACCTGTTGGATTTACTTTCTGACCCATCTGGCCGTCTCCTAAATGTCTGCGACTTTAACAGTGATATGACAAGTTCTTTTAAGGATACGATCTGCACGACCTTTAGCACGCGGCTTAATGCGCTTCATCGTCATACCCTCGTCTACCATAATCGTACTAACGCGTAACTCGTCGATATCAGCACCTTCGTTGTGCTCTGCGTTAGCGATTGCAGACTCAAGAACCTTCTTAACTATCGCAGCGCCCTTTTTAGGACTGAAGGCCAAAATGTTCAGCGCTTCTGCTACTTCTTTACCGCGCACCTGATCAGCAACCAAGCGAGCCTTTTGAGCAGACAGTCGCGCACCTTTTAATACTGCGGATACTTCCATCTTTAATACCCCTAAGATTAGCGCTTGGCTTTCTTATCAGCTGCATGCCCACGGTATGTACGTGTAGCAGCGAATTCACCCAGCTTGTGACCAACCATGTCTTCGTTTACGAAAACAGGTACATGCTGGCGTCCGTTATGAACAGCAATTGTTAATCCCACAAACTCCGGAAAGATTGTAGAACGACGAGACCAAGTCTTAATTGGTTTCTTGTCGCCGGATTCCAATGCAGTTTCAACCTTTTTCATCAGATGATGGTCAACAAATGGACCTTTCTTTAATGAACGTGGCACAGTCTACTCCCCTTACTTGGCGTTACGACGACGTACAATAAACTTGTCCGTGCGCTTGTTCTTACGTGTCTTGTGTCCCTTAGTAGGAACACCCCAAGGTGTAACCGGATGGCGACCACCTGATGTACGACCCTCACCACCACCATGCGGGTGATCAACCGGGTTCATAACAACACCACGAACAGTAGGACGAACACCACGCCAGCGAGAAGCACCTGCTTTACCCAATTGACGCAAGCTATGCTCACTGTTACTTACTTCACCTAGAGTTGCACGGCAATCTGTTAGAACTTTACGCATTTCGCCAGAACGAAGACGTAGAGTACAGTATGCACCTTCACGAGCAACCAACTGAACTGCGGCACCAGCGGAACGTGCAACCTGTGCACCTTTACCAGGCTTAAGTTCAATACAGTGAATTGTGCTACCTAGAGGGATATTACGTAGAGGCAGAGTACTACCTACACGAATCGGAGCATCAGACCCAGAAATAATTGGATCACCTGCGCTCAAACCTTTAGGAGCAATGATGTAACGACGCTCACCATCAGCGTACTTAATCAATGCAATGTGTGCACTGCGGTTCGGATCATATTCCAAGCGTTCAACAACTGCTGGAATACCATCTTTATTACGACGAAAGTCAACTTTACGATAGTGTTGCTTATGACCACCACCGATGTGACGTGTTGTAATACGACCGTTATTGTTACGACCACCAGATTTCGTCTTTTTCTCAAGCAGTGGCGCATAAGGTTTACCCTTATGAAGCTCGCTGTTAACTACCTTGACAACGTGGCGACGACCCGGGGACGTAGGTTTACATTTTACAACTGCCATTACCTAGCCTCCTTATTCAGCGCCCAGAAAATCAATGTCACTGCCTTCAGCAAGACGAACGTAAGCTTTACGAATATCGCTACGCTTACCTAAACCACGCGCTGTACGCTTGGTTTTGCCTTTCTGGTTTAGAACCTGGACGGACTCAACTTTAACGTCAAACAACTGTTCAACTGCTTTCTTAATTTCAGGCTTAGTCGCATCTGGTGCAACTTTAAAAACAACTTGCTGGCTGTTTTCAGCAACAATGCTTGCTTTCTCTGAAACATGTGGACCTAACAATACTGTAAAGACGCGTTCTTGGTTCATGCTAACGTCTCCTCAATCTTTTTAAGAGCAGCAACTGTCACCAACACTTTATCGTGAGCAATCAAGCTAACAGGATCGATACCAGCAGCGTCAAGAACCTCAACACCTACCAAGTTACGAGATGCAAGATATAAGTTTTGCTCAACGTCATCAGAAACAATCAACACGTTATCAAGGTTAAGTTCGTTCAACTTACCCAATAACTCTTTGGTTTTTGGCTTTTCGCAAGCTACAGACTCAACAACAACAAGACGCTCCTGGCGAACTAACTCAGACACAATTGACTGAATCGCTGCACGATACATTTTCTTGTTAACTTTCTTTGAGTGATCTTGTGGGCGAGCTGCGAAAGTTACGCCACCACCAACCCAGATTGGGCTACGAATTGTACCAGCACGAGCGCGACCAGTACCTTTCTGACGCCATGGCTTCTTACCGCCACCGCTTACGTCAGAACGTGTTTTTTGAGCTCGAGTACCTTGACGTGCACCAGCCATGTAGCTTGTAACTACCTGGTGGATCAATGCTTCGTTGTATTCACGACCGAAAGCAACGTCAGATACCTGAACAGTGCCTTCAGCACCTGTAATATTCAGTTCCATATTGCCTCCTAGCCGAGTACTTTAACTGCAGGTTGAACAATAACGTCATTACCAGGAGCACCAGGAACAGCACCCTTGATTAACAACAACCCACGTTCAGCATCAACGCGAACTACTTCTAAAGTTTGAACTGTCACACGAGCGTTACCCATCTGACCGGCCATTTTCTTACCTTTCCAAACACGACCAGGTGTTTGACATTGACCGATTGAACCAGGAGCACGATGCGACAAAGAGTTACCGTGAGTTGCATCTTGCATCGAGAAATTATGACGCTTAACACCACCCTGGAAACCTTTACCTTTAGATGTACCAGCAACATCTACTTTTTGACCAGCTTCGAAACGCTCAACTGTAAGCTCTTGACCTACAGCGAATTCGCCGTCTTCTGATCCTAAACGGAATTCCCAAAGACCACGACCCGCTTCTACTTCAGCCTTCGCATAGTGACCTTGCTCAGACTTCGCCAAACGTGACGCTTTCTTTGTTCCAGTTGTTACCTGAATTGCAGTGTAGCCGTCAGTCTCAAGAGACTTAACCTGCGCAATGCGATTAGGTTCAACTTCAATAACAGTAACAGGTACGGATACACCGTCTTCGGTGAAAACGCGAGTCATCCCGCTTTTCCGCCCTACCAAACCGATAGTCATTACTATTTCCTCTATCTGTACGGGACTTTCACCCTCTATGGTCGCCCTTTCCAAGGCGTTCCAAACGTAAAACACACCGTTAAGGTGCCTCTGAAATACTCAGAATTAGCCTAGGCTAATTTGTACGTCAACACCCGCCGCCAAATCCAGCTTCATCAACGCATCTACTGTCTTTTCAGTAGGCTCAACAATGTCAAGCATGCGCTTATGAGTGCGAATCTCGTACTGATCACGAGCATCTTTGTTTACGTGCGGTGAAACCAACACGGTAAAACGCTCTTTACGAGTAGGCATAGGGATTGGTCCGCGTACCTGAGCACCAGTTCGTTTAGCAGTTTCAACAATCTCTTGAGTCGAAGCATCGATTAGACGATAGTCAAAAGCTTTTAAACGAATCCTGATTTTTTGGTTTTGCATTATCCAAACTCCACAAGATCATAAATATCGGCACGAATTATTCGAACCGACCCCATTCAAAAGGAGGCGCATTGTAAGCAACTGATCATTTTTTGTCAACTACCTACAATCACCAACAAAAAAGGGAGGCAAAAGCCTCCCTTTTCATTATCTGATTCTAATTAAAAATCAGACCACTAAAACAATCGAATCTTATTCGGTAATTTTAGCAACAACACCAGCGCCAACTGTACGGCCGCCTTCACGGATCGCAAAACGAAGACCTTCGTCCATCGCAATTGGAGCAATCAGTGTTACTGACAACTGAACGTTATCACCAGGCATTACCATTTCAACGCCTTCTGGCAATTCACAAGAACCAGTTACGTCAGTTGTACGGAAGTAGAACTGTGGACGGTAGCCTTTAAAGAATGGCGTATGACGACCACCTTCATCTTTACCCAACACATAGATTTCTGCTTCGAACTTAGTGTGTGGAGTAATTGCGCCTGGCTTAGTCAATACCTGACCACGCTCAACTTCATCACGCTTAGTACCACGCAACAAAATACCACAGTTCTCACCAGCACGACCTTCGTCTAGCAACTTGCGGAACATCTCAACACCAGTACAAGTCGTCTTAGTCGTTTCTTTAATACCAACGATTTCGATTTCTTCACCAACAGTGATGATACCGCTTTCGATACGACCAGTTACTACAGTACCACGACCCTGGATTGAGAAAACATCCTCAATCGGCATTAGGAATGGCTTGTCTGTATCACGCTCTGGCTCTGGGATGTAAGAATCAAGAGCTTCAACCAAGTTCTTAACAGCAGTTGTACCTAGCTCGTTATCATCTTCACCGTTCAATGCCATAAGAGCAGAACCAGCGATGATTGGAGTATCATCACCAGGAAATTCATATTCGCTCAATAGATCACGAAGTTCCATTTCCACCAACTCTAGCATCTCGTCGTACTCTTCAGTACCGTGACCGCCACAGTCTTCAGCAAGAAGATCAGCCTTGTTCAAGAATACTACGATGTACGGTACACCAACCTGACGAGAAAGAAGGATGTGCTCACGAGTCTGTGGCATAGGACCATCAGTCGCACCACACACCAGGATAGCGCCGTCCATCTGAGCAGCACCAGTGATCATGTTCTTAACGTAATCGGCGTGTCCTGGGCAATCTACGTGCGCATAGTGACGATCCGTTGAATCG
>NZ_BAABBN010000006.1:118213-121713 GCF_039537985.1 Litoribacillus peritrichatus
TGCAATAGTAATACCACGCTCACGCTCTTCAGGAGCGTTATCGATGTTTGCGAAGTCAACCTTTTCGCCACCGAATACTTCAGAACATACACGAGTAAGCGCCGCAGTTAGAGTAGTTTTACCGTGGTCAACGTGGCCAATAGTACCAACGTTAACATGCGGTTTGGAACGTTCAAATTTTTCCTTAGCCATCGTAAATACCCCAGAACACTAAAAATTAAAATCCAAATACACAAATAAGGCGTACAATCTAATGCCGCCTATCCATTTTTTATGGAGCTCATGGCCAGAATTGAACTGGCGACCTCTCCCTTACCAAGGGAGTGCTCTACCCCTGAGCTACATGAGCAATCACTAAATCTTTTTTGGAGCGGGTGGCGGGAATCGAACCCGCATCATCAGCTTGGAAGGCTGAGGTAATAGCCATTATACGACACCCGCACAAAAGAGATGGTGGAGGGGGCAGGATTCGAACCTGCGAAGGCTGAGCCGTCAGATTTACAGTCTGATCCCTTTGGCCACTCGGGAACCCCTCCCCGAACTTGTGTGGCGTGCATTATACTGAAGGTTTTTAGCTTTGCAAGCTTTTTATTCAGTTTCTGCAATCACCCTTAAAGAGGACGCCATAATATGCATCTTCTCTTTAAAAATCAACGACTTTTACAACTTTTTTCAGATATTTTAACATTTAAATCTCGAAACACTGCTTCGAAGCTGCCTAACTTGCTTTCAGCTTCCAACCAGTACCTAATTTGACGCCGAGGTATCTCCTGAATAATCGCATCAAACCCTGCACTTACCATTTTATTTTTTATTCTATGTGCGGAAGACTGCACGGTAAACAAACCAAGCGAAATAGCATTAGCATAATCCCCCTGTGTTACGACATAACTATCAATATCCGCCAACTGCAACTGCTTTAACAGTCTTAATGCCTGACGTTCTGAAGGCCTCGGTGGAATGATGACCCAATAATCAACCGAAGCCAGTGTGTCTTTTTCAACAATTTCACTTTTTACATTTCTTGCAGCCAAACGTTGATAAGCCTGCTGAGCCAGTTCCAGCGTCTCCAAGGGCCCAACACTTACGCACGCATCAACAACTTTTTTGACTGGAATCGCTGACACTTCTGCCACCAACACCAAGGCCTCACCATGCTGATCAAATGTTTTTGATACACCTTCTTCACTTGAGGCACTTTTTTGCATCACAACATACAAAACAAATAGTGCATTAAGCGCAACCAGTGACACGAAAGCTCGCTTCAGCAACATATCTACAATCCCTCATACAGATTTATATACATAATTTAATCCCTTAAACACCAATAAGTCGTCACGACGACCTAACTGCGACAAACTGCTAAGATCACCACTTAAGTCCCCTCCCGTTAAAACAACAACGGAAGGCTGATATCTTTCGATCACCGACTCACACAAGGAAGTTATCATTCTTAATGATCCGTTCCTGATGCATTCACTAGTACTCTGACCCAACCCCAAAGAAGGTCTGATATCTTCAAATGATAAACTGGTATCCCGTAACAGACTTTCCATTTGCAAACGGTAACCAGGCACTATATAGCCACCTTCATGAAAACCAGTTTGACTTACATAATCCACCGTCACAGCACTTCCACAATCTATAACAACAACGCTCGACTCTGATTCTCGAAAAGCTGCTTCCATTGCCAATAACCGGTCAATGCCAAGTTTGCTCGGATCTTGATAGCAAGGTACAACGCTCCATAAACCTAAATTAAACGACGCTTCTGTCAAAGAAATCCCATCAGGGAGTAATGATTTGATTTTACTGAGCTCGGCTTTGGTTGCTACAGATGCCAGGATACAACTTACATAACACGTAGGTTCAAATATACGCTTAAAGTCTTCCTCCCAATTATCCATATACTTATTATACGCACCTAACAGCTCACCCTGTTCATTAAAGACTTTCAGCGATGTATTACCCAAATCCATATAGAGTTTAGACATTTAATTTTCTCAATGAAACTTCACCGCCATGAACCAGCAATTCTTCTGATCCCTCTAACACCAAAATCAAAGCCCCTTTGTCATTCACACCCTTTGAAACACCAACAATTTTACGATCACCTTGTGTGACCATAACTTCCTGGCCTCTATATGCATCAAACGCATTCCAGCTATCCTTAAAGACAGTAAAACCAGACGCCTGAAATCGGGCTAAATCGATTTCTATTTGTTTAACAATATTCAATAATAACCCTGTACGATTGATCGTCTTATTTTTCGCACCCTTCAAAGAAGTAACGTCTTTCCGATCAACTAATTCAGGTTCATCATTAACGTTCAAACCCACACCAATCATTAAATTACAGGCGCCTGTTAAATCCCCTTGGATTTCGATCAATACACCAGCAATTTTATTGTCTTTATACAATATGTCATTAGGCCATTTGACTTGAACATTCAAGCCAAGCGCATTATCAACGGCAGTCACAATTGAATGCCCAACAACTAGACTCAACCCTTCCAGTCCATGAACGCTATCATATTCATTCACTTTCATAGTGAACATTAGATTTTGCCCAAAGCCACTGGACCATTGACGACCTCTACGCCCTTTCCCGGAAGTTTGATATTCCGTTAAAACCAGCGCACATTGCTTTGGTTTGATCGTTCTTGCAAATTCATTAGTGGACTCCAACTCCACAGAATAGTGAAGATCAATACCTGCTAACGCTTGCCTCAGGTAATCAGTGTCTATTAGCTTTGAACCACCGCCATATCTATAACCCCTGCCTCTTACTCTTGATATCTGAACACCTTTCTTTTCCAGCGAATTAATCAAAGCCCAAACTCGACTTCTACTCACACCAAACTCTTTGGCAATAAGTTCGCCCGAATGAAATTCACCATCAGAGAGCAACTCGAATAGCCGATAATCTTGATTCATAATAAATATCTAAAGAAATTAAGGGTATTGTATTGTGTTCAATCAGCAACCATAAATCAAAGAATCATAATCGATTTTGCCTTCTGTGTAAGAAATACACTTAGGCCACCCAGATTTAACTACCGTTAAAGTTTCACTAATGTTGAATAGAATGATCGATCACAAAACAACCAGGCAATAAAAAACCCCGATGCGTAGGCATCGGGGTTTTTGTTTGCTCTTACGAGCGAATAAGGCGCTTGACGATGACCTACTCTCACATGGGGAGACCCCACACTACCATCGGCGCGGACCGGTTTCACTTCTGAGTTCGGAATGGGATCAGGTGGTTCACAGTCGCTATGGTCGTCAAGCAAAACAGGGACAGAGGAGATGATGTTGAGTATGTCGTTTGACTGTCTCACTTATCATCACTTTTGAATACGGTATCTAAATCAACTTGGATTTATATCTGGATCTTTATATCAGTTATCAAACTACTTTGGTGTTATATAGCCAAGCCTCACGAGCAATTAGTACTGGTTAGCTCAACGCCTCACAACGCTTACACACCCAGCCTATCA
>NZ_BAABBN010000007.1:0-241649 GCF_039537985.1 Litoribacillus peritrichatus
TGGCTATATAACACCAAAGTAGTTTGATCATTGATTAATAGATCCAGATATAAATCCAAGTTGATTTAGATACCGTATTCAAAATGTGATGATAAGTGAGTCAAACGACATACTCAACTTCATCTCCTCTGTCCCTGTTTTGCTTGACGACCATAGCGACTGTGAACCACCTGATCCCATTCCGAACTCAGAAGTGAAACCGGTCCGCGCCGATGGTAGTGTGGGGTCTCCCCATGTGAGAGTAGGTCATCGTCAAGCGCCTTATTCGCTCGTAAGAGCAAACAAAAACCCCGATGCCTACGCATCGGGGTTTTTTTTGCCTGGTTGTTTTGTGATCAATGATTGTCGTCTAGTTTTTGTTTCAATTACTGATTTTATACTCTAAAACTATCCTGCCTTTTCAACCCATGTATAATGTTTGCATTTATTATTGCAAAACTCATATTTGGAAAATTCTATGACGCTTAATGTCGTTGTGTTGGCTGCCGGCCAGGGAAGCCGGATGAAATCTTCCTTACCAAAAGTAGTACATTCAATCGCCGGTTTACCTATGGCGCAGCGTGTCATTAATACAGCGCAATCACTTGATCAAGCGACTATGCACATTGTGGTTGGTCATGGCGCAGATACTGTTAAAAATACTTTAGTCGGTGAGGATCTTCGTTGGTATTTGCAAGCAGAACAGTTAGGTACAGGGCATGCGGTGATGCAGGCCTTGCCTGGTTTGAAAGATCAAACTGGTATTACCTTAATTTTATACGGCGATGTACCACTGACAAAGAAAGAGACATTAGCGAAATTGATGTCAGAAGTTCAGGATAAGGATTTAGTTCTTCTTACGCTTGAGATGGAAGATCCTACCGGTTATGGACGTATCGTACGAGCTTCAGATAATTCAGTACAAGCTATTGTAGAGCACAAAGACGCAACGTCTGAACAGCACCAAATAAAAGAAATAAACACAGGCATCATGGCGGTTAAAACTGAGCTGTTAGCGCAATGGTTACCAAATCTTTCTAATGATAATGTTCAGAAAGAATACTATTTGACCGATCTAGTTGCGATGGCCGTCGCGGAAGGTAAAGTGGTATCTGCAACGCAGCCTGACTTTGCTTGGGAAGTGGAAGGGGTAAACAGTCGGGTTCAGTTAGCAGCTCTTGAACGAATCTATCAGCAGGTTCAGGCCGAGTCACTTTTAATTAATGGTGTGACGTTAAGGGACCCTTCTCGTATCGATCTGCGTGGCGATATTTCCTGTGGTAAAGACGTTACAATTGACGTTAATGTGGTGCTGGAAGGTTCAGTGACCATCGAAGATGAAGTTGTGATTGATTCAAATTGTATTATTAAGAACTCGGTGATTCGTAAAGGAACGCACATTAAAGCGAACTCAATGATTGAAGAGTCCGTAGTGGGTGAAAACTGTGATATAGGACCGTTTGCCCGTTTGCGTCCCGGAACTGTATTAGCGTCAAAAGCAAAAATCGGAAACTTTGTTGAAACTAAAAAAACCTCGATTGGGGAAGGAAGTAAAGTTAATCACCTTTCTTACGTGGGCGATGCAAATGTTGGCTCAGGTGTAAATATAGGTGCGGGCACTATTACCTGTAATTACGACGGAGTGAATAAATTTAAAACTGAAATCGAAGACGATGTATTTATTGGCTCGAATACCTGTTTGGTTGCACCAGTAAAAGTTGGGAAAGGCAGTACCACTGGTGCTGGGTCTATCATCACCAAAGAAGTTAATGAAGGTGAATTAGCGGTAGCTCGGAGTCGTCAAAAGAATATTTCAACATGGAATCGTCCTGTTAAAAATAAATAAAAGGATTTAGGTAGGAATTAATATGTGTGGAATTGTAGGAGCAATAGCTCAACGTCCGGTGAAGGACATCTTAATTGAAGGGCTGAAGCGTCTTGAATACCGTGGTTACGACAGTGCTGGAGTTGCTCTTCATCAAAGTGACAAAATTACACGTGTCCGAGCGGCAGGCAAAGTGGTTGATCTTGAGTCGGCAGCTGAAGGTATAAATTTAGATGGTCGCCTTGGTATTGCTCACACCCGTTGGGCAACTCACGGTAAGCCCACAGAGCGTAATGCCCATCCTCATATTTCATTCGAGGATGGTGGCCCTAACCTTGCGATTGTTCATAACGGAATCATAGAAAATTACGAAACAATCCGGGCAGAGCTTCAATCTGAAGGTTATGAATTTACTTCGGACACAGATACCGAAGTTGTTGCACACTTGCTGCACAGTTTATTGAAATCGGGACAAGACTTATTGGACGTTGTTCAACTTGCGGTTAAACGGTTTGAAGGGGCTTATGCATTAGGCGTTATTGAACTGTCCAATCCTGACCGCCTGATTTGTGCGCGCTTGGGAAGCCCGTTGGTTATTGGCGTAGGTTCGGGCGAAAACTTCATTGCTTCGGATGCTTTGGCATTGTTGCAAGTGACGGATCGTTTTATTTATTTAGAAGATGGTGACGTGGCTGAGCTAACCATTGACGGCATTTCAATATATGACGCCAGTGGCGAGACAGTGGAATATCCCATTACTCAATTCGAACATGGAATTGACTCGGCCAGCAAAGGTGAATATCGCCATTACATGCTCAAAGAAATTTATGAGCAACCGGAAGTGGTTAAAAACACACTGGAAGGCCGAATCAGCCAAGACAAATTGTTAGAACAGGCTTTTGGCCCTAAAGCGGCTGAATTGTTTGATCAGACAAAGGCTGTGCAGATTGTTGCTTGTGGCACCAGCTACCATTCTGGCTTAGTGGCTAAATATTGGATAGAAGATCTGGCTGGCATTCCATGCAATATCGAAGTGGCCAGTGAATATCGTTACCGTAAGACGGTATTGGTCGACGGTACTTTATTCATTACCATTTCCCAGTCAGGTGAAACTGCAGATACGCTTGCTGCTTTAAAAGAAGCTAAAAAACGAAACCTTATGGGCAGTTTAGTCGTTTGTAATGTTCCAGGCAGTTCTTTGGTGCGAGAGTCGGACTTGTGCATATTGACGCATGCCGGCCCTGAGATCGGGGTTGCTTCTACTAAAGCTTTTACCACACAGCTTGTGTCTTTGCTGATGATTTCGATCGCGCTGGCGCGTCGTAACGGCCTGGCAGAAACCGCCGAAGCCGAATTGATTCGTCAAATGCACAAATTGCCTGAGCTGTTGTCTGATGCTCTGACTTTGGACTCAGCCATACAAACTGTGTCTGAACAGTTCGCAGATAAGCAAAATGCCCTATTCTTAGGCCGAGGTATTATGTATCCGGTGGCTTTGGAAGGGGCTTTGAAGCTCAAAGAAATTTCTTATATTCATGCAGAAGCCTATCCCGCTGGCGAGCTGAAACATGGGCCGTTGGCCTTGGTTGATGCGGATATGCCTGTAGTCACAGTAGCACCGAATAATGAATTACTGGACAAACTTCGTTCTAACCTGGAAGAAGTACGTGCCCGTGGTGGTCAGTTGTTTGTTGTGGCAGATGACAAAACTGTAGGTCATTACTCAGACGACCATACGATCACGCTGAATGAGATGCACTCGATTCTTGAGCCAATTGTGTTTACTGTTCCATTGCAGCTGCTGTCCTATCATGTAGCTGTATTGAAAGGCACGGATGTGGATCAGCCGAGAAATTTAGCCAAAAGTGTAACGGTCGAATAAGACCTGCTAAGTAATAAAGTTACATGTGGGAGAGTAATAAAGTTTCATACTAAGTAATAAAGTATCATACCAAGTAATAAAGTTGCATACTGAAACCGCACTATCTATGCTTAAAATGTAATCAGATAGAGCGGTTTTTTTATGGTCTCCAAAAAGTCAGCTGTTTCGAAAGTCAAAACTGCCAGGTGGATAAAGGAAGGCCGAGGTGCGGGTCAGCATGCAGACTATAAGCCTTGGTTGACGGTTAGAGATTTTCCTTCAGCTGGTCGAGTACATCGTGTATTTGGCCATAAATCACAGCGGACTCATCATCTATTTTCTGACCTTGAACTTGCTGTTTTCTTATTGCTTGAGTGGCACAGCGAAGTCACACAAATTCGTGAGCAATTTCCCTTACAAATAGACGTGACCCGGCAGCTATCTTTTGATTCTGGCATTGATCATCCAGGTATCGGAGGATACGATGAATATATGTCCACAGATTTTTTAGTGGATTCTTCTTCTAAACCTGAACCTAAGTTTGCACTGCAAGCTAAGTACTCTGATGCCATCAACGACGCTCGAACAGTTGAAAAGTTAGAGATAGAAAAACAATACTGGAAAACCAAATCCATTCCTTGGTATTTGATTACAGAGCGGGAAATACCTGAAGTTATATTAAAAAACATTCAGTGGCTTTACCCCTCTCAAAAAGAAGAAATACCTGAAGAGCATGCTCGCCAGCAAATTGAGTATTTTGCATATCACCTGAATAAAAATCCAAACAAATCACTAATAGCTCTTTGTAAAGAGCTCGACATGGCATATGACTTGCCACTCGGTGAATCTCTTTATGAAATGAGGTTCTTATTGGCGAAGCGTTATCTTACGTTTGATATTTTTAAGCCTGCAAGGAAACTCAAATTGTCGGATATCGGAATAGGCGACTTCTTATTTATTAAGGAGGCTTATGATGTTTCGGCTTAATGAAGTGTTGAAAGTCAATGAACAGCGGTTTCGTGTTTTGGAGTTCGTTGAAGACCATATTGTCTGGATTGATATTGATGATGACTCAGCACTTCCGGAGCTTATAACTGAACAACTGTTGCTTGATTCTATTGAGAGTGAGCTGTTAGAACGGGTGGATGATCCTTTTCAAAAGTTAATCTTTGAAGTGCCTGAAGAAGGAACAACAGCCAGAGTAAAGAGAGATAAGAATTATCAGTTAATTAAGCCTCTGATTGACTCCCCTGATTTTTACTTGCCGAAGCACCGTAACCGAATTATTAATGAAATTTTGGAAGAACAAGGCTCCACCAAACAAACGCTTTATCGATTGGCACGACGTTTTTGGCAGAGAGGTCAAACCCCAAATACGTTGTTGCCAGACTATAAGAATTCAGGTGGTAAAGGTAAACGCCGATTTGCGTCTGGTAAAAAGTTGGGACGGCCGCGCAAGGATACTTCTGGTACAGGAGCTCAAATTGATGAAGAGATAGAACGTCTATTTAGAATTGTCATCGATAAATACGTATTGAATGATAAAGGTGAGGAAAATAAGCACCCCATTTCTTATGCGTATAGGCGTTTCCAGACCATGTATTTAACGTATTTTCCAGACACGCCTGAAGATGAACTGCCTACTAATTGGCAGATGATGCATTTCTACAAGAGAGAATATTCTCAGTCAGAGATACTTAAAAAGAAAGTTTCTAAAATTGTATATAACAAGGACATTCGTCCATTACATAGTACTGCAAATTCTAATGTATTAGGGCCTGGCTCGCGGTACGAAATAGATGCGACTATTGCGGATATTTATCTCGTATCAGACAGTGAACGTGGCAATATTGTCGGTAGACCAGTGATTTATATGGTGATCGATGTTTTTAGCAGAATGGTAGCAGGGTTCTACATTGGTTTTGAAAATGCTTCCTATGCTGCAGCGATGCAGGCCCTCTATATGTCTATGGTAGACAAAACGAGTTATTGCCAGAACTTAGGATTTGATATTAGTAGTGATGATTGGCCTTCCATAGGTTTGCCAGATGCAATTCTAGCTGATCGAGGAGAATTGCTTGGCCATCAGATTGAGAACCTGGAAAACATTTTTGCAGTTAGGATTGAAAATACCCCTTCTTATCGTGGCGATGCCAAAGGGATTGTTGAACGAAATTTTAAAACAATTCAGGCTGACTTTTCTCCATTTGCACCAGGTTATGTAACTGGTAATAAGATTAAAAAACGAGGTGGAAAGGATTATCGGCTGGACTCAAAAATTTCAATTTTAGATTTTACGAAGATCTTACTTTCATCAGTGATTTATCATAATAAATATGCAGTTCTAAAGAAGTATGACCGTGATGCAGACATGCCAACGGATTTACCCAGTACTCCTATCCATCTATGGAATTGGGGGTTGCAGCATCGAACAGGTCGCTTGAGAGCTGCTTCAGAAGATGGATTAAGAATTGCTCTTTTACCAAGGGTAAAAGCAACTATTTCAGAATTAGGGGTAAGAGTATTTGGGATTTATTTTACATCCCAAGAAGTTATCCAAAGTGGTTGGATGCATCGCGGAAAAAATGTAAAACGACCTGCTTCTATTGAAGCTGCTTATGATCCGGCATGCGCAGACCACATCTACTTATTGCCAGAAAAAAATACACAACATTATTGGATTTGTAATCTGGCTGAGCGTTCTAGGCAATATAAAGGTGCGTCTTTCTGGGATGTATGGCAGGTGGAAGACGCTCAAAAGAAAACTCATGGTAAAGCGGGAATTGTTGCGACTTCTAAAAAACGAGAGCATGAAGAATTTGTATTAGAGCAAATCAAAAAAGCGGCACAGACATCCCCTGATACCTCTGAAATTCCTAAGTCTGAACGTATTGCTGCGATTAATGGCAATAAAGCGAAAGAAAAGATAAAAGAGCGATCCGAAAACGCTTATCGCCCAAATTCGACAAAGAAGGAGTCCGAAGCAGAAGTTGTGTACATAACAGCGAAGGATGATGATTTAGACTTCCCTGATTACATTGATGAGCTTTTTGGGGAGGATGACTAATATGCCCTTACCTGAAAATTTTGTGCGTGCAATGTACTCAGATCCTCAAATTGAGCGTTATCGTGGTAATCCATTAATTGAAGCTTTGCCTCCGATTATGAACGTGCCTGATTTGAAGGCAAAACTCAGTGGACAAATTGATTTTAACCCTTCGGAATGTTTTATCAATGGGAGGTTAAGAGCACATCAAATTTGTTCGCTTTTGGATGAATTCTTTCAGCCTTTATCTGGCCACATCCAGCTAGAAGAAAAGTTATCCATTATGATTCGAGCCGGCTATGTGGGACGTAATCTCGCTGACGGTAATTTAAACCAGCACATGCAGGCTGGTTATGAACGAATTATGTCGGGTGAAATGGATAATTTTCGTTTTACCCAAGCGAAGTCAACAGCAAGAAGCCTGTCTTTAATTGGATGCTCTGGTAGTGGGAAAAGTATCACGATAAATCGAATTCTAGCCACTTACCCACAGGTGATTTATCACCAAGAGTATAATTTTATACAGCTCACTTACCTGAGAATTGAATGCCCATCAGATGGTTCTTTAAAGAGCTTATGTCTCAATTTCTTCCGCGAAGTTGATCGAACACTGCACACTAACTACGAGCAGAAATATGGAAGGAAACGCCACAGTCCTGAAGTGCTTTTGGCATTAATGGGGCAAGTTGCAACGCAGCGTGCTATCGGTGTCATCGTTATTGATGAAATTCAGAGATTAAACATTCGTCGTACAGTAAGTGATGAGAGAATGCTCGAGTTTTTCGTTGCGTTGGTAAATGTGGTTGGTGTTCCTGTTGTTATGGTAGGTACTCCAAAAGCTCGTCCAATCTTTGAAATGGAATTGCAAGCTGGTAGACGTAGCGCTGGGTTTGGGTCTTTATTTTGGGAACCGATGAATAAAGGGCTCTCAAAGCAAGATCCTAAAACAGGAAGAATAAAGAGGACTGAATGGAGAGCTTTTACTGATAAACTTTGGCAATACCAGTGGCTACTCAAGCGCGAAGAGGTATTGAGCGAAGAAATCAGGGATTGCTGGTTTGATTTGTCACAAGGCGTGCTCGACATCGTTGTTAAGCTGTTTGTACTTGCTCAACTGAGGGCCATTTCAACCAAGATTGAGCGTGTTACTGTTCAGTTATTGAAAAAGGTGTATGAGCAAGAGTTGAAGCCTGTACACCCAATGTTAGATGCATTACGTAAAGGTGATCCCGACTTAATCGTAAAGTATTCTGACCTGCAATTAACATCGATTGATAAGCGTTTATTAGAACTCAGGCAAGACATTATTACTCAGCAAGATCGGAAGAAAGCCAAGCCTCTTTTTGAAGGAAATGAGAACGCGCTGCGTCTATACAATTTATTGATCGCTTTGGAATGTGATTCAAAATTACTTCAGCCATTAGTCGAAAATGTTTTTAAAGCACATCCGGATTTATCTGTTAGAGATATGATACCAATCGTGTTGGACTGGTATAAGAATCCATCCAAAGAAGAATTAAACACACCGAAAGCAGAAAAGGTTAGAGCATCAGACTGGCATACTTTACCTTCAGAGGACCTTAGATTTAAATTTTCTCAGGCAGAACCAGGTCAGTTCTATGAATCATTGAATAAAGGGGAAGATTTATTTGATATGGTAGAGTGGTTAAAACGTGTAGGCTAGTTATGTTAGGTTTTCCATTACCTTATCCTGATGAGCTGCTTTACAGCACCATTGCAAGGTATGGAATTCATGCCGGTATTACGTCCCCGAAAGAACTTTTAAGAGAGGTCTTTGAGGATACCAAAATCATCGCAACGGTTGACCTTCCTGGCCATATTTTGCTTGTGTCGAAGCTCTATCCGTCTGAACTCCAGATTCGACCATTAGATCTTTTATATAATCATACTCTGTTTCCTTTATATGCTCCTTTCGTTGGAGAACAGAGGAGAAAACGGTTAGTCGATCAACTGGTCAATGCTCCCAAAAATTCTGCACATGTAATAACTGGTATTGCTGCCTCCAGAGTGAGCAGGCCACAACATCTTCGATATTGTCCTAAATGTTTTGAAGAGCAAGAAAAATTTTATGGCGAGCGGTACTGGAAAAGAGAATGGCAAGTCACTGGAGTTGATTCGTGTACTATTCATAAAACAGCGCTTCACGAAACAAGCATCGGATTTTATTCAGATCATAGAAACTTATTTCAGGCCGCAGCGTTATATGAAACAGAGGATGACCCTCCCGTAAAAGATACCTGGCAAAGCGGAATGCTAGCTGAAGGCGTTAGAGAGCTTTTGGCATTAAAAGCGAGTGAAGTTCCAGCTATTGAACAGTGGGGGCAGTACTATAAGGCGTTAGCTTATGAGTTAGGACTTAACCGTGGTCATCAGGTTTTACATGAGCTCATTGCTAATAAAATACAGGCGTATTGGGGAAAATATTGGTTGGAAAGCCAGGAGCTGGGCTTGACACATGATGAAAGTTGTTGGTTAAAAAATCTTTTTAGAAAACACAGGAAAGCATTCAGCTATTTAGAACATTTGGTTGTTCTCAAAGCACTAATCCGTTCAAAGAGGGACTTAAAAGGCGTTTTATTAGAGGCAATACATTACAAGACCTTTGTCGTTTCTAAACCCCCTTCCTCTATGACCGTTTCTAAAGACGAGATTAAACAGAAACGTCTAACCTGGTCGTTGCATGTCGAGTTGAAAGGAGTCAATGTTTCAAGACGGTCTGGTTTTGGTGGTGTTTATGCGTGGCTTTACCGGAATGATCGAAGCTGGTTGATGGCGTTTAATAAATCGCATAAACAGTCTCGGAGTGCTAAAAAGTTCAGAGTTCGCTGGCAAAATAGAGATAGGTGTTTAGTCAAACAGCTAATAGGTATAAGAAATCAAAGTGAGTTAGAACTACAGTCCCCTCGATGGTCAAAAGCCCGGTTTATGAGCCAGTCAAGAAAACGAGCAACATTGGAAAAGCACTTATCTTTATTGCCGCTGTGTCGTTTGTTTTTTGATCTGTACACTGAGAGTGTTTCTGAGTATCAAATCCGAAGAATAACCTGTACGATCATTGAGTTAGGTAAAAATAACAGAGCTTTAAGGCGATGGAGAGTTCTTCGGAATTCAGGATTAAGTGAAGCTCGGCTCACAGATCTTGCTCGTCAATTTCTAAAGGAAGTAATACGACTTTGAAGGACTATACGCTCAAAGGTTTTCAACGAGATACATGGTTAAATGGCATTGGTGACCTCTTTATTAAGCAAGGAGGCTCTTCTTGGGGGATAAACTTGAGCACCTACCCTCCTAAAGCGCAGGGAAAATCAGCCACTTCCCTTTCGTTTGCCCCCATTCTGGCTAGGAAAAAGATACTTAACCCGACTAAAGAAAACTTTATTCAGCGGCAATCACTTGATATTAAAATTGATTCCACGGCGAACTGGTCGGTAGGGTATTTTAAAGATTGTAAGGCTCTAGAGAGAAAAATATTTCAAGAGAGCGATCAATTTTGTTTTACGTTTCATACAGAAGATGGAACTAAGATTTTCTTACCACAGTTTGAGCTTGCACGAGTGTTATTCTTCCATAATGCGTATTTATCCAGGTCTTCATTAGTGCATGACGTGTTAAACAATGAATATGCGATTCAAGAGGTTGACGAAAACTCAGTCATCATACATGTACTTGAATCATGTACTTGCCCAATTGACTTGTTCAAGAATGAAGTATTCCGACGCCATCTCACTTGGATTCTGACCGATCACAATATACGCCGATCTTATGACAGCATTGCTCAATATCAATTAGAGTACGGGCGGTCTTTTGGCCAATATCGACTTTGGACGTTCCAGTTTCAGCCGCCAGCGCTTCCTGACGTTCAATTAACGTTAAAAGGAAATTTTGATTCTGATAGTAGCCACTTTATAGCTTATGAAATCACTCATATTATGAATTTACCCATATCAGTGCCAGACGATATAGAGTACCAAAGCCCTAAGTTTAAAACATCTTCTGGTGGTAAAGGCGATGGTACGGGGGGAGGATCTGGTGGCGGCGTGCCAGAGAAGCCTGACGTTGATGATGACGATGAAGAAAGTAATGAGTCAGCGCCTATCATCTTGATTGATGATACTTTTGTTTTTGAGTATCAAAAAGCTATAGAGACACGAATAGTTAGCACAAGAACTAAACCTACAGGAGGAACTAATAAGAAGGGGGATGAAGGCTCCGATGGTTCTTCTGAAGTTAATCCTGGTGAACAGGGACCAGGTGGGAATAAACCAAGTGCAGAGTGGAAAAACGCTGATGACCAGACCGATGACACTGATCTTTATATGGGCAAATTCAAAAGCTATTTTAAGATGTTGGATAGGTTAAAAAACACACATAAATGTTCCGTAATCACTTATCCATTGAGAAAGCTTCCTGCTATTGGAAAGTGCCAAAAACATAGAATTGAAGGTAATCCAAGGTGCCTAAGTGTGGCTAAAGTCGCCAAAAATGGGAAGTCGTATCTTTTCTTGGAAGTTGATACTTCGGATATGACACCCTTATCCACAATGGTCATACTTTTATCTGAGCTGAAAAATCTGGAAGACTTCATAAAGAAATTAGAAAAGAAATTACTTAGAGCTTCTTTGAGTTGGCCCACAAAATATTTGGACTCTGCCATAGGTGTCGGAAATTATCTTGGGTTGTCGCATCAACAAACTAAAAATGAAGGTGGTGCCCTGAGTAGTGATGATATTAAGAAGTGGGCTGATAGGATTTTTGAAAAACTGTTTTAAATATGGGTTGGACAATCAGGCAATTAGTCGATTGGATAAAGGACATTGTTGGGGCTAGCTTATTTTGGCGCCCAACCACAATAGCTAAGAATTTGCGAAATTACTCATGGGTTTTCATTTCTATAAACCCTACTCATAGGAAATTAAGGAAAATGAAAAAGATCACCAGAGATCAAAGAATACGAGACGTAAAAAGGGTTCTTAAACAGAGAATATTAGGGTCCACCACTAAGAGAAAAAGACATACAGACAACAACTTAAACGGAGAGTTAGGATTTAACTGGTTAAAAATAAATGACTGGATAAAAAACGAACGAACTCATGGTTTAGTTATTTCTGATGTATTCAATGGTAAAAAACTGAAACGTAATCGTATTGTTGTTCATTTGCCAGAAAGGATGAACTTCTCAAATGAGTACGACTCTACCGTGCAGTGCTTAACTGCAATTAGAAAGCTCACATCGCTATATGAAAATGTTAAAACTGATTTACCTAAAAAAGCTCTTAAATTAGCAAGTGTAAACTTTGATAAGTTAGCAAGTATATCGACATCAGCCGCATTGGTTCTAACTGCAGAAGTGTCTAAATGGAATATTTCCATCAGAAAAAAGCTTAAGCCTCAAGTTGAAAATTGGAATAAAGATATTTTTATCCAGTTTGAACAACTAGGATTCTTTGACCTCTTTGAAAATAAGCCAAGTAGAAAAAATACCGAAACAAGTGCTTCACCTGATGTAGATTTTGTAAGATATGTCAAAGGGCAATGTGGAAACTCTGATGAAGCTAAGGCAAAAAAGAAAGAATTAAAAGCAGAAATCATCAAGCTTGTCGGAGACAATGTTGCAAAGTGGACCATTTTACATAGCGGCTTAACTGAAGCAGTAACCAATGTTACCCACCATGCTTACCCAGACGAAGAGCTATGCGAAGAAAAGTCATGGTATTTAACAGGATCGTATAATAAACAATCCAAAGAGATGAAAGTTGCATTCTTTGATCAAGGTATAGGCATCCCAAACTCATTACCGGCATCACAAATATGGGAAAAAGTCCTATCTTACTTTTCAAAATTACAGCTTCCAATAGCCGAGCAGGCAAAACATGCAAAGCTTTTGGAAGCTGCAGTGTCAATTGATAGGACAAGTACTGACAAAAATGACCGAGGCAAAGGCCTACAAGATTTGTTAGAGTTCATAAGAGAGCGAGGGGAAGGCTACTTATCAATTTTCAGTTACCACGGCCTATATAAATGCTGGATTGAAAATGGAAAGGAATACTCTAAGGCGGAGGGTATGAAAAGGCCTCTCAATGGAACGTTAATAATTTGGAATGTCAAGCTTAACTAACGGTATAAATATATGAAGATTTTATACATCGGAAAACAATTTTCGGATGATCCTGCTGGTCGATATTACACTGATGGTGACGGTAGCGGAGAAGAATTTCGAGAAGAAGTTTTACGCCCTCTGCTTAAACTAAACAAACCTTTAACCATTAATATTGATGAAAATGTAGAAGGGTATGGCTCTTCATTTCTAGTTGAAGCATTCGGCGGATTAATAAAACACGGCTACTTTGAATCTGACTACATCAATCGAGTTTTAAATCTAGACTTTAATGATTCTGATTTTGAATTTTATGCAAGAAAGATAAAGCAATATATAAAAGAAGCCATTTATAATTCAGAGCAATATGAGTCTACTAAAGAGACTGCAATAAACGAAGGAAAGTTCAAAGGTTCAATCGATAAATCATTCTTAGAAGATTTCAAGTGAGAATCTACACATGGATGTAAATAATGAAATAAACTCAAGTTCAATTCCTACGTTAGATAAAAGCTTTGAACACTCAACACTAGAATATTTGAAAGAAAACCAAGAGATAGCTACTGATGTTAAAGCTGAACTTTCAAGTATTAAACAAATTTTATCTGAAAGTATCATACAAAATAGAGAAACATTTGAAGAAATAGAAACAATATCCAAGTTAAATGAAGATCTACCAGAGCACACATCTCAACTCTCTAATTTAGAAAATATTTCCGATAATATTGATGCTTTGAGCAACGCAGTAAATTTACTAAAAACAACTTTCGAGAATCAAAGTAATAGTTTGATCAACGTTGCTACTACAATACCTGATGGCTCATATGGTTTAGAAATCACCTCAGGAATTTCTGGGGCTTTAGTTGCAGCTTTAGCCGTATTTATCTTTAACTTAATCTATTTCAAAAATGTAAATAAAGTAAATAAGGAAGCTCACTATTCCAATATTGCATTAAAGCTTTTAGAATTTTTTGAGTCGTCTGCTACTAGCTACTGGATTTCAGAAAGGATAAAAGATAAGAGAAAAAAAGATACAAACAATAAAGAAATGAAGCTCTTGGAGATAAAAATAAAATCTGATTTCTTAGTATTAAGAACAAGTTTAGAAAAATTTTGCAATTTAATATCAATCAAAAATTCAAGTGACTCAAAACAAATTCTAGCACTTATTGATGAGCTATATGACTTGTCTACAGGCGGTGAATTTGAAAGCGATAGTAAGGTGAGCAATCCAAAAATTACAAGCGAAATCTCCAAATTAGTTTCCCGGTTAAAGTCTATTTTAATTAAGTATTCTCAACAGATTAACTAGAAGCAATAAACTCACTAAAATCTTTATAGCAAGATAGGAGCTTAATGCATGAATTATAATAAATTAGTTTAGACTTGATCTGATACTTTTCCTTTAAAAAGAAATGGTTATGTGTACGGCTCTGATGACTGATTTAGTCGCGTAATAAATCACAAATCAATTTAGTATGATTCAACTATGCACTTTTTTCTTACTCGCCCACATTTAGTGTCGTTAATCTATGAACGTTCGACTAATTTTTCTGAGTGTAAGTAGATTTGGAAATGCGGTGGCTTATCACTTTCAAGGTCTGTGGCCAGTTCTAATTCACGAATCACATATTGCACCAGTGCTTTGCGAGTTGTTACTTTGCGACTAGCCGCACCTGAGAATAATTCGTCACGAATCAATAGTGCTTGAGATTCGCTGAGCTCAGGATGAGGGAGAATTGTGAGCTCGACATAGCTTTTCCAGTATTCGTCTGGTGGCAATTCTGATACAACAATTCCGGGCTCAATTTTCTCTATACGTGCAATATTGAAATCACGATACTCCTGTGAATCATCATCGTAGGCTCGGATGTGCCATCGTTTACCAGCAAAAACATAGGCGGTTGGGTAGATCATTCGCCAGCTTCCTTCAGGCTGGCGCATTGAACGATAAAATACGTTGAGTGTTTGTTTGCTAGAAATGGATTGATGTAATAAGCGAAAAGTACTGGGCTTAATATTTGTAAAATCAAACTCAACTTTTTCAAAAGGACAATGAACTTTCTCTGAAGACAGGGTGTTGAAATAATTTCCAATAGTTAGTTTGGAATGCATAGGAATGAAGTCTTTACCTATAGAGTAATTGCCACGCCCCTTTCCAGATTTCAGTTCAATGTTGTTTGGATAAGCCTCTTTGTATGATGAAATAATTCGTGAAGCTTGCACATTTGCAAGGTCAAAGCGTTCACGAATTCGAGCATTCGAGATTTCACCTTCGTATGCAAGCACTAGGTCGATAAATTGAAATTGAGTATCACGCTTGTTTTGTTTCGATGCTGGCATTTCGTGTTTCTTCGCTACTTGTTATCTTTTATGATAAGTTATATAAATATATAAGTTATCTTTTTGGATAATATATCGAATTGATGATATATGGTAGTAGTGGTGTGAAATAAAAGTTCTATGTCTCGCTGAAGGTTGATTTTTAAATAGTTTGAGAAATGTTTATGGATAGAAACAAATCGGTTTCTTTGTTTGATCGAGTCCCTGAAAAAATATTTCGTACGCTGGGTGCAAATGAACATTCCAGACGAAATTGGGCTTTGCTCGATCACCTGTACTTAGATTTCTTTTCTCCAGAGTCTGAGCAGCCTGAGGGTGACGGCTGGACGCAAAAACGTGTCATAGTTTCGGTTGAAGCATTTCTCTTTCGCTGGGATGAACAATATGAAACGTCACCTGAAGAAATCGAAACACCTCTGAATGCTAGAGCCCATTCTGCATTGAATCAGCTATTAGAAAACCGTTGGCTATCGCTGGACCGGGTTGGTTTTGTCCATTACGTAGTTATGAGACCAACAGTACAGAGTTTATTTGAGTTGCTAAAAAACTTCGCAGAACAAGGCCCCGAATTCATTGGTGGCCGTGTTCAATCTATACGTAACAATCTTGCGCAGGTCCATGGTGATCCAAAAAATAACGCAGGTGTTTTTCAAGTTGCAGCGCGCGAGTGTTCCGCTCTTCTCAGAATGTTGAATACAACGCGTATGCGAGTTGAGGAAGCGAGCGAGGAGTTTCGAAAGCAGAAAAGTGCGGGCACATTTCTGGAAAAGTTTTTCGGTGATTATATCTCGTCTCTATATATCGGAGATTACGCAGAGCTTTTTTCAAAGAATCACCCGTTGACGGCTCGCTGGGACATTATTGATATGGTCTGTCAAATTGCAGATGAAGATGAAAAGCGAAAAGAACTACGTAACTGGTATCGAAAAAATCTGCGGCTTGCCAATGATGACGAAGCTGATCAGATACTTGAAGCGGATATTCGCAAGGTGATGGGGTTGTCGCAAGTGGATCGCATGCTGACGCGCTTGAAGGATTCTGTCAGTAAAGCGAATGATCAGGCATTGGGATATTTGGAATATCAGGTGCGATCTCAAGGTGATTTCAGTCAAAAGATCGATGATGTATTAATGGTCATCAATAATACTGCAGAGTCACTTGTAGATCAGGAACCTGAGCTTTCTCTGGGATTTAGTTCGGGAAATCTATTTCATGAAGCGATGTTGAAGTTACCCGCACCACCACCGAGGATCAATCGAGGTGCCAAGATACAGAAGCATATCCTGTCGCCTGAGCAACAAGTCCGAAGGCTATTGCGTCAAATAATGAAAGGAAATCGATTAGTCAGTGAGAAAAAGATCCTTGATTACGTAAGTGAACATATAAGAGAACGACAAGAGATATCGAATAACTCCATTCCAATTACTCAGATCAACGATTTGTGTATGGCTGCGATGTTTACTCGTCTCGGAGTGATTGCAAAGCGAAAAGCAAATAACCCAAGAGCAGTGAGTGCTGGTTTGAACAAGGTATTTCGAGAATTTGAATTTGAGCTGACCGAGGATCGCTTTGAAAACGAGTATATGTCTGGCCCGGTCGTAAAGGTGAAGAGAATCAAAAAAGGTGCTAGACAATGAATGTAAGTTGGAAACGCTTAGCGGAGCTTGATAAGTATTGTGATGAGTCTGATTTTCAGCGAGCTGCGTTGCGATTGATGAATGAGCAAGTTTTGTATCAATCAAACCCTAAACAACGTTCAGCATATGATTTAGTTTCCCGCTATGAGAACGAGTACTCCAAGGCGCTAGACTTGTTCGGTTGTCGGCTTGATCACAATACTTCCTTTCAATACGTGGCGTGTGTTCCGAGGTATCCAGAGATGACCAAGATGACACTTGATCAAACGCTATTGGTTTTAGTCCTTCGTAAAATCTACGACCATCATATGCAAACGGGCACTTTGGATAAAGGAATAGCATCGGTAACTATTCATGAATTAGAGATGGCTTATAGTGAGTCGACCCAAAGAGAGCTTCAAATTAAGCCGATCACAAGATTGGATAATTTGTTTCAAACGATGCGTCGTTGGGGATTGGCGCGCATGGTTCGAAATGAAGACTCTGTAGAGAACCCGTGGATTATTCAGGTCCTGCCAGCGATACAGAGTTTGGTGAATGAGCAATCCTTGGCAATTTTAAAAGCGCATGCGGCTCAGCAATTTGAACCTGAAGGTGCTAAGAATAGACCGGAGGTTGAATCATGAAAGAACTCAAACAGATCACGCTAGTTCAGTTTTATCTCCATGAAAAGGCCGACCTTCCTGTGGATGGTTCTGTTGCTTTCCTGGGTCCTAACGGATGTGGTAAATCCAGTACCTTAGATGCTATTCAGATCGCGATGCTCGGTGGGAATCAGCGTTATGCGCACTATAATGCACAGTCAGTTTCTTCAAAAAAGGCTCGAAAAATATCTGGTTATTGTCTTGGTCTATTAAGAAACCCAGAGGATGACAGCGAAGTGATAGGCCGGGCTCGAGATGCTGCCCGAACATATATCGTGTTGGTATTTGACGATGGAAAACCTGGCGGAGTCCTCTCGGCGGGATTGTGCATTGAGGCTGAGCTAGGTCGTGATGATCACGATGTGAAAGGGTTGTTTGTACTGCCGGGACAACATATCACCGCAAACGACTGTGTTGTGATTGAAGGTGAGGATGAGCGGCCCATCGAATTTGCCGAGTTTCGTCATAACGCGCGCCAACGTAGCGATAAACTTGGTCGTACTCCTACCTTTACGGATAAATCAGGTGAATACGTATCGGAGTTACTCTATGCATTGAATGGCCAACGCATGCCTGACCCAACGCGCTTTATGTCTTCTTTTGTGAAGTCTATGACGCTTAAAAATGTAGATTCAGTCGATCAATTTATTCGCGATTACGTTGTAGAACCCAACCCTGTAGACATCGAGACCTTCCAGAAGCAGGTTGATCAATTTATTAAGCTTCGAGATTTGGTCACAGAAACTAAGGAGAAAATTGGGCAGCTGATGGTGATCGTTAAGGATTATGAGGCGGCACGACGACATCAGGTTAAAATTGCGAACCTCGAAGCAATTAAAGCGATCTTTGAAGTTGAACAGATAAGTGAGATGCTGGATAGGATAGAGGAAAGCATTGAGCAGCTGGCTGAGACAAAAGACATTGCAGATCAAAAATCTGAATCTAGTCGTCACGAACGCGACGTTGCCCAGGAACGTATGACCACCTACAAGGGGTTGTTGGAAGCAGATGAAACTGAGCAAGTTCGTTTGCGTCTTCAAAATGAAATCGAATCTGCAGAGAAATTGATTAAAGCCTACGAAAACCCTTTACGCCATCGTTTCAATAATATTCTGATAGCTACACGAGCATTACTTGAAAAGGGAGAGCTGAGCCAGAACAAAAGTCAGCTTAAACGTGTTCAGGAACGCTTTGAGCAAGCTGGCTCCGAGTCTATGGAAGCGATGCACAAAGTTATGAATGAAATGGAGTCGCATCTCAAGAAGCTCTTAGATGTAGCTGCTCCAAGACAAAGGTTTCTCACTGTGCAGTTAGAAAGTAAGAAGGTAGAATTTGAGAGTACTAAAGGGAGAATACAGGCAGCCAAAAGAACAGGTAGGCTTCTGGATGGGCCTGCAGCTGCATTAAACAATCTTCTCTCTGAAAATGGTATTGATTCAACCCCAATGAGTGCCTTAGTTAAAGTTCAGAATCCTCAGTGGGCTCCTGTTATTGAGTCCTATTTGGGAAGTGATAGAGAAGCCTTAGTTGTTCCAGAGCATCAGATAGAGTCTGCGATTAAGTTGATGCGTGTTGCGCGGCAAAACGGTTATCAGCTAGTTGGTGCCGGGATTATTCAGCCTAGGCATTTGAATGATGTTAATCCAGACTATTTATCTGATGATCACATCCTTGGATTATTTGAGACAGATAATGACGTTGTCCATCGCTTTCTTGCGCACAAGTTTGGCTCTATGCGACAGGCGGTTACCGAAAGCGAGCTGACACAATTCAAAAGAGCACTAACTGTGGATGGCACCCTAACTCAGGGAGGGATGACCAAGAGTATTCGCGTGCTTTCAATAAAGGACCTCAGGTTGGGTAAAAATGATGAGGATACCCGAGAACTGTCTATTTACCAGATTCAACTTGCCGAGGAAATTAATCATGAGGAAAAGCGTCTTCAGTGCGTGACAGACTTCGTGAACGCCATGGCCAAGGGCTCTTTCATTGGAGATGATGAGTCGAGACAGAATATAGTGCGTGAGCGTGCCAAGATTGAGACGAATCAACAGCAAATCGATGATATCGATGTATCCCATCTTGAGACCTATCGGGAACAATTTGCAAAAGCCGAGAAGGATTTTAAATCTGCGGATGAAGATTTTACACAAGCAAACCGTGCTTCTGCAGCATGTGAACGTCAGATAAAAGATAACAAAATCCGCTTAGATTCTTTAAAGCTTAAAATGCCCAATGTGCAGGCAGCGGAACGAACTGCTCTTGAAAACCCGTTATTAGATACACTAGAAATGGATGCTACGAAATATGAAATAGAGGAGGGTTTTGCAAATTATGAGGTTCGCCAGCAAGAAGTCCGACGACGTCGTGAATATCAAAATAAAGAATTTGATCGAGTTGTAAATAAAGCAACCTTCGCCTTTAACCAGTTTAATCCAGATTTTCAGCTTCAATTCATGAACTGGGAAGAGCGTTTTGCTCTCGCCAGGAAAGAAAAAACGCGCCTTTTTGATACTCAGTTGCAAAATTATGAGAAAGAAGCTGAAGAAGTACGTTTAGCATCTGAAGAAACGCTACGTACTGACATTGCTATGTCATTGTATGATCGGTTTAAGGAAATGGAACTTGAGCAGCGAGAGAGGAATAAAATCCTCAGTGCCTGTCCTGCATTTACCGGGGGTGAGAGATACCGGTTCACCTGTACCGTTGTGAAGCAACACGAAGCGTTGGTACGCCATATAAAAGAGCTAGCAAACAGCGAACAGAATTTTTCATTATTCTCCAGTGACTCTGACGATGTTGATAGACTATTTCATGACTTGATTGATCAAGCGGTTGAAGTGGGTAGTGCCCGTTCAGTTCTTGATTACAGACAGTTCTATCAGTATGACCTCGATATTTTGGTCAACGGTAAAGTGGTCGACAAAATGAGTAACCGCCAAGGCGCTGGCTCCAATGGTGAACATATTGCGCCAATGTATGTGGCGGCTGGTTCGGCTCTTGCCAAAGCCTACAGATTGCAAGATCGTAAGGGCCAGAAACAAGGTAGTGGCATCATATGTCTGGATGAAGCCTTTCATGGTATGGATACCAATAATAGTGTTGCAACTGGTGAGTTTCTGCAAAGCCTAGGTTTACAGCTAGTTATGGCTGCGCCAGATGATGATCGTAGTAAAGTTCTACCTGTTTCCAGAATGATTTATGACTTAGATCGTGAGGGTGTCGATCTCTTAGTTGAATTGACAGAATATACGCCTAAAGCCAATGCACTGATGATGTCAGATGTGCCCGATAAGAATCCTGAGATAGTTATAGATGCCTATGAACAATTGGGCCTTGAGGTGCCTCAAGTCTCTGTGGAAGAACTGCAAGAAGAATTTGAGGATGAATAATGAAACAGTCATTATCGAATGGTCAGAGAGCTTGCCATTCAACTCTTCGGCGGCTTATTAAGCGTGTTGCTAATCAAGTATTCAAATCCGACTCTTTGGATCCAGATCCATCGCTTTATGGACAATCTCTGCCGGTTACGCTCTCTTCTGTTCCCGAGTATTTCAATCTAGATACATATCGAGACCGGGAAGATTATCATGCGACGCTTGCACCATTGCAGAGAAGTAAAGCAATAGACGTTGTATGGGATCGATTTACTGACAGTCAAGGTCAGATTGAACGCATCACAATGATCGACCCTGAACAGGTTTCATACTTTCTGGGAGACCCTCTGCCTTGGGTTGTCGCCAAACAGGGTGTTGAAAAACTCAAACAGATTGATGCTAAGAGGTTTCCAACCCTTATCAACGTCATTGATGGCTGGAATTCTGGCAAACAGCCAGATGGTATGAAGCCTGACCAAGTGACTGTACTTTTGGATGCAGTTAAAGTCGTGGACTATGCTCGAAGCGCGGATCAGGGCCAGACAATCTTACTCAGGCGCTTAAGCAATGAATTGTTTCAAGATACCAAGCGTATTGAAGCGTTACGGCGGCCAATTGCATATCTGGTTGAAGAGAGCGACCCTGATAATGTGTTTGAGCATTTGGGTTTACTCAAACATCCGCAGCCTATGCTGATTAGCGGGCCCGCCGGTACTCAGGTAAGGATTAACAATCAAACAACCCAATTGATTAAACCTTACCTAGGGATACGCCCGGATCCATCAATATCAATTAGTGGCTCACAAATCAATACCATATTGACAGTCGAGAACCTAGCTACCTTTAATGAGATTGCCGAGTGCCCATCGAATCCAAATGATCTATTGATCTTGTATGTCGCAGGTTATCCAACACCGTCACTCATAAAGGCGTATTGTTCGCTCCTTCAAGCTACAAAACCAAAACGGGTTTTGCATTGGGGGGATACGGATGTAGGCGGATTCCGAATAGCTGGCAGGGTTGCTCAGTTTGCTCAGTCAGAGGGTTACCCATTGGAGCTCTTCGAAATGATGACTACTTCCACTAGTGGTGAATATAAGGAAGCAACAGATAAAGATCTATCTCATATCCTTCCGATTTGTGATCGCTTTGGTTGGACAGATGAAGCCATATCATTGAAGGAGAATAAGCGCTTCCATGAGCAAGAGTTCACTGAGTGGAACCCTATGCATATTCCGCCGAACGTGAACATGGATTCTGGTCGATCGTGAACACCTGATTTTTCGCGCATTGGGTTCTTGGTCTTTTTATCCTAAGTGTTCACCATCCGTCAACTTTGAACGGATTTTCCGCATTGATTCTCCCTTCATCTTGATTCGGTGAGAGTTATGCATCAGACGATCCAAGATGGCGTCAGCCAGTGTGTTATCGCCGATGGATTGATACCATTCTTCTGTTGGAAGTTGACTGATAAGCGCTGTGGACGTGCTTCCGTGTCGATCATCCATAATCTCCATTAAGTCGTTCCGCTGAGCCGCCTTTAAGGGTTCAAGCCCCCAGTCATCAAGTATGAGCAGGTCTATTTTGGCTAAGGCCTGAAGGGCTTTATTGTAGGTTCCATCGGCTTTTGATTGCGCCAGTTCCAGCAACAGTCTGGATATGCGATAGTACTTTACGCGATAACCTTTCAAGCAGGCTGTATTGCCGAGCGCACAAGCGATGTACGTTTTACCGCTGCCACAGGGGCCGGTGATGAGTAGGTTCTGATATTTCTTTATCCAGTCGCATTGAAGTAACGAGGCCATCATGGATTGTTTCAGGCCTCGCGGGTGCTCGTAATCGATGTCTTGTGCATTTGCTGCGATCTTCAGTTTGGCAGAGTTTAATAAGCGTTGTTGTTTTCGCTGCTCTCGATCCTGACTTTCATGATCCGCAAGCAGTTGCAGACGTTCTTCGAAGGAGAGCCCCTCGTAGGTACCAGGATGTTCAAGCTGACTGGCGAGCGCACTGGCCATACCGCTCAATTTAAGCTGTCTAAGCTGGGGGATTATTTGTTCTGTCATGTGAATGTCCTTTAGTGGAAGCTTTGCGGACCACGGATGTTTTCGTGTGATTGCGGGAGTAGTGGAAGCTGGTCTGTGTGGCTCGTACGCAACTTGTCCTGGTTGCTTTGTAAGATGCTTTTGACCTGCTTCAATCGGTAGAGGTGATGCTGATTGGCGATGGCACAGGCATTGTTGATACGTTCTGCTGGGTAACTTCTGGAGAGATTCAATAAGCCTAGGCAGACTCGGTAAGCTTGCTCTTCATGCTGTTTTTGCTTGAGGAGTACCTGAACCCAGATCAGAACATCATCACCTAGATCCTTAGCCCAGTTCATGAGCCTGTTCGCGTTCCATTTATGCTGTTTCTCATGTCGAGTTGGCATATGCTCTGGGTTCGTGGTCATGCCAGCGTTGCGCTTTCTCGGGTGGCTCGCGACGCGCTTATTCTGGAAGTGAATTTCTATTAATTTATCTTTGGCGTGCAGTTCCAAACGCTCGCCGACAAGCTGATGCGGTACGGAGTAAAGGTGTTGGTCGTACTGGATGTGGTAGTCGATATTTACTTTGACCTGTTTGATGTCCGTATACTCATAACGATGCTTAGGCAAGCGTTTCAGAACGGGTTTATCGATGCTTTCGAACCATTGCTTACGTGTTCCTTGGAGTTGCTTGAAGGGAACGTTATTCACTTCCTCTAGCAAGGCTTTAATGCAGTGATTTAGCTCAGCCAGAGAGAAGAAGGTATGGTGACGAAGCCGAGCCAGTATCCAGCGTTCGATGATTTGAACGCCGACTTCGGCTTTGGCTTTATCTTGAGGTTTTCGCGGCCGGGCAGGCACGATAGCCGTCCCATAATGCGCGGCTAACTGTTGATAGCTCGGGTTAAGATCAGGGTCGTAACGACATGCTTTCGTGACACCACTCTTCAAATTATCTGGGATCACCATCTCCGGTACACCACCAAAGAACTCAAAGGCTCGTGCATGACTGTTCAACCAGTCAGGCAAACTCTGCGACCAGGTCGCTTCGCAGAAGGTGTGATTGGATGCACCCATCACGGCCACAAAGATCTGAGCAAAACGGACTTCACCTGTACTCTGGCAGACAACAGGCATCGTCTTGCCGGCATAATCAACAAACAGCTTTTCACCGGCCTTATGAAGTTGGCGCATAGAACGCTTCTGCTTCTTTATCCATACTTGGTAGTGGTGACAGTATTGCGAGTAACTGTAACTCCGGTTGGGGTATTGCTGTGTGTATTCCTCCCAGAGCAGGTGTTTGGTTATTCCTTTGTGCTTGAGTTCTTGATGCACCTCAGTCCAGTCTGGCATGACCAGTTCTGAAGACACACGATTGTCAGATTCGGGATAAAACAGGTTGGCAAGCGCCTGCTCGTTAAGCTTCTCGATGGCAGGCCAGTCGAGCTTTAACGCTTCTGCCTGGCGAGCTACTTTTTGCACGGCTCCAAGGCTAAGTCTCAAGCTGCCATTGATCTGGCGTAAGGAGAGTTCGTTTTGCAAACGAAGACGCAATATTTCTCGTAATTTTCGCATTGATATTCTCTTGGTTGGCATTGCCGTCTCCAGTCAAAAAACTGAAGAGGCTAGCAGTCATAGAAAATCAATGCGCGAAAGGATTCTGGATCGTGAACACCTATTCTGGAAACCAGTAAAAAGTGTTCACGATGAGACCGGATTGAGTGTTCACGATCAACCAGAATAGGTGTTCACGTTGCGCCAGAATGGGTGTTCATGATGGGCCGGAATATGCACCCTAGAAAGCTTCCTTCTAAAAGATCACATTCCCGGAGGTGATTCACTCAACTACAATTGAATTTGTTATGGATAATATAACTTCAATCAGTTAATTAACTGGTCTCGTATGAAACTTTATTACTCGCTCAAAAAAGAGAGTCTTAGCTCTCTTGTTTTGTATGCGTTTGTTTTTTGTAGGTAAACCGGAAGGCCTTGGATTTATAATAAAAAGCAAAGAAAGACAGTCAGAATACGCCGACTAAGTCTTCGTCGTAACGCAAACCACGTAGATCATTATCGTCGCACAATTGTTTGAATTTATCTGATCCAAATAATCTATTGCCACCCTGCAATTTGGATTTAAATAACACTTTGTCTTTGGTGTTGTCTTCATAAAATGCTAGCGATTTCAGGCCACAAGCGATGCCATCAATGTAATCTATCAGGCAAAGGTCTTTGTCTTCTTTACCATATTCCAACCACTCTTCCAGCGGTACAAATTTAGAGAATTCCGGATCATGCTTCCTGTTTACTTTCATGGTTAACCTGCTAACTTCGTTGGGTCAAAATTACATTCTGAAATCTTGACATCCCCATCACTGAACCGATTGGGCCGACGGGACAAAACCATCAATATTAAACAGTATACTTATCTAAAAACTCATGAAAGTTTTCTGCCAGAAAATGCCTATGATCAGGGTCATCAGGAAGTGAATCCCTTATAACCATAACGACAGGGGGATCAATAGGCCTAACATTATAATCTAGCGATACAAATACATTTCCTTTGTTGCAAAAAACAACATAGTTTAAATAATCCTCCTCTACCAAACACTCAGTTGCAGATGAAATAGTGTAACCGTAATCCTCTTTATCATTACTATATGCGTGGAAAATACACGGAATCGACATATCTGTTCCATTTGCATATTTAGGAATTAAATTAACTGGTTTTTGCCCTCCGTGCTCCATTATTATTTGTTTTAGCAATTCAGGGAAAATAAACCCAACCTCTTTCTCCTCTTTCTCTATTTGCTCGCGAGTACAAGTTTGTAAATCTTTCCTCTCAAGGTATTCTTCCCATTGTATCGTTTTCATAGTTATCTATCCTCTTCCCCCTCCCCATCGTTCCATACCGCCAACATGACCAAAACTTCTATGTAATTCTTCATCAACAAGCTGCATTTTGCCTGTGTCTTGATGATGATGCCATGTTAAACCTTTAGGCCCATCTGCAGATGGAGGATTTTTAGTTAAATGTTTATATTGGACCTCTGTAAGCCCCAATTCTTCTTTCAGTTCTGGCTTTTCTATAAGCAACTCTCCAAGCCTTTTATTTGAAGCTCTAAAGTGAGCACTTTCATCTCCAGAATTGATATGCTCATCTCCAAGATAAGTTTCAAATACAGTAAACTCAGGCATACCATTTTTATCTTTATTTATTTTGTATGTACGTCCTTTTCGAGTTCTTGAAGCAACTCCAGCCGCTTCTTCTAATTTTGGTACTGGTTTTGACTTTCCATAAGTACTTGCTAACGGAAGCATTACACCATCCACAAAAACAGGTTTACGCGATGAGTCATTATCTAAATGTACCGTTTCAGGATCTTTAAAGACCTTTGATTGAGTAGAGTCCCGCCCACCATCAGGTGTGGCTCGACCGCCATATATCACCTTACTTTCTGGAGAGATGCCATTTTCAGGATCTGCTTTATAATCTGCTTCAGCTCTTTTCTTAAATTCATTATTCTCTGGACCATCCAAATCCAGTCCTGCTGCAAAATCCTTTGCACTCATCTTTTCTTGAGAACCATCATCCAGACTAATCAGCTCAACGCCATTATTTTCTCGGTCTAATTTCAGCTCATAATCCAGACCATTTACTCTTACTTTTGACAACTCCGAGTCATCAATCGCGCCAACTATTTTTTGAGGGTCAACTTCAGCCGCAACGAGCCAAGCAGTTAACGTTGCTTTACCTTCCTTACACAGTAGTCCTAATGGATCAACCCAATTAATGGGATTTTGTACGTACCGATAATGATTAACCCCACCCACTAACCCTATCGGGTCTTGATGAATAAACCGCCCTATTTCCGGGTCATAATACCGGAACCGGTTGTAGTGTAGGCCGCTTTCTTGATCGAAGTATTGCCCCTGAAAACGGATCGGGTTATTAACCTGTTCTATGGTTACTTGTGCTTCACCGAACGCACTGTAATCTGCTAGCCAGGCAGTTTGACCTTGGTTGTCCGTCAGCTTGATTGGAGTACCAAGGTGATCAAGGTGATAGTGATAAACCCGGCCTTCTTCAACCAGCGCAATGGGTAAAAACGTATTTGGCTGGTAAATGTACCAACGGAATTTACCTTGATGATGTTCACCAATGAGTTGATCACCGTCCCACAGGTAATCGGTTTTACCTTGCTCTGTGAGTTTGGCGCTCCTTCGGCCCAGGGCGTCATATTGGTAGTGGTTAACTTTGCCGTTGTTTCTTAATCGGCGGAGTTGATTAAAACCATCAAACTCTCGGGTTTGCTGTTTCGGGGCTTCATTGTCTGCTTTACCAGAATCTGCTTGAATCTGGTTTCCGCACGGGTCATATCGGTAACTTGCACCGTTTTTCTTGATCAGGCGATCATTCTCTATGACAGCATTCTCACCTGAAGGATTGCCAAAATTGTCCCATTCGAAGTATTCCGTCGATTGAGTGCCTGCCCCATCATATTTAACGGCAAGCAACTGGTCCAGTTCATCGTAGGAGTACTGTTTATTACCGAGCCTGCTGTCTTCAATAGAAACTAACTGACTTGCTTGATAATCGTATGAGCGTTGTTGATTGATAGCCGAATGTTCGTTCAGTTCTTGATGTTGTGTTTGTTCTGCAAGCTCAACTTGATCAACATTATGCCATTCTTGTTGTGTTAATTTCCCGAAAGCATCAAACGATTGTTTTAGCAGTACGCCATTGCTGCATTCCCGTTCAATTTCTCGATCTTGTTGGTCGAACTTTCTTAAGGTCAGAGGTTGATCGTTCAGGCCAAGCTGGTTTAAGCGGCCATGTTTGTCGTATCGAAATTGAACGGTTTGACCGTCAGGCAGAAGCGTTTGGGTACGTCGTCCCGATTGATCATATTGGTGTTCTGTTTTCCATTGATCCTGCCAGTGTTCGAGCAGTTGACCGTTCGCGTCGTATTGAAAACGCAGTTTACGGTCTGCGTTGTTGGCAAAGGTTACGCGCCCCAGTTTATCGTACTGAAAGAAGTTGCTTTGCGTTTCCTGGGTTTTGTGGCTGCGTCCGAGTTGTTCTGTGACTCGGCCCTGTAAATCACGCTTCAAACGAACCGCTTTTTCACCGCAATCGTCTGATTCAATCAAACGGCCTTCGCCGTCGTATTTTAAGCTCTGTTGTCGACCATCAAAGCCGGTTAGTTTGGTAGGCAGTTCTTCGCCATCGTATTCAATGAGGTATTCATTGCCATCACTTCGCTGGATGCCGGTGAGGTTGCGTTCGTTATCGTACTGATAATGGAGCCAGCTGCCATCAGGCCGGATTTGCTTAGTCGGTTGGCTTAGGCCTTCAAACTGATATTGATGGGTTCGTCCTTGGGCATCGGTATTTTGAATTAAGCGCCCTGAATCGTCGTACTGAAAGCGCTGTTCTTGAGTATTGTCAGGGTCGCTTTCCTCATAGGCCTTAATACTGATTAACTGGCCTTTGTTATCTCGAGTGTATTGTGTGACAACACCACTGCCGTCGAGCACGCCATTTAAACGGCCGAGTTCATCGTAGCTGTAACGAAAGAGCTGCTCGCCCATTGCTCGGGCAAGCAGTTGACCTTGCTCATTCCATCGGTATTTAACCAACGCACCGTCCGGCCTTTCTATTTCAACCAGCTGGCTTTGTTCGTTATAGCGGAATTGAGTTTGGGCTCCATTGGGCAGAGTTGTCTTTTTCAGATGACCTACCACGGAATATTCTTGTTGCCAAACACCGCCTTCAGCATCAATAGTAACAATGCGTTGCCCCAAGCCATTGTATTGATACTGAGTGATCGCGCCATCGGGCGACTGAACCGAAACTAACTGGCCACGCTCATTGTAGGTAAATTGAGTGGTGCCACCGTTTGGCGATCGTTCGGCCACCTTTTGACCGTGTTGGTCAAACTCATACTGCCATTGATGACCGGATGGCGATTGTTTTGAGATCAGCCTGCCTTCTTCGTCGTGCCAGAATTTCCAAACCTGACCTCGACCGTCCGTGCTGATGGCTAAACGTTCATCATCCACATATTCAAAGTGGTAATCGTATCGGCCGTCATCGCCCCAGTTATGAACACAGCGTGCCGAAGGGCCCTCGCCTTCCCATTCAAAATAATGGCTAAAGCCACTGGCGCGAACACGTTGGGTGAATAAGTGCCCTTGATAATGATAACGTTCGGTTTGCTGTTGCGCGTTAGTACCCGCGATCAAATCATTATTGGTGTCGTATTGGTACTGAGCCAAGGGCGTCGGATGTCGCTGTATGCCTTGCTCAGTATGCCGAACAGCCACAATCTGAGTGAGGTGACCACTGTGGTCATAACTGATTTCAATGCCACAGGCCGGGTTTAAGTCAATGCGCGTAAGGCGACCGGCACTGCTGTAAAACAGACGATGTTGATTGCCATGGATATCACTGACCCGATCCAAAACCCAAGTACCATTCAGTCGAACGAACGTCCAATGGGTGTTGTCCGGTTTGACCAACCTGAAGCGGCCACCTTCTTCATGGTGGAGCGCCAGCCCTTCGGAGAGCTGATAGCTGGTTTGGCCTTTCGGCACAGGCAGGAAAGGCAGCCTTCTGCCTTCCTCGTCAATAAGAAGCAGGGTTTCCAGTTCGGGGGTTTTCTGATTGAGCTTTTCTTTATCCGTTAGCTCTTCAAAGACTTCCACAAGCTGGATATGAAAGTTACTGCGCCAACCATGGCCAAGGCCGATGTTTTCCTGACATTGGCTGGAACGATAACTCCTGACCCAACGAATCGGCATGGGGCCATCCAGCTCAAAATCCAAAAGCTCCAAAATCTCTTCACCACTGGACATCGCCACCGGGTCACTTTGGCAGATTTTGTCTTTATTAGCTTGATCATTTTGGCCCGCAGCATTGGTACCTGTCTGGTCAGTCGCCTGAGCTTCGGGGTTTGAACTATCAAGAGTTTCGGAGTCTTCCGTTGAAGTGGCTTGGCCGCCTTTAGACAGAGATTGAGATCGAACGGGCGCTTTTTGAAAGTCGCTGGCATACTGGATTTTCGGTTGAACCGGAGGTTCAACGTACATGCTGATCTCACCCTCAACCAAAAGGGTCGCCAATTGCTGGCAAATCGCCACTTGTGTGTTTCGGGTCACAACCGTAAAACGCAGCCCCTGACTCTGCTTGGGGCTGAACATCTCCAGCACGTCAATCAGGCCCGGCAGATTCAGATTTCGCGAGAATCCCACAAAACTAATCAAATGGGAATAAGCCTCAGAGACCGTTGCGTATGTTCTTTGAGAACCTAGGTCACTGCGCTTATCCTCACGACAAAAGAAAAGATTTTCACCGTTAGCTGCGTGTATTTTTATCATTTGGCTTGCATCCATGCCTTAATACTTCCTTGGTCAATCCCTTATTGCTTGATTTAGGGATTCTCTGTCGGATTCTGACTCGCCCGGCAAATCCTTTACCGGGCATTAGATGTTCAATGAGTCATAAGAAGGTGAGCATTCTATGGGTTTTATGAAAACAGAGATGAGAGTTGATGCACAGTTAGAGAGAACAGCCTCATGAAACCGAGACGTGTCATTGCTCGCTCTGTTGGAAATACTAAGTATTCATTAGTTAACAGGCTTATCTAGACTCGCTGTATCAACAACGTTACTTTTACACATGGTGGCGTAGTCTTCGTATTCGTTTAATGATTCGCAACATTGATGTTTTTCCATCTGGCGGAGTTATTGCAAAATTTGCGACAAGTGTTTCTTTTTCGAGTTTGCCTTCACTGAAGGCCTACAGGATGGAACCTCCCCTCTGTACACAGAATTAAGAAAATATTAACTTGAGGGCCAAATGAGTAAGCGTGTTTTTGCTGTCACAGCTGATGTAAATAACTACCTGATCTTACAGGAAACAGAACTAGAGATGTCAGTACAATTAACAACGGGTGATCTCTACATACTGGATGGAACACCAAAGATAAAGGACTGGGAGGCCGTGCATGTAGATTGGTTAATTGTACCTGGGGAAACGGGACTAACAGTACCGGATATAGCTGCTTGGGGAGCTACAATATTCGCAATTCCTGAAAAGGTATCGAGAATATTAGAACCAAGCTTAAAGGACTCTTGTGAATTGCTACCTCTTACGTTAGATGGTGAGGCATGGCATGTTGTGCACATTTTGTCGTGCCTTGAAGCTCTTGATGAAGAACGATCCACCAGGAATATGAGGAATGGAAAGCCAAGCAGAACCCGTCGTTTCAACAAGCTTGTGTTGAACTCTGATGCAATTACCACCCGAGGGTTGTTTCGTGTTAAGGGCGTTGGTCTAACAACATACTGTGCAGATGTAGAAGGTGGGTTTTATGAGTTGGTTAAACAGAATAATTTGAAGGGCCTCAAGTTCAGAGAAGTTGAACTCTCATAGAGTTAATACTGCAGGGGGGTGTTTAAATCTTAGATGTAGACAGTGAATCAAATCTCAAGCCGGTAGGACTAAGAAATATCAAGAACCCATGGCATATTGACCGGCCGATATTTCACGTTATTTAAACTGGCATTGATATACGTGGTATCACCATCTTCAACCATTCCGTATCCCTCATGAATGTGCCCAAAGAGGTGGTATTTAGGACTGACTTCTTTCACCCGTTTTAAAAGCTCAGGACACCCAACATGCTCACCTTCAAGAACTTGATCAAGGATTGAGAAGGGTGGGCCGTGGGTAATCAGGACATCGGTATCTTCTTCAATGAGCTTCCATTTTTCAGCTCGCTCCCTTCTATTCAGCATGAAATACCAATCATAGAATTCAGGTGTCCAAGGCGAACCGTAGAACTTCAAGCCATTAATAACCACACTACTATCTTGTAGATAAATAGCTGAAGTCAGCTTTTCAAGAGTTTCCTGCTGGTGCTTTTGAAAACAGCGATCGTGGTTACCTGCGATGATGATTTTATGTTCATGGGGTAAGCTCTCTAACCAGCCGTTCAGCGTATCAATTTCAGATAATCTGCCTCTAGCTAAAATGTCACCACAATGAATCAATACATCCCCATCGGGAACACTTACTTTTGGATACATTCCGTGTGTGTCGCTGATGACAACAAAGCGCATAGCAAGTTCATCTCTTTAAAATGCATTTAATTTTATCAACTAATTAAGGCCCTACAATATGTATTTGAGCGCTGCTGCATATTTCTTGTCGTGAAAGGGGAAACAATGGTGATAAGAACTTAACTAGATATCCGAGAAGTCTCACACGATAGTAGTGTAAAACCTTTCTACGTTATTAGTATCGTACCTGGAGTTAGTGTCTGATAGATCATTGAAGAATATTAATTGTTGTCAGTAGGTTCATATCTACATCCTTCACTCCGTTAAACAGATATCTGAATATTAACCATTCTTGTAGCAACTTTTTTTAGCTCAATTCTTAGGAATTAGTTGCATGTTTTTTGATCATAATATACATTATATGTAATATTTATGTTTATTATATGTAATATTATGAATAAAACTGAAAAAAACTGGCTGCTAAGAAAGCTCAAAGAGAAGATTAAAGAGGCGGGGTTAACTCAGAAGGAAATTGCTAAAGAGTTAGATCTGGATCAAGGCCGTATCAGTCGCCTTATAAATGGGAATTTCGCTCGTTGGGGGGGGGATATTAAAAGGCTTTGTAATAGATTTGGAGTTGATTTGAATCTGATCTCCCAAGTGGATTCGTCTTCTAATACAACGTTAATTAATGCCTTGAATCGGAATTGGGATGGTACCCAAGAGCATGCTTTGCTTATTGCAAATGTAATAGATGACGTGTGTGCTTTGACAGAAAGACAAAAATTAACTTAAGTTACGGATGATGAACATGTCAGTATTTAACATACTTTCGAATGAATCGGCTGAATTTTGGGAAGTAGCAGATTCACTCTATCAAGAAGAGACCAGTCAAATATCAGGTATTCCAGGAAAAACACCTATATTGAGGTGGGCTGGAAGCAAGAAAAAGCTATTACCTAATTTGCAATTAGCTACACCAAAGAAATTTAATATATATTATGAGCCTTTTTTTGGTTCTGGGGTTTTCTTTTTACATCTGGATCCGAAGATTTCTGTCATTTCGGATATAAACCCTCATTTGATACAGGCATATCAAATGATTAAAGATTTTCCTGTAGAACTTTGGAGCTTACTCAAGAGTATCCCTGCTGATCAAGACCTTTATTATCATCTCAGAGGACTCGATTGTACTGACTTGGATGAGCTCTCTCGTGCTGCTAGGTTCCTGTATTTGAACCGTTTTTGCTTTAATGGCGTCTACCGTACAAACAGAAAAGGCGGTTTCAATGTCTCTAGAGGAAAGGGCAATCTAGGTATCCCTACACAGGAGGTTTTTTATGCATTTAGTAAAAGACTTCAATCTTGTGAAATCTATAACCTGGACTTTGAGAGGGTTTTAGAGGAAGCTTCATCTGGTGATTTTGTTTATTTAGACCCCCCTTACATTGATTTAACTAAAAGAAATCGAGGGGAATATGGCTTAGACTCTTTTGGTTTTTCAGATTTAGAGCGCCTTGTAAGTTCAGCTAGATTGGCAACGGAGAGAGGGGTTAAGATTTTAATTTCATACTTTGAATGTCCATCATTGAAGTCGATGCTTTCTGATTGGTATATTGAAGAGATCTCTGTGCAGAGAAATGTTTCATGTAATACAACGGCACGAAGTAAAGCTAGGGAAATATTTTTATCTAATTACATATATTAGTGGTAAGTTCGAGAAGCGTCATGGATGAAAAGGTTTTAAGAATTGCAGTTGTTAGTGATCTTCATTTTGTTGAGGAATCAAAGTCTTCAGGCCATATGTCTTGGTTGGCGTTTAACGAAAGTAAAAAATTTCACTCTGGACTTTGGGCTGCTTTATTAAAAAAAATTTCTTCAGATAATCTTGAGGCAGATATCTTGTTGTGCCCAGGAGATATAACTACTCATGCTAATAAATCAGGTCTTGAAGTTGCTTGGGAAAAGCTTCAAGAGTTAAGTGATTGCCTTAAATGTGAGCTATTGGCTGTTGCTACAGGAAATCATGATGTTGAGAGTCGTGGTATAGACCAATTAGATAATCCAATAAGAGAATTAGATTCGTATACCGATTTAATTGAAAACCTTAAAATTCTTAGTCCTCCTTATCCTTTAAAAATCAATAGTGAGTCTTGTACAAAAACTACCCATGAAAGAAGGGTTTTTTATTTTGGTTCAGACTACTTACTTTATGATGAGAATGATGATTATCGTCTAGTTATTTTTAATAGTTGTGCTAGGCATAATCAACTGAAAAAAGAGTATGAGAGAGGCCGAATAGCTAATTCAACATTGAATTGGTTGGAGGAACACTTAAAGAGCATTCATGATAAGAAAAACCTTAAGCCTAGTATTTTCCTCTGTCACCATCATCCGATTCCTCATAGTATAAAAGGGCTAAGTCAATACGATACAATGTATGGTGGTGAATCACTGATCAATATGCTAAGTAAGTATGGCAATTGGATTATTATTCACGGTCATAAGCATCATGCTACTTTAAAATATACCTATGGTGGTTCTAAAAGGATTCCCGTTTTTGCTGCTGGAACATTATCAGCTCATAAAGACTCTCTTGGTGAAGAGTTCAATAATCAAATTTATATTATCGAATTAAATATTGAAAAATGTAGAGGTCCTTTAAAAGGAAAGGTTAATGCTTGGAGCTGGAAGGGAAATCACTGGGCCATTTCTAAAAGTCAATTGGATGGTATATATACAGGTGTTGGGTTTGGATTTACTGGTACACTGGAAAAAATTGCGCAAGATATTCAAAACATAGTACCACCTGTCGGTTCCATTGACTGGGACAAAGTAGTAAGTAAGATCCCTGATCTTAGTTATTTAATGCCTATGGATTTTGAACATCTTAAAGAGGAGCTTGAGGTGTTAAATATAGATATGGATATTAATTCAGATTCCGAGCTGGTATCTCTTTCTAGGATTGGAGGTCTATCATGATGAATTCTGGAAATGCATATAATGCCAAGCATTTAAAAACAGAACAAATAGCTAATTCTTTCGTACCTTCTAATAAATTTAAAGAAACGGCCGTTAATGGGCATACATTATTGTTTGGACCTAGAGGAAGTGGAAAAACAACATTATTAAGAATGTTGAGCCTAGATATACTTCCAAATTGGAGTCATAAAGATGCTGACGATATAAGAAAAGATATCCACTATGAAGGAGTTTATGTTCCTGGGGATTTAGTATGGGGGCAAATGATCCGCTCTCTCTCAAAGGCTGGAATAGAAGAAAATTGCGCCAATGCGTTTGCTTATACTGCTTTTTGCACTCATGTTTTCTTGGCTGTAATTGATACATTAGGTGCTTCTCTAAAGTATCATGTAAAAGTTTATGGAACTGAAATTTTAGACAGTAATAGTGATGAAATTCATGATTCTTTTAAGTTCATTGCAAGAACTCTTAAATTAGATTTAGATAAGATTTCTTTACCTAGAATTAGATCGGAGCTGTCCCTTAGGTTAAATAGGCTCGGAGAGTATTCTCAACAAGCAATTGAAAATAAAGCTATTACTCTTAAAGTTTTAAGGGATGATCTACCGTATTCTTCAATTGATTTAAAAACAGCATTGGATGCTATCTTTAGTGAATTTGATCACGCATTGAATAGGCCTGAGCATAGATGGGCTATCCTTTTGGATGAGTTTGAAATTGCTCCTAAGATACTTTTGGATAAGGTTATCCAAAGTATGAGGTCTTCAGCTAAAAAGATTATGTTTAAAGTTGCATTAGTTCCTTGTGGGTTACATCAAGAAACTGAGGCTGAGATTAGTAAAAATAATGACCATTCTGTTGTAGAACTTTGGTATAGAGAGAAAGGTGAAAGTCAAACTTTCTGTAATGATATTTTACGTTCACGATACAATATTTCAGACCCCTATGCTGTTTTTGGGAAAACAATGTTTATTAATAATAAACAGACTTCTAAAGATGATCGCTCTGAAATGTGGGCTAAAGAGTTTCATAGTTTGATGGAAAAGGATGTATCCTTTAAAGAATATATTGAAACTAGGAATATAGACTTTGAGCGTGTCCTTTCAGGGAAAGAAAAATCTTCAATATATAATACAATTAGGAAAATAGCTCCTAGAATTGCTTTCCGGAATGCTTTCAAACGAGACGATAACACGTCCAAAGGGCGTAAGGTTCCTTTTGAGTTTTACGCTGGATGGGATGCAATTACAAGAATTAGTGAAGGAAACCCTAGGTGGTTAATTACTACAATAAACTCTTTGTACGAAACAATTTCTAAGAATGGTTCTGTAGGTCAAGAGGAGCAATATAATAAAATTTATGCTGCTAGTGAGGCATATTCTTCAATGCTTGCTACGACTGCTCTTACTAATAATATGGGAATTACTACTAAAGAATCACCATATGAAATTATTAAAGACATTGCTAAGTTTTTTAATAAAGTTCTAACAAAAGAAGACTTTAAAGCTGATCCTCCTGGTACCTTTGTTATAGATCAAAAAGTATCTTCTGAAATAGAAATGGCTATGCGAATAGCTTTAAATCATGGTGCTATTGTTTCATTAGAGAAAAACCTAGATTTTTGGAACTATAAATCTCTCTTTGGTATGAGATTTAGACTTTCGTACTTGTTCTCTCCTACTTTAAAGCTTCCTCTAAGAATGGAAAAAAAGGTTAATCTTTCAAGTATATTGCTACGTGGCCCTGTTTCTAAAAACAGCATCGTTGTGCAAGAGGATATGTTTAATGAAATCTAAGTATCAGATTAGTAACCTTTATAATCTAGATAAAGAAAGCTTGTCTAGTGTGCTACAAACAACTGATATTTTTATTTCTTTAAAAGGGAAATACAGAACCGTTGAAATTTTTGAAAAGTTTGAAGAAATACGGAAGGAAGACTCAGAGATATTTGATGTTTTATCTATAAGTGAAGATGATTTGTTTGATCAATTAGGTTTTCATTTTAATAAATTTATCTTAAATGAAGAAATAGTTGTTTCGATTGATATATCACTGATATCAAGGAGAATATTAGCTTGTCTCTTATCAAGCTTATTGAAACTTAGTAAAGGTAAAAAGTTTACATTAAATATACTATATTCTTTAGCTAAATATGCTCCGCCTCCATGTGAAGACAGTGAACCTAATGAAAGAGTAGAGCCTGTTCATGAGTTATTTTCTGGGTGGAGTAATATTCCAGGTTTACCTGTTCAAGCTGTAGTAGGATTAGGATACGAAAAGAATAAGGCTCTTGGTGCAATTGAATATCTAGAGAGTGATGAAAGTTTTGTTTTAATACCTAGTTCGTCTGAAAATAACTATAGAGATGACATTCTGTCTCAAAATAAGACACTTCTCTCATTTATTGATGATGAGAATAGATTAGAGTACGACGTTCAAGCTCCCGTTGATACTATTTATATGCTTGATTCATTACTTTCTGGTTATAAGTCTCAGAGTAAACTAGTTCTGTTGCCGTTTGGGCCAAAATTATTTTATTTATGCTCTTTAGTTGCCGCTTTAGTGAATCCTGAGGTGGCTGTTTGGAATGTAAGTAGCGTTGATCAACAAAATGTAATTACGCAGGATAGAGATATAGTGGATACATTTGGTTTTTCTTGTTCTGTTTGTGGAAACGATGATTCTCAAAAAGCAGAATAGAGTAGCATAAGTCACAAATTATGAAAGGTTAAGGTATGATTGACCTGACAGGTATGAAACTTTATTACTCAGAAATTTGTTGAGTACTCTCAAGTTAGGCCGTCCAGTATGATACTTTATTTATTTTAAGCTTGATTTTACAACGGTAGAATGCGGTCTAGAGAGCATATTAGTATGAAACTTTATTACTCGCCCACATTACATATAGATCGAAGAAAGGATCTACTCCTAATTACTTTTATCAATAGAAACCCGTTAACGACTTCATTGAGTCGTTAACGTTTTTTAGGTTTCAGGTACCCAGAAACGAAAGTTTAAGTACCTGATTGCCATTCAAAAGCTTTTAGGAATTAACCAATCGCTCTTGCATCACATAACTTTGCTTCCGAACTATACCGATAAATAAAGCCGCATTAAAAAGCATTACGAATGAGTAAACGGCAGGGACACTTGCAAAAGCCATGTTTCCAAGCAGGGTTGCTGCGATAAAAATACCGGAGGCGCTGTTTTGTAATCCGATTTCGACGCCAATGGAAATGCTTTGTTTTCGATTCAGTTTAACCATTCTGGCCAATAAAACGCCTAATATCATAGCAACCAAATTAAGGCCGAGAACTACAGATCCAACGCTCAAAAACAGGGTAGTGAGTTGTTCGCGTTCTTGAATAATCACACCTACAAAAATGCCAATGAACATGATAGTTGCCAGGCGATTAACCGGCTTTTCCAGTCTTGCGCCGGCGTTAGGGTAAAAGTGCCTTAAAGCCATGCCCAGCCAGACCGGCAGCAGCGTGATTACAAATAAACGGAGGTTCGTTTCACCGACAGGTAACAAGCTTTCGTTTGTCATACCCATAAAGTGGTTTAAGGAGACATTCACAATAAACGGGATAGTGAAGGCGGTGACAATACAGCTGATCGCCGTTAATGTGACCGAAAGAGCCACATCTCCACGGGCTAAATACACAATCAGATTGGATAAAGCTCCGCCAGCGCATGAAACGACAATCATAACGCCTACCGCCGTTTCTGGTGTCATATCAATGAACAGACAAAATAAATAGCCAAGAATGGGCAGCAAAACAATCTGGCCAAATGCCCCGATAAGAACAGCCTTTGGATACACGAAAATTCGTTTGAAATCGTCTAAAACCAGCGATGTCCCCATGCCGAACATGATGATCCCCAGGCTTACTGGAAGTATGATATTTATAATTAGATCGCTTTCCATGTTCTACTGGCCCTATCGGACGCTCTCCCATATTTTTTCTACTGACAAAGGTGTGAAGGGGCTTTTAGAAAATTCGGACTTACATAGCTTATAAATTGCCTGATTCACAGGAACATTAACTTTATATTTATCCGCAAGAGATAAGACATACCCGTTAATGGTTTCAAGTTCTGAGGCGTGACCTCCCTGAACAATGATGTCCTGAGCCATACTTGAGATAACCATCTTCTTTAGATTTTTCAAGTATGGTTTTCTGGTCAGAAAGCCAGGTAAGATGCCGGCCGCTTTTATCAGGGTCCAGCTTGGCATGCCGCCCAGTTTACTTTCCTTAAAACCGGCCGCTTCCATTACTTTCACACCTTCGTAGGTCATGGTGGTTAACAGTTTCTGAAATTCTTTGCTCTTGGATTGATCATTTTGATGCAACGCAACCAGGGTGGTTAAGGAGTTGGTGAGATTAATCACGATTTTGGCATGGCTGGCATCATCAAAATTGGCTGGTGTGTTGGTTTCTACGCCGTTATTAAAGAGTTCAGCAACCTCTTTTAACTCGCTTGAGCTGAGTCCGCCTTTATGGCCTAAGGCGATGGGGCCTTTTTTCTGATATCCCACAACGGCAGGGTTGTCTACCCAGGCATTAAAGCAAACCACACCATAGATGACTTTGTTGAAGTAATTAGGCAGTACCTTTTGGTTTTCGACCCCATTTTGAAGTGCGACGATAATGACGTCTGTACCATACTTGTCTTGAAGTAATTGACTCACTGCATTCAGGCTGTAATTTTTAATACACAGAATGATCAGATCCGGTACAGGCATCTTGTCCAGTTCTGAATAAGCGGTCACTGATGTTCGTGTTCGTTGTTGTGGTGTTTCACCAAGGTAAGTCTCGATACCCTGAGTGTTTATATGATCGGCCACTTCAGGTTTATCAAAGACATAGAAGTTAAGATGGTTGTTGTCAGCACTTTCTTTTAACCAAGCAGCGACGGTCGCCCCTATTGCACCTGCACCGAATATCATTATATTTTTCATTTTAAACTCCTGGTTATTCGCCTTTAGGCAGGTCAAAACAAGCATTCATGCTTGGGGTGTAGCGGTATTGAAACGCTTCACTTTCTATTTTTAAGCTGCGGAGTTTGTCTGCGACAGGGCCTTCTCCTAACCTGAGTGCTGCAAGAGGTTGATTCTGTTGATTAGTTGGACTCTTTTTGAACAGCGTTGCCATGTTTTTATTAATGACAAATGAGCTTTTAAAGTTGGTTTCGCTTTTCAAACGGCGGCCTTCTAAAACCGAATAAAGGTTGGAATGGACGTCAAATTGCTGAGTCGTACCGGACGTTGGAATATTGAGCTCTAGGTAAGGCGCTTGGCCAGGTACTGATGCCTTGATTGTTGTGCTTTTGCTGGCTTTTGAAATTTCGATGGTTTCTAAATCTTTGGGCAGACCCCAAATTTTTCTGCCGCGTATACGGTTTTCTAAGGAGGTTACGGGCATATGAAACACGTGATAGCCGAAGTTCTTTAGCTTATCCCCCGCTAACATGGTTAAGACCGGAATATTCAAGGCGCCATCTACGACCACAGGTATGGTCATGGCGATCTCGTTGTAGGGGGCAACATTCATCACGTTACGGTATTCGTAACATGAAAAAATCACCAGGGATCGGCCTCGAGTCATTTTCACGGGCTGCATGCTGGGGTGTGGCATAATGGCTTTAGCGGCTTCATAGTCGCAATGAAAAATCGCGATGGCACAGCTTGAGTCGCCGTAAAATGTCGGAAAGCGATAGTTTTTACTGATATCGTCAGTGAGCTGGAGAGGGCTGTCTCTGTGGCGTAGTTCAAATCGTTTAAAGAACTCGTCTTGAAATTGGGACTCATTGTCGAGCAGCTCTGGGCTAAAATTTGTGTTGGCCTGCATAGGGTCTCTCCAGCGATATGTCATTCACTGGTATTGTTGGCAGTCTTGAATAATAAAAAAATAGTAAATATGACCTATAGCAGGCTGTTGATGTTCGTTATCGAGGCAGGCTTAACAAGGCAAAATCAGACGAAAAAGCGGAGTTTATAATCATAAATGAGTATTTTGAGCCTGATTTTAACGCCGTTAGGGCAACACAGATAGAAAATCAACAACCTGATAGGGTTCTCCATGCCACTGAATGATTCGAAAAAGAATTTAATAGATCACACCATTTCCAATATTTACCGACGGGCTATCGGGCAGACGGATTTCTATCGGCGGCATGTACTGACTGAGATTGCCCGGGTAATTGATTTTGACGGGGCGTTATGGGGAACAGGTCACCTGGAATCGAACCACTTTCATAGCGTAGAAGTGCTGGGCGTGGATGAAAGCTACCCTTTGGCGCTGGCAGAAACACGGAATATTAATCCAATCTACGATGTGTTTAAGGCCAATCCTGGTAAGGCCGTTAACATGCAGCATGTGGTCGAGGACGAATCGTTTTATTCCAGCAAACTCTATCTGGATTTTTTCGCTCGTTTTGGGGTTGAAAGAGTGATGGGGGTTATTTTGTCCGATGAGATGACCGGTATTTTTACCTTAATCAGTCTGTACCGGTTTGAGCGGGATCATGTATTTTCTGAAGAGGATGGAAATCGACTTGAGCGATTAGCTTTTCATATGGTGAGAGGGGCGTCTCAAGCCTATTTTCTTCACTTGAGCCGACCACGAAGTTTGAATCATGCGCTCGCTATTTGTGATCAGCATGGTGTGTTTTACGAAGCGCAGCCAGAATTTATTCGTTTACTCAAAACCTATGTGCATGAATCGGTCGATAGACGGCTTCCTTTCTCCTTGGATAAAACGACAGAAGGATTAACTAACATCGTAGCAGAGGGCAAGCTGTGTTTTCGTCATGAAAAACTGGGCGATTTGTTTTGTATTTCGTTATGGGAACGAAGCCCTATCGATATGTTGAGTGAGCGGGAACAAGAAGTGGTAAATGCCGTTGTGCATGGTCTCAGCTTCAAAGAAGCGGCTAAGAAATTAAACGTTGCGCCTTCTACGGTGTCTAATCATCTCTACAAAATTTACCGAAAGCTCAATGTATCAAGCAGAACAGAATTGGCCGAATTGGCCAATCCAATTGGGCTGAATGAGTGACGTTCTGCAAGACATTCATGGAATCTTTGTAACCTGAAACAGGGCGTGCTCATCTTGGTTACCGATAATCAGCTATAGTCATCTTATAAGGTTATAAAAATTAACCGATGTGTCAGGTGCTAGGGATGAATAATGCCAAGATCTTAAGAGTTGATAAAATAGGCGCTCCGTTATCGTGGATTTCGCCCCAGGAGGCATCCACGTTTATTATGAACGCCCGTGTATTATGGACCCTCGGAGAAGAGACTGTGGTTCTGAGAGGGGGGATTAATTGCCTTGGTGAGCGATCGATTCTTGAAATCCCGGCCATTATCGCGACCAAAGGACGGAATAAAAAAGCGAACGATACGCCAGCGTTATGTCGTAGTGTGATCTATGCCAGAGACCACTACAGTTGTCTGTACTGTGGAGAACAGCCAGGTGTTCCCCTGTTAAGCCTGGATCATGTTATTCCGGTATCACGCGGAGGGCCGACCACGTTTCAAAATCTGGTGACTGCGTGTCGCCGCTGTAACACCTTTAAACGGGATAGAACGCCGGAAGAGGCCAACATGAAGTTGCTGGCAGTGCCTTTTGTACCCAGCAAACACGAGTTTTTATATTTATCCAATCGCAGAATTCTGAAACCCGAGCAATTGGCTTACCTAAAGTCGGGTATTCGGGATGAACTGCTTTATGCAGCTTGATCTTTTGTGTCCATATGATCAGTTATTCTCTTTAAAACCAACCGTTTACGTAAGGGAAGTTGATTACTGTCGGTCAACTGCCGTTGTCGCACGCTTTTCAAATATTGACACATTCCTTACGCATTTCTTGCACATTTCAACTCTAATCTGACTCTATCGGTTTAGTACAAAGACTCAAAAACACAAGGTAAAAACTGTAAGCAGTGTCTCAAATTGCTTTGTTGCCGATGCTGAGATTTGGTCTAAGCTGAATTATTCAATTGATTCATTTATGAGTTGGACGGATCAAGGTTTAACTCAAAGGAAACAACAATAAATAACTGGGACGAGTTAATTGGAACATTTGAAATCTCCTATTTCGGAAGAGAGTTTGTGTGGTGAGTATCTTAAAGGCAACCGAACGGTGTATCGGGGTCTGAGAAATCACTTCAATATGGCGCAATCTTCATTTCGTCAATTGCTGGAAACGCCCGACGCCACCGCTGACGAAGATCTGTTGAAGCAGAATACAGATAACTGGCGTGAGCTGGCTGCACAGTGCGATGAAACACTCAGCTCCACATCAAAAGATGTTGAGGTGTTTTGCTGGTTCATTACCGCTCAAATGTTCAGCAATGATCCTATGGCGAATACCGCAAATGCATTGGACGTGTTTGCGCACGTTGTTCAAACCTTCTGGGCCGATCTGCAACCGAAAGTGCCGGATAACAAACTGAAAGCAGAAGATGAAGCCGGCCGCCTCAAGGAGATTGCGGAATTTCGTATTAAACCTTTGCTTCAACTGGTGGGTGAAACTGAAAACAGCGGTTTGCTGTATATGCCATTGCAGTTACAGCCATTGATTGGAGACATCGACTTCTCCCGTTACGCCCAGGCCGAACGGCATGGTCAGCTGGCAGAGTTAAAGTCGGAGGCGGCCAAAGCACTAGCTTCAGATCGTCAGGCGGTGACGGCCACAGTCATTGCGCTGGGCGAAATGCTCCAGCACTTGGAAGTGATCGAGCGTTTTATTGCCGAAGAATGCCAGAAGGTTGGCGCGCAAGGTCAGAGTTTCCGTTTTATTAAGAAAAACGTCGAAAGCCTTATCAATGCCATTAAATATTTGGTGGGGGATCAGTTAACGCCCTGGCCATTGGATAAGTCAGAACCTGTTGCCTTGTCAGAAACCCCGGCTGAAGGCGCGCAGCCAAACGAAGACGTTAACCTAACCGCTGATCACACTTCAGTCTCAAACAATACGGTCAGTGTTGTCACCTCCGGCGAAATTGTGAGTCGAGATCACGCATTTAACGAGCTTCGCAAAGTGGCGGATTACTTTTTAAAAACCGAGCCTCACAGCCCGGTCTACATGTTGATAGAGCGTGCTATTCGCTGGGGATACATGCCATTGCCTGAGTTGTTGCAAGAACTGGTCGGCGACAACGATGCCGTCATGGGACGAATCACCAATTTAGCCGGTCTGGAAAGCACGGATAAAACAGAAATACCTCAAGCGATCGTGAGTGCGCAAGTTGCCGAACGTGCAGCCTCTGGCACTACGGCTGCGGCTGGCGCGGAATCAGAAAACACCGCACCAGCAAATGATACACCGACAAATGATTCAAGCAGTTCTTCGGAATCCGAAGGCAGTATTTCGAATTTCGAGTGGTAGTTTCTTACATGAGAGCAACCTGGCTTTGATTGTAAGTGAGCAAGTGTCTTTTAAAACAACAGTAGAAATTCTTATAAATATTTGGAGAAAAACATGGCTTCTATTTTTATGCGCATTGACGGAAAGGACGCTATCAAAGGTGCTGCAACCATCGGTGATATTGGTGGCAAAAAAGGCTTTTTTGCTATCGATTCTGTTTCCTGGGGTGCAGTCCGTGGCGTGAGTGTTGATGTAGGTAATGCCAACAATGCTGATAAAGGCATGGTTGCTTTGGGTGAAGTAAGCATCTCCCGGACTTCGGATGGTGCCAGTCCGCACCTGACGACGTTCTTGTTTTCACCGGGTACTGAAGGTCAAAAGATTGAAGTGTTATTGACCAAGCCATCCCGTGAAGGTAACGGCGTTGATCCCTACATGATCTTAACGCTTGAGAAAGCGCGTATGTCTTCTTATGACGTTAGCTGCTCAGGCGGTGATACCCCACAGGAAGACTTTGATCTGACTTACACCAACCTGAGCATCACTTACTACTATGAGAGTGATGGCGGCAAGATCGAGAAGGGCGACACCATTAAATACGACACGCTCACTGCAAAACTGGAATCTAAAGCCAAGTAATTATCAGGCTCAGTGAGTTTCTAAAGGTTAAACAGGAGAAGGGAATATGGCTCTTAATGCACAGCATAAAAGGGTAAGTAAAAACCGAGTTAGCATCACGTATGACGTAGAAACGAATGGTGCCGTAGAAACCAAAGAACTGCCGTTTGTTGTTGGCGTTATGGGTGACTATTCGGCTCATAAAGAAGACCGGGAAGAACTGGAAGATCGCCAGTTTTACTCGGTCGACAAAGACAACTTTGACACCGTCATGAAACGCGTTGGGCCTGAACTCAAGTTAAAAGTTGAAAATACCTTGAGTGATGATGACAGTGAAATCGAAGTGAACCTTGATTTCAAATCCATGAAAGATTTCGAACCGGATGCCATTGTCGGCAAAGTGGATGCGTTACAAAAGTTGGCGGACACCCGCTCTCAGTTGAAAACGTTATTGTCTAAAGCGGATCGTTCCAGAGATCTGGAAAAACTGTTGAAAGAAGTGCTGCAAAGTGCGGACACCATTAATGCATTGTCCGGTGAGTTAGGCCTTAACAAGGAGGGTGGTGAGTAATGAGCACTGAAGAGAATCAAGAAGCACAAGTTGCGACGGAAGAAGGCACGCTGAGCTTTCTGGACCGAGCCATTGAAGCGACTACTCAAACTCCGGCGGACACCACCAAGGAGCTGTTTTCGGTGTTGGCAGAACAGGCGCTGAGTGGCACTGTGGTATGGGATAAAAATCTGACCAAAACCATTGAAAACGCCATTGCTGAAATTGATAAACAAATGTCGAAGCAACTCTCGGCCATCATGCAAAAAGACGATTTTAAAACGCTGGAAGGTTCTTGGCGCGGTCTGCAAAAGCTGGTGAAAGAGAGTGAAATCGGTCCCAGCCTGAAAATTAAGCTGGTGGATTTCAATAAAGACGAATTGCTGGAGCAGTTTGAAGACGCACCCGCAGTGGATCGCAGCCCGTTGTTTGATGCGCTGTACCAAAAAGAATATGGCACAGCAGGTGGTGAACCTTATGGTTTATTGTTAGGGGATTACAATTTCACTCAGAAAGATGAAGATGTCGCGCTGTTGCGTTACATGGGTGAAACGGCGGCGGCCAGCCATGCGCCTTTTATCGCTGCTGCCGGCCCTGAAATGTTTGAATTTGACTCGTTTGAAACCTTTGATGAAGGCAAGCCTGTGGCGGCCGGTTTTGACTCCCCGAGTTATGCGGCCTGGAATGCCTTCCGTGAAAGTGACGATGCCCGGTACGTAACCCTGACTTTGCCAAAAACATTGGCTCGCCTGCCATACGGTGCTAATGGCTTGGGCACCGATGCGTTTGATTACGAAGAACTTTCGGTGGACAGCGCGGGCAACCCGAAGCCGAAAGACAACAGTGAGCTGGTGTTCTCCAATGCCGCTTACGAATTGGGTCTGAAGATGACACAAGCCTACACTCAGTTTGGTTGGTGTACCGCCATTCGGGGGATGGATAACGGAGGTAAGGTGGAGTCACTGCCTAACCTGACGTATTTATCGGACGCAGGTGACATTCAACAACAATGCCCGACCGAAGTGAACTTGACGGATGAACGGGAAAAGGAACTGAGTGATCTTGGGTTCTTGCCTTTGGTGCATTACAAAAATACCAACTACGCGGTGTTCATCGGCAGTCAAACCACACAAAAACCGAAAACCTTCACCGACCCGGATGCAACCAGCAATGCGGCCATTTCTGCACGTTTACCGTACATCATGGCGAGCAGCCGGATTGCACACTTCCTGAAAGTTATGGGTCGCGACAAGTTGGGTTCCAACCTGGAAGCGCCGGACATTCAGCGTGAAATGCAAGCCTGGATTGACCAATACACCAATTCAGGTGCCATTGGAAATGAAGAGCGCTCTAAAACACCCTTGGCGGAATCCGTCATCAGTGTGGTGGAGCAACCAGGTAAGCCGGGGGCTTATTCTGCGGTGGCTCATTTACGCCCTTGGTTGCAAATGGAAGAGTTAACCACTTCGGTCCGAATGGTCGCTAAGATTCCGGGTTAATTCCAGGTCAGAAAGGAGGCTGACCGACCGAGGTCAGCCATTTGGGTGATGTATGTTTGGTGAAAACTGGCAGCAACAATTTAACGATTTGGCGTTGGCACAAGGTGATCAGACCACCTTGTTGCAAGCGCTTGAATTATTGCGTCAGTTGGACCCGACCGCATTGCAAAGTGTGGATGCCTTCCGAAGTTTCGTGATTCGAAGCATCGCTCTGCTGGACAAACAGTTGTCCAAACAGGTGTCCGTTATTATTCAGAACGACGAATTCAGTGGCCTTGAAGCCCGTTGGCGAAATCTGCATTCGTTGGTCAGTTTACCGGTGAATTACCGACGAATTCTGGTGAAGTTACTGGATGTGTCCTGGGTTGAAATTTCCAGAGACTTAAACAACGCCAATACCATCAATCGCAGTACTCTCTACAACTTCATTGGTAATAAAGAACTGAACACCCAAGGGGGCTTACCGTTTGGGTTAATGGTGATCGACCACTACGTTTCTGTGGATATGGGGTATGACGATGAATTCGATGATTTGTTTACTCTGGAACTGGTGGGCAGTCTCGGCAAGTTGTGTCTTTGTCCGTTTGTGATGGCACCGGCCACCGAGTTTTTTGGTGAAACCGGTGCCGATTGGTTATCGGATATCAAGCGCGTGGAAAAGATTTTGGACGGGCCGGATTATCAAGGCTGGCAACGTTTAAGGGCCCATCCTGAGGCGCGTTACATTGGTTTGGCCATGCCAAGAGTGAAATTAAGAGACAGCTACCAGGATTGCAGAATCGGCTTCTTATTTAACGAAGTGGCGGATGCCAAATCAAAAGCGTTAACAGGTTTATGGGGCAGCGCGGCGTTTGCTTTTGCTTCCATCGTGATCCGTGAATTTAACCGCCTTTGCTGGTTCGGCTTTTTAAAATCCCGTTGGCAGAACCTGTATCAAGGTGCCGTGATTAATTTGCCGCCAAGTAGCCTGGCGCGCGCCACGTCCGGTCATCTTCACTTAGTATCACCGGACCCGGAAGTTCGCTTATTCGGTAATTTATCCACGTTTTATGCAAAGCAGGGGTTCATTCCCTTGGCGAAAAGTGCGCTGACGGACAAATATTACTTCGCAAATAATAATTCGATATGGCGTTCCAGCCACAGTGACGATGACAAAGTCATCGCCCAATTGCAGACCACTTTATTGGCTTGCCGTATTGCGCACTATTTGAAAGTACAAATTCGCAGCATGATCGGTAATTTCAGTACGGCCAGTGAATGTGAACTGTTTTTAAACCAGTGGCTTGATAATTACGCCGGCAATGTGGTGGGAGACGATGATCAGATTTTGTCTAAATTTCCATTACGTAAAGCGTCCGTCGAAGTGAAAGAAGTGGCGGGTGAATTGGGTGTTTATACCAGTGAAGTGGTTTTGCAGCCCCAGTATCAGTTTGATCACTTTGCGGGAGAAATTGTTTTGAGCACCGACTTAGGGAAGGCGAGTTGAAATGATTTTCTGGCGCGCCTTTCTGGCAAAAAAGAATTACGACGACCCCCGGCAAGAGCTGATCGAGTCGGTTCGTTATCACTTAACCCGCTTATTGGAATCCGAAGCGCCGTTGGTGGCGCTGTCACCAAAATTAGTGGAGTGTGAAACATCAAGTTTTCGGTTTGGTATTGAAAACATACAAACCATCAGCAGCCAAATGGATAAAGATCAGTTTGCCAATCAAGTGGAGAACTGGATTAAGGCGTTTGAACCTCGGTTATCGGAAGTGATCACCGAGGTGTTTGAGCGTGACGACGACACCAACGCCATCGATTTTTCATTGTCGGTGCGTCTGAACGACGAGCGAATAGAAAACGAGAAAGAAAGGGAGCTGTCTTTTGAGTCACGATTGAGTCTTGCTCACCAGCAAATCAGTATGGAGGAGCAAGACTTTGGCTGAAACATTAATGCGCTACTACGAGCGTGAACTGGCGTACATAAGAAAGGCGCTTGTCGGGTTTTCCCAGCGACACCCGGAGCAGGCGGCGAAACTTCAGGGCAAGCAAAATAACGCAGAAGATCCGAACATCACTCGTTTGATTGATGGCATGGCGTTACTCACGGCCAAAACCGAGCTTCGGTTGGATGAACAATTTCCTGAAATTGTCGAAAGCCTGCTGACCATTTTGTATCCGGGTTACACACAGATTCTGCCGAGCTGCACCAATTTAACGTTAGCCCCCGACCCGGAGCAGCTGCAAAAGAGCTTAACCCTGCCGAAGGGCAATCAATTTGTGGTGGCCTCGGATGATCAACACGAATGTGTTTTTACGACCGTTGCAGACTTGGAAATACACCCTTTTGTGTTATCTGAGGTTGACTGTGATGTAGCACCGTTCACCTTTATTTTACCTGAAGGCGTTGAAATTACCGATGCGGTGATTCATTTGACGCTGAGTTGTTGTGACCCGGATGCCCGGTTTGATCAACTTCAATTTAACGATTTTGATTTTTTTGTGAATGGCTTTGAACAAAATGCGTCAACGCTCATTGAGCTGTTATTGCAGGATACGGCGTCGATTACGGTTTCCAACAGTGATTTTACCGATTTCAAAGTGATTGATACCGACCGATTGCAGTCGCGGGTCAGTGATCCGGAGTTTCAATGGCTACCTCGTTACGGCAACCAGTTTGAAGGGTTCGATTCGCTCCGTGATTATTTCACTTACTCCGGTAAAGGCGCGTATTTCCGAATTAAAGACCTTGGTCGCGAGATTGGTGAATATCACAGTAACAGCGTGGTCATCAGTTTATTTGTTAAACAGCTGCCGATAGAGTTTTTGCGGTTGTTTGATACTCAGGTATTCCGTTTGTATACCGTCCCCGCAGTGAATGTGTTTGAGCAGGTGGGGGAGCCTATGAGCTATGACTTCACTAAATTGTCGGTGCCTGTGGTGGCGGATTCGTTTAACGGCAATAACATTGAGGTGGTGGCGGTAAAAAAAGTACAAGAAGTTCGTTCGGACGGCAGTCGACTTATCCAACCGCTTTATGGTGAGCGATACCTAACGGCCGGACAATCTTCAGGTTCTTTGCACTGGCAAGCCAGTCAGCACTGGAATGAGCTGGGTAAGCTGTGTATGGACTTATCCATCGGTGGTATTCAAGCCAGTAATTTAACCGAAGAAGCGTTAGTCCTGGCGTTGGACCTGCTTTGCTGCAATGGCACAGCCCCTTGTTTGCTGGTGGCAGGTACGGAAGCAGAATGTCAGGCGAGGGTGGATCTGCCTGGCTCGGTCACGTTATTAACCACGCCTTCCGCGCCTGTGTATCCGGTGTTGGATGAGACCTTGGGCTGGCGCTTTATTTCATTGTTAAACACCAATTTCAATTCGTTGTTGCACACAGATAATCCGACTCAGGCCTTAAAGGACGTGTTGACCTTGTGTTGCCCGACTGAAACCTGCCGACAAGCTGACGCCGTTCGCAGTGTGGTTTACCTGCCTCAGGTCGCGGCGATGCAAGTCTGCGGCCACAATATTTTTGCCTCCGGCACCGAAGTGACCATTACCCTGGAAGCGAATTTACTGAATGGCCAGATTGCATTATTCGCTCAGGTTCTGAATGCGCTTTATCAGCAGTTTTGCAGCTTTGACCGTTTTATTCAGGTCAATATTCAGTGTTTTGGCAGTGATGATTCAAAAACTGAGTTTCCCAGAGTGCACGGGAGTCAATTATGTCCTTAGCGCAGAACTCTCAAGAGCATTCTCAAAAGCACTCTCAGAAGCTCTCACAAAGAAAGCCAACCATTGCCAAGCAACTGATTCAGCAACCCGAGCGGTTTGAGTTTCAGCAGGTCGTTAGATTGCTGCAAGCGATGGGCCGCACCGGTGAAATTCAATGGGCGGCCGATGCCATGCCTCATGGTGGAGATGACCAGGTGATGGCTTTTGAAGCCATGGGTTCGGTGAATAAGATCACGCTCTGTATGGAAGCGCTTTCTGGCGCCCGAGGCGTATTGCCGGATTATTTATACGAAGAATTATTGGTCAGCCTGCACGATGAAGAAGAAAGCCTGAATGATTTTTTGGACATTTTTAATCATCGCTATTACCAGATTTTACACCGCTCTCGGGTGAACGAATCCCTGTTGATTCGGGAAGAACAACAAGCACGGGAGACCAGCCGACCTCAGGAAAGCGTCAGCGGGAACCACTGCTTAACGCAATTGTCAGCGTTGCCGGGAATGGCAGGCGATGATCGTTCCGGCTTACTGCGCTTCAGTGTTCTGATGGGGTTGAAGGTTAGGAGCATCAGCAGTTTACGACAGTTGTTGAGCGAGTACTTCCCATACAAAGTTCATATCAAAGTTACCCCAGAGCGCAAACAACGGCTAACGGCGTCATCGTTTACCCGTATAGGTGCGTCTCAGGCACAAAATAATCGGTTAGGTTTGGGCTTTTTGTTGGGCAAACACTGCAGTTTGAACTTTCAGCAACTGCAAATTTTGATAGAACCGGCCTCTCGCCAAGAGTTTGTTCAACTGAAAAATGATCAGAATTTCTCTCAGACAATATACACATTGGTACGCGCGTATTTACGCGAGTCAGCGGATGTTTTGTTTTATTTGTATGTAAAGCGGGCATTTCTTTCGTTACCGGTTTTATCTGCCAACGCCGCGACAGCGGTTCATTTGGGCGAAAGCAATTGCTTGGACCCCAAGGCAAAGCCGGAAGAGTACCAGAAAATTCTTTTGAAATAGGATAGGGCTGTCATGTCGAATGTGAAGTTAGGAAACTTGGTTGGTAAGTTGGAAACCGGCTTGAAAGAGGCTTTGGAACAAGCTGCTGCCGCTGCGATGAACCAGAAAGTGGCTGCCATTGAGGTCGAACATTGGTTGGTTCAGATATTAGCTTCACAAGACAAGCATTTGAGTCGGTTCATGGAGCAACAACACATTGACTCAGAACGTCTGTTGGCAGAACTCACGGCCGTTTTGGATAAATTGCCGAAAGGCGCCAGTGGTCAGCCCACGCTAAGTGGCCCTTTAGCGGAAGCAATGAAAGGCAGCTGGTTATTGGCGTCGGTGGACTTCGGCCATGGCCAGGTGTTCAGCTTGCATTTGATGTTGTCTTTATTACAGCCGGATGCCTTTGGCGTGCGGGGGTTGAACCTGGCTTCGTTGAATGAAGTCTCATTGGAGTCGCTGAAAGCGCAAATCGAACAGTTGGGTGCAGTGGAAGGCGGCCCGTCGGCCTCTTCACCCGCCATGACCGCAAGCGCCGGTGGCCCTGCGACCGGTCAGGCGTTGGCCAAATTTACGGTGAATCTTACTGAACAAGCGCGCAATGGGGAGGTTGATCCTATATCTGGGCGTAACGGTGAAATTCGCAAAGCCATTGATATTCTTTGTCGTAAGCGTCAAAACAACCCGATTCTGGTGGGTGAGCCTGGTGTCGGTAAAACCGCTGTGGTTGAGGGGTTGGCGTTACGGGTTGTGGCTAATGAAGTGCCAGCTGTGTTGCAGGGCGTTGAAATTCATTCGCTGGATTTAGGTTTACTGCAAGCGGGTGCCAGCATTAAAGGTGAATTTGAGAATCGCTTAAAAGATGTCATTAATGAAGTAAAAAACTCCACCACGCCGATCATAGTGTTCATTGATGAAGCGCATACCTTAATTGGTGCCGGTGGCACCGCCGGTCAGAATGATGCGGCCAACTTACTTAAGCCGGCATTGGCGCGTGGTGAATTTCGCTCCATCGCGGCGACCACCTGGGCCGAATATAAAAAGTACTTTGAAAAAGATCCGGCCATGACCCGCCGTTTTCAGGTCATCAAAGTGGAAGAACCGACACCGGAAGACGCAACTCAAATGTTGCGAGGCATCGCCGCCTCTTTGCGGGAGCATCATGGCGTGTACATTCGTGACGATGCCATTGATGCTGCGATTCAGTTATCCATTCGTTATCTTCCGAGCCGCCAGTTACCGGATAAAGCCATCAGCCTGTTGGACACCGCCTGTGCGCGTATCGCTTTGACTCAGGGGGCCAAACCGGAAGTCATCGAGGCGCTGGGCCAGAAAATTCGCTATCTGGAAAATGAGCTGGCCACTCTGGAACAAGAAAATGCCCAGTTCAGCCATGCCGACCCGGACATTGCTGAGTTGAAAGAGTTGCTTGAGCAGGAGACGGAACGAAAAGCGGCACTGGACGAGCGTTGGGAAGAAGAAATCAAACTGGTGGATCAAATCAAAGAAACACAGAGCAAGATTTCGGCGGATTACGGGGCGGGCAATGTGAAAGCCGAAGATCAGCAAGCCCTTCAGAATCTGCTAAAACAGCTGGAGGAAACACAAGGCGATACGCCATTGGTGCAAGCCATGGTGGATAAACAGGCGATTGCTACGATCATTGCAAGTTGGACCGGGATTCCGGCTGGCAATATGGTCAGTGACGAAGTTTCGAAATTGTTGAGCCTTGAAGAAAAACTTCAGGATCGGGTCATTGGTCAGAAGGTGGCGATTTCCGAGCTGGCCAAAAGCATACGGATTTCCCGTGCGGGTTTGACTGACAACCGCAAGCCGGTGGGGGTGTTCCTGATGTGTGGCCCCAGTGGTGTTGGTAAAACTGAAACGGCGATGGCGTTGGCTGATCAGGTGTATGGCGGTGGCGATAACCTGACGGTGATCAATATGACCGAATTCAAAGAAGAGCACAAAATTTCCATGCTGCTCGGTTCGCCTGCCGGTTACGTTGGGTTTGGCGAAGGTGGTGTTTTAACCGAAGCCATACGCCGCAATCCGTACTCTGTGTTGTTGTTGGATGAAATGGAAAAAGCCCATCCTGGGGTGCACGATCTCTTTTACCAGATTTTTGATAAGGGCAGCATCAAAGACAGTGAAGGGCGCTCTGTCGACTTCAGAAACACCATCATTATCATGACGTCGAACGCCGCCGATCAGGCGATTTGTGATTACTGTGATCAACACGAAAGCCGACCAGTGCACAGTGAGTTGGTGGAACACATTCGTCCGGATCTTCAGACGTTTTTTAAACCGGCCTTTTTAGGCCGCGCGACCATAGTGCCTTATTACCCGTTGAACGACGACGAGTTGGCGAAAATATCTGAAATATCGTTGAACCGGATTCGCAAAAAACTGGAAGAGCAGTATCAGGCGGAGTTTGTTTACGATCAGGCGCTGATCGATTACGTGGTGGCTTGCAATACTGACCCGACGACGGGAGGACGGGCCATTGAGCAAATCATCAATCGGACACTCATGCCGAAGCTGGCCGAACAGTGCATCGTGCGATTGAGTGAAAGCCTGCCGATCACCAAGGTGACGGTGTCCATTAAAAACGGCGCGTGTGAATTGGAGATTGAGTGATCTTGGATTCCGGGAACAGCACATCAATGACCAGAAAAAGTGAAAAGAGCCTGGCGACTGCCGTTCTGACCGGCTTACTGCTGGTCGTCAGTGGGACGGCATTAGGTGCCGATCGCTTATTGTTGGCGACACAACTTTGGCCCCCTTATCAAACCTACGATCAAGGGAAAATGGGCGGTATAGCGGTGGAGCGAGTGCAATGTGCTTTGCAACGGATGCAGCAGCCTTACCGGTTCACGATGACTCGCTGGGATAAGGCCCAGCTGCTGGTGGAAAGCAACCGCATGGACGGCTTTTTTACCGGATCGAATAACGCTTCCCGTAACAAGTACGCAGTATTTTCGACGCCGGTCATTAACGAAGATTTAACCTGGTTCATGGCGCCGGACGTGAGTATTGATCCGGAAGACGAGTCGGCCAAATATCAGGCGCGCTATGGGGCAAAATTCAACAGCAGTAAATGGCTGTACCTCAAGAAAAACGGCTATAACGTGGTGAAAAAACCGCGCGACGCCGATGTATTGTTGCAGATGTTATGGCAAGGCGAGTTGGATGTGGTGCTGGAATACAGTGGTGTATTTGAACATTCCATTAAAAAACTTGGCATTCCAATGGATTATTTTCGACGTGCGCATCGCAGTAAAAAAGACTTGGGTGTTCATTTTTCGAGACAGTTTTTAAAACAGAATCCGGCGTTTCTTAATACGTTTAACAGTGCAATGGAACGCTGTAAAAAGAGTTCATTATGACAATAAGCATTCAACTTGTTGAAGTGCCAGAAAACGAACAAGTACATACGCGTCAGGTGGCTTTTCCCAGTGCGGGCGGGACCATCGGGCGCGCATTTGACTGCACTCTGGTATTGCCAGACTTTAACCGTTTTCTGTCACGGGTTCACGCTGAAATCGTACCGTGCGTCGATGGTTCCGGTGGTTATGAGCTGGTAAACCGAAGTGCCAATGGCTTAACCATCAATGGCCAGCCATTGACCAAAGGAAAGCGGGTCGCGCTCTTCGATGGTGATGTGATCAAGCTGGGTGGCTATGTGTTATTGGTGAGTGACCTGAACTCGGCGTTAGTGAAACCAGTGCCACCGAAAATGCCGGTTGAGCCGAGTCGTGACTTACCATCGGAGTCGCCTTTTAAACACAACCTAGTAGATCAGGATGATTTTATGTCGCCGTTCGGCCAGGAAGAATCAATAGCCCGACAGCCTGAAACAGCAAAAGCTCAACCGATCAGCGAGTTCTCGGTTGACAACGTTCAGGCTGATGACCCGTTTGGAACGGACCCTTTCTCTGACGATGAAATGACATTGAAGGAACCGGTTGCTGCTCCTTCTGAGGCTCTGGATGACCATTTGGATATTCCGGTATTGGAAGCGGAGTCATTGGCGCGTGAAACCGCTCCGGCCGTTCGAGCCAGTGAACATCAAATGTTTCAGGAGAACCTCAAACTGCTGACTAAGCTGGTGGAGCAACAAAAACCTGCCAGACGAGAGCACCTTGGGCGTGAAAAGCTGATGGCGTGCCTGCAAACCACACTGGACCGTTTTCTGGAAACGCTGGCGCCTCAGACGTTGGAAGAAGAGTTTGACGATTATCTGTCCGGCTGGGGTTCCAAAGATAAAAAGTACTGGGATCTGTACCGTAAACAATTCAATCGCAAGCTGAAACAAGGGGATTTTCGCCGACAATTCAGTGCCATGTTCGTTGAAGAATTACGAGAAAAGGATCAACAGCCGTGAATAACTCCGTGAACTTACTTGCAATAAAAGGTGGCCTTCGATGGGTATTCCGGTTGGCGGCCGTTGCTGTATGGGTGGCGCTCTCGGGTTGTTCTTCAAATGAACCGGTGCCGTTGATTGTTGCTCATCAGGTGATTATCTCGGTGGGGGACGAAGTAAATCCTTACGGCGGGAATAAATCGCATCCGGTGGTATTGCGGGTGTATCAGTTGTCGGAATCGGGAACGTTTCAGAAGTCCGAGTTTATAGATTTGTACCGTAACGACATCGAAGTGCTGGGTGGTTCGTTGGTGGATGTTCACAACGTGCCGCCGCTGGTGCCGGGGGAGCAGCATAAACTGTCGTTAGACATTCACAGACAGTCGCAATATCTGGCGGTGTTTGCCGAGTTTGCAAATTACGACAATGCCAAATCAAAAGATGTCATTAAGTTACCTCAAGACAATGAGGCGCAATTGGTTATTCGGGTAAGTGGCTTATCGGTGTCGATCACCGAAGCGACGGACGATTGACCAGGATAACGTCGATAGAGACAAGAGAGGAAGCCTTTGGAACTTGAGCATAAAATCGTTTGGAGTGAGGGGATGTTCATCGCCCCTCAACATTTCCAGCAACAAGATCGCTATTTTCACGATTACATCAGTAAGTATACGTCTGCCGCCGGCGCGGGCCGAAGCGTAGGATTGACCGAGCTTCAAATCGACCGGGAACGGTTAAAAATAGGAAAAATCGCGGTTAAGAATTGCAGCGGCTTGTTTCCCGACGGTGGTTATTTTCAGTGTTCGCGAGAAGTGTTGCTGGATGTCCCTGCAACTACGGTAGATAAACGAATTTATCTGGCGTTACCTATTTCTGTGCAGGGGGAGCCTGAGTACGGGGATAAAGGGGAGCGCCATCGTTATACCCTGGATTCAGTCAGTCTGTATGACGCGTGTGATGCAACCAGCCGGGCGATTGATGCCAATGTTTCTAAAATCAACATCGAGCTTCTGATCGAAGGCGATGACATGACCGGCATGACGGTGCTGCCGATCGCCCGTGTGTTGGAGTGCCGTGAAGACGGCAGTGTCATTCTGGATCAAAGGTTCATTCCGGCGTGTCGCCATTACGGCGCTTCGATTTTCATTACGGAACGCCTTAAAGAAATGCAGGTGCTGTTGTTGAGTCGGGCAAACATGGTGGTGAAACGAATCAAGGCCGGTCAGAAACACCAGAGCGAACACAGCCTGTTGCGGGATTACCTGCTGCTGCAAACCTTAAACCGTTATATCCCCTGGTTTAAGTTAACGTTGGAAAACACCTCAGTGGCCACTGAAGAGGTTTATCAACAGTTATCAACGCTGTCGGCTGAGTTATGCAGTTATCAACCGTCGGTGGCAGATGACATGGAAACCTTCCAGATTTCGAATATGCACCCGGCGTTTAACCAGGTTTTTTCGCGGTTGCGGGAGCAGCTCTCACTGACTCAAAACGACAGTGTGATGGAGTTTAAGTGGGATACGACTTTATTCCAGAAGCGACGTCTGTTGAGAGTGGCCGTGCAGGACGTCGCCGTGCTCACCAACAGCCGATTTATTCTGTGTGTCGAGTCCAGCATGGGCTCGGTGATGTTGGCGCAGCGCTTCCCGGAGGCATGTAAATTAAGTGCCAACAGCCAAATCGCGGAAGTGGTTCGAAACAGTTTATCTGGGGTGACGCTCACGCCTTTATCCGTGGCACCAAGCGAGTTGAAGCCGAAATCCGATGTCACCTATTTTGAGATTGATACGCATCACCCGTATTGGAAAGAAATTGTTGATCGACGCGAAGCCATTGCCTTGCACGTTGATCTGAGTATTCCTGATCTTGAACTAACGCTGTACGCACTGGGGTAGGGATATGAATTCGGATTTTCTGGATGAAGATACCATTGTTTATGACCAGAACGGTGAACCTGTGGGGCAATCCTCTCCGCAAGACCGCTCTACGGTTTGGCAGGGTTCGAGCCGACAGGGTTCGGGCCGACAGGCCGCAGGTCAAAGTACATCGCAAACACAGGCAGCGCCGGATGATTTCAGTCAGGATTCAGAAAACCCTTTCGGCCCGTCTCATTACCGGCCGACCGAAGGCATTCGAATTTTGCTGGAAGGCAATGATGCGCTGAAAAATCAGATCAGTAACTCGCAAGCGCTTCAGAGTTATGTGCACAGTAAAAACAAGCTGCTGAATGCTTGTGCTGAAATGTTGTCGATGTGTGTGGTGGTGACCCGTATTCCGAAACCGGACGATTTACATCAGCATCAACAAGTGCTCAAAGACGCGATCAGTGACCTCAAACACCGCATCGCGGCGTTAGATTATCCACCGTCGGTGGCCGATAAAACCTGCTTTCTGTTTTGTGTGGTGTTGGACGAATTCATCATGCATTGCGACTGGGGTGAAGACTGTGGCTGGGAAAACCATACCTTACTGAGCGAATTATTTGGTATGCGTAATGGCGGTGAGCAGTTTTTCCAGGTGACGGAAAAAGCCTTGCGTCAGCCCAATCAGTTGATGGATTGGCTGGAGCTGGTTTACATCTTTTTGAAAATGGGCTTTCGGGGTCAATATCGGCTGCGTGGCCGGGAAAAACTGGATGCATTGATGCATCAGTTGGAGTTGCTGCTGAACCCACACCGCAAAGCGGCTTCCATGACGCCTTTACCTCCTGTGGAACTGCCATCTGTGCGTAAGCCGCATCGCAGAGCCAGGTTTGGCGGTCAGCTGGTGGTGTTCTTGATGGCCATCGTGTTGATTTGGGGGGGCGCGTCTTTTTGGTATCAAAATACCTTGGAGCAGCGGGCACGCAGTTTCATAACCTTACCGGAATTCAGCTGGAATTATTTTAATGTCGGTCACGACACGGAATTCGTATATGACAGTACCGAAGAAGAAATGGAACGGGCCATAAAGCTCTACGGCAAACCGACTGAACAACACGAAGAAGCCAATGAATAAGCATAAAAAATGTAACTCCCAATGGAAGGCCGGGTTCTGATTGATGAAGCGTTCAAAAAGTGAAATTTTAATGTATGTCTTGCTGGCTCTGGTGTTGTCCGGGTTGTTTTGGTGGGCGTCTTTCCTGCTGGGTTGGTGGCAATGGGCGGATATCTCGGAAACGGTCCTCAGTGGCTTAGTCAGCCTGTTGTCGGGTGGTTTGGTGTCCTGGAGTCTCGCCTGGGTTGTGGCGAAGACGGCTCGAAAAACCACCATGGATGAACAGGTGAAACGGGATAAAGACAAGCTGGATCAAATGCTGAGGGCGATCGACAGTGACTTTCATCAATTGTGGCAACAAAGCCAGCGGCAGAAAGGCAAAAGTAAATATGGGCTGATCCCCTGGTATTTCTTGCTGAATGAGCAGCCACAGCAAGACGAAGTGTTATTGAACCAAATGGGCTTTCAGATCGTTCAGCAGGACAAACTGAATTTGCCCATTACGCTTTGGGTCAGTGATTTTGCGATCGTGGTGGGTGTCCACAGCCGGGCCTGTGCTCAGGTTGAACTGGAAGCCTGCTTAGAGACGGTGATAAAGCTGTTGAATCGCTTCCGGCCAAGACAAGCCGCTAACGGCGTGCTGTTTACCTTGCCAGCGGCTCATTTGCTGAATCTGAATAACGAAGAAGTCAGCGCCAAAGCCAAAGAACAGCGAACGATTCTCAACCGGTTGAATAAAGCGTTCGGTTTGAATCTGCCTGTGTACAGCCTTTTCACCGACATGGTGGAGCTGGCGGACTTTTGTCAGTTCTTTTCGGTGATTGATGAGCAAAAGCTGGAGCAACCTTTTGGTGCCATGATGCCCGTTGAGGATTTGGCCGGTTATCAGCAGGAATGGTTTGGTCATTCATTTGATCAGTTACAAGACACCTTGTCTTCTCAGGTCTATTCGTTTTTACGATTGCAATTAAATACCGATTACCGCAAATCCATTTTAGTGGCACCTTATCAGTTTGGCTTGCTGAAAACTGAAATAGAGTACTATTTTCAACAGCTGTTTTTGGAAGAGCACTTTTCAACCGCGCTTAACTTCCGAGGCTATTTCTTCGTAAATGCCAGCCGTGAAGGGGTGCCGGTGGATCGCCTGGCCATGTTGTTGGCATCCCGCTTGGGGAATCAAACCATTTCTGCCAGCAGCAGTGTGGTGTCTCATGGCAGCATGTTTGCGAAGAAATTGTTCAGTCAGGACATTGTCCGTGAAGCCGGTTTGGTTGGGGTGAACGGCCGACGAGAGAACTTATACACCTTAATGCGGCTTGGGGTCAGTGGCAGCCTGGCCATGATCTTAGCCGGGTTTGCGTGGTTGTTATGGGCCAACTTTGAGTATTATCAAGCCCTCGACTCGCAGGCTTTGAGTCGGCTTGATAGCTACAAAAGCTCGATCACCGAAGGCAAGTTCAACCGTGAAGAGTTGCAAACCACGATTTTCAGTCTGTCTGAGTTGCGGGACATCGCACACGTTTATGATCAGCCGAAGCCCTGGTATGTGGTGTCCTGGCTGCCAGATCCAAGCATCGCGCAAGCGGTCGATAAAGCGTATCGCACCGAGCTGCAAAATATCTTATTGATCTCTCTGCGGGATTATCTGCGCAAAGACCTCTACATCTACAACAAGCTGGGCAACAAAGTAGAAACTTTGGTGCTGTTTAACCTGCATCAGCTATTGAACGATTATCAACGGGCGACGATTGAACCTTTGGTGAATTATTACCTTGGCTCGCTTCGCGAAGAAGGTGAAAGTGATGGTTCGACCTTATTACGCTTTAAAGAACTGATTGAAGACTTGCTGAAAACCGGCGTGGTGCCGCCGGAAGGTGACCAAGCCTTGATTCAGGTGGTGAAAGACTCGCTGTCGAATGAAAACGTCAGTGATCTTATGTACCAGCACATTTTGGAACAGCCACCGTTCAACCGTCGTGTCGACTTACGGCCTCAACTGGGCAGTAGCTTTAACGAAGTGTTCCGCTTTAAAGAAGGCTTCAGCGGTTACCTGGCGCCGTATATTTTCACACGAGAGGGGTTTGAGTCTTTGATGTTGGATACCGATTTCCTGTTGGTTGAGAAAGCGTTGAAGGCCTATGAGAATATGGCGGGCAGTTCCGTCAGTAAGGCGGAATTAAGCCGAATTACCCGTCAGCTGAAACGTCGTTACATTGAAGAGTACATTGCCTACTGGAAAAACTTTGCAGACAACATGGAAGGGGTGAAGGCCAATGGCTGGAATGCCTTGTCTGAGCAGCTGACTGCAACGGTTGATCCCGTGTCGTCGCCGTTGCGCAGTGTCTATGAAATGATCACCTTTAATACCGAGCTGACAACCGTATTTGAGCGTGCGGAAGGGAATAAAAAATTAGCCACCGAATTGGCTTCTGAAAATATGGCCGTGGCCAGTTTGTCTGACAACCTCCCCGATGCGGTACTGGATAAAAGTGAATCCATACTGGCGCAGAAGCAACAGGACAAAATCAAGGTTGCCAACACCATCAGTCAGCCGTTTAAGTACTATCATCAACTGGTGGAAGAAGATAAGGCCGGCCAGACCGCGCTGGACAAACTGATTCAGCATTTGGCCAATTCGGCGGACTGGGTTAAACGGGCCATGTACAGCGATGATCGAGGCCAGTTCTTTTTTAATCAACTGTCAGAAACCAACAATAAAAGCCCGTTGACTCAGTTACAGAGCATGTCGGATTACGATTACGATGTGCTCTTGCAGCAAGTGACTTTATCTGTGGCAGAGCGTGCCAATCAGCTGGCCATTCAGGACGTGAAAGCGTACCTGAATAAGCGGTGGCAAGATAAGGTGGTTCGTTATTACAGCCGAAACATTCGTGCGCTGTACCCCTTCAAAACTCAGGAAAAATCGGGTGTTAACCTGAACGATTTTAAATCGTTCTTCGGGCCGCAAGGCATCTTGGAAAACTTTTCCAACACCTATCTGAGTGGTTTTGAGGCGAGAGAGAACGGTCTGCCGGCTCAGAAGTCCTTTTTGCCTGGGGTATCGTTTCATTTGAGTAACGAGTACTGGCAAGCAAAGCGCAAGGCGTTACGCATTCAAAAAGCCTTGTTTGAAGCTGACAGCTTCAATGTCGACTTCACCTTGAAAACCCAGAACATGAGTTCAGGGCTGACGGAATTTTCGATCCGCAGCGATACGCCTTTGTTTGTGTATCGGCATGGCCCTGCGTTCTGGACCAGCATGTCCTGGCCGTTGGCTGAAACCCAAAGTCGGGATTTAGAGGTGTGGCTGAAAAACAATGAAAGCACGTTAAGCCGCCACTCTTATCAAGGGGACTGGAGCTGGTTCCGTTTGGCCGAGGCGATGGATGGCAAGCTGACTCGTGAGAAAAACATCAGCGCGCTGACCACCAAAGAAGACGGGCAGTACATAGAGTTACAGTTGCAGGTGGAAGGTGAAGTGAATCCGTTTGTGAAGGGCTTTTTCAGTCACTTCCGACTGCCGGAGTCCATCTAAGATGGCAGCCTTGTTTAATACTCATGAAGGTCTCAACCCTGGTTTGGTGGATCGAGATGTTTATACGGAGTATCAGTCGCTGCCGTTGCCGATTGGCAAAGGTGTGTGGCGTTGGTGGCATTGGCCGTCTGAACAGTGGCATTGCATCAAGGTGCGCAGCCATAAAAGCGGCCGTTATTTATTAGACAACGAATGTCAGCTGTTGGCAGGTATTCAATCGAGGTATGTGCCTCGTTTGATTGAAAAAGTCACTACCCCGGATCAAACCATGATGGTGTCCAGTTACGCAAATGGCCCCACACTGGCGTCGGTCATTCGTCAACAAGGTGCCGGTTTTGAAGGTTGTTCACAGGTGATGATGCAGCTGGTGGATGCTTTGGTGGAGTGTCACAGGTCTCGTATTGTCCATTGCGATCTTAAGCCAAATAACCTGATTTTATCAGGCAGTACCATTCAGCTGATCGACTTTGGGCATTCGATGGACATAGGCCGGGACATCACCAAACTTCCGTATCGGGGGTTCAGTCCTTCCTATTCGCATCCGGCGCTTAAAGACGGCAAGACCGCCGTCACCCCCGACTTTGATTGGTATGCGTTTTTTGTGGTTATGCACGTGTCCTTCTATGGCAAATTACCGGCCCTAAATCGGGCTCCGTCAACGCCGTTGATGGGGGTTTTTGAGTCAATGATTCAACGCAGCGGGCTTCCAAAGCTGTATCAACGTTACCTTACCCAACAACTTGCGGATTTGGATCTGAGACTGAGCCAGAAGCTGACGACAAAGAATGAAGCAGATGAAAATAAACATAGGAACTGACGTTGTGAGTGATTGGTTCGTTCAAACGAATAGGAGCAGCACAGGTTTGCGTGGAACTTTGCGGGCTGTGCTGATCAGTTTGCTGTTGTGCGGCATAACATTCACCGCACAGGCGTCTAACCGGGATATTGGTTGGCTGGTGTTTTCAGAGGTCAACCATAAACACTGGGTGCCCAGTTATGACGAGAACGACAGTTCCAAACTCATTGTGGCGCCCAAGACACTTCCGGCGGCTGATCAGTTACATAAAATTCTGGTGATTGTGGCTAAAAAGTCAGGCAGTTATCAACTGGCCATGAATCGGCTTTTGGAAGTGTTTCAGCAAGAACAATTTTTGTCTGAATTTGAAGTCATTAACATCAATCGTGATGAAGCGGTGGGTCGTCAGCTATTGAACAGCGCCAAACAAAATGGTTTTGATCTGGTCTTTACCATGGGGTCGGAAGCGGCGGCGCTGGTGCATCGTTATTATAAAAACGGCCCCTTGCCAGTCGTAACGTCCATTAATAAAGATCCGGTGACCTTAGGTCAGGTCAGCTCGTATAAAGAAGGCACTGGCACCAACATCGCAACCACAACACTGAATGTGCCCATTGATATTCAGTTGAATTACTTATTTGAGCTGAACCCCGGTTTAAAACACGTCGCTTTGCTTTATAACCAGAACCACAAACAGGTGGTGAAAACGGAGGTGCGTCCGTTTCGTAAAGCGATGGAAGCACAAGGCATTCGGGTGATTGATGTGACGGTTAACAGCCGGGAGGAAGCCCGGGCGCAATTGACGCGTGGGCTGCCAGAGGCCGTAAAAGCACTTGAGGATCTGGACCCGTCTTTGAGACACAGTCTGATGTGGATGACCAGCAGCACCGCCATTTTTTCCAACCTGGATATGGTCAGTGAGTTATCCAACGGCATTCCTATTGTTTCGACCAATCCAAATGCCGTGCGTGAAGGCCGACAAAGCGCCGCTGTGGCGATTGGTATTGACCGTCGGAATAACGCCCATTTGGCGGCTGTGTATGCGCTCAGAATATTAAGGGATGGGGTTGATCCGGGAAGCCTTGAAGTGGGGGTGGTGACCCCACCGGACATCGCTCTGAATTTTTTAGTCGCCAGGGAACTGGGTTTAAAAGTGCCTTTTACCTTTTTGGAAGGTGCGGATTTTGTGTATGGCTACCGGGGGGAGTTGGTGCGCTCCTTTGGTCGGAATCTGTGAGAAACATCAGTTGTTCGAGCGTGGCCGGTGGTTCATTTGAGCTGGGGAGTACAAATATTGTGAGTAATGAGTTCAACTTATGATCAAACGTTTAAGAAACATCCGATATTGTATTCCGATGTTGGTGATTGTCTTCAGTACTCTGATGTTACTCACATACATCGGGTATAACGAAGCCAAGCTGAAATATCTGCCGTTTCAGCTGAACAAGCTGTCGGCGCAAAGTGAAATTGTCAAAAACGGCTTTGACAGTTATTTGAATGCCGGGCTGCCGGTGAGTCAGTTTTCCGGTTTTCGAACCATCGCATCAACACTGATGAAATCCGATGACAGCATCCATAATATTCGCGTCATTGACCAGAATGGCGCCATCATTTTTTTTGAATCAGGAGATGGCACGAAGCAGGAGGATTTCGATCAAAGCCTGAGAGAATACCGGCCGAATCCGATTGAGTTTGATTTTCCGGCGTTTACCAGTCTTGAGTCTGAACACAGCTATCTGATATCGCAGCAACTCACCAGTAAATTCGGGCCAGTGGGCGAAGTCCAGATTGAGGCGGATAAAACGCTGTTGGTGTCTGAGCTGGATCGGCAGTTTGCTCTGCCTTTTCAGGCTGTGATTGGCCTGACGCTGCTTTATTTGGTGGTGGTTTCTATTTATGAACTTCGTACTTCCGCTTCTTCAAGCCGGTTACGGGTTCTGAAGATTACCTACGTCTTTTGTTACATCGCTCTGTCTGTGGTGATCAGTAAAACCGTTTATAACGTTTATGAATACGGGGCCAATGCGACCACCCGTGCGATGACGGATTCTATGGTTCAGCGACTTACGTCGGTCAGGGACGTGGGCGTTCATTTGGAAGACTTAGCCGGCATTGACCGGATGCTGGAGAAATACAAATCCGGCAATCGCACTATTGAGGCCATCGCGCTGATCAAAGGTGACACCAATCTGGCTCACACTGATCCAACTCAGGTGGGTAAGCCTTATCAGGTATTGGAAGACTGTTACGAGTACGTGAACGACCTGGGGCAGGAGCAAGGCGAAACCATTAACTTTCGGGTAGCGGTGAATATCCCGACCGATGTGTTGATTCGTACTATTTTGTCGAGTACCAAAGCCTTTTTTGTCTTATTCATCGCGTGTGCGCTATTGGCCTGGATTTTCCTAAATGCAGGCACTTCGTTGATTGAATTGCTGGATAAACGGGCTCAAAACACCGAGTCGGCGTCGGCCGATAAAAAAGAGATGGGCGGTGAAGCAGGCGTTGGAACGCAAGCGGGTAGCATCAGTTTTGAAATAGGTTTAAATCTGGTTCAGCCTGCGTATTTTATGGTGGTGTTGGTGAACGCCCTGTTTGTCCCGTTTTTACCAAAGCTGATTGCTGACATGGCGGCCAGCAGCGGCTCTAGCTTTGCCACTGCATCCATGCCATTCACCTTGTATTACCTGTTTTTTGCGTTGGTGCTGATTCCTGCCGGTCAATACGCTGAGCGGGGTAATCTGAAAAAGTTGATGACTGTGGGCTTCCTGGCGGAATTCATTGGCATGATGCTGATTTTCCTAAGCGATGACTATTGGATTGTGGCATTGGCGCGAATTTTCTCAGGCATTGGTCAGGGGTTGTTTCTGATTGGTTTGCAGTCTTATGTGATGGTCATAACACCGAAAAATCAACGCAGCCGGGGACATGCCGTGAAAGTGGTGGGTCGAAACTCTGCGTTGATTGCCGGCACCGCCATTGGTGCTTTGCTGTATGCCTACATCGACTATCGAATGATCTTCCTGATGGCTTCTTTAGTCAGCCTGCTGTCCATTGCTTACCTATGGAATTTGGTGCCACGGGCGGAGTCCATTACCGGCAAAGTCATGAAAGAAATGTCAGAGGATAGCGAGCATCCCTGGGAAGCGCTGCGCAGAAATATCGTGGCGGTGGTCAGAGATGCGGAATTCATGCGGACTCTGACGTTAGTCGGCATCATGGGCAAGATGTCGATTGCCGGTGTGGTGATGTTTGCGGTGCCTCTGGTGATGTTGGGCCAGGGTTATAAAGCGGATGATGTGGGTCTGATGCTGATGATTTATTACGTGTCCAGCATGATGATGACCAAATACGTTACTCGGTTAGTGGATGGCCCTGGCATGTCTCGCAGAGCGTTGATTTGCAGTGCTGTGGTGGGTGGGGTTGCCACCGTGTTTGTTGGTTTTGTCAGCCAGCAGGGGGCACATCCAACGGGGCTGATGCCGGGCATGGAGTTTTTGTTGTGGTTGTCGAACCACGCTCATGGGTTGGGCATCGCAGGCAATTCTTTGGTGTTGTATATCGCCATTGTCTTTTTGGGCATTTCAAACGGACTTTTGGCCGCACCAGTGATGACTCACATTAATAATACGGACGTGTCACAACGCGAAGGTGTGAAAAAGATTGCCGCGACGTATGTCTTTCTTGAGCGATTTGGTCACGTTGCCGGGCCGGCCTTCATTGCTCAATTATTGTTTTTAAATAATAACTCGCCATTGGCAATGTCGCTGTTCGGCATTTTGTCAGTGGTGCTCGGTGTGGTGTACATGTTCTCTTCACATACTAAAAATACGGTGGCTTTGGCTGCTAAAGAGGCATGAGTTCGATCTGAAAAGAAGAAAAAAACAGGGTAAGAACTTTCATTAAAGAGCCATTGCTTATGATGAGCGGTGGCGTAACTACGGAATGAATACAGGAATTTAATTATGCCAGAAAACCAAGCCCCGAAAATTCAGAATAAAGAAACGGTGAACTCGTCCTGTAAGGTCTTGATGTCAGCGACCAGTTTTAAAAACAGCACAAAATTAACCATGACATTAACCGGTAAAAGCCGCTCGAATGAGAAGCTGCTGAAGTTCATTGATGCCAAACTGACTTACATTAATAAGGTTCAAGAAAAGGATGTGAATGCTAAGTTAGGCCCTGATGCGTTGCTGGTTTTGGCCGAACTGTATTATGCGCTGGATCGTTGGTTGGTGTTGGCTGGCCGTAATGACAGTTCAGTGAATAGCCGACGTTCGAAGGGCGTTAATGGCTTGTTTGCACAAGTGGTTAAGTTGTTAAGTTATCAGTTAGAAACGCCGATCAATCGCCTGCCAAACTGGTTGCAGGACAATTTTACGGTGGGAATGACCGATCACGGTTATGAAGTGGATTATCAAAAAAAGTCAGCCCTGTATTACAAACCCAAAGACCGGGAAATGTATCGTTTAAAAATTACCAATGGTGTGGTGTATCAAAAGCAGTGGTGGGTCTCTAAAGAGTCCACGACCTGGGTCAAAATGAATTCGGAATTTACCCAAAGTACCGGCAGTAAAAACACTATCTCGAACAAACATTGTGGTTACGCATTGTCGGTGGTGGGGGACTTTTACAGTGGCCCCCATTTGTCGGGCACCACCTATAAGGAAACCGGTCAATATCACTCCAGTTATATGGGCGGCAAACCCGTGTTGTGTGCGGGTGAAATTGAAGTGGTGGAGGGCAAGATCAAGCACCTGAACACCGGCAGTGGTCACTATGGCCCGGCCAAGGGGTATTTGCTGAATGTGATCAATGCGTTGACTTTGTGTGGCGTTGATCCGACGAGTTACAAAGTGAATTATCATGGCTGTAAAACGGCCTATACTGGCGCCAAAATGCTCGAAAAAATTGAGAAAGAAGAGAAGAAGGTGGGTGGCGACGACGTCAGTCATCATAAGAGCAAGATCGCAGCTAAATACAACAATGGCGTGCTGGGTCGACTGAAAGATAAAATGAAGAAAATTGAGGATCAGTTGGCAGTGATTGCTCACTTCAGTACGTCTGACCATGTTGATGGTGTTAAGAAAGTCAGTGGTTCGAGACGAGCTATATGTGATGTTTGCCGTAAGGCTAACCTGGATACTCAGCATCAACAAAACAATTATAGGAAGCGCAATAGTAAAGCGCTTCAGCTTGAATATGAAAAGCTTGAGAAATTGGTGGCGCGCATTAAGTAGTCATATGCCATCACAGGGTGCACAGGTTTTACCCGTGCAACCTGTGACAGTTTTTTAACCTCTTCCCCCTAATACTGTCGCCCGGATTCTAACCACCCACCAAAACGGTGGGCATGCCTAATACGACAGACCCGCCGTGGGCACTGGTGTCTCCCATTCGAACGCAAGGACGATTGCCAATGAGAACGGTGGCGCTGCCTTTGGCGGTTGCATCGGGCGGGCCGACACAAACGCACATATCGCCCACTACGGAGGCAGGCATATTGCCGATTAATACCGTTGGTATACCAGGCCCTGAAATGGGGCCGCCAACGTGGGGAATGGGGGGCGTGCCCGGTGTTTGCATACTGCATACATGCATGTCACCGACGCGTGATGCCGGAGTGCCCATAGTTCGTTTCCTTTTTCGTTTGGTTAAGTTGATCTTAGCGCACGTTGCCCGAACCGCCATTGGCCAGGTCTAATCCCATTTCGATGACTTTCTGATAATAGGCTTCACTGTTGTCCCATTCCGGCATAATAGAGGCCATGTTAATTGCTCCCGCTGCTGCTTTGGCGTAGAGGTTTTCGGGCGGCATCACCACAGATTCACCGACGTCGGTGATGCTGCCACTGCCGTTCCAGAAAACAGCTTGGGCCAGCCAGCCGGGAGCGCAATCGTGACCAATATTTTTGACAAAGTGTTCGGCCTGACGACGATTGGCTTCGTCCGGTTCTTTGACCCAGTTTTTTGCACAGACAATGGCGTTGGTTTGTTGTGGTGTCCAGTCCTGCTGACGTAATTCCAGAGCCAGACAAGCCCACCAAATCACTTCTCTGACCGGCAACGCATGACACAGAAACTGAACCAGGTCATTGTCCAGTTTGGCGCTTTGCAATTGGCTGACTACCTCATTTGGCGGCATAGAGCCATCAATGAGGGCCAGGCATTCTTCACCGACCTCGTAGCGCTGCAATATGGTCAGTGACTGTTCTAAAGGTATTTTTTTGTACATGACTGAGTCTCAAATGGTGGCTATTGCCTGTTCCTTAGCGTGATCGTCGTTTTGATTTTAAGGTTCCCTTGTTAATTGATCTTGATGATAGCCCCTTTTACTTCTGACATGACACTGCCAGAGACCGAGGCTTTGAGACTCGATTTCAGCTCGGCACTCATGGCTCCCTGAGCGGTTAACGATGCTTTGGCGTCGAGCTTTAAGGTGCCTTTACTGGTCAGTTCTGCACTGCCGGTTCCGGCCAGGGCCAGTGTTGAGCCATCGGCCTTGAAGGCGGATTTGGCACTGCTGGAAATGTTGGTGGCCGAGTTTTTAATGGCACTGCTGGCATCCACGGTAATGTTGGTGCTTTCAATCTTGATCTCTGAACTGGTGATGGTAATTTTACTGCTGCCTACTTTCAGTTGAATTTGAGTGTCGGCTTCGAGAGTGATGTTTTTGCCTTTTTCACTGATGTCGTCGGTGGCCGTCAGCGTGAAATTCTTTTTACTGGTTTGATTGATGTTTTCAGTGGTGGTCAGGTTGTAATTTTTTTCTGTGGTCAGGCTGGTGTCTTTGGTGACGGTGATTTTCTGTTCGCCAAGAATGGTAGCGGTGGCGTCGTTTTCAACTTCTGTGAGCATGTCTTTGGCGGCATGAAAATACAGTTGCTCGTTGTCTTTCTTATCGTCAAACCGTATCTCGTTGGACTTACCGGCTAACTGGGTTTTGATCCCGGACTGGGTGGTGTCGGTGGTTTTGTACGGCGGCGAATGTTTGCTGTTGTAGACGGTGCCGGTCACAACCGGCTGGTCTGGGTCGCCGTCGATGAAGCTGACCAGCACTTCTTGTTCCGCCCGGGGAATAAACTGAACCCCGTAACCGTTACCGGCCATGGACTGGGCCACCCGTACCCAGCAACTGGTTTTGTCGCCTTCGGCGTCGGTATCCCAGTGGAATTTGATGCGTATTCTGCCTTGATCGTCACTGGCCGGTTCTTCTTCTTTTTTACCTGCCACCACCGCGCTTTGCATGCCTTGGACTTTGGGCTTTTCGATGGGGGCCGGGTAGTGGCCATTGTCTTTGGGGACGCAGGTAAAACGTCCCTGATAAGTAAATGCACTGGCGGCATCCACGGCAAAGGTTTGTTCTACCTCGGTAATCAGATAGTCACCTTGCTGGCTTTTATCCGGATGCGAGTTCACCGACACGTAACGGCCAGGAACAAGCTCGACACTGTTGGTTTCTGCGTCAATTTGGTTGTAATTACGCTCGGCCTGAGCCAATCGGGACTTTACTAGACGATCGGCCAGGTCATCCATCAGGCCGGAGACACTGGGCGTTGGAAAGTGGGCCTGGGTTAACTTGGAGCTGTTGGCAATGCTGTGTTTACTGGTTTTGGTTTTGCTGGTGGTGAGTTTGGTTTTACTGTAATCGTAATTAGATAATTCTACACCTGAGGTATGGAACTGAAATTTTGGCTGCCAGTTAAGCAATATTTCATTGCTTTGTGTGGCCGTGAGTTTGTGATCCAGACTGATTTTGCCGGAGGTATCAAACGGCAGGGATGCATCGTGCAACACCAGTTTGTGGCTGCTGCTGTCTTGCTCAAAATAATAATGAATGCCTTCTTCGGCCAACAATCGCTCGACGTAGTTTTGGTCACTTTCTTCAAATTGCAGGCAATAAGCACGTTTGGTGGAAGGTAATGAGCCGGTAGCGTATTTCCCTTTGAAGCCAAGCTCACTGAAAATGCTGGTGACTATGTCTTCGGTGGATTTCTCCTGAAACACCCGGTTGCCATGATTGAATTCGAGCAAGGCAAACCAGGGCTTCAGGGTTAACCGATGCAGTAAATAACGTTGAGACTCGCCTGCCGACAGGATTTGCGCTTCTGTGACCAGGCCGTGAAACTCTTTTTCTGCGTCTCTGGAAGTGCCTAAAGTATCATAATAACTGCAACTGAATTCCTGGCCTAACCAGGAAGATGCATCGGTTTCCTGTGCGTATAAATCGACTTCCAAAGTATAGGGTTCAGACAGGGCGCCACGGTAGATTAAGCGGTTTACTACGTATTCTGTGCCTTTACTTTTTGCGACAAGGTTACTACCTTCCGGTTTTAAAAAATCGGTCATTGCTAATATCCATTTAAAGGCAACGAAGACGTTTTCTGTTGAGCATATTGATAGGGGAAAAACGTCAGAAACTGTATAAAAATCAGTGTTTAAAAAACTGAATGAACCCCTCTATTTCTAGTTCAATTTGGCAGGTCGGTCAAGCAAACCCGGGCGTTTGACGATTGTTTTCACATTCGTATAAGACAGTGCGGTTTCTGCCTGAATTTTTGGCTTGATAAAGGGCTTTATCGGCGTTGCATAGCCATTGGTCGTAGCTTTCGACGGTGTTGTCCAGCATGGCTACGCCTAAACTGGCGGTCACTTCCAAGTATTGGCCGGTGTTGATGTAGATGAGACTTTCTTCAATGGTGACTCGTAATCGCTCCGCAATGGCGATGGCGGGCTCTTTGCTTGTTTCAGGTAAAATAATGCCGAACTCCTCTCCGCCGTATCGACCGGGCACATCCAAAGGGCGGATGTTGTCCCGTATGATTTTTCCTATTTTTCTCAGAACGTTATCGCCAATGCTATGGCCGTAGGTGTCGTTGATGCGCTTGAAATGATCAATGTCCAGGAAGATCAAACAGCAAGGCTCATCGAAGGTTTGGTTGTTCTTGAATTCCTGAACCAACTGTTGTTCCCAGTGGCCCCGGTTGTATAAACCGGTCAACGCATCGTGCTTGCTCAGGTGCACCAACACCCGTTTTTGCTTGCTGAGGGTTTTGGACAGTTTGTAACTAATGGTCGCAATGGCAATGGGGTAAATTAATAAAATGGGGATGCAAGATAAGAGAATGGCCAAGTTCGGCATGAGGTTGAATTCAAGACCTACCAACAGAAGCCCCAGCAACACCCCGGCTGCTTGCGCCAGCAACCCTTTTAAACAAAACTTTGGCCCAAATGCGCTGATGTTGTTCAGCCACAGGGTGGTGCTGAGAACGACTAGCGGTAAGATATTAAACATCATCATCGGCACCCAAAGCCCGCCCAGGAAGGAATCCATTAATAAGCTGTGCTTTTCGGTATACCCTTTGTGTGCAAATCTACGTGCTAATTGGTAGGCCAAATGGGGCCAGAATAACCCTTGAAGGATTGGGCCGAGGTAATACCAGGCGGGCGCGCCAAATTGGTAAAAAGTAGTCGCGACCGTAATCAAACCGAATAACGAAGCAATGGTTCTGGGAACATAAAAGCGCTTCCCAATACTCTGCGCTTTGGCTGGGTGACTGCTTGGCATGAACAATAGTCCAAACGAAGTTAAAACTGACTTACTGCCGACGATGTATGTAAAGATTAGCAGCAAATGGTGGGGAAGACGGGGTTTTTTTGAACGCGCAAATTGGCAATGGTTGAGCAAGAGAGCTGTTGTGCTTGGGCTGAAGGGTCAGCCCAAAGGATTAATCAGCAATATCTAATCTGGTAGGTTAGTTTGGCTTAGTTTCGACTTAAGCAAACCTCCTATACCCTTGGAGGTCGTTCCTACTGCCAGATTCAGTAGAGTAATGCCCTTTAAATTTTCTATTTGGGGCTCTTGTTATTCGTGAAGCAGACCCCGTTTTAAAAAATTTATCTCTGTAATATGACTCAAACTTTACAAACAAAGGATATGTTTATGTATTACGGAAGCTCAGGAAGCCAAATCACTAAAGATAAAATGCTTAAAGCTTTAAATAAATTAGGAGATTTACTGAGACAGAATAATCAAAAATTAGATTTAGTCTGTTGTGGAGGAATAGTAAGTGTTCTTTATCACGGCTCAAGGCATGTAACTCATGATGTAGATGTACTTTTCCCAAATAATCCAAGGATCACTGAATTACTTAAAACGCTGGTCGATCAAGTAGGCGCGGAATTCGGGCTAGAGCATGGCCCAAGAGATAAGTGGTTTAATGATAGTGTGAGCTTTATTGGCTTACAATCAAGATCTAATACTGTAGTATTTCGTCATTCACATCTCGTTTTAAAAGCTGCCGATTGGCATGAAATGCTTGCTCACAAACTAACTGCATTTCGTGGCGATCGAGACATAAATGATGCTGTACATTTTCTTAAAGAAATTACTCCAAATGACCATTCAGCTATTCTTAAGAAAGTAACTGAATACAGACCTTTTGTCCCGCATGTTGCAGATGAGCTTTTTGAAAAACGTTTCAATCAAGTCTGGGAAAAGACACATGGAAAACCTTGATCATGCGTTAGACAAAATGGTCGATCTTATCGAAGACTATGATGAAATTCCCTTTTTGGATGTTGTTCAGTTTATCTGGCGTCGGGGTTGGCCTCTAGTCTCAGCTTCGAAACCAACGGATACATCTCCTTTAAGGCTTGCACTGAAGGCTTGCTTGGTAGAACGTTTGGTTGAAATTTGGAATTCACCGCCAAAAAATAGCAACGAGCAAGTCCCTGATTGGTGTCAATCTATTCCTGCAGTGGCGGATAGATTTTCAGTTATTAAACCCGAAAATCACAAGTTCTGGGAAAATGAGCCGCCATCTAAAGTGTTCGAAAAACGTAATATCTTTGCACCAAAAGAATTTATGTTCTTTTTATGAAACATATAAATGTTATAGATATCGAGGCGAGCGGATTGCACTTTGATGCTTACCCCATAGAAGTTGCCGTTCTTATCAACGAGAAAGTTTATTCATGGTTAATTAAGCCTGAACCGAACTGGCTTCATTGGTGCTCTGCCGCAGAGAGTATGCATGGAATTACTCGGGAAAGGCTTCTAAGTGAAGGTTTGAATGCAGCCCAAGTCGCTGAAGAACTGAATAATTTACTAAAACATTCAGATGCCCCATTATGCAGCGATGCGGTGTATTGGGATTCTGATTGGATAGACACGCTCTTTCATTCTGTAAAGCAATCGCGTTTATTTCATATCAGCTCTCTTTATGAATTAATGAACGAAGATGAATGTAAAAGCTTTGATCATCTAAAGCGCCAGCTCGCTTTATCCGGTAAATATCGCCAACATCGAGCAAAAGAGGATGTGAGATTGATCCTTGATGCGTATTACGAGGCCAGTTCTGGTTTGTGATATGAGTAAATGGACATATATGGACGCCCCTGCGGAGTCAAGGTACAGACTAGTAATACCTTGAACTCCCAGCTCTCAACTCCCAAAGCCTTCGAGTCTTAGTTGTCAGGAATCCATTCTTGTCAGATGAAGTAAGGTAATGCTGACATATATCCGGCCTGAGGTAAGATTGCTTTGCTACTTCGCCTTCTTCGCATAATTTAATTCACCGTGCTTATCATTTAACTCACGATGCTCATTGGCAAATCGCATTGTTGTTCCAGTCGTTGGATTTTATAACGATCCTGGCTCAGGGTTTCTTTGCATTGGTTGCCAAACCACTCCAGAGAGGCGTCCATATTGCGGACGTCCAGGCCATCGGCCGCTGTTTGGTTGTAGATTAGATATTCCAGAAATTCCTGATAATCCACTGCGCCCTCAAAGATAGAGACCATGCCTTCACGTGATCCCGACGCGGAATAAACGTTCGGGGGGGAAAAGACATGCAGCTGCTCGGCAGATTGTATGTTCTTTAAATGGAAGTGTTGAATGAAGGGTTTCAGCGTTTCGAAGGCGTCTATGGTATTGGCACCGGATTCCCACACGTGTAGCACATCAAAGTTAATTTTCAGGCTTGGGTGAGATACTTCGTCGATCAGTTGTAGAGTGGATTCAATGTTATCGGCCAATGTTTTCGGATGAATCTCTATGATCAGGGTAATGCCGTGTTGCTCGACCCAGTGGCAAATATTTCGGAGACGGGCGGTCATGTCCGCCCGTTCTTCCCGAGTGACTTCGTCGCTGCCCTGGCCGCCAGCGAAGGTTCGTAGTTTTTTTGCACCCCAGTGTTTGGCCAACATACACAGTTGCTGAACCTTATTGAATGCCTCTTGCTCAGAGCCTTGCAGCGGCAGATAGTCGCTGATCATGGAGGTGTGAAGCCCATAGCTGGCCAGCCACTCTTTATTGTAGCTGGGTTGTTCCGCCAGGTTTTTAGCGTGCACCCCCCAAAGCTCGATGCCTTGAAAGTGATTGCTTCTGGCCCAGTTCACCAGCTGGTCGATGGAGACCAGTTGGTGGCGGAAGGAAATGGTGCAAATCGACAGTTTCATGGTTCAACCTCTTCCGCAATGCGTGTGTTTACTGAGGAAGCCAGGGCGGGAGTGATGTGTTGCATCGTCCATTGTTGGAACACCTCAATCAGGTGTTTCTTGATATGGAATTCGCGTTCATCTTGTTGGTCGAGCAAGCCGTACACTTCACTTAACAGTTGCGGATCAACGGCTTCGATGGCATCAAACTTAGCGATTTTCATCGCCCGGAATTGAATCAGTTTGTAGGTTTCAACCAAGGCTTCGATGACAACACACCAGTCTTCAAACGCATCGTCGTCTAAGTCCATTTCTCGCCAGAAATAAGCAAACCCGTGTTCGTAAGCGTATTTACGAATGGCCAATACCGGAATTTGCTTGAGCGCATCCGACAGGGCACTTAAAGGCAGGTTGTTGTTCGGGTTTAAGTGCGCATCAATGATGGCCCGGACAGCGTCCGTCATTGGGTTGTGATCCGGGTTGATGCAGGCTAAGAAGTAGTCGTGAATGTCTTGGCGGGCCGTTTCCCGAATGTCACTGCTGTCAAAATAATACCCTCCGGAGACGGCGGGTGATTCGATGGCGTTCAATATTTTATCTTTGGGTAACGGACCTTCCCAGCGGAAGTCCGGATCGGTCATGAACCAGGTGGTCGGATCGTCCGTTTCTTCCAACAAGACGTAATGAGGAAAAGGGTTTTGATTGAACTTGTTTTCCCGTTCCGGCAAGCGGTACATGTCCAGCATAACCATTACCTGACGCTGCCCGGACTTGTTGTTCAGTAATGAAAGCAGGGTGTTGATGTTCTTGGCTTTGTCTGCCTGATCCTGATACCAGGGGTGCATTTCAACGCCATACAGTGTTTGATACCAGCGCTTAAAGAAATCGTGATTGATGTCCTCTGAGTGATAAGAGAGGCGGAATTGATCATCCACCACCACTTCGGCATCCCACACCCCGAAGTAGAAAGGGCGATGATCTACGCGAGGATCGGCTTTGATCATTTCACAGACGCAGCTGATGAAGCAATGGACTTTGATGTCTTCAAATTCTTCCGGGGCAGCTGCATCAATAGCGGCTGGTGTTGAGTCTGTTTCCGGCGATGAGCCGCCTGAGATGCGACGGTCTAAAAACGTCGCTAAGCTGGCGACGGTGTCAAAATCGTCTTTGGTCAGGGCATCGTCGGGAATATCAAAACCCAGCTCGGTTTCCAGGTTCAGGATCAGTTCCAATACCAGCACGGAATCCAGATATAAGTCTTCATTGAGACGGGCATCCGCATGGAAGGCGTCTATTTGCGGAATGAACATGGTATCGCGTAATACCTGATGGATGGCGTTCACTATGTCTGCGTGTTTCATGGTCAATCTCTGTGTTTATACCGCTGTTGTTTCTGTTTGCTGGGGCGCAGCTGCTTTTTCGATGTCAGCTTTGGTCTCTGTGTTGATGTCTGCTTTGGTGGCTGCTTGATCCGTCGGTTTGGCGGCTGAGGACTGATTGGCAAAATTCATCGCCAGTTGTTTACGGTTCACTTTGCCGTTGGCCAAACGTTCAACCTGTTCAACTTGAATGAGTTGTTGAGGCAATTGATAGGGGGCCAGGCGGTCAGTACACCATTGACGAATAGACGTTGGTTCGACTTGGGTGTCGGCAGAATACTGGAGACAAACGCGTTGGCCGGCGTAAGGGTCTTCCATTTTGAATACTACGGCGTCCTTGATTTCAGGCATGGCCAGAATGACGTCTTCCACTTCCTGCGGGTAGACATTCAGTCCGGCGACGATGATGGTGTCATCCATGCGGGATAAAAACGAAAGCATGTTGGCGTTGGTAGCCTCGTCATGATGGAAGTGACCAAGATCCTGAGTATGGATTTGATGGCCTCGCTGGGTAGTGACAATAATTTCTGCCGGATTGTCAGCATCGTCGCCCGCGATCACTTTCAAATGGGGCAGGGGAATGCCCACGTCCACAGCGGATGTCATGTTCGGGTTCACCGCAATGCAGCCCGCTTCAGAACAGCCGTATTGTTGGAAGAAGTGGTCGATGCGCGGTGCCAGTTGTTCAAAGCGTTGTTTTGGCATGATGGTGCCGGAAGTCATTGCGGCGTGAATGTTCTGGTCTTTCGGCAGCAAACGAATCAGGCCGTGCAGCATGGTCGGTGAGGTGTACAGCAGCGGTTGTTTGCTGTTAAGCACTCGCTTTGCCAAATACTTGGGGTTGATGTTGGTAATCACGATGGGCTCAAGACCTCGCGCTAAAGCCACTAATACCCCGCATATCAGCCCATAAGAGTGAGTGACCGGGCAGGCGATGATCGGCGTCATGGCATTGGGTAAGGTGAATGCTGAGCAATAGCTTTGGACTTCTTCCTCGATGGTGGCCCAGCTGCGTTCAATGCATTTTGGATCACCGGTGGTGCCTGAGCTCATCTGAATGAGAACGCCTTCTGAATCACTCTCTTCTAAATCACAGCCTTCTGATGGAGAGGCCGGTTTGTCCAGTGGAATGATGTTGGAGATTTCTTTGAAATGAAGCTGGTCACAACCCGCTTTGGTGGCCAGTCGCTTGGCGGCTTCCAGTGGGGTACTGGGGTGAATGGGCATCACCGAGCCACCTTGTTCTTTGATGAACAGGCACAGGGCCAGCCACTGGGCTGCGTCTTCCAGGCAAACCGCCAGGCGTTTGGTGCTTGCCAGTGCTTCCGAGCGTTTGAATTCCAGATGCCTTTGAGCAACGTAATCTTCGGTATAGTGATCGTCATTAATGTAAAACATAGTGTTTCCGAATGCTTTTCCTGGTGTTTCGTTCATTGAAATCGTAATGCAGTGCATGACCTCTTAACTGCCCGAGTTTCAGCCTGGGGTGTTAACAAGGTTTTCGATGTTTAAGCACTGAGACACGGTTCCGCTGGATGGTTGAATTCCTTTTTATGGATCGCCGGTATTGAATGATGGACTGAGTAACGCAACGGGTTCGGGATCGTATGATGGAACTCAGCGGCACGTTGCCCACTCAGTTTTTTCTTAATCAGTGATTCGGTTTGGATGTGTGGCGCATCCAGAGGAATCGCCGCTATACGCTCCGGTGCGGTGTGGCCTTCTTGTGCGTAAGCGGTGAGTTGCGCATCCACAATGTGCCAAAACTCGGCTTCAGCAAACCCGTGTGCTTCGCTCAATAAATGACTGACTTCGGTGAGGTTAAACACAAACAGGGTATCGACCACCAGTTCCCGGAGAGCTTCCACCGAGTCCATCCAAAAATACTGGTTGTCTGGTGCCGGTTGGCCAGCGTCGGTGGTGTAATTGGGGTGCAGTTGGCCAAAATCCGGAGCCAGCGTCGGTTGGGCAAGGTAGTCTTTTTGGTATTCCAGGCTTTCGTGGAAATCACGTAAGACCACTTTTTCAGGCCAGCCCTCCTTGTGTAACAACACCATGTTTTGGCCGTGGGCTTCCAGCCCGATGCCGTGGTGTACTAACAGGTGCCACACCGGAATAACTGCCACGTCGATCAAGCGGCGAACCCAGGCCTCAATGCCGTATTGTTTGAGCCAAGGGTCAACAAAGGTTTTGCCGTCTTGCTCTTTGGTCATCAATGCCGGAAAAGGGATGGCGGATAAGGTTTCCGGTGTTTCGTGGGTCAGGCTTTTGCGGAAGATGACCGCCAGTTGGCCTTCAATGTTGGCGGACCAATCCGGGTCGGATACCAGCGCACTGGCTTTGTGTTCATCCAATACGATCCCTGCATACTCATCCAGTAAGCCCAGACGCTGGTCGCTTTGAATAAAGCTGTCTTTGGCAATCAGAGTGTTCAGCCATTGGCTGATCACAGGGGCGGTGCATACCGAATGCGGCTCGATGGTTCTTAATGAAGAGGTGTTCACCATGTTCATCGGCAGTTTAATATTGGGTTTCTCCGGGTGAGTCACGTTAACCAAAGAGCGCACAGAAATCGTGGCCTGGTAAAAATCACCCGCTGCACCCAGGTGAATAATCTTTTCTTTTTCGATGAGTTCGCCCAGCAACGTTTGACCAATCGATTGCCATTGCCAAGGATGAATGGGCATGAAACTGAAGCGATCGGATTGGTTGGAGGTCTTCGCCACTTCATACAACAACCGTTGTTCGAGTTCGATTAAGGTTGCCGCGCCCAGCTCGGTCAGCCAGAAATCCCGGTTGGTTTGAGGCAGCGCCTGTTGTAATAAATTTTGATCAATGGCCAACCAGTGAAGCTGAAAAGGATTGCCCGTTTCCGGCCCGTAACGGGCGTGATCTTCAATGCTGAATCCGGTTCTGGCTTTAAAACAAGGGTGGTAAGGGTGGCCTTCGTCCAAAGCCGATTCCAGCTCAAGATAAGACAGTGCTCTTCTGGAAGATCGCTTGACCAAGTGCTGTAAATTCCACTGGCAGAGTTTTATGGTTTGTTGCAGCTCGTTACTGAGCTTTTGTTTCATCGCATCGTGGGTGGGCAAATCTGCGACCAATTGTTGCAGCGTTGCTTCGTTTTTTTGCGTGTCTTGTTGGTAGTAAATGCTACCGGTTTCGAGGCGGATACGGCCGAAGCTGGCAACGCGGCCTTGCGCCTGATACAAGGTCCGGTTCATCACAAACCGGAAGGTGCCGTGTTCGAATTGGTAATCAATCACTTGCTCGAATAAGAGCGCTTCCACCAACTGACGACAGACTCGCTGCTCGAAAGCGTCTGGCTGCGCTGCTGTGATGTTCAGGTCTGTATTATGCGGTTTCAAGGCAGGCCTCCCGTGTTATGGGGGCCGTGGTGTCTATCACCGGCGCCGGAATAAAGCCTATTAATGGATTACGAATGCGGGTATAGACGGCCAGTTCAAGCTCCGCCTGAAGTTCATCAACGTCATCAATACGTGTCAGCAGGTTGCCTTTACAGGGGATTTCCCGGCGATTCAGCATCGATTGAATCAGGGAAATACCAACGCCAGTCAGCTTGAATTGCAGTTGCTGTAATTTCTGGCTGGTGACTTTCAGTAGCTGGTCTTCACTGACCAGACCGTCGATGCCAAACCGGTTAATGAGTGAAAACAGTTGGTTCACCACCAGATAGTAGGTGAAACGGTCACAAATCATGGCATCGGTGTAGAACAGGTCTTCGGTGAATTGCACTTTGGGTTCAAGGGCAATGAGGGGCTGGCGGTGACTTTCGGACAGATAAAACCCTTGATTGTCCCGGTAATAATATTGGCTTGGATAACCGTCGGTGATATCGAGCAGGCTGTTTTGCTGGTGGGCTTCCAGTGCAATGCCATGTTGGTCGTATAAGCGAATGGCCGGCTCAATGGCGCAGTCCCAATAGTGGTCAAACCAATCTAAACTGACGGCCTCGGTGGAACGTTGTTCGTCGTGAGCCAATCGTTGAATTAAGCTGGCCAGCCGGGACGACGTTTGTTCGTCAATCGGGCTTTGGGTGATCGCCGCGATGGAGTGAACACTTCGCTCTGTGGACGGGTCATTTTGATTAATTTTGAACGGATTATCCCGGATGATGACTTCAAAACCGGTTTCTTCTACGTTGGGCAGTTCCAGTGAAATGTAGGCCGGGTCGTTGATGGTTTGGAATTTCGGATAACGCTTGGAAAATTCGGTCAGTCGGAACAGGTTCGCCACCACAACGCCGGCTTCCAGCTCATGATGCATATTAATGCGAAGCGAGTTAGTGACTTTGACCGGAATCGACAGCTTGAACATCTGATCACTGTCTTCACTGTATACCGTTCTGACCGAAGAGGTCGGTGTATAAAGCGGGCCAAGCGGGCCTATGTCTGAAAGCAGGTTTTCTTCCATTAGCTTCAGAATGTAATCCTGATGGAGCAACCATTGGGCTTGCAGCGGGTGAACCGGAATTAATACTTGTTGATCTGTTAGTTCGGGGGCCGCTTCATGCAGGTTGTCTAATACGATACTTTCGGCACTTTGTTCCAAGATGGATCGTTGCTTCACCAGCGAACGGTCGGCCGCAAAATAATGCAACTGAAACTGACCGCATAACTCAGGCGCGTAATCCTGATGTTGCCATTCATGAATGCCCTGACGACTTTTGGGTGTCGGATGTAACCAGTGACCGAACAACAACGACTGCTCAGAGTCGATGAAGCGCTGGCTGTTCAGTGAGTCATCGTCGGCGCGGGTTTCCAGGTAACGGGTCATCACCTGGTGGCTTTCAATCATGCGGGCCATTAATTCCAACTGGTTGGTTTTTAAGGCTTCCTGTTGGCGGCTTTGTTGACCCCGGTATTGGGTGCCACCGTAGATTTCATTGACCAGCAGCATTAGTGCCGAGAAGTATTCCACCGACTGCCAGTGAAGTTGATGGGTTTGCTGTTGATAGACGCGGGTTAATGTATGGCGACCCACCAAAGACCGGTATCCGACGCCTACGGCTAAGGTGATTTGTTGAGAAGGAAGCTGTACTTCAATGACATGGGCTTCGCCTTCGTTGAAGGAAAGCCCGGTGAGGTTGGACCAATTCTGTGCTGAATGCCAAACGCCTGAATCCACTTCGCGGAGATAACAGTTCATGAACGCCTGAAAAGAAGCGTTGTCAGCAATTTGCTGTGCAGACCGATTCATACCATTCCTATTTATAATTTGCCCTGTGCGCCCGAAGCACTAAACCACCGTTCAACCGAGTACAACATCAGTGCATGCGCTTTTATGTCGACCGAGTGACATGCAAAGGCGGTAACGAGCACGCTGACGAATTTATGTCTTGCCTGCTCATTTACTGAATTTCGGTTTTTCAGGTGTTTTGGTACGGAGGATGCTATTTATAATATGGATTGGATCTTAATGAGAATGGTTATCACTATCAATCTAATTTACATTTGTTACTTAAAAAAGTTAACGGCTTCCGAATGTTCATTTACGGAATGCACTCACTTCTGTTTGGCTTGTTGAACTAACTTGGTCGGGCGGTTGTATATGCAAAGCGCCACTGCCAGAAAGAAGGTCAGCCACTCAGCCAAGGGCAGAGCCATCAGGAAAGGTTGTTCGGGGAAAAACATGTAAAAAGCGGTCAGTAAACCTGCGGGCAGAAACAAGCTGCGAGACAGTGCCACAGCTGTGGAAGGAATCGGTTGGTGCATGGCCGTCAGGTAGCAGGACAATAGGACATTGACGCCATTGACCAGAAACAACGGCCAGATGACCGTAATTAAACCCGAGGAAATGCTGGCCACGTGTTTTGCTTCTTCGTCCAGAAACAGCTGAATAATGGCATCCTGCCAGAACAATAAAATGCTGATCAGCACCAAACCAATGGCTGACACAGACACGATGGACGTCAGAAAAAATTGTCGGATGCGCACACTGTTCTTGGCACCGAAGTTTTGGCTGACCAGCAAATGCAGGGCATCGGCCACACCGTAAGATAACATCAGGCTCAGAAAAATTAAGAAGTTAACGACGGTAAAGGCCGCAACGCCGTCGACGCCCAGGCGGGAGATCAACAACCAGTTCAATAGAAAGATGATCAGGCCGCCGGAAATTTCATTTACGAACTCGGATAAGCCATTAAACGAGGCTTTTGCCATTTCTAACCAGTTGGTTTGCTGAATGGAAAAGCTGAGCGTCTTGTCCGGGCTTAAAAAGTAGCGTAACAAGATCAGCAGCTGAATAATTTGGGCTATGCCAGTGGCATATGCCGCGCCTTTTAGACCCATATCCAGATAACCGATGAAAAGTGCATCAAGGGCAATGTTGATTAATGCCCCTGTCACCAATGCGATGGTCGCGATGACGGGGTGGCCATCGGCTCGGACAAAGTAATAAAGCACCATGGTGATCAGCTGGATAATCAGCACAAAGGTAATGATTTGGAAATAATCGGCCATCAAAGGATAGAGGTCTTCGGGTGCCCCCAGAGCCCAATACAAATAATCATCGAACACAAACCCCAATACCGCAGCAATGGATGAAAAGGCAAATGTGGTGATCAATGATTTACTAAAAATCGAAGATGCGGCGGCGACGTTATTCTCACCAATGTAGGTTCCCGCGCGTACTGAACCGCCGATGGCGATCATTAAGGCGATACCAAACAATAACGTGAAATAGGGGATCAACAGGGTAATTGAAGCCAGGGCATCGGAACCCACGAAGTTACCTACGAAAGCACCGTCAACCAGGTTGGCGGTGGTGATGGCCACTAAACCAATGATGGAAGGCACGACGTAATAAAAAAAAGTAGGAATGATGGAACCACTCAAGACAGGGTTGGTTTTGGCTTTATCATTCATAAAGGTGTGTTTCCGGGCTGGTTTGGGGAACAGAAAGCGGGGATAGTAGCCGTTGCTGTTTTCTCAATCAATAATCATTTACATTTGTGACAGATTCTTGGTTGCTTGTCCGAAAATGGTAATAACATTATTATATTGTTTGAAAACAACAATCATTCGTATTAACTTGTGCCCGTCTGAGAGTTTATTCTGACTTTTTTTGACATCGTACACCTATAGAAATAACCCATTTAAAAGGCTTTCACATGACCACCCTGGAATCTGCTCGCATATTAATCATAGAAGACGACACGACGTTAAATGATCAGCTGGCGGATTTATTGCGGGGCCGTGGTTTTAATATCTCCCAATGTAAAGACGGCGAGCAAGGGTTGATGGCTGCCATCAGCGAAAGATTCGACCTGATTTTGCTGGACGTATTATTACCAACGATGGACGGCTTTTCGGTATTAAAGAATTTGCGTAAATCCCGTCAAACACCGGTCATGATGCTCACCGCCTGCGGAGCCGAAGAAGAGCGGATTAAAGGTTACAGAAGGGGAGCAGACGATTATTTACCTAAACCCTTTAACTTTACTGAATTAGGATTGCGCATCGATGCGCTATTGCGCCGCTCTTTCGGCTTAGCGGATCGCCGTAATCAATCTGCTGAGATGGTGGTTGATGGTTTGCAACTGAATCGACAAAAACAAACAGTAACGTTTGAGGGGCAGCCTATCACGCTGACCCCGATTCAGTTTAAATTGCTGTGGGTGTTGGTGGATAGCCAGAACGATGTGTTAACCAAACCGTATCTGTATCAGTTGGTGCTGGAACGAGAGTTCAGTAAATACGACCGTAGCCTGGATATGCATCTGAGCCGGGTACGGCGTAAATTGATCGATGCTGGTATGGCGGCGGATCGGTTATCCACTGTTCATGGCAAAGGTTATTGCTTTGCATGAATAAGCGGTTGCTTTGGAAGCTTTGCTATACCATTGCCGCAGGCACTGTTTTGTTGTTCTGGGCCATTGATATTCTGACTCAGCGTACTGAACAACGAATGAGTTTTATTGCTGAAGAGTATCAGCAAGAACTGGTGGCGCTGGGGGCAGAAGCCGAGCGGATATACACCGAGGAAGATGAAGCCGCACTTGCGACGTGGCTGGAAAACCTGCAGGCAAGAGAACAGACCTGGGCGGCGGTGGTGACTTCCCGGATTACGCCGTTGGCCAACGGGCAATTGTCCGATCAGTTTGTAGAAGGGTTTCGTTTGGGTCGCAGTGTTAAGTGGAAAATTCATCTCTATTTCAAAGAAAACCCCATCATGGATGTGACCTTTTCCGATGGAAATACGCACTTCCTGATTCGATTACCTCAGCGGATGCGACCGGGTGAATATCTGCAATACACCCAAAACCTGCTGCAATTCGGCTTGCCTTTGGTGTTGTTGATCTTTATGAGTGTTGTCCTTTACCGACATGTGATGATGCCATTAAGGCAGCTTGAAAAGGCCACGCGTCAGTTCAGTGAAGGCCAATATGATGTTCGGGTTAAATCCTGTCTGGGCAGTCGCAACGATGAACTGGCTGCGCTGGCCGAAACCTTTGACCGCATGGCCGCTCGCACCGGAAAACTGATTATCACTCAGCGCCAACTGATTGCCGACCTTTCCCATGAATTAAGAACGCCGTTGGCCAGAATTGATATGGCGGTGGATTGTTTGGAACACGATATTAAGCCGGAAGAATCAATACAGCGCTTAAAGCGTGAATCGGAAAATATGCGCGGTTTGGTGGATGATACTTTGACGTTGGCCTGGCTTGAAAATGAAAAGCCCAAGCTCAATGAAGAAGAGGTGGATTTGGTTGAGCTGCTTGAAATCATCACCGAAGATGCGCGTTTTGAATACCCGGATCGCGAACTTCATACCGCCTTCCCATCGCAAGCGGTGCTTTCTCACAGCAGTCACAGAGCGTTGGGGCAGGCCTTTGAAAATATCATTCGCAATGCTCTAAGGTACACCCCGGAAGGAGGCTCGGTGATGGTTACGATTGAAGAAGCTGAGCGCGGACTTATCGTTAAAGTACTGGATGAAGGCCCCGGCGTTCCTGAAGAATACATCTGTGACATTTTTAATCCGTTTTTCCGTGTTGAAAAATCCCGCATGGATGTGGCCACCAAAGACATTCGTACTTCGGGTGCGTGTTCGGATGTAGGCGTCTCGACCAAACAAACCTGGAAAGGTGGCTGTGGTCTTGGGCTGGCACTTGCCAGGCGACAACTGGAAGCCGTTGGAGGCCATATTCAGGCTAGGAACCAACCTGACGCCGGCTTGGAAATGCGAGTCACTTTGCCTGCCTGAGTGCTGCGAGGTTTGCGCTGCATCAGTACCTAATGGTAACAGTTGTAAAAATGGTTCACATTTCAGTCAAATTATCGATAATTCCTCGCAATTGATAATTATTATCATTAACGAGGTATGATATGACCAAGCTGGCACACCCACAAAAACAAAATAACTATAAGTTACTTGCTGTTGCGATTGCGGCGGCGATTTCTACCAATACGACTTTTGCAGCGGAAGCAGAAACCGAAGAGCATCGCGATCTGAACATGATCGAAATTAAAGGCCAGGCTACGGGTGGTATAGATAGATTGATCACGACTGAAGAACTAGAGAAAATTCAGGCTAATGACTTAGCTGATATTTTCCGCCTTGATCCTCAGATTAATGCGAGTGGTTCTGTGGGTATGGGCCAGAAAATCTATCTTCGTAACATTGGTGAAGATGCGTTAAATATTTCTGTGGATGGTGCTGAACAAGCGGGTGCTATTTTTCACCATTCAGGTCGTGTTGCAGTAGAGCCAGACTTATTGAAGCAGGTAGAAGTGGAAGCGGGATCAGGTAGCGCAACCGTAGGCCCTGGTGCTCTGGGTGGTTCGGTGCGCTTTGTAACCAAAGACCCTAGCGATTTATTAGAACCGGGTGAAACGGCCGGTGCTTTGATTAAAGGTACGTATTACAGCAATACTGAAGGTTATAAATCTTCTACTTCGGTATTCAGTCGAGATGAGTCAGATATCGTAAGTGTGTTGGCCAGCTTTGTGCGTTCTGAACATGATGATGCAGAAGATGGCAACGGTGATGAAATTATAGGCTCTGAATCGAGTCAAAAAATGAGTTACGTAAAATTAGTAACGAAATTTAGTGATGAGCAAAAGCTGTCTGTCAGTTATGAAAAGTTGAAAGAAGAAGGCGACATTCTTTATAAACCTGAGTTGATAGCAGCCCCTGGAAATTTGCCAGCAAAAACAGAAGGCTGGAGAGATACGGCCATTCTGAATTATGAGTTTGACTCAATAAACAATGACCTTCTTGATCTTTCAATTAATTTATATAAAACCGATTTAGAGCAAGAGCGCTTTTCAGTCAAAGGATCTCAATATCCAAACGGTAAAGTAGAAACGCATGGTGCGACGATTCAGAATACTTCTTTGGTTGCTAATCATAAGTTAATTTATGGTATCAACTATCGAGATGATGAAAGTTCATATACAGAAGCAACAACGAGCACTGCGAATAAAGAAACAGGCAAAGTAAAAGGTGTTTATATACAGGATGTCATTGCGGTAACGGATGCGTTTACGGTTTCAACCGGTGTTCGTTTTGATGACTACGAACTGATTGATATTAATGATCAGAAAATCACCAGTGATGGCTTCAGCCCGAATATCAGTGCTAACTTTGACATTACTTCAGAGTGGAGTGTCAGTGCTGGTTATGCCGAAGCGCTACGTGGTGCAGAAGTTAAGGATGCTTTAAAGCTGTATAGCTCAAGAATATCAAATGACCCTGATCTTCAAGCTGAAAACTCGAAAAACTATGAGGTTGGCATCGATTTTTCTCGCGGAGGCTTCAGTTTTGCAGCAGGTGTTTATAAGTCCGTCATTGAAAATGCCATTAGCGGTGAGTTCCCGTGGTCGAAACTCAGTGAAAATCTGGATGAGGATATTGAAACCGTTGGTTACTTTGTACAAGCTGACTACGTTTGGGATCGCTTGACTGCAATGGTCAGTTTCAATAGTGCAGATACTGAAGTTGATGATGTTACGGCAATTCGTTATGTCTATGGGTCTACTGCCGCATCCAAAGGTGACACCTTAGTGACTGATATTTCATATGAGTTCACTCAAGACTTTATGATGGGCTGGACGGCTGAGTTTGTGAAAGGCATTCATGACATTGATATTGAACTGAATGATGACGCAAAACCTACTCCTCAGCCTCTCAAACCAAGTAAACCTGGTTATGGCGTGCACGATATTTATGCGCGTTGGTTGCCAACATCAAATGAAGATTTTTCTTTAACGTTTACCGTTAAGAACTTATTTGATAAACAGTACTTGGACCACTCCAGTGTTGAGGATCTTACTTCCGGTACGGGTTATGAAGCAATCAGTGGCTCACCAGAAGCCGGTCGTGATTTCCGTCTGACGGCTGCATTGCGAATCTAGGGCTGATACAGCCTCCAGTTTAAACGCTCTTGGGTGGGCGATGCGGCAGGGTTTCATAGTGGGCTCTGTCGTATTTCAAAGCGTAAGCTTCCCAGTCGATGACTCAAGAGCGTTTTCCGACATTCAAAACATTGAGCAAGGCATTGTTCAACCACCGCATCTTTCCTAATCCTTTGTATTGCGTGAAAAAGATCGTTTAAAACGGCAGTCGCGTGAGAGGTGCAATCTGACAGTGAATCAGATGAGAAGATAAATAATGAGTGTGATGAAACGAATAAGAACTGCGGTATTAGGGTTCGCAGCTGTGCTGGGTGGCGTGTTTTCGACCTTAGCCATGGCGCAAGCGTCCCAGATGACAGTGACTGACCTGGCAGGGCGAACCGTCCCAATGGCCAATCAGGTAAACAGAATTATTTTAGGTGAGAGCCGATACATACCGGCTTTGGCCATTTTGGATAAAGAACAACCGCTGAAACGAATTGTGGGGATGCTGGCGGATTTTAAACAGACAGATCCAGGAAGTTATGAGCAATATCGCCACAAGTTCCCAGAAATTGAGCGTATTCCTCAAGTGGGACACGCTTCCGCAGACAGTTTCAGTGTTGAGCGAGTGTTGTCGCTGAAAGCCGATGTGGCGATTTTCGGTTTGGAAGGGCATGGGCCGACGTCCAGGAACGCAGAGTTAATTCAGCAGCTAGAGCGTGCTGGTGTGGCGGTTATTTTTGTGGATTTTCGTCAAAAGCCTTTGGTGAATACGGTTAAGAGTATTGAGTTGCTGGGTAAGGTATTGGGTCGTGAGCAACAGGCTCTGGCATTTGTTGAGTTTTATACCGAACAACTGGCGAGGGTTGAAACCAAGTTGGCAAAAATTCGTCAGGATGAAAGCCTGGCTGCACCGAGTGTATTTTTACACAGTCGGGTAGGCTTGCAGGATTTATGCTGTGAAACCATGGTTCGGGGCATGATGGCGTCGTTTGTGGAGGCCGGACAAGGTAAAAATGTGGCCAAAGAAATCGTACCAGGCGCTGCCGGGGTGATGAATCTGGAATATTTACTCACCATGCAACCGGACATCTACATTGCAACGGCCATTGGTTCCGCGCAGGGTGCAAAAGAAAGAGCAGAATCGGACGATGATAACCAGCCATTGTACATTGTGTTGGGTGCGGGGGTGGATGATGCAATGGCGAAAGCGTCTTTTCAACAAGCACTGCAAGGTTCCGGCGTGATGGAGCTGGAAGCGATTCAATCGAAACGGGCATTCGCAGTGTGGCATCATTTTTATAATACGCCGCTGAATGTGGTAGCGGTGCAAGCCTTTGCTAAGTGGATGTACCCGAACGAGTTTGCCGATTTGGACCCAAAACAAACCATGCAGACCTTGTTTGATCGTTTTCAGCCGGTACCTTTGAATGGCACTTACTGGACCAGCTTATGAACACTGTGGAGGAAAGGTTATGACGGATGTAGCACAGCCCTCAGTGGATCGGGCAGACAAAAACACCTGTGTTGCAGGCAGCGGGAAATTGGCAGCAGATTATCGTCAGTTTGTCTGGAAACGAAGTGTACTTTTAATAGTGATGGCCTTAGTGGCCGTCACTTCGTTGTTATGGGATATCTCTACCGGGCCAGCTCAGCTGGGATTATGGGATGTATTGGCTGGCTTGGTTCAGCCTGATCAACTGGAAGCCAGCACCCGGGTCATCATCTGGGATGTACGTTTGCCTTACGCGCTGATGGCGTTGGTGGTCGGAGCCTGTTTGGGGTTAGCCGGGGCTGAAATGCAGACGGTGCTGAACAACCCGTTGGCCAGCCCGTTTACTTTAGGGGTGGGTGCGGCAGCGACGCTGGGTGCATCGTTGACGATTGTTTGGGATTTCACCTGGCTGGGCCTGAGCTTTACTTATTTGTTGCCTTTGTCTGCGTTTGTGTTTGCAACGGCGGCGTCGTTATTAATTCTGGTGTTGTCCAGAAGTTTGGGCGCAAGTGTTCATACGGTGGTGTTGTTCGGGATCGCTTTGATGTTCGGATTGAATGCGGTGGTGGGGTTATTGCAATTTGTGGCCGACAGCAGTGCCCTTCAGCAGATTGTTTTTTGGACCATGGGCAGTTTGGCCCGCGCCAGCATGGAAAAGGTAACCATCGTTTTTACGGTATTTGTGATTTGCGCCATTTGGTCAACGGTTCATCTTTGGTCTTTAACGGCGTTGCGCAGTGGTGAGGATCAGGCGAGAAGCATCGGAATCAATGTCGAGCGTGTCCGGCTTGTCGTGTTACTGCGAGTGAGTTTACTGACCGCTGTTGCGTTGGCCTTCGTGGGTGAAATTGGTTTCATTGGTTTGGTTGGGCCGCACATTGCGCGCATGGTGCTGGGTGAAGATCACCGCTTTTTCTTACCGGGCAGTGCTTTGGCAGGGGCTATTTTGTTATCCCTTTCGTCGATTGCCAGTAAAGCCTTGATTCCGGGAGTTATCCTGCCGGTGGGTATTGTGACGGCACTGGTGGGCATTCCTTTGTTTATCAGCCTGATTATGACGCGCGGCAAGGAGTACACCTAATGACGTTATCCATTAAGCACATGAACGTAGGTTATCGTTCGCGTCGGGTGATCTCCGATATTAATTTGCCTGACATAAAATCAGGTTCTTTGGTGGCGGTATTGGGGCCAAATGCGGTGGGTAAATCGACCTTTTTGAAGTCGTTGGCGGGCATTAATAAATACTCGGGTGAAGCGCGTTTGAATGAAGCGCCGTTGTCCGGGCTGCCGCGCTCAGAATTCATCCGAACATTGGGCTATTTACCACAAACTTTGCCGCAAGCGACGACTTTGGTGGCGTATGAGTTGGTGTTCAGTGCTTGCCGTGCGGTTCGTACTGATCTTTCTCAGGCTGAGATTGAGCATTCCATTGATAACGTGTTTCGGCGTTTAGGCATTGAGTCTTTGGCATTACGCCGCTTAGCGGAAATGTCGGGCGGTCAGCGTCAGATGGTGGGGTTGGCTCAGGTCTTGGTTCGTCAGCCTAAATTATTGTTATTGGATGAGCCTACCAGCGCTTTGGATTTGCATTGGCAATTGAACGTACTGGAAACCATCCGTGAAGAGGTGACCAGCACCGGTGCCATTGGCTTAGTGGCGAGTCACGATTTGAATTTGGCCCTTAGGTTTTGCGATCAGTTACTGATTTTAAGTCAACAAGGGGTGCTGGCAATGGGGTCGCCGGATGAAGTACTAACGTCTGATAATCTGCGTTTGGCGTACGGCATTGAGGGGCGGGTGGAACAATGCTCGCAGGGGTATCCCATCGTACTGGCAGATCGGGCGATTGCCTGAAGGCCTTGATATTTAAATATCGAGATACAAATCAAGCGGAGGCGTTGAACATGGCACAAGACACAGCAATGCAATCATCTTTCATTGATCAGATGACGGCTGAACAAAAATCAAGCAATAAGTTTGATGCAGAGGATGGGCAAGTCGGGCTGGGCGAGTGTGCCAGAGAAGCTATTATTGATACACCCAAAGCCAGTGTGTATTTGCAAAAAATGTGTAAGCATTTCACGCACCGGGTACCGGCCCATTGGAACACCGTGCAAGGCAAGGTGTTCTTTGACATGGGCTGGTGTTTTATGACTGCAACGCAGCAAACGTTGAGCGTGCGTTGCGAGGCGAACTCGGAGCCGGAACTGGAAGAAATTCTGGAAACGCTCAAGCGCCATTTTGATCGTTTCGCGCTTAAAGATCAGTTAGTTTTGAATTGGATGTAAAATAGCCAAAAATCTGGTCGACGGGGCATCAAAAGGTGGATAGAATCCGCTCCCTCGTTTATGGGTCTCGAACGAGATCATCGAAATAGAATTCAGCGGAGCCAGCATTTGTTATGGGGTGGCTCAGTATTTGGTCTGCATCGGTTGATGCCTGTTTTTTGTAAGTCAGGGTGTATACATTATGAAATCAAGCCCCTTCGAACACTGGGATATTGAAACCGCGAAAGAAACCTATGGTATTGACCATTGGGGTAATGGCTATTTTGATGTCTCGGACGACGGCGAAGTGATGATTACTTGTCCGGTGAACGGCTCGGACACAGTCAAAGTACCTCTGATGGATGTGATTTCGGGCATGAAAGACCGCGAGTTGGACATGCCTGTTTTACTGCGCATTGAAAATCTGCTCGATCAAAGCATCAGTAATATCAACGAAGCATTCCGTTCGGCCATCAAGGCCGCAGAATATCAGAACATTTACCGTGGCGTGTTTCCAATTAAAGTGAACCAACAATGCCACGTGGTGGAAGAAATCGCCCAGTTTGGTAATCGTTACAATCACGGTTTGGAAGCGGGCAGTAAGCCTGAACTGATCATTGCGATGGCATCTTTACCCAGTGATGAAAGTTACATTGTTTGTAATGGCTATAAAGACGAAGAGTTCATCGATTTAGGTTTACGCGCTATCCAGTTGGGGTGGAAGTGTTTCTTTGTGGTTGAAACTCCGAGTGAAGTCCCGCTGATTATTCGCCGCAGTAAAGAACTGGGCGTGAAGCCGATGATAGGTACGCGCATCAAGTTATCCACCACTGTCGAAGGCCATTGGGAAAACGACAGTGGCGACCGCAGTATTTTTGGCTTAAACAGTTTGCAGCTGGTGGAAGTGATTGATCAGTTGAAAGCGGCGGACATGATTGACTGCCTTGAAATGCTGCATTTTCATCTGGGGTCTCAGATTCCGAGCATTCATAACATTCGTCAGGGCGTTCAGGAAGCGTGTCGTTATTACATCAGCATGATTAACGAAGGCGCGCCAATGGGGTATCTGGATACCGGTGGTGGCTTGGCGGTGGATTACGATGGGGCTCAACACCGAGGCACGCACAGTAAAAATTATACGATGGATGAGTATTGTGTCGACATCGTAGAAGCGGTGATGCAGACCCTGGACCCGCTGAACATTCCTCATCCGGTGCTGATGTCGGAATCCGGCCGGGCCACCGTGGCTTACTCCAGTTTGTTTTTGTTTAACACCTTGGATGTGGCCCATTTTGATCCCGTTTTTAAAGTCGAAAAGCCTTCGGACGACAGCGATGAAACGTTGAAGAACCTGTTTGAGGTGACCGAGCGTTTGAATCCGAAAAACGTTCAGGAATGTTATAACGACGCCATTTTCTATCGTGATGAGATTCGTCACTTGTTCAATCGTGGTCAGGTCAATCTTCGGGTTCGTGCTCAGGCAGAAAACGTGTTTTTGAGTATCGTTCAAGGGGTTCAGTCCATTGCACCTTCTGTCGAACATTTACCGGAAGAACTGACCAATCTACGGGAAGATTTGGCCGATATTTACTATGGTAACTTCAGTGTATTTCAATCGTTGCCGGATGCCTGGGCGATTGGTCAGGTGTTTCCGATCATGCCGGTACATCGTCTTAATGAAATGCCAACCCGGGAAGCGATGATTGCGGATTTAACCTGTGACTGCGATGGCAAGATTGATAATTTCATTGGTGGCCGAAAAACCTTGCCGCTTCATCCGTTGAAAAAAGATGAAGAATATTACATGGGGGTTTTTCTGGTCGGGGCGTATCAGGAAACATTAAGCGATTTACACAATTTGTTTGGCGATACCAACGTGGTCAGCATTCGCATTAATGCCGATGGCAGTTACGACTTTATGCGTGAGTTGCATGGTGACAGCATTGCTGATGTATTGAGTTACGTGGAATACGACCCTAAGAGCTTACGCGACAAATTCCGTAATACGGTGGAAAAAGCGGTGCGTCGGGGCAAGATCAGCGTATCGACACGACAGCAAATTCTGGCCGCGTTTTCCGCCAGCTTAAGTGGCTATACCTACTACGAAAATTAGATTTCATTTTTAGATTTAGAGAAACAACGATATACATTTAACGAACATAATTTTAACGGACTCAATTTAAACGGAGAGTTGCTCATGGCAAAGGTAATGATCATTGGTGCCGGTGGTGTTGGTGGTGTGGTAGTGCATAAGTGCGCTCAGCTGCCAGAAGTTTTTACTGACATTATTTTGGCAAGCCGTACTGAAGAAAAGTGTAAGTTGATTGCCCAACAAGTGGCGGAAAAAACTGGTGTGACCGTTCGTACTGCTCAGGTGGATGCGGATAACGTGCCCGAGCTGACGGCTCTTTTGAAAGCAGAACAGCCATTCATGGTGATCAACGTGGCTTTACCATATCAAGATCTTCACATCATGGATGCGTGTCTGGAAGCAGGTGTTCATTATTCGGATACTGCCAACTATGAGCCACCGGAAGAAGCCAAGTTTGAATACAAGTGGCAGTGGGCGTATCAGGAGAAATTCCGTGAAAAAGGTTTGATGGCATTGTTGGGTTCGGGCTTTGATCCGGGTGTGACCAATGTTTATACCGCGCACATGGCCAAGCATCATTTTGATGAAATTCATGAATTGGACATCATTGATGTGAATGGCGGCGATCACGGCCACCCGTTTGCTACCAACTTCAACCCGGAAATTAACATCCGTGAAGTAACGGCTGAATGCCGACACTGGGAAGACGGTGCTTTCCAAACCACCGATGCGATGTCCACTTCAAGCAGCTTCGAATGTCCTGAAGGTGTGGGAACGTACAATATCTACCGTATGTATCATGAAGAGCTGGAGTCTTTATCTAAGCACTTCCCGACGTTGAAGAAAGGCCAGTTCTGGATGAGCTTCTCTGAGAACTACCTGAAGCATTTGGAAGTGTTGGAAAACATCGGCATGACTTCGATTGAACCGGTGGATTACAACGGCACCGAAGTGATTCCGTTGCAGTTCCTGAAGTCAGTACTTCCTGACCCGGCAAGCCTTGGTCCTCGTACCAAAGGTCGTACTTGTATCGGCTGTATCGTTCGTGGCATCAAAGACGGCAAAGAGAAGCTGATGTATGTGTACAACATCTGTGATCACGAAGCCTGCTACGCAGAAGTGAACTCCCAAGCCATTTCTTACACTACGGGTGTGCCGGCGATGATTGGCGCCAAGATGATGATTGAAGGCAAGTGGATGCAAGAAGGTGTTTGGAACATCGAGCAGATGGACCCGGACCCATTCATGGAAGACCTGAACAAATACGGTTTGCCGTGGAATGAAGTGGAGCTGGATAAGCACCCGCTTGATAAGTAACAGGAATAAATCCGGAGAGAATGTAAGCTCCGGCTGAATCAAACAGCGTTCCTTTTTACGTTGCCTCAATGGCACATCCCTGTGCCAACGAGGCTATCGCGACATCCTGTCGCTGCTTCAAAGAAATGCTGTTTGATTCTTTTATATTCTGACGTGTTAACTTCAATCATGTAATTTTCGAAATTACCTTCATCCCTCTCAAAGATGCGCTATGAAAACAAATCCTTTCAAGAAATTTGATGCTTCCCGAGTACCTTCGCCTTGCTTTGTTGTGGACGAAGTGGCGGTGGAAAATAATCTGAAACTGCTTAACTACGTGCAAGAGCAAAGTGGCGCCAAAGTCCTGTCTGCCTTGAAAGCGTTTTCCATGTGGAGCCTTGCGCCTTTGGTCAGCAAGTATTTGTCGGGCACTTGTTCCAGCGGTCTGAATGAAGCGCGCTTAGGCGCTGAAGAATATGGCGGTGAAGTGCATGTGTTTTCTGCTGCGTATACGGAAGCGGATTTGAAAGAGATTTTAAAGATTGCAGATCACTTGGTGTTTAACTCGTTCAGCCAGTGGCAACGGTTTAAGCCTTTGGTTCAGCAAACGCAACAGCAACGCGATGGCAAGCCGGAGGTGGGCTTGCGCATTAACCCGGAACATTCGGAAGGCGCGGTAGCGATTTATGACCCATGCGCCCCTTGCTCCCGCTTGGGTATCCCCTACGCTGAGTTTGAAAAGGCGAAAGCAGAGCAGGGTGATGGTTATCTTGAAGGCATCAGCGGCCTGCACTTTCACACCCTGTGCGAACAAGGTTATGAACCCCTGGAGCGCACTTTAGCGGCCGTTGAGAGAACCTTTGGCCATCTGATACCTCAAATGCAGTGGATCAACTTTGGCGGTGGTCATCACATCACGGCGGAAGGCTACAACGTAGAAGGTCTGATTGAACGCATCAAACGCTTCAAGCAGGATCATAACGTTGAGGTTTACCTGGAACCCGGTGAAGCCGCCGCCATTCATACCGGTGTATTGGTGACGGAAGTATTGGACATCACCCACAACGTAATGGATCTTGCGATTCTGGATACCTCAGCCACCTGCCACATGCCGGATACGTTGGAAATGCCGTATCGACCGGACGTGTTAGGAGCGGATGAAGCTAACGTACTGCCGCATACCTATCGCATGGGTGGGATGACCTGTTTGGCCGGTGACGTGATCAACGATTACAGCTTTGCAGAACCTTTACAGGTGGGTGATCGCGTGGTGTTCGATGACATGTCTCATTACACCATGGTGAAAACCACCACCTTCAATGGCATCAACCTTCCGAGCATTGCTATTTGGAACAGCGAGACCGATCAATTGACTGTGGTGAAACGGTTTGGCTATGAGGACTTCAAAGGGCGTTTGTCGTAATTTGTTCAACTCAGGGAAGAATAGAACCTATGAATGAATTAAAGGATATCCGACGGGCTTGGTATCAGGCTTTCTACCAAGGCGATATTGAAGCGTTACAGAAATATGAAACCGACAATTTTGTGTTTATCTCCGGAACCGGAATAGAACGCCAAAACAGGTACGTTAACATTCAGGCTCGGGTGGAAAATGGCTCCTGGTTTAAAGCCAAGGTATTTCAGAAAGAACAACGCTTGGAGTTTAAGCCCTTATCTGAAAAGTGCTGTCTGGTGACAGGGATAGCTGAAGCCAATACCGAACAGTGTAGCTTTGGTGCTGTTTACTTCAGTGAAGTGTGGAGCAAGTCGGGCAATAACTGGCGTGTTGAAAGCTTACATGTTTCAAACGTTGATAAAGTACAATGAACCTTTTCATAATCTTGTTTTCGAGTTTAAGTCATGACCAAAGAACTGACGTACCCCATTTTTCTAGGCTCTGAGATTGAGCACCCGAAGCCTGAAGAGGCGTTGTTTCATATTGTGCCTGTGCCGTTTGAGCGCACGGTTTCCTATGGTGGCGGCACCAATGAAGGCCCGTCGGCAATTCTGGAAGCCTCTTGGCAGTTGGAAGAGTGGGATGGCAAGAGCAAACCTTGTGAATTGGGGATTTACACCCATGACCCGGTAGACTGCAACGCCGATGCAGATCAGGTGATCGAAAACATCGCTGCGGCTGTAAAACCGATTTGTGAAATGGGCAAAATGCCGGTGGGCATTGGCGGTGAGCATACGGTCACTTACGGCATCATCAAAGGCATGTTGGATGCGGGCATCAAAGATTTTGGTATCGTCCAAATCGACGCGCACGCCGATTTACGTGAAGCCTACGAAGGCGACAAGTACAGCCACGCCTCGGTGATGAAGCGCTGTGTGGACGAAGGCATTCCCCTGTATCAATTAGGCATCCGTGCGTACTGTGAAGAAGAAATCGAAATTCGTAAAAAACATGGTGTGTATTACGCCGATGCCGATGACATAGTGCCACAAAACATCAGCAGCATTGAATTGCCGGAAGATTTCCCGAAGAAAGTCTTCTTCACTCTGGATATTGATGGCATGGACCCTTCGGTATTCCCATCCACAGGCACCCCGGTGCCAGGTGGCTTAGGCTGGTATCAGACCCTTGGATTGTTTGAGTCGGTGGCGAAACAACGTGAAGTCATCGGCTTCGATATCATGGAATTTGCCCCGATTGCAGGTTTCCACGCTTATGACTTTGCTGCGTCTTTGTTGATGTACAAGATGATGGGGATTGTTGAAAGGAATCGTTGATTTATTAAGTTAGTAGATTCGTTTTATAAATAAAGCAGGGAAATACTTGGTGTATTTTTGAACAAATATTTTGCAGGATGACTAGTAGTTGATATACTCGCACGCAACTTAGGGAGCGAGTTTGTGTGGTTAGGGAATGAACACAGTAACAAATGAAGAGCTTGAAAACTTTGTTGAGAGTGAAATATCTTCAGAAGCATTAGTTCACCTAAAAAGGCAGGCTATGGGTGGAGCGAATAATGCTAAAGGAAATCAGCATGAGCAATATTTTGCTGTTTATAAGATTGCTAAGTTCTACCAGATTGCTAAAAACGATGATATAGAAGTTTGCTCTCAGAGTTATGCTTTTGTAGATGATCTTGTTATTTTGAATCGAACAACTAGCTCAAAACATAGTTATCAGTTGAAAGACTCAAAAAGAGTTTATTGGAATGGGGGCAAAGGGATCGCTCCATATTTCAGGAAACAAAATCAGTTAGATAAAGAGCTTTATGATTTAGATAATTCAGAAGTGGTATTGGTTTTGGCTGATATCAATGTTTATAGAAGTAGATGTAAAGATATACCTTCAAGCATTTCTTCCTATACTCGTTGTATTAATTTTAAAAACCCTGATTCTGTTAATCAGATGTTGATGGAGAATCAAGATTTTAAAGCTGCAGTTGGTCGATTATGTGTCTCTTCTGAACAAATCGATAAACTAGAGGTAATTGTTCAACACTTGTTGGGTGCATGGAGTGCATTTGGACAAAAAAACGTCAAAATTTCTAGTATTATTAATAAAGCTAGAGAAGTTGCTAAACCAAACTTTTTTAAATCTGAAGTTGTTGATCCGGATGAAGCAAAGGAAATACCTTTAGAAGTCCTTGACAGTATTGAAGGTTTGAGTTATGAATTATGTGAGGGATTTCTTCACTATTCTTATAAAGATAGTTTTCAAGGACAGGTTAAGCCTCGAGTGGGCACAAATCAGTTTAAAGCTATTTGTAATGAAATCAGGATTAAGAAACCAACTAAAGCTATTGAACTTATTACGCTTCTTATGAGTACTGGAGAAAATCTATGAAACGTCCAGCGCTATCTAGAATCTATAAGAATCCAGATGATCATCATGCAAAAAGACTGTTAGATGAGTTATTAGGCTCTGATATAAGTGCTCCAGATTATCAAAGGTCTATGCTAAATATTGGTCGTCATTTGGGGAATGAATTAAAGCATAGTCTTGACAGAGATAAGACGTATTGTTTAGTTGTTACTGCTGAAGACGCCGATTTTCTTGCAAAAGGAATTGTTGAGTCTTTAGAGGATTATACTAAGGCGCTGTATTTGACTTGTTTTTGGAATGAACGATCTGAAGTAAATGGGTCTAGTGTTGCTCCAATATACAATACGTATTTTGAAAACGGATATGACTCAGCTGATGAACTTATTGTTATAAAGTCGATTATATCGGGCTCTTGTGTAGTTAAAACAAATATCACTGCTTTATATGATAAAATTCAACCTGCGGCGATACATGTTGTTGCTCCTGTTATGCATACACAGTCTGAGCAAAAACTTAAGCTACAGTTTCCTAATAAGATAGCCAACTTATTGGACTTCACTTTTCTGGCGAAAGATAGTGAAAGAACTTCAGATAATGAAGTTCTTCCTGGGATTGGTGGTGATGTGTATAAGAGGTTGGGCTTTAAGAACCAGCAGGATAAGAACACGTTTATCCCTAATATAATCCAGCAAAAAATATTCGCATCTTGCTAAGTATTCGATGAGGTTTTTCCTCATCGAGTAATTCAATAATTCTCTTTGTAATCTTCAAAAGTCGAAAAGATGTGGCTTTAGGAGAAAGATTAAAATACGCTACCGAACAGGCAAAAAAATCTGCCGAAGACCTCTTTAAAAAGAAGCCTATAGAGATTCAACAGGAACTTGTGAAAGAGGTTGTGTTAGGTAACGTTGAAAATTTAGCAAAGCCGGATAACAAATCTGAGTAGTGCTTTTATAGTAAGTCCACTCAATTTACTCCTCCCCCGAACTCTCCATCTTCTTCAGCCGCTTACTCAATGCTGGCTGGGATATTCCAATCAGTGAACAAGCGATCGACTGGTTGCCTTCGGCACGACGCATGGCTTCTTGTGCCAGTAAATCAGAGACTTCCGACATTTGCGGCAAAGGTTCATCGGGGTTGAATACATTTTGATGAACGCTTTCGGCTGAAGAGGCGGCAGGAGCAGTTCCATCGCTGGTAGCGTCGATGGCTTTTTTGAAGGCGTTCATCGAGAGCATTCGGGATTTATGCAGGCTCATGGCATCAAACGCCATGGCTCGTAATTCACGGACGTTGCCCGGGAAGCTGTAGTTCTTTAACAACACCTGCAATTCTTTAGGAATGCTGGGTTTGTTTTTTTCCAGTTCGTTGGCGGCTTCGCTGAGGAAGTGCTCCAGCAATAGCGGAATGTCGTTTTGGCGTTGGCGCAGTGCCGGAATTTCCACATGATGGGTTCGCAGGCGATAGTAAAGATCTTTACGGAATTCGCCGCTGGTTTGCTTGTTGGTCAGATTTTGATGAGTGGCGACGATTACTCGGGCTGATAAAGTTTTTGGTTTATCGCTGCCCAGTGGGAAGTAATCACCTTCTTGCAAAAGTCTTAATAACTTCACTTGAGAGGCCATGCTCAAGTCGCCAATTTCATCCAAAAACAGGGTGCCGCCCGCCGCTTGTTCAATCAAGCCGGGGCGTGCGCGATCGGCGCCGGTAAAGGCGCCTTTTTGGTGACCGAATAGGGTATCGGAGAAAACGTTATCGTCGAGGCCTGCGACGTTGACGGTGATCAGTGGGCCGGTTTGTTTGCTGAGGGCATGAGCCGCTTTGGCAAACAGTTCTTTACCTACGCCGCTTTCGCCAGTGATTAATAAAGGTTGTTGGCTGGCGGCGATGGATTCCAGGTACTGGAAAACCGAGCGCATGCCCTGATCGGCGGTGATGATGTTTTCAAAAACCTCCGGGTTTTCCAGAGTGTTATTCAGAAATCGTTTACTGAGTTCCTGGTTCTCATGTCTGAGTTCTAATACTTTGATGGCCCGGTTGATGCCTTCGACCAAACGATCTTCTTCGGTGGTTTTGACGAAGTAATCAAATGCACCAAGGTGCAGGCAATCTACTGCGGTTTTCACCTGATTTAGCCCGCTTAGCATGATGACGCTGATTTCCGGGTGTTCTTCGACAATCTGTTCGAGCAGCTGATCGCCAGACAGATTAGGCATGGTGAGGTCAAGAATCACCAGCCCGATGTGTTCACGCTTGAGTATGTCCATCACCATGAGGCTGTCTTCACAGCGGTGAATGTTATTTATGCCGCTGCGTCGTTCCAGCATCATACTCAGGCTACGAAGAAAGGGCGCTTCGTCGTCTACCAGTAATACGCCAAAGGAAGGGAAAATGTTGTTGGTCATGGTGCGTTCAATTCCTGTTCGCTTTGGTTATCTAATGGCTAAATTATTCAATGGGTAAGGATAAGGTAACTGTGGTGCCTTCGCCGCACTTTGAGTCGAAGGTTAGCGTACCTCCGTGCTCCCGAACAATCCCTGATGACACCGAAAGGCCCAAACCTGTGCCGCCGGTTTCTCGTTTGGTGGTGAAAAACGGGTCACTCAGCGAGGAAATGTTTTCTGGTGGGATACCACAGCCTTGGTCGGACACTTTTAAGATTAACTGATTTGAACTTTCACGGTAATAGGTCTTCAATTCAATTTTCTGAGATTTATGTTCAAGTGCCTGACAGGCATTGACCAGCAGGTTGATGATAACTTGTTCAATGCGTTGTGCGTTGCCTTTAAAGGTTGGCAGTTTGTTACCCAGTCGGGCGCTGAAGTCTTCTGTCGATTTACGTAGGGTATTATCCACCAATCGTATAGCAGTGGTGGTGATGGCGTTTAAGTCGATCACTTCTTTGATGGTGGATGTGTCTTGTCGGGAGAAATCGCCCAAGTCGTCGACAATGCGCTTGATGCGTTCAACACCGGCGAACATTTCATCCAGCATGGCCGGGATTTCTTCGCGCATTCGTGAGTAGCTTAAGCCGCCTAAGTCGAAGTCGCCATGGGCTTGGTAATGTTCTTCCAGTACTGTTAAGGCGTCCTGATAGGAGTCTTTTAATATCGGGATATTGAGCATCAACAAGCCACAGGGGTTGTTAATCTCATGAGCCACGCCGGATACCAGTATGCCCAGAGACGTCATTTTATCTGCTTGAATTAATTGCTGTTGGCGAAGTTCCAGTTCTTTGGAACGGCGCTCTACTTCTTTGGCTAACGCCCGGTTCCAAAATACGATCACCAAAAAAATGGCCAGGATAATGACGGATAGGGTGATGAAGGCAGTACCGAATTTACGCCACGGAAACCTTTGCTCTTCCAGTGGCCCTAACCATTTGTCGTAGATTTCCTGATATCGGCCGGTATTTTTGAGGATCGCCAGCCCTTCGCTGAACTGAGCCAGTAATGACTCGTTGCCTTTCTGAACGGCGTAGCCGTATTTTTGTGCTTCAAAGGCTTTACCGGAGAGAACGATGTCGGAGATCCCAAGTTTTTGGCTGAGGTACAAGCTGGGTAAATTGGCAACCAGGGCATAATCGTGTTTGCCGGACGCCAGTAACCGGATGGCGTCGGCGTGGGTGTCCACCAACACCAGTTTGGCGCCTATGTGGTTGTCCAGCAGGTAATCGTGCATTACGCCTTGGCGCTGAACCACCACCGACTTGCCTTTTAAATCGGAGATATCGTTGATGACCGGGTTGCCCTTGCGGGTGAAAATGGATTGATGAACAAAGGCATGGGCTGGCGAAAAGGTGTATTTTTGCGCTCGTTCTTCGGTGTAGGAGATCCCTTGCAGAATATCGATGTCGCCATCTTCCAGTGCTTGGCGCATGGTGCCCCAATCGCTCAACTGGAAGTTGACTTTGATGCCCATCACTTCGGCAATGGCTTGAGTCAGTTCGACGTTGTAGCCGGTGGGAGCGCCATCTTCATCCAGAAACTCATAGGGCGGATAGTTGAGATCGCCACCCACTTGAATGACTTTATTCGGGTCTTTGATATCAGCCAGGCTGAGTTCAGAGAGGAATAACAAGCTGGCTGCCAGGCTGCAGACGATGGCCTTAATCATGGGCATTTGCGCTCTGTTTTTGTTGGTCGGCCGCTTTTGTCTCAAATCGGGCCTGCAGAGATTGCCATAATTTCTCGGTGTTCGGAGACAGATCCCGGTTACAGCGATACAGCCAGATGTCCAGAGGAATGTGCCAGGCATCACCGCCGCAGATCATAAGGTTGCCTTGTTCCAGTTCTCTTTCTACTGAATATGCCGGTACCCAAGCGATGCCCAAGCCTTGCATGGCCATCATTTTCAGGCTGTCGGCCATCGATGACTCAACGGTCTTTTTCAAGGGCGTGGCATGTTGGCTCAACAGACGTTTCACCTGTCGGCCCAGAAAAATGTCTTCCGGATACGCTAAATAAGGAAGTGTTGTCTCGTTTCCCTGATTGGGTGGCGTTTCGAGTGAAAATAAAGGCTTCCCCTCGTCATTGGGAATAGAAACCGGGATCAGGGATTCAGTAGCCAGAGCAAACCCGATAAAGTTTTGGGATTCTGAATGTTGGCCGCCGTAGGCAATCAGAAAATCGCATATGCCGTTCTTCAGTGCCTGGAAACTGTCATCGACGTTGGCAACCAGTTGACGGGTATGGGTATTACTTAATTCCGATTGCAGGGATTGAATAAAGCTGGGAAAAAAAGACAAAGATAAGGTGTGTGACACCGCAAAATCGACGACCTGATGACGGGCACTGAGCGCTTGTATGTGGTCAATGCTGGCGTTGAGCTGGTCCAGGGTGTTGCTGGCGCTGATCTTAAATAACTGGCCTTCGGCGGTGAGTTGAACCGGGGTGTGATTACGGTCGACTAAATGACAGCCGATGGCGGTTTCCAGTGCCCGAATTCTTCGACTAAAGGCCGGTTGAGTGACGTGCCGTTCTTCCGCTGCTTTTGAAAAATTTTGAGTGGCAGCCAGTGATAAAAAATCTTCCAGCCATTTCGTTTCTATGTTCATGGATTGGTGTACAGCTCGGTTGTTTTTGTTATGACACGGATAATTCTAAACCAAATTTGCTCGTGTCCTATGAAATATTGAACGTATGCATTTAAAGAATGGCTTATGCGTACTGTGGATAAGTTATCTATTACTATGATTTTATTCATTTTTATTGTGATTATTGATTTTGTGCATGGCCCTTGTTGATTCGGCATTGGTGTTGTGTGTTTTCAGTTTATATCTTGTGGATAAACCAACTTTAACGAACAGCAACCAATCAATGGCAAACGCAACAAGGATTCAGACTATGAACAATAAAGTGGGGATATTGGGCGGTATGGGGCCGTTGGCCACAGTGGACTTCATCCAAAAAATCATTGCTAACACCCCGGCACAAAGTGATCAGGATCATATTCCGCTGCTCATTCATTCCGTACCCCAGATTCCCGATCGGACGGCCTGTTTAATGGATGGTTCTGCTTCGCCGTTGCCTGCGTTAAAAATGGGCTTGGAAACGCTTGTTCAAGGCGGTGTGGGGTGCATTGCGATTCCTTGCAATACCGCACATTACTGGCATGAGGCGTTAGCCAAGGCGACGCAAACCGAAGTATTACACATTGCCAGAGTGTGTGCCGAGCAGATAGCAGGGGGTTCCGGTGTTCGTCGGGTTGGTTTGTTGGCGACGGACGGCACCTTAAAAGCCGGATTTTATGAACGGGAGTTGGCTCAATACGGGCTGACGTGTGCATTCCCGGCCGATGATGTACAGAAGTCGGTGATGGAGGGCATCTATCAGGTTAAATCCGGCAAGGTCACAGAGGGGGCTGCTTACTTAGAAGCTGCAGTGCAGAACCTGTTGGAACAGGGGGCTGAACGCGTCATTTTAGGCTGTACCGAAATTCCGTTGGCACTTGAACAAATTCACTCACCGTTATTGCCTTTCGGCGTAGACGCCACTGGCGCGCTTGCTGAAGCCTGTGTTGCTTGGTATTTGGCTCAAAAGCAGCCATTGGCTGCATAAGTTTCTACTGACCCCTCGTTAGTTTGGCGCTCTTGGAGCGCCTTTTTTATGCCTAGCTGGTTTACCTTTTGCCCGTCGGTATAGGTCTGTGAATTATTTTTCTGAATGATGCCTGAGAACGACTTGAAGAAAGGGGTATAACCTGTTGAAAGGTTATAACTTTGGTGGCTTCAGCTTAACGTATTGAAATGAATAGAAAAGTTGTGGTTTTGGCCGATCCTCAAGCAAAAAAACAAGCTGTAGGTTATACCCCTTTGAATGCCGTTGTTTTTCATGTGAATGGCTTAAATATCTTTTAAATCAGCTGGTTATATCTGTTTTGTCGGTTTGGCATCCAAATTGCGATATCTCCTCAGGGATTCGGCTTTTGGTAAGGACGAATTCTTTACGGCTTTTGGTTCCCGCAAACCGGTGAACGAAAACGGTTAATGCCCTTGGTTAATTAAAAATAAAGATTAGGTGCCGAGTGATGAGTACGACATACGCGATGAACATGACATCCCCTTTCCGAAAGGAAAAAGACCTTTTGGGTGACGCTATGGTGCCTGGGGAGGCTTATTACGGTATCCAGACTCATCGAGCGACGCAGAACTTCGATTTGAGCGGCGTGCCTTTAAGCCATTTTCCGCAATTGGTACGCGCGCTTGCCATGGTAAAACTGGCCGCAGCCAGAGCCAACAACCAGTTGGGTTTGTTGGAGGAACCGAAAACCAAGGCCATTGAAGCGGCAGTAGCTAAGTTACTTGAAGGTTATTGTCACGATCAGTTTGTGGTCGACATGATACAAGGTGGCGCAGGGACTTCCACCAATATGAACGCTAACGAAGTCATCGCTAATGTTGCGCTGGAACACATGGGCCACGCAAAAGGAGACTACCAACATCTGCATCCGAATAACGATGTGAACATGTCTCAATCCACCAACGATGCCTATCCAACCGCTGTACGCCTGTCGATTTTGTTGAGTCATGGTGATGTGGTCAATGCCCTGGCTTCTTTGCAGCAAGCCTTCCTGAAAAAAGCGGATGAATTTAAACATATTTTGAAAATGGGCCGGACTCAGTTGCAGGATGCGGTGCCAATGACCTTAGGGCAGGAATTTAATTCGTTTGCGACCACGTTGGGTGAGGACATTGATCGGGTAGCCGGTCTTTCAGAGTTGCTTAAAGAAGTGAATTTGGGTGGCACCGCCATTGGCACTGGGATCAATACTGACCCGGAATACGCCAAATTGGCCGTTGAACAATTGTCTGAAATCAGTGGCATTCAATTTAAATCGGCGTCTGACTTGGTGGAAGCCAGCTCGGATATGGGCGCGTTTGTGTTGTTCTCTTCCATGCTGAAGCGGTTAGCGGTCAAACTTTCCAAAATTTCCAACGATTTACGTTTGCTGAGCATGGGCCCTCGTTGTGGCCTGAGTGAAATTAATTTACCTGCGCAGCAGCCGGGCAGTTCAATCATGCCGGGCAAGATTAATCCGGTGATTCCGGAAGCGGTCAATCAGGTGGCGTATCAGGTGATTGGTAACGATATGGCGGTGACCATGGCGGCCGAAGCGGGTCAGTTGCAGTTAAATGCCATGGAGCCATTGATTGCCTACAACGTGCTGGAATCCATCCGCATGTTATCCCGAGCAATGCACATGCTTGAAACGCGCTGTATTACCGGCATTACCGCCAATGAGGAACATTGTCAGCACATGGTCGACCAGAGCATTGGCAGTATTACCGCAGTGAGTCCTTACATCGGCTATGAAAACGCTACCCGTATTGCAAAAGAAGCTTTGGCCAGTGGTCGGGGCGTGCTGGAACTGATCCGTGAAGAAGCACTATTAAAACCGGAAGTGCTCGATCAAATTTTAAAACCTGAAAACATGATCAGACCTCAGCGCTGGCTGCGTTGAGGCTGATTATTTCTGAAACCAGAACGGTTGAACAAATTCAAATCGCTCTTCGGGATGAGATGGCTCAGACCAATGCAAACTCAGAGAGTATTTGAACTTGTTCAATGAATTACACCAACCCACTACAACAACTATAGGGTGATGTTATGCAACCATCATTGACGAATGAAAGTAACAAGGGAATTTGGGGCCGACTGGCCTTATGGAAGAAAATCCTGATTGGTATGACGCTCGGTATCATTGCCGGTGCGATTCTTGGCCCCGATGCGGAAGTGTTAAAACCGATTGGTACTTTGTTTATTCACGCGATTAAGATGCTGATTGTTCCTTTGGTTTTCTGTTCGTTGATTGTGGGTGTGACCTCCATGCAGGACACCCGGAAAATGGGCCGTATCGGTTTAAAATCGGTCTTCATTTACCTCGGTACCACGGCTGTGGCAATCACCATCGGTATGGTGCTGGCGACGCTATTAACGCCGGGCGATGGCTTGAACATGGTGGCCAGTGCCGCAGCCGATGAAGGCAAGAGCGCGCCATCGCTGGTGGATACCATCATCAATCTTGTGCCTAAGAATCCGGTGGATGCTTTGGCTGCAGGTAATATTCTGCAAATCATCGTATTTGCTTTAGGTTTGGGTATTTCATTCAATCTGGTGGGTGAAAAAGCCAGGCCTGCCGTGGCTGTGTTTGAAAGCCTGGCGGAAGCCATGTACAAGCTGACAGAGCTTGTTATGAAATTTGCACCGTACGGTATTTTCGGTTTGATGGCCTGGGTATCCGGCAAGTACGGTCTGGACATCCTAATGCCGTTGATCAAAGTGATTGCCGTGGCTTACATCGGCAGCATCATTCATGTGGTGGTGGTTTACAGTGGCATCATCAGTGTGTTTGCTCAGTTGAATCCAATCCGTTACTTAAAAGCCTTGGTTAATCCTGCCGCTGTTGCATTCACTACAACAAGCAGTTCTGGCACGTTACCGGCAACCATCAAATGCGCTCGTGAAGAAATGGGCGTTTCAAAAGGCATTTCCAGTTTTGTGCTTCCTTTAGGTGCAACCATCAATATGGATGGCACGGCTTTGTACCAGGGTGTGACGGCATTGTTTGTGGCTCAGGCGTTTGGTGTGGATTTGGGCATGGCGGAATATGTGACCATCATTCTTACCGCGACTTTGGCGTCGATTGGTACGGCGGGCGTGCCTGGCGCAGGTCTGATCATGTTGTCTTTGGTCTTAACCACCGTTGGTTTGCCGATGGAAGGTTTGGCGATCATCGCTGGTATTGACCGAATTCTGGATATGGCGCGCACCAGTGTCAACGTGTGTGGTGACTTGATGGTGTCTGTTCTGGTTGGCAAGAGTGAAAACGAGCTGGATACCGCGATTTATAACAAGGAAGCACCTGCAACGACGGCGTTTGGCACTCAGAGCAGTCAGGCGTCTTATTCAAACGCAGACGCAGGTTAATTTGAGTTTGAAGTTGGCTTGAGTTTGAAGTTGAGGTGGCTTGGATTCAGTTAAGTCACCGCCTGCCGCGCCTGCAATGGGTGCGGTGTTATTTAAAAGTACTGTCTGCAAGCAGTACTTTTAAATAACACCTATAAGCAGCAATACCTAAGAACGTGTAAGAAATTACGTCCAAAAATAATACGCAACGATTTCAATAAGTACGATCCATTAGGAGAAGTAGATGCTAGATGATTCAGATCCGGTCGAAACACGCGAGTGGTTAGATTCCTTAGAGTCGGTAATGGAAACCCAGGGCATCAATCGCTCTAGCTATCTGTTAACCCGGTTATCCGAACGCGCAACGCGCGAAGGCACTCAGTTGCCTTATTCGATTACTACCCCGTATCGCAATACCATTCCTGTCAGCAAAGAAGCCCCCATGCCGGGCGACTTGTTCATGGAGCGCCGGATTCGTTCTTTGATTCGCTGGAATGCCTTGGCGATGGTGATTCGTGCCAATCAACGACCGGGCGATCTGGGTGGTCACATCTCTACTTTTTCTTCGATCGCGACATTGTATGACGTGGGATTCAATTATTTTTTCCATGCGGGGGATGAAACCCGTGATGCCGACCTGGTTTATATCCAGGGTCACACGGCGCCGGGTATCTATGCGCGTTCGTTCCTTGAAGGCCGCATCAGTGAAGAACAGATGGATAACTTCCGTAGCGAAGTGGATGGCAATGGCTTGTCGTCTTATCCACACCCTTGGTTGATGCCGGATTACTGGCAGTTCCCGACGGTTTCCATGGGGTTGGGGCCGTTACAGGCCATTTATCAGGCGCACGTGATGAAATACATGGAGAGTCGCGAACTGACCAATACCTCGGACCGTAAGGTCTGGTGTTTTGTGGGCGATGGCGAAACCGATGAACCGGAAACACTGGGCTCGATTGCGTTGGCCGGCCGGGAAAAACTCGACAACCTGATTTTCGTGGTGAACTGTAACTTGCAGCGTCTGGATGGCCCGGTACGAGGCAATGGCAAGATCATTCAGGAACTGGAAGGCGTCTTCCGTGGCGCGGGCTGGAACGTCATTAAAGTGGTTTGGGGTCGTCGTTGGGACCCGTTGTTCGAACAAGACAAAAACGGTGCCATGCAAAAAGCGATGGACGCCGTGGTGGATGGTGAGCTTCAGAACCTGAAGAGCAATGGCCCGGAATACATTCGTAAACAATTCTTTGGCAGTGATCCGGATTTGGCCAAGTTGACTGAAGGCCTGACGGATGAAGACATCGCGCAATTGAATCGTGGCGGTCATGACCCTTACAAGGTGTATGCGGCGTATCAGGCGGCGACCAAACACAAAGGCCAGCCAACGGTTATTCTGGCGCACACCATTAAAGGTTATGGCTTTGGCTCGGCCGGTGAAGCTCAAAATACCACCCACTCTTTGAAAAAACTGGATCAGGACACGTTGAAGTCGTTCCGTAATCGCTTCGGTATTCCGTTAAGCGACGAAGAGTTAAAAGAGGTGCCGTATTATCGTCCGGCGGAAGACAGCCCGGAAATGTTGTACATGAATAAACGTCGCCAACAGTTGGGCGGCTTTTATCCGAATCGACGGGCGCAAAGTCAGCCGTTGACCGTTCCTGAGCTGAGTGCGTTTGAAGGCCAACTGAAGGGCTCGGGCGATCGTGAAATTTCCACCACCATGGCATTCGTTCGATTGCTGTCGTCGTTAACCAAAGACAAGCGCATTGGTAAACGTGTTGTGCCGATTGTGCCGGATGAAGCACGTACCTTTGGGATGGAAGGCATGTTCCGCCAGTTGGGTATTTATACCGCAGAAGGCCAAAAGTACGTGCCCCACGACCGCGATCAGATGATGTATTACCGGGAGGACAAACAAGGGCAGATTCTGGAAGAAGGCATCAACGAAGCCGGAGCCATGTCGGCTTGGGCGGCGTGTGCGACTTCATACAGCACTCACGATTATCCGCTGGTGCCGTTTTACATTTTCTACTCCATGTTTGGTTTCCAACGCGTGGGCGACTTGGCCTGGGCGGCCGGTGACATGCAGGCGCGTGGCTTCCTAATGGGGGGAACGGCTGGTCGAACCACGCTGAATGGTGAAGGGTTACAGCATCAGGACGGCCACAGTCACATTCTGGCCGGAACGGTTCCGAATTGCGTGGCTTATGATCCTGCGTATGCGTATGAGCTGGCGGTGATTATTCAGGACGGTTTGCGACGCATGTACGGCGAGAATGAAAACGTGTTTTATTACCTCACCATCATGAATGAGAACTATCGCCAACCTGAAATGCCAGAGGGTGCAGAAGAAGGCATTATCAAAGGCATGTATCTGTTTGAGTCTGTGGAAGCGGACGCCGGAGACAAAGGTGAATCTGGTTTAAGAGTGCAATTGCTGGGGTCTGGCGCGATTCTCAATGAAGTACGTGCGGCTGCACAGTTATTAAAAGACGATTTTGGCATCAGCTCCGATGTATGGAGCGCAACCAGTTTTAATGAATTGGCGCGTGACGGTCAGCATGTTCGACGTTGGAACATGTTGCACCCGGACGAGCCTTCCAAAGAAGCGTACGTCACTGCTTGTCTGAAAGATCAGCAAGGGCCTGTGATTGCGTCGAGCGATTACATCAAGTTGTACGGTGAGCAGATTCGAGCTTATGTCCCCACAGACTATACCGTGTTGGGCACGGATGGCTTTGGACGAAGCGACACTCGACAAAAACTACGACGCTTTTTTGAAGTGGATCGTCATTATGTGGCCGTTGCAGCGCTTGAAGCGTTGGCTAATCGTAATGAAATTGAGATGTCGCGGGTACTTGATGCCATGCGTAAATACGACATTGACCGTAACTTGCCTAATCCGGTGAGTCGTTAAAGGTTTTGTGATCAATAAAAGGAGCTTGATATGAGTGTTGTTGAAATCAGGGTCCCTGACATTGGTGGCGGAACCGATGTTGAGGTCATTGAGATTAGTGTGGCGGTGGGTGATCGAGTTGAAATTGAAGACTCGGTGATTGTTCTGGAAACCGATAAGGCCACGATGGAAATACCTGCGACGGACGCAGGCGTTGTGATAAACATGATGGTCGCGGTTGGCGATAAGGTTTCGGAAGGCGATCTGATTCTAACGCTGGAAGCGGAAGCGGGCGGTGTTGCTGCTGTGTCTGAAGAACCGAAGGATGCAAAGGCGGATATTGAAGAGCCTGAGGACAATAAAGGCCTGGTGTCGACAGCGGAGGAGGAACCATTACCCGTTTCGATCACCACCGTTCGTGTACCTGATTTGGGCGGTGCGACTCAGGTCAGTGTCATTGAAGTGCCTGTTTCAGAAGGGGATTCGGTTAGCGAAGACGATTACTTGATTGTAGTGGAAACCGACAAGGCTTCGATGGAAATTCCCTCGCCATCGGCAGGCATGGTTTCCAAACTGTTGACCAAGGTTGGCGATGAGCTGAAAGAAGGCGATCCGATTGCGGAGTTAAGCATTACCATTGCTTCAGTAACCCCTTCGGTGTCGCCAAAGCCAGATGCTAGATCACTGAACACGGAGGTGGTTTCTGAAAAATCAGAGACGGCCAAGCGTGCGTCTCTAGCTCAAAACCAAGCCGGGCAATTAGACCAGTCGATTGCCGAGAGAGCCGCAAATGAACTGAATCAGACCTCAGGAAAAGCTCATGCAGGACCTGCGGTGCGTAAAATCGCGCGTGAGCTGGGTGTGGATCTGACGCAAGTGAAAGGCTCCGGGCCAAAACAGCGAATTGTCAAAGACGACGTTCAGGCGTTTGTTAAATCTCAGATGCAGAAAGTGCAAAGCGGCGCTTCGAATGTGGTTTCTGGTTCCGGCATCCCTGCGATCAAGTTACCAGACTTTAGTCAGTTCGGTGCGGTCGAACGTCAACCCATGAGCCGTATCCATAAGATCACCGCTGCGAACATGTCTGCCAATTGGTTGAACATTCCGCATGTCACTCAGTTTGATGAGGCGGACATCACCGAATTGGAAGCCTTTAGAAAACAACAGAAGAAAGTGGCGGAATTACGCAACGTCAAACTGACGCCGTTGCCGTTCATTCTGAAAGCCTGTGCGTATGCTTTGGCGCAATACCCTCAGTTCAATGTCTCGCTCGATATGGACAAAGAGGAACTGATTCAGAAATCCTACATCCATATTGGTTTTGCAGTGGATACGCCAGACGGACTGGTGGTGCCAGTGATCCGGGATGTGGATCAAAAGGGCATCTGGCAGTTAGCGGAAGAGTGCATGGCGTTAGCCAAGAAAGCCAAAGATAAGAAACTGCTACCGTCTGATATGCAAGGCGGTTGTTTTACCATTTCCAGTTTGGGCAGTGTTGGAGGAACAGCCTTCACCCCCATCGTAAACGCACCTGAAGTCGCAATTTTAGGGGTATCTAAAGCCGCGATGAAGCCGGTTTACGATGGCGAAGGTTTTGTTCCTCGCTTAATGTTGCCGTTGTCACTGTCTTACGACCACCGAGCCGTAAACGGTGCCGATGGCGCCAGGTTCACCTCGCTCTTGAGTGAGCTGCTGGGGGACATTCGAAACTTGGTTTTGTAACACTTTGAGGTTGTAACTCTTTAACGTTGTAAACTTATGAGTCAGAGAACAAAGCTCTGGCTCATAGTGCATTTCTTGTTCGCTCATCGTTTCATAATCCCCAATTCTTCAGAATATTTTTATACTCCTCGGTTTTCTTGAAAGCTTCTAAGGCCGCACTGATTTTTTGGATTTCTGCTTCTGGCGCGTCCACATTGGCTGCCAGATAATAGCCTCCTTTCGATATTTCACTGAACTCGTAGACTTTTTTGATGGTATAGAAGGGATTGTCACCTGCCTGTTTCACGATGTGGGCAGCGACGGCATCAGGCATTGGCCAGAGTTGAATTCGACCCGCCTTTAATTTTCGGTAATTTTTGAGGGCTGCGGTGTCGCCGCTGGTGCGTTGAAAATCAGAAAGCGCAAAGCCTTTACTCAGTAGGTAGGACTCTCGGGAATCGTCAATGATGGTGCCGATCTGATAGTTCTTCATGTCTTTCAAAGAACCTAGGTATATGTCTTTATTTTGAAGCGTGAACACCGAATGCACTGCTGGCACTATGACCCCAATCCAGCGGTAATCCTTTTCACGTTTTTCATTTCGACTGATGGAATAAACAAGTGAGTGTTTATTGTTTCTGGTGTTACTGAGTGTTCGTGCCCAAGGGTAGCTTTCGATTTTGTAGTCAATGCCTGCTTGTTTTAGAACGGCTTCAACCACCTCGGTGGATACGCCTTTGAAGGTTCTGTTTTCGGTGTAGTTGAAGGGAGGGAATTCTTCGGTGTGGACGGTGAACTCGGTTGCCTGGACGGATAAAGTCGCTGTTATCAGGGCACTGCACAATAAGATTTGATTCAGTATGTTCATTCGGTTTGTTTACGTCCTTGTTGAAAATGGTATAGAGATCACTTTTAGTTTAGACGCTGGATGAGGGTTGATGTGGATGCTTGGTTTTTATTTTTAGCATGAGTTCAGGACTGAACCTGACTAAGCATTGGATTCTTGGTTGGAGTATTAACGTGTTTTTGTTTATAACGGACACAAAATTAGGGTGAAACGCCTAATTATTTACTCAAGTATAATTGGTTACTTTTCATCATGTGAAACTCATGTTAGAGTAATTGCTCTAATTTAACAAAACATCAATGCTAGCGCAGTTTCACAGGTTTTCAGGAATGCTAAAAGGGTTTAAAAACATGCTATTTTCTCTTCAGGTAAAAGGTTACAAAGGCGTTATGAACGCACTTAAGGTGGCTGCGAAGGTTATTCCGATGCCAAAGCCAACTTTGTTCAGTGGTCCTGGTTCTTCGATAGAAATGTGCGAAGCCATTGCTCAAATGGGGACTCAGAACGTCCTGATCGTAACGGACGAAGTGCTGAACAAGCTGGGCATCCTGGATAACATCAAAAAATCTTTGGAAGAAAATGGCATTCGTTATGTGATTTATGATGGCGTTTTGCCTGACCCTACTTACGACCAGGTGGAAGCGGGTCTGGCGATGTACAAAGAAAATGGCTGTGAAGCGATCTTGGCCGTAGGTGGTGGTTCACCGATAGATGCTGCAAAAGTCATTGCCGCACGTGTCACCAATAATCGTCCAATTAAAAAGCTTTCCGGTTTCTTTAAAGTGTGGAAAGCACCAGCGCCATTCTTTGCTATTCCAACGACGGCGGGCACGGGTTCCGAAGTGACCATCGCTGCGGTGGTCTCTGATCCGGTGACACACCAGAAAACACCGTTGATGGACCCTAAGTTGGTGCCTATGATGGCCGCGCTGGATGCATCGCTGATGACAGGCCTTCCTGCTCATGTGACTTCTGCAACCGGTATGGATGCATTAACTCATGCGGTAGAAGCCTTTATTTCGAAAAATGCCAGCGCAGATACCGATAGCTACGCCATTGCTGCGACGCGCTTGATTATGCAAAATTTAGAAAAAGTGGTTGAGAAGGGTGATGACCTGGAAGGCCGCCAGAACATGGCTTTGGCTTCTTATTACGCCGGTTTGGCGTTCACCAAAGCGAGCCTGGGGTATGTGCACGCCATTTCACATAATTTCGGTGCCAAGTACGGTACGCCGCATGGCTTAGGTAATGCCATTGTGCTGCCTTACGTGCTGGATTATTCCAAGGAAGAAGCCAAAGAGCGTTTGGCTAAACTGGCGGAAGTCAGCGGTTTGGCGAAGGGCGGAGAGACGGATCTTCAGTTGGCTCAGAAGTTTATCGATCGTATTCGTGAAATGAATGCCAAGTTCGGTATCCCTGTTCATCTGGAAGCCTTGAAGAAAGAAGACATTCCGGCGATTGCGAAACTGGCATTGAAAGAAGCACACTTGAACTATCCTGTGCCTCGTTATATGGATCAGTCAACGTGTGAACAGTTTATCAGTCAGATGTTGGTTGCTTAAATCTTAGCGCAACTCAACATGAAAACGGGAGCTTAAAATGGCTCCCGTTTTTTGTGGTCGTAATGAAAACTTTTATAGAATTAAATAGAGTGATTGGTGTTAAACTCCTAAAATAAATATGCGTATAGAAAATCAATGATTCACGTGAAACTCCTAATCGAGTTCTCTAATAAAAACCGTTAGCAGCTTGAAAGATATACTGTTTATCTATGGCCGATATTGAATTAAGTGAACACCACCGTCGTCTTAAAACCGTTTTTGAGCGAGAGCTGGATGCACCGCTGAAGCGTTGGGATTTATTAGCAGAAAAGTTTTACCATCGCCAAATGGTTGCACAGGAACACTGGATACAGGCGGGCGAAGTTTGCAATGAACTGTGTTTCATTCTCGATGGGTTGTTGCGTGTTTATTATATTGATGGCGATGGTAATGAAGTGAATCAACACTTTTACCAGGCTAATGAAGTGATTGCGCCGATCAGTGCGATCATCAGCGACGAACCTTGCCAATACTACATTCAGGCGCTGGAGCCTGCGAAACTGATGTTGGCGGACTATAACCAGCTATATGAGCATGGCAGCGACAACCCTGAATGGCTGCGTTTGGAAATCAAAATGCTTCAACGAGTGTTTGTTAAAAATGCCCGTCACGAAGCACGTTTGTTATTGGGTAATGCAGAACAACGTTATAAGTGGTTTTGCAAAGAATACCCGGAATTGTTGGAACGTCTTCCGCAATATCACATTGCTTCTTTCCTGGGGATCACCCCGGTTTCTCTTTCTCGCCTCAGAAAGAAGGCGGAAGTAAAGTGATTATTTTCTAATCACTCAAGCCCTTTCAGACCTAAAAAATGTAACACTGTTCAGCTTTTCGTCATATAGCGTTTCAAATTATAGACTTTAATGGAGTTTGTTCTTAGTATGTTTGTTTTTTGAGCAAACATTTCTTTAAGGAATAAACCTATGGATTGGCGTCTTTCACTTCGCGCGCTTATATGCGGTACTCTGGTTTCGAGTGCAAGTTATGGTGCGGTAGTAGATAACAATAATACTAAACAAGTTAGTCCCAATGCGAAAAATGAACTTCCTAAGTTATTAGTCCGCTGGGAAGATAATGTCGTACGTAGCTCCCGAGTGCGCCCTTCTGGCGTCAGCATTAAGAAAACCTTTAACCATATTAAAAATGTTGAAGTGGTTGAAGTTCAAGCCGGAAAGACCCTTAAAGAAGCGCTCTCAGAATATGAGAAAATACCAGGCGTTGCCGTGGTTGAGCCAGACTATCGTGTTCATTCGATGTTGACCCCGTCCGATCTTGATTTTGGTTTATTGTGGGGGCTGGATAACGCCTCCAATACGGACATTAACGCTCCCCAAGCCTGGGATTTAACGACTGGTAGCCCAGAGGTTGTGGTTGCGGTGATTGACTCGGGGGTGGACTACACTCATGACGACTTAAAGGCCAATATGTGGCAAAACCCGAATGAAGTGCCTGACAACGGGATTGATGATGACAACAATGGTTACATTGATGACGTCTATGGTATCGATGCTGCAAACGACGACAGCGATCCTATGGACGATGATAACCATGGTACCCATGTATCGGGAACCATTGCGGCTGCTTTAAATAATGGTAAAGGGGTGGTGGGTGTTGCCCCTAATACCAAGATTATTGCTTGTAAATTTTTGGACTCTTTCGGTGGTGGTGACACCTCGGACGCCATTGAGTGCTTGAATTACCTGTATGACTTAAAAGTGAATCATGGGGTTAATATTGTAGCGACCAATAATTCCTGGGGTGGTGGGGGTTACAGTGAAATCCTGAAAGATGTTATTGACCAGCATAAAGATGCGGGGATGGTTTTTGTTGCGGCTGCGGGTAATGAAACCCGAAATATAGACATCGATCTAACTTACCCTGCAAGTTTCGATAATGAAAATATTATCTCGGTTGCCGCAATTGATGAGCAGAATCAGATCGCGGATTTTTCGAATTTCGGTATTGAGAATGTCGATATAGCTGCGCCTGGTGTCGATATTTATAGTACTTTACGAGATGGTCAGTATGGCTATATGAGTGGTACCTCTATGGCAGCACCACATGTAACGGGTGCCATCGCATTACTTGCTGCCCATTTACCTTCTGAGTCTGCGGATGTCTATCAGCGGTTAGTGACTCAGATGGGTGTTAGAGTCCCTGGTTTAAACGGTTTAGTGGCGCATAGCCAGCGTATGATTCTGTGGGGTGAAAATAATGATGGGCCTCTGAATTGTGAAGATAAAAAAGTCGTTCGGGTTCTGGAACCGGTCTCTCCCGATGGTGTCATTTTTGTAACCCCAAATGTGGACTTACCCTTGAAAGTCTCCGTTCATAATTGCGGTAAGCCGGTATTAGATCAGACCTTCTTAGCGAAGGTCGATGGTGAGAAAAGAGCCACCTTGGTAGATACTGGTACGGGGGCTGATGACGTTGCTGGTGACGGTATTTATCATGGCATGCTAAGTGTCGATTTCTTAGGGACTGCGGTACTAAGCTTTTCAGATGAGTCCGAAGCCGACTCTGGTGAGACTACTCCAAGCGAGGATGAATCCAATGAAACGATTGTTGGCGACATCGCAGGCGAGTTTATTATCAACAGTAACTATCGACCTAGTTTTACAGAAGTGCCGTATGAGTTCATAGAGGTTGAAGGTACTCCGCTAAGCTTAAGTCTAGATGACTTTGAACAGATAAATATCAATTTTCCAGTAAAGTGGCCGTGGGCAGATGAGAGCGAAATCTTTGTAGGCAGTAACGGCATAATAACTGCTGGCGCAGGTGTTAAGGAATATCATAATTCACCACTTCCTTATTCGTTGGTTAATCATGGTGTTATGCCTTTTTGGGATGACCTTGATCCGGCCGGCGGCAGTGTTACTTACAGTGTGATTGGCAATGCGCCGGATAGGCAATTAGTGGTTGATTACAAAGATGTTCAGTTATATGAGGTTGGTTCAGATTCACCGGAAGACCGGTTGACTTTTCAGGTAGTAATGTCTGAACGTACACCTGAAATTGTATTTAACTATAAAGACGTTGATGTTCCGTCAAATAGTGAATTGGGCGCAGGGAGTTCAGCAACCATTGGTTATCAGTACCAAAACATTGCGTCTGATCTTTCTTACAACAGTGCGCTTCTGTCCAGTGAAACCAGTTATAAAGTTTCGATAGGAGATATTAATATTGATGATTTCCCGGAAATATCAACGTTATCTGTGAGTGGCGTATATAGGCCGGGTTACCCGATCACTCTGGAGGTAGTAAGTTCAGCGGCCGAAGAGAATGCAGAAATTCAGTTGTCTGTTGATTTTGGTGAGGGCGAGTCAATTACGGTTCCGTCAGAAACTGCGAATTTATCACACATTTATGCCGAAGCAGGAACGTATAACATTGAAGTTTCTGCAACCTGGAACGATAAAAAAATATTCAGAACAGTGGTAGTGAATATTTTGGAATTGTCTCAATTTGAACAGGAATTAGTAAACAGTGAGCACCAAAGAACATTGGACATAGTGGCCAATGACCCTGAAAGCTATGGCCTCGACAGCCCGGAAACCCTGATCACAGCGACAAAAGAATCGATTGACGCTTTGGCTTCGGGTGGTACGTATTTGTTGGGGTCTTCGGAAGAAATCACAGACCTGACAGCGGTCTTTGCAAATGCCCACTTGGTTTGGACTTACACCGACGAGGGTGGCTTTTTAGGATGGTCACCTGATGCAGCGGTCAAAACTAAAATCTCGAACTCAGGGTATGACACACTGACGAAAATCGAAGCCGGTTCTGGTTTCTGGGTTAAAAAGTGAGGAGGCAGGTTATGAATAGATTATCCAAGCTTTCCATATCTGTCGCACTTTCAGCCTTGCTTATAGGCTGTGGCGGTGGAGGCGGCGGTGGTGGTGATGTCACCGTTGTGCCTTCCGAAGAAACCGAAATCAGTGGCTCTGCCAGTAAAGGTGTTATTGCCAATGGTAAAGTGACTATTTGGGCGGTGACGTCATCTGGTGAGTTAATTGAGTCGCCTATTGAAGAGTTTATTACGTCTGAAGAAGGTACTTTCTCAGGGCCGACCAACCTCTATCTGGGTCAAATGCTGTACATCGAGGTTAGAGGCTTACCCAGCGGTACAACTAAGATGTACTGTGACTATCCGAGCTGCGGTGTGTTCTCTGCCAATGTTGAGTCACTGTTGGGTGATGATGAAGAACATCCGGATACAAACAGTAATGGTCTGGTGGATTTTGGAGAGTGGTTTTTCATTGACGATACGACATTCATTTCTACCTATGCCAGGTTTAAAGGGCCAACAGCACCGATTAGGGTTAATCTATTGACGCACATGGTCAGTCAGTCGTTTACTTCTATTCCTTCGGGCAGTGACTTGAATGGTGCTTATGAAATTATTCAGAAAAAGCTGGGGTTGTCCGTCGAGCCGGATGAGATGCTGCCACTATTGGTCAAAACAGGAGAGTCACTGACACGGCCTCAAATCGTTGACAATATGTTGATGCAAGGCATGTTAACTGAACTGACAACCAACCCGAACATGAACTTTGCTATTGAAGAGTTGGTATCGTTTTACAAGGCCGATCCTACACTGGAGTCAAGCGCAGTGGCTTCATCTGCTATCAGTGCTTCTGCTATAGCATTGACTCAACGTTTGATCGACAGCGCCCCCAATAACGTCATCAGCGATGGGGTTAAATTTTCTGTGGCGGGTAATTTGGAAGACATAAATACTGCCTTTGCTGCAGAGGAAAAACGATTGACGGCAAGTGAGTTGCCCATGCTACCGCCTAATATCTTGTAACCCTGTTGTACTCATCCTGTAAGTAAATCACCAAAGGCCTCGTAAGAGGCCTTTGGTGTATTGAGGGCTTCTGAATCAGCTATAACGTCATTATGTACTGAACCAAATCGCTCACTTCTTCTGTATTATCCGCACACCAAGGGTGGGGCGCGGCTGGCATACCGATCGGTTCCGCTGTGCCCATTTCGTCCGGGCCAAACTCTGCACGCATTTTCTGATAATCCCAGTAATAATGATCTTCATCCCACTTCACCGTCGTGAAATACTTGTGGCGCTCAATGAACAGATTGCGCTTGTATCCTTTATCCAACTTAGTGAGATACTTTGATTTAGGAACTCGGAAAGAATCGCCACGTCGGTTTAAGTCGGGCTTGGTAATGGGTTGATCTACTGAACCAGGCTCAGGTCGAACCGGAGGGTGAAGGGTGTAATATTGTTGATACAGCTCTGAGCTTTCATCGCAACGAGCTGGGTCTACCAGGTCGGTCATGTTTCTGACGTGGCCGTCTGATAGCAGACCTCGGTTTTGTACCCAGTACATATCCCGTAAGAAAGTGGCCCTAATGGACTCGGTTTCTTTTTGATAGATGGTCGGCGAGAAGAAGCGACCCACTTTGTCCAGTCGAATCATTTGCTCATTGGTATTCGCGCCCAGGCCATCGCTATGGCAGCTACCACAGTCACGCTCGAAGGTGGCTTTGCCTCGTTCTACTGCAGCGGAAATTTTAGGATAAGATTTCCAGCCAGTGCCGAGAAATTCACCTTCTTGAAGCGAAGGGACTTGACGCGTTTTGGTGACTTCAAGGTCAGGTTGATCGACCCAGATGCCCAGCCAGTTTTTCTTGGGTGGTTGTGGCTCCATTACAGTATAGGTTTCTGTGGTCATGTCAGTGTTGGTCTGCTCTGCCAATAACCCTTTCTGACTTAGCCAGCGATAAAGGCCGATTTCTCTGAGTGTATTATCGTCTTTATCCAGTTGCGTCATATACGCGGTTAACTGCTCCAGTGGGGCTTTGCGCATAGCACCTTGGGCGCCATCCGGTTCTTCAGAGTGAATGTAAGACCCTTCAAAGCCCACATAGGATTCGGTGTGTGATAGCGAACGGCGAATGGCCATGTAGTTGGTCACGTTGGGGATGGCGATCGGGGAAAACTGATAATCGTTATCCGTATGGCTGCCTTCGCCATTGATTCGTACCATGTTGTGTTCACCTGCGCCGGAAGGCATATGATAAATCAACATATCTTTTGCAACTCGGGCATCGCCTTGCGCCCAGTCCGGGCCGGGTTCTTTTTCATAGATGCCTTTAAACTTCTTAAACAGGGTTTGTAACACGGTCCACTTCATCGACCACTCCGGGTTGGGTAAGCCAGGGAAGACCTTAGTGACTTGTTCGCCGGATGTGTCCTGATAAGAAATCTGATACCCGTGGCAGGACGCACAGTTGAAGCCAATGAACTCACCTGGTCCGGTATAGGGTGCGTTGCCTTCTGCGTATCGATAGCCGACCCAGCCCGTATCTTTGGTGTTTCCTTCAAATTTGGCGGGAGCTAATGTTAAGAAACCCGGAATGGGCGTTGGCATAGGGTATTTATCAAAGTAAACATCGTTAATGGCTTCGTCCGGAACCTGTCCTGGCACGGTTTTGTAAGCGCCGAAGAGTTCTCTTGGGTCGGCATAGCCGCCAGCGATGGGGTCAAAGGATTTGTATTTAAAGATGGCGGGCCAGTCCAGGTTTCGTACCCAATGGGCGACACCAATGTTGTAATCGTATGACCAGAAAATTTCACGGCCTTTTTGCACCAATTGTTGATAACTGGGGTTATCCACAGCAATCAAAATCGGCTCGCTGCTGACCGCCGGGCTTAATTTTGAGACAACATCGCATTGATGTTGAAAAGTATCGCTGATGATACGGGAAGTTTGTGCATCAATGACGTTATGCTTTTCCCCCGGATGGATGAGAGAGTCATTGGCGCCAATCCGTTTTTGAACCTGAACGATGAGCTTTCCTGACGTTGTATGGTCGGGCACCCGAAACTCAATGCGGTTCGGCTGCCAAAGTAAAATATTGGCAGGCCATGCATCCACTTGTTCTTCCGTCTCGTAGTTCACCTGATCCGCTGTCGACAGCTTTTGATCGAACATTCGTAGATCCGTTTCAAGAATTCGGGTATTGCCGATCATGATTTTACTGAAATCAATCTCCGTCCCTTGACCAAAGTCGGTTCCAGTGAGGGTGACTATGTCTCCGGGCTTTAACGTAGGCGTTTGGCCTCCGATTCGAGTCCAGGCCACGTCACCATTGATCATTAAGGTATCTATGATCGGTTGCTCCAAACCTTGTGCGGCCGAGTCCGCACGCAGTTGTTCTCTGGTTTGATCGGTTGAACATAGATCTTCCTGGTGAGGAAACTCGCCGGGTAAGGGGCTGAACGTTGCGTGGCTGTAACTGGCCAGTGCGGCAATGGCAACCGACAGCATGCCTTTTTTGTAGGTTTTCATTCGTATCTCCAATAGCAGTTATTATTTTTATTTGTGCATTCATTACCTTAGAGATTGGTTATTAATCAAACAATGTTCTGCATGGTCACGCCTTGATCTCTGATGCCATCCTCCAAATAAACAGTGATATATGTCTCAAGAGGCGTGAGTTGTCGTCCTATCCTAAGTGGAATCAGGTAACGGCTGGCTACACTCGTGATGAAACAGAGAAACCGAGGGATGTTATGAATAAGTTAATGATTGCGATCAGAAGCCTGGTAATAATGGCTTGTTTGACGGTGCCAATCGCCAGCTCAGCCGATCCTGTAACCCGGTTGTTTTGTGTGTTTGATCCGGTGGGTCATAAAGGACCGTTGTTTACCCTGATGAAAGAAGCGCAGGTGATTGCACTTGATTGGGGAATTCAGTTGGATATGACGGCGTACACCGATGAAGGTGTTGCCGAATACGACTTTCGGGCGAAGCAGTGTGATGCCGTATTGTTAACCGGAACACGGGCGAGAAACTTTAATAAATTTACCGGTTCGTTGGAGGCCATGGGCGCCATACCATCTACTCAGGCGATGCGGCTGGTGTTGCATACCCTGATGCAACCCAGAGCATATCCTTTGTTAGTGGAAAACGGAGTTGAGGTTGCGGGCATTTATCCTGCCGGTGCGATTTATCTGCTAACCCGCGATAAATCGATTAATCACGTCACCAAGCTTCAGGGGCAGCGTGTTGCAACACTGGAAAATGATAAGGCGTCCATGGCAATGGTGAGGCATGTGGGAGGTACGATAGTCAGCGCGACCTCGGCGACCTTTGCGGGTTTATTCAATAATGGCAGCGCGGATATCGCCTATGCGCCTTTGGTTGCGTTTGAACCACTGGAAATGGCGAAAGGCGTTGACCCGAACGGGGGCATTTTTAATTACGCCATTGCTCAAATGAATTTTCAGATGCTGATTCATCCCGAACGTTTTCCTCCGGGGTTTGGGCAAAAGGCACGAGAATTGGCCATTCCAAAGTTTGATGATGCGTTTGAGATAGTTGCCAAAGCAGAATCGAGAATCTCCGATAAATACTGGATTCAGCCAGAGGACGGTAATCGCATCTCTTATGACAATATGCTGAAAGAAGTTCGTTTGTCGTTAAGGGATGAGGGCGTTTACCACCCGAAGGCGCTGAAATTATTTAAAAGGATTCGCTGCAAGCAACAACCGAATGATGCAGACTGCTCTGACCCAAGGGAATAAACAATGAAGAACATATCAACTAATCTGGTCATCCGTTTGGCCCTTGTTTTATTGGGTGTCTGGGTAAGCGCCGTACAGGCCAAACCAAGTGACGCAACGGGCAATTTGAATCTGGAGCGTTTGATTGAAAAAGAAGTGCCTGCGAAGCACTTTTATTTTGGCGAATACTCAATTATCCAAGCGAAAGATCAGCCCACCAGTGAAGGCGTAGCCAAGCAGATAGCACAGACCATTGCCTTTAAAACTTCGTCAGAAATCGATGGTGCTTTTTCATTGTTGGTGGAAGGGGAGTCGATCGAGTTCCTGATGACAGATAAGGCAAAAGTACAGCTTGGCTGGTGGGTAAAACGAGAAGGGGAAGCTGTGGATAACTTCCGATCGGAATTAAAGCCAGCGATGCGATGTTTGTCTGCAGAATTTAAAGGGGATCAACAAGCGCTCGTGAAGGCTTGGCAAGAGCTTTACCAAGCGGCAATGGAGCGTGGATACAAGATATCGGGGGATGGTCGTATGCTGATCAAGCTTCATAGTAATACTGGGTATCTGGTTGCAGAACTTCAGCTTGCGATTGAGTAAAGGGTTAACATTTTTACGTTGTTGAAGGTTTTTGCCGACTCTGCAAATAAGGAGTAACTCTTGAGCTATCTTTATGATCAAGAGTTACAATTTTGGAGTTGAGTTCGCGCTTTAGTTGATTATAGGAGGAACTTTATTGATTATAATATCTCGGGATTGATTATGGCTCTCATCTACATCATATAATAAGGTTAGTGAACCATTGCTCTCTCTAATAAGCTGCTTTTGATAGATATTATTGAATACTTCAGGAATATATTTTTGATTTAACTCATTGAAGTTTTCATCAAATTCGATTGCTAAAATTTGGGATGAAGGCGCATTGCTAAATAGCCCAAAAAAATTACTGTTCACGCTGGGTGATATATTTGCTGTACTATAAAAAAGATTATCATCACTATATTGGTTTATTTTGTTCCCTTGAGAGTCAAGCCTTGTAAAGGCTGCTTTATATAGTATTTGATTCAAACCAAGGCCTGCTCCGCTTATTAAAATATCGTTATTTGATGTTTCTATTACGGATGTCATCCAAACCTGAAAATACTCTCCTGTGTTATTCCACTCATAAATTTTATTTAGGTTAGAGCCTATGTTGAGAACATAAATGCCATTGGTAAGTCCAAAAGACGGGTCTCCACCGAAAGGGTAAGCCTCTCCACTAACTAGTAGATTATTCGAAGAGGTAACAAGTAGTTCTTTTATATTGAGTTGCTCCGCATTCTCTAATGAAGGGATTTCCAGAGCACTAGACATATTAGTTATCTCCATATCAGTCTGATGTACTGTATTATTACTGGAGGATATTGTTAATTTATTATTCCACTTTGTTATATAATCGAAGCTAAACTGTTCAGTTATATTTTCTGGTTTATAAAGTAGTTCTGAAACATGATCTAAGTTCGAGTTTAGCTTAAGCAAAATAGCATCACTACTTCCCCAATCTTGCCCTACTAAATATATAAAACCGTCCGATGACTCATAAAAATCTTTGAACCGATCTCTTCCTATAGCAATAGAAACATGTTCATTAACTTTATGACCGTTGTCGTCAACTCGAATAATCCAATCATCAATACCATTTAAATTCGTTGATACTTCAGGTGAATCGGTGGATGCAAGAATTAAATATCCTCCTTGGTTAGATCTAATGATTTTTTTGGCTTGGTCATTTCCGCTACCACCTAAAACAGTCCTAAAAGTTCCGACTTCAAGCTTTGAGGATTCCCCCCAATCACTTTCCAACCCATTTTGATCAACAGTTCGGATTCGCGCGTAGTACTCACCGATGGTCAGTGTTTCAGTAATAGTATTGGTAGTTCCGTTGGTATTTAACGCCAGATCGATAAATGTCTCATCCTTAGCAATTTGAATATCATAGGATTGCGCCTGATCCACAGCACTCCAGTTGAGTGTCACGTCGTAATCCGTTTCGTTGGTGTTTACGGTTGACGTTAAGTTAGTTGGCGTATTTAGCGGATCAATAGCGAAGTTAAGCGGGTTACTCCATGGACCGGTTTTGTTGAGAGCATTGGTTGCACGAATTCGCCATTCGTAAACGCCCAGCTTTAAATCAGTTACGGTGGCTTCAGTACCATTAACAGTTTGCTCACTGATCGTGTTCAGGAAGCCATCTTTTGATAGTTGAACTGTGTAACTTTGAGCGCCATCATGTGCCTGCCAGGTCAAGTTCACATCTACCTGATTTTTGAATGAAGTGTTGTTCGCTGGCGCTGAGAGTTGAAGTGCATTCTTCGCCTCTGGAAAAACCGTTACGTTGACTAAGTTTGAATTAGTGCGGCTATTGCCCACAGAGCTTTGAACCAATAAGCTGTGTCTGGACGTTGCATTGTCTGTTGCCCAAAAGTACGGTTGCCAGTTAAATGTGATTTGGCCTGCATCGAGTTCTTCTTGGCTGACTTGTGCTGCATCTTTCGTTGCTACCGGTTCGCCGCTGACTAATAAAGTAAATTCAGTGTTGCTGATTTGAGTGGGGATAGAAACCCGAACCACAGATTCGCCAGAGACGGTGGCATCTTCTGCCGGAGAAAGAATGATCACTTGGCTCTGTAGTTCACCAATGTCAGCTGCAGGAATGACGGTGCCTGTTTCGCCACGACTTAGGTTTTCAAGGTTGGTTTGAATTGCTTCCACGTCTAGTTCGGTAGCCGCGACTCTCAGGTCGTCAATCAGGCCATCGGTATTAATCTCGCCATCGGCGCCAAAGTCATTGGCGGTGTTGTTGAGGAGCTCGGCCAGCTTGGCTTCCAGGTTAGCGTTTTCAGCTTCTGCCAGATTAGTTGCGTGTTGATAAAAAACAGCGGAAGTAAATAGAAGGTACGAGTTGGCTTCCGAATCAGCATCATCTGAACCGTCATAGATATTGAATTGGCTGAAGGTGCCGTCAATGTCTGAATCTATGATGGACTCAAGATCGGTAATCCACTCTTCTTGTGCCTGAGATACGGCTTGTACAACGTCCAAACCTGCTTCCATGAGCTCCAAGACTCTGTCATGGGTCAGGTGAGTAAGAATATTTACGTTGGCCGATTGTTCGTCGGCATTGGAAACGTCGTAAATGGCTCTTAGAGTAAGTTTATCGTCTGAGATCAAACCAGTCAGTTCGTTGTAGTGATAACCGTCGACCGTAATAATCGTTGGGCCCGTGTTGCTCATTTTAAAGCTGAAGTTGCCAAGGCTGTCTTTGGTTTTGGTGGTAATCGATGTGCCCGTGGATTCGCCTTGATCAGTCAACTGGGTAACATCTACCGTAGAACCGATTAAGAAAGGTCCTTTTTGTGCACTGCCTTCAATGGTGTATCCCGTGCCCGTAATGCCACCTTCTTCAGGATGACCACCACTGCCGCCGCTGGAGCAACCGGTGAGAGATGCTAAAGCAATGCTGATCATTGCCAAGCCGAGTTTGAAGTTCATGATTTGTTACCCTTTGTTAGATTTTCAAAATAGTAAATACCGATGCCCGATCTATGTCGGGTTGATGGTTGTTCTGTCGTTGTTGGCAGTTCTGTTGTTGATTGAGTATCAGGATTGGTGTCTCGATCTCTTTCGGCAAGCCACTGGTTCAGCTTGATTAAAAGCTTTTCACTTTCTATCCGACTTAACTGTTTAAAGGCTTCTACGTCTTCTTTTGACAGGTTGTCGTAAGCCACTGAGAGCTGCATTCGAGGACTTGCTGCCTCAGGGTCCAGGTTATTGTCTAACGTGGCTAACAAGTCGGCCGCACTTTGGCCCATGATTTTGAGTTTTTCAGATGTATCTTCAGTCGGTACGTAGCCCTTAGATATCAAACAAATTTGGTCGTTATCCGTTTTCTCTACAGAACCAATCCGTATCAGTTCATCAAGAATCGCTTTGGCGGGTATATCGCCACTGACTTGTTGAACCAATTCGTTAAAACTCGGTTGCTGACCATTGATGTTAAGCGTTAAAGGTTGCTCTTGTTTGTCCAGGAACTCAGGTAACCGGAGCCAACCTTGAATGACGCGCTCTGCTCTGTTGGATGTTATGAATTCCACTTGATCCGGCGAAGCGTCTTGTTCAGATCGAATACGGGAGACTTCTTTACGGTGAAGACCTGTGAGTACTGAAATACGAGACGTACTTTGCTGCTTTTTTTCTAGAGCAAACTCATCTTCAGCCACGCTGACATAAGCATGCTTGACCCATTCTGAAAAGGTAGCGAAGCCTACGCCTGATCTTATGAGTAGGCGTACCAGAGGTTTTAACAGTTTGATGGCTGCTTTTGATAAATAGCTTTTATGATCGTCCATGATAGTTGGGAATATATTCCCAATTATTGTAAATTGCAATAGTCTGATTATTTATTGATCTAAAAAAACAAAACCCCGAACTTCTCTCGAAGCCGGGGTTTGTTTTTTAATTTAAGTGAGTTCAAATGGTTGGTTAATTCAGGTCTTAAATCTCAGCCGCCAGGCGCGTACCTTGGTCGATTGCACGTTTTGCATCCAGCTCTGCAGCGACATCGGCACCACCGATCAGGTGATGTGGCTTGTTCAGGCCTTCTACCAGTTCGCGTAGCGGGTCTTGACCGGCACAGATCACAATATTGTCCACATTAAGTACTTCTGACTGATCGCCTACGGTGACATGTAAGCCTTGGTCGTCGATCTTGTCGTAAGTACAGCCAGGGATCATGTTCACGCCCTTGTTCTTCAGGCCTGTGCGGTGAATCCAGCCCGTGGTTTTACCCAGTTTGGCACCCACTTTTGATTTCTTACGTTGAAGTAAGAATACTTCACGTGGGGATTCGCTTACTTCCGGTTGAACGCCTTCGATACCGCCGCGCGCCTGAAGCGTCATGTCCACACCCCATTCTTTCATGAACGCAGGGATGTTTTGGCTGGTGGCTTCGCCTTCGTGAGAAAGGTATTCGGATACATCGAAACCAATACCGCCGGCACCGATAACAGCCACCTTCTTACCCACCGGCTTTTTATCTTTAAGTACGTCCAGGTAGCTCAGTACTTTTGGATGATCGATGCCTTCGATCTCTGGCATACGAGGTGCAATCCCCGTTGCGATGACCACTTCGTCGAAGTCGCCGTTGTTCAGGTCATCCGCAGAAACACGCGTGTTCAGTTTCAGGTTGATGTCGGACAGCTCGATTTGTTTACCGAAGTAACGAATGGTTTCGTAGAATTCTTCTTTGCCCGGAATTTGCTTAGCTACGTTGAACTGGCCACCAATTTCGCTGGAAGCGTCAAAAATAGTTACCTGATGACCGCGTGACGCAGCCGTAGTCGCAAAACCAAGGCCGGCAGGACCTGCGCCAACTACCGCAATTTTCTTTTTCGCAGCGGTTGGTTCGATGACAATCTCAGTCTCATGACAGGCGCGAGGGTTGACTAAACAGCTGGTCATTTTGCCGCTGAATACGTGGTCTAAACACGCCTGGTTACAGCCGATACAGGTGTTGATTTCGTCACTGCGGCCTTCTTCGGCCTTCTGTACAAAGAATGGGTCAGCCAGGAACGGACGAGCCATAGAAACCATGTCAGCGTCGCCACGTTCCAACACTTCTTCAGCCACTTCTGGCGTGTTGATACGGTTGGAGGTGATCAGTGGGATGTTAAGCTCTTTCTTGAACTTCGCCGTTACCCAAGTGAACGCGGCGCGAGGCACTTTGGTTGCGATCGTCGGGATACGCGCTTCGTGCCAACCGATACCGGTGTTGATGATGGTAGCGCCTGCTTTTTCGATTTCTTTGCCCAGTTCAACCACTTCTTCATAAGTGCTGCCGCCTTCAACCAAGTCCAGCATCGACAGACGATAGATGATGATGAACTTCTCGCCGACCGCTTCTCGGGTACGACGAACGGTGTCAATGGCTACTTTCATTCGGTTTTTGTATTCGCCACCGAATTCATCGTCACGCTGGTTGGTGCGCTGTGCCAGGAACTGGTTAAGGAAATAGCCCTCAGACCCCATGATCTCTACGCCGTCGTAGCCGCCAACCTGAGCGTATTGAGCCATTTGTACGATGTCTTGAATTTGCTGATCAATGCCGTCCGCGTCTAATTCTTTTGGTTTGAACGGGTTGATCGGGGCCTGAATCGCCGAAGGCGCGACCGAGTTAGGGTTAAATGCATAGCGGCCTGTATGAAGAATCTGCATACAGATCTTACTGCCTTCTGCGTGTACTGCGTCTGTAATGGGCTTGTGCTTTAGAGCGTCCTCATTACTTTTGATCAGGTTGGTATGCGGGTGCGTTGCGCCTTCTGCGTTGGGTCCGAAACCACCGGTTACGATCATGCCAACACCGCCGCGTGCACGCTCAGCAAAGAACGCCGCCATCCGCGCGACGCCGTCTTTATGTTCTTCAAGGCCTGTGTGCATTGAACCCATTAATACGCGGTTTTTTAACGTCGTGAAACCAAGGTCCAGTGGCTCAAGCAGTTTTGGAAAGTGTGCATTTGGTGTTGCTGACATAGTTCTTATCTCCAACGCGAAAGTGCGTTATTCATCCAGTCGGTAATAGAAATGGAATGTGGATCTTAAAGAGCATCCCATTTTCTGCTCCGGGTTCTTAAGACCCGGATGTCATTTTGGAGCTAGTATCCAGTCTGGAATATTTTGCGTCCTTAACATTTGTTAAGGCTGGCTAAAATATTCCGATGGGCTGCTGTTCGAGTGTGTCTAAGTTTTGTTGTACGTATTCCAGTAATGCTGACATGGCAGGTGTTGGGTGCTTGGCTTTGGGGTACACCAGACACCAAGAGCGTTTAAGTGCAAAGCCCGGAATCGCCACTTCTTTAAGTAGCCCTAATTTGAGCTCGGGTAAAATACTGAGTTTGGGCAATACAGCCACCCCAATTTCGGCTAAAACACCGTGTTTGACGGCTTCGTTAGAGCCTAACTCCATGATGGGCGCATACCGAATACGATTTTCCTGACAATAGAGTTCAAACGCCAAACGGCTGCCGGAACCCTGTTCGCGTGATAATAATCCGGCATTGAGGAAGTCTTCCATACTGGGGTTGGCTGCGGTATGAATCGGGTGATTGCTGTGGGCCACGGGCAGAAACTCATTGTCCAGGAAGGGCAGTGAGGCGAGCGGCTTTTCTTCAGGGACGATGCCCATAATAACCAGGTGGTCTTTATTTTTGTTGAGTCGTTGCAATGCTTCAGAGCGGTTGACGACACTGACTTTGACGTTGAGCGCGGGGTGCTCGGCCAGAAAATTTTTAAGTACATAAGGCACCACGTATTGAGCTGTGTTCACTGCCACTAAATTTAAGTCTCCGGCTACCTGACCTTCCATGGCGGCCAGGTTGGTTTGCAAATAGCGCAATTCATCAAAAATGACATGGATTGAATCCGCCAGCTTTTCTCCGGCGGCCGTGCAATAGAGTTTTCGGCCAACGTACTCAAACACAGGCACCCCCAGTGCGGCTTCTAACTGTCGAATTTGGCTGCTGACCGCCGGTTGGCTCAGACCCAGGGTGTCACCGGCTTTGGAGTAGCTTTTGGATTGGTACACGCCCAGGAAGACTTGCAGTTGACGAAAGGTGAGTCGATTGACCAGTTTTTGAACGGATAAAGGCATGAACTCTCCGGAAGTCGTTGTTATCTGGTGAGAATTTTACTCGCAAATAAATCTATATATAAGTAATTGCTTATAGTTAATCAAATAAATATCAATTTTACATTATGAAGCTCCGCCCTATCCTTACCACCGAAGACTCGATTACTCAGATGACTTCTGTTTGGCACACCAGTCGTAGGGTGAAAAAAGAAGCATCGTTAGAGGGCATAGATCCATGTTGAAAAAAATCTTAATTGCAAACCGTGGCGAAATTGCCGTGCGGATCATCCGGGCTTGTGCGGAAATGGGGGTTCGCTCGGTGGCCATTTACACGGAACCGGACCGTTATGGCTTGCATGTAAAGCGTGCTGACGAAGCGCATTCGCTGGGTGACGACCCGATTGCGGGTTATCTCGATCCGCATAAAATCGTCAGCCTGGCAAAGCAGGTCGGCTGCGATGCGATTCATCCCGGTTATGGTTTCTTATCCGAAAATGCAGAATTTGCTCGTTTGTGTGAACAGCAAGGCCTTGTGTTTATTGGTCCTAAGTCGGACGTCATCCACAAGATGGGCGATAAGACTCAGGCCAGAGACAGTATGCGTGGTGCTGGCGTGCCAGTAACGCCAGGTTCGGAAGGTAATCTGAAAGACTTGAATGAAGCTTTGGCATTGGCTGAGGACATCGGTTATCCGGTCATGCTGAAAGCCACCTCCGGGGGCGGCGGCCGAGGGATTCGACGTTGTGACTCGGCGGAAGACTTAAAAATTCAGTACCCGCGCGTTATCAGTGAGGCTACCAAGGCGTTCGGCAGTGCTGAAGTGTTTCTTGAGAAATGCATTGTGAATCCAAAACACATTGAAGTTCAGGTGTTGGCCGATTCGCAAGGCAATGTAATTCATCTCTATGAACGGGATTGTTCCATTCAGCGTCGCAATCAAAAATTGATTGAGATCGCCCCGAGTCCGCAATTAACGCCGGAACAACGCAGCTACATCGGAGAATTGGCGGTAAAAGCCGCTCAAGCGGTGGGTTATGAAAATGCCGGAACCGTTGAGTTTTTGTTGACCGGGAATCAGGTGTACTTCATGGAAATGAACACCCGGGTTCAGGTGGAGCACACCATCACCGAACAGATCACCGGGGTTGATATCGTGCGTGAACAAATTCGGATTGCCTCAGGGGAACCGCTCAGTTATCACCAAGAGGATATCAGCTATCGCGGCTTTGCGTTGCAGTTCCGAATTAACGCGGAAGACCCAAAAAATGATTTCCTGCCGAGCTTTGGCCGGGTCAGCCATTACTACGCGCCGGGCGGGCCGGGGGTTCGGGTGGATACCGCCATTTACACCGGTTATGAGATCCCTCCGTATTTTGACTCCATGTGCCTTAAATTGGTGGTGTGGGCTTTACGCTGGGACGAAGTCATTGCCCGTGGCCAACGCGCGCTGGATGACATGCGGTTGCATGGCATTAAAACCACAGCCAACTACTACAAAGAAATTCTGGCTCACCCCGACTTTCAAGGGGCTGAATTTAATACCAGTTTTGTGCCTGACCATCCGGAGCTGCTGAAGTATTCCGAGAAGACTAATCCGAGTGATATTGCGTTGGCCATTGCAACGGCCGTGGCTGCTCATGCGGGATGGTAGAGGTCACACGGTTGGTTTTCCTCGATTAGCGAATGACATTACTGAATTTTAAGGAAAGGCTCATGACAACGAGTAAAAAAATTGAAGTCACAGACGTGGTGCTACGCGATGCCCATCAGTCGTTGATTGCGACACGCATGCGCACCGAAGATATGTTGCCGATTTGCGAAAAACTGGATGCGGTGGGTTACTGGTCTCTCGAAGCGTGGGGCGGCGCTACCTTCGATGCCTGCGTTCGTTTCTTAAAAGAAGACCCTTGGGAGCGATTGCGTAAGCTGCGCGAAGCCTTACCGAACACCCGCCTTCAGATGTTGTTACGCGGACAAAACCTGTTGGGGTACCGACACTACGCCGACGATGTGGTGGAGGCGTTTGTTCAAAAAGCGGCCGACAATGGCATGGATGTGTTCCGGGTGTTTGATGCGTTAAATGACGTCCGAAACCTTGAAACGGCCATGCAAGCCGTGAAGAAAGCCGGTAAACACGCGCAGGGTACACTTTGTTATACCACCAGTCCGGTGCATACCCCTGATTCCTTTGTGCAGCAAGCCAAAGCGTTAAAAGACATGGGGGCTGACTCGTTGGTCATCAAAGACATGGCTGGCTTGCTCACCCCTTACGCAACCTTTGATCTGGTGACGGCATTAAAATCGGAACTGGACCTACCCGTGGTGTTGCACAGCCATTCGACCGCAGGGTTGGCGGGGTTGTGTCAGTTAAAAGCCATCGAGGCCGGCGCTGACCGAATCGACACGGCAATATCTTCGTTTGCCAACGGCACCAGTCACCCATCCACGGAATCTCAGGTGGCGGCGTTGAAAGGCACGCCTTACGACACTGGCCTGGATTTAACCTTGCTGGGCGAGATCGCTGACTATTTCCGTGAAGTGCGTAAAAAGTATCATCAATTCGAGAGTGAGTTCACTCATGAAGATGTGTCGGTGCAGATCAATCAAGTGCCCGGCGGCATGATGTCGAATCTGGCGAATCAGCTCAAGGAACAGCACGCGCTGGATCGCATTCGGGAGGTGTTTGATGAAATTCCCCGGGTACGGAAAGATTTAGGCTATCCGCCTTTGGTGACGCCGACTTCGCAAATAGTGGGTACACAGGCGGTGTATAACGTGCTCAGTGGCGAGCGTTATAAGACCATCACCAATGAAGTAAAGCGCTACCTGCAGGGTGGGTACGGTCAGGCCCCGGCCCCGGTGGATACCGACTTACAAAAACGGGCCATTGGCAATAAAGACATCATTCATGGTCGGCCGGCGGACTTGTTGAAACCGGAAATGGCCAAATTAAAGCAGGAAATTGGTGCGCTGGCCGAATCGGATGAAGACGTGCTGACCTACGCCATGTTCCCTGATCTTGGAAAAGAGTACTTACAGCAACGGCGTGACGGCACGTTACAGCCTGAAGTGCTGCAAGCCGCCAGTGCTGATCATGCGCCTCAGTCTCAAGACGGTACGCCGACGGAATTCAGAATCGACGTCCACGGTGAAACCTATGAGGTGGCGATCACTGGGGTAGGTGAGGCGGACAGCGGCAAGCGTAAAATTTATTTGTCGTTGGATGGCATGCCGGAAGAGACCTTGTTTGAGCCGTTGAACTCTTATCAAAGTGGTGGCGACAACAACAAACGCCGCAAGGCTACGGACCCAGGTCACGTGACGGCTGCGATGCCGGGCAATGTGGTGGATGTGCTGGTCAGTGAGGGGGATCAGGTGAAAGCGGGTCAGGGCATTTTGGTGACCGAAGCCATGAAAATGGAGAATGAAATTCAAGCCAGCATTGCCGGAATTGTGGCCCATGTGTATGTCAATAAAGGTGATCGTGTGACCCCGGGAGAAATCCTGGTTGAAATCACCCCGGAGTCGTAAGTTATGCCTGACATCGTTGTCATGTTCTTTGTTTTGGGGTTGGTGGCGGGGCTGCTCAAATCGGATTTGAGCATTCCCAAGGCGGCCTATGAAACATTAAGTTTACTGCTGATGCTGACTATTGGCCTGAAAGGTGGCATGGCCCTTCATGATTCTCTGGAATGGGGCTTGTTGTTTGAGTTGCTGGTGGTGGCGTTATTGGGGGCTGTGATCCCGTTGTTGGTGATTCCAGTGTTGCTGAAATTGGCAAAACTGGACTCTGCCAACTCAGCCAGCCTGGCCGCTCATTACGGTTCTGTCAGTGCCGGTACGTTTGCGGTGGCGTTGGCCTATGTCGACACTCTGGACTTGCCGATTGACCCGGAAGTGACTTTGTATCTGGTGATGCTGGAGTTACCGGCCATTTTGGTGGCGCTGACTCTGTATCGGAAACTGGGCAAAGACAAACCGGAGACCGGCGTTGCACAGAGTGAGTTTTGGCGGGAAACTTTCACCAACCGGGGCGTGGTGTTGCTGACCGGAGGGGTCATCATTGGTTTTATGTACGGCCCAATTGAAGGCGCGGCGGTGACCGAGCTTTTTACCAGTGGGTTTAAAGCGGTGCTGGCGTTGTTCTTACTGGAAATGGGGTTAACCGCAGCTGAAACGCTGATGCCGATTCCGTGGAAAAAATGGCGTTTGTTGCTGTTTGCTTTGCTCGCGCCGCCTGCGTTATCACTGCTTGGATTGAGTGCCGGTTTGGCAATGGGGTTGGCCGAAGGCAGCGTGGTGGTGTTGGCTACCTTAACCGCCAGTGCTTCTTATATTGCAGCGCCGGCGGCCATTCGGACGGCCATTCCTAAAGCCGATATCGGCTTGGCGATGCTGATGTCGTTGGGCATCACTTTTCCATTTAATGCCATTGTCGGGATTCCGCTTTACCATCATTTAGCAACCCTTCTCTGACGGTTTCTTTGCCGGCTCCATCAGTCCATAAGGGATGATGGAGCACCCTCTACTGCCTTTTTGAACCCCTCAATCCATCGCTAATTTATGTCCCTTAACATTTGTTAAGGCCGAAGGCCGAGTTGTTCTTGATAATCGCTCGATCGAATAGATAACGACAGGCTCGGATAACACGAGCCACGTAACGTATAACAGTGAGGAGCCAGTTATGGCGGAGCAGTTACCGGAATATCGCGTCCCTTTGAAGGACATGCAGTTTTTGTTGAATGAGATGTCGGAGGGCAATCATCAAGATGATGTTGCCAGTGAAGATCTTTTTTTCATTCTTGAACAGGCCGCTCGCTTTGCCGAAGAAGAGTTGGCTCCGATCAATCAGGCCGGTGATGACGAAGGGTGCGTCTTTGATAATGGTAAAGTGACGTTACCACCCAAGCTGAATCAGGCATTCCGCACTTACGCCGAAGCCGGTTGGATGGGGCTTTCCATGCCCGAAGAGTGGGGCGGGCAGGCGCTGCCTGAACGTTTGTCTTCTTTGGTCGGTGAAATTCTGACGTCAGCCAATCATGCCTTCAGCATGACACCGGCTTTGACGATGTCGGCTTGTCGGGCGATCATCAGTCACGGTACTGACGAGATCAAACAGACGTACCTTGAGAAGCTGATCATGGGTGAGTGGACAGGCACCATGTGTTTGACCGAAGCGCATTGCGGATCGGATTTGGGTTTGGTTCGTACGTCTGCCGAAGAAGTGTCGGACGGTGTCTATAAAATCAAAGGCAATAAAATCTTCATTTCCTCGGGTCAACATGACGCAGCCGATAACATCATTCATTTGGTGTTGGCACGCTTAAAAGGCGCGCCTCAGGGCATTAAAGGCTTGTCTTTGTTTATTGTTCCGGCCAAGTTGCAAAACAAAGCGGGCGTTTGGAATAAGAACAATGCGGTGCATTGCATTGGCATCGAAGAAAAAATGGGTATGCATGCTAACCCGACATGTTCGATGAGCTTTGAAGAAGCAGAAGGTTATTTGTTGGGCCAGCCGAATCGCGGCATCAACGCCATGTTTACCATGATGAATGAGATGCGCTTGGGCGCGTCGATGCAAGGCATTGGTTTGAGTGAACGCAGCTTCCAGAAGAGTTTGGCCTATGCGGTTGAGCGTACTCAAATGCGCAGCTTGGGCGGAGTGAAAGCGCCAGACAAAGAAGCGGACCCCATCATTGTCCATCCGGACGTACGACGTATGTTACTGACACAAAAGGTGTTTGCGGAAGGTGGTCGTGCGCTGGGTCAATTCTGCGCCAACTTGCTGGATGAATCGCATCTACCAAACGCCGATAAAGAACGGGTTGAGCTGTTGGGCTTTTTAACGCCGATCGCCAAGGGCTTTTTAACCGATACCGGTTTGGCCTCAGCTGACATGGCGATCCAAATGTACGGTGGCCATGGCTTTATTAAAGAGACCGGGGCTGAACAGCTGTTCCGTGATGGCCGTGCCTCGACCTTGTACGAAGGAACCACGGGCATTCAGGCGCTGGACTTGCTGGGGCGTAAAGTGTTGGCCGGGCAAGGTAAGAGCTTATTGAGCTTCACTAAAATGTTGCATGTGTTGAGTAAAAACACTGACAGTGAGTCGTTAGCCGATCTGGCCGATGTATTGGGCGGTTATGCTAAAGAGTGGCCTGAACTGGCCAAGCAACTGGGCGCCAAAGGTATGGGCGATTTTGAAGAGGTGGGCGCTGCCAGCTTTGATTTCCTAATGTATTCCGGCTACGCAACGTTAGCATATTTCTGGCTGAAAATGGCCGCTGTGGCTCAGGACATTCTGGACGGTAAACGTCATCCTAAGGGTGATGGCTTCGACCGAGATTTCCTTGATGCCAAAGTGAAAAACGCCCGTTTCTACTTCGAGCGTATTCTACCGCGTGCCCGAGCGCATAAAGAAATGATGTTGGCCGGCAAAGGCAGCATGATGAATATTAGTGAAGCGCAACTGATTGGCTGATTTGTTGCCGCTCAGTGGTTGCTGCCTGGTTGCAGTTTATCGAGTGAATACGAGGCTGTTATGACGCCTCGATGAAATGATCCTCACGTTGGCGTTCGTTAAGTTATCTTTTCGAGCGCCTTTTTTATTATCTTTTGTTTTGTTTATTTGCGTACAATGCTTGGCAGCTTTTTACTGTTATTGAATGCATTGAAACGAGACACTTTCCTTTTGAACTTCTCTGAAAATACCAAACTGATTTTAGTCGCGCTGTTATCGATCTTCCTGATGGGCTTTGTCCCGGCTTTAATTCATGGAATCAGTGCCAATGAAGCCACCATCGGTACGGTTCGGTTAGCCATAGCGGCTGCAGGGATCGGGCTGATCATGTGTTTTGCCAAGCAGTTTAAACGCGTTGGCCGACGCGATTTTATTTGGTTGGTGATATTAGGGCTGACGTTTGCCGTTCATTGGTACATGTATTTTTGGTCGATTAAACGTGCTGGTGCCTCGCTGGCGGCCATTGCGGTGTGCACCTTTGGTATTCATCTGTTGTTTGTTAACCGATTGTTTTTAAAGGAACCGATTGGCCGAACCGACTTAATTGCGGTGATCGTTGCATTTGCTGGGGTGTACATTGCAACCCCCGTTGACTCAGCGTCCTTAGTGCAAACCTATGGATTTATTGTTGGCATTTTAAGCGGTTTCTTGTATGCCTGCTTGCCCGCCATTAACCGCCAGATATCCCACTTATCGACGAATATGCGAGCGCTGGGGCAGTTTGGTTTTGGCTTGGTGGGTTTTTCGTTTATTTGGCCCATGACCGATTGGCAGTTAAGTCTGAAGGACTGGTCGGGCTTGGTTGTGCTTGGGGTTATGTGTACTTTAGGTGCGCACACCTTATGGAATAAGGCAAGTACGGAATTGCCCGGGCCTTTGGCTGCGGTGATTTATTACTTATACATTCCCTGGGCGATGGTCATCAGTGTGGTGTTACTGAATGAGGCCATTACTTGGCAAATGTTGCTGGGCGCGGGGTTGATCATTGCGGCCAACATAGTGGTGGCGCTGTTTCACCGGAAGCCCAAAGCCATTGCTCAGTCTTCAGGTTTGGCCGAAAAGCCTGGCTGATTAATCGGACAGCTTCAGGTAGTTTTCTGCCTTGAAGCGTTGTGTGCAGACACAAAGAAAGACTAAGTCGGTATCGCCCGTGTTGGTAATACTTTGTGGCTCGTTGGCGGGGATGACCAGAGTGTCCAGTCGTCTGACGGGGGTGCCAGTCAACGAACCGGCTTCGATCCGCCCCTGACCCTCTAAAATAACGTAGCGTTCGACGGTATCCTTCAGACTGTGCACTTGAGTGGTCACGCCTGGTGCTACCCGTGCTAATGCAATGGAGCAGGCTTCGTCCGAGGCGGTGTTACTGAGCTCGTTGATGAAACAGCGCTCTTCGGTGTCGAACTCGTTTTCAGGGGCGTATTTAAATAGGTTTGCCATCTCGTATATTTATCCTGCGAGTAGCTGAAGTTCACGGGCTTTGGCCACAGCTGCGGTTCGGTTGCGGACTTCCATTTTGCCATAAATGTTATGAACGTGGGTTTTTACGGTAGTCACCGACACGAACAGTTGGTCGGCAATTTCCTGGTTCTTTAATCCCTGGGATATCAGCTCCAGAATTTGTTGCTCTCGCTTACTCAGCGGCTCTATCAGCGATTGGCTTGGCTTTTTCAATGGAGGTGGAGCCATGGCCGTCGGCGATGCTTGCTGAGGTTGATCGGGAAACAGGGCCTGTTGTCGGTCAAACTCTTCAATTAAAAACTCCACATAGTCCGGGTTGGAACAATAGCCCTGAGCCAGCTGAAGCAGGTTTTTACCATGAGGGCCTTCTTCCAAAGGCACTTGGGTCAGCCCGTTTTGCTCGCAAATCAATAACGACTGGTTGAGTTGCTGAATGGAGCGGGTGAAGTCTTGTTGAGCGGCAAACGTCATCGCTTGTAGCATCAGGACTTTCGCCTGATTCAGTCTGCGGTTCCCGGCTTTGGATTCATGTTCGATGCGCTGAAGCAGTGTCATGGCATCTTCGTGTCGCCCGACCATGAGATAGATGCGGGCAAGAATTAACCGTTCACTTTCCTGCAAGAAGCCCGGTCGGTTCAGAATGGCGTCTTCGTTGTCTTTGAGCCACTCGCGCAGTGCCGCTGCGTTTTGATGAATGATGTCATCAATGGTCAGCAACGTGGTTAAGCGTGGGAAGCTGAATGTCCATTCATCAATTTGGTGTTGTTCCTGAACCAAAATCGCCTGGCGCAGCAGGTGGTTGGCTTTTTCATCTTCACGACAGGTTCGGTACGCATGAGAGGCCATGGCGTAAATCGGAATGATCTGAAGTGGGTCTGTGGTTTCAGCAATATAGTCAATCATGCCTTTGAGCAAATCCATGGCTTCGGTGATTTTTCCTTGCTCACGGATGATGATGGCTTTCATGCCTTTTATCCAAGGTGCGTAGACCGAAGGGGTGGCTAATTTACTGTGCCAGTCGGATACTTCTTCGATTAAATCGAGCGCCGAATCCAGTTTGCCGAGGACGTGGAAGATCGGGATGATGTTGGTGATGCCGATCAAAACCGGAAAGGGCAGTTCGTCGTGCATGCCTTGTTTTACTATGCCTTCAAGTAAATTCAGTGCTTCTGCCAGTTTCCCTTGGTGAATGTAGGCGTGGCTTAATGGCATTTGTGCATATATGTCGAGGCTGGCGGTGGTCGTCGGGCCTTCCAGAGCCGCTATCGACAGACTTTGAACCGATTTAAAATCCCCGCGAAACATGGCCAGAAAAGATTCGATGATGGTGATTTCTTTCTGTGTCTCCATCATGTCTTCATCACTGATATGGGCAACGGCTCTTTTTTCCGGACTGTTTTGATAAATATGCAGCTGTTTTTTGGCGGCGTTCAGGTAATTTTCTGATTCATCGAGTTGGCCATTGCTCATCAGGATGGCCGATTTCAAAGACAATAAACGGGGGCGATCTTTCTGCCAGTCCTGTGGCAAGGCCCGTAACCAGCTGTCGACCGTGATTTGTTCACCGTTGGTGATTTTTTCTCTGGCTTCCTGAGCCATGATTTCGGTGACTTGTGTCCAGTCTTGTAATTGGATGTACTGATCGATTGCCCGGGAAGGAAAGTCGTTTTGTTGAAACCATTGGGCGGCACGTTGTCGGTGACGCTTGGTCTCGGAGGCATGACTTAATAAGGCTTCTTTGAATAGATCGTGGTAACGCCAGGTTTCGCCGTATTTCACCACGAACAGGTTACGCTGTGACAGTTGTTGAATCATTCTTTCGGAATGATCTATGGCCAGTACTTCATTGCACAACTCGGGGTGTAGCCAGGGTAAAAAGGCGGTATTTAGCAGGAAGTCCTGCAGCTCTCCCGGTAAGTTTGCCAGCACTTCATCATCAAAAAATGAGATTGGGTTGCTTAAATCCAGCTGGTTGCTTTTGGGGGAGGTCTGCTCCATAACGATCGACAGCAGTTGAATACCGGCCGGCCAACCTTCCGTTTTGGAATGCAAAGACTTCAATAGTTCTTCTGAAAATGATTCCTGAATCAAATGCTGAATATACTGATCACTTTCTTCCCGGGTGAACGCCAGTTGATTCTGGTTCAGTTCAATGACCTGATGTTTTGAACGCCGGCGCGACAATTTCAACTCGGGCTGAATCTGAGATGTGATGATGATGCACAGATTCGCCGGTAAAAAGTTCAGCAGTTCGTTGAGTTGCTCGAGAATGATGTCTTTGGTGATGTTCTGGAAATCGTCCAGTACCAACACAAACGGCGCGTTTTTCGAGGCCAAATCGGATTGTTGATCAAAGGCATTAATCAAGGTGCTGGGGCAGTGCTCGTTTATGAGGTCGGCGATCAGCTCCGGCAAAGGTAAAGACTGGTTACTTAGGGTGGCAAATAGATAGCGCCAGAAACGGCCGGGGTCATTATCTTTGTGATCCAGCGTTAACCAGGCAAAAGGCCGTTGCGCGGTTTGCACCCACTGGCTTACCAATGTGGTTTTGGAATAGCCGGTCGGGGCAGTTAACACCACCAGTTGACCGCCTTTGACGGTATTTAATTTATCCAGCAGGCGCGTGCGTTCAACAAGATCATGGAAGTGCGCTGGAGGCGATATTTTTGTTTTAATCAGCATGCTTCTAAGGGCTTTGTTCATCCTTGAACCCTTTACCATATCAGACCTTGCTGATTCGTCATATTGCTTAATGCTGATAAACGTCATATCTGTGCTGTTTTTAAGGCCCTTAGGGCGAAATGAATGCCGAACATTTGTCTCTTCTTAGCTGAACGTTAGTCGTTTCAGGTCAAGGGAAAAAATCGCCCCGAGGGGCGAAAGGGACAAACGTCGAACTCGACTCTTTACTCATCAAGTGGGTCGCTTGATGCTCTTTCTTCTGGAAGTTCTTTCTTCTGTAGGCTCCGGTGTGTCTGCCTAAATTACCTGGCTCAGTTTAAAACAGGCGGCAAACGCTTTGAGGGGGATGACTTTATGTGACGCCACGTAAGTTGGCTGTTCCTCTCCTCTGAATCTTGATTTGGTGAACTGAATGCCATCAAAGTTATAATATTTTTGGCCAAAACGGGCCGTGAGTTTAAACATCTTCTCCAGAGGCCGGGAGGAAACAATGCGCGGCTGCGGGTTGTTTTGAATGGATAGGGGCGACAAACCAAGGTTAACCAACTCTATCCCTTCGCTTTGAAATTGCTCTAATGCCACGGCCATGATGGCGTAAAATAACCCTTGTTTGAATAACTGGTTGGCTCTTGAAATGTTTGGTACGTAGCCAATGATCTGATTGTTGCGATAGATGGGGTCAAAATGGACAAAGCCGACTGGCTGCATGTCCTTGAACCCGTAAAACCTGCGAACGCCTTGGCTGTGATTGATGTCTTTAGGACGAATCAAAAAGCGGATTTCTTTTTGCTTGCAGCGGCGGGTGTTGAGCCAGGTGTCGGAAATGCGGTCGTCATTATGGTTGGTGAATGTCTCCATAATGGCAATGTCCAGTTTCTTTGCCTGATTAAGCGCCGTACGGAAGATCTGCTTTTTCTTGCCCTTTAGGGTCCAGTCTTTCAGATAAATTACCGTTTCCTGGCCAAACTCGGTGCAATACATCGAGAATTTAGAGGAAAGCAGTTGGGCAACGTCCGGGGTGACCTGAATAAAGGACACCGGTTTACGAGACATGCCGAGGAACTGCTCTATGATGAAGGCAAAGTCTTCCGGTGCGCATATGGGGTTAGACAGTACCACTCGTTCGCCCAGGCAGTCCTGGTAAGCAATAAAACCTACCTCTGGCACATCAAAAAAACACATGTCCGGCTGCATGGTGGAAAACGACATGCAATGACTGCCGTATTTGGTGATCCACTCAATGCGTTCATTATTTGAAAAAAACTCATGCCCAAGTGTCGCAGGTAAATAGGCTCCGGGTGTGATGGACGAGGTTTTCAGACGATGTTCCAGTAGGGTATTCATTGCTTTGCCTCGAGGTTCATTTTTGCGTTGTCGTTGTTATCTTTATTTTTATTATCTTGGGGTCGGTATGATCTTGGAATTGATAGTAATTTGGGAGCGGGAGGATGAACTCCACCAAAAGGACGACTTTTGGGCGGAAAAGTAGGACTTTGGGCAAAAATGGATGAGTTTTAGGATGACTCCGCTTCCGGTAGAATGCTTGGCATACATTTAATTAAGGGTTAGAGATGGCGATTCAGTGGTATCCGGGGCACATGCATAAGGCCCAGAAAGAGATTCGGGAGATAATGCCGAAAGTTGATTTGGTGATTGAAGTGTTGGACGCCAGAATTCCCCACAGCAGCAATAATCCTTTGGTCTCTACCCTTCGTGGTGATAAACCCTGCATTAAAATTTTAAATAAATACGATCTGGCTGACCCAGAGATTACGAAGCAGTGGCAAACCTACCTTGAGCAGGAAAAGGGGGTGAAAACGTTGGCCTTAACGGCTGAGCAGCCAGGGCAGGTACGGTCTATTCTCGATATGTGCCGGAAAATGGTGCCGGAAAAAGAAGAGTCGTTTAAGCCGATCAGTACCATGATCATGGGGATTCCAAACGTAGGTAAATCAACGCTGATTAACACATTGGCCGGCAGAACCATTGCAAAAGTGGGGAACGAGCCTGCGGTCACCAAGCGCCAACAGAAGATCAATCTGGACAACGGCATTGTGCTGTCGGATACCCCGGGGATTTTGTGGCCGAAATTTGAAAACCCGGACAGCGGTTATCGTCTGGCAGTGACCGGAGCGGTTAAAAACACGGCCATGGAGTTTGACGATGTGGCGCTGTATGCCTGTGATTATTTATTAAAAGCTTACCCTGATCGCATGGTAGAGCGTTATAAATTGCCTCAGTTACCTGACAGCGATATCGAGTTACTTGAAGAGATCGGCCGTTTAAGAGGTTGTCGCCGGGCGGGAGGTCGCATTGATTTGCATAAGGCCTCAGAAATTTTATTGAATGAACTCCGTTCCGGCATGTTAGGTCTGTTGACGCTGGAAACGCCTGAGATGGTGGAGGCGGAAGAAGTGAAAGTGGCTGAGCTGAGGGCACAAAAAGAAGCTGAAAAAGAGGCCAAGGCGACCAAAAGAAAGAAAAAGAAACGATAGTGGGATCTTGTTGTCATTTAAGGCATTGAAAAAGGAGTACTTTATGTGCTCCTTTTTTTGTGTCTAATCTATAAGGCCAATGCATTGAAAAATGGCTTATGGTGCTTTGTCATCAGACGTAATGTTTTATTACATGTAATTAGATCTGAGTTGTTACATGTAATTACTTGACGATATCACATGTAATTATTATAGTGAGTCACATGAACAAAAAATCATCAGCACATTATCAGCGAGAATTTAGGCGGCGCTTGCGAGAGCAGGGGTTGGTTAAAAAGGAAGTATGGATACAACCGGAGCACGCCAAGCGATTGGCTGCTGTTGAAAAGCAGCTTCGCAAGCAGAGTGTCTCCACTTGGATTAATGTAGGCGACGATATGGTGAATGACATGAGTGAATCTACGAATTTATGGACAACCCAAACCTTATTTGAAGCACTGAAAAAAGAAGTGCCATTTGTTGACGGTTCGGCCACAGTTGAATTGATTGAGGGGGTTGAGCCTTCTCTGTACCTTGAAATGAAAGAGTTTGGTGATCTGCCGGTGTTTCTGACGGTGGCGGGTGAGCAGATTATTGCTGAATCTTTATTGTGGTCGACTTCGCAGGTTGTGGATACCGCAGGCTTTAATGATGCGGTGCTTAGAACGCATAAGTACTTTCCGTTGTCGACCATCAGTCTGGATGCTGCCAGTGATGGGACGGATTACTACCATATGTTCGGAGCTTTGAGTTCGAGTTCGTTGTTATCGAACGTTATTTTTGAAATTGAAGTGTTGGCAACCAATGTAATTCAAGCGACTGAAGCTTATCGGGAGTTTTTAGCCCCGGAAGTTGGTCAATCGGTCATGTCTTAAATCAATTTTGAGAAAAAAGGGGTAGATCCTTATGAATATCTGGGCAAAAATGATGACCGCTCTGCGTGGTGGTGTAAATGAAGCCGGTGAAGCTATCGTGGATAGTCAGGCGTTGCGTATTTTGGATCAGGAAGTGCGAGATGCTTCCGAAGAACTGAAACAATCGAAAGAAAGTTTGGTCGCGATCATTGCACGCCAAAAAGTGGCTGAAGAGAAAGTTTCTAAACTAAAGAAAGACATTGCAGAGTACGAAAAATATGCAGTTCAGGCCCTTGAGAAAGGGGATGATGTGCTGGCGCACGAAGTGGCCGAAAAAATTGCGGACTTTGAAAATCAATTGGTATCAGAGCAGGAAACGGTTGCTGGTTTTACCGAGAATGCAACTAAGTTGAAATCCGCTGTGAAAGTGGCCGAAGCCAACATCAAGCGCCTGAAGCAACAAGTGGACACTGTTAAGGCCACGGAAAGTGTGCAGCGTGCTCAGCAAACAGTGGCAGAGCGTCATTCCGGTTCTAACTCGAAGATGCGAACTGCGATGGATTCTTTAGAAAGAATCAAAGAAAAGCAGGCACTGAATGCTGCTAAAATGAATGCGGCAAGTGAGCTTGAAGAGGAAACTTCAGACAGCTCATTGCAGGATAAACTGGTAAAAGCAGGTATTGCTCCAGGCGAAAAACGCGCGGATGAAATCTTGGAACGTTTAAAAAACAAAAAGTAAATTGTAACCATAAAAAGGAATTTAAGAATGAAAGAAAATCGCGACTATTTGGAAATGTCGTTCCAGTCGATTAACTGCTTTGCTGACGATGGCAAATTGGATGCTGAAGAGCTGATGAAGATTTTTGCCATTGCAAAGCGGGATGGTGTTGTGGATGACAACGAGCGTCGGGTTCTTCGCAACATCATTTCCCGCATCAAACCTGAAGAAATGGATGAAGCAATGCGCGAAGCGCTGGAAGAAATTCGACAAGAATTTATCGCTTAATTGTCGTTTAACTTTTTAAATTGTATTCATCGTCAGGGAGGTAATTTATGTTTGCAATTTTGCTGAGTGAGAAAATGGACCCGTTTTATCAGAACATTGCGTCCTTTCCCACAGCGTTTTTTACCTTCTTTCTGGCTTTGTCGCTTTGTTATTGGTTGTTTGCTGTCCTGGGTGTAGTTGATCTGGAATTTCTGGATTTCGACATACCGGAAGTGGAAGGAGAGTTGAGCTCAACTAAGAACAGCCTGACGGCAGGTGATGTAGTGGCCGGGCTGTTTTTGCGCTTTGGTTTGAATGGTGTGCCGGTAACCATTGTGGTTTCGATCATGTCGTTGATCGGCTGGTTTATCTGCTATTTCATCGTTCATTTCTTTTTTGCTTACATTCCTGAAGGAATACTGAGATACCTTGCGGGCCTCCCGGTGTTGGTGGGCTGCCTTTATGTTTCTGCTATGGTGACTGCTTTTATGATTAAACCGTTACGATCCATCTTTAAAAAAGCCACTTCGCATTCGGTGAAGGAAGTGTTGGGTCAGACAGCCGTTGTTCGCTCATTACGGGTGGACAATTCGTTCGGGGAAGTGTTTCTCGCCGACGGCGGTGCCGGTTTAATCTTTAAAGCACGAACTTTCGGAGATACCACGTTTAAGAAAGGGGATCGTGTTGTGCTGCTTGAGCATTTAGCAGAAGAGCATGCTTATCGTGTCATTTCAGAAGAAGAGTTTACCCGTTAACTGAATTAACAACGGATGAAAAAGTCTGCATTGTGCGGGCTTTTTTGTCGCCTTAGATATTAATAAATGGAGTTATTGTTATGGCTGATTTATCAGTTTTAATGCCTATCGCGATTGTTCTAGGCGCAATTATTATATTTATACTTGGCCTTGCTGCGGCAATCAAAGCCTTTTATGTCAAAGTGGCTCAGGGTACGGCGTTGATCATCAACGGCCTGGGATCTGTGCCAAAGGTTAAGTTCACCGGTGGTATTGTATTCCCGATTATCTATAAAAAAGAATTGATGAAAATTTCATTGATTACTTTGGAAGTGGATCGCCGTGGTAAAGACGGTTTGATTTGTTTGGATAACATGCGAGCGGACATCACCGTTGCTTTCTACTTGCGGGTAAATGAAACGCAAGAAGACGTATTGCGTGTTGCCAAGTCGATTGGCGCAGATCGCGCGTCCGATAAAGATGCTGTTTATGACCTGTTTGCGGCTAAGTTCTCGGAAGCCCTGAAAACGGTGGGTAAACAAATTGAGTTTGTTCAGTTGTTTGAAAACCGCCTTCAATTCCGCGAGAAAATTGTTGAGGTGATCGGTGATGACCTGAATGGTTACATTCTGGAAGACGTTGCGATTGATTACCTTGAGCAAACTCCGAAAGGGGCGCTGGATGCGAATAACATTCTGGATGCGGAAGGTATTAAGAAGATTACTGAGCTAACGGCCAGCCAGAACGTGGTAACCAATGAGCTGGAGCAAAACGAAGCGTTAGCCATTAAGAAAAAGAACGTGGAAACCAAAGAAGCCATGCTTGAGCTGGAGCGTCAACAAGCCGATGCCGAAGCCCGTCAGGAGCGTGAAGTGGCTACCATTCAGGCCCGCGAAGAAGCTGAAACCCTCAAGGTTCAGGAAGAAGAGCGTAAGAAAGCGGAGTCCACTAAAATTCAGGTGGAACAGGACTTAGCGGTTCAAACGGAAAACCAGAAGCGTGAAATCGAAGTGGCGGACCAGAACCGACAGCGTGCGGTGGCGATCGAAGAAGAGAAAGTAATTCGTGCCCGAGATTTGGAAATCGTAGCGCGTGAACGTGAAGTCGAGCTGCAGAAGATCGAAGCTGAAAAAGCGGTGGAAATCGAGAAGAAAGAAATTGCCAATGTGATTCGTGAGCGTGTTGCGGTGGATAAGACCGTAGCTATTGAAGAAGAGCGCATTAAAGAAGTTCGCGAAGTGTCTGAAGCCGATCGTATGAAGCAGGTTCAGGTATTGGCGGCAGAAGCCGAAGCGGACGAAGAGAAAGTGAAGCAAGTAAAGGCAGCGGAAGCGGAAGAACAATCGGCCAAGTTCAAAGCCACTGAAATTACTGTGATGGCTCAGGCCAACCTTGAGGCCGCAGCGAAAGAAGCCGATGCGAAGAAGAAAATGGCGGAAGGTATTCAGGCCGAAGAAGCGGCTCTTGGCTTAGCGGAAGCGAAAGTTCAGGAAGCGAAAGCGGATGCCATGGAGAAAGAAGGTCTGGCCGAAGCTTCTGTGATTTCTGCGAAAGGCGAATCCGAAGGTAAGGCATTGCGTGAGACCGGTTTGGCCGATGCTGAAGTGATCGCCGCGAAAGGTGAATCGGAAGGTAAAGCGCTTCGTGAAACTGGCTTGGCGGACGCGGAAATTGTGGCTGCGAAAGGTTCAGCCGAAGCGAAAGCGACCAAAGAAGTGGGTATGGCAGAAGCCGATGTAACGCGTGAGAAACTGAAAGCGGAAGCGGATGGTTTGGTTGAGAAATTCGGTGCTATGGATTCCATGAGTGATAAGGCTCGTGATCACGAAGAGTTCCGTATGAGTCTGGAAACGGCGTTTAAAGAAGCAGTTGCCTCCATTGAAGCAGGCAAAGACATTGCTAAAGAAAATGCGGAAGTCTTGTCGAATGCGCTGCAGAAAGCGAAGATTGATATCGTGGGCGGTGAAGAGCACTTCTTCGATAACTTTGCTAAGTCCTTGTCCATTGGTAAGGCCATCGATGGTTTGGCTACCAAGAGCAGTACGGTCAGCACTTTGTTAGCCAAAGTGATGGCGTCTCAAGGCAAGTCTAGTACCGCAGCGTCTAAAGACAGCGATGTTTCTCACTAAGAGATTGTTGATCTTTTCTAAGGCGTAATACGGATAGGGCAACGGCCGTTTGATGGTGAAACTCTCTCAAACGCTGTTGCCTGCTAACATCATCCGTTCGTTAATCTAACTCTGACAAGAGTGAATTATTTTTCTGTACTAAGTGAAGGATTTAACGATGGTGCAGCAGGATCAGTCTACAGAACAAAATGCTTCTGAGAGTGGCGCAGGCAGTCATGTCGAAAATGCCGTCGCTTCCGGTGGCGCATACGAAGTCATCCGTAAGCGCTTAACCGATCAAGGGAAGCAACTTAGCCAATTAACCCGAACGTTGAACGAGTCCAGATTAGAAGAGTTTGGTAGTTCAGACATGAGTGTGGTTTCTCGTGTTCGGGTTCGTACGGAAAACAACAGCGTCGCCCGCGATATGGTTCAGGTCGGCGACTACTTATTATTTGGATACAACGTCTTTCTTGGCTTGAAGAAAGAAACTCGGATTGACGATGTATTTTCTCTGTTTCGATTGCAGCAAGACGGCGAAAGCTACGAGCTTGAGTCGGTGGATATTGGCACCAGCTTTTTAGCGCAAGCGTCTTTCGTCAACGATTTTGATGAACTCTACCGGTACTACAAGCATACGAAGTTGGTTCAGCTTACGGTGCAAAAAGGTAAGTTGTTGGCCGGTTTCCAGATTGGTGAACGACTGGAAGACATTCGAGTCTTCCGATGGTCGGTGTCTGCCGATGGCAAAGACGTTAACTACATCGACAATCGCGGTGAGCGCGACATCCAGCTCCCGCCGGCTTACGACTTTGAGTGGGTGGAAACCACCCGTGAAGATGTGGTCAACGGTCGTCACCCACACGTGAATATTTTGGACAAAGTGTTTGTTGAAACCGTTGGTGGTGATCTCACTATCAAAATTGAAGACAACACGGAAGATGGTTTGGGGGTTTATCGTGAGTCGGTGGATGATGCCACTCAGTCGTTGGATGATGCCCGCTTTTTATACGCAGAGCTGGGCGGTCTGATTCTGCTGCGTATCTTGCCCTACCGTGAAGAAACATGGCGTTACTTGATTTTTAATACCTTAACCGAAGATGTGTTAAGGGTGGATGCCATTGGTCAATCCTGCGTACAGTTGCCGGAAGATCACGGCATTATTTTCCCGGGCGGGTATTACCTGCAAACGGGTGAGTTCAAAACCTTTGATCAGGAGTCGGTCAGCTCAGACAGCGGAGGTTTAAAATTCAAACGCATTATTAAATCGCCTAATGGCGAAGATGTGTTGTATGTGTTTTATGAACCCGATGAAGGACTGTTTGGCTTATTTGCTTATAACCTGATCAGTAAAGAATTGCAGAACCCGATTTATGGTCATGGTTATGCGTTATCAGAAGATGGGAAATTGGTGGTGTTCTCCGCTGAGAGCGAGCCCACCCGAGTCCATCCCATGCAAATTTGGCAAACGCCGTTTGTCAGTCAGGACTTTGCCAGCCGGGCAGAAGTGAGCCAGACCTTTTTTGGCCGTATTGGTAACGCGGCTTTGGTGCGCGGGGTTTCTGATCTTTACAGTATTTGCCGTCTGATTGAAAACCAATCGGTTTCTTCTCGTATGTATGAGGAGTTAAGCCGATCCGCAGCCAAGATATTCGATGCCCATTATTGGATTGGTGATTATCAGCCGCCGAAAGCTGAAGCGTCTGTTTCTGAAATCTCTGTTTCTGACGTACTGAAAGAAATCACCTCAACCTCAGAGCTGGTGATTGATGAATTCGAGAAAGTGGAGAGCATTCGTCGTCAGTCGCAACAAGCGATGACCGAAGCGGAAGCAAAGCAGTCCGAAATTCTTCAATCGCTGCGTCCTGAAAACTGGGAAATTGCAGAAGATTACGTCGATGCTTTAAACCAGCTTCGTCACCAGCAAGGTCACCTGGCCACCATCAAAGGTTATCGTTACATTGATGTGGCGCGGATTGAAACGCTCGGCGAGCAGGTGGTTGAGGCTCAGGCAAAACTGAGTGAACAAACGGTTGAGTTTTTGTCGGATGAAAAGGCTTTGGAGCCTTATCTTGCAAAGATCGACAATTTGAACGCCGAAGTGGAAAAAGCCGAAACCATTGCTTCGTTAACCCCATTGATTGAAACCATCGAGTCGACGGCGTCCGGTCTGGATTTATTGTCTGAATTGATGGCGTCCTTAAAAGTGGACGATGCCACCGTTCGAACGCGGATTATTGATGCCATATCCGAAGTGTATTCGAAGCTGAACCAAAGCAAAGCCAATGCCCGTCATAAGCAAAAAGGGTTGGGCTCGGAAGAAGCGATTGCGCAGTTCAGTGCCCAGTTTAAGCTGTTTTCACAAAGCATCACCAATGCTCTTGGAATGGCGACCACCCCTGAGCGCTGTGACGAGCAGTTGTCGCGCTTGTTGGTGCAACTGGAAGAGCTGGAAAGCCAATTCAGTGAGTTCGATCAGTTCCTCTCCGACATCATGGCCAAGCGTGAGGAGATTTACGAATCTTTTGAGTCGCATAAGCAGCAATTATTGGATGAGCGTCAGCGGAAAGCGCAGTCGGTGACCGATGCCGCAGATCGAATATTGGCCAGCATTGAACGTCGTTCATTGAAGTTTACCGACGCTGATGAATTGAATACTTATTTCGCTTCCGATGCGTTGGTGATAAAAACGCGGGAGATGGTGGCGCGACTGAGAGAACTGGACAGCGCCGTGAAAGCGGACGATGTTGAGTCCCGGTTTAAGTCGATTCAAGAGCAGGCACTGCGTGCGCTTCGCGATAAGACCGACATTTATGAGGAAGGTGGCAATGTCATTAAGTTGGGGCCGCGCCATCGTTTCAGTGTCAATACTCAGGAGCTGGATTTAACGATCATTCCTCGAAATGGTGAGCTGAACGTTCACCTGACCGGCACCGACTATTTTGAAGAGCTGACCCGCACGGAATTACTGGATCTGCGGCCTTATTGGGATATGACGCTCGAATCCGAAACGCCAGAGGTTTATCGTGCAGAGTATCTTGCAGCGCTGATACTGGATGCTGCTGACAAGGAAGAGGATGAACTGTCTGTTTCGGCTTTGCACGATGCGTTATTGGATGATGACCGCTTGCTAAAGCTGGTGCGTACCTATGCTACTCCTCGTTATAAAGAAGGGTATGAACGAGGCGTTCATGATCATGATGCAACTTTGTTACTGAAGCAGTTGATCCCCGCGTTGGACAGCGCTGATTTACTGAAGTTTGACCCGCTTAGCCGGGGCCTGGCTCAGATTTTCTGGGCCAATATTCAGCACCTGGATCGACATGCTGATGAGCATCTGCTCGCCATTAAACAGCGGATGGATACCTGGCATGAACGTGCGCAGTCGGCCGCGAACATGTTGACGATTTTTAATAACCCGCGCGCCAATGCGTTACTCATTGCAGAAATACAAACTGGGTTGTCTCAGTTCATTGCACATTTTCCGATCGATGTGACCGAAAGGGCGATCGCACGAGCGGCGGAGTATCTGGTTGCAGAGCTTAGCCGGGAGAGAGTGGATTTTATCACCAGCAAATATGCTCAGGCGTTGGTGGATGAACTGAAACGCACCTTGGATGATGTGTCCTGGCGTAAATATCAGGGCTCACTGGATCGCCTGAAAGGCAAAGTCGCCGAACGTTGGAACCTCAGCGCTTCCTGGTTAACTGCATTAGTCGAAGGCAAGGGGCTGGCCCAGTTTGAGCGTTATATTCCGGAGGCCATTGCGTTAATTAATGCCGATGGCCGGATTGAGCGTCGTCCGACGGAAGTGGACATTGAACTGAAAGTGGCAGGACTGCTGGGGGATCACCCCAGAATTCAGAACCAGCAACTGGGTTTTGCGCTGGATGAGTTTCTTCAGCGAATGGATGATCACAAACATCGTGTTGTGAAGGGTTACCATGATTATTTGGATTTAAGGCAGAAGATCATTGAGGAAGAGCGTGAGGGCTTACGCCTGGATTCGTTCAAGCCGAAACCTTTAAGCTCGTTTGTTCGTAACCGACTGATTAACGAATCGTATTTGCCGATCATTGGCGATAACCTTGCCAAACAGATGGGCACCGTGGGTGAAAATAAGCGGACGGATCTGATGGGATTGTTAATGATGATCTCACCTCCGGGTTACGGTAAAACCACTTTGATGGAATACGTTGCCAGTCGGCTTGGTTTGATTTTTATGAAAATCAACTGTCCGTCGCTGGGTCACGGTGTACTGTCACTGGACCCAGAGCAGGCACCCGATGCAACCGCACGACAAGAGCTGGAGAAGCTGAATCTCGGTTTGGAAATGGGCAACAATGTGATGCTGTACCTGGATGATATTCAGCATACTGACCCGGAATTCCTTCAGAAATTTATCTCCTTGTGTGATGGCACCCGTCGAATAGAGGGTATCTGGAAAGGCAAAACCAAAACCTACGACATGCGTGGAAAGAAATTCTGTGTGGTCATGGCGGGTAACCCTTACACTGAGTCTGGCGAGGCGTTTAAAGTCCCGGACATGTTGGCCAACCGAGCGGATATTTATAACCTGGGTGATATTCTTGGCGGCATGGATGAACAGTTTGCTTTGAGTTACATCGAAAACAGTTTGACCTCCAATCCGGTTTTGGCGCCGCTGGCGACCAGAGAAATGGAGGACTTGTATAAGCTGGTTCGACTGGCCAAGGGCGAAAACATTGCGACCACGGATTTAAGCCATCAGTACAGTGGTGCTGAGGTGAACGAAATCACCGGGGTTTTACAGAAACTGTTTGTGGTGCAGGATGTATTGTTGAAAATTAACCAACAATACATCGCTTCTGCCGCGCAGGACGACACTTACCGAACAGAGCCTTCGTTTAAACTGCAAGGCAGTTACCGAAACATGAATAAGATGTCTGAGAAAGTGTCGGCGGTGATGAATGAAGACGAACTCATGCAAATGATTTCGGATCACTATCTGGGTGAGTCGCAGCTGTTAACCTCCGGTGCGGAAGAGAACTTACTCAAGTTGGCAGAGCTTCGTGGCAATATGACGCCGCAAGAAGAAGCCCGTTGGAATCAGATTAAAAAGGACTTTCAACGTAATAAATCCATGGGTGGTGATGATGCAGACGTTGGCACCAAAGTGGTTGGACAATTGGTTGACTTGGTGGACGGCGTTAAGCAGTTGGCGACCACCGCTGAAGCAGCCAATGAGACCACTGCCGAGCAGGTGTTAACGGATTCATTATCGGGCATTACAAAGTCGCTGAACCAGATTGGTCAGGTCATTGCGGATTACCAACCGGCAACTGCTTCGGAACCGTCACAACCGCAACAGATTGAAGTGGTTGCCCACTCTGATCCGGATGTGGATAAGTTGTTACGGGTGTTGATCGTTACCATGAGAAAGGGCATCTTCCCGTTGATCCGAGAAATGAACAAGCGCAGTGACCAGAACATGAATGCGTTTGCCAAAATGCAGGAAGTGTCCGATCAGCTTGTTCAGCTGGAATCGGAACTCACCGGAAAATCTGTTTCAAGCATTGAAGGGCCTGATCACTGATTATGGTAAAAGCCATGTGGCTAAAAACCAAATTGGTCGGTTGGGTTTGCGGCTTATTGGTGCTTAGCCACTTGCTTAATGTGTTATTGGGCGGGCTGTTTTATCCGTTTGGTATTTTACCCAGGGATATCAACAGTCTGCCTTATGTTCTTACGTCACCGTGGATTCACGGTGGTGTCAGTCACCTGATCAATAACCTGATTGGTTTGGCCATATTCAGTTGGCTGTGTTTATTAAGATCAGTCAGATTATACGTCTGGAGCAGTTTGTTTATTATCGTTGCTGGCGGGTTCCTGGTCTGGTGTTTTGGTCGGCCCGCGATGCACATTGGTGCCAGCGGCTGGATATTTGGGCTTTGGAGCCTCAGTATCGCGTTGGCCTGGTTTGATCGAAACGCCAAAAATATTTTCATCGCCGTGCTGGTCGTCCTGTTTTATGGCGGGATGATTTATGGTGTATTGCCTCAGGATGAAGATGTGTCTTTTGAGGCGCATTTCTTTGGTGCCGTGGCCGGTGTGGTTGCGGCCTGGATGTCGACTTGGACGATATTTAAACGTAAGCGAATCAATTAAAAAGGAGTTTATGATGCGTTGCCCTCAATGTCATGGCCACGATTTAGAGCCTAAGCAATTGGAAAATGGATTGATTGCGGCTGGCTGCCAAAAATGCGAAGGCGCTATGTTGTCGCTGATCAATTATCGGTTTTGGTCTGAAAATCATCAGGAAATTACTGAAGAGAAAGTCAATGTTGATGTGATGGAGCAAGCGGATGAGCAGCATGAAAAGGCGCAGGTCTGTCCGAAATGTTCGCGTTTGATGACTAAGTTCAGGATTGACTTATCCACAGCCCAGCAGCTGGACTTATGTACTCACTGCGATGAAGCCTGGTTGGATAAAGGCGAATGGCGGCTGTTAAAACAACTGGAGTTACACGGTCAATTGCCCAAAATCTTTACTGATGCCTGGCAGCGGAAGCTGCGCATTCAACGTATGCAGAACGTGGTTAAACAGCGCTATATTGCAATGATTGGCGAAGACCGGTTTCAACAAGTGGATGACTTCAAGCAATGGCTTGATCAGCAGCCAGAAAAAGACGAAATCAAACAATATTTAATTACGACTTATGAATAACGAATCTTTGTAAGGACGAACGACATGCAGTTAAAGGAATTGGAAGGCTGGCTTCGGGAAACGCTGGAAGACGTTAAACTCAGCAGTGAAGAGCGGGCCGAACTGCGCCGGTTTGCGCCTGCGCTGAACGAAGATCAGGTTCGTTTTCTGCGCAATAAAAGTTTTGCTTTGGCTCGGGAAGCCATCGAAGAACAACCAGAAAATACGTTGAAAGTGCTCAAATGGCTGGAGTTGGTGGTTAAAACCATCGATGTAGCTGCCTTGCCTACTTCGGTAGAGAGTTCAGCGCACTTCAGTCCGGGTGATGAATGTCGTCGGAAAATCATCGACTTATGCCATCAGGCACGACACTCCATTGATATTTGTGTGTTTACCATTTCCGACGATACCTTGAGTGAAGCCATTTTTAAGGCGCATAAGCGTGGTATATGCGTGCGAATTATTACGGACAATGATAAATCCAACGATCTGGGCAGTGATGTGGATGAATTACAGTCCAAAGGCGTGCCGGTGCGCATGGACCGAAGCTCAAATCATATGCACCACAAATTTGCAGTGTTTGATGATGCGATATTGTTGAATGGCAGTTTTAACTGGACGCGAAACGCCTCTCGCTACAATCAGGAAAATATTCTGGTGAACGGTGAACTGAAAATCGTCTCTGAGTATCAGGACATGTTTGAGAAACTGTGGAGCCAGTTTGGTTGATCATCGAGCAGGCCGCAGGGGTTCTAATCAGAACCCTTGGGCTTGTTCTGATCCGGCGGAAACGTCTGCATCAGGTATTTTACCGCTGCCGTGATGTTGTCTTCCCGTTCTTCGGGGGAATCCCCTTCAGATACTCTGGCGCCCACTACGCCCCGCCATTGAAGTTCATCGGTTTCCGGGTTCAAAAAGTCTATGATCAATGAGCCGTACTTGTACTGGCTGACATAGGTTTCGTAGCGATCATAACGGCACCCTAGCCAAGGGCAGTGGTGACTGTGAAAACGTTGGACGGCAATTTTGGATTCGACCAGGAAAAAGTAACTGACTTTAAAATCCGGTGCGTCCTGAGTTTCGGTAAAGCCCTTATGCTCCAGGGTATCGTTCATGGCATCAACGATGCGTTGACGGTTGAGATCATTGTCGTAAGGGTCATCAGGGTGAAGCGGTTGCAGCTCCCATTGATAGGTTTGCCAGCCTGAAGTGTTGAGTTCGGGGTCGTAGTCGGTGGTGACTTTGAATGGGGAGCATCCTGAAATCAGCAGAACCGAAAATGCAATGAACAGTGATTTGGCTGCAGTCATAAGTTACTCAGTTAAACCGATGAGAATTGTTCTTATTATTCTAGCTTGGTTTCTCCGGTCAAGAAACCATAAATCTATCGAAAGGCCGACAATGTATTGTTAAAAATTTCAGCGAATAAGGCTCTGAGAATAAGCGACAGAAGGGGCAGCTTAAACTTGGAGGGACAGAATCCCGCTATTTCGCAAGGCATGCAAAACAGTTATTAACACACCGTGTTGTCGGCGTGGTTACGTTCCAACCCTGTGGGTTAGAAGCATTATTTATTCTTCGAGTTCTTCTCTGAACAAAAATTCTTCTGTTTGATGAAGAAGCTCTTGCTGCTCCCGATACAGTTCAATTGACAATCGGGTTGCACGCATTTTTTTGTTTTTTTCCTGTTCACGAGCGCGTTTATCGTCGTTATCCAGGTTAATGCATGCATTGAGCAGTTCGGTTTTTACTTCACTTACTTTTTCGCTATTGATCATGATGGGTCTCCTTTTGATCAATAAATCGAAGTTTAACAGCTGAAATATTACGACTTCATGTCGTGTTCATTACGTTTTAATACCAATGGTTTGTATAAAAATCAAACATTAGTTTGTGTTTTATTTGATCAGTGTGCTGTATTTCAGATAACTGGTGATTGTTGCTTGCTATTGGTGATATCAGGATATTTTGATTATTGTAGAGGGGAAGAGGTGTTCTCTTTTTGATCAGAATCAGAAAGTCCGAAGGTTAAAAGACCTTCCGTGATGTCAGGCGACGTTGTCGGCGAGTAATACTTGCATCTGGTCGTTGGTTAATGGCCTGCTGACTAAAAATCCCTGAATCAGGTCGCAATTTTGATCCCTCAGGAATTCTCGGGATTCGATGGTTTCGACGCCTTCGGCTATCACGCGTAAATCCAGGCTGTGAGCCATAGCGATGATGGCTTTGGTAATGGCTGCGTCGTCGGAATTGTTGTTGATGTCCTTAATGAAGGATTGGTCGATTTTGAGAATATCAATTGGGAAGCGTTTAAGATAACTCAAAGAGGAATAGCCGGTACCGAAATCATCAATGGATAAACCAACGCCTAAGTCGCGGATTTCCTGAAGCTTACGGATGGTCCCTTCGACGTCATCCATTAATAGGCTTTCGGTGATTTCAAGGGTGAGCCGTTGTGGTGCTAACTCCGCTTCTTGAATGATGGTTTCGAGCAGCCTCATGAAGCCTTCGGCTTTGAGCTGTTGGGCTGATAGGTTGACCGACACTTTCAGGTCACCATAACCGCGTGAAGACCAGCGACGAGCCTGTATGCAGGCGGTACGCAATACGAATTCGCCGATTTTATTGATGAGTCCGATTTCTTCTGCGAGCGGGATGAACTTCACCGGCGAAATGAGGCCATGAGTGGGATGATTCCATCGAATTAAGGCTTCGGCTGATTCGATTCGGTTGCTCTTAAGGCTTTGCTTGGGTTGATAAAATACTTCGAACTGATGTTTCTCTAAGGCATTATGCAATTCATTTTCAAGATGTAAACGTTCGGCTGAACTGTCACCCAGGTGTTCGGAGTAAAGATGAAAAACGTTGCCACCCATGGTTTTGGCCTGATTTCTGGCCAGTTCTGCCTGGTTAATCAGGGTGTGCATACCTTTGGTGTGCAGCGGAGAAATGCTGATGCCGATACTGGCCGATAAAATCAGATCTTTATTCTCAATTTGTACCGGAATGTTGAGCACTTCAATGGCTTTGCGTGCTTTTTTCTCGATGTCGGCAATGTCTTGGTCAAACTCGACGGCAATGGCAAATTCATCACTGTTGTAGCGAGACACTGTGTCGGCATCGTTGAAGATTTGGGAGAGGCGTTCAGCGGCAGTGCGCAGTACCCGGTCTCCGGCGGCATGACCAAAGGTGTCATTGATCAATTTGAAACGGTCAAGATTAATCAGGAACAGCGCCAATGGTGTGTCCGACCTATGGCTGTGCTGTAAAGAAGAGTGCAGCCGGTCCATGAATAAATCCCGGTTCACCAACCCTGTCAGCTTGTCGTAGTACGTCAGGTATCTGAGCTTGCGATCCACTTCTTTTCTGGCCGTCAGATCCGATAACAAGCAAATGTAATGGGATATTTTATTCGCTTTGTCCCGAACGACGTTGATTTTTAGCCACATCGGATAAGCAGAGCCGGACTTTCTTTGGTCTGTGATTTCACCTTGCCAGAAGTCACTTTGCTCCAACTCTTTGGTGATGGCTTTCAGCGTGTCACGTTTTTCCAGTGAATCGCCCAGATCCATCGTGTGTTTACCGATCACCTCGTCGCTGTCGTAACCCGTCATCGTAATGAAGCTGTTGTTGATCATCATGAAGTGGAAACGTTTATCGAGGATGGCAATGGCCTCTGTGGTGTTCTGGAAGACAATACTGCCCAGTTTCAGTTGTTCGGTGTGTTCCATTTCCCGGCTGACATCCCGGCGGGTACCGAGCATTCGAACGGAGCGGCCTTTATCGTTCCATTCCACCGTTTGGCCGGAATCCTCAAACCACGACCAGCTACCGTCTTCCTGACGAATGCGATAGCGCACTAAGTATTGTTCGGTGTTACCGCGCATGTGAGCGATTAAGGCTTTGCGGGCAGAGCGGAAATCATCCGGGTGGGTGTTGTTTTTCAAGTGGCGGAGAAACTGAGAAGTGGTGGTATTGCTGCTGCCAAAGAGCTTATGAAAGTGGGAATGGTAGATGCAGTCGTTGTCTAAATCCCACTCCCAAAGACCTAAGTGACTGACTTCCATGGATTTAGATAAACGATTCTGGCTGTTCAGCAGGGCTTTGGTGGTGTCTTTATGCAGCGTCATTTCCTGCTCAAGTAAGGCATTGGCTTGCTGTAACTCATGAGTGCGGGCATCGACGGTTTTTTCGAGTTGCTCGTGTGTGTGCTTGAGGTTTAATTCGGCAGTAACGCGTTGTTGGACTTCCTGAATAAGGTCTTGGTTCAGTTTGTCCGTTTGGGTCATCGTGTTGGTGAGGGTATCAATCAGCGCTTCTTTGTCTGAACGATATTTAAGTGCCAGTACGATGGAGCGATTGATGCGGATGGCACTGTATACCAGAAAGACAGAAAAGAGTGTTGCCACAAAAGGCAGGGAGTCTTTCGAAATATCGTAATCGTGCAACAGGTGGAGAAAAGGCGCCAACAAGGCCCCGGCGGTGAAGCTGATGAATGCAGGCATATAAGCCGATAATGCAGCTGTGGCATACACAGCGAGGGCAGCCACTAAGGTAAAGAGCAACGCCTGGTCGTGTGCGTTGACCGGACTGATCAAGAACACAATGGCACTCCATGCCAGCCCTGAGATACCAGAACCAAAGACAGTAAACGCCACTTTAGCCGACATAGGTACTTTTTTATTACCGGCAATGAAAGAGTAAAATCCCAGCTGGCCTAAAGGTAAACAGCACTGTAAGGCAAACCAGGCGATGATGATGTGCGTCGGAAGCTGTTGCCAGAAGGACACCAAAATAACCAAACTGGCCAGTAATGACAGGGTATAGAAAGCCTTGGACTCAACCGCGAGACGCTTCAGTTGAGCCTTGAGTAATTCTGTATCCGGCGTTAGCCGTTCATCTTCAAAGGCATTCTTCGACTTCATAACTATTAACTGTTAGGCATTTAATGACTGATTGCTGGAGACGAACCCGGAATTGTTGGATACTTGTCGGTTTTAAACCGATTGTCTGAGCATCAGGTGCATAATTATTTATTGTTTTTATGTCTTCAGGATAATGACTGAATTCCTGATCGATGTAAACTTATGTAACGAAAAATTCAGATGGTTGTTAATTTTGTTCTGTAATTAATTGATTATAAACATCTTTGTTGTTCGATTTTTGCAGTTTATTCGTCATTTCCATGAAATTCACGCAGGAACAAGTTCTCAATTATGGACATTAGCCACTTATTAGATCACTTGAATGATGCTCAAAGGCAGGCGGTTTCGGCTGAGCAAGGCAGTTTGCTGGTGCTGGCCGGAGCAGGCAGTGGTAAAACACGAGTGCTGGTTCATCGAATCGCCTGGTTGATGCAGGTAGAACAGGTTTCGCCGTTTTCGATCATGGCGGTGACCTTTACCAATAAGGCGGCCCGTGAGATGCGTGGTCGTATTGAAGAGTTGCTGGACTCGTCCATTCAGGGGATGTGGGTCGGGACATTCCACGGTTTAGCTCATCGATTGTTAAAACTGCATTGGCAGGACGTTGAGTTGCCTGAAAACTTTCAGGTGTTGGACTCGGACGACCAGTTGCGACTGATTAAGCGTATTCTGCGGGAAATGCAGCTGGATGAAGCCCAGTGGCCACCGAAACAAGTACAAAACTACATCAACAACCAAAAAGACGAAGGCCTACGGGCCGATCATATTCCGACGTCTTACGATCCTTTTTACAACAAGATGATCGAAATCTACAAAGCCTACGAACAAGCCTGTCAGCGTGGCGGGTTAGTGGATTTTGGTGAGTTGTTATTGCGTTCCCATGAACTTTGGTTAAAGCGTCCGGATGTTCTTGCCCATTATCAAAAGCGGTTTACGAATTTATTGGTGGACGAGTTTCAGGACACCAACACCATCCAGTACGCCTGGTTAAGGGTGTTGGCCGGTCAAACCACCCATGTGATGGCGGTGGGCGACGATGATCAGTCCATTTATGGTTGGCGTGGCGCCAAAGTGGAGAATATCCGACAGTTTCAGACTGATTTCTCAGGCGCTCAGTCGGTGCGATTGGAGCAAAACTATCGCTCCACCGGCCACATTTTAAAAGCCGCCAACGCGTTGATTCAGAATAACCCGGATCGTTTGGGTAAAGAGCTTTGGACGGAAGATGGCGACGGTGAAGCCATAGACTTGTACGAAGCGTTTAATGAGCAAGACGAAGCCCGGTTCATCTCCGAGCGTATCGACGAATGGCAGAGTGATGGCCACCGCTTGGACGAAGTCGCCATACTGTATCGCTCCAATGCTCAATCGCGGGTATTGGAAGAAGCCTTACTGCGCTCCGGGACGCCTTACCGTATCTATGGCGGACAGCGTTTCTATGACCGTCTCGAAATTCGCAATGCGATGGCGTATCTTCGGTTGTTGTCTAATCGTCATGATGATCCGGCGTTTGATCGGGTATTGAATGTGCCAACCCGTGGCATAGGCGCCAAGACGGCCGAACAGATCCGGGATTTTGCGCGTCAGCAGAACATTTCCTTGTGGCATGCCGCCAATGAAATGTTATCACTGAAATTGTTAAGTGCCCGAGCCGCCAACGCCCTCGATGGCTTTGTGCAGCTGATTGATAACCTTTCGAACAGCACGTTGGATTTATCGCTGGATGAGATTGTGGCTCAGGTGGTTGAGCGCAGCGGTTTGATTGATCATCACCTGAAAGAAAAGGGCGAGGCCGGTCGCAGCCGTGTGGAAAACATGCAGGAACTGGTCAGTGCCGCGCGACAATACAGAAATGAAGACGATCACTCCTCTGAGTTGGCCGCCTTCCTCGACAGCGCCGCCTTAGATGCCGGCGATACTCAGGCCAGTGAACATGAATCCGCCGTACAAATGATGACTTTGCACTCTGCCAAAGGGCTGGAGTTCCCGTTGGTGTTTATGGTCGGGATGGAAGAAGGTTTGTTTCCGCATAAAATGTCGGCCGACGAGCCGGGCCGACTGGAAGAGGAACGTCGTTTGGCGTATGTGGGAATCACTCGTGCGATGAGTAAGTTAGTGCTGACTCATGCAGAGAGCCGAAGACTGTATGGCAGTGAAACCTTCAACCGGCTTTCACGCTTCATCAATGAAATTCCGGTGGAGCATGTTAATGAATTGCGGGTGAAAGCCCCGATCACCAAGCCTGCGGTGGCCTCCATCGGAGTACCGGATTCCTCCTTGGTTCCTTTGGGCCAAAGGGTATATCACGAGGTGTTTGGTGAAGGCACTGTGATGAACTGTGAAGGTCAGGGCGCAAATGCCCGGGTGCAGGTGAATTTCAGTGAAGATGGTACTAAGTGGCTGATGTTGGCCTATGCTAATCTTCAAATGCTGTAGCGAACAGGCGTGTTTGTGTAATACATTACTAATCAAAATCCGATGAAAGAATAATAAAACAAGGAGCGAGAAATGAAACGCCGCGACATATTAACGATCGCAGGAGTGGGGGCTGCCGCCGCAGCGCTGTCAGGCTGTCAGTCCAAAGAAGACTGTGGCCCTGCTACCGGCGGTGAAGCCGCTGCTCAGCAAACCTATGAATGGAAATTAGTGACGTCCTGGCCAAAGAACTTTCCGGGGCTAGGTATGGCTCCTGAGCGTTTGGCTAAAATGGTTAAGGCCATGTCCAACGGTCGTTTAAAGATTAAGGTGTATGGTGCGGGTGAACTGGTTCCGGCTTTGGAAGTGTTTGATGCGGTGTCCCGTGGTACGGCTCAAATGGGCCACAGTGGTGCTTATTACTGGAAAGGAAAAATTCCGGCATCGCAGTTTTTTACTTCCGTGCCGTTTGGTTTAACCGCACAGGAAATTAATGCCTGGATTAACTACGGTGGTGGCCAGGCGTTATGGGAAGAAATTTACGCCCAGCATAATGTGCTTCCCCTGCCGGGGGGCAATACCGGCGTTCAAATGGCGGGCTGGTTCAATAAGGAAATCAACTCCATTGAAGATTTGAAAGGCCTGAAGATGCGTATTCCGGGTCTGGGTGGTGAGGTGTTGAAGCGTGTGGGTGGTACTCCGGTGAATATTCCGGGAGGGGAGTTATTCACCGCGCTGCAAACGGGTGCCATTGATGCAACTGAATGGGTCGGGCCATACAATGATCTGGCGTTTGGTCTCTATAAAGCGGCGAAATTTTGTTATTACCCGGGCTGGCATGAGCCGGGCTCTATGATGGAGTTTTCGATCAACAAGCCAGCGTTGGACACTTTACCGGAAGACCTTCAGGAAATTCTGAAAGTGGCGTGTAAAGCCATCAATCAAGACATGCTGGATGAATACACCGCAAGGAACAACGCCGCATTAAGTGAGCTGGTGAATAAGCATAACGTTGAAATTCGACGTTTACCGGATGAAGTGCTGGCTGAGCTGAAGCGAACGGCTGATTTGGTGGTGGCCGAGACCGCTGAAGGTGACCCTTTGACTAAGAAAGTCTACGAGTCATTCATTGCCTTCCGTGATGGCGTCAGTAATTGGCATAAGTTGTCGGAACAGGCCTACATCAACGCCCGTTCTGCGGAAGGTTAACAGCCCTGCGAATACCCTCAATGGGGTTTTTGTGTCTATACTGAAAAAGCCTCGACAATGCGTCGGGGCTTTTTTTGTTGAAAGTTTAGACGTTGATGTTCTATTCAGAAGGTGTAATACGATGAAAAAGTTAGTAGGGATGCTGTTCGCTATTTTATTCTCATCCACTGTGGTGGCCGAGGGATTGACCGATTCACTGGTTCAGGGTTGGTTAAACAGCCAGTCAGCGGTGGAGCGTTTTGGTCAACAGCATGATGCTCAACTGGATAAGTACAATGCGGATATGGAGAATCAAAGCACACCCATGGCGGCGTTTTCTCAAGGGGTAGTGGCATTAAAGCAAACGGGGTTGTATGGCAAATTTGAGGATATTATTGATGACTACGGGTTTGATTCGCCGGAACAGTGGGCGGACGTCGGTGGTCGCATTATGAGCGCTTTTTTTGCCATAGAAATGGGTGGCCGTGCCGCTGAAATGGCACAGATGCAACAGCAAATGCAGGCTATGATGAATAACCCGAACATTCCTCAAGAGCAAAAACAAATGATGGCTAACTCAATGAAACAAGGGATGGCGATGTTTGAACAAGCGAAAAAAGCACCGGAAAGTGATAAGAAAGTGGTGACAAAGTTTTTGCCGCAACTTCGCAGTTTAGGCGATCAGAATATGGCCCAATAATGGCCTGACAGCCATGAAGAGGCCCTTGAGCCGTCAGCTCAAGGGCTTTTTTGATCCAGGTTAGAAACCTTAAATGACCTTAGAAAATCTTTGCTGCAGTTCCGGGTTCATGTGCGCATCAAACGCCATACAAATAGAACGAATTAACAAACGCCCTGGTTGACTGATAGTGAGTGCGTTGTCCGTTAGGGTCACCATGTCATCGTCGACAAAGTTTTTCAATGACATCAGCTCGGTATGGAAGTAATCCACGAAAGAGATGTCGTATTTCTTCTCAAAGGTTTGATAATCAATCCGGTATTGGCAAGCCAAGGTCATGATCAGGTCTTTACGCAACTCGTCGTCTTTATTCAGCTGATAACCTTTTTCAGTGGGTAAGATGCCCTGAGCCAGAAAGTTCTGATACAACTTCAGGCCTTTGGCGTTCTGGCTGTATAAACCTTGCACTAAGCTGATGGACGACGCTCCCAGTCCTACTAAGTCCAGCTCATTGTGAGTAGAGTAACCCTGGAAGTTACGTTGTAAAGACCCCGCTCTTTGCGCTTTGCATAACTCATCGTCGGCCTTGGCAAAGTGATCCATACCGATGTAAACGTAGCCTGCTTCCATTAATTTGGAGATGGTCAAATGCAGCAGGTCTAACTTGGTGGCGCTGCTCGGAATGCTGTCGCTGTCGATCAGCCGTTGAGATTTGAAGCGATCCGGTAAGTGTGCGTAGTTAAACACTGCGATTCGATCGGGATTGAGTTCAACTACCTGGTTCAGTGTTTTCTCAAAGGTTTCGACCGTTTGTAACGGCAAACCATAAATCAAATCGTAACTGATGGATTTATAGCCACAACCTCGCGCTGCCTTGGTAATGGCTTCCACTTCTTCGTAGGACTGAACCCGGTTAATGGCCTTTTGAACGTCGGGATCGAAGTCCTGAATGCCCATGCTGATGCGATTAATGCCCAGCTTACGATAGTGCGACACCTGCTCGGTGGTTAAGGTTCTTGGGTCAACTTCAATGGAGTACTCACCGTCCCTATTCATGTCTAAATCAAAGTATTTCTTGAGCTTTGAGATGACTTTTTGAAACTGCTCTTTGGTTAAATAGTTGGGTGTGCCACCACCAAAGTGCAACTGCTGAACTCGGCGTTTATCAAAGTTCGGGCCGACAATTTCCATTTCTTTGGCTAATGCCTCAATGTACGGGTTGGCCTTTTCTTTTTGCTGAGTCACAATTTTATTGCAGCCGCAGTAGAAACACAGCCGTTCGCAGAAAGGCACGTGAACGTACAGAGAGATGGGCTCTGCTGAGTCTTTGTATCTTGCCGCATGGGCCAAAAACTGATTTTGCTTAATGGGTGCAAAGCTTAATGCGGTTGGGTATGAAGTGTATCGCGGGCCTTTGCCTTCATAGCGACGGATCATTTCATCGTCCCAATGAAAGTTTGAAAAGTCAGTGGATAATTCTGTCATGGCCATGGGCTCCAGCTTCACTCTGCAAAAATCTTACAGTGATGTATTTCGAGAATAACGAATATCTGGAAATACGAATGTTAGTTAACGTTATGAGATGACAGTGTAGAAGAGTGCTGTAAGCTCGGTTTTGATGTGCATCAAAGGAGTGATGATAACTAAAAAACAGAACGCTGCTGTCTGACAAGCGGGACGACTCATGTTTAAGATAAGCAAATCAGGCGGTTAAAAGGTCAAAACGAAGGTTTTTAGTCAGATGTTTTTTTGAAATGCTCTTGAACTCATAATTTGCCCGCTACGAACGGCGTAAGGATGAACTGTTATCTGACTTAGTCATTTCTTTTACGAAATGGCCATATTGATGCATGAGTGTAGAGTCTGCTTTTTCGCCAAAGCGGTCATTAGGATTGTTTGAGGAATGCTTCTGCTTTGGTTGTCAAAGCAGACATGTTGAACGCGACAGCTATGCTGACACAGTGGGTTACTCGCATGCAGGGTGTTGTGGGGCTGGAGGCTAGATACCTCCGGCTACCCGATTAGATTTTACGACTCCCAATGCCTTTCAAGATAATAGAAGCAGTTTTCAGACTTCCAAATATAGCCCCAGTGTAGGCCAATAGAAAACCGTGGCTCGGCCTTCTCTTCAATTCTCCAAGCTTGCTCAATCTCCCCTAGGTCGTCAAACCTTGAGAGGTCAAAATCTTCTTCCCATTCCATTTTATTGTCGAGAGCTTCATTTTTGGCAGATTCAATTTCGAGGCAAACTTCAGAAGAATCTACTTCTTTCAGTTCAAGCCCATTAATCCATGCCTGAAAGTCTACTCTTTCTTTCCATACTGGCTCGCCAAGCTTTCCCTGCCCAAAAGGAGAGTTAGTAACAACGCTGTAGAGGAAGAATTCTTCGATAGAAGAAAACTCAGAGATAGTTCCACAAATCAACCAAACATAGCTAACCTGCCACGTGATAGTACTTTCATCAAAGATAAACTCTGAATCTTGACTATCAATATTCTCAAGCGATTTTTCAAGAAGCTCTTTTTTCATAACTAGTAAAATCTAACGCCGCCATTTGCGGCAGGCTTGAGTGAAGGACTTTTGTGCATGGCGAAGCCATGCACAAAAGGCCGGAGCGAAAGACTGTCCAGCCCCAGCGTCTTTTTGCTGGGGCGATGCAAGATGGCCTGGTTAAATTTCAATTTTCGTTTCAAGGAATGCAAGATATTTAGGATCGTCTTCCATAAATATATTCATTCCAGCCCCCATATACGCTCTTGTTAATTCTTCTGCAGCACTCTCAAATTTGCTCAACTCGAAATGGGCTTGGCCAAGCCTAAGGTGTATAAACGGATTTCCGAGACCACCAGGGCATTGAATGGCATTAATGAAGCACTTCAGCATTTTCTCAAAATTTTTAGTAAAAAAATGAGTGTCTCCGACTGCCACGTAAATCCAAGTAGCAGCCTCCCAGTTTGATTGCGGGCTTGGAAGTAACTTAAGAGCTTCAATATATTTGGCTCTTGCTTCTGAATAAAGTTGTTCGCCCACAAGTTGATCACCAGCCTTGCAAAGATCTTTTATGCTCTCGTGTAATCTTGGCTCTAATTCTTCAGACATCTAGTACTCGATAATTAGGAAAATATAACAGTGTAATGGACGGACCCGGACTGCCCGTATATTACTTTATCTACTTTTTCCAAAAATTTTCTCAGCCTAACTGTAACAAGGCATTTAAGAAATTCCTATAAAAATCCTCACTGTACAAAGCAGACTTTTTCATAAAACTGTAACAAAACCTATTCACAACGATGATCTCAGACAAAGAACCAAAGGCGTTAAAAGTCCTTTAGATTCTCTTTGAAATTGAGCGCTTTCGATGTGATACCAGACGTCAGTAGCAGTTAGGCTAAGAGTCAGCAAAGGGGCACTAGCAGACTTTTTATTCGAATATCGCCATGACCGCCCCGTGAAGCAGGGGCGGCCACTATCTGGCTTAGCCGTTTTAACTGATTCTAAATTGATTCATAAACCCCAAGTCTATGTATTGGTGTGTCATATCCTTGGGGCAGTTGTCACAGAGCTAACTCCCGTACACTTGCTCAGGCAGCCATGTGGCCAGTTCCGGGAAGAAAGCCAGGCCAATCAGCAATAGCAGCTGAATGATAATGAATGGAATAACGCCTTTGTACATATCGGAAGTCTTAACTTCCGGCGGTGCCACGCCTCTTAAATAGAACAAAGCAAAACCAAATGGCGGTGTTAAAAAGGAGGTCTGCAGATTGATGGCAATCATGATGCCTAACCAGACCGGGTCCAGCCCCATGGCTAACAGAATCGGGGCCACAATGGGCACGACGACAAAGGTGATTTCGATGAAGTCCAAGATGAAGCCGAGCAAGAAGATGACGATCATCACGACCAGCATGGCACCTAACGCACCGCCAGGAATGCTTTCAAATACCGACTGAATGAGCTCTTCGCCACCAAAGCCGCGAAATACCAGCGAGAAAATGGCCGCGCCGATGAAGATCATAAACACCATGCAGGTGACTTGTGTGGTTTGCTGACACACATCTTTCAGGCAGGTCAGTGACAGTTGTTTTCTGAGTGCCGCTAAAACTGTGGCACCAAATGCCCCTACGGCAGCCGCTTCCGTCGGTGTTGCGACACCTCCGACAATGGAACCTAATACGCTGATGATTAAGATTAAAGGCGGTAATAGCCCGAAAAAGATGATTTTGATTAAATGATCGTGGGTGTGGTTATCGATCATCTCTTTTCTGGAAATCGCTGGTGCGGCCTCCGGTTTCAGTAACGCGGTGACGTAAATATATAAGCCATACAGTGCGACCAGGATCAGTCCCGGAATGATGGCACCCACAAACAAATCACCGACGGAGACGGTTTTCGGTGAAAAGATGCCCATGCTTAATTGAGCCTGTTGATAGGCACTGGAAAGCACGTCTCCTAAGATGACAAGTGCGATGGATGGCGGAATGATTTGCCCCAGAGTGCCAGTGGCGCAAATCGCGCCGGTAGCCAATTTGGGGTCGTAACCTTGTTTGATCATGGTGGGTAACGAGATCAAACCCATGGTCACAACGGTGGCCCCGACAATGCCGGTACTGGCGGCCATTAGCATACCAACCACAGTAACGGCGATGCCGACACCTCCGGGCCAACTGCCAAACAGAATCGACATACTTTCCAGTAAATCTTCAGCGACTTTGGATTTTTGCAGCATGACGCCCATGAAGACAAAGAAAGGCACGGCCATTAAGGTTTGATTACTGATCAGGCCAAACAATCGGTTCGGTAAAGCTTCCAGAAAGGCGCCGTCGAACGTGCCGGTCAGCAAACCGATGCCTGCAAACGCCAATGCGGTTCCGCCTAAGGTAAAGGCAACAGGAAAGCCCAGCATCAGAACGAAACAAATGGTTAAAAACATAAATAGAGGCATGAGTTCCATTATTTTGCCTCCTGAGAATAATGATGGCCTAAAATCGCCAAACTTTTACAGATTTCCGAAATGCCCTGAATGAGGACACTGATGACCATGCCTAAGATCAGGGATTTTAAAAGGTAGACGAAAGGCAAGCCGCCAGCTTCCTGGGATTTTTCCTGCATGGACCAGGAAAAGGCGATGTATTCCCAACTGATGACACCGATGAACGTCATCATTGGTATTAATAAAAATAAACAGCCGAGGAGGTTCACCCAGGCTTTTTGATGGGCTTTCATGTCACGATAGAGGATGTCCACCCGAACGTGGCCGTCCATTTTGAGGGTATAACCCGCACCCAGCAGGAAAACTGCGGCGTGGAGGTACAATACCGATTCTTGTAAAAAGATAAGATTAAAGTCAAAGGCGTAACGTAATACCACCAGTGTGAACATCAGAACGGTCATGAAGAGGGTTAGCCAGGAAAGGGTTTTCCCAAACCACTCGCTGCCTTTTGCCAACGAAATGTGTATTCGGTGGAATATTTCAAACATGTGTGACAACCACTTATTAGTTTTTTGCGGGGCATTATAAAGAATGGTGCTGTAATGAGACAGCAGTTAAGTGCATAACTCACCGGTCAGGATCGAGGTCGGGTTTAATTAACTAAATTATTTTTAGCCGTCTTCGTTGTAACATAGCTGTCACAAACCGCTTATATATTGATCGAAAATTTGAAAGAACTCAGGGAGTTTTTGAGTAAGTTTTTTAGCGTTCTGGCTGAGCCAGTCTGGCCAGAGGTTAATAGATTTATTCAGAGGTTCCCGAAACAATTTCTGACAGTATCTACTTAATTTTGGAGAGTAGTCATTATGAAAATGAAAAAGATTTTTGCAGCGGTATCCATCGTTGCTGCAGCAGCGTTCACCGGTCAAGCGACAGCGGCTGCTAAAGTTGATGCCGACATTGCACCTTATTCAAAAACTTCGGGTGTGTCTGGTAACTTCAGTTCAATGGGTTCAGATACGTTGGCGAACCTGATGACTCTTTGGGCGGAAGATTTTAAGCGCTTCTATCCAAACGTGAACATCCAGATTCAGGCTGCCGGTTCTTCAACTGCGCCGCCAGCGCTAACCGCTGGTACTTCTAACTTTGGTCCTATGTCTCGCAAGATGAAGGATAAAGAAGTTGAAGCGTTTGAGAAAAAATTCGGCTACAAGCCAACTGCGATTCCGGTAGCGATTGATGCCTTGGCGGTTTACGTGAACAAGGATAACCCAATCAAAGGCATGACGATTGCCCAGGTTGATGCAATCTTCTCAAACACCCGTAAGTGTAAAAACAAAGAAGACATCTCCAGCTGGGGTCAGGCGGGTCTGAATGGCGAGTGGCAAAACCGTGACATTCAGTTGTTCGGTCGTAACTCAGCATCTGGCACCTACGGTTACTTCAAGAAAAAAGCACTTTGTAAGGGTGACTACAAGTCAAGTGTCAATGAGCAGCCTGGTTCTTCTTCTGTGGTAACGGGTGTTTCTGAGTCAATCAACGGTATTGGTTACTCTGGTATTGGTTATAAGACATCAAGTGTTCGTGCGATTCCTTTGGCTAAGAAGCCAGGTCAGAAGTTTGTTGAAGCAACGCCTGATAATGCTGTAAACAAAACTTACCCATTGTCTCGCTTCTTGTACGTTTACGTGAACAAGGCGCCTAACAAGTCTCTGTCTCCAATGGAAGCTGAGTTTGTAAAAATGGTGCTTTCTAAGCAAGGTCAGGAAATCGTAATCAAAGACGGTTACATCCCGCTACCTTCAAAAGTTGTGTCTAAGTCTTTGAAGGCATTAGACCTATAACCACTCTTCATCAGTAAGAGTTAAAAGGGGAAGTTTACTTCCCCTTTTTTTTTGATTTCAGTCTGTAATATTTCTGTAACACAATTGACTTATTTTAGCTGCAACTAGTAAATACCCCTGAGAAAATTGCTTATGAGCTCAGTGAAACTTGATCTTAATTCTCCTGCTCTTGCGCGCAAGCGTAAGATTCGTAACTTAAAGGATAAAGTAGCCACCCACGGAATCGGGATCGGCGGAATCAGCGTGATTATGACCATCATGCTGATTTTCTTGTATTTGCTTTATGAAGTTGCGCCTATGTTGAAATCTGCGAGTGTTGAAAAAATCGCAGAATATGACGTGCCGGGCTTGAATAGTGCAGATAAGTCAACCAAAACCATGTACCTGGCCACGGAAGAGCAAGCTGAAATCGGCATGCGCTTAACGGTTGCCGGTGACGTTTTGTTCTTTAATCTTAAAGACGGTGCGATCATTGAAACGGTTTCTTTGCTGGATGGCATTGATAGCCAGGTTAGCACGGTCAGCGAAGGCCGCATTGGCAGCCGATTGTTGATTCTGGGCCTTGAGAATGGCCAGGCGCTGCTTGTGAAGCACAAGTACAACGCAGAATACGATGCGGACGGCGTCAGAACCTTACTTCCTGAAGTTGTGTATCCATACGGTGAAGAGCCGATTGATCTTCTGGAAGAGCCGATTGTTTCCGTTGCGATGAATGAAGACGATGAGAACATGGTGCTGGTGGCGTCAGGCAACAGTGCAACGGCCCAAATTGTTCATTTTGAAAAAGAAGAAGATTTATTTGGTGATGGCTATGAATTAGAGCGTTACGACGCGCCGTCATTCGAACTTAGCCAGCGTGCTGACTTCCTGGTCATTGACGCTGAGATGGATTGGTTGTTTTCTGCTAATAAGTCGGGAACGATGGAACGCTTCAATATTGAAGACGTGGACGCCGTTGAGCGTTTTGAAGTAACCCGTGTAGTAGATAAGGGTGAAAGCCTGACGCAGTTTGAGCCGTTATTGGGCGGTATATCAATACTGATTTCCGACACGGCGGGCCGTACCGCTCAGTGGTTCATGGCCAGAGATGAAGAGGGTACGCCTCAATTCATGAAGGTTCGTGCCTTTGAAGCGGAAGAAGATCCGCAGTCCATTCGTCTTATAGCAACCGAAGAGCGACGCAAAGGTTTTTATACCGTCGATCAAAACGGTGTGGTTTCTATTTATAACACCACAGCTCACCGCAGCCTGTTGGAAGAAAAGCTGGTGGAGAGTCACGTTGATTTTATGGTAGTGGCGCCACGAGCCAATGCCTTGCTTGTAGAAACCGCAGCAAAGCTGAAAGTGTGGGAAGTTGAAAACAAGCACCCGGAGGTTTCCTGGAGCTCGTTGTGGCATGAAGTCTGGTACGAGGATTACGACGAGCCGGATTACATTTGGCAGTCATCCGCTGCAACCAATGATTTTGAGCCTAAGATGAGCTTGGCGCCGTTGGCTTTTGGTACGATCAAAGCAGCCCTTTACGCCATGCTGTTCGCGATTCCTCTGGCCATTTGTGGCGCTATTTATACCGCTTACTTCATGGCGCCTGAGTGGCGTCGTAAGGTAAAACCTGTCATTGAGTTGATGGAAGCATTGCCAACAGTGATCATCGGTTTCTTGGCTGGCTTGTTCCTGGCTCCGTTCATTGAAACCAATTTATCCGGTGTCTTTACGTTATTGATTGTGCTGCCGGTCGGAATTTTATTGTTTGGTTTTGCCTGGGCGAATTTACCGAAATCAATTCGTCACCGAGTGCCGGATGGCTGGGACGCTGCACTGCTTATTCCTGTGTTGTTGTTCTTGGTTTGGTTCAGCCTGGCGTTGGCGACACCGATAGAACTTGCATTCTTCGGGGGCGATATGCGCACCTGGATTTCTCATGACTTAGGCATTTCTTTTGACCAGCGTAATGCGTTGGTGGTGGGCATTGCGATGGGCTTTGCGGTGATTCCTTCGATCTTCTCGATTGCTGAAGATGCCATTTTCAGTGTGCCAAAGCATTTAAGCCACGGTTCGCTGGCTTTGGGCGCAACCCCTTGGCAGACCTTAGTGCGCGTGGTCATGCCAACGGCAAGTCCGGGTATCTTCTCTGCAGTCATGATCGGTATGGGTCGAGCGGTGGGTGAGACCATGATTGTGTTAATGGCAACAGGTAACACCCCGGTGATGGATTGGAACATATTTGAAGGAATGCGTACTTTGTCGGCCAACATTGCCGTGGAAGTGGCGGAGTCTGAAGTACACAGTACGCACTATCGTGTCTTGTTCCTGGCTGCGTTTGTACTCTTCATGTTCACCTTCGTGGTGAACACGATTGCTGAGTTAATTCGTCAACGATTACGTAATAAGTACGGCTCGTTATAAACCCGGATTAGGTCGAATATAGGTATTAATGATGAATGTTTCAGTAAAAGATTGGTTTAAAAGCGGTTCGCCTTGGGTTTGGTTGAATGCCGGTGCGGTGTCGCTTTGTGTGATCATGGTGGTTGGCCTGTTGGGGTTGATTGCGGTAAAAGGCCTGGGCCACTTTTGGCCGAGCACTTTGTACGTCACTGAGTATCAGACTCGCTCTGGCGAACAAAAGACGTTATTGGGTGAAATTACAGACAGCGAGCTGGTGTCGGCGGTTCAGTTGAAATCTGCCGGTTATCAGGTGCCAGAGAACCTGGAATACATTGATCGTCAGCTGTTGAAGGTTGGCAACCGGGACGTATACGGCCAGGACTTCCGCTGGGTGCTTAGCTCCAGTGTGACTTCTCAGACAGTGCTTGAGGATATGGTCGGTATTGAGCGCCGTGAATGGGGTAATTTCTACGGTCAGCTGGTATCAGTCAAAGAGAACGGTAAAACGGTTGTTTCGGTTGCGGACGCTGGTTTTGATGCTACCTGGGAAGCACTACAAGCCCGAATTGAACGTGCGTTAACACTTCAGGATGAAATTCACGGCATCGAAACGGGCGCCATTGGCTCAATTAACTATGGTCTTGAGCGTCTTCGTTTGAAAGAGCGTGGTCTTGAACTGCAGGGTGATACCGACCCGATTAAACTTCAGGGCATTGTTGAAGAGCGCGCTGCTTTGAATGCCGAGTACGAAGTGCTCAAAGAAGAATTGAACGCCTTGTACCAACAGGCTCAACGCGATCAGCTTGTGGCGACCACCATTGATGGTCAAGAAGTTGAAATGACGTTAAGCAAAGTGGTGTTGGCTTACGCGCCGAACAACATGGGGCTGTTTGATAAGATCATTCACTACATTGGTAAGCTGGGTGAGTTCTTATTGGATGACCCTCGCGAAGCTAATACCGAAGGTGGTATTTTCCCGGCGATCTTCGGCACTGTAATGATGGTATTGCTGATGTCTATCATGGTGACGCCGTTTGGTGTGGTGGCAGCAGTTTACTTGCGTGAATACGCTAAGCAAGGGCCGGTGACTCAGGTGATTCGTATTGCGGTAAATAACCTGGCGGGTGTGCCTTCCATTGTTTACGGTGTGTTTGGCTTGGGTTTCTTTATTTACTTTTTAGGCGGCTCAATTGATCAGTTGTTTTATCCGGAGGCATTGCCGGCGCCGACGTTTGGTACACCGGGTTTATTGTGGGCTTCTTTGACTCTGGCTATTCTGACGGTGCCTGTGGTGATTGTCGCCACAGAAGAAGGTTTGTCCCGAATTCCTCGTGCTGTACGTGAAGGCAGCCTGGCGTTGGGTGCCACTAAGTTTGAGACGTTGTGGCGAGTGGTGTTGCCTATGTCCAGCCCGGCGATTATGACCGGTGTTATTCTGGCGATTGCCCGTGCCGCAGGCGAAGTAGCGCCGCTGATGTTGGTGGGTGTGGTTAAATTGGCGCCATCACTGCCGCTGGACTGGAACTACCCGTTCATCCACCTGGATCGTAAATTCATGCACTTGGGCTTCCATATTTATGATGTTGGCTTCCAGAGCCCGAACGTTGAAGCGGCAAGACCATTGGTCTACGCAACGGCCTTCTTATTGGTGTTGGTGATTGCTGTATTGAACCTGGCGGCAGTTGCGATTCGAAACAGCCTACGTGAAAAGTATAAAGCGCTAGAACATTAGTCATCGGTTTTCGAAGACGAAAACCAACCACAGAATTCAATTTTTAGATTAGGTATTAAGCCATGACAGACCAAACAATGAACGAAGTGCCAACGCATGGGGTTGATATTTCAGCCCTTGGTCGCACCAACGAAGAGCGTCAATTGGCCAACGAAGAAATGTGTCTTGAAGTAAGAAATCTTCAGCTCTACTACGGCGAGAAGCGGGCCTTGCATGGCATTAACATGCACATTCCGAAGAATCGTGTAACGGCTTTTATCGGCCCGTCCGGTTGTGGTAAGTCAACCTTGCTGCGTTGTTTCAACCGAATGAATGATTTGGTTGATAGTTGTAAAATCGAAGGTCAGATCCTATTGGATAATGACAATATTTATGAGCGCTCTGTTGATGTGACTGAGTTGCGACGTCGGGTCGGAATGGTGTTTCAGAAGCCGAACCCTTTCCCGAAAAGTATTTATGAAAACGTAGCTTATGGCTTGCGTATTCAGGGCATTAATAACAAACGCACGCTGGATGAAGTGGTTGAGCAATCACTGCGCGGCGCCGCTTTGTGGGATGAAGTCAAAGATCGTCTGCATGACAGTGCGTTAGGCATGTCGGGTGGTCAGCAACAACGTTTGGTGATCGCACGTACCATTGCTGTTAAGCCGGATGTACTACTTCTGGATGAGCCAGCATCAGCACTTGACCCGATTTCTACATTGAAGATCGAAGAACTGATCAACGAACTCAAGAACGAATACACCATCGTGATTGTAACGCACAACATGCAGCAAGCCGCTCGTGTTTCGGACTACACAGCGTTTATGTACATGGGGGATTTGATCGAGTTTGGTGATACCAACCAGATCTTCACCAACCCGAATCAAAAGCAGACGGAAGACTATATTACTGGTCGTTACGGCTAAATACTGGTTATAGTCTTGGTAAAGCCTCGTGATTGCAGGCTGAAACATAAATTTAATACAGCATGAGAGATTATGCGTCTATCCTTATGATAAGTAATAATAAATGGATTTGACGCTATCTTTGGCGGTGAACAAATAATGAATACTGTAAAAGACTCACACACACATCACATTTCTCAGCAGTTCAATGAAGAACTGGAAGGTGTGAAAAAAAGCATGTTAGAAATGGGCGGGCTTGTCGAGAAGCAAGTGCGTGATGCCATTAAATCATTGATTAATGCCGACACTGAGTTGGCGGACATCGTTGTAGAACGCGATGAACTGGTCAATGATATGGAGTTGAACATTGATCAGGAATGCACCCAGATTTTGGCGAAGCGACAGCCGGCGGCCAGTGATTTACGATTGGTTTTGGCTGTGTCTAAGTGCATCAGTGACCTGGAACGCATCGGTGACGAAGCGGCTAAAATTGCCCGTTTGGCGGCGGAACTGACAGAGCAGGGCGAGTCTCAGCCTGGGTTTGTAGAAGTTCGTCATATTGGTGAAGAAGTCTCTTCGATGATTCAGCAAGCGCTGACGGCCTTTGCTCGCTTGGACGTGGACTCGGCATTGAAAGTGGCTCACGATGATAAAATCGTGGATCTGGAGTACCGCAGTACGGTGCGTGAACTGATTACTTATATGATGGAAGACCCACGCAGCATTTCGCGTGTGCTGAACATTATTTGGTGTTTGCGCGCGCTTGAGCGTGTGGGCGACCATGCAATGAATATTGGTGAGCATGTGATTTATCTGGCCAAGGGCCTGGACGTTCGCCACATGGACATTGAACAGGTTGAAGATAAACTGGAAACAGTCAATAAATAGATTCAGAGCCTGATTCAAAAAACCGCAGTTTTTACTGCGGTTTTTTTGTTTAAGGCGCAGGATATTTTCCTTTCAGTTTTGATAACATAACACTGGATATCAATGTATTGAGAGTGGTCTGGTATGGAATGGTTTTTTGCGATGAACTCGGATTTGTCGGATTGGTTCTGGGATTATCGCCAGTTGCTGGTGACGTCCTGGATTGCGGTTATTCTGGTGATTTATGGGGGTAAACTGAACGCATTGGTCAGGCGCGTTATGCAGCCGTATCACTTTCTGTTCAGGATGGTTGCGTTTATTCTATTGTGTACATTTGGTTATGGTGCCATTGCTATTTATGGTCAGTTGGCGATTAACTTTGGATTACTGCACATCAAAACAGACTGGTTTGCGGGGATTGTAATTCTGGTGTACCTGGTTTTGAGCGTGTTGGCCGAACGAAAGCGGCAAGCGTGATGTTTAGGTTTAGGGGGAGGGAGGCTATACGGTGACTCAGTCACCGTAAATAGCGCATGTCTTTGATTTGGAAACAATTCATAAGACACTTTATGCGGTGTTCAATCCCTTGTAGGTAAACCCTTTACCTTGCCGCCAGTAGTGCGTCCTGCAATACTTCCTCTTTCCAATGAGGTTCTGGCGTGGCATCCGTTGCCTGTCCCTGTTTGGCTTTCCAAAGCCGTTCCTTGCAGATAAACATTCCTTTTGTTTATCGGTCGACTCCCTGTCCACACGTATAATTTAAATGGTTTTAGATGACATTTTTGTGAACCATTCGGTATGTTGTGATAACAAAATAGCGTGGATTATTTTTGATCTTTAAAATCAACGAGTTACTTTTCTTTGAACGAAGTTTTTCAGTGATTTCACGGTTAAAATATGGCGAATGTCTTACATGGTCAGTCGTGCTAAATGGCAGGTTCAGGATCACCTTATTGAGATCGAGCCTGTGGACAATGTGCACGCTGGAATATAATGTGGATTATTTCCAATATGGACCTTTGGACAACCTATGTTTGAATCACTTAAAAAATCACTGCGTCTGCTGTTAACGCCTGAGCTTCGGTGGTATTTGTTGGGCCCTTTGCTGGTTAATATCACGCTGTTCGGTGTGCTTGGTTACTATCTTTTAAGTTGGATTCCAGACTTAATGATCACCGCTGATGGCTACCTGCCCACCTGGTTGACTTGGTTAAGTTGGCTGATTGCTCCTGTGGTGATTATTTCGGTGGTGCTGATCGGCATTTCGACCTTTAATATCATCGGTAATATTATTGCTGCACCTTTAAATGCATTTCTGAGCGAAAAAGTTGAAAAGCTGGTGTTGGGCGATGATTACCAAAACCCGGAAGAGCGAACCATTGCCTCCGAAGTAATTCATGCGCTGGCCAGAGAGATGAAGAAGCTTTGGTATTATTTACCGCGTCTGTTGGTGGTATTGGTGATTACGCTTATTCCTGGAGTGAACCTCGTTGCGCCAGTGGTTTGGTTTTTGTTTGGTGCTTGGTTAATGGCGTTTCAGTATTTTGATTATCCGCTGGATAATAATCGATTTGATTTCGATAAGAGTAAAACCTGGATTCATCAGCGACCATTAAAATCACTTACCTTCGGTGGCATAACCAGTATGCTGTTTTTAGTGCCGGCGTTGAATTTATTTATGATGCCACTGTGCGTAGTCTGGGCAACTATGGTCTGGATTGGAGAAAAAGAGAAGAAGTAAAAGAGAGAGAAAATAAGTAAGTTGCCGATATGACAATAATTATTCTATTAATAGTTATTATCATATCAGCTACCGCAGTCCTTATGCGATCAGCATCCTGCCGATATCATCCGTACTACAAGAGACCATTCCTTCGATCTTAGGATGTGTCTTTAGGCAGACAAAACTAACACCGTCCGGTGTGTACTATCCATGTTTTTATTATTTGCTATCCATACTTGACTCGACCGTGAGTCTGTATCATCCGTGATACTTCCATGTTGTGAAGCTAGTTTCCTTGCTTCTTACCCTGAGTCCTTAGGGTTGTCCCTGTGCTGTCCATGCGGAAGCTTAATCCAAGCTTCAGGCCCTGATCCTCAGGGTTATCCTTGTGCACTCCATGCTGAAGCCGTTCCTGGCTCCTTTACCTCAATCCCAGAGGTGTCCGTTATTTCGTCCCTGTGAAGCTTACCCTTGCTTCTTACCTCAGTCCCGAGGTGTCCTGTACGTCCTTGCTTTGGGTCTGACTTCAATGTCCCTGACCACGAAATAAATAATAACAGTAAAAAGGGGGGTAAAAAGGTGAATTACGTCCGGTTAGAGTGTGATGAGTATTTGTTCAGTTAATATTAGTCTTTATAAATCATTGGGTTAGATTATGTAGGTGGTTGTCATTCTCATTTGTAAGTAGTGATGTAAGAGTAATTTCTTACTTGTCTGTAAGATATATCTCACATTTGGTTGGGGCTTACTCGTATGGGTGTATAAAAATCATACAGTTATGGTGAGTAGTTAAGAGGAATTTTAGAGTAAAACCTGTTCAGTTCGGCCAGGGAAACTCAGCGCTTCAGCCAATTCTTTCTGATATTTGGTCAAGTATAGTAGTGATTTTGGGTGGGGGAGTAGTGACGTGGGATTTTCAACAGAACAAGTGGTTGAAGTGTTCAAAAAGGGGTTTCCGGAAAGCAGGGCGTTTATTGAAAGCGTAGAGCCTATGAAGGCGACCATGAGGTTGCCTGCCAACACCAAACATTTAAGGCCTGGCGCAACGGTTTCTGGCCCCGCTATGATGACCCTGACGGACGCAGTGATGTGGGTGGCTATTATTGGGGAAAAGGGGGAGAAAGGGTTTAACAGTGTGACCTCTAACTTAAGTATTAATTTTTTATCCCGGCCAAAACACGGTGACTTGATTGCCAAAGCAGAAATATTAAAGCTTGGCCGACGTCTGGCAGTGGGTGAAGTCCGGTTATACAGCGCGGATGACCCGGAACCTGTGGCTTTTTCCACCGTAACCTATGTGATACCGAGTGACTGAATGCCAATGAATGATCTCTTTTTGTAAAAAAGAATTTCCTGGCTGTAAGCCTTTGTTATTCTCTGCTGGCTGTCACATTTTTAATGTCTATAGTTAGGGTAAGTTAGTTCTGACATTCAAGGTGGGACGAAAGCATTATGATCGGAGATGCTCAAAAAGAGAATGAAGATCTCATTTGGGATCTAGATGATTTTGGCAAGCAGCAACTGGCCAAACAATTTGCGATGCTATTTGAAAACAGGCTTTGCGTTTATTCTGAGTCAGTAGAACAGCTTTATACCAACTATTCGATGAACTTCCCATCCAATCAAAATTCAAAAATGGTTGTGTTGCCCAACCCGTATGCGTATCACGACACCATCAGCCACATTAATTTTGATGCCATTAAGCCAACGGGCATTGTGGTGTTGCCTGGTGAGCTGGTTGGGCGAAGTGGGTTGCATGTTACTATTCTGGTTAAGAATAAACACGTTGCAAACAAACCGATCCCTTTTAAGAAAGCCATTGCTCATGTGGTGGGAACCCATAAAAAAGCCGGAGACACTTTTTTACCGGTGCTGGTGAAAGGCGATTTGCGCGAGTTTAATCAAACCTTGCCTTACATGCATTTGCATCGAATTAAACCGGAGTTCCTGGCGATGTTATCTGAGTTTGATCGTTCGGATATTGAAAGGGTGGTGTCGGATAAGCTTAAGAAACTGTATATCGATTCAGATCGGGTGGCGCTGAACGCCGCGCATTGATGAACGACGTGGATCGAATGCATGCAAACCGCAGTTAAATGACTTTCAGCGGTTTGCCAGCAAGGATCTAAATTAACCGTTTTTTTGCTTTAGCTCTTCAATACGGTCAATGTAAGTTTGCATTGCCTGGTCTGAGCTTTGACCTTTCAGCTTTTCCCATGCATTCCATTTAGCGCGACCAACAAAGTCTGTCATGCCAGGCTTTTTGCCATTCACATCACCTTCGGCTGCTTGCTTGTAAAGCGCGTAAAGCTCAAGCTTAAGATCGTTTGAAGGCTTGAAGTCTCCTTCTGCAGTTTGTACGTAGTTTACTGCTGCTTCAAATGTGGCTTTTAAGTCAGACATGATGCCTCTCCTGTTTTTAGGGCTTATTGTAAGGGGTATCCGCTCTTCTTTATTTTGAAGAGCGAATCATTTTAGCGCTAAATCAAAGGCATGCAATGCCTTATTCAGACAGAAGGTTATCAGACCCTTGAATGGCCGTTCAAATATCGGGGCAGAAGTGCTTCCACGCCCTTGCCGAAACGCCTGAATGGCATCAATTGGCCTCATATGTCGTTAAGCTGTCTTAATTGGTCATCATCCTGTTTTCTGATTGTTAATAGAATGAAGAAGTCTATTGATAACAATAAAAATATAAAGGATGCTCAATCATGGCTCTGAGACAAGCGCTATTCGTACTCGTTTTCTTATTCAGTCCCTTCGTGTCGGCAGAAAGTTACATCTATCTGACCAACAACACGATGGAGACGTTAACCCTACAGACCCGTCAAACAGGTCATACTAATATTACTCATGGCAATGAGTGGCAACAGCTGGCAACCGAAGTGCCGCCGTTGGGCACGGTTAAGTTTTTAAGATTTAATCGTGATCAGGGAATCAAGTGGGGTAAGGACTATTACTTCACAACCACGGTTTCCGGCAACGACCAACAAGCGACTTTGCGCCAGAAGCTGCAAGGCACAATGACATTCAGCAAAATGTGGTTGTCCGCTGAAGAAGATCCTTGGTATTACGATCGGGAAATTCACAACATTCGTCTGTCTGACGAAGGTGCGGGCACCGAGTTGGCTTTTAAGTCTGAAGTGGCTCGTGTTTCCGGAGATGATATTCGCTACGTGATTCATAAGAACTGGCAGCAGGAAGCGTCAGCGGACTACAGTAATCAGCTTAAGGTCCTGAATTATAATACCTGGATTTTGCTGCCGGGCATCATTGCTAAAAATTCATCGGCTCGCTTAGACACCATTGCGGAATACGTGAAAGGCTATGACGTGGTTGTTTTTGAAGAGGTGTTTGATCCGGTATTAACGGCCAAATTCCGCAGTGCACTGCGAGATGAATACCCGTTCCAGACGGATATTCCGTGGAAATTTGGTAAAATATTAAACGGCGGTTCTTTCATTGCGAGTCGCTGGCCGATTGTGGAGCAGGACAGTCAGGTTTACGATGCGTGTCGTAAAGATGGTTGCCTGGCCGCGAAAGGGATCAACTATGCGAAGATTATGAAAGGCAGCAACGCGTTCCACATCTTTGGCACTCACACCCACGCTTATACCAGCGAAGCGGACATCGCCGTGCGTTTCCAACATCTGGCGCAATTTAAAGCCATGGTGGACAGTAAGCAGATTCCTGAGATTGAGCCTGTCATTATGGCGGGAGACTTCAATGTCGATAAGGTGAATTACCCTGCTGAGCACCAAGAGTTTCTGACGCTGTTGAATGGTACTGAGCCCGAGGCGATTGGTGAATATGAGTTCTCATACGCAGGCCCTGTCAATGTGTATGCGGATGATGAATACAACGAGTATCTGGATTATGTGCTGTATTCGAACGAGCATATGGCGCCGTTCTATTCCACCAACAAGTTGCTGGTGCCTCGCAGTATTTCGTCTGAGCACTGGGGAAGCTGGGATTTGTCGGATCACTATCCGGTGGTGGGTGAGTTTGAATTCCCGTTACCGAGTGAGTACGTTGGTGATTAAAACCTGACGTTTTGTTTGTGAAAAGGCTGTAGCGATACAGCCTTTTTTATTGGCTGACGACTTGGTTTCTGCCGTTTTGTTTGGCTCGATAGAGGGCAGAATCAGAACGCTCGATCAGTGACTCTTTGGTGTCTTCCGGACCGAAGAAAGCCAAGCCGAATGAGGCGGTAATCTTAGAGATTTCCTGACCGGATTTTTTGTCTTTGATTTTTAATGAAGAGATTTTCTTGCGGGTATTTTCAGCAAGAATTTTAGCTTCCCGCATGGACGTTTTCGGCATTAAGATGGCAAACTCTTCACCGCCGTAACGGTATGGGATGTGGTTGGTGTCTTCACACATAAAATTCAACACCTGACCAATGCTTTTTAATACAGTATCACCCATCAAATGGCCATAGTTGTCATTGAAGGCTTTGAAGTGATCGACATCTAACAGGATGAGAGCATAGGCATCGCTGTCTCTTTTTTTGTCCAGGGTGGTAGCCAGTTTATTGTCGAAATGCCGGCGGTTGAATAATTTTGTTAATGTGTCTTTATTCGCGGCTTCTTTGGCTTCTTGCAGTTCTTGTTTGAGCTGGTTGATTTCCTGTTGTGCATCGCTCAGGACGTTTTTGAATTGTTTGGTGGTGCTGCTGACCAAACGGGTTTTTTCAGAAATGGTACTGATGATGGTTTTTAATTCTTCTTCATTGACCGAGCTATTCAAGGAGCGCAATGAAATAGTCAGTTCTCTTTCCAGATCGCCTGCGTTTTGCTCGGTAAAGGTTGCGGATTCGCTCATGTCGCTCATGACTTTCTGAAGATTGCTTTCCAGTTTGTCGTCAATGGAAAGTAAGTCATTGATTACATGACGTTTGAAAAGATCTAAACTTTGTTCATGGTTTAATGTGCCATAGTCTTTCAGGATGTTATTCAGGTCCGTGCTGAGTTTCTTATTTACCCCTGAACAATGGGTATACCAAATTCCGTAGTTGTACGGCGTGATCGGGACCTTACTTGCGGTCAACTCAGGAATGGATTTTTTTAGAATTTCGGCGGCCTTCTTCACATCTTCTTTATATTTCATGAATACTTATCCAATGGCACAAGAAATGGCTGTAAATTGAATATCATTAGTTTAGACAATCTTTGAACCATGCGGATGACAAATAACAAAAAGGAAGGGTTTAAATGCCTCGATTAACTTTAGATTTACCTGAAACCTTTGTATTTCAATGTACGCAGGTGGTTCGTGTTACTGATTTGAATTACGCCAATCATTTGGGAAACGATGCAATGATTTCACTGTTGCATGAAGCGCGTTGTCAGTTTTTGGCTCACTTTGGTTTCGTGGAATCCGATATTGATGGCGTTGGCCTGATGGTGACGGATTTAGCGACCATTTATAAAGCTGAGTGCTTTGCCGGAGATCAGCTGACTTTTGACGTGGGCGTTACCGACTTTAATAAATACGGTTGCGATGTGATTTACCGGGTCAGTAAAGATCAAGGTAACACTCTAGTGGCGCAGGCCAAGAATGGCGTGGTGTTTTTTGATTACCATCGCCGAACGCTGGTGAATGTCCCCTCTGTTTTCAAGAATCAGTTTTCTTCCGACGATTGATTGCCCGTCTGTTTTTTTGCAAGGCGATTGCACTTGGCGTAGTAAAGATGCTAAGTTTACCTTTACGTTAACGTTAAGTTGTCTTGTGAGCTATGTCCACGAAAAGAACCTACACCATCAGTGATCTTGCGGCGGAATTTGATGTGACGCCGCGCGCGATTCGTTTTTATGAATCAGAAGGTCTGTTGTCGCCTGAGAGAGCAGGGCAAAAACGCATTTATCACCAAAAAGACTATGTGTTGTTGAAGTTGATACTGCGAGGGAAACGGCTGGGGTGGTCTTTGGCGGAAAGTAAACAGCTGATCGACCTTTATGATCCCGAGCAGCAAAATCAGGAACAGTATCAACGCGTCCTGCAAAAAATTGAAGAAAGCAGGCTCCGATTGCAGCAACAAAGGCAAGACATTGAGTTGATGTTACTTGAACTGGATGAGCACCAAACACGTATCGAACACGCCATGAACTGAGTTTTAAGGCCGGACGATCGGCCTTCGTAGTAAAACCGATAACCAATAAAAATAATACAGACAAACATTGCACTTAACTCTTGAAGCCTAATTCTTGAAAGAGCATGTACAGCAAGACGTCGAGGTCGGAATTATGAAAAGTCAATACACCAGCCTGAGCTTCGGCTTGGGTGAAACCATAGATTTATTACGCAATCAAGTGAATGAATTTGCCCTGCGTGAAATTGCGCCGATTGCAGATCAAGTGGATAAATCCAATGAATTCCCGAACGAACTTTGGAAAAAGTTTGGCGACATGGGGCTGTTGGGGGTCACTGTTTCAGAGGAATACGGTGGTTCGGGGATGGGGTATTTAGCGCATGCGGTGGTGATGGAGGAAATCAGTCGGGCGTCTGCCTCGATAGGCCTGAGTTACGGGGCGTTTTCTAATCTCTGTGTGAACCAAATCTTCCGCAATGGCAATGAGCAGCAGAAACAAAAATACCTGCCGAAGCTGGTGGCGGGCGATTGGGTGGGAGCATTGGCGATGAGTGAGCCAAACGCCGGCTCGGATGTGGTCAGTATGAAGCTGCACGCCAAAGACATGGGTGACCACTATGTGCTTAATGGCAGCAAAATGTGGATTACCAATGGCCCGGACGCTGATGTGCTGGTGGTGTATGCCAAAACAGATCTGGATAAAGGCCCTCACGGCATTACGGCCTTTCTTATTGAAAAAACCTTCGCCGGATTTTCTACCGGTAAAAAGCTCGATAAATTAGGCATGCGCGGTTCTAACACGGCCCCTTTGTATTTTGATGACTGTGTGGTGCCAAAGGAAAATGTACTGGGTGAAGTCAATCAAGGCGTTCGGGTCTTAATGAGTGGCCTGGATTATGAACGCGTGGTGCTGTCGGGTGGACCGACCGGAATCATGCAGGCCGCCATGGATTTGGTGGTGCCTTACATCCATGAACGAGAACAGTTTGGTCAGGCCATTGGTGAGTTTCAGCTGATTCAGGGCAAGATCGCGGACATGTACTCCCGGATGAATGCATCCAAAGCCTACTTATACGCCGTGGCTGCGGCGTGTGACCGGGGAGAAACGGCCCGTAAAGACGCTGCGGGCGTGATTCTGTACACCGCAGAGGTGGCGACCCAGATCGCGTTGGATGCCATTCAGATACTGGGTGGAAATGGCTACATTAATGACTTCGCAGCGGGCCGTTTATTACGAGATGCTAAACTTTATGAAATTGGCGCCGGGACTTCCGAAGTCAGACGGATGTTGATTGGCCGCGAATTGTTTAATGAGTCTTGATTGTGTGGATAAGTGGTGCGGAAAAACTGTTACCTAATCGTTTGGGTATGGGAGTTGTGTTTTGCAGATTAGCAGCAAAATAGATACTAAATCTGAGAAGTTCGCCTCAAATTCAGCGAAAATGGCCGAATTGGTTGAACACCTTAATGGCCTGGTTGCTAAGATCGCTGAAGGGGGCGGTGAAGCTGCTCAGCAACGGCACCTTGCACGGGGTAAGCTGCTGGCCCGACAACGAATTACGGCATTATTGGATCCCGGCAGCCCATTTCTCGAAATAGGCCAATTAGCGGCCTACCAAGTTTATGGTGAAGACGTTCCGGCAGCGGGTGTGGTTGCAGGTATTGGCCAGGTGTCGGGGCAGGAATGCATGATTGTCGTGAACGACGCTACGGTCAAAGGCGGCTCTTATTACCCGCTGACGGTGAAGAAACACCTGCGTGCCCAGACCATTGCTGAACAAAATCATCTCCCTTGTATTTATCTGGTGGACTCCGGTGGTGCTAACCTGCCAAGGCAGGAAGAGGTTTTTCCTGATCGAGAACACTTCGGCCGGATCTTTTTTAATCAGGCCAATATGTCGGCAAAAGGCATTCCGCAAATTGCTGCAGTGATGGGCTCTTGTACAGCCGGAGGCGCTTATGTGCCAGCGATGGCGGATGAATCCATCATTGTAAAACAACAGGGCACAATTTTTCTGGCTGGGCCGCCTCTGGTGAAAGCGGCCACCGGTGAAGAAGTGACAGCCGAAGCTCTCGGCGGTGCGGATGTGCACTGCAAGCAATCGGGGGTGGCGGACCACTATGCCAACAATGATCACCATGCTTTGCACCTGGTTCGGCAGGCCATTGGCCGTTTAAACCGGGTGAAAGCCCATTCGCAGGATACACGGCCGACCCAGCCCCCGAAATACGACCCGAAAGAACTGTATGGTGTCGTACCTTGCGATTTAAAAACCCAGTACGACGTTCGGGAAGTCATTGCCAGAACGGTGGACGGCTCTGAGTTTGATGAATTCAAAGCGTTGTTTGGTACTACGCTGGTGTGTGGTTTTGCAAGAATTTATGGCATGCCGGTGGGCATTGTTGCCAATAACGGTATTTTATTTTCAGAATCGGCCCAAAAAGGTGCGCACTTCATTGAGTTGTGTGCTCAGCGCAAGATTCCGTTGGTGTTCCTGCAGAACATCACCGGCTTTATGGTCGGCAAAAAATACGAAGCGGAAGGAATTGCAAGACACGGCGCAAAAATGGTGACGGCGGTAGCCTGTGCCAAAGTCCCTAAGTTCACAGTGGTCATCGGCGGCAGTTTTGGTGCCGGTAATTATGGCATGTGTGGCCGGGCGTACGACCCAAGGTTTATGTTTATGTGGCCGAACGCCCGCATTTCGGTGATGGGAGGAGAGCAGGCCGCTGGCGTATTGGCTCAGGTAAAACGGGCCGGCATGGAAAAACGTGGTGAAAGCTGGAACGACCAGCAAGAGCAAGACTTTAAGCAACCAATTATTGATGACTATGAAATACAGGGTCACCCGTATTACTCCAGCGCTCGCCTGTGGGATGACGGTGTTATTGATCCGGCGGAGACGCGTAATGTTTTAGGCTTGTGTTTATCAGCTAGTCTTAATGCACCGATCGAAGAAACGCAATTTGGCGTTTTCAGAATGTAGTGATTTCCTTTGTATTAAACCACGCATGCAGGAGATTCAATCATGCCGCTGGTACTTGCAGAACAAAAACAGCCGGGGGTGTTGTGGCTGACCCTCAACCGCCCGGAGAAGCACAACGCGTTTAATGACCAAGTCATTTCAGAGCTGATTGCCCATCTTGATTCAGCGGAGTCGAACCCGGCTGTGCGGGTATTGGTGTTGGCTTCGGAAGGGGCCAGCTTCAGTGCGGGGGCCGATGTACACTGGATGCGCTCCATGAAAGACGCCAGTTACGAAGAAAATATTTACGATGCGCTGCAATTGGCTACTTTGTTGTATCGGTTGAATCACTGCTCCAAACCGACCATCTGCCGAGTGCAGGGGGCGGCGTTTGGCGGGGCCGTTGGTTTAGTCAGTTGTTGTGATATGGCGGTGGCAGTGGAGTCTGCCACATTTGCTTTGTCGGAAGTTAAGATTGGTTTGATTCCTGCCACCATCAGTCCGTATGTGGTGCGTGCCATGGGCGAGCGAAATGCCCGTCGTTTTTTTCAAACGGCCGAAACCTTCACCGCTGAGCGTGCCAACGCCATGCGCCTGCTGCATGAAGTGGTGGAGGATGAACAAGCCTTGGATGACCAGGTCTTGGCTTGGATTACCGCCTTGCTGGCCAATGGACCGATTGCCATGAGTGAATCAAGACAGTTGATCGCGGATGTGGTTGCCAGGCCATTAAGTGAGGAGATTGTCCGAACCACTTCCGAATGGATTGCGAAAGTACGGGTATCCCAGGAAGGTCAGGAAGGATTAAAAGCCTTTTTGGATAAAAGACCGCCGAGTTGGCAACAGGATTTGAATCAGTCGGAGGAATGACGTGTTTTCGAAAATATTGATCGCGAATCGAGGTGAAATTGCCTGTCGGGTGATTAAGACGGCGAAGAAATTGGGCATTCAGACCGTTGCGGTCTATTCCGACGCAGACGCATTGGCTCAGCACGTTCAGTTGGCTGATGAGGCGGTTTATCTCGGGGCATCGCCAGCCAAAGACAGCTATTTGGTGATTGATAAAGTCATTGCTGCTGCTAAAACAACGGGCGCGGATGCCATTCATCCAGGCTACGGTTTTCTTTCCGAAAACGCCGATTTTGCGGATGAATGCGACAGCGCGGGCATTAAGTTCATTGGGCCAAGTGGTAATGCCATTGCATCTATGGGGTCTAAATCCCGAGCGAAAGCGTTGATGGAAGAAGCCGGAGTGCCGCTGGTGCCGGGATATCATGGCGACATTCAGGACCCGGCCGTGTTAAAGCAACATGCGATTGATATTGGTTTTCCGGTATTAATTAAAGCGTCGGCAGGCGGGGGCGGAAAAGGCATGCGGATCGTCACCTCGCAGCATGAATTTGAGGATGCGTTGGATGCGGCCAAGCGTGAGGCGATGAATGGTTTTGGCGACGATCATGTATTGCTGGAGCGCTATATTCTTCAGCCCCGGCACGTGGAAATACAGGTTTTTTGCGATCAGTTCGGGCAAGGGGTGTTTTTGTTCGAACGGGATTGCTCCATTCAGCGTCGACACCAGAAAGTCATCGAAGAAGCGCCGGCGCCTGGCGTTTCAGAAACATTAAGAACGCAAATGGGGGAGGCCGCGCTCAAAGCCGCGCATGCCATCGGTTATGAAGGCGCGGGCACGGTTGAGTTTTTACTGGATGCCTCGGGTGATTTTTATTTCATGGAAATGAACACCCGTTTGCAGGTCGAACATCCGGTGACAGAGTTTATCACCGGTATTGACCTGGTGGACTGGCAATTAAGAATTGCGGACGGTGCACAAATTCCGCTGACTCAGGATCAGCTGTCGATTAAGGGGCACGCCATTGAGGTACGGCTATACGCAGAAGACCCGGATAATAATTTTTTACCGTCGGTGGGTAAAATTCAGCACCTGCAATTCCCAAAACAATCCCATGTGCCTTGGGCGCGAATTGATGCCGGTGTGGTGTCGGGTGATGATGTTTCTGTTTTTTATGACCCTATGGTGGCCAAGATCATTGCCTGGGGAGAAGACCGTAGGCAGGCGTTGATGCGGATTAAATCCTTGTTGCTTAATACCTATGTGGTCGGGCCGGAAACCAACCGGGATTACTTACTCAGGTTATTGAATGTTACCGCGTTTGCCCGGGCTGAGTTGTCGACTCATTTTATTGAAGAGCATCAGCCGGCGTTAGCGGCCAGTCCGCAGAGTTCGTTAGATTTGGCGTTAGCGGTGGCGGCCGCCTGGTGGGTGGATTCGAGGGCGAAGACCTCGCCTTTTCCGGCCGGTTGGCGAATGAACGCGCTGCCATCGGAAGAGTTAACCTTACGGTTTGAGCAAGCGAACTACCCGCTGCAATTGACCTCAAATAAAGCGCAAAGTTATCAAGTGGCGCGCGTTGGGCGAGGTCACCAGGTTCGGTTTGATAAAGGCGAAGGGTATGATCATTACGCGTTAGTGAATGGCCGTAAGATTCCGGTGCATATTTATCTGGATCGTAAGACATCGGGGCTGGGCGACCATACCATGATGTTGTTTATTGAAGAGCAGAGGTTTGTGTTTGAACTGGCTCAACCGGATTTCGGTCTGGAGGAAGATCAACATGACACCCATGGGGTGGTCGCTCCTATGCATGGAAATGTTGTGTCTGTGCTGGTTGCTGAGGGGGAAGCGGTGACGAAAGGTCAGCCTCTGGTCGTGATGGAAGCGATGAAAATGGAACACACCCTGACGGCACCGCACGATGGTGTCGTGGGTCAGGTGGTGTATAAGAGCGGTGACCAGGTAGAAGAAGGCACTGCCCTGCTTGAGGTCGAAGCGGATGACATCGAAGCGCGGGTTATTGAGGGTCATCGCCGTCAAAGTGAGGTCGTCGAATGAGTTCCTGTGTGGTGAGCAACTTACCGAACCGTGTGCGGATTGTGGAAGTTGGGCCAAGAGACGGGCTTCAAAACGAAGCTCAAATGATCCCGACGGATCAGAAAACAACATTGATTGAAGGTTTGGTTCAGGCGGGCGTCAGTCATGTTGAGGTCGGTAGCTTTGTGTCGCCGAAATGGGTGCCCCAGATGGCCAATTCAGCGGAAGTGCTGGCCGGGCTATCGAAACAACCGGGAAAAACATATGCGGCATTGACGCCTAACCTGAAGGGTCTGGAGTTGGCGCTCGAGGCTGGCGCGAGCGAAGTGGCGGTGTTTGGTGCGGCTTCAGAAACTTTTAGCCAGAAAAACATTAATTGTTCGGTGGCAGACAGTCTGGCTCGGTTCGATGCTGTAATGGCCTTGGCTCAACGTGAGCATATTAAGGTGCGCGGCTATGTGTCTTGTGTCATGGGTTGCCCTTACGAAGGTGATGTCCCGGTCGAGCAAGTGGCGAGGGTCAGTCAAACCTTGCTGGACATGGGCTGCTACGAGATCTCTCTGGGCGATACCGTTGGCGTCGGCACTCCGCTTCAAACTCAACGGCTGATCGAACACCTGACTCAGTATGTTCCAGTGAGTCAGCTGGCGGCTCATTTCCACGATACGTACGGCCAGGCTTTGGCCAATATTTTTGCTGTATTGCAAATGGGGGTCTCAGTGGTGGATACCTCGATCGCAGGGTTGGGCGGGTGTCCCTACGCGCAAGGAGCCAGTGGTAATCTGGCCACCGAAGACGTCGTGTATATGCTGAATGGACTGGGCATTGATACGGGCATTGATTTGAAGCAGTTGATGGCGTTGTCCAACCAGTTTTGTCATGATAATCATTTAGTTCAGCGCTCCAAGGTCAGTTTGGCAGGGTGAGCTGAATTGCTTCTGATTGGTTCTACCGATTATTGCTCCGTCTTGGACTTTTGAACTTTTTTCATCTTTTCACACCTTACTCCTTCTCAAAATACAGTCGTATGCGTCCATTACAACAAGGTTTGTGTGTGTTTGTTTTTGTGACAGATCAGGGATTTTTCAGCTAATGAGTGGCTGATATTTTTAATGCTTGATTTACAATTCAACCCTAACTAACGTATTGGTTAACTTTTTACATATTACAAAAAATTATTTGAAGGGAAGATGTTATGTCAGGGCTATTGCCTAATATTGATCCGGACGGATTACTGGAATATTCCGTTGTGTTTACCGATCGCGCATTGAACCATATGTCGCAGCGTTTTCAGGGCGTCATGACCGATATATCCAGCATTTTGAAACAGGTTTATCACGCAGATGCGGTGGCGGTGGTTCCCGGTGGCGGTACGTTTGGTATGGAGTCCGTGGCTCGTCAGTTTGCTCACGATAAAAAGTGTTTAGTGATTCGAAATGGCTGGTTCAGTTTTCGTTGGAGTCAGATTTTCGAGATGGGGCGTATTCCGTCCGAAACCATCGTCATGAAGGCGAGACAACAGCAGGATTCTGCTCAGTCTCCGTTTGAACCCGCACCGATCGACGAGGTGGTTGCCACTATTTTGCGTGAAAAGCCGGACATGGTGTTTGCGCCTCACGTGGAAACTGCGTCGGGAATGATTCTGCCAGACGGTTATTTAAAAGCCGTGGGTGATGCCGTTAAGTCCGTGGGCGGCATGTTTGTGTTGGACTGCATTGCTTCCGGCACATTATGGGTTGATATGAAAGAAATGGGCGTGGATGTATTAATCAGCGCGCCTCAAAAAGGCTGGAGCTCTTCGCCGTGTGCGGCGCAAATCATGTTAAGTGAAAAAGCGCTGACGCGACTGGAAGAAACAACCAGCAGCAGTTTTGCCTGTGATCTGAAAAAGTGGCTGGACATTATGCGTGCTTATGAAAATGGCGGCCATGCCTATCATGCCACTATGCCGACCGATGCGTTGGCAAAGTTCCGTGATACCATGCTTGAAACCCAGGAATACGGGTTTGAGAAGGTTAAGCAAGAGCAGCAGGCCTTGGGTGATGCCGTTCGAACCATGCTGGAAAGCAAAGGCATTAACAGTGTTGCTGCAGACGGTTTTAAAGCGCCGGGCGTGGTAGTGAGTTATACCAGTGATCCTCTGATGCAAAGCGGTAAGAAGTTTTTGGAAGCGGGTTTGCAAACGGCGGCCGGAGTGCCTTTGCAATGCGACGAGCGAGAAGATTTCGCGACCTTCCGAATCGGTTTGTTTGGTTTGGAGAAGCTTCATGACCCAGCCAGTGCTGTGTCGAATCTGGAGCAAGCGTTGAATAAAATTCTGTAACTTCGTGAATAGGTCACGATAACGTTCGGAGTAACCACCATTTAACAGTGGTAATTAATTGCTCACTGTTAAATGGTTTCGGCACGAAGTCGTCCATACCTGCGTTGTTACATTTGTCTTTGGTTTCCTGCAGCGCGCTGGCCGTCAGCGCAATGATTGGAGTACGCGGCAGCTCCTCAGGTAACTCTTCCAGCCCGTTTTCTTCGTGGCTCAGCAGTTCGATTTTCCGAATTTCTTCGGTGGCCTGGAACCCGTCCATGTTAGGCATCAGGCAGTCCATTAGAATTACATCAAAGTGGTTATTGGAACAAACATCCAGTGCGTCCAAACCGTCGGACGCAGTGATTATGTTCATGCCTTCGTTTTCCAGAAGGGTGGCGGCGATTTCCAGGTTAATAAAAGTGTCATCGACGATGAGTACGTTGGCTTGCCGTTCTCCGTTGCCGTATTCACTTTGTTGCCATCTCCGGTTAACTTCAACCGGATCTTTGATTGTGTCTAAAACATCTGAGGTTGCGCCTGAGTTATCAACGTCTGGTTGCTGTGATGGTTGCTGCGTCGGCTGGGTGGCTTTGTCATGAAGGATTCGAGGCAGAGTGAGTAAAATGGTAAAGGCTGAACCTCGGTGCTCTTCACTGCTGACGCTTATTTCTCCGCCCATTTTATTGCATATTTTTTTGCTGATCGCTAATCCCAGGCCGGTGCCGCCAAAGCGTCGTGTTGTGGAGGAGTCTGCTTGTGAAAAACTGTTAAACAGGCCGGAGATTTGATCCTGGCTGAGTCCTATTCCGGTGTCTTTGACGGTGATCGAAAAAGCGAGCGTTTCCTCGATGTTTGGCTCTGTGGCGGGGTCGTTGCTTGTGGTTTGGAGCGCCTCCTGATTCGCCGCAGACAGTGTGACTGTCACCCCGCCTTGCTCCGTAAACTTGATGGCATTACCGATAAGATTGATTAAGACTTGCCTTAATCGGACATCGTCACCACACACTGTGTCGGGTGTTGTTTCGAAGGCATTAATGTAAGTAAGGTGCAGATTTTTTTTCTTTGCCTGGAACTCAAGTACCGAACAGGTTTGTTGAATCAGTTCATCCAGATCAAAAACGATGTTGGACAGTTCCAGATTGCCGGATTCTATTTTGGAAAAGTCTAAAATGTCGTTAATGATGGCAAGCAACTGGGTGCCTGAATTGTTAATGGTATCGACGTAGTATTTTTGTTGTTCGTCGATCACTTCTCTGGACAGTAAATCACTCATGCCGATGACGCCGTTTAATGGCGTTCTCAGTTCGTGGGTCATGGTCGCCAGAAACTCGCTCTTGGCTTTGGCGGCGTCATCGGACTTCTCTTTTGCTAAAATCAGCTCCGATTGATAACTGTGCAGGGACGTCATTAATTCGTTGTATTCGCTGATTAACACGCCTAACTCGTCGAAGGAATCGTGTTTCACTGAAATGGCTTTGTGTTGGGTTCGGCCAATGGCGATGGCCGATAACAACTTATTAATGGGGCCAATGACAATCAGTCGGGTGGCAAAATAGAAAATGGCAGCAAACAGGACAAGGGCCGCAATTTGTGAGAGCACCAGGGGCGTTAAGAAGTTTTGTAGGGCGGTTGTTAAACTTCTTTCATTAAGAATTAAGACCAACACTAATGGTCGTATGCTGCGTTTATCTGAAGAAATGACATTGAAATAATAATATAAGCAATGTTGTTGGCTTTCCTGATGTTTGGTAAATGCATTTACATTTTGATTGAGCGCCTTGGTGAGGGTTGTTTTAACTTTTTGATGGCGAATTTCATTCAGGTGTTTGTTGATGTAACGGTTTTTGTTGGAGGCAAGCACTTCCTGACTTTTTTGATCCAGTAAATAAATCTCGGTGACGTCATCGTAGGAACCAATGGAGTTGAGATTGCGAATTAGGTTGCTTTGGGAAGAGTTGGTTTCGATGTTGATGACCAGCAATTCGGCCAGTTCGAAAGCGCGTTTTTTTACAAAGTTATCGAGTAACTGGTTTACATTATGTGAAAAAAAAACATACAACAATGAGCTGGCTACAATGAAGGTCGCAAACAGGGGGGTTAATAACTTCAGGGATATGGAGTGCGCTGGCTTTTTTATCATGACTTAGTTTGAGCCTGAATAAGGTGCCAGTAAGGTGTGTATTGAATCGCAGCTGAAACTCAGTGTGTTAGCACTGCTCAACGTTGTGCAAACGTTCATTATGTTGTCTTTGAGTTGTTGGCTGTACAAAGCGTCTTGGCTTTGTTGACTGGTCAGCAGCTTTAAACCCGTTAAGGCCTCGGTGAATTCAGTACGTGTGATACCTTCTCGGTCGGCCATGATTTGGTGGGATTCCATAGGGTATTTCTGGCTGTATTGAAGCGCTTTATCCCAGGCCTGATGAAACTTCTGAATCCAGTCAGGACCAAGTTGTTCAAGCGTTGATGAACGAAAACTTATGGTGTCGATGACGTCGCCCGGAATTTGAGTGGTATTAAAGATTTCATGATAATCCGCGTGCTTCAGGATAGAGGTTGAGTAAGGCGGGTAAGTAACGACGGCGTCAATATTATGATTCTTCAGGCTCTGCTCAGCGTTTAATTGTTCTACGTTGAGTACGTCGACGTCCTGAAGGGACAGGCCGCTTTTGGAGAGCGCCCGTGACAGAATGAACATCCCTAAAGAGCCGATTTCCGCCCCCACTTTTTTACCTTTTAAGTCGCCGATGGTCTGAATGTCTTTGTGCGCAAGGATGATGTCGCCACCATTGGAATAGTCTGGAATCAGGATAATCGACAGAGGCTCCTGAGTTAACCCGGATGCCTGCACCGCTTCAATCATGGTGCTGGCCAAGCCGTCCGCCCGGCCTTGAGTATAAACCCGTTGAACGTCGGCTAAAGAAGCCATTTCAATCAGTTCTATATTAATGCCTTCTTCTTCAAAGAAGCCTTTTTCTTGCGCCAGAAATAAAAACTCGTAACCGGGCCAAGGGTTTATGGCAATTTTTACTGGGGTGTCTTGATGAGATGGTGTGCAACCATTTAGCAGAAACGTCAGGCTGAAAACGATAAACATCAGCAGTGGTGTGCTGCGACTCATAGAGTTACTTCCTGTAAATTCAGAGTGAATAGATGGTTACGTTTACAGTCTAGACTCAGTCTGAATGGCCTGCAGAAAATTTATCAGGATTTTAAATTTCTGGAGATTTCTTTAAGAATTTGAATGGCATGGGCTTCAACAGCCCCAAAAAAACTGTTTGCGGAATCTCGGATCAGGTGGTGTGTCTGCAATTTGTTGAATGCATGACAGTCGGCCAATGACGGGACACTGCAATCGCCATGATGATGGTGCTTGTGGATCACCACAGCGGTGTCCAGAATATCCTGCAGGACGACCGGGCCGGGTCGGCGTACATTGTAGCTGTTTCGGTTGCGGGCGCATTCGATGAGTTCGTCGTCTAAGTGCCAGGTTTTGGCCAGAATGACGGCGATGCTAGTGGCAATGTGTTCCGGAATGCGTCGCACCTCGGCCCCGGTAGGTTGAGGTAAGCGCTTTTCATAGAGATAGCCAAGCAAAATCAATGTGCCTATGTGGTAGAGCGAGCCCGCCAATAAGGCTTTGTCTTCCGCGAAGCTTCGGTCCCGGTATTGAATGCGTTGGGTAATGGCGGAGCATAAGGCGGCAATTTGCAGGTTTTCCTCCCATAATCCTCGAATTAGGTGCTGAGAGGGCAAGTGGCCGGATAAAAACAACCCTTTTAATGAATGCGCCAGCAAAAGCGATGTGACTTGCTCGCTGCCGAGCCGAATGATGCCTTCTGAAATGGTCTCGACGGGGGCAATGCCATAATACTGGGAAGAGTTGGCTGTCTGTAGGATGAGGGCTGCTAATTCCGGGTTGGCACTTAATGGTGATTTCAGATCCATCATTTGATAATTGGGGTTAGACAGTATTTGGCGAATCTTCATGGTGTTTTCAGAAAGGTTCGGCAGCTTTACCTTTCCTTCAACGATTTCCCGATACACCTTAAAATGAATGCCGCTATCCCACATAAATCTTCCGCATAAGTTTCTGTATCCAAGTGCGCGTCAGCGCTCAACGCGTGTTCCTTAATTCTGATATTAAGAATAGTTAAACTTTGGCAGAAAAACAGAGCGCCGCTTATCGGTCGATGAACGTGGTACAGTCAAGCAGAGAGAGCGCCGGATACAAATAAACGACGGGTTGGGTTAGTCCAGTTCCAATTTGGCGATCTCATTTTGGTTTCTGAGTGCGTCCTGAGCACAGGGAAACAGCTGAATGTGATTGGGCGTGACCAGCAGCGCCCGGTCGTCAATCAAGCGCACGAAACCCGCTTTGTAGGACTCAATGAATTGCCCCTGACGGTGTGTCAGGTGCTGGGCTTCACTTAACACCGTGCTGGCAATTAAGCCATTGCCGAGCGGGTCTTCCACCGACTCAAGGTCTTTGAACATGGCCAGGGTATTGGCGCTTAAAACCAACCTCAGACCGTTATGAAAACCCAGGGACTCGGCGGGTTGTCCGTTGGCCAGCGTGTGTTGCTGACTGGAGCGGATAATGTCTGAGTTGCTTTCGTGAATCATACGGTTCTCATATTGTTGTCGGTTGGCGTTGCGCTATTTTAAGGGGTTTGCGCTGAATCAACAATTTCTGTTGTGTTGCCGCCCAAAAATAGCGATCCGCTTTGATTCTCGACGTATCCCCTATATCATGGCCAGTCTTGAAAATTCGCAAATCGAAGTGCCTTGTAAGGCATGGATGAATATCTGAACTGAGGTCTGATTGTGGCACATGACTCCGCTGCCAGCGCTAAAAAGCACACCATTGGAATCGCTGGCGGAGGCTTGTTAGGTCGCTTATGCGCCTGGCACTTATCCAGAGCCGGGTATCCGGTCACGGTGTTTGATGCTGCCGGTTTTGAACAGCCCAAGGGCGCTTGCTGGACGGCGGCGGGCATGATTTCTCCGCTCAGCGAATTGGTTCACAGCCCTCGGGTTGTTTATGACATGGGGCTGCAGTCTTTGGCAATTTGGCCCAAATGGCTTTCGGAACTGGAAAAGTCACTGGGGCAGACCATGCATTTTCGCCATGCGGGCAGTCTGGTGGTGGCGCATCCGCAGGATCAGACCGAACTGAATCAGTTTTATTCCGACCTTCGTCATAAACTGGTCAATGAAGAAGCCGAAGGTCGACCAGGATTGGATGATTTGGTTGATCCCTTGAATCACGTCGGAATCCGCACCTTAGAGCCTGCTTTATCGCATTTTGATCACGCACTGTATTTGAAACCGGAAGGGGATTTAAACAATCGCCGAATCCTGCATGGCTTGTTGGCGGATATGAAAAAACACGGTGTGCAATTGGTCGAAAACACCAAAGTGCGATGTGAGCCGAACTCGATCATCACCGAAGACGATGAAAAATATGCGTTCGACTTGGTCTTGGATACTCGTGGTTTGGGCGCCAAGCCTCAAATAGAAGGACTGCGAGGGGTGCGAGGTGAAGTGCTCAATGTTGAGAGTCATGAAGTGAAGCTCAATCGCCCGGTTCGCTTGATGCATCCTCGTTATAAGCTCTACGTAGCTCCCAAGCCGAACAATCATTTTGTGATTGGTGCCACCGAAATTGAAAGCAGTGATATGTCGCCAATGAGTGTACAATCCAGCCTTGAACTGAGCAGTGCCTTGTATACTATTAATCCGGCGTTTGCGGAAGCCAGAATCATCGAACAGTCGGTGAATTGCCGGCCTGCGATGATGGATAATCTGCCAAGAGTCATAGCAGAAAAAGGCTTGATTCGTGCGAATGGTTTATACCGCCATGGTTATTTACTCAGCCCGGTGGTCGTTCATCAGGTGTTGATGATGATTGATCCCGGTTTGCTCAGTGATCAGGATAGAAAGTTCGTTGAGTCTTTATGATGGCTCAATACGTTAAAAATTAGCTTTGAGATTGTAAGTAATGGAAGTTCTGGTTAACGGTGAAACAACGCAAGTAAATGCAACGCATTTGGTTGAGGTTCTGAAAGAGCTCGGCTTTGAAGGCGATTTTGCGGTCGCCATTAATGGCGAGTTTGTGCCTCGCTCCATGTACGCAGAACAAACTCTGGCGGAAGGCAACCAGTTGGATGTGCTTTCACCGATCGCAGGAGGCTGATCATGACGGATCAATTATCTCTTTACGGTAAAACCTTCGACAGTCGCTTATTGATCGGTTCGGCGTTGTATCCTTCCCCCGCCATCATGCATGAAGCCGTGCAGGCTTCCGGTGCTGAAATCATTACCTTATCGCTGCGCCGACAGATGTTTGGTGGCGGAAGTGGCTCTGACGTTCAAGGCAGTGCAGAACAGCGCGAAGCCAATGAAATCTGGACGTACATTCAGCAAATGGGCTTGCAGCTCTTACCAAATACGGCGGGCTGTAAGAGCGCAAAAGAAGCGATCACTCTGGCTGAAATGTCCCGCGAGATTTTTAAAACCGATTGGTTGAAACTCGAAGTGATCGGGGATGATTACAATCTGCAACCCGACCCGTATGGCTTAATTGAAGCCGCTGCTGAATTGATCAAGCGAGGCTTTAAAGTCTTGCCATATTGCACCGATGATTTGGTGGTTTGTCAGAAGTTACTGGACGCCGGTTGTGAAGTTTTGATGCCTTGGGGCGCGCCCATTGGCACAGGCCAGGGCTTGTTAAACAAATACAACCTGAGCAGCATTCGTGAGCGCATCACCCAAGTGCCTTTGATCATTGATGCTGGGATTGGTGCACCTTCGCAAGCCGCCGAGGCTTTGGAGATGGGTTTTGATGCCGTGTTATTAAATACTGCGGTGGCCAAAGCACAAGAGCCGGTGATGATGGCCAAAGCCTTTAAAACTGCGGTGGAAGCGGGTCGGTTAGCGCATAATGCCGGTTTGATGCTGAAGCGCCAGACAGCGAAACCAAGCACTCCAACCGTAGGTATGCCATTCTGGCATCAGGATAAATAATGAAGGTTTGATGGGCGGGGAGATTAATCCCCCTCAGGCGTTCGTGTTTTCTGGGTTTTTCGTTGTTGATCTAATTCTTTTTTTAATACTTCAAGCTCGTGCAACTGCCACTCGTTGAGCTTATCCGAATTCTCGGAACCGTGATATAAACTGATAGGCCCCCTTAAAGTCGCCGGGGTTTTCGTAGAACCAGACATTTTAATCCTCCTGAAACTCGTCTGAATTTTTACTATAGACGAGCTTCCGGAGTTTGCCTTTAATTTGTGAAATTAAAGATTTGGTTTCTGTAAAATTATTCGGGTAGTGGGATTTTCCTGCAGAATGGGCTCAGGTAACTCCAGCCTTATTCTCACTGCTGGATAATTAATATTGTCTGTAACTGCTTCAAAGAATGGTCGCCAACTTAGACTTCCACTGTACGTCGATGCTTGAATGTAGTCTGCCGAACCGTCACCGTCTTTGTCCCATTCGTAACGGGTTTTATTCCCGTAATCATCGTAGGTATAAGTTTTGGACTCGTCTATAATTCCGTCGCCATCTGTATCTTCTTCATTACGGATACGGTTACCGTTTTCAAACTCATAACTGGTGATTGAATCAAAGATACCGTCATTGTCGTTATCGACTTCAATTCGGGTTTCTTGGCCCATTTCGTTGTAGCTGTATAAGGTTCGGGCATCTATCGAGCCATCAGCACCGTAATCGGATTCGGTTAGAATTTTATTATTTTCATTGTCATAATAACTGAAATAGACGACGTCGATCGTGCCGTTATTGTCGTTATCACTTTCTTGTCTGATCTGATTCCCTTGTTCATCATAGAAATAAAAAAAAGAGTAGTTAAAGAAAACAACATTACTTGTGTAAGAGGTTGATATTGGTTGACTCTTTTCGTTAAATTTTTCTATTACTAAGGCTTCCACTTCTGGTAAACCATCTAAGTCGAAATCATAAGCTGTTCGGGTTGATGTACTGTTAACATCGAATATAGTTTCTGTAATTGACTCAGGTGTACCGTCGCCGTTGTAGTCTTCTTCGTAAAGTATTTGCTCACCGTTTTCGTTATATAGCCAATGTTCAGTAAATTCAGGAACGCCATCTCCGTCCTTGTCTTCCCCATAATATGTTTGATTGCCGTAGGCATCGAATATAGAGGTTTGAATATGTTCGACCCCAGTGGAAAATTGTTTAATTTGTTGAGTTGGCTTTAAGTTAGCATCGTATGACCAATGCGAAACGATATTCGGGCTATTCTCTTCATTATTTTCTTCAGATAATTGAATAAGCATGCCTAGGTTATCGTAGGTCATGTTTTCAATGTTGTCTGCTATCCCATCCGAGTCTGTATCTTTTTCTATTCTGGCAAGATAGCTTTGATCATTTAGAAACCAGGTTGTTCTGAACTCATTAACGCCATCTCCGTTAGTATCTTCTGAATAGCTGGTTTCCATTAATGGTAATTGTATTTTTTGCTGGGTATACAAATGATCCATTACTAACCAGGGCGGGCGAACAGGTCGGTGTTCACTGAAAGTAGCTTGATCATTTGCAGAATTTATAAGCGTCCGGAAAGACGGATCGCGCTTAAAACGGAAATAACTCTGATCAAAATTGATTCGAATATCGCTTAATAAAGCAGAGACTTCTGAGGTGATTTCTATCCCGTTTTCCGGATCACCGTCTTGATCCAGTGTCTGCAAAAGTGTGGCGATATTCAGAAATGCGTGGTGAGTTTGATCGGCTGAAGATCGGGTTAGAATATTTATACCATCTTGGATATCACGGGTTATTTCTCTCAAATCAAATGGCGTCACAGTGGCTTGCGCAGGTGAACTGCCAAGGGTGGTTGCGCCAATCGAAAAGGTGACGGTTTCACCCTCTAAATATTTAAAAGAGCCATTGGCATCTGTGACACCGGATTGCGTCGGTGTGGTGTAGGTCAACCCACTCACCGGGCTGTCGGTAAATTGGCCTGTCAGAACTTCGTCTGAGTCGCTACTGGAACTATTGCTGCTGCAACCAGTGAGAAAAGCTGAACATAATGATAATGCCAAGCTTAAACGGGTTATTTGACTGAACATATTCATCCTTTTATTTTTTATTATTCTTCCGTGTTTTCTTAGCGCCAGCTAAGAAGCGTTAAAGCAAAGGAATTGTATGGGCGTACTTATTGGAAGGGCAAGTCTTATATTGAATCATCCTTCAGTCGTTCTTTCGTAGAGGCCGGAACCTTTAATTGTGTTGGTTATCTACAAACTCAGTAAAGGCTTTGTAAACAGTTTCTTAGCAACCTAAAGAACTGTAAAGGCTCTACACTATCTGGGTGGGCTGTGTTTCCATACTCTCCATAATAATTTTACTTTTCGTTTTGAAATTCTTAGGGCATATGCAATCAAATAAAAAAATACAGTCGTTGGTCGGTGTGTTGGCGGTCATACTTTTGTCTGGCTGTTCAACCTTGGGTCAGACGGTGTCAGAACACTCGTCTTTTAATGCGTTATCGGATACTCAAGTGCCGGCCCAGTGGCAGAGGTCGGATTCAGAGGCGGTGGTGACGGTTTGGCACGACATTATTCAATCCCACCAGTTGGACGGGTTAATTGCTGAGGCGTTGGCCAACAGCCAGGATTTAAAAGCCACGGCGGCCCGTTGGCAAGCCGCCAGAGCGCAGGCAAAAATTGCGACCGGGGAATTGTTGCCAGAAGTGACCGGTTCGCTGGAGGGGGGTCGGTCACGTTCCAGTTTTGGCGAGATCACCAATCAATATAATTTAGGCTTGGATTTAAGCTGGGAGTTGGACATCTGGGGGCGTTTGTCCGATGCGGAACAAGCTGCCTTGATGACGGCACAGCAACAGCAGCAATCCTACTATTGGGCCAAGATGTCTTTGGCGTCACAAGTGGCCATTGATTGGTTGAACGCGATAGAAGCCAAGCGCCAGTTTGCGTTGGCGGAGGCCCGCGAGAAGAGTTTAAAAGAAAGTCTGGCGGTGATTGAGGACGGTTTCAGTACCGGTATTCGCGAGGCGTTGGATGTGTACTCGGCCAGAGCCGAGTTAATGAACGGTCAAACAGAGACGTTGGAAAAAAAACAAACGCTGAATCAGGCGCTGCGACAAGTGTCTTTATTGTTGGGCCGGTATCCGTCGTTGATGGATGATATTCCGGATCAGCTGCCTGCGAGCATGCCCAAATTGGCCGACGGTTTGAGTTCTTCATTGTTGGAACGCAGGCCGGATGTTCAGGCGGCGTATGCGGAGGTGATGAGTCAGCAATCCGAAGTGTTGGTTGCGGGTGGTAACCGACTACCCCGTTTCACTCTAACCGCAAGTGTTGGCGCGACCAGTAACAGCTTGTCTGACGTATTGCGCGGTGATGAGCTGATTTGGAATGCCTTAGGTGGCATTACTGCCCCTGTGTTTAATGCCGGTAAGCTGGCAGCGGAAGAGCAACGGCAACAGTATTTACTGGAAGCGGCCATTGCCGATTATCGCCAAACCGCATTAACGGCGTTTTCGGAGGTCGAACAAGCCATTGATAGTGATCGCCTGATTGCTTTGCAACTGGGTGCCGCAAGCGAGACCGTGTTGGTGTCTAAACAAGCCGAACAGCAGGCGTTTGAGAGCTATTTAGCGGGGCTGGAAAACCTCAATACCTGGTTACAGGCGCAGCGAACGGCGTTTGATCGGACCAGCCGAAAAATGCAGTTAGAAGTGCTGTATTTTCAGAATCGAATTCAGTTACATCAAGCGCTGGGCGGCGAATTTAAGGAGCGTTCATCCGATGGTCAGTAAGTCCACAAATCTACAAAAAATCATTCTGCCTGTGCTTGTGTTGTCGTTAACGGCCATGATTATCTACGGCTTGAAGAACTTCAAACCGGAAGTTAAAAGACGTGCCCAATTACCGGAACCGGCGTTGCAAGTTGAGACCGTGGTGACGGAACTCCGAGATTACCAAACCTTGTTTCCCAGCCGTGGTTTGATTCGCCCTAAAATTGAATCAACCTTAGCGGCGGAGGTGTCCGGTACTGTGGTGGCGGTGTCTGAGCATTTTCGAAAGGGCGCGCGATTTAAAGAAGGTGATTGGTTACTTACCATTGACCCAAGGGATTATCAGGCGGAAGTGAAGCTGGCTCAAGCCAATCTGAATCAGGCGAAACTGGCCCAAGAAGAAGAGCAGGCAAAATCCAACCAGGCATTGCGAGACTGGAAACGGTTGGCAGGCACGCTGCAAAACGCGTCTGAACCGCCGGATCTGGTTCTGCGTAAACCCCAGTTGGCTGCCGCTGAAGCGGAACTGGAATCTGCTCAGGCACAGCTGGATAAAGCGAAACTGAATCTGGAGCGTACTCAGATTCGGGCGCCGTTCGATGGTTTTGTGCTCGAACAATCTGCGGATCTTGGCCATTACCTCAGTCCCGGAAACAGTGTGGCGGAGCTGGCTGGCAACGTATTGGAGGTGAGCTTACCCATTTCTGCCAGCTGGCGTTCTATGTTGGATTGGGCGGCGTTGCAGGATCAAAGTTCAGGAGCTCGTAATGTGGCTCTGTCTTCCGAGCATGGCCAACCAGGAACGGTATGGTCTGCCAGAATCGTTCGTTACAGCGGTACGGTGGACGACCAAAGCCGACAGATTCAATTGATCGCAGAAGTGTTGCCGGATGTGGGAAGCATCAGCCAATGGCCGCTGCTGCCCGGCGACTATGTGACGGCCAGCATTCAGGGCAAAGTGTTGTCGGATGTGATCATCTTACCGCGTCAGGCCTTAATCGATGGCAGTTACGTTTGGAAGGTGGTTGAGCAGCGTCTGGATAAGCAGGCGGTGGATGTGGTGTGGCGAGATCAGCAGGTGGTTGTGGTTCGGGACGGGGTGATCTCTGGTGATGAAATTAACATTACGCCGTTAGGCAATGTGATTACCGGCACCAAAGTCGAGGTGATCCCAAGCGACCAAGATCGAGATGGCGAGGATGGTTCTGTTGACCAGAATGAAGCCGTGACGGAAGTGCGAACCAGTGATGCTCAGAAGGTGGCGTTATGATCGCCTGGTTTGCCCGAAATCATGTGGCTGCGAACTTATTGCTGGTGGCAATCGTCATTGCTGGTATGTATTCGTTGGTACGTGTAATACCGGTGGAAGTGTTTCCTTCGTTTGAGTTGGAAACGGTGAATGTGTCGGTCAGTTATCCGGCCGCCACGCCGGAAGACATCGAAACCGGCATTGCCAATCAGATTGAAGAAGCCATTGCCGATCTCCCTGAAATTGATCGATTAACTTCCCGCTCTACTGAAGGGTCTGTGGTCGTCACCGCTGAAGTTCGCGCGGGAGAAGACCCTCAAAAGTTATTGAATGACATTAAATCCCGGGTGGATGCCTTATCTACCTTGCCCGTGGAGGCGGAGCGGCCGATTGTTGAGCGCCCTCTGATAAAACGGGAAGTGCTCAGTCTGGTGGTGTCCGGCGATTTGGATGAAAAGGAATTAAACCAACTGGCGCGACAAGTGCGTGATGAACTTTTGCGGTTGCCGGGTTTGACTCAAACCGACCTGCAAGGCATTCGCCCTTATGAAATTGGTATTGAGGTCTCAGAAGACAAACTGCGTGAATATGGGCTGACCATCAGTGATGTGTCGAATGCCATTCAAGGCCAGTCGCTGGATTTATCGGCGGGTCGGATTCGCAGCCCTTCCGGCGAGATTTTATTGAGGGCCAAAGCTCAGGCGTATTATTACGGTCAGTTCGCCAATATCGTGGTGAAACGGTTTGAAGACGGGGCGGAGCTCAGGCTCGATGATATAGCGACCATTGATGATGGCTTCGAAGAAGATCCTATCTTTACCCGATTTAATGGTAAGTTGGCGGCGGTGGTGAATGTGTATCGGGTGGGCGATGAAAGCGCGATCGGTGTGTCAGAAGTGGTGCATCAGTACATTGAGGATAATCGTTATCGCTATCCGCCCAATATCGAAATGGGAGTGTGGGACGACGATTCAACCATCGTCAAGGCGAGGGTCAATACGCTGTTAACCAACGCATGGCAAGGCGCGTTGTTGGTGTCTATTTTGTTGGCGTTGTTTCTGCGACCTGTTATTGCTTTCTGGGTGGTGATTGGCATTCCTGTGACCTTCATGGGAGCGATGGCGTTGATGCCGGTGTTCGGTGTCACCATTAATATTCTGAGCCTGTTTGGGTTCATCCTGGTGTTGGGGCTGGTGGTGGACGATGCCATTGTGACCGGAGAAAATATCTATAGCCATTACACCCGGGACCCGGATGGACTGACGGCGGCCATTAACGGCACGAAAGAAGTGGCGGTGCCTGTGATTTTCGGCATTTTGACCACCGTAGTGGCGTTTATGCCGTTCTTGTTTATTGATGGTCGGTTAAGCGTTTTGTTTGAGCAGGTGGCGTTTGTCGTCATTCCTGTGCTGTTGTTTTCTTTGTTGGAAAGTAAATTGATTTTGCCGGCGCATTTGAAGCACATCAAACAGCTTAAAGATTACGGTGGTCAGCCACCGAAGACGGTGCGTTTTCAGCAGTTTTTCGCCGATGGCATGACCAAATTTGTGGATAACATTTATCGTCCTATCGTCAATAAGGCGCTGAACCGACGATATTTGACCTGGTTCAGTTTCGTGTGTGTGTTCTTTGTGACCATTACTTTGATCTCTGAGGGCTGGACCCGTTTTGTGTTTTTCCCCCGTATTCAGAGCGAAACGGCCAAGGCCAGCCTGACCATGCAGGAAGGCACGCCATTATTGGAAACGCAGTTAGTGGTGCAGCGCATTGAACAGGCGGCGGTGACGCTTCAGGAAAAGTACATTGATCCTGAGTCGGGCAAAAGCATCATTGAGAATATTCTGGCGACGGAAGGCGTTTCTCGTGGCGGTGGTTCAGGTCAAAGCAACGTCGGTGCGGTTCGATTTGAAATCACCCCGCCTGAGAACCGAACGCTGAGCATTGACAGTGCCACTTTGGTTCGGGAATGGCGTGAAGCCATTGGCCCGGTGATTGGGATTGATCAGCTTAACTTTCGGGCTGAAATTGGTCGGCCGGGTGACCCTATTGATGTGCAGTTAATCAGCCAGGACATTGAGGCCTTGTCTGTGGTGGCCGATAAAATTAAAGAAAAACTGGCCACTTACGATGGCGTGTTTGATATCAGCGATAACCTCTCGGACGGCAAGCAGGAGTTGCAAATTACTTTGCGGCCTGAAGCCGAGTTATTGGGCTTTAACTTACAGCAAGTGACCCGGCAGGTACGTGAAGCTTTTTATGGTAATGAGGCGCAACGGATTCAGCGTCGTCGTGATGACATACGTATTATGGTGCGTTATCCACAGGGCGAGCGGGCTTCATTGGCGGACTTGGAAGAGTTGTTGATCACCACGGAATCCGGTGCTCAGGCCCGGTTTGGTGACATCGCTTCGGTGAAGTGGGGCCGTTCACCTGCGGCAATCTATCACGTGGATCAACAGCGTTCGGTGAACGTGATTGCGGACATCGATAAAACCAGCGTGAATATGACGTTGCTGACCGAAGATTTATCAAAATACCTAACAGACCTGAGATCTCAGTTCCCTTCTGTCGGGGTGACCCTGGAGGGTGAAGCGGCGGAGCAGCGTGATTCACTCAGTACCATTGTGTGGGGCGGGGCGATGGTATTGTTCGCTATTTACGCGTTGCTGGCGATTCCGTTTGGGTCGTACAGTCAGCCCTTTATTGTGATGTCGGTGATTCCGTTTTCGTTGGTCGGCGCAGTGTTTGGCCACTGGTTGATGGGGGTGGATTTATCGATCATGAGTATCATGGGGATGATGGCCTTAGTCGGGATCGTGGTGAATGACAGCCTGGTGCTGGTGGACTTTGTGAATCGCAAAGTGAAGACCGAAGGCATCTCCATCTCGGCAGCCGTGCGTGAATCCGGTGCGGCCCGTTTCCGGCCTGTGATCTTAACCTCTTTGACCACCTTCTTAGGTCTATTACCTTTACTGTTTGAAACCAGTACCCAGGCGCAATTCTTAATTCCGATGGCCATTTCGCTCGGGTTTGGGGTGTTATTCGCAACCTTCATTACCTTGATATTGATTCCTTGCCACTACTTGATACTGGAGGACATCAAGGATGTCTTTCGTACAAGCGTGTTGCGCCGTGAAGAGCCACAAGCCGCTCAGGCGAGAGTGGCTGAGGAACGAACGCCGGAAGGGATAAATATCGATTAAGTAGATTATTTTTGTCTAATTTATCTGTTTTTAATTAGTTTATTCGATGGCTAGTATGTCTCTTAAGCAATCAAGCACACGATTCGGAGAGACATCATGGCGATCATTTCAAAAACAAACATCACGAAACTTCTATCTTCCGACGCAGGCATCGCAGCATTATCGTTGCGTTTGCCAGTGGGAATCATCTTATTAGCCCACGGCGCTCAAAAGCTGTTTGGTGCATTCGGCGGCTACGGGCTGGAAGGTACGGGTCAATGGATGGCGTCAATTGGGCTGGAGCCTGGGTTGCTGATGGCTTTCTTGGCCGGGTCGGCTGAGTTTTTCGGCGGACTGGCGCTGATCATCGGGTTGTTGGCAAGGCCCGCCGCCTTGGTCGCTGCGTTTACTATGGTGGTGGCCATTGTCACGGTACACCTTGAAAACGGTTTGTTTCTGAGTAACAACGGTTATGAATTTGGCTTGGCATTACTAGCCGCTGCTGTGTCTATTGTGTTTGCCGGCGCAGGCAGCCTGTCTGTGGATAACTTCATTTCTTCTCGTCTGAAAGCGTCTGCCTAAGACGATCAATCACTTTGAGACCTTTGCACGGACAGTGAAGCGATTTAGAACAAGGCAAAAATTAACGAAAAAGCGGAGTCAGTGTGCCCCTTTGGGTATTACTGGTCGTAAATGAGTATTTTGAGGAGATTTTTAACGCTGTTATTAGTCGTTGTAGCTTTCGTGCAAAAGTCTCACTTTATTAAAGGAGCTGGATCATGGGATTATTAGTGGAAGGTAAGTGGGTTGATCAGTGGTATGACACTAAATCATCCAACGGAAAGTTTGTCCGTGAAGAGAGTAAGTTTCATAGTTGGCTAACGGCGGATGGCAGTGCAGGACCAACAGGCGAAGCCGGCTTTAAAGCGGAAAAAGGGCGTTACCATTTGTATGTGTCTTTGGCTTGTCCTTGGGCGCACAGAACCTTAATTTTCCGCGCATTAAAAGGCTTGGAAGATTATATCTCTGTTACGGCGGTTAATCCGGACATGCTGGAAAACGGATGGGAGTTTAAATCTTTTCCTGATAACCAACCGAACGAACCGCTCTACGGTTTTGAATTTCATCATCAGGTGTACACCAAAGCCAAACCGGATTACACCGGCCGGGTGACCGTGCCGGTCCTATGGGACAAAAAAACGGAAACCATTGTCAGCAATGAATCTTCAGAGATCATTCGGATGTTCAATTCAGCATTCAATGATCTGACTGGAAATACGCTCGATTTTTACCCGGAAGCGCAGCGCCCGGAAATTGATCGGGTCAATGAGCGGGTGTATCACGCCATTAATAACGGGGTTTATCGTTCCGGTTTTGCGACCTCAAAAGCGGCCTACGAAGAGGCTTACGTTGAGTTGTTTGATGCGCTCGATTGGGTGGAGTCAGTGCTGGATTCGCAACGCTATCTGGCAGGGGATCAACTTACTGAAGCCGATTGGCGTTTATTCACTACCTTGATCCGTTTTGATGCGGTGTATTACAGCCATTTCAAAACCAATAAACAGCGGTTGATGGATTATCCGAACATTTCGAATTATCTGCGTGAGTTATATCAAGTAGAAGGCGTGAAAGAAACGGTAAACATGGAACATATCAAGCGTCACTATTTCTTCAGCCATCGCACGATTAACCCAACCGGTATTGTCCCTGTGGGGCCAGAGCTGGATTTCGATGCGCCGCACGACAGGGCGACTCGCTTCAAAAAGGGTCAGGCTGCATAGGATCTTTCGCTTTTTTTGAACTTATAAGTTGTCCGTTATGGCCAACTTATGGGGTCATTGTTACTTATCTTGGCCACTTCCTTCGCAAGTGGTCATATAAACATCATAAAAGATCTCTGCTCCTATCTGCGTCTTCTATCAAATCGAAAGCGGACATTGTTGTGTTCTCTGTTTTCAACGTGAGTCATTAGCTTAGGTTTTAAGGAAAGTTCTGATTTATTCAATGAGGAATTCCATAGGAAATCGTGAAAAGCCTTGGTACATTTGGTCTGAGACAAATTTTAGAAAAAGTAGATAAAGTAATGGGCAGACTGGTAGGTTCCCTCCATTAAACTATTAAGCTTCTTGGGCAGTTTATATCAGAAAAAACTATATTAGATGTGCTTGCAGTAGATGCCCATAATATCGAAAGCGATATATCCTTTTTTAAGGAATTTGGTGATTATCTTAGCAATCGTTTTGGTTGGTCTATGTCTTGCAGTCCAATTAGAGCTATAGAGTTTTAAAAGGGTAGCTGGGAAAAAGCATGGGAGTTCTTTTGGGTCTATCTCGATGAATTTAAAGCGTACCGAGAGAATGCTTAACAAGCATTGTCAATGCTCGCCCTTCGGGCTGGACCGCTAAAAGCGCTGTTTCCCATCATTGCAGCGTTCAAATGTCTGCTCTGACAGCCAAAACCAAATAACTACCAGGGCTACAGCCCAAACGAGGGGGTCTGGAAGGCGGTCGAGGCACTGAATTCCGGCGACGACGATTAATAGCACGATATAAGTAAAACATGGTTTGGGCTTCCTTGGTGGTTTACTTAGTAGACAAACCAAGTTCACCAAATCGGCCGAAAATCCCTGAACCCTCGTCTTTGCTGCTTTCCGTGGAAGTCTCTTTTTGTTTGTTTCTCATCCTTAGTTTTCTCTTAAATCCTGTCTATGCTGTCGTTATTGTTCCTTTATTTGGAGTTATACAGACATGCCATTGCCTCCCGTGCTCGAAAAGAACCAACGAGATTGGCTATTCAAAGTATCCGAAGATCAAAGCGAACAGCCTGAACGTGATTTGTGTTTGCTTGGTTTTTTTCTAGGTACACCGTGCACGACATTAGAAATAAACCGGATTCAATTAGGCGACGTTCTAGAAAAATCGGGGCGGCTTGTGAAATCTTTTGTTATTCGCGGTAGTCAGTCTTTTAACGGGTTGGATCGAAAGATATATCTATCCAGTAAGCGCCTTAAAGAATTAATACAGAGTTACTTAGGTTTTCGGGTTAAACAGAAAATCGGTCTTGGCTCCCATCCTGATTACTATCTTTCGTTGAACCCTGAAGAACCTTTATTTTTTACAAATAAGGGCGACGGATATTCCATTGTTTCTAAGGTGACGCCAGCGGGTAAAGCTACATATTCGCCAGATGCCTTAGATCGTCACTTAAAACAACTTATGCGCCGTTCTGGCGTGGAGAATCCGAGTAAATTGTCGGGGCGTCGTACCTTTGCAGTGAATTTGAAAAGGTTGGGGTATGACGTGGCTCACATACATCACTTACTTGGTAATAGGAGCCTAAAGACAACGACTAAATTATTAACGACCGATCCGGTTAACCTTAGTGCTATTGTTGCGAATGCTTTTTAATAAATATAAGTTTATATATAACATTATAGTTGACACTATTGCTTTATGGTTCTAATTTATCTGTAACAAAATCTGGAAGATGGATAAATTTATGAACGATAATGTTGTTATGGTATTTACTAGCAAGCCTCTGGAGACAATGATTAATGAGGGGGGGTCAGGATATTGGTCTGCAAATAAAAAAAGATTAGAGAAGTGCTCATATGTCATAGCTACTAAGAGCAATACATTGAGAGAGCACTTTCCTAGTAATACGGACATAAAACAAGGAGCTGCTTTCCTTGTCGGTAAGATTTCAAATATTGCGGGATCACCTACCGGTAGTCGTCTGGTTATTCAGTTTAGTGAGTATGCTGAAATTAATATTCCAGATGCTTGGACAGGTAACAGGAACCCGGTTGCTTACACAGATGTAACCAGTTTTCAAAATGAACACAAAGTGGAATTTTCAGGGCTTGAGTGGAAGGAGTTTCCAGAGGTTGACATCAAGTTAGAGTCTGAAGTTCTCCCTTTGACAATCTCTGAAGCAAAAGAAGGGCTTGCTAAAACGTTAGATATTGATCCTTCATGTATAGAAATAAAAATTAACGCATAGTTGATTCAGTTGTTAGTGAGAAGCCCCGTTAATTCGGGGCTTTTTATGCCTGCAAAACTTCCACGGAAAGGGTGGATGCGTTTTTTAGATATGCAAAAGCCAGCATAGTTGCTGGCTTTTGATCGGGTTAGGCGCACTGCAATTCGTGCATGGATGCGACCTGTAGAAAGTGAGACCGGCTTTTATACGCCGGGTTCTTGCTCACGACTTCATCTATTTGATGTAAGGTTAGATTTGGTAGGGTTACATTTACTTTCTGGGATTTGCCTAAGAATGGTTCTATATCAATCTCAACCACGGCCCAGATATAACCAGCATACTCTTTTCCATTAATTAATTGATTTGGGGCACTGGCTTTTGGAGGTAATTCTCCATCTTCCGCCAAAATCTCCAAGTGTCCGTTGATAGCCTCCTTGGCGTTTTCAAGGGCTTCTTCAAAGCTGTCGCCCGCTGAAAAACACCCAGGTATATCGGGGACGGTGACACCATACGCGGTATCTTCGTCGCCTACTTCAATCGCAACGGTGTATTTCATCTCTCTTCGCTCTCCTAGTACTGTTTACCTGTGTCTCTGTTTTGGTTTGTCAAGAGTTAAGGGGCTATTTCAGCCCCGCCTGTTTTAGCATGTTGTTCCATGTCCCAATTGGAAATTTCTTCTTAGGATGGGGAACCGTGACCAACCCTTTTTTGGTTGGGTGCTTGAAGTGATGGTGGCTGCCTTTCGTTCGAACTAGGTACCAGCCGTCAGCTTCAATCAAGGCAATCATTTCTCTTGACGTCAAATTTGGCTTCCTATGTGGTTTATCTTGAATGCATAATAACCCCAATAACTCTGTCACGCAAGAAATAATAACTCCAATAACTCTATTTATTAGAGATTAATTGGCTGGAAAAGTTCCACGGAAAGGAGGAGTGAACTCTTGGCCCCTCGCAAAACTTCCTTGGAAGGGAATGCTATTCTTAGTTCGTCATCAATTATTTTGAAGGAGGAACGTATTATGATGATTCAAGGCAAGGGAGTTGGGTGGCGGTTGTCGATCTGGTTGTTATTGTGGGCCATGTCGAATCCGACACTCGCAGTTACTAGGCCAGCAGGGGAGAAACCTCTACCTCTTCGTATAGTTCCTACCGATGTCGACAGCGGCGATGTAATTGGGCTCACTGGAAAGCTTGCGCCGTCCAGTAAGCAGACGAAGAAAATCAAATCAAGCCGCACTACCGAACCTACGGAGCAGTCTCAACCGTCAAGTAGTCAATGTAAGTCAGGTAATTTGAACGGGTTTGGAGTCGATCAATGCCAATAATTTCCAGTTAAAAACTTCCTCGGAAACGGAATTTTACTTCTGTTGAGTGTGCTAGTATCTATGGTTATCTTTAAAGGAATTATTGTGAGGCAAATAATGGATGAGCAGTCGTTTAATATTGATAATCATTGGATTGATGAAAGCCACCCTTTGGATAGGCCTTAAATAATTGTGACTTGCCTAGATTGGCTTCAGTGAGTACAGACTTAATCAGGTTTTTTTCTGTTCGGTACTTAATTTCCCTTTTTGCTAAATACATAGGGTTGCTATGACAGCCAAAGCAGAAACATTCCTCAAGTAACCCTAATGACAGCTATGGCATAGAAGCAGACCTTTCTTTCAAGTATTCGAATAGCCGCTTTGTGACGGGAGTCGCCACTGCATAGAAACAACCAGTGGGTACATTACGTACAATTCCCAGAACGTTCTATCCACCGATTGAACAGCTCTCAAATTGGACGAATTTCAACAGGCAAACTAGAGTTCGATAGATGAGTCTTTTGAATGGTAAAAGGCGAAGCGTTGAGTCGGGTGGAAGAGGACGTTTTATGTACAGGATTATGATCGTTGATGATGAGGAGCAAATTCTCAGGGCGCTGGGTCGTATTTTAAAGCGCAATGGCGAATGGGAATTTGAAACGTACAGCCGACCTGACGACGCTTTGAAACGCATCCAAACCACGCCTTTTGATTTGATATTATCCGACTATCGAATGCCTGGCATGAACGGTGTGGAGTTCCTGACCGAAGTTAAAAAATTCCAACCCGACTCCGCCCGTCTCATTTTAAGCGGCCAAGCCGATCTTGGTGGATTATTAGGCGCGATCAACGAAGCTGAAATTTTCCGGTTCATAGATAAACCCTGGGACGACTACGACCTGATTACCACCATGAAACAAGCGTTAGTGCACCGGGATATGGTGTTAACCAACCGAATGCTGGCCGATCAGGTGAGACAACAACAAGCCTCGATTGACTTACAACGCAAAGAACTGGAACGGCTGGAAGCCTCCAGTCCCGGCCTTACCAAAGTGAATTGGGGGCCTAATGGCGAAATTATTCTGGAAGAGTGATGGTTATGATTTAAAGCTTTTTTTATATAGATTTAGTAAACACATACCCCCTGACCTATCACCACCATTAACAGCAGCAAGGCAATGGTTTGCCAGAACAGGATTGGGTCTCGCTCGATGAGTGGTGGTTTGGTTTTGGCGATGAACGTTTTATTGGGGTGGTGTAGGTCGTAGACAAACTCGGACACATCCTGGTAACGCTTGATGTTGTGGGGGTGAACGGCTTTTTTGATCGCGTCATCCACCCAAGTTGGGACGATGTTGTTTCTTTCCTGAAGGGATCGGTATTGCAGTTTCCTGAGGTCTGAGGGCTTGCGCAATTTGGCCACTGAGGTACCGTAAGGTAAGTCTCCACAGAGCATTTGATAGGCAATGACTCCCAAGGAATAGATATCAGACCGATGATCGCCTGATTGAGTTATGAAGTATTCCGGGGCACTGAATTGAACTGTGCCAACCAAACCCTCATTACTGTGTGCAATTTCAGAAATACCAGCCACTTTGGTGGCACCAAAATCAATGATTTTGACCGTACCTGTGGCGTCAATCATGATGTTGTTGGGGCGTAAATCCTGGTGCACCATTTCTTGCCGATGAAACGCCTGAAGGCCCAAGGCTGTTTGTTCTATGATGTTCCGAACCTGGTCGAGTGTCGGTTTGGGGTGATCCAGCATCCACTGACGTAAAGAACAGCCGTCGATGAACTCGGTGACCGTGTACAAATAGTTTTTTCGGCGGGCAACGGGGATGGCTTTCAGCACATGGGCGTGGTTGACCCGTTGGGCGATCCAGTCTTCCATCATAAAAGATTCAAGGTACGCTTTGTTTTCACGCATCTCTGCGGAGGGGGCTTTGATGACTACCTTTTCTTGGGAGGTTTGATCGATGGCCAGGTGCACATGACTGCGACTGCTGATGTATATGTCGCGGATAATGTCGTATCCGTCAAATTGCATTCGTGTCTGCAACTGCGGAGGAAAAGGCAGCTCGTCTATCTGCTGCTGCACTTCTTCAATGTGTGGGGTTGGCAGGTTTTCTATTCGCGCTATTTGTATGGTGAGGTTGTCGTCACTGCCTGCCTCACGAGCTACATTCAGGATGTCTTCTGCCGCTGCGTTTAAGTCTTCTTTATTTTGAGCAATGGCTTGAAGAATGCTTTTGTCGCTGACAAATTCGTAGACGCCGTCCGTCATTAAAAGGAAGGTGTCTCCGGTTTCAATGGTAAGTGAGTGGTAGTCCAGGTCGAGTGTTTCATGGATGCCTAGCGCTCGGGTCAGGTAGTGTTGCCCTTCAGGCGCTTGCCGGCGGTGGTCGGTGGTCAGCTGTTCCAGACGTTGGCCTGCTTGACGATAAATCCGGCTATCACCTGTGTGAAAAATGTGGGCCTGGCTGGATTTAAAGATCAATGCGCTGAACGTGCATACGTAGCCTTTGTCTTTGTTGAATCGATCAGGGCTGCAGCGGGTTTGTGCAAACAACCAGGAGTTCGTGGCGCTCAGTACTTTCAGTGCGGAGGTTTTGACCGACCAGGCTTGGGACGTTGAAAAGTAATCTTCCAGAAAACTTTTCACCGCCGTCTCGCTGGCCACCTGACTGACATCACTGCTACTGATGCCATCGGCTAAGGCGATGGCAATGCCTTTGGTGCTAAGCAGAGGTTCTTTTGGGGTATAAGCGCCATGAAAATCCTGATTCACGGGTTTTATGCCTGCATCTGAACCTTGCCCGATGGTGACCTGAAGTGTCCTGCTCATGTTTTGTTGTCAATCCGGTTTGGCATTACCAGGATTTATAGGGTAAGAACTTACCGTTTAAGGTCAGCAGTACCCGATCGCCTTTAGGGTCTTCTATTTTGTCTACGTCCATCGAGAAGTCGATGGCGCTCATGATGCCGTCGCCAAACTTCTCCTGAATCACTTCTTTTAAGGTTTCGCCATACACTCCGACCACTTCGTACAGGCGGTAGATTAATGGGTCGGTGGGCACCGCTTGATCCCAGACTTTGGTCGGATAAACCATCAGTGCATGTGCGACGTCATCCTCTAAGCCAAGGTACTCGGTCAGGGAAAATGCGGTATCTTTTGGCGCGCTGTTCATGCCTAAACACACTGACGTTAACCAAACGTGTGAGCACCCCAGTGCCTTTCCCATTTTTTCCCAGGTCAGTTGCTTTTCGGCCTTGGCGACCATGATTTTTTCAGTCATTTCCAGTTTGTTCATAAGCGTTTTCTTCCTATTGCATTGGGCTGAGTGATCCGAGCTCAATGTTCAATTAACATGCGTACTGCAGCGTCTGGACTGCAAATGTCAGAGTAAAAAAAACCAAGGCCGAGGCCTTGGTTCTTCAGCAATTAAGCCAGTTTGCGTTCCGGGCTTGTTCTGACGTGGGTCAGATACAGAGGTAAGCCCACTAATAGGAAGCCGCCGGCTAAGTTACCCAAAGCCGTAGGAAGCTCGTTCCATAGCAGGTAGTCCATCACCGTAAAGTCTCCTCCCATGATCATGGAGAATGGGAACAGGAACATGTTCACGATGGAGTGCTCAAAGCCCATGAAGAAGAACAACATGACTGGCATCCACATCGCCAGCATTTTGCTGCTTGCAGAAGTAGAGATCATGGCACCGACAACGCCCATTGAAACCATCCAGTTACACAGCATGCCCCGAATGAAAATAGTGAGCCAACCAGCTACCCCGTGCTCTTGATAACCTAACGTTCGGGATTCTCCAATGGCCGAAACTTTGGCCGCAATGGCACCGCCATCAATGCTGTAACCGTAAGTCAGAATGAAAGACATGAAGAAGGCGGTGGTTAGTGCCCCCGCGAAGTTGCCGAGAAAGACCCAACCCCAGTTTCTTAATACCTGAGCGACGGTGACGCCGGGTCGTTTATCGATTAATGCCAAAGGGACTAAGGTAAACACACCGGTAAGCAAATCGAACTTCATTAAATAAAGCATGATGAAGCCAACGGGGAACAGCACGGCGCCAATCAATGGGGAGCCGGTTTTAATGGCAACGGTAATTGCGAAAATTGCAGCTAATCCTAAAATTGCACCTGCCATGTAAGCACGAATAAACGTGTCTTTGGTTGACATGTACACTTTGGATTCACCTGAGTCGACCATCTTGGTGACAAATTCACTTGGTTCTATATAAGCCATAATCCATTTCTCTTATAGGTCAGTTAATTTCTGCTGATGTATTTAGCAAATTAAAGGCCAATTTTTTGTTGAATTTAACCTTTTGATTTTATTGGTTAAAATTTTTTATTATGAGCTGGGTTGAGCGGTAACGCATCAAGATGGATGCTCAGGGCACTGATTGGAGGCATTTAATCATGCCCAAAACTGTGCGTGGGCCGGGCATGATTTTTGTGCGATAGACCTAATCAATAGAGCGTGTGACCAGACTCAGGCGCTGCCGATACGGCTTTTTAATCTTGCATAAACCCCCTACAATGCCGCCAGACTTATTGATATGGTTGTTCATAACATGATTTCAGCACTTGAGCCTTGGTCTTTTCAGGTTAAACCCAATCTTACGTTACGGGGCTGGCGTACCGAGTTCACTGGCAAGCCTATTCTTCACTTTTTGCATGGCAATGGCTTTTGCGGACTCACGTATGCGCCATTGTTAAAGGCACTATTAGCTGACTTTGATCTGATCATCACGGACTTACCCGGTCACGGTGACAGTGATATGGGCGGTGACTTTGTTGGCTGGAACCGTTGTGCGAGCATGGCCTTAAAGGTGGTTCATCATTTTGTGGATAACTTACCGGAAACAGAGCTGGCCGATGGTTCAAAGCAAAAAGTACCCTGTTACGCAGTTGGCCACAGCTTTGGTGGTGTCATCACCGCCTTAATGTTGGCTAAAGATCGAAATTGCTTTGATCAGGCCATCTTGCTGGACCCAGTGATTTTCCCGCCCGGAATGTTGAAGGTCATGGCCACCGCAGACTTATTCGGACTGCTTCAGCAGTTGCCGTTAGCCAAACAGGCCAGAGTAAGGACTCGGCACTGGCCAACCCGAGAAGACGCGTTCGAGTATTTTTATGAGCGAGGTACTTTCAAAGGCTGGCAAAGCGAGTGTCTGCAGGCGTATGTGGATTATGCTTTGCAAGAAGTGCAGGAGGGTGTTGGTTTAAAATGTCCTCCGAAGCGGGAGGCTGAAATTTTCTCATCTTACCCGAAACGATTATGGCCTTTATTAAAGCAGGTCAGGACTCCGACCAATATTTGGGTGGCAAAGAAAACCTTTCCGTTCATTGCCCGTTCAATGGAGCGGCTTAAAAAGCGGCCGGTGTTTGATATTGAAACGCTGGACGGCGGTCATTGCTTTATGCAGGAGCGACCGGAGGAAATTGCAGAGCGTATTCGGCAGACATTGCTGGGGTAGGTTAAAAAGGGAAGATATATCTCAGGTCTGATTCTATACTTTCTCTATAGTCATCTATCCTGGAGGGGTTCCTCATGAGTGTTGTTGCCAGAGTAGGCGAGTATTTGGATGCACAGCATATCCAATACGACGTCATTCACCACGGGTTGTCTAACAGTTCTATTGATTCCGCCAGAGCGGCAAAAATCTCGCCCATGAAGTTGGCCAAAGCCGTCATTTTAGAAGACCACGAAGGTCGTTATATGATGGCGGTACTTCCCAGCATGAATAAGATTCGGCTGCACAAGTTGGCAGATACCTTTCAGCGAGACTTCCATTTAATTTCTGAACGTCGTGTTTATAAAATGTTTGACGATTGCGAGCCTGGCGCCGTACCACCGATTGGCCGGGCTTATAATATGGAAGCCGTTTATGATGAATTACTGGAGGAGCAGAAGGATGTTTTTCTGGAAGCAGGGGATCATCAATCTCTCATTCATTTAAAACAAAGTGAATTTAAAAAGCTGGTGGCGGATTGCCAGCATGGCCGGTTCAGTGGTGAGGTGTTTCACTAACATTCGTGCGTTCTGGGTGCCTGAGTTCCGTGTGACTGAATTGTGCTTGTCTTCACCCCGATCAGAGCGTCGGGGCTGTTCTTGTTTCTGTGCCCTGCGCAAGTTTTCGTCCTTGATTGCCTGCGTTATTTCCGGATTAAGCTAATCTCATTAAACAGTGGTGTGGAACCTACGGCGGTTTCACATGCGATCACCCAGGCGCTAACCCGGAAGGCTGAATAATGATATGGAAACGATAGATATCGCTTATGTATTTCATCAGGAAAAACACAGTTCACAACGGTTTGAATTTCAAATTGATGCAGACACTCTGACCATCAGTAACCCGCCGGATAGTCCATTGCCTGAATGGGCTGCGTTAGAGTTTCATCAATGCAGTCATTGCCCACTTCGCTCAGACGCCAGCCCTTATTGCCCGGTGGCGGCCTGTTTGGTGGATGTGGTGTCCGGCCTGGATAATATAGTCTCGCATGATGAAATGGATGTGGAAGTGATCATGCCAGAACGAAATGTCAGCCGCCATACGACGGCGCAGCGGGGAATCAGTTCCATGTTAGGGTTGTTGTTTGCCACCAGCGGTTGCCCGCACACGGCGTTTTTGAAACCGATGGCGCGTTTTCATTTACCCTTTGCTTCGGAACAAGACACCATTTTCAGAGCCACCGGAATGTATTTGTTAGCGCAATACTTTCGAAAAAAAGAAGGCCATTCCACCGATTTGGAACTGGATGGCCTGACGGAGTTGTATGACAACCTGCATGTGCTGAATGCCATGATGGCGAAGCGTATTCGCAGTGCTACTACCACCGACTCCTCAGTGAATGCCGTGATTTTGCTGGATATGTTTACTAATCTTATGCCGTTTGTGATTGAAGAAAAACTGGAAGACATCCACCATTTATTTCGCTCTTATCTGATGGGTAAGTAAGGATGGATAAGTAAGTATGGATAAGCAAGAGCAGGTGTAGGCCAGTAAAAGAGCCTGCCAGTGAAAGGCTGAATGCTTTGGTTCTACCGCTTTAGTCTGAATGCGATAAGGTATGTCTGAGAATGACCGAAAAAAGTCATGTTTTACTCTGTGGTTTTTAAGAACTGAGTCACATTTTTTGCCCCGCTCTGTCTTGCCTACCCATCTGGGTAGTTCGTCCTGATTGTTTTGATTCCTAGTATCTTGGCCTCTCAAAATATAAAAACAACAGAGGACTAAATACAATGTTGGCACGATTTGTCTTAATTCTAAGCATGACGCTGCTCAGTCAGTGGAGCTTTGCTGGTTTTTTCTTTGGTTCGGATAAGCAGTCTGCATCCACCAAATACCCTATCGTAATGGTTCCGGGCGCTGCTGGGTTTGATACCGCGTTGGGCATTGATTATTGGTATGGCATCACAGGTAAACTTCGCAATAAAGGCGCAGAGGTTTACGTGACGAATCTGAGCTCGATTCAGTCGAATGAGCAGCGTTCGCAAGAATTGATTGAAGATCTGGAAAACATCCTGGCCATTACCGGCGCTGAGAAAGTGAATTTGATTGCTCACAGCCAGGGGGCGCTTGCGGCGCGTTATGCGGCCGCTGTCATGCCAGAGAGCATCGCTTCCGTTACGACGGTATTTGGAATGAACCGTGGTACACACTTCTCCAACGGGTTCCGTGATGCCATTGAAGAAGGCAGTTTCATCGAAACGATCGGCGTATTTCTGATCGATAACACCTTTAACTTTGTTGAGTTCTTGTCTGGTGTGCCACAAGACGGCAGCTACAACAGCGAACAACGTGGTCAGCAAAGCATTCTGGACTTGGCCGAAGCGACCAATCTGGAAAACGTTGCTCAGTTCAACCGAGATTATCCACAAGGCTTGCCCGCTCAGGACTGTATGGACAATCAGAATGGTACTCAGGGCGAAGTGTCCAGCGAATATTTTACCAACACCGAAGTGAATGGCGTTAAGTACTTCTCTTGGGGTGGTGTGAAAGCGCGTACTAACTGGCTAGACCCAATTGATTCGGTGTTTGTTACTGTGGTTGATTTGTTCATGCCAAAAGACATTGTCTGGGACGGCTTAGTACCAAACTGTGGTCACGGTTTAGGCGACGGCATCAAGATGAATTATCAGCACAACCATTTTGACGCGATTAACCAAACCTTGGGACTGGGTCACTTGTTTATGGACATTCCGACCTTGTATGTTCAACAGGCAAACCGTCTGAAGAATCAAGATTTGTAGGTTCTGTGGTTGAGTTCAGTGATTGAGTTCAGTGGTATAAATCCGTAGTTGAATACAGCAGCGCTTTGGAGGTTGGGGGCAAGCACTTTCACCCAATCTCCTTTCGGGCTGCTTTTTGCGTTGAAAAGGGTAGTGTATGAAGAAGTCCTCTAAAGCAATGTTGTTGACCGGAACACTGGTGGTGGGCGGGCTGGCCATGGTGAGCCAGCTGTTGAAAGGTGAAGGCGGAACCCCGGATTTGGCTGAGGAGGCGACGTCCAAGGTCATTCGTTTGACCGAATCGGATTTACGTCGGGATGACGTACCCGTTTACTTCGTGGAAAAAGACTTTAAAGCGAATACAACGGCCGGACATTGGCCCGAACAGTTGCCGCCGATGTTTCGGGGAACCGATGTATTGGGTGCTTTGACCACAGATGATCAGGGTAATCTGGTCAAAGACGCCAATGCACGACAATTGTTTGATTACTTTCTTACCGCACAAGATGATGTCGACCTGACTCAGATTCAACAGTGGTTACATCAGTACATTGATCAGCATCTTGAAGCGCCTGCGGATGAGCAAGCGTATCAGTTGCTGGGGGATTATCTTGAGTACAAAACCCAAATGAATGCTCTGTCTTTTGATCAGGACATCTGGGCACGCTTGTATGACCCGTCTCAGTTGGTGTCACAAAGTGATCTCAACAGTTTGCGTCGTGTATTTCAGGAAAGAGAACAACTTCAGCAATCGTTGTTTGATCAAACCACAGCGGAAGCCATGTTTGGCCAGGACAACCGTTACGATCAATATATGCTGGATCGCATGGCGGTGGCCGCCAGTGATCTGAGTGAGCAGGAAAAACAGCGTCAGTTGCAGTCGTTAAATGCCCGGCTTCCACCTGAAAGCCTACGTGCGCGACAATCATCTCAGGCGGCAATACAGCATAAGTCACTGACTCGCGAGATGAGTGATTTGACTGTGCATGAGAAGTATCAGGTGTATGCCCAGAATTACGGGGATGCCGCAGCAGAACGCTTGATGAAACTGGATCAGAAACGGCAGGCGTTTCAGCAAAAACGAGAGCAATATCTGGCGTTCAAAGCGGGCTTAAATGATCAGCAAGACCAAGCGATAATTGATCTTTATATGAAAGAACAGTTGTCTCTGAGCGAAGGCGAAATAGCCCGGATGAAAACTCAGGACAAAATCGACGCCCGACGAGTACAAAAGGGGTCGTAGCCCCTCTTAGGGAACCTCTGAACAAGTCCGCTCTAGTTCAGCGGGCGCTAGAAAAACGTTAGAACAAGGCGAGCTTCGTAGAGAATGTCTAGACCTTTTCAAGAAGTTCAACACATAACGTGGTTACCAGTTATAACGTTTTTAAAGCCCCGCCCTTCGGGACCTTAAGAGAAATGCCTCTTTTTTGTTGCGGCTTTTTGACGTAACCCTTCGGGTCGAACCCGTTAGCCTTCAAAACCGCGCCTCAAATAGACATTTCTCTTATAGGCCTGAGCAGAGAGGGACTTATTCAGAGGTTCCTTAGATTGATAAGGCATTAAAAACTACTTACTTGCTTTTAATGCCCTGTCCCATAGTGCTTTAAAGAAGTTTCTTTGACGAGTGGTTAATGTCGGCCACAAAATACGATTATTTTTGAAATAATCAGGGTCATTTAAATGAAATTGACTGACCTCTTCCGGCGTTAATTGGTTTTTGATGGATGCGTTTACCGGAGCGCTTCCTATGCCCCGGACGATAACGTCAATTTGAAATTGATCACTGAGTGTGAAATTAATCCACTCTTCTGCAATTTTTTTAAGCTGAGGCTTATCTGCTAATGTTTTGGTAATTGCATGACCGTCCACCCACCCGGTGGTACCTTCTTTGGGGTTGGCCATTTTCCAAACTTGACCTCGTTTGGCCAATTCAGGAAATGAAAACCCCCAGGCTGCTGCCAAAGTATTTTTTTCCAAGTCATCTGCAGTGTCGACGCCTTTCCACATATTATTCGCATTGGCGATCAGCTCAGCCAGTTTATTTTCAACGAATGGATCAGAGAGCTTCTGGGGGTTGGCGATGTTTTCTGCGCCCAGGCCCAGTGCCAGGGCCGTAATGTAGATGTTTACTTCTGAGTAATCGGAACTCAGAGTATAGCGGCCTTTGTACGAAGGGTCCCATAAGGCAGACCAGGACTCAGGGGCAGAAGCCTCGGTTGCAGTATTGTATGCCAGACCGTAAGGGCCATGCACCATAGGCACTGAGTAAACCACACCATTTTCGGTGGTGTAGTCCGCCTTTTGTAGACTGGGTAATATCTTCGAATAATTGGGTATGTTGTCCAAGTTGATAGGAAGAATTAAACCTTGAGAAATCAACTTATAACGTTCGTCTTTGATGATGTTATGACTGGGAGCGATGATATCAACGGCCTGTCTTCGAATGCCATTAAAGTACTCATCCGCTGAGGAGATATAAGTAATATTAAAATTGAGATCTTGGTTATATTTTTCGGCAATATAGGCTTTGAATTCCGTAACCTGGGCATCTGGAGCATACCCTTCCCAAGTGAGCATGTTCAGTGTAATTCCTGCCTGAGCTGGTGAGATGAACACGCAGGTAGCACAGCAATACAAGATACTATAAAACTTAGTTTTTACTGAATCGAAGTCCATAACAACACCTCAAAGTTGACCTGCCTTCAGGATAATGCTGTTTAGTATAGCCATCGATCACGCACTATTTAGATCATATGGAAGTTATCATGTGGGTTGTTCATAAATGGATGGACTAAAGCGCTGGGTCATCGCGGGCGTATTATAGTCTCAGCGTCGTTTTTTCCGGCGTTGAGATTCTCGGGTTTGGTGGTGTTTTCTTTTAATGCCTCAAGATTATTTGCCCATCGTTCGGTGAAGTGGCCTTCTCTGGGTTTGGCAAAGTCATCAATGTGCCAAATCAAGATGTGCTCGGGCAGGTTTTTGAACTTCTTATGATTCGCTTGCTTGTTAGTAATCAACAACGATGGAAAACCGCTCTCAATGGCATCGCCTTTGGTGGCTTCGGGTAATAGGGTTGCGGCAGCTAATTCTTTCAGGTCTGTGTTTTCAATGACGACTTGCATCATATTCAATTCGAGTAATTGATTATCTATGGCGACTTGCAGTTGGCGCAGTTTTTGAGCCATGAGTAAGTGATTGGCATTCAATTGGCGTTTGATGTCGGCTTTGTGGGTCTCGTTAAAGCGAGACGAGCCTGCCACTACGGCCTGCAAATCCCGGTGTAAAATGCCCAGCATGATTAAACTGTTGGCCGGATTCAGCCAGAAAAAGTGGGGGGTATTGCCCGATCGCTCGGTTAAGGCAACTCGTTCGCCGCCTGGCACATAGGCATGTGCCAGGTCGACAGGAATGATGGCGATATTTTGCAGGCGTAAATGGGGATAGATATCCAATTCAGGCCATACCGATGCAATGCCCAGCACTGCGTCCGCCTCAGGGTATTCGTTCACGGGTTGTCTGGCTAACCAGCCGGGAATCCTTTTAATGCTGTAGCGGGAGGAGGGTAAATAGATTAACTCGATGGCGGTTTTGACTATTAACTCGCGTGCCATGCTTGCTATCACAGGCACCGAAGTCGCCAGCTGAATTGTTTGTGGCTGGGGCAGTTCCTGGTTCGCGGTTGTGTTTGGTGACGTCGAGAGTGACGAGCAAGCGAACAGGGACATCATCAAGATGGTGGCGATTAAGCCTCTGATCAGGCGCATAAATGTTGTCATGATGGGCTGTCCTTAAGCTGTTTTGGCGTTGAACTGGCGGAAAAGCAAACATAAAACAAACCATCCGCAGGCAAACAGAGTGATGGCAGGGCCTGCTGATACCGGCCACTCTTCATACATGGGAATCAACACCCCAAAGACGGAGCTGGTGGTGGCAATCAGCACGGACAGCGTCAGCATTTGTTTCAGGTCGCGCGCCACCAGTCGAGCACTGGCGGCCGGAATCAGCAACAGCGCCCCGACCAGAACCGCACCAATGATTTTCACGGCAGCAACGGTAATTAACGCGATCAGGATGACGAAACCATAATCGTGAAGGCGGGTGTTGATCCGCTGGCTGTGGGCCACGTCAGGTGAGATGGCGACCAGATACGCCTGATTGCCAAACCGGACAGCAAGAAACACCACGGCCACTGAAATCACCGCCAGTAAGATCAAATCATCTACGCCGGACACCAAGATAGAGCCAAACATCACTTGTTCGATGAGGTGAGCATTGACGTGCTTCGCCACATACAGCAGTAATGCCGCCCCCAGCGCCAGTGCAAACGAGAGAAACACCCCAATTAAGGCATCATAAGGAATGGTTGAGCGGCCTTTGATCCATTGCAGCAGCAACGAAAATAAGATGGAAAAAGTAAACAGGCTGATCCACGGTGCGGTGACCGGTTCACCCAGCAGAATGCCCATGCTGACGCCCGTGAGCACACTGTGGCCGACCGCTTCGGATAAAAATGCCAGACGCTTAACGACCACCAGAGTTCCTAATAGTCCCAGCATAGGTCCAATCATCAGACTGGCGAACAGGGCATTGATCAGGAACTCGTAACTGAACATTTCGGGGAGCCAGCCATGATCGACCGCGCTTTGGAACCATTGATAGAGAGTAGTCATCATAAATACGTCAGGCGTTGAGTTCAGGCAAATTGGGTTGGATGTCTTCGAGCCGGGGTTGAATGTCTTGAGGCCGGTTTGTGAAAAAATCGGCCGGTGCGGCCTGGTGCTTGAGTTGTTGGTCGATCCAATACACTTGGTCACAGTGCTGTTCGACCAAGGCCCAGTTATGTTCAACCATGATGATGGTGCCGCCGGACTGATGATACTCGCTGAGAATGCCCAACACGTCGGCTTGGCCGGATTGATCCAGGCCGGTCATCGGTTCGTCGAGAATCAATAAATCGGGTGACTTTAATAACGCCGTCGCCAGCATCAACCGTTGGCGCTCACCGCCTGATAAATCACCGACACGTCGGTCGAGTTTTTCGGTTAAATGTACTTGTTGGATGGCGGCCTGGATTTCAGCGGGGAGTTTCCGGCTGAACCAAATCGGCTTTTTACTTAACGACATCAATAAATAATCACGCACCGAGATCGGTAAACTGGCATCAAACGGCATGGACTGGGGCAGGTAGCCTAGCTTGCATTCTGATTGTTCTGGCCAGAGAATCTGAAGCGTGCCTTGATGAGCCGTCAGCCCAAGGATGGTTTTTAACAGGGTACTTTTACCACCGCCATTCGGCCCCAGAACCGCGTGCCAGCCATGGGCGAAGAACTCGGTACTGATGTTATCGAGGAGCCGTAACTCGCCTTCGGAAACGGAGACTTCGTTGAGTTGAACGCTTGGACCTGGAATCGCGTACTTACTTAAAACGGTCTGGCTCATAATGCCTGTTCCGCAGCATAGGTCAGCGCTGTGACCAGGGTGTTCAGGTTGCTGGTCATGTCTTCAGTGACCAGTTCCGTCCGGTAATCACCGTAAGTCATATGCGAAAAGTGATACAACCTGGAATGGGTCTCGCGTTCAATGACGTCCACGTATTGGTTTTCCATGTTTAATTCTGTGAAAAGTATCTGAACGTTGACGTCCCGGATTTTGTTGATGGTATTTTGTAATTGGGAGGCGCTGGGCGACACGCCGTGGGCGGGTTCAACCACCGCCGAGATGGTCATGCCGAACTCTTGCAACAAATAGCCATAGGCATTGTGAGTGCTGGCAATGCGAACGTGACTGAGGTCTAATCCCGCGATTTTCTGTTGCGCATTTTTCTTGATGGTTCTCAGTTGCCGGGCAAAGCTGAGTGCGTTGCGTTGAAAGTAGCGTGCATTTTCGGGGTCCATTTTCGCAAGTTGTTTGGCGATGGTATACACCTGACGAATACTGGCATCGATCGATACGAAGGTATGGGGGTTGTGCTTGGTGCCTGCCGGATTACTGAGCAAAGGCACGCCCTCGTTGGCGTAAATGGTGGTCAGCGTTGGCAAATTCAATTGTCGGATCACTTCAATGGCAAATTCATCATGGCCAATGCCATTGACCACAATGGCGTCCATGGCTTTTAACCGGGCTAAGTCGGCGGGTGCCAGTTTATAGGCGTGGGGGTTGAAACCGGCTTCGATCAAAGGCGTTACCGTGGCTTTATCGCCGACAATATGCTTGACGTAACTGTAGTAAGGATGAAGTGTGATGCCGATATTCAGCTGCGCAAAAGAGGCGTTTGAGAAAGCCAACCCGACGATCAATAGGAAAGCCGTGAGTAATTTGTTATTCAATGGGCGTGTGCTCCTTCCTGGATGGCCACTTCACTTTGGGCGACGACTTCGTTTCCGGTCGGAAAATGCACCCAACTCGTTGAATCTGCGCAAGCCAGCTGGCGGGTGTTTTTAATGTCGGGCGTTATGTATCGCCAGTGGATGCCATAAATGCTGTTTGCTGCTTCGCCGAAGTTTTTCAGTCGGATTTGTATTGGCTGTTTCGGGCCTTTGGTTGTCGTTAAGAAACACCCGGCCTGTTCTTCTTGCCAGGCTAGGGTTGCTGATTCCATAGGGCTGGTATCAGCGAAGGGGGCAATGCCCATCTCAATCAGATCCGGTAGGCTGGGTTGTATGCCTTCCAGCGATTGCAGCATTTGAATTTCTTCCACTGCAATGCTCAATTCGGTAACGATTTGGCGAACTTCTTTTGGCAAAGCCGGAGTTCTTGGCGCTTCTGCGGGTTGCCTGATCCAGAGCAGCAATGCCGCCAGAACGAGAACCCCCACCGATAAGCTAAGTACGACCTTATCTTCTGTTTTACCGTTCCAGGGGGTTATTGTTTCAACCGATGTTTCAACAGACGTTTCAACCGAGAGCGCCGCTTGTGGTGAGGAGGGGTGATTACTCATGGAACAGACCTTGCTCAGTTGACTTCTTCATCAGAAATTTCAATAACATGCCCTGGACCGGCGTCCATGATGATAAAGAAAACCCCTTCCGGCCGGTCAAACTGAAACTTGGCTGTGGCATCGGTATGGCCGGATACTAGGGTTTCATCGTCTTCGGAAAACACCTCCATCACCACGTTGGGGGCTTTGGTGCCATCGGAAAAGCCTGCATCACAAAATACTTGCTCCGTAGCGGATTGTTCGTTTTCCGTGAACTCGCAATTGAGCAGAGGGTAGTGAGCGCGTGCCTGTAAGCTGACGGCTGTCAGTACCATCAAAAGGATGTAACGCATCAGAGGGTCTCCTTTATTTCAATCGTGGTCGATGCTTCGGCGGTGGTTGGTTGATTGTTGAGCCTCAGGTCAATGGTTTGCTTGCCGTCGGGCATGAGTGGCCAGGAGGCTTGATAAAAGTTGCCGTACCAGTCTTCAATGGTGACCCACAGCTTGGCGTTGTCTTTGATCGTTTTTGGCATAATAGTGTTTGAATGCTGATTGCCCAGTTGACCGTGAACGACCGCACCCGGTGCGCGCATGGTTCTTGGCTTACGGGCTTTAACATGCATGAATTTGATGGCCTTCGGGTTGCCGCCATGAATGAACACATTCATATTGGTTTGTCTGCCCGGACGAATCGGTGGTAAATCTTTTTCGAGCAAACCGGCGGTGGCGTTCAGTGATATTGTCCATTCACCCACCTGTTGTTCGGCGTATCGGAAACCTGAACCGGATGCGCCTTCGCGCTGCAAAGTGAAGGCAATACTGATTCCGATGCAAGTGACGGTAATAAACGCCCAGTTCAGATATTTAAAGCCGGACATAGGGCCGCCCCAAGGGCGGAAAATGAACCAGGACTTTTTAAAGAAACGTTTCGTGGGCTGTTCTGGCAACAGCTTGTTGGTGGCAGAACGTGTTCTTTGGTAATAAATGATCATGCCGGAAACCGACAACACCGTCATGCCCAGACCAAAGATAAACCAGACCAACTTGACCGCCAGGTCGCTTGCCCCTTCATTGCCCCAGGTGCCGTAATGCAGAGGCACCATCGCATAATCGAAGCGTTGTAAGGCCGTGATGTCTTCCACCAAACGGTCACCAATGATTTCGCCGGTGTAAGGGTGAACGTAGTAACTGCTGTCCATGGCGCTGGTCAGTATTTCGCCTTTGGTGCCCATGACCCGGTAAGCCTGCCCGTTATGCTCAGGTGGCCTTAATACTCCAATGGTAAAGTCAGGGTCATGCGTTTTCACGGAACGAATGATTTCCGCAGAAGACAGTTTGTTCGGAATACCCGACCCCAGTTTGTCGAGATCCTGGTGCGTCAGTTGAGGCTCAATGAATCGGGTAGGTAATACCTGCGGCGCTACTTTATAAAACACAAGTGGGTTGTGATAAAACCACCAGGTGCCGGTAACGCCCATGATTAATACGAACCAAAGGCTCCAAAGCCCCAGGAATTTATGTAAGTCGCCAAGGAAGATCCGGGGTTTGGCGTTCCATCTTGGCAGGGTGAAAAATTCGCGCCAAAAACGTCGGTAACTGATGAGGCCTGAAATTAAACCAATGAGACACAACACCCCAAAGACATTGACCAACGCCCGGCCGATGACCGGCATATACAACCGGGTGTGCAGAATCGAGAAAAAGGTACCGACCGTCAGGAAGTCCGTTTGGCCTGTGATTTCGCCGGTGTAGGGGTCAATCCAGACTTTCTGGAATCCGCCTTCGGGGCTGCTGACTTGCGCCATCGCGGCCATATGGGGGCGTTGGTTGGCCGTGGTCAGAAATGAAATGCCTGCGTTCGGGAAGGCCGCATCCAGCCGATCCATAAGTTCGCCTTCATTCAGGCGCTCCGCCTGTGGTGTCACCCGCATTTCATCGTAAATCAGCCAGTCGAGCTCTTCATTAATAACCGCAATCGTGCCGGTGGCCAATACGATGGTAAACAGCAAAGAAAGCTTCAGGCCGATGAAACTGTGGACAAGATACGCAGCTCGGTGCGCGGTCAATTTTTTCTTTTTCTTGCGACGGGCTTTGGTGGCCGAAGGTGCGGTGGTTTGGTTATCTGGTAAAGCACCCTCTGGTAACGCGTCCGGATCAAAACTGCTGTCTATTTCTGCACTCACAAGGGTTCCCCAAAGGTTAAGAAACGCTGCTGATGAATTTAATAGGCAGCGGACGAATGTATCGGTTGATTGGTGGTTTGGCGGTGGTTCATTAATTTTGCGAATTCTAATGATAATCAATATCAACTGCAAATATTATTGTTTGTGATAATTAATCATTCGTATCTTGGTGAGGTACAACAGTTGTGGAAGGTCTGAGCGTAATCAAATGAGGTTTCGTAAGTATTCAACGCTCGTTGATCAGTGGAGATAGCGTATAAAAAACGTCGTGCATCAGCCGGTTATCATTTTATTGGTTGTGCAAGAGTTAATCATAAGTATAATGCGAAGCATTCTTATTTGGTGTGGTGATTATGAAACCGAACTTTTTTGTTCTGAAAACCTTGTATGGCTGTGGCCTGGTGTTTTTTTGTTTGAATTCAAACGCAATGCAGCTGGAGCAGTCTCAAAAGAAATTGTCCTCTTCGTATCAGGTCTCTTCAAAGGTACAGGCTCGTATTGATGCTCTGGATGAACAAACTCAGCAGGATTATTACGAGTACGTTCGAACTGAAAAACGCGCGGAACAAATTGAAGCCTACAATCGCCAGCTTCAGACGATGATCAACTCCCAGCAGCAGGAACTGGAAGATCTGGAGCAACAGCTGGTCTCATTAACTGATACGGAGCAGTCGGCACTGCCGTTGCTGAATAAGATGCTTTCCACATTAACTGCGTTTGTGGATAACGACCTGCCGTTTTTACAGAGCGAACGCTCGGTGCGTTTGAGTCGCTTGACCAAGTTGTTGGATCGTGCGGACGTCAGTGTTGCTGAAAAGTATCGTCAGGTGCTGGAAGCTTATCAGATTGAGGTGGAATACGGTCGGACTCTGGAAGCCTACAGCGGCACTTTGTCCATGGCCAATCAGGCCAACCGAGATGTGACTTTTCTGAGATTGGGCCGGATCGGTTTGTTTTACCAAACGTCCGACGGCCAGCAAAGCGGCCAGTGGAATGCCGATGAGCATCGTTGGCAAGCACTCGATTCGTCACAGAACTGGTCCATTCAAAAAGGCATTCAGTTGGCGTTAAAACAGACGGTGCCTGAATTACTTGAACTCCCTGTCAGACCATAAGGAATTAGGAAACAACCATGACATATTTCCGAAAGACAGCCGCATTGTTGGCGGTAGTGTTGTTTTCTTCGCTTTCCTACGGCGCTGAAAGCGGGACAAATCAAACGCTTAAATCCTTGTTGGCAGACGTTGAGGCCAGCATTGATCAATCTCAACAAACGGATCAGACGCGGTTGAATCAATTTCTTGCCGAGAATAATAAGCAAGCAAGCCTGCTAAAAGGCGCGAAGCAACGGCTGCTGAACGCAGAACAAAATCAAGAACGTCTGAAAAATCTGTTTGACCAGAACGAATCACGACTGGTTGAAAAAAATGAACTGTTGAAAAGTCGAAGTGGCCAGTTGGGCGAAGTGTTTGGCGTGGTCAAGCAACAGGCACAAGACCTGAGTGGAGTGTTGCAGGACTCTCTAATTTCAACCGAATACCCAGATCGGTTATCTAAAATCGCGTTTGCAGATGAAAAACGTATTCCAACCTTAGCCGAGTTACAGGGGTTGTGGTTTTTGTTGTTGCAGGAAATGACGGCCACTTCTGAGATTAAATCGTTTGAGGCTCAGGTGGCGCAGCCGAATGGCGTTTATGTGGCGTCAAACGTTCAGCGAGTTGGCCCGTTTGTGGCGATTGATGAACAGGGCCGGTTCCTTAAGTACGACAGCGTTAATCAGCAATTGGAAGTATTCGCTCGTCAGCCGGGAGGTTCTGTACAGTCTCAGGCTCAGGCGTTTTATGCCGGTGACACCAATCAGTTAGTGGTCGATCCAAGCCGTGGCAATTTACTGGAACTGTTGGGCCGAACGCCAACGATTCAAGAACGCATTGACCAGGCGGGGCTGATTGGTTACATCATTCTGGCGTTAGGTGCTTTCGGCTTATTGGTTGCACTTTGGCGTTTGTTGGCGGTCTTTTTCGCTGAACTTAAAATTAAGCAACAGTATAAGAAACTGGCCGAATTAAGTGATCGCAACCCTCTTGGGCGGGTCTTGAGTGCAGTGAACGCTGCTGATCAGTTGGAACAAGCGTCGTCTCCTCAGAGCGGTGATTCAGCGAAAGCCTTGGCGAACATTGAAATCCGGATGGATGAAGCCTTGCTGAAAGAAGTGCCTCGTCTGGAATACGGTTTAACCTTCTTAAAACTATTGGCGGCAGTAGCCCCCTTGCTGGGGCTTCTGGGCACAGTGACTGGCATGATTGGTACGTTCCAGAGTATTACGGTATTTGGTACCAGTGATCCTAAATTGATGGCGGGGGGGATCTCCCAGGCCTTAATGACAACCGTATTGGGCTTGTGTGTGGCGATTCCGTTGTTGTTCACTCACAGTCTGATCGCTGCTCGGGTGCGACGCCTGATTCAACTGCTGCAGCAAGTGGCGTTTGCTTCGATCGCAGATCGTTTGGAAGACACTGCACAAGCGGCTTCTGATCAACCTCTTAAAACTCAGCCTTCTACTATTCAGCCAACTAGCTCTAAGCCAGCGTCAAGCCATTCACCTGTAAAGGCCGTAGAGAATGCTGTTTGATCCTTCGGTTTGGCAGGCATCGCTGGAGCAGTTTTTTAAGTCTGGTGGCTGGGTGTTATTTCTCCTGGCCTGGACTGCGTTGGTGATGTGGTCGTTACTGCTTGAGCGTTGTTGGTTCCGGCTTTGTATTTTTCCGGCGCAGCAACGTACTTGCATGGAACTGTCAAAATCCGGTGCAAGCCCCAGTGTTCAGATTACCAAAGTGGGTGAATTGCAGCAGGCGCTGCAAGCGTCTTTGCCATTGATCAAAACGCTGATTGCGATATGCCCGCTGATCGGTTTGTTGGGTACGGTCACAGGGATGATTCAGGTGTTTGATATTTTAGCGTTTAACGGCACGGGCAACCCCCGTTTGATGTCTGCCGGGGTGGCGAAAGCGACCATTCCAACCATGGCCGGGATGGTATTAGCGGTGTCCGGTTTGTTGATGTACACCTGGTTGCAACGCTGGAGCCAGCTACAGCTGAGCTCGGTGCAGGCTTTGTCCAAAGCGGGATAAGGTGCCACGGCCTGGCTGGTCGAGTGGTTAGCACGACGCATACGATTCAATAGATAAGAGATACAGAATGAGAAGCCGAGTAAACCTGGACATACAGAACAGCGAGTCTGAAATTGATATGACGCCGATGCTCGACATCGTCTTTATTATGCTGATCTTCTTTATAGTTTCAACAACGTTTGTGAAGGAAGCCGGTGTTGAAATTAATCGCCCGGCGGCCAGTACGGCAGAGAAACAAGAAAGTACCGGCGTGATGTTGGCGGTAACAGCGGACGGTTTAATTTGGTTAGAGGGCGATCAAACTGACGTGCGTATGATACGCCCGAAACTTGAGCGGCTGAAGGTGGAACAACCGGATGTATCGGTGATGGTACAAGCCGATGAGAACGCCAAAACCGGAGTGCTTATTAAGGTCATGGATCAGATTAAACTGGCCGGTATTGCCCAGGTTGCGGTGGCAACCAAACCATCACAAGGTTCTATGTAATGCGGGCGTTGTGGTTTTTTCCGGCCGCATTGTTGGTGGTGATCGGTTTATTCATGTTCATGGCGCAGCTGGCAGGTTCCGGTAAGCAATATCAAATGAAAAAAGAGGATGCGCTCAGCCTGAACATGCTGCGAATGCGATTCGATAGCGACGTGCAACTTCGTGAACGCGAACCGCCTCCGCCGCCACCGGTCATTCAGCCGGACTCCACACCTCAGCCTCCGATGCCGAAAGCCATGAGCGCGCCAAAGATGGACATGCCCAAGATTGATGTTCCGGACGTGTCTTTCGACAGTTCATTTAAGATTGAAGCAACGCCGCCTTCCGTGCCGGTCATGGCCGCTCCGACCGATTTGGTGAACGAACTGTCGTTGGAAATGGCACAAATGCCTAAAAAACGGGTTAATCCTCAATACCCTAGACGAGCGTTGCAACGAAAAGTAACGGGTAAATTGTTGGTGGAGTTCATTGTGGATGTAGAAGGCCGGGTAGAAATGGATTCGATTGTCTTCTTAGAAGCGGAGCCAAAAGGTGTATTTGAGCGAACAGTACGCAAGTCGCTGGCAAGATGGCGTTTTAACCCGCTAGTGCGTGATGGTCAGGCGGTTCGTTTTAAATCGCGTCAGCCGTTCAACTTTACTTTGAGTAAATAGAGGGTAAACAAACAGTGAATAACGCCTCTTACTATGGCCTGCGACATAAATCGGCTTCTGCTTGGTTTGGCTGGTTGGTAATTTTAGTGGCCCTGTTGCCAGCATTGGCGGATGCGGCTCAGAGTATCCGGCCTAATACTTATAAGGTGATTGTCGAGTTGCAAGCGGCCATGAACCCTGAGATTGATCCCAAAACGTCGGGGGAATCAGCGACCGCGCAACCGCCAGAAGTTGACCACCAACAAGTTCAAACCTTATTGGATCGATTAAATAAATCGCGCCTGAATGATTATGAACAAGCGTTGGTGCACCAGTTCTCAGCGAACTTTGCGTTAATGAAAGAAGACAATGAACAGGCGTATTATTTTTATTTCAAAGCCTGGTCGTTGAATGCTCTTACGCCCAAAGAACAGTTGAATTTGCGAAAAACGTTGGGGCAGCTGGCGCTGAGTAACGGTCAATGGCAGGCGGGGACGGAACATTTATCAGCCTGGATGCAAGATGCTGCCACGTTTAACCAGACCGTGAAACCGCCCGAACAAGCGATCAACATTCGGGCTCAGGATCATTACATGTTAGCGCAAGGCTATGCTCAGCAACAAATGTGGCCGAAAACGGTGAGCGCGATAGAGAAGGCGATCGACTTAAAGACCGGAGAAGGCAATCCATTCGCGCCAGAAGACTGGTATCGTTTGGCGTTATCGAGTTATTTGCAGCAGGAAGACACTGCAGCGGCAATTGATGTTCTGAAACTGTTGGCAGAGCATTTCGCCAACATGCTGTACTGGGAGCAGTTGGCGTCTTTGTATCAGCAGGAAGACAAGTTTCAATTGGCGCTAACCTCACTTCATACCGCTTATATTCATGGTTTTGTGGTGAAGGAGCGGCATATCGTCTGGTTGGCTCAACTGTTAATACATCAAGAGAACTTTCATCTGGCGGGCGATATTCTGACCAAGGCGCTGAAGGATAAACAGCTACCTCCAACCGAGCGAAACCTGAAATTGCAAGCCAATGCCTGGTTGATGGCTCGGCAATACCAAGCGGCTAAGGGCACCCTGAATCAGCTCAGAACACTGACCCCTGATGATCAGGAAACCAGAGATCGGTTGGCGGGGGTAGAGCGCGTGTTGGCCATTAAACCGTAATGGGGGTTATTGTTTAAATAGCCAAGTCCGACCGTTGTGATTATGCGGGTTCAGGCTGTTCTGTACGATGAAAAATTGCCACATTGCGCTGGTCTTCACTGCCAAAATCCGGGTCAACGTAAATGTACATCCGGCAGATTTTGTGGTTCCTGAACTCAAATACACTGCAAAACCGGCCTTGAGACACTGCTCCGTCGGGCCAGACCGTACCATTGGTCAAAGTACCGCCTTCCTGTCCCTCAACCACTACCTTGTTCGGCGCGACTATGTATTGGAAATTGGCTTTATCGTGCCAGATAGAACCGAGCTTTTGGCTAATGCGGGCACCAAACTCAATTAACGCGGCCTTTCCTTTTTGATTTCCGAACTTAGGGAAGAAAAAATCAGCGTCGTCGGTAAAAAGCTCAAGATAGCCTTCATTCCCGGTATCGACCATTTCAAAATATTGAAGAACAACGTCCAGGTTACTTTTCAACATAACTGTCCTTTCATGTGATGAGTACGTTTCTTGACTAGGTTGAAAATCCGGTTCAACCAAGCGGTCAAGAATATCATGTCCTGTTGGCTCGTGTGGCGCTTTATGAGCGGTTTTGGTGCGTTTTGCTTGAAGTGATTAATTAAATTTGGCTTTGGGCTTGTTGGAAAAATTAGTAAAGAAGTATGGCGTAGCTTGATATCGTTGATAAAGAGAAAATGGAATTCATGACTGGGTCACACTTAGAGGCAGTGCGTCTTTTCTCTATAAGATCAGTTTCGATACTATCTGCACAGAATTGGCGTATCAACAGTTCGCTGATAGACGTTAAGGAGTTTGGACTTATCCCTGTCACCAAGGCATTAGGTATCCAAGAGTATAATAATTTTTTAGTTCAGTAATGGAATAGGTTGATGATACACAAAATTGGTTTGATGATTTTTTTTAGTTTGTTTGCGAGTGTTGCTGCTTGCTCGGAACAACCAGAGTCGTGTCCTATGGATATTCGACCTGTGGATTTGGCAGGGTTGTCTGTTGCGTTTAATAATTTCGACGCCAAAAGAGCTGAGCATCTCGTGAGTCTCACTAATGGAGACTTATTGCTTGTTCGCTATAACGCAAATTGTGGCTTAGGTCTTGATATCTCTTATTTTAGTTTGGAGGGTTTTCTTGATCGTAAATCCCGTCAAGAAACAGCAGCATGGCTCGTTTCTTTGTTTAAGAATTATGAAAGCTTTAATCAATATATTTCTGAGAAACTGGATAGCATTGAGGCGCTTAAGAACTCTGAATTTTCAATATCCATTCCAGGTGAGTATGGAGATGAAGAGCATTACATCAGTTTAAAAGATATTTCGGTATCCGATGATTATCAATCGTTATTGTTCAAAAATATGATGACTTACAGTTGGTTACCTCCTTCAGGGGAATAGTACTTTCAAGTAGAAAAGATAGTGATTTTATTAGTTATACAGGTCTATAAACATGGATGTTATAAAGCAATCAGTTGGTAAGGGCGGGTTGAATAGCTCTAAAGACGTTCGAACAGTTCAAGAGCTATTGAACAAGGTAATAAAGAACAAGCAAGTTGTAAAACCTCTATCTGTAGATGGTCGATATGGAAAAAATACACTAAAGGCGATTATTGGTTTTCAAAAGAATGTAGTTAAGATGAGGCGCCCTGATGGTTTAATCTCCCCACAAGGAAGAACAATTAAAACCTTAGTCGCCAAAACTAAGTTAGTTGGTCGCTCTTCTATGAAAGTGATTAAATACAGGAGGAATGCCAGACCTGAATTAAGTTTTTATACCAAAGAAGTTTTAAAAACGGCAATGGCTTTTGCTGATGTAGACACTATTGATATATCAAGCACACGACGCCTTATTAAAGATCAAGCTCGTATAATGCACGGGCAGTTGATGAAAGCTAAAAAGCAAAAGATATCTGTACGGCAAGTCAGAGGTTATGGATATTCTGCGCCGGGTAGAGCAGTTGATAAAGTTTTTTGGGATAACGTAGATCACCTTTCTGAAGATCAAGTAAAAATTAAAATGGAAGATGAGATAAAAAAATGGTTGGCTCTCGGTCAAAGAACCTCAAAGCATGTTGTGAGTGAGTCGACTTACCGGGCTTTAAATGTTTTAGATATACCATATTCGTCTGTACCTATGAGCAAACGTGATGAATTTGAACAGGCTTTAGTGAGTATGTCACAAACAGTTAAATCTCGACTCTATTCAAAAAATAAACAGTTAGTCGATAGCTTAGGTAAAAACATAATTGATTTACTTATCGTTGAAAGGCGTTGCTGGCATCTAGAAATTTCTCAAGTGATACAACCTTTACCCGATGTGTTGTCAAAAAATGTACAAGGATATTGTTGATTATTAGAAGCTAATTATTTAGTCAATGAAGAGCAGGCTTTAACTGCTCTTCATGCTTTTGAGGGTAGGATACTCCAAAATTCTTGCCAGTTAATACCTACAGTTGTATATCTTCGTCTAGTCGTTTTTCATGGTTGACGGAACAGATCGCATTAATCTCTGCCTGCACTTTTTTCGGTAAACCAGATACGGCCTTGTGGTATGACCACTCAACTAACTCCTTCAAATATTCTTCGTTTATTGTTTGAACATCTACCACTGTTACCCAGTAAAAACGTTGCAAGTATCTCGCAGGCTTAATGCCCGGTTGATCTGTTAGCTCCAGAAATCGCTCAAAAGTTGCTCTGAAACTGAACCGCCACTGCTCGGGTTCACTGGTTTTAAAATAAGCAAATTGTTTGCCGTGTACTTTATACGACAATACGTTGATCGGAGCACCAGACAGATTTTCTGATGCGCCCGGAAAGGCGTTGCAATAAGCTTTGAGTTGGTTGATGTTCATATGAGAACTCAGACTTTTTTCGCATAGTTGTAGTAAACAGATTTAAATAAATTGGTTCAAAAGAATCAGACTGCTTGAAGTATTGAGCGTTGACTCTATATTTATCTAATGCTTATATAATGTTGTGTATTTTAACCTCTTAATTACATTCTTGATAACCATTAAAGTTTATCGATGACGGCTAAGAACTTTTAAAATAAGTAGAAGTTTTAAATCAATAGTATTTGGATTTTATAAATAATGAAGATTTTTTTGCTTGTATTCACGCTGGGGTTAGTGAGTTTGGTTGGCTGTCAAACGGCTCCTGTCAATACTGATGTTATTAAAACATCAGAGTATAATGTACCAGATAGCTTGCTGACTAAGCACTCGGGTGCGTTGGTTATTGATGATCTAGAGAATCGTTTTTACTATAGTGGATATGACTTTGAGCATTGGTTGCTCGGTCATGCTTATTACAAACTACGCTTTGTATATCACCCAGATTTGACTGAAAATTTCATAAGTGCTGATGTCCGAACAATGCAGCAAAGCTGGGTACATGCTGATTCTGTTAGTATATATGTAAAGAAGGAAAAAATAGTAGATCGCTGGAATAAAGGAAAATCTACCAATACTTCAATAGTAGATGGTGGTTCGCTAGGAAGTACTGTTTATACACATGAGCATTTTAATGTTAAGTTAACATTTGAAAATGCTTCTAAAATTGCTAACTCTAAATATGATGACATAACTTTACGGTTTTATGGGAAGGATGGTTACGTTGACGAAAAGATTCATCCTGAGTCATCATTTGAAGGTTTAAAATCTGTGATTGAACTAGCCAAAGCCACTACTTTAAAGTAACACGCATAAGTAATTTTAATTTACGAAATTTAAAGGCTGGTGCTGGGGAAATATAATTTTAGCTTTTTCTCTTGGCTTACGCTAACCTGAATCCGTGACTTAAAGCCCTTTTAAACTTTTGCCTCTGAAGACTTCCCGTTTTTCACATTCCATGGTGACTTACCATTCCATTACAGCTTGGCTATTCTGCTAATCATTGCCAGAACAGCCCGTTTTTTTGCACACTCCAGCCTTGCGG
>NZ_BAABBN010000007.1:241801-485973 GCF_039537985.1 Litoribacillus peritrichatus
TGCATTGAAACCAGGGCTGTGTTGACCAAAGCGTAAGACCAATTGACGGCCCGACTCGATCATTCGGCTTGCCACACCAATCACTTCTTGCATGACGGTACGCAATCTTCGTCGTTTGGCTGGATGACGGACTGGGGAGTCTTTACCCATCAAACTTTGAAGCCCCATCCAACGTAAAATATTATACGCCAGTACGCCAAAAGCCATGACCAAATCATTGGTGTCGAACTTTCCTGAAGGCAGGCGTTCAAGGTCCAGGTCGGTCTTAAATTCACTGTGAAATTGTTCGCTAGTCGCATGCCCTCGGTACAGCTGAATAATCGTTTCATTATCATATGACGCTTCAGGGAGTGATGTCGTCCAGCCCTCCAGCTCAAATTCAGGATTCAGAAACAACTGACCATGACGGACTGACTCTCGAACCACCAAGCGCACCACTAACCGGTAATCGTCTTTCACCACGCTGAAGACAAACACTTTCTTGCCAGATCGGGGCTCTTCCCAAGCCACATTATTTTCTTGTGCAAGTTGATACCAGCTCTGTGGGTCTTGCTTGCGTGGATTCCATTTGATTAAGAAGTCCATGTCATGATTGTTAAAGATATCACGGTTATTACGTGCGTCATGGGCGCTGTCTAATCGGGCCAGAATGGGCGCAGAAGTGAGGGTTCTCACCCGGGGTAGTACCCGTTCCAGAGTGTAATCAAATTCTTTTTGCGCATGCTGGCTCCCTGTTCGTAGTTCACAAGCCACACACCACCCTTCATTCCCTAAGTAGGCCGCCATTGGGGTATAGCCGTCAATGTTACTCTTGTAAGTACGGGATACACCCTCTTTTTTCGTGTGACTGTTATCTTGCGGGAACGCATTAATGTCCAATGGTACATGCCCGGTTTTAAGTGGCGTAATTGGCGCGTTTACGGATTGAAGAAAGGCGACACTGGCTTCATCCAGTAAAGGAATGAGTGCTTTAGCGTCTTCATCAAATCGTTGACGCAATCGAGAGGAGGAAATACTTTGTTTGATCTCCATAGCTTGCTTGAAAAAAGGGTCATGACGAACTTGCTCTACGGCTTCAAAGTCACTTTTACCCGACAGAATCAGTCCAAGGTATGTCCGAACTAAATCAATGTTAGCAATGCCATGGCGCTTGGTTATGGTTCGTGTTGTTTTAGGTAATGGCGTGTGCTTATTCATACACCTACCAGCCAGGGCTAACCCTGCGCTTGAGGTGTAAATTTCTGAGTCCGATTGTTCAAGAATAAACTTTCGCATTATTCACCTGGTGAGTGAGTTTTTTGAAAGAGGGTATTTTATCAGAAACTTCAGTAAATCAGAGGGGTACGGGGCCTTAAGGTAGTTTTTAAGTCACGGATTCAGGGATTAGAGAACACTTTAATAAAAGACAAACCAGGAGCATTAGAATAACGATCGGTTTTACAGTAAAAAAATTGGAATCAGTCAGAATTCGTAAATTCCCAAAAGTGTGAACCAAGAACTCTGAGATAAGACCTCACTGCTGATATGATCTCCACTTTTAACCTCAAGGATGAGACTTATGATACCCCAAGGACCTTTTATCCCACACCCACGTCCGAGTAACCCTAGCCCCCTTCAATTATCAATTTACCGCTTCGAGCTGAAGGCTAGGAAGTACCATTATGACAAGGCTTTAGCCGCTCCTGCCAATGAGTCTCTTGCTCAGAAAAAAAACCGTGAAAAAGCATTCGAAGAAGATTGGAATCATCTGCAAAAAGAGAAAGAACGACTATCTGCCTTAGCACTAGCAGAGAACTTAAAAAAGTACAGAGAAGAAAGTGCATCCAAGTCATTAAGCGAATTACAAAGAGAACCTCACCATCCGACTCATACTTTGTCAAATAATCTAGCAGCTATTGCAGAGCCAAAACCTTCTACAAGTCATGAACCTCATCATATCATTATGGGGAAAGGCCGGTGGTTAGTAATGGAAATGATGAGAGCTAGATTAAACCTCCATGTACACGGAATTGGTATTAACGACCCTATTAACGGAGTTTGGCTCCCTCGCTATATGTCAGACCACGGACACTGGGCGACCCCAAATTCAGCGCCCCATAGACCCATCCACCGCTACAATTACGAAGACTGGGTCACTGAAGTTTTACGCGCCAACGGTCTCTCTAAAGAAATGGTTCTAAACCAATTGAAAGAGAAAAAGCGCCAACTAAAAAATGGCTCTTATCCAGACCGAATTACACAAGCAAAAGGTACTGATGGGACTATTAACTAATGAAAGTATTCCGACTGAGGCATAGTCCGGAAAAGTTTATGACTTTTGGGCTTGATATCATGATGCTAGCAGAACAACTGGGTGATATTGATGAAATGTTGCCGACTTTGATGAATTACCCTTCTGCAAATGAGCGCCTTTTACCTATTTGGAAAGATGTATCTGCAGATTTCAGACCCCTTTCGAAGACAAGTACTGAAATCCCTGACATTTCTGTTTGGGATAACACTACATTGCTCCTGAACGAAAAAGCATTCCAGGTGTTGAAGGATTACCTGGAGTTCGAAGGTGAATTCTTGCCAGTTATAGCAGAGGGTGAACAGATGTATCTCTTCAACTGCCTGACCTTTGCAAAAGAAGATTTTGAACTGACGGAGAAAAAATTTCTAGGTGGATTCGAAAACGGTTTGAAATCACTGGCATTCGAAGAAGATGATATAAAATCAAAATTACTTTTCAAGTCGAATATGGATTATTGCGCCCATTTATTTGCTACTTCAACTTTCAAAGAGTTATGCGAAAAGTTCAACCTAGAAGGGCTAATGTTCGAAGATAGTTTAGTTAACTCATTTTAACCCTCAACAGAGAAGGCCCCTTCTTTCCTATGCTCTTTCTGTTTCAAGTGGCTGCAATATCATCTCCAAGAGTTTACATCCGACTAAATTTACAGATGAAAAGGTCAACCTCATAATAGTAACAGCAGGAAACCATAATGAAGAAAATACGATTTACTGGATCTTAGATTATCACTGTCCTCAAAGAAGCCGATGCAGACAAATCAGTTGAGGATGTATGTCGCAGACACGGTACTAGCAATGCCACTTACTACAACTGGAAAGTAAGCGTTCAACAAACCCCATCTAATACCTGCATAGCACTATCGTTGTGAACCTATATGCACAAATGATCCATTAAAACCAACGAAATGTGCAAATATATGCACACATTGATATTTAATCTTAGATGTCACTGACCTATGAGGAATCCTTGACCGAGTACAAGAAAATGTTTGCAGAAGTCAGCTTGGAAAACCAAGCGATGAAAGATCTATTCACAAAAAAGGAATGGTGACAGAGGAGAAAAAACAATGTGCTAACTATCTCGTTGAATCGGACTTGAGTTTAGTCTGAGTGTGCTTAATCTGTGAAATCAGTAGTTCTGCATTTTACCGACTTTAACGCGATTGACAAAATAAAGATGCGGCTGTCATCGACAACATTACGAGTTTCTGAATCCTCACAGAGCCAAACTTCTAGATTACTAGTTAGATTTCATATTCTTTTACACCAGCAGAAGTTAACAGGGCGTAGAAATCAGAAACCCGACGCCTGCTTCCCCTTTGCTGGCAATAAAAAAATATCGTTCTTTGTTTAGCGCGTGACAAAGCCACAAAAAAAGTCGCTAATCCTTCAGTATTCCCTGGTTGATAAGACCACCAAGCATTATCATCAATCCCCAGAAAAATAACTGTGTCGAATTCTAGTCCTTTGCTTTTATGAATTGTCATTAGTGGTATATGATTTATACCTTCAAATTCATCCAAAAAATTTGCCCATGAGCTTTGGCTCTCAACACAGTGAGTAAAAAAAACTTCAAGTGCTGACCGGTTTATTTCAAGAAGGTCACCTGTAGCGTAACGCGCATATGCTTTTCGAAGATCTTTTAAATTAATGAAATCTATGACTCGCTCAAAAACATGACGAGTATTTTCTGATGTAAATGGTTGCAACATCGCATCCCTGAGCTCAGAAATAAAGTTCGTTAGTTGGTGCTCAACCTGTCTCAGTGCTTTCTCATCTTCTTGGTTTTTATTACGAAGTAGCTGTATGGCTGCTGATAATTGACTCCAAACTTTTGCATTTCGCTGTCCAAGCCCCAACCTTAGCAGGGTAGAGAACAAAATAGTCAACTCTTCGGCAAGTAAATCTTGAAGTGTAGTTTTGCCTATTTTCACACTTTCATTGCGTAAGCTAAGTCCATACTGAGTTAAATAAGAAGATAGCTGTTGTTCATAATCCTCAGGTTTTTGACGTACAAGAACGCAATAGTCCCTTGGCTTCAGTGTGCTACTTCGCAAGTCACTTGCAATCCACTGAGCCAAGTAACTTGCCTCATTATCTATGTTACGACTAACACAAACCCATGCGGCATCGCCTGATATTTGATTGTGATTATTTGTTTGAAGCTCGCTCACCTCGTAGTCAATTGCTTGTGCAATAACCTGTTGTATCCTGACTAATTCAGGTGAAGACCGGTGATTGAGACGTAGCGGATATCGTTGTGCCGAAAAATCGGCCTCAAATTGATGAAACGCATCATCCTTAGCTCCCGCCCAACCCATAATCCTTTGTTTATAATCTCCAACAGCTGTTACAGCTATCTCACTTAAACCAAAAGCAGACAATAGTAAGTCATACTGGGCATAAGTTGTGTCCTGAAATTCATCTACAAAGACAAAAGGGTAGGTTCCCTTAATAGCTCGGTGCACATGATTATTAGTGCGAATAATATATTCAGCTAGCCTATTTAATGTTGTGAAAGAGATGCTTGATTGACCATCATTTGAAACTTTAATTTGCTCAAGTAGCCAGCTGACAATGATATAGTCTCTAGCTGATTGAGGAGCATGAATCCCGTGTGCAGGAATCCTCCAAGAGCCGACCACATTGCTTTCAAATGTACTATCAGTCATCTGTCTGACTTCACTCATAATTGAAAACTGATAATTATCAGGAACGCTGCTCTGTAGCCTTCGCCAAAAATCACTTACACTTCTTTTATTTGGAAAGAAGACTTCGTACTGTTGTGTTGGCTTCCAGTCACCATGAATTGCAGAATAAAATCGGTCAACTATGTTCTTAGTAAATGCATCAAAAGTCATAGAAACAAATCGACTGCCCAGTTCCTGAGGACAGCGTTCTGTTACTCTGTCTGCAAGATTTTTTGCTGCGTCGGTCTTGAATGATATGGCAAGAATTTTCTTGTTTGGAGGGCACAGGCCTGTCTCAAGCAAATATGCAGCTTTCTGTGCTAAAAATTCTGTCTTTCCCGCACCAGGACCTGCAATGACGCTAGTGGACTCTCGTCGCCTTAGTGCTAACCAAGCATTTGGCTCAAGATCATCGATCCCCTTGGGATGCCAGTCTTCTAGTTTAATGAACTTCACTGTGCCCCCTAGTTTTGAAGAGCGGTGTGAATAGATTGAACTAAAGCTCGTAGTTCTTCTGGTGCGTTCAGGGCCAACTGATCTGAAGGGATAGCCCCCAGCACTCGGATATGCGTACTTGGTTTACCTCTTCCTAAGAACAGATATCTATACCAGCGCAGATTAAGAAGATCGTCAGCGTAAAATTCAGGATTTCCCTCATCTCCCATGACGGCGTCACCAGGTTCACTACGGCTAGATGGCCCGGAAGAGCTTTCATCCGGAGCAACCTGGTATTGCTCAGGGAAGGCTTTCAGCATCGAATAATCAATATCTAACGGGCTGGAGAAATATACGTTAAAACGGGGGTGACGAAGATAACTCACCCAACGACTCATAAATTCATAATCATCACGCCTGAAGGTATCAAACTCAGCCAGATTGACAGCTACCCCATCAGCATTCACTCCTTGAGTGAAAATACTCTCAGCCGGTATTCCAAACTCTATCAACTTGGTGACTGCGTTCTTTATTCTTCCCCAGCCACCGCCATATCGTCCCCAATCCAAATCAAGCAATGTAATAAAAGGTATCTTTAGGTCTGTCAGCAAACGCCACATGTGATTCACATGACGGCCCCCTAATGGAACCATGGCGACAAAAGACTTATCAATTGGAATGCCCATCGCTTCTGATATAGCTGGAAGAATTACCTCCTCGGAAGCCCCCTCCCCAAGAACCACGACCTTAGCAAAATACAACTCAGGATAGGCTCTCACCGCTTGCTGAATGTACTTTGCAACTTCGTTCTCTTCATCGGGTAAAGTCAGTTGACGAACAACTGTGGTGTTTGATTCAACTGTTAGTCTGAAGTGTCTTATTTGCGTTGGTTGGATTCTAGCGAGGATGCTAGGCGAATGGCTGGATAGTACGGCTTGTGCTCTTAAGCCATGCACTAAGCTACTGATCTGACTTATGATTCGAGATAGATAGTATGGAGCCAAATTATTCTCCGGCTCCTCAAGCGCCAAAATAGTCAACGAAGGCAAGGGCAATTCTGCACCGAGAAAGTCTTCACACTCTGGTTGGGACAGGATCTCAGTTTCAACATCTAGGGTGGCTGAAGTCATGGCTATATGAAACAGGGAGCTTTGGCCATCACTTAATTCATCGATGCTCCGATCTCGACCACTTTCATCTGGATGCAACAGTACCTCTACCTTACGAACAAATTCTTCAAAGCGCAGGTCTATCGGACGAAACTTCGGTGTACTATCAGTTCCAGCAGAGTGCAACTCCTGCCATCGCTCAGTGAGCTTTCCGGTAACGGCACTAATCGCATTTTCCCCTTCAAAGACCTCATTGAGCTCAGTAGCCTTCTCAATAAAAGATGACCGAACTTGCTCTGACCAGTTAATGGCCTTCCAAAGTCGGCCTTTCAGAAATGCTGATACTTGGGAGGCTGCGCATCTTGTTGCAGGTACGTAAATCAATTGGATTCTAGAGCGATCCGCTGGACGCACATTGTGAAAATCAGCCTCTTCTGGATTACCCGATGTCGTAACCGCGCGAAATTGGCTAGTAATGTACCCATCTATTGAGCCATCATCTTCCCATTCCGCGTCCAAGCGCAAACGGCACTTCAGTTGGCCACCCTCATCTGTCACGCTCATATGGTGAAAGAAGTCTGGTATTACAGAGTGATCTCCGTCTTCATCATCCAATTCAGGGAAAGCGACAATGGCTTCAAGCGTTAAAGTTCGATGACTAGGTGTTTCTTCTTCAGAAGAAGGAATATAAAAATCCTGACGACGAATGATCCGCTGTTCATTGGATATCCCAAACATTCGTTGCAGGGCCTGCATTAAGACCGTTTTGCCTGCACCATTTGCTCCAACCAAAGTGGTTAGATCCGGATCGACAGCTATGCTCTGGCCTTCTGGTCCAAAGCTTCTAAAGTTTTTTAGTTTGAGTGTCTCAATATGCAAAGCCGATTCCCTTCTTGTGGCCACTTACAAACAGTACGCTGCTTTCAAATCACACAGACTCTTCGCACAGTAGAATATTAGTTAGAGCCAGTTTAGCTAAGCGAGCAAGTTTGTGAAAGGTGACATATGGCCTGAAGTTGGGTGTGTGTCATATCACAAATGAGCTTCGAAGAGATAGACCTATTACCTTTGCTCTCTTTTTTTCTAACATGGTTTATGCTTTACTGAGGCTCTTGTATCTAATGTATTTGTCAAATCATTCTGCTGTATAAATTGCCTATTAATTGAGTATTGCGCTTTGGAATCCCTCTCAAGAATATTCAGTATAATTTCAGGCTGACAGTTCTCTTTACTGTTCCTTGAGAGGTAAATGATATGCGTCTGACTATTTGCGATAATAAAGTGCCCTTGGCCATCAACACCTTGAATTCTAAAACAGCCAACGTTACTTGAGTTAAATTTGTCAGCGCAAAAACCTGACTCAAGATATAAATCTCTTTGTTGTTCAGCTAACTCGTTTCCTTTATTTGAAGCCCATATAGTAGAAAATGCTAGGAGAAAAAATACAGCTAATCCTCCAACCCATGTATACATCGGCCAGTCAAAAGACCTCTCAATTGCATCGACCAAACGAACTAAGAACTTCGATAGCTTAGTTTTAGCAATCCCATCTTTCTGCTTATCAGCTCCTTGAGAATGTGACTGGTCAGGTATTTGTTCTTCGCCCGGGCCGATGTTGACCGTAGTTAAAATAATAAAAAATATAAGAGCGACAATACTCCATGTGGCGACTACGATCCCCATAGACTTTACGACTAACCAAGAGCTAACAAAACCACTAGAAAAAACGGGTCGGCTAAATATATCGGGACTCACTCCAAATCCGCCTAAATACGAAGTATCGAAAACCCAGTAAACAAGTTTCACGAACGGGATAAACATACCGATCGATGCTGCCGAAATTATTGCTTTTGCCGTAATTGCTTGTTTAACTTGATTAATTAATCGTTCTTTAGAATTCGATATGCTTGTGTTGGTAGAGTTCATATTTCTGAGCCTATTCCTTTAGCTTTTTATCCACAGTTATTTCATAGAGTTCATATTTTTCTATAGCCAGTCTAATCAAGTGCATAAAAATAGGTAACTAGTTGGATAAACTGATTAGCTTAAGTCATGCGAATTGTGCATGGTTTTAACGAAAAAACTTATTACATATTCAAGGCTCTAGCTATCAGCCAATAGCGGTACTTAGAAAAACGCCTTTAAAGTCCGCTAAAAATTCGTTCAATGAATTTGGTATTGGTAATACGCAAGTTCAAGTAACAACTACAATCCTTATCTCACACCAAAAAAATGAAAAGTTTATGTATTTTTACTGGTCACTTAATCGATCAATTAGGAGTCGTTTAATGGCTTGAAGATGATCGGAAATTATTAATTGTACCGAGGGCATGCGACTAGCGAACAATTTCACAGTGAATTTAAGACCGACCTGGACCTTGAACGCCTGCCTTCAGGAAAGTTCGACACCAATGATTTAGTCATGGCTTTTGGCGTACTGGCGTATAATATTTTACGTTGGATGGGGCTTCAAAGTTTGATGGGTAAAGACTCCCCAGTCCGTCATCCAGCCAAACGACGAAGATTGCGTACCGTCATGCAAGAAGTGATTGGTGTGGCAAGCCGAATGATCGAGTCGGGCCGTCAATTGGTCTTACGCTTTGGTCAACACAGCCCTGGTTTCAATGCGCACAGACAGTTGAGCCAGTTACTGAGCTGAATTCACGCCCTGCATTACACTTAATAGTATCAGCGAGTGAGGGCTGAGGCATCTGCACGTCCGCAAGGCTGGAGTGTGCAAAAAAACGGGCTGTTCTGGCAATGATTAGCAGAATAGCCAAGCTGTAATGGAATGGTAAGTCACCATGGAATGTGAAAAATGGGAAGTCTTCAGAGACAAAAGTTTAAAAGGGCTTTAAGTCACGGATTCAGGTGACAGCTTAGGTTTTCGAATCTGCTTTAAGAAATTATCATTTGGCTCAATTTCGTGCAAAAGCGCCAATATTTTGCTATAAACTGCTTGTAAGTCACTCATCTTGTTACCATTTTTTTCGACAACTAATGATAACCTCTTTATGAGGGTGAGTGGCTTACTCTTTTCTTAAAATCCTAAATGCACCACGGGTAAAGACTATTTATTAAAGCGGCTGCAAACAGACAAAGAACAACTGAACCAACCGCATTCGATAATACTCTTTCACCTTGTTTTTTTAACTTCCTTTCCTTAAAGAAAAGTAAGCCCAAAAAAAGGCACAGCAGGATGACAGCCTCATCTCTTACAAATACGTCCGCAAGTCGAGAGTCCATTAGTAGGCTGGTACCTTCAAATATAGAATCACTTATTTGCTGAAAGTGTTCCCGAGAGGTCATCATTGTTGCTAGCCCTCAGAGTATGAATACCTGAAGAAAGAGCAAAAACCGGTTTAAGTATTTGAGTCCTTTTGACGGCTTAAATCCATTGGGTGAGGTTATACTATTGTCCATTATTAGTGCCTTATTTGTATTTTCTTATTTAGACCTCAAAGCGTATGCGCATTGGCTTTGATGTAGGCCACGATGTCGGCCAGCTCTTCATCACTGTATTGTTTGATGCGGTCGATCATTTTCCGATGAGATTTGGTTTCTTCTGTGAAGTTCCTTTGGCCGGATTTGAAAGCTTTCAGCTGGCTGAAAATATAAGGGCCTTCCAGTTGTGTGATTTCAGGGCTATCGCTCAGGAATCGGCCAAAAGCGCTGGTGTGGCAACTGGCGCAATCTTTATCAAAATGAGGCGCGCCTTTTTGCGGGTCACCTGTAACGGTCAGCATGGATATGGTTCGGTCATTGTCTTCGTAATGATCGGCAATGTCGTCCAGTTATGGTGAGTTAAATGTATGAGCCTGATGTGCGGCATCAATGAACTGTGCGTTTTCTGACGTTGAATTTCGCTGACCTGTTTGAAAATTTTGTATCTGGTCTTTGATGTACCAGGCTGGCATACCGTTTAAAACGGGTGCAAGAACACTTGCCTGTGCGTTTTCAGCATGGCACTGCTCACATTGTTTGGTAACAGACTCGCCCGCGTATAGTAAGCAAGTAAACGCACCTAATGTGAAGGCCAGTATTGTACGCAAATTGTTTTTCATCATTATTCTCTTTTCAGGTCGAATCCATGCAAGCTTATCAGCGTTAGCTTAACCGAACCTTACCGAACACTCTAAGTAAAAAGGCCGGGCAAAATATCCTTTTCCTGAATTCACCTAGAAATGATCTAAGTCAAATACCTGAGTAAAACAGTTGGTTATTATTGAGTTCTCACTCCAGGTAAGAGTATCGGATGGGTCTGATGCTCTGGCAGGTTGTTGATTTTCTATCTGTGTTGCACTAACGGCGTTAAAATCAGGCTCAAAATGCTCATTTATGAACTATAAATTCCGCGTTTTCGTCTGATTTTGCCTTGTTAGTCCTGCCTCGATTACGAAACTCTACAGCCTGCTCGAACTTATCAGGTGGGTATGCCTGATGGTTCGAATGGTTGGCAACAGAGAGTCTACTGGCTCTCTATGCCCTTTTTAAAACAACGAGGGGTGCTCTTCACATGTCTACGGTCATTGAATCTGGATCTCATTCAACTTTTCCTGCCGCTCAATCTGTGTCTTCAGAAAAAGAATTGCCGGGCGATCTGGCGGTTTGGTTTTTTATCTTGGCGGAGTTGACGGTATTTGCGATTTTCTTCATTGCTTACAGTTGGATGCACACCCAGAACAGTGAAATGTTCAGTGCCGGTCAGGCGACACTTCATCCGATTGCAGGCCTCATTAACACGGTCTCGTTGATTACCAGCAGTTACGTGGTTGCGTTGGCGATGATTGCGGCCAGAGAAGGCAACCGTAAACGTTGCCAGCAGGGCTTAATGCTGGCGGTGTTGATTGCAGGCGTTTATGTGGTCAGTAAGTTGTGGGAATACAACTTACTCATCGAAGCGGGATACGATTTAAGCACCAATACTTTCTATATGTTCTATTTCTTTATGACTGGGTTTCACTTCATGCATGTTTTATTGGGCATGGTGGTTTTGGTGATATTTGTGTTTTGTCTGCAAAATGAATCTTATTTGAACGAAAACTTTGCCAGCGTTGAAGCCGGTGCCTGTTATTGGCATATGGTGGATTTGCTGTGGATTATTCTTTTCCCGTTAATTTACGTGATCTAGGTGAGTTATGTCTGCATCTACAGGGGTTAAAGCCGGAGTGGTCAGAGACACCCTAAGTTGGTTGGTGTTGATCAGTTTGACGGTCGCCGCCATTGTTCTGGGGCAACAGTTCATTTCGGGGCAAATCATCATTACTTGTGCGGTGGTGATTACGGCTCTGAAAGGCATCATTGTTTCAGATGTTTACATGGGATTAATGAAGGCGCCTAAGCTATGGCGCAGGTTGATGTTGAGCTATGTGATTCTGATTCCGGGAATCACCGGCGCTATTTTGTTAATCGGAAGCCGTTAAGTGTTTAATAAATGATCTGGATCAATTACTTGAGTAAAACACTTGGTTATTATGATCCTGTCGCTGAAATCAAGAGAGGAAATGCCTATGAGTTGTTGCGGAGGCTGTGGTGGCCAGGACAATAAACCTAAAGATGATCAGAAATCCGATAAGGATAAGTCGAAATCTGATTAGGATTTAGGTGTCTTGCTACGACACTTCTTTTCCGTTAGTTATTGGTTAGAAGTTTGTTTTGGTTGGCAAAGGGGAGCTTCGGCTCCCCTTTGTTTTTTCGGATTATTAAAGTAAGGAACGAGATCATTGAAGTGCTGAGGTCGCCACTTCAGAGCAATAAAAGCTTTCCAGTCTTCGTCGAATAAGACCTTCCAGTTGACCACTTTCTTTTAGCGTATTAAGTGCTAGTGGCGCGATATGTTCTACCTCCGTTAATAACCGTTCCGGCGTAATCATGAAATCTTCCAGCAGGGTGCTGAGATTCTCATCGGCGTAGGTTTCAAACAGGTAGTCAACGATCAGTTCGTAGTTATCTTTAAAGTGCTCGGTAGTGCGGTAACGTAGCCAGAATTCGTATCCTAAGACGACAAACTCCGATAAATCGATGCTGTCCATGCCTTGTTGAATCTCGCCCAAGGTTTTGTGTTCGTAAATATCCCACAGATCCATGGCAGAGGCTTTCAGTTGTTCTTCGGTGATGGAGAACTCCAGAAAGGATTTGCTTTGCTCAAGAATGAAGTCGAGGTTGTTGGTGATGTAGCGTTTGACGCTTTCTTCCACGGCACCGCCGAGTTTAGGCGCAGTTTTATTCACCACCGCCCGGCTCATTTTTAGCACAGAAGACACGCCCGGTACTTTTTTAGTAAGCACATTACTTTCGTAAATGTAACGGGTGATGGCTTGGTAAACCACGCTGGATATCAGGTCGCCATAGATTGGCAGGTCGATGATGTGATCCAGACCGTCAATCCGCTGTTGCTCCAGCTCAAGCAACTTATCCACAAACTCTTCAAATTGATGGGCGGTGATGACTTCGTTCAGTTGGGTATTTCTGTGTTTTTCGGATGTGAATAAACGTGTTGCAGCTTCGCCGGCAATTTCTGCTATTGCGCCGGGGATTTCCTGTTCAACCACATTGCGGTGAATGATTTGTTTGATTTGTTCCGGCGTTACCCACTGTTTTAAATTTGTGGTTTTGAACCACTCAAACAATGGGCCAGACTCTTGCTGTACCCAGTTGATGAAGGTGTCTGTTTCGAAGCCAGCCAGTTCGTGTTGAACGTGAAGGTCGAGCAGTGTGTGCAGTTGGTTGTCTGCCGGCGTGGCTGGATTACTCATAAATTGGGTCCGTCCTGAGGGTTGAGTGGTAGGCTAAGGAGTCGCTTTTTCATTGTTTTTGGACATGACATCAGCCACTTTTGCACTGTCTTCCAGAGATTCGAAATAGTCTGAGGCTAATTCGCCCAAGCTGTGATTGACTGTCCGGATGGTGCTGTAAATGTTTCCGGCGGTTGAATCGTGAGTTTCTTTCAGCGTTTTCAGTTTGTCCGAACTGATCGGGCTTTGGTTCATGACCTGGTAGCTGGTATCTGCGATGGCGGTATGAACGTTTTCAATGGCAGTGACGGTGGTGTCGATGGCCGTTTGGGCAAAATCTTTCGCAATTTCCAGGCGTTGAAGCAATGTTGTCATGGTCGGTACCTTTCTGTTTAACGCTAAGCCCTGGCGATTCATCGGTAGGATGATGCCTTGAGTCGGGTTAGGCGGTTTTGAATATTCGTGAAAATTTGAATTTATTTAGGGTGTCTTTTGGTGGCAATGAACATCGTGCAATTCGTTTTAATACCGTGAGATATTGATGGCCAAAAGAACCTGTGTTGTAGGGTATACCATATTTTTCGCAGATTTTTATGACTTTGGACGACATTTCCGGGTATCTGTGCGCTGGTATGTCGGGAAACATATGATGCTCGACCTGATAGCTGAGGTGCCCGCTCATGATATGCAACCAACGGCTGCCTTCAAAGTTACTGGAGCCGAGCAACTGACGGTAATACCATTGGCCGCGTGATTCATTTTCACATTGCTCCGGTTTAAAGGTCTGGGCGTCTTCGGTGAAGTGGCCACAGAAAATGATGGTGGATGTCCAGAGATTGCGGTTCAGGTTGGCAATGGCATTGGCGATTAATACTTTGGGTGCCAACGGCCCGGCCAGCAAAGGAAACAGCACATAGTCTTTGGCCACTTGTTTGCCGGCTTTTTTGGAAAAGCGTTTAATGAACGGGAGTTTATCTTTGAGTGTGATTTCTTTGCGCTTGATTCGGTCCACTTCCAGCTCGTGTAAACCGACCCCCCACTCAAAAAATACGCTCAGTAAACCGTAGTTTAAAAATTGGAATAAATGTTTAGGGCGCCACTCGTCTTCTTCTGACAGGCGTAACACGGCATAGCCGTAATCCCGGTCTTTGCCCAGAATGTTGGTGTAGGTATGGTGTTCGTAATTGTGGGTGTTCCGCCAGGATTCTGAATCACAGACGGTGTCCCATTCGTAACTCTGTGACTGAAGTTCTGGGTCGTTACTCCAGTCGTATTGGCCATGCATAATGTTGTGGCCTATTTCCATATTTTCCAGGATTTTAGCGGTGGACAACAATCCAATTCCCGCAACCCAGGTGACGGGGGTCAGGCTGAAGTGAATCAGGGTTCGGCCGGCGATTTCACACCGCTTGTGAATCCGCATGATGTTCCGAATGTGGTTGATGTCTTCCTCGCCGAGTTTGGCTAACGTGTCTTGGCGCAACTGATCCAACTCTTGGCCAAATGCGTCCAGTTCGTCCGGTAATAAAATGTCCAGCTGATTGGTTTTCATATCCATAATGCTCTCCTTCACCCGCATACAATCGGATGGATCTTGTTATAAGTTTTCGATGGCCACAGGGCCGGCCGGAACGGCGATGCAGGCCTGAACGTTTGGTTGTTCGTCGGGTATCCATTCGCCGGTTAATGTATTGAACAGCCTGCCCTGCGTTCGGGTGCATTTGCATTCATGGCAAATGCCGCTTCGGCAACCGTATTTAGGTTTCAGGCCTGCTTGTTCTGCAAGCTCTAATAACGATTTATTGGTCTGGCTGGTGATGGTGGTGTTGGAGCGTTGAAAGTGCACTGTAGAAGGTGTGTCTGTGTTCAGCGCTGCCAGCGACGAGGCATCCGGTGTTCGCAGGACGTTGGCCGATCCGAAACTTTCCTGATGTATGTTGGCGGGCAATACGCCCATATGCGTTAAGTGCGTCGTTTGTGCAGCCATAAACTCATTGGGACCGCAGAGGTACACCCGTTGTTGGGTGGCGCTTTCCTTAGAAAGGTTGAGCAGGTCGCTGAGTGCCTCTTGGTTTAACCGGCCTTGTGTTCGGCTGTAATAAGGAATAAAACGCAAGAAACGGTGTGTTTGGGATAGCGTTTGAAGCTGCGATGCAAAGATCAGGTCTTTTTCTGTAGGGACGCTGTACAGAAGGGTGACCGGGGCGGTTCTGTGCTGAAGACACAGACTTTCCAGCATCGACATGATCGGCGTTATGCCACTGCCCGCCGCCAAAAAGGTGATGGGCTGCTGTTGATGGTCAGCGAGCGTAAATTCGCCTTTCGCTTGACTGATATGAAGGGTGTCACCGGCGGTCAGCTTTTTATTCAGGTAGTTAGAAACCTTGCCTTGATCGACGGCTTTGACGGTAATGTCGATGGTTCCACTTCGATTAAATTCTGCGGTTGTTGATGAAATGGAGTAATTGCGCAGTAACCGAACCCCATTTACTTCTACTTCTAAGGTAATATATTGACCTGGTACAAAGCCTTGCCAGTGTGAGGCTGGCAGAATCCGAAAAGACGTCGCTGAGCTGGTTTGGGTCGTGACTTTAAGTACTTTGGCGGCAATTCTTTTTCGGCTGAATAAGGGGTCTATTTCGCAAAGCATGAAATCAAGGTAGCTTTGCAAAGTACCGGTTTGTGCCCAGAAACGACGTGAAATACCCGCGAGATAGTCCGATGTTGTAGTGCCAAGGAAAACGGCACGGCTTTGTAAATGTTGAAGCATGAACGCACCGGGTTGTATTCGGGTGTTCTTTTGTGTGCTAATAGCCGTTGAACGCAGTTGAGTAAAAAACATGAAGACTCTCCTAAAAACTTGTTTGGTGTACAAGTGTGCACTAAATATATTCTTGAAGTTTCTTTGAGTCAACACTTGTACACTAATATGGTGTGTACTATTTAAACTGTTGGGTGTGTTTTTAGGCTGAAATACCCGCTAAGTCCTGGTTTTAGCTGAGTATACGGCGTATTATTAAATATTGATGACCGTTTGATTTTTAGTTTTTTGTGTACGGTTGGACACTGTTGTAAGTGTGAATTGGATATATTTTTGAATGTTAACGAGAGAAGAAAAGAAACGGCAAACACGGAAGTCCCTAATGGACGCCGCTCTTGGCTTGGTCGGCGGGGGTGAAAACTTCTCCAGTATCAGTTTAAGGGAAGTGGCAAAAAATGCGGGGGTCGTTCCGACTTCGTTCTATCGTCACTTTACGGATATGGAAGAACTGGGCCTGAATGTGGTGGACGACCTTGGCTTGCTGCTGCGCAAGCTGATGCGAAACTCCCGTCAGTCGGGTGCCTACGCGGAAGCGCTGAATCGCAGCTCCATTGAGGTGTACACGGATTTTGTCAGCGAGCATAAAAACTATTTTTACTTCATGTGCCAGTGCCGAACCGGAGGTACTTTGGCGTTAAGAAGTGCCATTCGGAATGAGTTTAAATATTTTGCCAGTGAGTTAGCGACAGATATTCGGGCACTGCCATTGCTGAATCAGGTGAATAGCCTAGATTTAGATATGATGGCTCAATTGATGGTCGAAACGGTTTTTGAGTCCACCATAGACTTTCTCGATCAGGCCGATACCAGCCCGAATTTCAGGCAAGAATTTATTAACCTGATGGTGAAGAAATTGCGTCTGATTTGGCTGGGCGCAGGCGAGTGGCGTTCCTAGCGGACTGCTGCTTTTGGTTTGTTATTTTGAACGTATGCTGCTGGCTTGTCTGGGAGGATCGTGAACAATGAAACAAGGCTATCGCAGGTATTTAGTAGGTAAGTATTTAGTAGGTAAGTATTTAGCAGGTACGCATTTTTCTGGTACGGATTGGCGCCATGGTGTATGTGCTGCCATGATCATGTGTCTGATCGGGATCAGTGGCGCGTTGCGAGCCGACGACATTGAGCACTACCATCCTTTTAAAGTGTACGATGCTCAGTTTTACGTCGAAAGTAATCTTGAATTTACGCTGTTGCATGAGCTGGCTCATGCGGTCATAGATCACCATCAGATTCCGGTGTTGGGTGGGCAAGAGCAAGCGGCGGATCAAATTGCCGTGATGTTGCTCATTCTGATGCATGATGGCTTGGACCCCCAGTTGTTGGATCGGCTGTTGGCGGTGTCTGCGGACTGGATGATTCAGTGGCAGATGGATTTAAAGAATCAAAACACTGTCTTTTGGGATGTTCATCCTTTGCCCATACAGCGCTTCTATGAAGTAACCTGTCTGGCGTATGGTTCGAACCCGGATGTGCTGGAATCTCTGCGTAAGGACAGCTGGCTACCGATAGAAAGAGCCTGGGATTGCGATCTGGAATTCAAGGAAAACCAACAGGCCTTAGCCTGGTTGGCCACCAAAGTCAGTCACTATCAATTTGACCCTGAGTGGAAGCTCAAACGCGTCAGTGCCGCTTCTGATTCAGAAGGGCAGGTGAACATTCATTGGACAAACCGTACCAAGGGTGAACAGCCAGCACTCTACCAGTCGTTAAAAAACTCAACACGTCTCAAGCGCTTATTGGCCAGTATTAACGACGTCTTAAAGCTCAAAAACGACATTCCTGTGTACATTGAAACCATGTGCGCGGGGCCTGATGCCTGGTGGAATTCAAAACAGAATATTGTGATTATTTGTTATGAGTTGCTCGAACAATTTGCCGATAACTCAACCCGGGTTTCGTCGTTGATTGATGAAATGAAAACCGTCTCTGCCCGTAATTTGATTGTGCCGCTGACGGCGCAGGAAGCGGCCTTTATCAATGACCGGGATGACCGCTATTCGGAAATCACAAGATTAATTAAATCCTGGTTAAAGCAAAAACTGGCCGAGTAAACCCATGAAAAATTAAACCAAGCGTATGCTTGGTTTTCTTGTGCCTTCAACTAAACTTCCATTTACATTAATGATTATAAATGGAAGCGACGATGTCCGACCCTCTTAGCTATTTCAATGAGACCCATCAGTTAGTTCGTCAAACCGTACAACAGTTTGTGGCTCGGCATGTATTGCCGTTCGTAGCGGACTGGGAAGAGCAGGAGTCGTTTCCTGTTGCCTTGTATCAAACGGCAGGTCAGGCCGGTTTATTGGGCATTGGCTACCCGGAAGCCTTGGGTGGAACGGGGGAAGGCGATGTGTTTATGAAGGTGGCCTTCACAGAAGAAATTATGCGTTCAACCTCAGGTGGCTTGGTGGCGGGCCTGGGGTCCATCGATATTGCATTGCCGCCGGTGGTTAATTGGGCGACAACAGAACTCAAAGAACGGGTTGTGCCAGAAGTGATTGCCGGAAATAAGATCGCAGCTTTGGCCATTACTGAGCCAAGTGGTGGTTCGGATGTTGCCAGTTTAAAAACCCGTGCTGTCCGGGAGGGCGAATACTACCGGGTGAATGGCAGTAAGACGTTCATTACCAGCGGGGTACGTGCAGATTATTATACGGTCGCAGTTCGTACCGGTGGCGAAGGGCATCAAGGCATCAGTTTGTTATTGATTGAAAAAGACACACCAGGATTTCAGGTGGGCAGGCGCTTAAAGAAAACCGGTTGGCGTTGCAGTGATACGGCCGAGTTGTTTTTTGATGACTGCCGGGTGCCTGTGGATAACCTGATCGGTGCGGAGAACACCGGCTTTGGTTGTATTATGAGTAACTTCCTGAACGAGCGTCTGATGCTGGCGATTATGGGCTACATGACGGCGCAAATAGCACTGGAAGAAAGTCTGGCGTACATCAAACAACGGGAGGCTTTTGGTCGCCCAATTGGTAAGTTTCAGGTGAATCGCCACAAGCTGGTGGACATGGCAACGGACATCGATATTGCCAGAGAATACACCTACCGGGCGGCGGCTATGATGCAGGCGGGTCAAAGTCCAATCAAGCAAGTGGCGATGGCCAAGAATTTTGCCACTGGCGTAGCGGAGCGCGTAACTTATCAGGCGGTGCAGTTGTTTGGCGGTATGGGCTACATGCGCGAGTCTGTGGTGGAGCGTTTGTCGAGAGACGCGCGAATTCTGGCCATTGGTGGCGGAACCACCGAAATCATGAAAGAAATGATTGCCAAGCAGATGGGGTTATAGCTTGGTTGTGTTGCCAGTGTATAAGCAAGATGAGTAAGAGAGGCGCTGCTCTGTTGATGAGCCGCGCCGTTTGGTTATTTGATGAACCGATCGACGATGTCCTGAATCACACCTTCTTTTTTCATTTTGTATATTTCAATATCAAACTTGATTGAGAAATCTTTTTTAAATGGAAAGTTTTTGTCTGCATTAATGTCGGTATACCCCAAATACCCTTCGTTGCTTGAGATGACGGCGGCCTCTTTCAGAACGACGTTTTTTTCATTATGTTGATAGTATTCACCTGTCTCTTTGAGCTGTTTCAGATACCAGCTAAAAGGCGTTTGGGAGGTGACGATGCAGTCCGCCCGCTCTTTCAGTAAATACGGAATGAGGGCTTTAATATCTTTCAGCTCGTGGAGCTGGACTTGTTTATTTTTTACCATCTGACTGAATGCTTCTCCGGCCCGTCCGTCACCCCGGGTCATGGCAAACTTTAACCCCTGAAAGTCCTTTGGAAAGGCGGTACGAGGCGTATTCAATGCCTTTTCATTGCAAATCACGACGTCACGCTGAGTATATAATGCCTGCGAATAAGGCCAGAGATAAGGGCGCTTCGGCTCTGCTTGAGTCAGCCAGTCATGGGCATGAAAATACGGTGGCAGTATCGCAAAGGCGGTGCCGTCTTCGGCGTACGCTTTGGCTCTGACCCAGGGAACCACATTAAATGAAACCGTATAGCCAGGCATTCTGGAAACGGCGGTTTTGACAATTTCTATATAAATCCCGTCGAGTGCATTTTGTTCATTTCTGAAACTCAAGGGGGGCAGAGAATCATAGGTGTAGATCTCCACGTTTTGAGCGGAAAAGGCCCATGAGTTAGAAAGAAAATAAACCAGCAGGCACAAGCTAATTTTTTTCATGTTATTCAGTCTCCTCGTTCTGTTTTGCTTATGGGTAAAAGCAACGAAGAACCCGCTGACGTATCCCAGACTCTATAGGGCTGAAGGCATTTAATGATGTGACTCAGCACGCCAAGGTTTCCGTATAAAAACCATAGCATAGCTTTTTGGTCGTGCGAGTTTCAGTGGGTTGAGCTGCATCGAGTGAACGTCTGGCATACGTTACGGGGCATGGCGTATATGAAATAAAGCGCCGTTACTCGGAAATTGTGTGGTTTTTATTCAGGCTTCAAAGATCGGTCTATAGTAAAACGATGGTCCGATTGGGTGGCGCTTATGCATTACGAGACGGGTTTGCTGGTATTGGTGTTTGTGGTTTTATCGTTGTTTATCGGCGCGGCCACTCGAGATCTGCTGAAAGGCACTCAAATCCCCTATACGGTGGCTTTGCTGATCATTGGCTTGTGTCTGGGGTTGGTGCATCGGACCGATTTTTTTGCGCAGCAAACGCCGATGCTGGCAGAGACGCTGGATCTGGTGGTGGATGTCAGTCCACATCTTATTTTGTTTGTGTTCCTGCCTACGCTGATTTTCGAAAGTGCATTTGCGATGGAAGTGCACCTGTTCCGTCGTATGTTTGTTCAGATAGCGGTGCTGGCGGTGCCTGGCTTAATCGTTGCGACCATGTTGACTGCAGGGCTGGCCCAGTGGGCGTTCCCGTTTGAATGGAGTTGGGCCATGTGTCTGATGTTTGGGGCCTTGATCAGTGCCACAGACCCGGTGGCAGTGGTGGCTCTGCTGAAGGAGGTCAGTTCTCGGAAGCGTTTGGAAACTCTGATTGAAGGCGAATCGTTACTTAATGATGGCACCGCCATTGTGTTCTTCTCGTTGTTTTACGGTTGGGTGCTCAGTGCTTCAGCGCAACCTGTGAATGTATTTGCCGTGGCGGCTCAGTTTACCTGGGTGGTCTCTGCTGGGTTGGTGATTGGCTTGGCGGTGGGTGGCTGGAGCATCATTTGGCTTGGGCGGGTATTTAATGACCCCATGATTGAGATTTCGTTGTCGATCATGGTGGCGTATTTGGTCTTTATGTTCGCTGAAAGTATTCATGTTTCTGGTGTGGTTGCGGTAGTAACTTTGGCCCTTGTGTACGCCAGTATTGGGCGAACTCGAATCTCCCCAGAGGTGGCTGGATTCCTTCATCATTTTTGGGAAATGATGGCACATATAGCTAACACTTTGATTTTCTTACTGGTTGGTATCCTGGTGGCGGTTCGGGTTCCCTTGAATGATATCGAATTGTGGCGTTCGTTAGCTATTTTGTATGTGGGAATCATGTTAATTCGTACTTTTTCGGTGACGCTGTTTATGCCAATTTTGAAGCGAATAGGAATAGGTATTAACCGTGAAAAGGCGACGGTGTTGGTATGGGGTGGCTTACGAGGGGCCGTTTCTTTGGCGTTGGCGTTAACCGTTGTAGCGAACGATCAGATACCCAAAGCGATTGGCGATCAGGTCATGTTTTTATCGGCCGGCATTGTCGTATTGACCATTTTAATTAATGGCTCAACGATGGGCTGGGTGCTGCATCAACTTGGACTGGATCAACTTCCGCCTGCCAAACAAGCAACGGTGGACAAAGCGTAAAGTACCATCAATCAAGGGCTTAACGTGATGTTGCCTGAGATGATGACCAATCATTTTTTGAAAGGGGCGGACTGGGACTCGGTCAAGGAGGTCGCGGGATTGCGTGCGGATGTACAGGTGAGTGCTGAAGAAACTATTTCGGAAAGTGACATGATGGTGGCGTTCAAACGACGCTTGTTAGAAACCGAACGACAACATTACTGGAATCAATTTGAACAGGGCACGCTGGGTAAACAGGCCACTTCCAGGCTGGTGGAAGCGGTGGAGCATGCGCTGGATGGTGACCCTGTGATAGGCCCAAGGCCGGAGTTATATCAAGCCTGGCAGACGCCGAAATTACTGAATCAATTACGGGAAATTAAAGGATTAAAGCGAATTGCAACATCGTTTGCCTTTGATCGGTTGGCTCAGGGCTACGACGTAGCGCGAGGGTTTATTCAAGCGCAAGAAGCCTTGGCTGAGCATATTGATACCTTGGCACCTAACCCGGATGCGGCGGCGTTGGTGCGTAAGGAAGTGGCACAAAATGAACAGGACACGCTGAAACAAATTCATCACCTGCGTGAGAGCTTTCCCGAAATTATTCACGCCCTGGAAACCCAGGCGGCGACGCGCTTGCTGTTGAACCGTGAGCGCGCTTTGGTTCAGCATCAGCTGAAATTGGCCGTGCTGGATAAGCCAGAAGCCGAGCGCTTAGTGCATGACGTTGAGCGGCGTATGTTAGACCTGCAACGCCGGCCGGTGTTGCTGGCAATAAAATCGGATCAGTTAGTGGATTGTATGCCCTGGAGTCGCGCCTTATGCAATGAAACCAAGGAGAAGTTGTCGGCAATGATGGATCAGCGCATTTACAACCCTGATGATATGGTTGCGGTGCAGGATAAACCGCAATCGGCGGTGGGCGTGATCATCCGGGGCACGGTTGAAGCCAAAATCAAACAAGACGCCACCGTCAGTGTCACCAGTTACGGCCCGGGTGAAACCATTGCGGTGTTGGCGCTCTTATCGGGGCGCAGCCCGGCAACCTACCGGGCGGAATCCCCAGTGGAAATTATTTGGTTTTCTGTGGAAAAAATGAAAGTGTTGGTCAATAAAGACGGCGATTTGGCGAGAGCGTTAGCCGCGTTGATGTCGGCTTGAAGTCTCAGGCCGTAGGGGCGGAAATAGAAAGGTAAGCAAACGGGCTGGGCCGTTTGCTTACTGCAACCGGGTTGCAAAAGTTAAGGCTTTGATTTGCCTTAGTTATTGATGGTTAAGTAATCATAAACAATTTCAATGTTGTCGCCTTCTTCCGGTACGGCCGTCCCGTAAAATACCACCGAATTGGATAAACTGATGTAGTTCCAGCCATTGATGCTGTTTTTGGCAATTTCCAAACCGTTGACGGTGACCTTAATCGACCCTGATATGGGTGCGTTGGGTAGCTGGAAGGCGCTGGCGGCCGCGCCTGCTTTAGTTGCAATGTCGTCCATGATGGCATCAAAGCTGGAGGTGTTGGATATATCCGCGACCGAACCCCCACTGGCCAGTGCCAAATCATCGTATTGACTGGTCGAGAATTGAGAATCCGGCTCGACGATGGCGTATACGCGATAGTTGCGGCTCAGAAACAGGTTATTGCTGACATCAAACTGAGCGTTGGCACGAGACGGGTATTGGCTTGGTTCATCACTCAGGATAACCACCGACATCGAAGAGTCTGCTCTTGGGAAGCCTGCGGCAGTGACCACACCATCGTTTTCATCACCTAACGCGATGGAGCGTAACGCCACCTCCGCATTATAAATGCCCGTTTCTGTGCCTGAGCCTCGAATCCCCTGATTGATCACATCGTCTTTGAATTCGTTCAGGTCAGAGGTGAATGCGCCATCCTGGTTGGTGTCCGCAAGCGTTACGGAAATGCCTGTGTTGATGGTGCCGATTTTAATGTCCAGTCCTGAGTTGTTGATTCTGGCTTCGAAAGCATCGGCTGCTTCTGCAACGGCTTGCTGTTCATCACGCATACTGCCGGAATTATCAATCACAAACAGGAAGTCGGCTTTGGTCTGAGTGGACGAGCCGGTGAAGGTGCTGGTGCCGACGGTGGTCGTATCGGTGGGCTCAGCGATATTCGTTCCGTCCGTCAGGCCACTGATCAGACCTTCGAAAGACTCCAGCTCGGTTTCACTGACAAGGCTGACTAACAGCAGTACTTTATTGTCGTCCATGGCATTCGGGTCATTCTCTAAAAAGACCACTGTCATGTTCAGGCGATAATTGGTTGTTTTCACTTCGGAGTTCAGCGCAGCAGGCAGATTCGTGATGACTCCGCCCAGTTTGTTGATGCCGAGCAGTTGCACCAAATCATTGGCCACGTCCGTTGGGGCTTTTTCGGTGGCTGAGATCAGCTGGTAACTGCCCAGTGAGATGCCACCGGCATTCAACTGAGAGGTTGAAATGTTTTGCACTGCGTACTCGGCTTCCTGAGCCACGGTGTTTGCAAAGTTAGCGAGTACTTCCTGCGCGTTTGAACCTGCGTTTAATGTGGGTCGTTCTGCGACGAAAGCAGACACTTGGCGGATGGTAAGAGCCGCCGCGCGGACACTGGCAATGCTCACCCCTTCGGACTCACCGGCGTACAACATAACCCCATCAAAATCGCCTTGTGGTTGGACTTCCGGTTGCTCATAACCCGATGGAATAAACACTTGTTTGGAGGTGGTGGTGACGGAGTCTACCGAGGCCGGTTCAGTCTGTTCCCGTACATTCAGGGTCAATTGAGCGATTTCTTCCTGACCTGCGGAGCTGACCACTTTTGCCTGATACGTCACGGCTCCGGCGGTTTCCGGTGTGGTGATGGTCAGTGTGGGGGTATTGTTGTCAATGATTTCAGAGGTTGTACTGTTTTCCCAAATGTAGCTGAAGGTTTCATTTTCCTCCGGTTGGCGAGACAGTGCGACGGTCATGGTCACCTGGCTGTTTGTTTCTGGGTTGGCAGGATTGGCGGAGAAACTTGAAATCAGGTCAATGGAGTCGTCGACGGCATCGTTCGGGTTACAAACCACTTCCTCCCGGCTGGCGTCGTTGTGGTCAAACGTCACCAGGTAGCCACCTGTCGGGCAGCGCAAATCGCCAAAGCCTATGCTGGTGGTATGAATGATGTCCGACGTGTCTTCCTCCAGAATCGCTCCATCGCAAATCACCAGATTCTCAGTGATTTCGTCGTTGCCGAGGGTGCTGTCGCCGTTAGTGTCGATACCGGCAGAAAACGCTTGTCCGCCTGTGGGGCAGGCTTCATTGGGGGCAACGCCGGATGCCACCGAGAGCACAGCGCTTCCGGTGGGGTCGTCGTTATTGCTGTCGTGATCTTTGTCGTCGTCAAAGAGGTTACAGCCCGTTAGCAGCGCGCCGGAGAGCACAACAACGGCGGGCAATCGAAAGCCGGGTTGTTTGATCATTGAATAATTCCTTTTACTCGAGAGTTATGAGTCTCATCTGTAAATTCAGATGGGTGACAGCGCATGGAAACAGGGTGTTTCAGCGCTGGTCGAAATAGTACGAGGAAGGAAATTGGTCACTGACCTATTATGGCAAGAATGTGTGACCTGGTTCTCACTTTTCGGGTGAGCCAGGTCGGGCTTCTAAGGGAATGGTTTGATAATTTTTGGTATGAATTCGGCTACTTGGGTCAAACGGTTTCCAGAGCATTCTGCTTTAGCAAAGCGGCCTCCAGTACTGAGGCGGTTGAGGGGCGACCTGTTAAGTAGCCTTGCACCACATCGCAGCCCAGCTGCTTCACGTAATCTAATTGGCGTTGGGTCTCAACCCCTTCAACCACCACTTTGAGCTTGAGATTCTTGGCCATTCCGGTGATGGCTTTGAACAGCATGTCGCTGTTTTTACAGTCGGGGATGTTTTGGATGAAGCTGCCGTCAATCTTGAGTTCATTGATGGGCAGCAATGCTAAATAGCTTAGGCTGGAGTAGCCGGTTCCGAAGTCGTCCAGCGCCACCGTCACCCCAAAATCATTGAGGGTTTTTAATTGCGTGGCAACGCCCTCGATGTCGTCGATGAAAGCGCTTTCGGTGATTTCAAGTTGTAACAGCTCAGGTTGGATGTCGTAGTGGTTCAGTAAGTCTTTCACTTCTTTCACCAGATTACGATGCCGCAAACTGATGGGAGAAACATTGATGGCGGTGGTGACGGCGATGCCCTGAGTCTGCCATTGTTTCAATTGCTGACAGACTTGATTCATGACCCACTGGTCGATGCTTTCAATCAAGCCGTTTTCTTCTGCCAGAGGAATGAACTTCGCTGGCGATACATGGCCCAGTTCGGGGTGAGTCCAGCGCAGTAAGGCTTCTGAACTGCAAATGGCACCGGTCTTCACGTCCACCTTGGGTTGATAATGAACCTCTAATTCATGGTTGTCGATTGCATTTCTCAGCGCGGCTTCCAGAGTGAAATGCTGCATGGAGCGTTGTGCCATCTCTTCCTGAAACAGTTGTAAACCGTTGCGGCCATTGGCTTTGACGCTGTACATGGCGGTATCGGCATTTTTTAATAAGTCTTCAACGGTTGAACCGTCGTCCGGGTAAACACTGGCGCCGATGCTGGTGGTGACGTGCATGGTTTGGTTTTCTGTAAGCTGAAATGGCTCTTTCAGAACGTGGTTGATGCGTTTTCCTAGCGTTGAGATGTCTTTGTAGCTGTGAATCATTGGCATTAAGATGACAAATTCGTCACCGCCCAAGCGAGCCAGAGTGTCGTCTTCTCGGGTGATGCGTTTCAGTCGGTCAGCCAGCTCAACCAATACATCATCGCCACAACTGTGACCGAAATTATCATTAATCCGCTTGAATTGATCCAGGTCGATGAACATTACGGCCAGTTGGTGCTGCTTTCTGTGCGCACTGGCGATGGCCAGTGAAACGCGGTCTTTTAATAACCGACGGTTAGGCAGGCTGGTCAATTCGTCGAAATAGGCCAGATGCCGAATTTGTTCTTCTTGCTCTCTGTGTTCGGTAACGTCTCTGAATAGCCCGGTGTAATGGGTGATGTCGTTGAATTCATTATAAACAGCGGTGATGGTCAGCCACTCTAAAAAGAGTTCGCCGTTTTTTCGCTTGTTCCATATTTCACCGCTCCATTTGCCTTCGTGTTTTAAGCTGTGCCACATTTGACCGTAAAATGCAGGGTCGTGTTTGCCGGAGGCCAGTATGCTCATCGTTTGGCCTACCACGTCTTCTTCGCTGTAACCGGTCAATAGGGTGAAGGCTGGATTGGTTCGGATGATTTGTCCCTCGGGACCGGTAATGATAATGCCTTCCATGGCGAACTCAAAGACGCGCTCGGCCAGATTGAGGTCTTGCATGGATTGCTTCAGGGCTTCGTCTCGTTTTGACAGGGCCACCTGAAGCTGGGAGGAGTACTCCAGCTGAAGAAAGTGAAGGATATGCCGCATGGACAGCATGCCTTCAACCCGGCCTTCATCATTCGTTACGACCAGGTGCCGAATTCGGTTCGAGGACAAGGCTTCTCGTGCGGCCAGTAAAGAATCGTTTTTATTGATGACAATGAGATCTTTTAACGCGACGTGTTCTAATGTGAGCGAGATATTGCCGTTGGCTATGACTTTGACCAGATCCGCCTGAGTGATGATGCCAATGGGCTTGGCGTGCGCGTCAATGACCACAGCGGCATCGGTCTGGCGCAGGCGCATGATGTCCACCGCTTTGGCAAATGCCAGGCTGGAATCCATCGTTAAACAGAGTTCTTGAACGGTTTTCACTTTATAAAGCGTTAAGAAGTGGTCGACATTGATGTTCAAGGTAATGTCGGTTTGGCTCATTATGCCCTGTGAGCCGTCGGGGTAGTCTACCAGGCAGTGACGGAATCCTTTCCGACGAAACAGCGCCACCACTTCGCCGATTCGCGTTTGACTGGGAACACTCTCCACCGGGCTGGTCATATGAGAGCCAACCGATTGATAAATAATGTCCGCCCGGTTGAAGTTCAGTTTAATGGTGTCTGCTTCTGTCCAAATACCAATGATCTTGTGGTTGTCTTTCACCAGAATAGAGCTGCATTGGTGTGTTCTCATGGCGTGTGCCGCGTGCGCCAAGGTGTCGTCCGGTGAACAATAAACGAGATTACGGCTGGCGACGTTGCCGACAGGAAGATCAAAGTGCATATTAATTACATCGAGTTTTGAAGATACATAAGACGCTCTCGACTGTGACCATCATCATGACAGGGTGGGGTCAGAGCGGGCTTGAAACAGAACGGGGCATTATATTGTCTTATGGATGGAACCTGTTGATCTGGATTAATAAACAGATCATTAGGTCAGCTTTTTCTGTATGACGAGTCTTTGTGTTTTAGCTGGTCTTCATTGGTGTTAACAGGTCCTAACTGATGTTATTGCTTGGATTCTGTTGCTAAGTCCTGACGGTGTTCAGCCTTTGGCGCCGTCAGAGGAACGGTGATACGAATATCGGTGCCGCTGTTTATGCCACCTTGCCGGCTGTGCAATTCGATGGAACCGCCCAAGATGCCGGTGACGATCGTGTGGACGATGTGAAGGCCAAGACCACTGCCGCCCTGACCTAAACGGGTGGTGAAGAAAGGGTCGAAGACTTTATTCTGATTTTCTCTGGGGATGCCTTTTCCGTTGTCGCTGACGACGATATAGGCTTTTTCATGCTCACAACTGGCACTGATTGATATGGTGCCGTGTTCATGCTCATCAAAGGCATGGGTGGCGGCGTTGTTGATCAGGTTGTTGAGTACTTGGGTAAACGCGCCCGGATACGAATCCAGTTCTCCGTTGATGGTGACCAAATCAATCAACTGAATGTTTTTATCATCACATAGGAAGCTGTGAGTGGTGGCAATTTCCCGGATGGTTTGAGCAAGATTGAAGGTTCGTCGGTGTTCGCTGGTTTGGTCTACGGATATCTGTTTAAAGCTGCTGATGATGTTAATGGCGGAGCTCAATGCGCGTGTTAGAATTTGCTCCGAAGTGGTTAAGTCGTCAATGTATTCTGCCATGGTTTGTTTGGTGAGTTTGTTGGTCTTAAACTGATCCGCCAGAGCAGCGGTTTTGGTTTCTAAGGTGGAGGCGACCGTAAGCGCAGTGCCAATAGGGGTGTTTAATTCGTGTGAAATGCCTGCGACTAAGGCACCCAAAGAGGCCAGCTTTTCTGATTGAATCAGTGTTTTTTGGGTTGCTTCAAGCTCTAACGTCTTTTTAGCGATGGTGTCGGCCAGATTTTTGTTTAAGGCATTGATTGTCTGGGTGGCTTGTTCTGCACGCTCTTTTTCGCGTTTTAGTTCTTCCTGAGTTTGAATGATCCCGGTAATGTCGGTGGAAAAGCCGCAGATATATCGAATGTTGCCTTGTGCGTCTTTAATAGGAAACTTCACACTGATGAACGAAATGTTTTCGTTATTCTGTTGAACTTCTTCACGAAAGGTCAGCATTCTTTGTGCTTTTGCCACTTGCTGATCGTGATTCATGAAGTGTTCTGCTTGTGCTTTGTCAAAGAGTTCATCGTCCCGTTTGGACAGGGCTTTTTGTAAGCTGATACCGGTAACGCATTCAAACTCGGTATTTACGAAGTGATAACGGCCCTCTAAGTCTTTCAGGTACACCACAGCCCCAGAGTTATTGAGAATATTTCGATACATCTCTTCATTAACGGCGAGGTCATGAATGGCTTTTTCTAAGCGGTTACCAACCTGGTTTATTTCGGAGATCAGGGTGGCTTCGAATCGAATTCGAGGCGTGTGTTGTGTTTTGGCTTGGGCAAATTGGTTCAGGTACTGCAAGGATTTACTGCTGACCATGGTAACGAAACTGATGATACTGAGGATCAGAATCAGGACGATCAAAGTGACGTAAGCCAGGGTTTCCCAGAACAGAAACTGGTGGGTTTCAAGCCAGGATTGTTGTTGCCATAACACCATTGTCAGCCCCGAATTTAACGACAGTGGTGTAAGCTCAAATTGATTAAAATGATCATGATTGGATTCGTTGTTTGGCGTATATTTGGCCGTTGAACTGACGGCGTTTACCCACGCTATAGGGGGGTGTTGAGGCCATTCAACTTGGGTGTTTGAGCTGTTTTGGTTTGGAGCAGACGCGGTGGATGAAAACAAGGTTACGGCATCGCTACGGGTGCTTTTCATGATTCGGTTCAGCAACGACACGTTGTCGTTGAGAATCACAATACCGAACAGGTAGCCTTGACGGCGATTGAGTTTTCCGGAGACGATCTCAATGCCATAACTGATCGCAGAGACAGCGCCCATGCTGCCGTCTGGCGATGGCGCATGAAGGAAATGGAATCCGGCGGAAGGTAAGCTGTGTGGCAACGGAGCGAACAGGGATTGCGTAGGGTACGGTGAGGCGCCGCCAATAATGGGCGTGCTGTATTTGGACTTCATGAACACCATTAAATCCAGAGTGTCCGCCGCATTTGAGCGAAGCGATTGATTCATCAGCGCTTGAATGTCCTGAGCCTTACTTTTCTGCGCCGGGTTGTCCTGAATAGCGGTCTGAAACGACCCCTTGTTATTGAATGCGATGACCGCATTTTTGGTCTGACTCAACAGTTCTTCAAAGCGGAGGTTGGTGATTTCGGCTTGCTGCTGGTTGTGCTCGTAGGTGCTTTGTTTTGCAATTTCCAGCGCGTTTAAATAATACAGGCTCAGTGTGGTGGCCGCAGTAATGCCGAGCGCAGTGATCAGACAAAGGGCAATCAGCTTACTGAAGGCAATTCCTTGTTTGGGGAACAGTGGCTGGAATGGGTTAGGGAGTTTCATTGGAATACCTGAAGGCACGTTTTTCAAATCGCTGCAATTGTTCCGGGTCTATGCCTTGCTGGATTAACCGAAAGCTGCCGGAGTAAATGGTGGGCACTTGGGATGCTCGCCCAGACAGGTCGAGAGCTATGGCTTCGGCCATAGCGACGCCGTTGTCATCGTTCATTCGCATGACGGTGAAATCCAGTACTTTGTTTTTGATGCTGGCCAATTCGTTGGAACCGCCTCCCCAGCCATTGACGATTACTTGTTCTTTTAAATCATGCTGCTGAAGGGCATCAATGGCACCTAACGCTATGTCGGTGGAAGCAGCGTAGATAAAGTCCAGCTTAAATTCATCGTTTTCTAGGTGGTTTTGAATGAGCTGTAGGGTGGCTTCCTTAGCCATGTTGCGGTTGAAGTTGACGTAGTAACTGTCGCGCAGCTGGTAATTGACGGTGGCATTCATCTGGCTTTCAAATACACCGCCTCTGATTTTACTCACATAACCTTGAGTACCGAATAAAATCGCGTAGTTGGCCCCGGAAGGAAACCTTGACTGATACTCTTTGACTAGCAGCTGGGTGCCGGTGGCGTGGTCAAATCCGACGTATAAAAACGGTTGGTTGTTGCCAAACGACTTTAATGGTGTGGTGATGTTCTGGAGAATGATTTTGGTCTTCCCTTGGCTCATCACACGTTCGATCAGTTTTTTGTGTTTGATGGCGTCCAGCGTAAATATGAGGTAATCAGGGGTGTCATGGAAGGCGTTGCCGATCAGTTTCGATTGCAGGTTGAGATCTGTGCCTGGCTTGGTGAATTGAGAATCCAGCACATAGTTGATGCCAATTAAATCCAGCCTTTTGGTCAACGCGGCTACACTTCTTCGCCAATAATCAGAGACTTGAAGCCCTGGATAAACGACCATGATCTTGATGGCGTCCGGGTGAGTTGGTATGGGCTCGACCTGGCTTTGTACTCTCAGATTAAATGCTTCGGAGATAGCACGCTGTTCAGGGTATTGCTCGTGATATTCATCGATCATCCAGTAGCCGTTAAACCGGATATCGGCCAAACCCAGAGGTGAAATTGCCAGCCATAGTATCAGGCAACTGCATTGGAGAAGTCTTTGATATTGATCGGGCGTTTGCACTGATAACATGCCTGCTCCTGCTTCATAATGCTGTTGTTTTATTATTGTTTTAAACGTTCTTTAACATAGTTCAAAAGTAGTAAGTCTTCAAATTAAAATTGATTCTATCTTTCTGTATTTAAAAGGATTTCTTGATCTTTTTGTCAGGTGTTTATTTCTGATGGCAAGCTGCTGGATGCCCTGAAATAGTGCAGTTCATTTATCTATAAACATAAACGGCAAGGCAGACATTTAAGGTGTGAAGCGTATTTGTGATTACTGTGGATAACTCTGTTTATTAATGGGTTTATTTGGTGTTTTTCTTGTGGGTAACTCTGTTGAAAACAAATTTTATTGAGATCATTCTTTTTTATTAGTTGGCGCGTTAAATGCTAGTCAGGGAAAGAGTTTACACAGTTATGATGCAAATCAGTGGTTCCAAAGTGATTTTCAGAGATCATGGCTTCGCATTTCTTAAAAGAGGGTACGTCAGTGAAATTATTTATCAGGCTTGTGATTTTAAGTTTAATTCCCCTGTTAACACCGAATTACAGCTGGGGCATGACGGATGCAGAGGCGATCAATAAGTCGGGGCGACAGCGTATGTTGTCTCAGCGAATGATGAAGAGTTATTTGATGGTGGGCGCTGACGTAAAAGTGGATGTGGCGATAAAGCAGCTGGATGCCAGTGTGGCTCTGTTTGAAGAGCAGCTCTTAGAACTGAGAGATTACGCGCCAACGTCTGCGGTGAATAAACAACTGGATAAGGTGGAGTCGCTGTGGCAAATCCACAGAGCGAAAATTATTTCGACGCCGAATAAAGATATGGCTGCTGAATTGATGGCTGAGAATTTATCTTTATTGAAAGCATGCGATGATGTGGTGAAGGCCATTGCTAAATACGCGAAAATTGACAGCGCTCAGCTGGTTGATATGTCTGGTAGACAACGGATGTTGTCTCAGAAAATAGCCAAGGCTTACATGGCGTTGTACTGGAAAGTGAGCTCTGAGGTACTGGAACAAGAGTTTACGCAGGCGGTTAAGTTATTTGATGAGTCGTTAACAACCCTGAATGACTACTCTCGCAATACGGATGCGTTGTTAAAGTCATTGCGTAAGGTAAACAACCAGTGGAAGTTCTCTCAGTCCGGTTTTAAATTGGGCGACGACGGCCGGTATGTACCGACCGTGATTGCGGTGACGACCGAGTCGATTCTGAAAAAGATGGATCAGATCACCAAGCAATACGAGCAATTGATGATCACACAAAGCCGACAAGTGGCAGCGAATTAGCGGGCAACAAATTAAGCGAGTGCGTTGGTTGCCTGAAATTCATTTATAATGACTTGTATGCAACAACCCATCATCGGATACCATCAAGACGAACAGGGTGACTGGGTTGCCGAATTGGCTTGTTTCCACGGTCAACATGTTCGTCATCAGCCTCCGTTCATTAACCGCCCTTGGGTCGTGAATGAGGCGGGGCGTCAAAGCATGTTAGGGCACAGGTTGAACTGTGTTCGTTGCGATCGGCGAGAGCCGGTGAATGAGTCGATTGCCCGAAAGCACCTCTAGCAGGTTGTTGATTTTCTATCTGTGTTGCCCTAACGGCGTTAAAATCAGGCTCAAAATGCTCATTTATGAACATAATACCCAAGGGGCACACTGACTCCGCTTTTTCGTCTGATTTTGCCTTGTTAGTCCTGCCTCGATAACGAAATCAACAGCCTGCTAGCTAGGTCTGTAAAAAACCGTCTGTAAAAATCTTCTGTAAATAGCCTTCTGTAAATTTCTACTATAGTGAAGTGACGTTAACGAAAATAGACGGCTCATTATGGGATTGTTTATTTTGAAGGCTTGCCTGGTCGCCTTTTTGATTTTCAACACGGCTTGGTTACATGGCGATGAACTGGACTTCGATCAGTTGTTGGAGGCTGATTTCGAAGAGCTGATGAATATTTCGGTGGTGACTCCGGGGCGTCGAGCTCAGCGGTTGTCCCGGGTGACCGTATCCACCTCCGTATTAACCCAGCAGCAAATTCGACAGAGTGGTGTCACCAGTTTACCCGAAGCATTAAGACTGATGCCCGGAGTGATCGTTCGGGAAATGGCTAGCGGTCATTATGATGTGCATATCCGTGGGTTGGACAGTGTTCCACCCAATAAAGGTTATCCGGATATGTTCAACAAATCGGCGTTGGTCATGATTGATCACAGGCCGGTTTATAATTACTTCAATGGTGCTGTGATTTGGCAAGAATTGCCTATTGAGTTGCATGATCTTGCCCGAATTGAGTTGGTGCGGGGGTCATCCGGTTCTTTGTACGGCGCAAACGCCGCTTCCGGTGTGATTCACTTCATTACTCAGGATGCGTTTGAGGAAGCCAACCATGTCAGTGTTGCCCGGGGTGAAAATCACAGTGAAGATTTACGGGCGCGATTTTCTTCTAAGTTGAGCGATACGGCGGCTTTTTCCGGGTCATTTCATCGCAGCCAACGGGATCGAAGTGACGATCAATATTACAGTTTTGATGCCTTGGGTTACCGGCCTTTGGCATCGGTGAATTCATTAGTGACCGACCTACCCCTTACCGAGCTGGATAAGCGTTATCCTGATCAGCGCTTATCCCTTGATAAACAAGGACTGAATCTTTTTTTGGATATGACGCCCGCTGCGGGTCAATCGTTAAGGTTGTCAGCAGGCCTTGCTCATTCGAGCTACCAGTCAGTTTTTCACGACAGCAGAGCAACGCCTTTGGGCAGTTATAAAAGTCAGCATCAGTATTTGAGTGCGGTCTACGACAGCCAGGCACTGCATTGGGCTGGTAGTGTGAAGCAGGGTGAATTGGTGGCGTTATCGGTTATGGGGTTTGATTTTGACTATCAGGTGTACGACACAACGTTGGAGCATAAAACCTGGTCAGATGGCACCTCGTCTTTGACGCTGGGTGGCGCGCTGAGTGGCACAGAGTATAAATCCGGCTTCTTAGGGCATAATGGTAAAGCAGATCAGTTTAACAGCGCGCTGTTCAGCCAACTGCATCATCAGTTGAATTCGAAACTGCGTGTAACAGCGGCCGTTCGAGGTGATTATTTTGAAACGCCGAACGATGTTTTCTGGTCCTTTTCAGGGGGAATGAATTATCAAATAAGTGATGATCTGAATGGTCGGGCTTATTTGGGCCGAGCCTATCAAAGCCCGTTTTTTATTGAAACGAATGTGAATGCCGATGTCATGCCGAGCAGCAATCGCAGACTAAAATTTCAGGGCAATGACAATATGGCGCTGACCACTATCGAAAGCGGTGAAGTCGGTTTTCGGTATCGTATTCGGGAAGGTCACAATCTGGACTGGGAGTTGTTTGTTATGCAAGCAGACTCCTATCCGGATATTGAGACCGACATCTCCGTAGACAATGGTGTGGTCGTGACCGACTCAAAGTTTGAGACGCTCAGGTTGAAGGCCAGGATCATCGGCAGTACTTTGTCCTGGCAATCGTCCTGGAGTTCGCAGGTTTCCAGCCACGTTTATGTCACTGCACAAAACACGGACTTGAACGATGCCCCTACGTTTACGGGAACGCTGGAAGACCGGCATCACAAAGGTACCCCGACTTATTATGGCGGTGTGGTTGTTAATTACCGGCCTACGGCCGTTTGGAACTGGAATGTAAATGCTTACTATCTGGATGAGCAAGCGTTTGATTACCGTATGTTGGACGAGCGAACCTTGGACGATTCGGTCTACCAAGAAGACAGTCGTTGGATCTTAAACACGAAGCTGAGCTATCAATTTCATCGCGTGGGCAGCGTGTTCATCAATGGTCGAAATCTGGTGAATAGCCGCCAGCCACAGTTGCAGTACATGGATCGTTTGGACAGTCTGTGGATGGCAGGCGTCGAGCTTGACTTCTAGGGAGCCTCTAGCACCCGCAGAGATAGAGCGGACTTGTTCAGAAGCTCCCTAGCGTTAGCCGACCGTGAGTGCCAGTAATAAACTGAGGTCTGCGTAAGACCAGCCGGACTCTTCCCGCCATTGATTAAATTTTTCCTGGACGGCCAGTAAATCGCGTTGGGCGGTGGGTTTCTTATCGATGATCTTTCGAGCAATGAGCGCGGTTACTACGTCATTGGTGAACATGAAGGTATCTCTGCCCGTCATTCTTAATACATAGGCGCCGGACACGCCACCTAACTGAGAGCCGTGTTTTTTCAGATAGGCCCATAATCCGATGACGTCATTTTCCGGCCATTGCCGGATGAATTGAGCAAAACTGCCGTGCTCTTCAGAGGCGTGAAGGATCATGCCTGCATTGATTCGAATGGCTTTAATTTTGCCCAAATGACGGATCAAGTCGGTGTTCTGCATGTGTTCTGCAATGGCATCGTCACTGAGGTGTGCGTTGCCAAGGATATTAAAGTTGTGAAAGGCTTTTTCAAACGCCGGCCATTTGGCGTCCACCAAGCTGTGTTTTAATCCGGCCCGGAAGATGCGCAGGCTGATGGTGGATAAATAGCGGTCATCCGTGATGTTATTGATGTCCGAAATGGTGTGTGGCTGATACGAATATCGGCCTTTGATCAGTGCTTTCAGGTTGGCTTCGGAGCCCTTTTGCTCAATGGCGTTTTGGTAAATGCTATTAAAACTGGTCATGGGGATTCGTCCTGGAACTTACCATATGGCGATAAATTAGAGTAATTACTCAGTTTTTGATTGACGGCGTCCTGTGGTTCAAGAAATAATCAAATAATAACGATAATAGAATGCCTTCTAGAACACTATAACGAAAGAAGGTTCCAAAAGATTTTACCGTGTGGGGAAAGAAGTATGAACCAGCAACACTCAGAGACGATAAATACTCAATTTGATTATGATCAGGTGGTCATCGGTTCTGGTTTTGGTGGTTCGTGCAGTGCACTGCGCCTGACCGAAAAAGGTTACAAGGTACTCGTACTTGAGAAAGGGAAGCGCTGGCAGGATCAGGATTTTCCCTCGTCCAACTGGAATTTCAAAAAATACCTGTGGGCACCTAAAATTGGTTTCACCGGCCCATGGCAGATGTCGTTTACCCGCAAAGTAGTGGCCATTCATGGGTCTGGTGTGGGTGGTGGCTCTCTGATTTACGCCAATACCCATTACATTCCTAATAAAACCATCTTTGAGTCGGAACAATGGACCCGAACCCGCAAAAACTGGTACGACGTATTGTTACCTTATTACGGGTTGGCTCAGCGAATGTTAGGCACCAGTGAAGGCCGTTACGAAGGGGTGGCGGATAAGCTGCTGAAAGAAGTTGCCCAGGATATGGGGCGGGAAGATACCTATGAGCTGGTGGATACCGGGGTCTATTACGAAGATCAATATCAAGCCGCCGACAACAAAGCGGAACCGTATTTTTCCGGTGAAGGGCCTGAGCGAGCGGCCTGTAATTTATGCGCCCGGTGTATGGTGGGGTGCCCCAAAAATGCCAAGAATACGTTAGAAAAAAATTATCTGTATTTTGCAGAAAAAAATGGCGCTGAAATTCGCTCGGAATCACAGGTTACGCGGATTGAACCTTTGCCAGGTGAGAATGGAGAACGCGATGGCTCCGGTGGTTATGAATTAACAGTGAAAACATCCACCGGCTGGTTTGGTGAGACGTATCGCATTCGAACCAAAGGTGTGGTGCTTTCTGCTGGGGTGGTGGGGTCATTAAATTTATTGATGGCCAGCAAATACAAACAAGGTACTTTGACCAATATCTCGGATTTGATTGGTCGACAGGTGCGCACCAACTCCGAAACCTTTTATTCGGTGGGTTTTGATACTAAAAATACATTCAAAGAAGCGGATATTTCAAAAGGTCTGGCGATTACTTCTTCTTTTAAGCCAGATGACATTACCACCATCGAACCGGTTCGATTTAATAAAGGCTCGGATTCTGCCTGGCTCAGCTTTGGTATGGTACCTCTGACGGATGCAGGCGGGATTCCCCGGGGAATTCGCTTGTTGATCAATATGATTATGCAACCGTTGACCACCCTGAAACTGATTAACCCGGTAGGCAAAGCCAAGCGCAATAATGTGCTGATGATCATGCAGAGTGCAGACAGTTACGTGCATGCAAAATGGAAGAGAGCCTGGACTAAGCTGTTTCGAAAGCGTTTAACCATTGAACAGGAAGCGGGCGACCAAAAGCTGACCACTTATTTTGACGTTGGCCAAAAGGTGGCTCGGAAATACGCCGAAAAATCCCAGGGTGAAGTGGGTAATGTGGCGCTGGATATTTTGGTCAATACGCCGGTCACTGCTCATATCATGGGTGGTGTACCGATAGGCAAAAGTGCTAAAGACGGCGTGGTCAATGAGTCCGGAGAAGTGTTTGGTTATCAGGGGCTGCGTGTGCTGGACGGTTCCGTCATTCCGGGGAACTTAGCGGTGAATCCTTCGTTAACCATTTTAGCACTGAGCGAGTTTGCAATGTCGCATGTTCCAGAGAAAGAAGGTTGTGAGCATAAGGCGCACGTACAGTTTTCCAAGCCGTTACCGGGCATGGTGTCTGCCCTGGACGGCGAAGGAGACTTGCTGGCTGAAGCCATTAAGCGTTCACAGGCTGCGGAGGATGCAAACGTTATTCATATTTCCTCCGGAACGAACTAAGCCGTTACCTTTGTAAGTGCGCGGCTAAATTCGACCCTAACCTTAAAATACTTTGTTGTTGGGCGGGGTCGATGAGCTGACCGTGTTCGTCAAACGCTTTGAATGCCTGAGCAATGGCCTGTTGTTCTGGCAATACCAGAATTCCGAGGTTTGCTAACAACATCCTTAAGAAAACCAGTCCTCTAAGCCCTCCCAGACCGCCTGGTGAGGCCGACATAATACAGGCTGACTTTCCTTGGTAAGCGACGAGCGGCGGCTCGTTGTCTTCCGTGGCACGAGAGGCCCAGTCAATGACGTTTTTGAGGAGCGGGCTGAAGGCGCTGTTGTACTCTGGTGAGGCAATCAACAAGCCGTCGTGCTCCATCAGCAATTTTTTAAATTGTTTGGCGGGCTCTGGTACGCCTTGACTGGCCTCTAAATCCTGATTAAAAATCGGCATCGGATAATCGGCCAAATCGACGACGGACACCTCTGCGCCAGCCTGTTTGGCGCCTTCGGCGGCGATCTTGACGAGCTTTGAATTCACTGAATCTGTGCGAGTACTGCCAGAAAATGCCAGTATTTTTGTCATGATCTTTTCCTTAGTCGTATTGACGTTGTGTGTTGTCTACCGGATGCTGAGAAACGGATGAGTGACAGAACTAGTATAATCAAAGGATGTCCAACGGAAGGAGAAAGTTATGAACTGGAGATTAAAGGTGTTTCGGAGTAAAAAATTATTTGGTTGGGCGCTGTTGCTGACCCTGTCTCAAGGATTCATTGTTCAGGGCGTGTATGCCGGCTCAAAGGATTATCAAGAACTAAGCGTTCAGGAGATCAGAGCGCTGAAAGACCGGCAGGCAGCGATGCAGAATGCATTAGTCACTTCGGATGATTCCGCATCACCGTGTGTGTTTATTAACTCCACCAAATTACGACGTATGATCATTAAAAACGACATTGAAAAAGGCATGATGGCGTCGGACGTGATTAAAGCGAGAGGTAAGCCTGCGGTCGTGAACCGTGATTCTGGCGGGATGGAACAATGGGTGTATCAGTATTCTGATTCCTCCCTGTATTTGTATTTCAGAGACGGCTGTTTGGCGTCCTGGAATTAATTCTTTTTCATGCCTGACCTGGGGTTGCATGGTCTTTTGATGATGCTATCAACTATAAAGCACTGTTTGGCTAAAAGGTTGCTACTCTTTATGGAGACTTGTTCAGAATAAAAGTTGTATTCCTAAGGGGTGGGTGCTTGAGGACTTTGCTACCTATTTTTCTTGCTGTTTTGGGGTTGGCTCAATTTTCGGTTGTACATGGATCGGCAGATCCGGTTACTTCCATAGAGGTCTTATGCGAAGACTGGGAAGGTTATACCAATAAAGACGGAAGTGGTGTTTATTGGGAAGTGGTCAAAGAAGTTTATGAGCCAATAGGTATCAGAGTAAATACGAGAATAGTCCCTTGGAAACGTGCGCTGTTAGCGGTGGCAGAAAAAAAAGCAGACGCTGTTTTAGGGGCCTATTACTCACAAGAAAAAGATGGAAAAGAGTTCCTTTACCCTGAATGGCATATAAGTGTAGAGGACCCTGTGATGATTGTTTTCAAAAAGGATCGTCTGCCAAATTGGGCCAAAGAGGGAATTCAAACACTAGAACATACAAGTTTGGCCTGGATCAGTGGATACGACTTCGACCAATCGTTCTTGAAGGACTTTTCTGTGAACAGTTTTGAGATAAGGAACGTCAAGCAGGGATTATCAATGGTAAATCATGGTCGGGTAGATGGGCTATTGGACTATGAATCCGGGATCAGAAAAGCGGCTCATGAACTTGAGATTTCTTTAGTAAAAGATTTTGAAATGAAAGTTGTTAAGTTAGGGAGCAAGCTTTATTTGGCTTACTCTAATACGGCCAGATCAGAAGAGCTGCTTACAATTTTTGATAGCAGAATGGCGCAACTGGTCGAGTCTGGTGCTATTGAAAGAATTTATCGTAAATGGATGTTAGCAAAAGAAAAGTTCGGCAAAGAAAGATACCGAGGCAAATAACCTTTTCAAGTTTATTAGCTGACACGGTGTTTTGAACACTCTCATTTTTATCTGTTCACCCAAAATATCGCCGCTAAAATAATAACCATCATAATCAGTGACCAGCTCAACTTTCCTTTTGGGTTCGCATGAGTAGAGAGTTTATCGGGGTTGTCTGTGATGTATTGATCAATGATGTCCTTTGCTTCTTTAAGCCCCAAATTTTGTTGTTCGCGCAGTATTTTAATGGCTTCAATCTTACGGCCGCGATTGATTGCGTCAGTAACTTCAGGAGAAAGGTCGTTCATTTTGATTGCTCTGGTTTATGAGTGGCGTTCTTTACAGAGTATAAACAGTCGTGCTGAGAAAAAAATAGGGAGGATTTAAAAGTGGAACCGAAGTTCCACTTTAAGTTCTTGCCTAGCTGAGAATTAAATCTCTGCTGCCAGGCGAGAGCCTTGGTTGATGGCGCGTTTTGCGTCCAGTTCTGCGGCAACGTCGGCACCACCGATAACATGCACTTTCATGCCTTTATCTTCGGCACCGGCGGCGATCAGATCATCTGCTAACGAGCGGTTAGATGTTTGGCCTGCACACATGATGATGTTGTCGACGTCCAGAATGCGCTTTTCGCCATCGACGGTGATGTGAAGACCTTTGTCGTCGATGAGGTCATAGCTGCAACCTGGAATCATAGTTACGTCTTTTTGCTTCAATGTAGCACGGTGAACCCAGCCGGAAGTTTTCCCCAGGTTTTTACCCACAGAGCTTTCTTTACGCTGCAGTAAGAATACTTCACGCTCTGCTGGCAGTACTTCAGGTTGAGCCAACGCTGAACGGTTTTCAAGCGAAGTGTCCACGCCCCATTCTTTATACCACTGCTGCTTTTCTGCTTCGGCATCTCCGGCGTGGCTGTGTACCAGGTATTCACCCACGTCGAAACCGATGCCGCCAGCACCGATGATGGCGACTTTTTTACCGACGGGCTTTTTATCGCGAAGGACGTCTAGGTAAGACATGACTTTATCGTGATCTACGCCCGGGATACCAGGCTTACGAGGCGTGATACCGGTTGCGACGATGACTTCGTCAAAGCCCTCTTTGATTAGGTCATCAGCAGAAACAAATGTATTCAGTTGGACTTTAACACCATATTTTTCGATCATTTTACCGAAGTAACGCATGGTTTCGTTGAAGTCGTCTTTACCCGGCACTTGCTTGGCAATGTTGAACTGGCCTCCGATCTTGTCATCTGCGTCGAACAAGGTGACATCATGGCCGCGTTCCGCCAAAACTGTGGAAGAGGCCATGCCCGCAGGACCTGAACCAATCACCGCAACTTTCTTCTTATCCTGGGTTGGAAGATAACGAAGCTCGGTTTCGTGACACGCTCGCGGGTTGACCAAACAAGAAGCACGCTTCATCTGGAAGGTGTGATCCAAACATGCCTGATTACATGCAATGCAGGTGTTGATTTCGTCTGCCTTGCCTGCTTCGGCTTTGGCGACGAAGAACGGATCGGCCAATAAAGGACGCGCCATAGAAACCATATCCGCTTCGCCGTTAGCGATGATGCCTTCGGCAATTTCCGGGGTATTAATACGGTTACTTGCACAGACCGGAATGTTTACTTCGTTTTTAAGCTTTGCTGTCGCAAAAGAGAACGCAGCACGAGGTACGGAGGTTACGATGGTCGGAATGCGGGCTTCGTGCCAGCCGATACCTGTGTTGATGATGTTTACACCGGCTTTTTCGATTTCCTTGGCCAGGGCGGCTACTTCGTCCCAGCTCTGGCCGCCTTCAACCATGTCCATCAATGACATACGATAAACGATGATGAACTTTTCACCGACGGCTTTACGAACGGCCTTTACAGTTTCGATTGCGAAGCGCATACGGTTTTCGGCGCTGCCACCCCATTTGTCTTTACGGTCATTCACACGCTCGGTCAGGAATTGGTTAATCAGGTAACCTTCCGAAGCCATGATTTCAATGCCGTCGTAGTTGGCGTATTGCGCCATTTTTGCAGCATTGGCGTAATCAGCAATGGTTTTCTCGATTTGTTTGCCAGAAAGTTTGCTTGGTTTGAACGGCGTAATTGGCGATTTTTTATTGGAAGCAGACACACTGTAAGGGGTGTAGCCATATCGACCGGCGTGAAGCAGCTGAAGGGCAATCTTACCGCCTTCATTGTGCACCGCAGAGGTAACGCGACGGTGTAAAAGGGCCGTCATTTTGTTGTCCATGCGTGAACCAAGCGGTAATAACTCACCACGACGGTTTGGTGAATAACCGCCTGTGATTGATAAACCAACACCACCACGAGCACGTTCAGCAAAATACGCTGCTAATTTTTCAATGTGGTAGAAGCGGTCTTCCAGGCCAGTGTGCATAGAACCCATGATGACGCGGTTCTTTAATGTGGTAAAACCTAGATCCAACGGTTGCAGTAGATTCGGGTAATGTTTGTTCATTTCATCAAGCTCGTTTTTAGTTGTTCGATGTTGATAGATCAATAATTCAGACGAATTTATATCAGGCTAACTATACAGATCGTATGCGGGAAAGCGACATCATATGTAATTGACATCGGAGAGATAATTTGATTAGCAGAAGATGAGAGGTTGGGTAAGGCCTGTTCAGGCTTTACCCAACGGTAAGCCTCTTAAAAAAAGAGACTTTCTAACCGTTTGTATACGAGATTAGTTAGCAACCACTTCTTTAGCCATACGGCCAAGGTCTGTGTGGTGAATCATTTTACCAAATTGCTTGGATGCAGATTCCGGACCGAACGCAATCACTGGTACCGGTGTGCTGGTGTGCGTTCCTGTTCCCCAGATGACGTTTTGTTCTTCAGCAACCGCACGACCAAGCAGGTCATGACGAACTTCTTCACCGTAAACATAGAATGCTTTGAAGTCGCTCACTTTCGGGAAGCTTTTTGCGCTCAGGTATTTGTGGTCGTCCACCTGATAGAAGTTTGGCTCAGACGCCAGGATTTCTTCCGCTTGTGCCAGTGTGATGTCGAAAGCGCTGTTTTCATTGACGATTTTCATCAAGTCCGCAGCGGTTTTGTCGGTTTTTGAGAACGCAGAGAACATGTCCGGGTAGCTCATTTTCTGAGCGTACATCTTGTCCAGAATGTCGAATGAACCGAAGTTGAAGTTTGGCTTATAGGCTTGCTCTTTAAAGCCTTCGCCGTTCAGTGCTTCCGGTGAAGGTATGTTGGCACGGGTATATGAGAAACCGAAACCGCCGGTTTCATGGTCAGCCGTAATAACCACTAAGGTGTCGTTACGGTCTTTGACCCACTCGTAAACGTAGTTGATGGTTTCGTCAAATTTCAGCATTTCATGCAACATGGTGGAAGCATCGTTGTCGTGGCCAGCCCAGTCAATACGGCCGCCTTCGATCATCAGGAAGAAGCCGTCCGGATCTTGTGACAAAATATTCAGCGCTTTTTCCGTCATTTCTTTCAGCGTTGGCTGAGTACGTGCCGGGTTGTCTTTGTTCAGTGTGTGTTGGATTCCATCCGCCATTCCAGAGTAAGCGAATAAGCCTAGTAGTTTGCCGTCTTTCACGGAATCCAGTTCGGCGCGAGTCAGTGCAACCTGGTAACCCGATTGTTCGGCTTCGGTCAGTAAGTTTTTCTCATCTTTTCGTTTGGATTTAATTTTCACTGTACCGTCGGTACGCTTGGTCAGCTGTTGATACAACTCGCCCTTGTCGTTGGCACTTTTCGGAATCCAGTGACGAAGGCCACCCGATAGCATGACGTCTGCTTTGGTTTCTAACATGTCTTCGGCGATTCTGTTTTCCAAAGAGCGATGCGCTCGGTGGGCAGCAAAAGAAGCCGGAGTTGCGTGGGTCAGGCGAGTGTCAGACACCAAGCCGGTGGCTTTGCCTGATTTTTGAGCCAGTTCCAGAATGGTTTCAGCTGGGTTGCCTTGCGCGTCCAAACCAACGGATTCGGAAGGAGACGGAACCCCTGTGGCTAACTGAGATGCAGAGCTGGCGGAATCTACAACGATGTTATAAGCCGGGTTATGTTGTGATAACCCCACAACACCTGCTTCCATGAACTTACTGATACCTGTTGGAGCGTCTTTGTAGATGGAGTTTGGTGCATTGGTCGCGTATTCCTGAAGCAAGCCCACTTGTTGTGGGCCCATGCCGTCACCAATCATCATGATCACATTTTTGACTTTAGCGTCAGCCTGGGGTTCTGACTTCTCTGCGGTTTGACAACCAGCAAATAAAATAACGGAGGATAAAAGACCGGTCAGAGCAAAGGTCTTCTTGAGTTTAAAATTGGTATTCATAGAGTCTTCCCTGTTGGGTATAGCGTTGATTTACTTCTTATTAACGTGAAGCGTATTGCAATTTGATGTCCAAAAAACAATATTTTGATGTCAATTTGATGACAGTAAAGCTTTTGTTGAATGATTATTCAATAACGGACTTAAGATGGGATGAATCGGCTATGGGAAACGTCGTTTAAGACGCTTTTTTACGAGGTGAAGTAGATTTTTTCTGGTACTTATTTCGTACTCTTTGGCTTGATTTGTATTTATTTGGTGCGTTTTTGATTGGGGTCATTGGCGCCATGGTCGTATTTTTGGCTTGCTCAATCAATTGGTGCAGTTGTTGACTCAGTGGCGTCATGAAGGCGTGGTAAGACGCGTCTTTTTGGCTGATGGCATTGAGAGTCGCCTCCCATTGTGCGGTCATGTCTGGAGTGGAAGCACTGTCCGGCAGGGCTTGAATTAACTGTTTGCCGGTGTCTGTGGCACGAATCTGTTTGCCGGAGCGACTTAGAAACTTACGTTTAAATAATAATTCGATGATGCCTGAGCGGGTGGCTTCTGTGCCAAGGCCATCGGTTTCTCGCAGTATTTTACGAATGGCCGGGTCTTTGACGTATCGGGCAATGCCGGTCATGGCGCTTAACAAGGTGGCATCGGTGAAATGCTGGGGTGGCTGAGTGTTTTTCTCAAGCAGTTGAGCCTGAAGGCTTTGCAGAGGTTGCCCGGGCGCTAATTCGGGAATGAGGGTGGGCGCTTCTTCGGTTAAATTTTTAGAAGCCGAAGGGAACAGTTGTTTCCAGCCCAAATCAAGATCTTGTTTAGATTTAGCGCTGAACTTTCCTTGTTGAATTTCGATTTCAGCACTGCGTTCGGCGTACTTATAGACGGGATAGAACAAAGCCAAATACTGGCGACTGATCAACTGATATATGTTTTGTTCGGCTTGAGACAGTTTGTTTGGCTGAGTACGTTTTTCTGTGGGAATAATAGCGTGGTGCGCTTCTACTTTATTGCTGTTCCAGGCTTTGGTTTTGATATCCGGGTTGGCGTTTTGGACGACTTCTGAGGTTGCGCCCTGGTTGTGTTCTATGGCTGCTAATACGGAGGAAGCCTGTGCGTGGTGTTCTGTCGGTAAATAACGGTTGTCCGATCGGGGGTAGGTGATCAGGTTATGTTTCTCGTACAAGCTTTGGCAGGTGTCCAGCGTTTGTTGAGCGGACATGTTGAATCGCTTAGACGCGTCAATTTGAAGGCTCGATAAATTGTAGGGTAATGGCTGTGCCTGTTGTTTCTGTTTGTTCTCAAAACGTTTAACGGTCGCGGGTTGGTGGCTGATCCGCTGCACCACATTTTCAGCTAAGGGCTTGGAGAGAACCCGGTTGTCTTCATCCATGTAGGGCTGGCAGGCTTCGCTGGGTTGCCATTTGGCAGTAAACGCTTCTTTCTGTTCGGTTTCTAAATGAGCCAAGACCTCATAAAACGGCTTGGAGACAAAGTGTTCAATCTCTTCATCCCGTTTTGCGACTAACCCCAAAATAGGCGTTTGCACCCGGCCAACAGAGAGCACACTGTTGAAACCGGCTTGACGGCCTTGCAGTGTGTAGGCGCGGGTCATGTTAATGCCGTACAACCAATCCGCACGCGAGCGTGCTAAGGCCGAGGTCGATAACGGAATAAAATCGCGATTAGGTCGTAAATCCGACAAGGCTTTTTTGATGGCAGGAGGGTTGAGGTCATTGACTAATAAACGTTGAGTGTTTGCCTGTTTGGTTTTTGGGGTTTTCAGAAAATTAATGACTTCATCGACCAACAGCTGACCTTCGCGATCCGGGTCGCCTGCGTGTACTAATGCGTCGGCTTCCTTGATGAGCTTTCTGAGGACGCTGAGTTGTTTACGGGTTTTGGTTTTGGCTTTTAATGCCCACTGTTCAGGAATGATCGGCAAGGTATCCATTTTCCATGATTTATATTGGCTGCCGTAAGCATCGGGTTCAGCTTGTTCGAGAAGGTGGCCAATGCACCAACTGACGCAATCGCCGTTGCCGACACGAATGAAACCGTCTTCTTTTTTATGAGGTTTTGGCAGTGCGTTGGCGATGGCTCTGCCCAGACTTGGTTTTTCGGCGATGTATAAAATCATGATTCTTATGTATAAATAAACAGTATCTTTGCAATATAACCAAATGGAGCCAGGTGTTCAATGTTTGTTAGAATCATCTTGTGACTTCGACAGACAGGCAGGGCCGGAAAGCCAGATGATTCGACGAATAACAGAACAATATCAATGTGCTGGTTGTGGACAGTGTTTTAAGTGCACCGATGCTGTGGATGGTTTTAAAGAGGGCTACGAAGAGGGTTTTCTTTGTCCTAAGTGTCAGGCCAACCTGGTGGAGTATGGTCAGTCGGATGATATCGCTGAATTGGACTATGGCATCAGTTTTACGCTGCTGAGTCTGGTGCTGTTTTATGGGTTGGAAGGTTCGGTGTGGGTTGCCTGGTTCGATTTGCACATGTTGAATGAATTTGCGACGTTTATGCTGGCTTGGTTACCGTTATTGGGCTCGTTTGTGACTTATAATCGTAAGGCGTTGTTTGGGAAAAGAATAGTGTATACCCGAAAGGTCAGGGCCAAACGTTAGTTTCGTTGACCCTGGTATTTAGTCACTAGGAATCATTTTCTAGTGTTGATTTCGGATGTCGTTGAGGCGTTTAATTAAAAACTCCAACTCGGCGCGTTGTTCTTGCTTTTCATTAACCTTTTCCTCAATTTCGTCCACTACTTGTCTCTGAAGTTTGACTTTATTGAGTCGATTGATGTTGGTAATGCCGCCAGGGTTGCAAACGTTTACTTCTAAAATCTTATCGCCGATCATATCCAGGCCAACTAGGAATAAGCCATCGGCAGCAAGTTTTGGCCCGACTTTCTTACATACATGCAGTTGGCTTTCTGTCATGACGTACTTATGAGCAGAGCCGCCTTGTTGAATGTTGGCCCGGATATCGCCTTCTGCCGGTTTTCTTTGGTAGGCGCCAATGAACTTGCCGTTCAGCATCAGTACCCGAACGTCGCCTTCTTCCGCTCCTTCCAGAAACTCCTGAAGAATTACGTAGTTACTGTTGCCTTGGCCACTGATGTAGAAATCCAGCAGGGAGTTGATATTGGATTGTGCGTTTTTCTCCAGGACGATGACACCACGACCACCTGAGCCATCCAGCGGTTTCAAAATCATTTTGTCTTTGTTGGAGTCCTTGACGACTCGGCGCAAGTAATCCTTGTTCTTGGAAACGTGGGTAATGGGTAAAAAGGTGTTGTTCGGATCGTGAAAGGTGGTGGTGTACAGTTTGTTGCTGGCTTTGCGTAAGCCGTCAACATCATTCAATACCACGGTTTCATTTTTTATGGAGTCCAAAAAGTTGAGCAGAATCGGGTCTAATGGAGGGTCTTTGCGAATAAACAAAGCATCAAACGCATGCAGCGGCACCATTTTTTCCTGAAAAGTTACCTTACGATAAAAGCTGTCGTATTTATCGGGTACACGGTCCAGAGGGTCGATGATTTTGACGAAACCATGAACAATGTTCTCCCTGACGGTCAGGTTCTGTGGGTACAAAACCGCTACCTTATGCTTACGGGTGATGCATTCCTGGATAATCGAAAGCGTCGCACTTTTGCCCGGCTCGATGTCTTCCCAGGCATTGATGATAAATCCGATGTACAAAGTCGTGATCTCACAAATTATAGAGTTAAATGGACTTCAATTTAACTCCAGAAACACGACTTTGAAAAGCAATTTATACGGATATTTACTGCAAACGTTAAAATGGCTTATAAATCCTCAAACAGCGTTTTTTTCGGTAAAATTGGCTCAAAATCAGCGGTGGTTTTTTGAGCGTTGGCGGCAAAACTTTTCATCATGTCGTTGGGGCGGAACATCCCTGACTGCCAGGTTGCCATGTACTTTAAACTGTCTGCTATGGAATGATCTCGGCTGAAGTTAATCATTTCTTTGCAGCCTGCCACAGCCATTGGGGATTGTTCGGCAATCTGTTTTGCGACGGTCATTACTCCCTCTAATAAGGCTTCCTGAGTTTCGAATACCCGGTTCACAAAACCCATTTCTTTCGCTTCTTGGGCAGAGAATTTTCGGCCGGTGTAAGCAAGTTCACGAGCGATGCCTCCGGGGACTAATTTAGGAAAGCGTTGCAAGGTGCCCAGGTCGGCGGTCATGCCCAATTGTGTTTCTTTGATGGTGAAAAACGCATCTTCGGTACAGTATCGGCTGTCGGTGGCACATATCATATCCACAGCGCCTCCGATGCAACCGCCGTGAATGGCCGACAAAACCGGCATACGGGCACTTTCCAGAACATTAAATACGTCTTGTAAATCCAACACCAAACGTCTCAGGCTTTCAGCCATACGGGCGGGGTCACCTTTGGTGGGCAGAGCTTTTGGGTTACTGAATACGGAAAGGTCCATACCTGCGCAAAAGTGTTTACCGGTTGAGGATAAAACAATGACTCTGGCTTCAGCCTTAGCGTCTATTTCTTCAATGACGCCTCGGAACTCCCGCCAAAAGTCGATATTCATGGCGTTTAACGCATCCGGGCGATTCAAAATTACATGAGCTATGTGGTCTTTGATTTCAACTTTTAAGCTTTTTAATTCCATGGACCTTTCTCCCGAATGGCGTGTCAGTGTTCGTTCAGAAACAGTTAACTATACAGTGTAAATATTGGTGTTAAAGAAGATACGATCAAACTTAACCTGTGTCAATGTCAGGCTCGGTGTCAGATTTTGGGTGTAAGCCTGTTGTGCGAATCAGTCACAAAGGGTTAACCATTGCGTTTTGCGATCATCATTGTTTTCAAGCCAGTGCTTCGCTGCTGCTTCCACCGAGAGGTTGTTGATATCAACCTGCAAAGTGATTTCTGCAATGTCCTGATTGGTGAACACCATTGCTTTAATGAGCTTGGCTGCGCAAGGGGATTTTTTGGGAAGTTGTGCAGAGATTGCCTTTTTTAGCCAGCCTCCGGAGGGGTTGCCGCAATCCCAGGGATATTGGTTATTTATTCCCCAACCAGGATCACTTTCACATGCCGGATCATAGGGTGGGAACTCGACAAAAGCACCTTCGTGGATGACCTCAACCCAGTTCGGAGTCCAGTTAAAAATAAGAATGGGTTGTTGCTTTGCAATGGCTTGAGTCAGAACTTGGTTGATGGCTGGGCCGTCCTTCAGCTCAATGACTGTATAGTTAAGGTTTAAGGCATGAATACGAGCTCGGTCGGGCTTTTCCCAAGGGCCGGTGTAATAAACGCCTTTGCCGTCGGAGTCTGGTGTGGCGAACAGAGATGCACAGGCGTTGAGCGCTTGCCAATTCGGCAGTCCAGGGCACAACTGGGTGACATAGGCTGGAAACCACCATTCTTCTCGGGTAATGGTATTATGGTCTCCGGCATCAACGACACGACCTTGTTGCACTTGCCGTTCAAATTGCTTGGCCATAGACCCTTCCCAAACCTCCATTTGGACATCTGCAGAACCACTACTTAACAAAAACCATTGGCCGTTGGCCCTGGCTTGAATGTAGTCCACGGCGATCCCTTTTTCTGTTAAGAGTTCACCTGCAATGTGGCTCAGTACCTGTTGGCTGGACCAGTCCAGTTTTAAAAGGGTGACAGGGTCGTCGGCAAAGACTGGCTTGCTAAGAGAAAGTAATGAGCAAAAAGACAGTAATAAACAGAGCGATATGCGGCTGTGATAGAGATATTTATACATAAAGAGCTCGGTTATGAGAGGCTCAGGTTGATAAGTATAGTTAACTTTTAATTGCGAAATAATACTTTTTAATGGGTCATAAGAACCATCTGTTGGCGCTTGGGTGTTTACTTTATTTCTCTACTGCACAGTATTGTTTGGAAAAGTGGACTACAGAGTTTATTATTTGGCGCAATTGATTGAAATATGAGCTATAAGCCAAGAGGTAATTAAGTGAAGGACGTTAAATTTAAGAAGGGAATCAATACCAAGTGGGTAATATTAACACTACCCTTCGTGCTGACCGCATGTGGTGGTGGAGGCGGGGGCAGTAGCTCTGACGCGCCGAGTACAGCTAAACCTAGCTTTAGTAATCAAGAATTACTTGAAATGCCTTCGGAGGAATTGAAGGTCGCTTTTGCCGCAATGGTAGACGAGCATTATGTGGGCGAGAGCCAGGAAGCTTCTCTTAATGAAGCCAACGCTCTGGACTTTGCCAGCGCCGCTTACGGTGAAGATTTAAAATTGCTGCTTTCTGAAAAACAGGTGACGGGGTTTGAGCCCATCGAACTGGGAGCAACGAGTGCCTCTGTTTCTCTCGATGATACATTGCATTCGTATTCTTATGCGTTACGACAGCAAGACTTAAGCGCGAAGGCAGCGTCAGGTGGTGTTTCAATAAGTAATAATCAACTGAATCATTTATGTCGCACAGGCAGTAGCAATTCGCTTAGGCAGTTTGATGAGTTTGGTGTTGGAAATGTGGTTACTGAATACACCGACTGTGAAATGAACGGAACTGTAGTCAGCGGACGAATCGTCGTGTCTTATTTGGATTCGGAAGGTACGAACGTTGTTTATCATTATGAAAATTTAGTAACAAAAGAATATATCGGTACTTTTTCCATGAATGGCTGGATTGAGGTACAAAATGCTATCGAGCCGAATGTTACTTTGAATAATTATGTCATTAAGAACATGGATAGCGGTAGGTCACTCAAATTTGAAGACTATGCTACAACAACCATTTATGCCAACTCCAATGAGCAAGTTTCAATCCAAGGGTCTCTGAGTTTATCCGATTCTGGTTCTGTTTCAATTTCCACCCCGCAAACATTAACTAAGAATTGGAGAACATTTATAGGTGGAACCATAAACCTGATAGGTGAAAATGAGTCTTTGGTTTCTGTTGAGTTTCAAGACTCTAATATCAAACTTCAAGTTGATTCAAATATTGAAGGGGAGTCGGCCTTAGGTATTTATTTGGATGACGAGACTTTAAGAACCGCAAACTATGACGGTGAGCAAATCAGTTTTGTGGCTTCTGAAGAACTAAGTCTGCCTCCTGCGGCAGGTAATGTCAGATTTATAACGTCAGATGTTAATACCCTAGATGAAATTGAAGTTGAATCTTATGGGTATTCCGACCCTGAAAACCAAGAGCTAACTCTCAGTTATCAGTGGTTGATTAATAACGAATCGGTAATAGAAACATCAAACGTTCTATCGGCCGGTACTGCAAAGAAAGGGGACAGTGTTTCAGTAAGGGGTCGTGTCAGTGATGGTGTGAATATTGTTTACACGCAGTTTAAATCTTTGACTGTGGGTGATGCACCCGCAGTTATTACGGTTTCTAATATACCCGTATCTGTTGAACAAAACGCAAGTGTGCAATTTTCAGCACAAATTACAGACCCGGACAGTGAAGAACCCTCTCTGATTCCTAATTTATATTTTGGCCCGTCAGGGATGACCATCGACGAGCAAGGTAATGTCTCCTGGCAAGCTGAAACCATAGAGTTTGGTGTTGATCAAAACGTGCATTTTCAGTTTGCTGATGCAGAAGGCCTTCCTGTTGGTGATGTTCAGAACGTTTTAGTGAAAGGGAATCCTGCGAAACGTCCGATAGTTAAATCCGGTTTGGATCTGATGACTAATTCTCAGGATCTCATTGCTGCTGATTTTGATGGGGATGATGTTGATGAACTTCTTTTACATGACTCTAAAGGAAAGTTTTATACGGCCGAATATAAGGACGGTTTTTTTCAGCAAGATTGGATGTATCCATTTGCGCTAGATACGGAGCATCGCATTGTTACTGTGTTATCCGGGGAGTTAGATAATGATCCAACACCGGAATTAATTGTGGTGACTCAAAAAGAGATTTTTGTTCTGGATGATTTGTCTTCTATTGCCAGAAAAGTATACAGCTATGAAACTGAGTATATATATTCGGCTGAGTATGCCGATTTAAATAATGATGATGTGAATGAGTTAGTTCTTTCAGTCAGCGAGTCTTCATATAGTAATTATAGTTCAGGTGAAATCCATGTTATTAATATGGGTACATTTGAAGTAGCTTCAACTGCTGCTTTTCAAGGAAATGCAGGAACCATTAAAGTAGGTAATGTGGATAATGACGCATACCTTGAAGTTGTGTTAAAAACAGGTCATGTTTTTGATGGTCAGCATTTGGACAATCAATGGTTCTATTCAGACGGATTCGGAAACACTAATGATGTAGGCGATATTAATGGGGATGGTATAGATGAAATCTTAGTGTATAAGTCTCAAGGCCGGATTCTTGAAGTATTAGATGCGCAATCTCGCTCAATAATGGCTTCGTATACTGAGAGTGGCTGGAGTCATTCTTCTTGTTCCATTAAAGCGTTGAATTTAGATGAAGACAGTGCCTTGGAAGTGGTGACGTCTAATTGTTTTTCATACAATAAACTAGCAATTCTTGACTATAATCAAGGTTTTTCTAATTCATATTCTTTTAATACGAACCTAGGCTCGCGTTTAAACATAGTGGGTTTAGGTGTGATTGGTGACAGAACAAAAGATCTGGTTTTACATGATATCTCAAATAACAGTCTTTATATGGCTGATATTTCACTTGATGACCCTGAAATTATAGATAATCGAGACCATCTACCTAACTTTAATAAATTTATAGCGTTAGGTGTCTCTGATCTACCGCCGTTGAACGGTGAGGCGGCTTTTTTAGTTCCTCACGCAAGTAATAGTCAAACGGGTCAGCGATTGATAACTATGGATGCAGAAGGAAATATTGAATTAAGCTCTCGTCTGAGCTCAGGTCATTCTGATGGTTATGGTGAGCTTGTCGATTACAACTCTGATGGTAATGTTGAGCTTTTATTTTTTACGCAAACCTATAGCGGCGCGGTTAACCTAGTTGACTTAGATTCATATGCTGAAATTTGGAGTTCCGGAGAGCATAGCAATAATATTAGGCATGTGACAGCGCATGATTTTAACAATGACGACGTGTCGGAAGTTATTTATTCAGATAATAGTCAATTAATAATACGAGATACGGTAGCTGAGTCGATTTTATGGACGAGCCCATCGAATGGATCAATTAAAGATTTTGTTGTAGATGATGTTGATTCAGATGGGGATTTAGATGTTGTTATTTATGTATCGAGTAGAATCTATCTCTGGACAAATACAGAGAATAGATTTACCAATACAGCAACTGTAAATCAAGAATGTAAAAGACTACTCGTTGGTAATGTTATCTCGAAAGAGTCGAAAGACATTCTGTGCTTAGGTTATTATGGTTATTCTTGGAGTGAATACCTTCAAAGGTCTGATCGTTTTTCGGCAGTTAAATATTTTAACACTTCTCTTGAGGTAATAGAGGAAATAGCAGTGACTGATCAAGTTATTGATATCACCATTAAAAAAGGTTGTAAACCAGGTTTATGTAATTTATTGGTAGCCTCTACAACCAGGACATCGAGTCATTCAAATAATAATTATTATCAAGATAAGTACAATGTCGGGTTGTACTCATCTAAAACAGGCCAAAAAATCTGGTCTAGTCCTGATTTAGTGGGTGTTGTTCCTGACAGAAGTTTACGTTACGGAAAAGATAATAATAGTTTAGTCTTCGGTACAAATGAAGCTATGTATATGACCAGATAATAAAACTGATAAATAAGGGGCTAAAAAAGCCCCTTATTTATTGGGTAAGTGTTTTAAACCATATCCTCAAACGGGTTTTTCAGATCCAAAGAAATCGGATTTGCGTAACCCGGCAACGTCATCGATTTCTTGGTGATCTCAATCTTTTCAGCATCAATCATGCCTTCACCGAAACGGTAGAATAAATCGAATTGCGCCAGATTGGCCTGTTCGCGGTATGCGTTTTGGTTGGCCTTGGTGGCTTCCAGTTTTTCTTGATACGTTTTAATTGCTTCTTCACCATGACGTTTTGCCATCATGTTTAAGGTTGCTTTCGGCGAAAAAATCACGGCGGTGGCGTTGTTGCCGCCAAATCCTTTGGAGTTAATGAAGGCCACGTCTTTCGGCGCACATGTTTCATGAGTGGTGGATATGTTCAGGTGTTGAGTGAACACATCGTCCGCGACTTTATCAATGGTGGTGATGCCCGGCATGATGTCGTGTTCGAAGATCCCGAGCGCCCAGGCAAGCTGGTCGCCGCTGGCAGGTCCGAGCGAGTGACCTAGGTACGCTTTGGGCGCGGTCACCGGCCAGTTTTCTATGCCAAAGGTTTCTGCCACGGTATGGAAAATGTGGGATTCGGTGGTTCGGTTCTGAGGGGTGCTGGAGCCATGAGCCAAGATGAAGCTGTCTTGCTGAACGGTTTTTTCTCCCAGAATATTTGTTGCCAGCGCTACTGCTTTGGCCATGGAAATGTAGTTGCCCGGGCCTGGCGAGGTAATGGATTTTTTCACTCCGTCGGCATTTACAAACACGTCAGCGGCGGCACCCAATACGTTTGCGCCTAGTTCAAGGGCGAGGGCATCGTCCATCAGGATAAAATATTGCGCCCCTTCGCCTAACGTGAAACCGCAGTTTTCACCAAACGGGCGGCTGGTGCGGGTGTAGTCGATGGTGTCTGAGCCGCCGATCATTTTGAGGTATTTTTCATTGGCCAGAGCCCCCATGTTGCCGAAACTCTCAGCGGCTTCGGGCACAATCAGGGCATCGGAGTTGCCTACAATGGCGGCGCGTATTTTTCCGCTTTGAATGTCGTGAACGGCGGCTTTTAAGTTGTAAAGAAAGCTGGCACAAGCACCGGTGGCGCTGATGGTGGAGCCGACATTGCCTGTCACGTATGCGTTGATGAAGTCACTGGGAGCGGTATTTAAGCTCATCGCAGCGTTTTTAGAACCCACGCGTTTGCCTTTCAGGCGGCCTTGCATGGCGTTGCCCAAACCTTCGTCATGCAGCTGACCTTGAGTGGAGCTGGAGTACGTGCCGATCTGATCCGGGTTCACTGTATTCAGAATGTCTTGCCAGTCGATGCCCGTTGAGCGGATGGCGTCGGTGGCACCGAAGATCACGTTTTGTAAACCACGAGGCTGGTGGTGGCTGTTGTATAAGCTGGCAGGATCAAAGCCAGTCGGTAATTGACCTGCGGCTTTAATCGGGTTGTCGAGTGTGGAAGGTAATAACACATCCAGGCTACCAGCGACAGAGACTTGCAGAGTGCCGGTTGCTTCATTGGCTTCGTTCGTTAATTCCTGGATTGACCAGCTGGCGGGTAATGGTCTTGGCAGGTCTTTTTTGGCAATAGTAAAGGTTAAAGACTCGTTTTCTGAGGAGAGGGAAGTTTTTTGCTGCCAATAAGTTGCATCCGGGTCAAAGTGTTCTTTTTCAATCTTGCGGATTAATGTTCCGGCTAACACTTGTTCGCCGAGTTTGGATTCAATTTCAGTGGCCTGAATCGGGTTACCTTGTTGGTCGAGTAACTGACCGTCCTCAAAACGAACCAATTTCATTAGACACGCTAAGCCAAGGTAGGTTTCTTGGCGAAGTTCATCGGATAACAGGTCTAAAACGATGCGACGGAAGCCTTGATGAAAGGATGTTCTTCCGGAGGCATTAATGCCTCCCATGCCGACAATTACAGGTAATGAAGTCATAAAATTTCCATACAGCCGATTTGAAATGGTGCAAGTGTACGCTGTTTTGATGAAAAATGGGTGAATTTTATGTTATCGAATGTGAAATGCGGGCGCTTGAGACATGAAAAGGTCAGGCATAAAAAAGGCCAGTTAATGAATAACTGACCAAAGGGAAAACAAGAACGTTTTGCTGTAAGGGTCAAAACGTTCTTGAGACGAGCACAAAATACGACGCTTTTTTGATCTTTGTTATCGGAATTTCAGCGCGCCGGCGACCGCAATGCCGATGAGCAACACATAGCCTAATTGGCTCAGGGTGATGGCTTCGCCTAACAGCAGTGCTGCAAACGTTAGCGTCAAAAACGGTTGTAGTAATTGCAGTTGACTGATTCTGCCAATGCCCGCTTTGGCCATGCCGTCATACCAGAAATGGAACCCTAACCATTGGCTGACGAAAGCCAGAAAGATCAATGCCAGGCCTGCTTCCAGGTTCCAGGTTGCCTCGAAGCTGGCGTTGTAACCGAACGCAAGCGCAGAAACCGGCAAGTACAGAATAGTCATCCAGCAAATGGTTTGCCATCCGCCCAGAGTTTGAGCTACCCGAGCGCCGACAGCGTATCCGCCAGCGGCCGAGATTAATGTCACCAACAATGAGAAAGGCAGTGATACCGATAAATCGTTGCTGAAGTAATGCACCAACAACCCAAAGCCTGCAAAGGCACTGATCCAAAATCCGATGTTATGGCGTTCTTTGGCCACAAATACCGCAATGACAGCCGTAAGCAAGGGTAATGCAGCTAACGCTACGCCCATTTCAGTGGCTGTGGTTTGTTGCAGTGCCAAGCTGATGCCGTAAGGAAAACCAATACAAACGCCCAGTCCGGCCACGAGTAAGCCAAAGGTTTCTTTCAGTGTTGGCAATCTGGACGACAGTTTACCGATCAGTGTCAGACTAAAGATGCCTGCCAGTAATATTCGGAAAGCGGCTATGGTTTCCGGACTGAAACCGGTGAGTGCAATTTTAGTCATAGGTACGGTCAGGCTGAACATAATGACAGCGACCAAGCCTTTGGTAATACCAATGGCTTTCGGACTCGCTTTAATGCCAGGGTTTTTAATCGTGGCATTTGAAGTGTGAGTCAGTGCATGCTCCCCGGAGGAGGATGCAGTTGAAAGTGAATTCCGTTGTGCGAATAAACGGTTCATGTTTAACCCTCCAGTTGTACCTATGATGATTGTTTTATGTGTTTTTATGATTGTTGAAGAGGGCGTGTTGTCACTGCCTCTCAACGTAGAACCATTGTCCAGAAAATAAACAAGCTCAGTTAGAGGCAGTACAGTTTTATAAAACCAGTACAGTTTTGAATTTTTTCAAAACTGTACTGGTTGTTTTCGGATAAACTGTACTCAGTCGCAACACAGAAATGGGTGTACACTTACTGATATCTTGATAAATACGATGAAAAGTCAGTAAAACAGCGGATTGTGCGGTTTTGTATCGGCTTTACGTAGGAAATTAACTGTATTGCTATTTGATATGGTGATGAACTCTATTGGAGGACAGTTGTGGCACAAACAGCAGAAAAGAGCACTTTGTACGAATTGGTTGCGCATGAAATTGCCGAAGATATTCAGAACGGCATTTATACCGCTGGTCAAAAAGTGCCCAGTGTTCGGAAGCTGAGCAAGCAACGCAGCGTCAGTATCTCAACAGTGACACAGGCGTATGCCTTACTAGAAGATCAGGGGTTCCTTATTGCAAAGCCCCAGGCTGGATATTACGTCAGAGAGGGCGCAAATGAGCCGGTCACGCCGCCACCGATGTCCATCGGTTCGGAACCCAGTATTTGTACGAAAAGCGACATGATTCAGCACATGTTAGCTCATTGCAATCGTTCGGATATGGTGAACTTAGGTGCGGCCATTCCTGATATTCATTTCATTCCGGCCAAAGCGCTACAGACTTATATTCATAAAGTATCGCGCTTTAACAGTCGGGAAGTGTTCAGTTACCAGTTCACGCCTGGCTACGAGCCCTTAAGGTCTCAGGTTGCGCGCCGAATGCGATACAGTAACGTGCGCTGTGGGGCGGAAGACATCATTATTACCAATGGTTGCTCGGAAGCCCTCAATATTGCTTTGCGTGCCACGACTAAAGCCGGGGATATCGTGGCGGTTGAATCGCCCTGTTATTACGGTTTTTATCAGTTGGCCGATGTGTTGGGGCTGAAATTGATTGAAATACCCACCGACCCGATCGAAGGCATCAGTTTTGAAGCGCTTAAGCTGGCTTTGCAGCAATGGGATGTTAAAGCGGTGGCATTAACTTGTCGTCACAGCAATCCTACCGGTGCGTCGATTCCTTTATTTAAGCAGAAACAAATCTACCAGCTGTGTAAGGTTTACGACGTGCCCATCATCGAAGATGACATTTATGGTGACCTGGGTTTCGAAGGTGAAAAAACACATACGATCAAGGCGTTGGATGTGGATGGCCGGGTTATCTATTGCTCTTCATTTTCGAAAACCATTGCGCCGGGTTTACGGGTGGGCTGGACCATACCGGGGCGCTATAAAGACAAACTTGAGTGGTTGCAGACATTTAACACCTTTTCTGCCGCCAGTATTTCGCAGTATGCATTAAATGCTTACCTAGAAGGCGGCCATTATGATCGTCACCTGAGAACGGTTCAGGCTGCTTACAAAGATAATGTCAGTAACTTTATTAAGCTGATTAAGTGCAATTTTCCGGATGGCACTTTACTGTCGGAGCCTAGAGGCGGCTTTATTTTGTGGATTTGTTTGCCAGAAAAAGTTCGAGTAGCTGAATTGCAGGAAAAAGCGCTGCAGATGGGCATTACCATTGTTCCGGGTGAAGTATTTTCCGGGACCGACCATTTCAAAAACTACCTGCGGATCAGTTGTGGTGTGCCCTGGACTGAGGACGTAAAAAACGCCATCCGTACATTAGGCAAGATGGCCTGTGGGATGGCCGACCAGTAGGCTTAAGTTCCGTGATCAAGGCAGGGAAGGGTTAATGTCCTTCCCTGTACTCTCTGACTCCTTCCTCAATTAACCGTCCAGCAATGCTGGTGATTGGTGGGAACGTAGGTAAGTCATCAAAGTGAAACCACTGTGCATCTTCTAACTCATCCGGGTTAATCTGGATGTCTCCGGCACGATAATCGGCAATAAAACCAAGCATCAGTTGTGAAGGAAATGGCCAGCTTTGGCTCCCGAAGTAACGAATGTTTTTAACTTTGATACCGGATTCTTCCCAGACTTCACGTTTCACCGCTTGTTCCGGTGTTTCACCGGGTTCCATGAATCCAGCCAAGGTACTGTAGAAATTATTAACCCGTTGGGTGCCGCGCGCTAACAGGCAGTGATCCCCTTTTTTAACTAAAACAATCACGCAGGGCGATATTCTGGGATAGAAAAACAGGTTGCATCCGTTGCACTTGAAACTGTATTCCTGAGGAACTTGCTCGGTTTTGCCGCCACACCTTCCGCAAAACTTGTGGTTCTCATGCCAATCGAGAAGCTGGCGAGCGCGCCCCAGTAACTTTGGTAAGGTCGGGTGCTCAAGGAGTACTAATGACCGGAGGTTAGATGTCATCAGACCTTCGGGTAAGGGTTGGTCGTCGTTAATTCGAGCGGTGTATATGTCTGACGTGTTATCTTCTTTGGTAAAGCCAATGAATAAGGGGGTGTTTTTGGCCAGTAACGCTCTCGCTTGGTGTTCTTCCAGAAATGGCGAATGATCTTCACCAAGAATGACTTGAGTGCCTTTGAATAAAACAAAGCGGGTACCTGCGCTTAGATTCAGTTGCAGGGAAAGTCTCAAAGGGTGTTCAAGTTGGTCTTTGTTGATCATTATGCCAGTCAGTCCGTGAGCCGATTACAGAGGCCTAAAGCTAGCACGACAGAAGGCCAGAGTAAATTCTCCGGCCAGTTATCGAGAGCGTGATAAATTGGCTGAACAGATGAATGCTCTGTACAGGCATTGAGATTGCCTCCAGAGCGTGACCTGCACGTCAACACGAAGGTTTCAGTGCAGGATAGTGAAGCGTGCAACTCTGGGGCGCGTTAACGTGCAATAATCCAACATATCCATTTGAACGACTTCGGTATGTGAGCCAGCATTAAAACTGATGGTGTCGTTACTGGCGAGATAAGCAGACAGTATGACTGGCATACCAAACAGGTTGCCAAAGGGCGGCATACCGCCGGTTTCACAATTCGGAAACTCGTCTTCAAATTCATCTTCATGGCAAAGCCGAACCTTTTCGCCACCTATGGCATCACTCAGGCGATCAAAATTAATGCGCTCGCAAGCGGCAGTGACGACCATCATATGCTTACCAGCCACTTCGATGATGATGGGTTTAGCCATCTCTTTGCCAGAGATGTGGGTGGCTTCTGCGGTTTCCTGGGCTGTGAATGTCGGGCTGTGGTTGTGAGCCATATAGCGCACGCGGTTAGCCTCGAGGTATTCTTCAAGTTGTCGGACGGGCATAAGTCTTTCCTCCAATACGGCTAGAGGGTGTGTGATGTGAAACACGCGGAAGGTTGGCAGCCTAAAGGAGCGTTCGTTTCACATTATTATTTAATAAAGGTCTAAAGTGCGGGGTTTGCAATGAACAGGCACCAGATTTAGACAGGCGGTGTCATGGGTTTGAATGAATATTGCTTTACGTTTACGTTAAGGTAAATTAGTCTTGATGAAAATTTTTGACGTTCGGATCAAGGCTTATTCCGGATGAATTGCTAAATTAATAAAGAGAATAAATTAAACGGACGAACCGGAAATCACTATGACTGAACAACCGCTGTGGCAACCCTCTGAACAACAGGTGGCTTTGACCAATTTATCTCGATTTCAGGCGTTTGCGGGCAAGCAGGATTTGGGCTATCAGGCCCTGTGGAAATGGAGTGTGACTCAGCCCAGTGAGTTCTGGGAAAGCATCTGGCGGTTTACGGACGTGATCAGTCACAGTAAGTATGACCCGGTGTTGGTGAAAGAGGGTCAAATGCCTGGGGCGGAGTGGTTTCCTGGTGCAACACTTAACTTTGCAGAAAACCTGTTAAAACGACGGGACGGTAAAAAAGCGCTGGTGGCCTGTGATGAACAAGGCCATCGGGTATCTCTGACCTATGAAGCGCTTTACCTGAAAGTGGCGCAGCTGGCCTCATCGCTCAGAGCGATTGGTGTGCGCAAAGGCGACCGGGTTGCCGGGTTCATGCCTAATGTTGCTGAATCCGTCATTGCGATGTTGGCGACCTCGTCGATCGGGGCTGTTTGGTCTTCCTGTTCTCCGGATTTTGGTCTGCAAGGTGTGCTGGATCGTTTTGGTCAAATTGAACCTAAAGTACTGATCACGACAGACGGCTATTATTATGGCGGTAAGACGCTGGATTCCTTGGATCGGGTGAAGCAAATCACCGACCATTTAACGTCCGTTGCTAAAGTGCTGGTGGTCAGTTACGTGACTATTCAGGCGGATTTGTCGGAATTGCCTGGGTGTGCACAACACTGGGATGATTTTCTTGATCCGGCGGCAAAGGAAGTGCAGTTTGAGCCAGTACCGTTTGATCACCCGCTTTATATCATGTACTCCAGTGGTACGACCGGGGTGCCTAAGTGCATGGTGCACGGCGTTGGCGGTACTTTGTTGCAGCACGCTAAAGAGCTTATTTTGCATACGGATGTGTCATCAGACGACACGGTTTTTTATTACACCACCTGCGGCTGGATGATGTGGAACTGGTTGGTTTCGTCTCTCATGACCGGGGCGACGGTGGTGTTGTTTGATGGTTCGCCGTTTTATCCCGGGCCGGAAGTGCTTTGGGATCTGGCCGAACACGAAAAAATCTCAGTGTTTGGTACTTCCGCAAAATACATCGCGGCCCTGGAAAAGTCGGGACTAAAGCCGACAGAAAGTCATGATCTGTCAGCCTTAAAAGCGGTGTTATCCACAGGCTCTCCTTTGGCGCATGAGAGCTTTGATTACGTCTATCGGGACATCAAAGCCGACTTGTGCTTGTCTTCTATTTCGGGGGGCACCGACATTATTTCTTGTTTTGCTCTGGGTTGTCCGACGTTGCCCGTGTGGCGTGGGGAGCTGCAATGCTTGGGTTTGGGGATGAATGTTTCAATATTTAATGATCAAGGCCAAACGGTGTATGGTGAAAAAGGCGAGTTGGTGTGTTTGACGCCCTTTCCTTCGATGCCGGTGCAGTTTTGGAATGACCCCGACGGACAAAAATTTCATGATGCCTATTTTGGACGTTGGCCAGGCATTTGGGCGCACGGTGATTACGGTGAACTCACCACGCACCTTCCTGCTTCTTTGACGGCCGAACCGAATCATGGGGTGATCATTCATGGTCGCTCGGACGCCGTTTTGAATCCAGGAGGGGTAAGAATCGGCACCGCAGAAATTTATCGTCAGGTTGAGCGGGTGAATGCGGTTGTGGACAGCATTGCTGTTGGTCAGCAGTGGCAAGATGACGTTCGGGTGGTGTTGTTTGTGGTGTTGCGTGAGGGCGTGACCCTGGATGAAACATTGATCCATGAAATTAAACACGTCATTCGGCAAAACACCACGCCTCGTCATGTACCGGCGAAAGTCATTCAGGTGGCGGACATCCCAAGAACCATCTCCGGAAAAATAGTCGAACTGGCGGTGCGTAATGTGATTCACGGTGAGCCGGTCAAAAATACCGATGCGCTGAAAAACCCGGAAGCGTTGGATTATTTTAAAAACCTGTCTGAGTTAACGGACTGATGGTCGAATGGAGGGGCCAGCCGAAGCATCAATAAACCAAAATGGCTCTCAATATTTTGTTGATCATTTCAAGCTGGCTGGAAGAGTCCGTTTTGGCCAGACAGCTTTTAATTTGTTGCCTGACCGTGCTGAGTTGTGCGTTTCTGTAGTGGGCAATTTGCTCTGCGCTCAGTCCGTTGCACAATTGCGCACAAATATGAGCTTCAGCGGACGTTAAAGGAAAGTGTAAGGTGATCTCCTGAGGATGAACGGTACGGCTGGTGGCGCATGTTTGAAGGGTTAAAATCAGGCCGGGCGAGGTGAGTTCTCCACAAGGAGAGATTCGTTTGTGTAACCAAGGTTTTATGGTTAACCGATAGGCCGTATTTTGATCGTTCAGGTACAGGTAATGAATCCCTTTTCCCGTACCCGACAAAGAGTGAAGGCTGTCATTTGATGCTTTAATAAAGCGTGCTTGGGTATCCGTCGATTGGAACGAGAGTGTGTTGTTCGAAGAAACCCGAAATAGATTGGAACCGCAAAAAATGTCACTCGCTGCTTGATTAAAAAACTCTATCTTAAAAGCCTCTTTACAGACAATGACTGCTTCCGGTAAATGGTCGAACGCTGAAAACAGATTTTTACTTTTGACGTTTTGAGCGTATAGCTTTTGGGCCAGTGACATGCTGTGCTCAATGTGGGGTAAGTAAGCATTCACTGTATCTATTGATTGTTGATCGTACTGCTGCTGAGATTTACCGCGCATGAACGCTAATTCGGTGATGAAATCACTTCCTGCCGGCGATAATAAACACCCGATGGAATGACGAATGTCGGCCGGTTTGGCAAAGTCGTTGTAAATTTCGGTGTTCAAAAACTGTCTGTCATCAAAAACTTTGTGACTGGGGTGAAATTGGTTGAATGGGTGGTTCGCCAGATTTTTAGTCCAGACATCAACTTGGTAATAATGTGCCCGGTAAAGGTCAAAGTGGCCTTCTTCAAAGCCCTCTTCAAAGAACCCTAGAGGTTCGTCATCGACGCTTGAACGTGTGACCATGAAGGTGTGGTTGGAACGGGTGGTTTTGCTTATTTCGTTCAGAACCTCTTGCCAGTGATCCGGGTTGTCGATGGTGTCGTATATTTGCTGAATGATTTGTGTGGTGATCTGACTCATTCAATCGTGCCTCGTTGTTTATTCCTTTAACAATCGGTTTACGCAGTGACACATTTTTTATACCAGATGGTAGATGTTTGTAAAACTTTGAGGGCTGATACTTTAGAAATAATGGTCTACCTTTAATTACTTAAGCGTATATGTAATCAGTTTTTAATCTTTAAATTGAATTATAACGTTGCTGTTTAGAGTGGGTGTTCCATTCTAAAACGACAAAAAAATAATAAATAAATGTTTGAGAAGACATTAGTTGGAATAATTTTCTGGAGAAAGAAATGGCACTTTCGAATCATTTTAAATTCAAGAAAGGGTTGCTGGCACTGGCTGTGTCTGGTGCATTGGCGGGTTGTGGTTCTGACAGCGATTCAAGCTCTTCAACGACTGTCACCCCTACCACGGCAAGCAGTACCGCGTTTACGGTTTCTTTGGCGGATGCGCCTGATTCGGTTGCTTCGGCGGCTTTTGATTGGACAAATCCTTTGTCGTTATTGATGCCCAAAGCGTATGCAGCGAAAACCGGCTTGGATCTCAGTAATTTCTCAGTTGTGGTGGTGGATGCAGATGGAAATGTGGTCGAAACGGTCGATGCTGAAGATCTTGTCATTGAGGAACTTGGGAATGGGCGATATGAAATTACTGTGCCTGGTAGTGAGCAACTGAATTGTCTGATTGCAGTCAATTTAGATGGTCCATTAGTTATTCAGGTTGGAGATGACATTACTGAAACTAATTCTTTATTTGCACCAACGACAGCCAAAGAAATTGATTTGGATTTAGAATCGACAGTGGCTTATCAACAGTTCTTAAAAACCGTTGACGACTTTGACGACTACGACGTCGATGATCCCGCCCAAGTGGCAGCCATTGAAGAGCTGATTAACAACGTTGAACAGCAACTTGAGGCATTGGATCTGGAAACCTTGTTAGACGATGCCAATACGTCTTTGGCGGATTTACTGGGTGATGATGAAGCGCTTCAGCTTCAAATTGAACAAACCGTAGGCAATATTATTGAAGAGCAGATTGATCAAATAGCCGATGCAACGGCCACTTCGATTGCTGATCTGGTGAACAGTGGCGGTTTGAACTGGTTTGAAGCGGATGTGGACGTAGAATTCAGCCAGAACAATGCCCCATATTCTTTTGATTTTGACGATCTTGAAGTAGAGCGAGGCACAATCAGTGCCACAGGCACTGAGCTGTTTTATGAATATGACTTCGACGAAGACGAATGGGGTGAAGCGGAGACGTTTGATCCAACCTCAGATACGGCTACTGAGGATTTGATTTTGACGGCGAATGGTTGGGCCAACAGTGCGGACGCGTTCAGCGTGGTGGATATAGATACTGAAAGTGGCTCCATCACCATTCAGGACGCAGCCGTCGCATCTGTTCAGATGAACATTGGCACATTGCAGGCACTCGACCTGGAAGGTAAAAGTGTAGAAAGCTTTATGGATACCAATGCCGATCAGGAAGATCTTGCGGTCTTTATGGCGTCGGATGCGATGTTCAGTGCGAATGCCAGTGCAGTGAAAATCAGTTTTACCAACGTTAATGAGCTTTATTCATTACGATACGATGATGGCGATGAAAATAGCTGTTGGGGTGAGAACTCTACGCCAGCAGATTTTGGTGGTAACTGTGAACGCGTTTATTTGGATGGTGAAGAAACTGCGCCAACCTCGTTAAACAGTTTGGTGACCAATATCGCTTCTTTACCGGGTGAACAAGGTTTTGTCGGTATCTGGATTGATGGTGGCATTTTAGTTCAGTTGCTTGAAACCGAAACAATCAATGCAGACACGCAGGACGTTACAACCGTTCGTACTGCGCGTTTCTTTACAGAAAATACCAGTGACGAGCCCGGTGCTCCAGATCGGGTATTGTTTGTACCGGAAGATGAGTCCGATACTGTGTGGTCGCTGGCATCGCCGACAGGTCTGGCGGAAGGAGAGTCGATCATAGTGTTACCGATTCCGGAAGGTATTCATCAGGCGTCGGACTTGGATGAAAGTGAAACCACGTTGATTTATGCGGTTGTGGATGGCTTTGTTCGTCCGGGTGCGTATCAAATGGCCGGGCAGCAAGAAGATGAAAGTGCCTGGGTGTTTAACACTGTAGCGGCCGGAGATGTTTTGAACGCATTTAACCCGCTCTATCAGGACGCTTTCTTAGTGAACTGTGACTATGAGTCTGGCTGGAATGACGACGCATTTGACGGTCTGGGCGCACCTTTGGAAGCCAATACTCTGAAAGCATTCACTGCGTCAGTAAATGCTGCCGGTTGTGGCGGGATTGACTCTGCTGTGACCGAGGCGGTATTGACGGCAAATACCTGGTACGAAGACGGCGATGCTTATACGTTTAATGCGGACGGTTCCGGTTCTGTGTCCTTTTTGGATGAAAATGATCAGGGCGTAGAAGAGGAAGTGTCGTTAGCGCTGACCTGGAGTGTCAATACCACTGCGGATGACAATATCCCGAATGGAACGGTCGTTGCTGTCATTGAAACGGAACTGGAAGGGGTGGCGTTTACGTTTACTGAGCATTACGCGCCGGTTGGTTATGATGCTGAAAATAACCGATTGTCATTGAAAATATTCTCCACCAACTCGTTGTGGTACGGAAATGACTCTGACTTTCCGGACGGCTCCGGCGAAATCTGGACATCGACGTTTTCTTCGACGGCCGATGACAATGTGACGGAAGCGCCAGAGTTGTTATAAGTTTACTGCGTTAGAATGCAACTTTTACCGCGCTTCGGCGCGGTTTTTTTGTTTTGGGCCCCAGCCAGGGCTGACCGCTCCTTTCTTATAAATAGCCATGAACTAAAATAATAGAACCGTTGGCGCTATTCCAGTAGGGATAAATGAGCGAAAGGCTTGATGAACGCAACGAGAAATCATTACACTCCGGTTGAGAAGTTTGAAAAGTCATCAAACTGTCATAAAACCTGATTTGAGTAGTAGGTGTATGTATGGCAAATCAGCATGGTCATACGGATATTACCCGGCAAGGGCAGCTGTTTATCTGCAGGCCGCAAGGCGGCTTTAATATGGAAGGAGCCAAAGAATATGAGCGGTACTTTGCGCAGGAAATAGCACACGTCATCGCTCGTCCTTGGGCTGTCATGGAAGTCTTAGATAATTTTGAAACGGCGGGTCCGGAGGTAATGACGCGCTTTGGCGCTCAGTTCGCTTGGGCCGCTCAGAATAACTGTCAGTGGCTGGCGGTGGTCTCCAAGTCGCAAATGATGAATTTTCTGGTGGAGCAGTACATTGGTTCATCGGGGCTAGAGATGAAAATATTTGACGATGAAGCAGCTGCTTTATCGTGGCTGGAACAGCATTTGTCGCCGACGGTGAGTGAGTCGCAAGCAGGAATAAACCAATCTAAAGTAAGCTGAATACACTCCGGCATTCAACAACAAAGGACGTTTCTATGAGTTGTCTATTGAAGGAACAACAAGGACAGGTGTTATTAGTCACGCTTAATCGTCCTGATTTACGAAACCCGATTTCCGAGCCTGACATGATTGAGGCCATTGAGCGCATGTGTTTTGATGTTCAGGCGGATCTGTCCATCAGTGTGGTTATTATTACCGGGGCAGGGAAAGGCTTTTCATCGGGTGGCAACGTTAAACACATGCAGGACAAATCCGGCATGTTTGTCGGAGATACGGAAACGCTGGCCGAGAATTATCGGCAAGGCATTCAACGCATTCCGCGAGCTATTTTCAATTTGGATGTGCCGGTGATCGCCGCCGTTAACGGTGCTGCAATCGGTGCTGGCTGTGACCTGGCGATGATGGCGGACATTCGGATTGCCAGTGATAAGGCATGTTTTGCTGAAAGTTTTATCAAACTGGGGATCATTCCTGGCGACGGTGGAGCCTGGTTTTTGCCGCGTGTTGCAGGCTATGAACGTGCCGCTGAAATGGCTTTCACCGGGGATGTGGTCTCGGCTGAACAAGCACTGGCATGGGGGTTAGTTTCCCGTGTGGTTGAACACGACCGGTTGTTGGATGTCGCTTTTGAATTGGCCGGGCGGATCGCCAAGAACCCCCCATTGACGATCCGAGAAACCAAAAGGTTATTACGACAAGGGCGCTCTGCCAGTTTGGATGAGTTGTTAGAAACGTCGGCTCAGGTTCAGGCGCGTATGCATCACACACAGGATCATAAAGAAGCGGTGGACGCTTTTTTGGCAAAGCGGGCCCCTTCCTTTCAGGGGAAATAATGTTTTCAGCGTGCTCAGAAAAAGAAAAGGTCGTATTAGCCCGGGGAGACTAAACGACCTGAAACACCAGAGGAAGCTGGTGTAAACCTTTGTATTTCTGGTTGCAATAACCCCTAGCTGAAGCGGCTCCTAACTGAAGTTGGGCGTGATCTGATAATGCTTCGCTAAGTAATAATTTAAGTGATTCTTTTGCTGGTGAGTCAGGAACAGTCCCAACTTGGAGCGGCGCCATAATAAGTCTTCTGCGCTGGTTACCCATTCGTGGTTGGCCAGATAGTCCACTTCACAACTGTATAAGCCGCCGCCAAAATGTTCGCCCATGTCTTCCGGCGAACGAATGTTCTCCAGAAATTTCATTGCCAGGGTGCCATATGCATCGGCGTAGCGTTGGATGGTGTCTTGTCTGAGCCAAGGAAAACGCTCTGACAACATATGGATGAACTGTGCTTTGCCGTGCGGGAAGTCGCCACCAGGTAAGGGTTTATCCTTCGTCCAGGCGGGGGACATTTCCGGGAAGAAATCCGACAATTTGGTCATCGCCGCTTCTGACAGTTTACGGTACGTGGTGATTTTCCCGCCAAATACCGACAACAGTGGATTCTCCGTTGGGTCATCAATGGCCAAAGTGTAATCGCGAGTGATCGCCGATGGGTTGTCGGACTCATCGTCGCAGAGCGGGCGAACCCCTGAATACGTCCAGATCAGATCCGCTGGCGTTAATTTATGCTTAAAGTGTTTGTTGGTGACGGATAACAGGTAATCGACTTCTTCGGCTGAAATGGTGACATCCGATGGATTTCCTTGGTATTCGACGTCTGTGGTGCCAATCAATGAGAACTTCTCAAGGTATGGGATGACGAAAACAATGCGCTGGTCTTCATTTTGAAGAATAAAGGCTTCGTCGCCCTTGTTAATTCTCGGTACTACGATGTGGCTGCCTTTGATCAAACGAATGCCATACGGGGATTTGGTTTCTACCTGATCCTTGATGAAGCTGGCAACCCAAGGCCCGGCTGCATTCACTAAGGCTTTGCCCTTCACATCGTATTGTTCACCGGTTAACAGGTTTTCCATCTTACAATGCCACAAACCCTTGTGTTTCTTGGCATCAATGCAACGGGTTTGGTTGTGAATGCTTGCCCCGTTTTGCTGAGCAGAAATCAGGTTGGTAATCACCAATCGGGCATCGTCCACCCAACAATCCGCGTACTCAAAACCTTTTTTGATCTTTTCATCCAGCGAAGACTCACCTTTGAATTTTACTTTGTGAGAGCCCTGCAGTTTTTCACGCTTGCCTAAGTGATCATACAAGAACAGGCCGGAGCGAATCATCCAGGCCGGTCGTAAGTGAGGCTGATGTGGCAGGATGAAGCGCATGGGCTTTACCAAGTGCGAAGCATTGTTTAACAGTACTTCACGCTCTTTGAGGGCTTCTTTTACCAGTCGAAACTCATAATGTTCCAGATAACGCAGACCGCCATGAATTAACTTGCTACTGGCCGACGATGTGGCTGAAGCGAAGTCGTTTTGTTCACAAAGGTATACCGAAAGGTCTCGACCTGCTGCATCCGCAGCAATGCCTGCGCCATTGATACCACCACCTACAATAATGAGATCGAATGTTTGGGAAGTCATAATGTTCTTTCGTAAAGGTTATTTTGCGATTGAGTTTAGACGTCTTTATGTTCGAAAACAAACATTAATTTTCGTATTCGAACATATTTTTGCGATGAAAAACGTCTTTATGATGATTTATGAACAAAACATAGCAGAGTTTCGGGTTGTTGGTGTTTCGCGTTAGCAGACGTTAAGGGTGACTTTGTGTTCTTTGAGTAATTGCTTAATGCTCAAAGGGGGCATTTGGTCGGTAAATACCTGGCTGGCTTCGGTAATATTACCCAGGCGGATTGTTGCATTGCGGCCAAACTTGGTGTGATCAGCGGCCAACAGTACTTGTCTTGAATTTTTGAGAATGGCTTGAGAAACACGCACTTCACGATAATCGTAATCCAGCAAAGCGCCGTCTTCGTCGATGCCGCTGATGCCCAGAATGGCAAAGTCGACTTTGAATTGATTGATGAAGTCTTCGGTGCCCTGACCGACGATGCCTCCGTCTTTGCGGACGGTACCTCCGGCGATTAAAACGTCAAAGTCTTCTTTGTTGCACAGAATATTGGCAACATTCAGGTTGTTGGTGATGATCTGTAAGCCGGTGTGATGCAGTAACGCTTTAGCCACTTCTTCAGTGGTGGTGCCGATATTAATAAAAAGGGATGAGAAGTTCGGAATGCTGTCGGCGATGGTTTGCGCGATGCGTTGCTTTTGTTCATGTTGCATCACTCTGCGTTCAGAGTAGGCCGCATTGGCCACACTGGTATTGGTGGCGGCGCCTCCGTGGTGGCGGCTCAGTTGTTGATTATCGGCCAGCTCGTTGAGATCCCGGCGAATGGTTTGGGGGGTCACCTGACATCGGCTGGCCAGTTCTTCGATGCTGATGTAGCCGTGTTCCGAGACCAATTTCAGAATGAGATCGTGACGAGATTGTTTTGCCATAAACCAGAATTACCGGATAAATAATTGATAAGTGATGTAATGCGCGTTTTTTTCGGTATTATGCAGTAATATGTTCGAAATCGAAAATAAACCGAACATTCTTCGCTCAGTATAAAGAACATGTTTAATAATAAATACAAGAATTAGCGGTGGGGCTTGGGATTGACCCTACACTCTGATAATAACGAAATCGAAAAGGTACTCTCTTAATGTCTGAATATATTCTTGCCATAGACCAGGGCACGACCAGTTCTCGCGCGATTGTATTTGACCATAAAGGTCGGCCTCTATGGAGTGATCAAAAAGAGTTTCGTCAGATCTTTCCCCACGATGGTTGGGTAGAGCATTCATCCGATGAGATATGGCAGACCACACTGGAGGTATGCCGTGGTTGTCTGAAGAAAGGGCACTTGTCCGCCAGCGATGTGGCGGCAGTGGGCATCACCAATCAACGTGAAACGACCGTAGTCTGGGACAAAGTTACCGGTGAGCCAGTGTACAATGCGATCGTGTGGCAGGATCGACGGACGGCCGATTATTGCGAACAGATTCGTCTGGAAGGGCACGAGCAGAGCATTGTTGATAAAACCGGTTTGTTGATCGACCCGTATTTTTCGGCAACCAAAGTTCGGTGGATTCTGGAAAATGTAGAGGGTGCCCGCGAACGTGCAGAAGCGGGAGAGCTTTTGTTCGGTACGATTGATAGCTTTTTATTATGGCGTTTGACCAATGGCGCTTCTCATAAAACGGATGCGACGAACGCGTCTCGTACCATGCTGTTTAATATTCATGAGCAATGCTGGGATGATGAACTATTAGCTTTATTTGATATTCCAAAAGCGATGTTGCCGGAAGTGATGGATTGCAGCGCAGATTTTGGTCTGGTCGATGCGTCGCACTTTGGTGGTGAAATTCCGGTGACAGGCATGGCGGGCGATCAGCAAGCGGCCTTGTTTGGTCAGGCATGTTTTGAAGCCGGCATGGCGAAGAGTACTTATGGCACGGGTTGTTTTCTGATACTGAATACCGGTGATAAAGCGGTTAAATCGGAAAATCGGTTATTAACCACGGTCGGTTATCGACTGAATGGTAAAGTCACTTATGCTGTGGAAGGCAGTATTTTCATTGCCGGGGCAGCGGTGCAATGGTTACGTGACGGACTTCGCTTGATCGAACACGCGCGTGAAACCGAAGAACTGGCTGAAAACGCAAACGCCGAATCTGTCGCTTATCTTGTGCCTGCCTTTACCGGGTTGGGTGCGCCCTATTGGGACCCGAATGCCCGAGGCGCCATTTTTGGATTAACCCGTGATACAGGCATTGCGGAAATTGTTGCCGCCGGTTTGCAGTCGGTGTGTTATCAAACCAAAGATTTGATGCTGGCGATGGAGGCTGACGGTGCAGCCAAACCCACTACGTTACGCGTGGATGGCGGTATGGTGAGCAACAACTGGCTGGTGCAGTTTTTATCGGATGTGCTCGATGCCAAAGTTGAGCGACCGGAAGTCACGGAAACCACTGCGTTGGGGGTGGCATACCTGGCGGGAATGCAGGTAGGGTTGTTTGAGTCGTTGGATCAGATTCGCGATCTTTGGTATTGCGAGCGTTCATTTGATGTTCAAATGGATGAGGCGCAGCGCGATAAGTTGTATCAGGGTTGGCTGGATGCGGTTGAGCGCGTTAAAACCAAGTCTTAAGCTTTGATCGTTTCGGAAATACCGTTCTGGTATTTCCGATCATTCTTTTCTGTTTTCATGCTCTTCTTAACATTAGCGCTGTTTTCGTAATCACAGATTATTTACTTTACTGGTCACAATAAATGCCATTGTTTCTATGGTTTGATGGAAAGTTTCATTAATTTATAGATCGTTTTTTGATCAGTATATGCATGATTGTTCTTAATAACGCTTGAACTAATCGAATACTCTTCTCTCTAATTCTGTGGAAGTTAACACAATTATAATTACGTTCTATTGCTCGTAAGAGTGAGGGGTAAGTTATGAAAGTCATTACATCAACTTTGTTCGCCATGATTTTTGCTTCGTTTGCCACAGTGACCACCGCTTCTGAAGTTACCGGTGTTGGCTTTACTGACGTAGACAAGGCAAATCCCGTTTGTCCATACGGAAAACGTACGGATCGCAAGCGTGATTTGGATTGCGCCAATTAATCACTGCTTGTTAAAAAAGCCTCTGATATTGTCAGGGGTTTTTTTACGTTCATGTTTTTATGGTTTACATAATTTTACGGAAATAGGGTGAAAAGCATACAGAATGGCTGGTTAAAAAACGTACAATTCTTGTCAGTTGTTTAACCGTTAGGGTGTAGTCGTATGAAGTTGTTTCGTACTCACGTTGTTAAGAACGTTTTCCGTAAGTCAGTGGTTGCTGTTGCATTGCCTGTTGTGCTGTTCTCTTCTTCGGCTTCTTTTGCCCAAAATGATTCATCTGCGGTCACGTCCTCAGAGGTTGTGCTGTTTTCGGCCGTTTGGTGCGGTTACTGCGATGATGCCAAAGCTTTTTTAAAATCGAACAATATTCATTACACCAATCTGGATCTGGATGTTTCCGACGAATACATTGATCGCCTGGAAGCGGAAGGTGGCCAGGGCATTCCCTATTTGGTCGTGGGCGACCGAAAAGTTTCCGGCTTCAGTGACGATGATTATAAGCAGATACTGGAGCTTTAGCCTGATTTGGATTTTTTAAAAGCGGTCATTTGATCGCTTTTTTTTTGCCTGAAATATGTCATAAGCCATGGCCAGATTCGCACTCTGGGTCTGTCATTTCTCTTTCGTACCTTGCGCAATTTCTAGTCCATACTCGAAGGTAGAATGTGTTGTATGAGAGGTTCAGGATGACATTAAATAAGATACTTTCCATTGATGATACTCCCCCGAATCAGGCCCTGATTAATAAGGTTCTGTCTCCGCACTACGATGTTTTATTGGCTATGAGCGCTCAGGAAGGCTGGGATAAAATCGATGAGTTTCAGCCTGATTTGATTTTGCTCGACGTGAACATGCCAGAGCAATCCGGTTATGAATTTTGCCGTAATTTAAGGGCAAAGCCGGAACTGGATCACGTAGGCGTGATCTTTGTATCCGCGCTGGCTTCCATCGAGGAGCGATTGGAGGGGTACAGCTCGGGTGGGGATGATTATGTATGTAAACCTTTTGAACCCAGTGAACTGAGAGCCAAGGTTCAGGCGTCGTTAGATGTTCGTAAAAAGCTGGTGGAGGCCAAGGCCCATGCAGACTTGGCGCAAAGCGCGGCATTTACTGCGATGACCAGCACCTGCGAAATTGGCCAGGTATTGGACTTTTTGGTGAATTCACTTCAAACCACAGACTTTCAGGAAGTCGCAAAGCTGATTTTCAGTATGCTGGAAGGGTTGCAATTAACCGGCACGGTGGTGTTCCGTTCGCAGCATTTAGGTGCTCAGTTTTATTCACCTAGCGGAGCATTGACGCCCATAGAGCGTACTTTAATGGAAAGGGGCTGCGGGGCGGAAAGGATCGTTTCGTATAAGCACTTATATATGTTTAATTCGTCGCTGGCTTCGATTCTGGTTAAGAATATGCCTAAAGATGAAAACATTGCAGGTCGGTTGCGGGATCATCTTGCGATTGCCATTACGATTGTGGAGGAAAAAGTTCGCAACCTGGATCTACACATTTCAGCCCGTAAGCATAAAAATTCGTTATTAAATTCAGGGATTGTTCAGGTTGAGCAAAGCATTTCTAAGATTGATCAGCGCTTCAGTCAGTTTTCAGATGAGATGAAAGAGAGGTTAGAGCAAATGATGACGGAACTGCAGGAATCGATGTTTATTTTGGGGTTGTCTGAAGATCAGGAAGCCTCTTTGGTAAATAAAATGCGTGAGCATAATGTCCGGATAGCTGAACTGTATGACCAAACCGATGATTTCGAACGTGAGTTGATCGAGGCAAGTTCAACTCTTAGGAAATCTCTGGATGAACAGTAAGTCATTGACGGCAACGGCTTAAAAGGTGGACATGATCGAACCTAATATTCAGGATCAGGAGTTCATTCAAGCAATCTTTAATACGGTGATAGACCCTCTGGTGATTATTAATGATCAAGGGGTCGTTCTGGCCGCAAATGCAGCCACTGAGGCGGTCTTCGGCTGGTCAAAATATGAGCTGGTGGGCGCTTCGGTTCAAATGCTGATGCCAGAAGCGTTGGCGCGTCGGCATCACTCGTTCATTCAGCAATACCTTAATTCAGGAACGGGTTCCGTGATTGGCCAGGGGCGGGAAGTGGAAGCGGTGACCAAAGATGGCCGCTTGATTCCTATCCACTTGTCTATCGGTCATTGTGAAATCAGAGGCCGACATTTTTTTACCGGAGTCATTCGTGATTTAACCGAACAAAAACGTACTCAATCGTTGTTGGCTCAGCGTGAAAAAATTCTTGAAGGGGTTCTGAATGCGCCGGATGAAGTGATTGTGGTATTTGATGACTCCGGAAGTATTGTGTTGTCGAATGACGCAGCCGCTAAATCCTTAGGTTTTGCGGTGTCCGATATGGTGGGTAAATCTTTGGGGCAGCTCATGCAGGCGGATTTGGCCTCGACTCGAAATGATTTGATTCAGCAGGCGTTCAGAACCGGCAAGGCGCAACGTTTTATGGATACAAGAGACGGTTGCTACTATGAAAACCTGATCTCGCCGGTACTGAATGATGAAGGGGAGGTCGAACTTGTCACGGTTTTTGCCAGAGACATCACTTCTTTAAAAGCGTCGGAAGCGAAACTGGTTAAGGAAACCAAGCGGGCTGAAATGGCCAATCGCGCCAAAACTGAGTTTTTATCGAATATGAGTCATGAACTGCGGACGCCGCTAAATTCTGTGGTTGGCTTTGCTCATTTATTGAATGAAGATAACTCGTTAAATGAAGATCAACAAGATTCAGTGTCCTATATCGCTCAGGCGGGAGAGCATCTCAAAAACCTGATTGAAGACATTCTGGATTTAGCCCGCATCGAAGCCGGTCGGTTGTCCATCACTTCCTCTGTTTTCGACTTTTCGGTTTTATTGCTGGAAGTGCTGGATATGTTTGGCCAAAGACTCGACAGCAATAACGTGCACTGCAAAACCTTACTGGCTCAGGAGACAGCCTGGGTGTGCGCAGACCGTACCCGGTTGAAACAGGTTTTGTTGAATTTTATGGATAATGCGATTAAATACAATCGGCCCAAAGGCTCCATTGAAATCATAACCAGAGTGGATGATCAGGGGATGCTTGAAGTGTCGTTCATTGATACGGGCGTGGGTATTTCAGAAGAAAACCTGAAGTCTTTGTTTCAGCCTTTTAATCGATTGGGCTATGAGTCGTCGGGCATTCCGGGGACGGGCATTGGCCTGGTGTTGTCTAAACGTTTGGTGGAAAGCATGAAGGGCGTTGTACGCGTTTCCAGTGAGGAAGGAAAGGGCAGTTGTTTCAGTCTGACCTTACCGTTCGCCGAAGACAATGAACCGCATCGGCCACAACCTTCTGCTGAAATGCATACCGGCACCACTTCAATGACCGCCGATGCTTCATTGAAGCTGCTGTATATTGAAGACAGTGAAAGTAACATTGCTTTGATGGAACGTTTTATTCATGATCATCTTGAATGGCAGTTTCATGTTTCGCGTTCAGGCCTGGACGCGCCTAAATTGGCTCAGAATCTTCAGCCGGATGTCATTTTATTGGACATTAACTTAGAGGACGTAAATGGCCTTGAAGTTGCGATCATGTTGAATCACTCGCCACTCACACAGCATATTCCGATCATCGCCGTGACGGCGGATGCTTCCGAAGAAACCAGGCAAGCCTGTGAATACGCGGGGATTCACTTGGTTCATACCAAACCGGTAGATTTCATTTTGCTGGAAAAGGTCTTGAAGGCATTATCGAGTTAAAAGGCTTAGTTGGATGGCCTTGGAATGTTTAAAGAAAGCCAGTGCTGAGAAGGCGCTGGCTGTCTAAAAGAGAACTTACTTCAGACTGCTGAAATAAGCAGAAAGGTTTTTAATGTCTGTGTCTGAAAGTGGCATGGCCATGCCTTTCATGATGGCCGCTTGTGGGCTGGTGCGTTGCCCTGCCTTATAGGCCTTCAGTGCCGCTTCCAGATAACCTGCGTTTTGTCCCGCCAGATTTGGGTACGTTGGAATGGCCGCTATGCCATTTGCCCCGTGACATGCTGCACACGTTGCGGCTTTCGCTTTGCCGGCTGCAATATCGGCTGCCTGAGCTGTAAATGATAAACCAGCCATCATGGCTGCTGCGATGATTGTTTTTACTTTCATTTATTATCCCTCATCAAGAGTCACTTATGTATTCCACGGTAAGTCATTTATCTTACTTGGTTATTTCTCACACGCCTAGAGACTAATTGTCGCACAAGGTGAGTTAGCATTGGTCTGTGCTATTAGAGAATAACGGGCATTTGAATCAGTGTAGTTAATGCGGAAATATTGTTCACTCTTTAGGCTAATAAGTTACTTTTAAAGCAGAAATTTTGGTTATGCACAGCTATTGTGGATAAGTTTGTGAGTAAGTTATTCGTAAGCACTTCAAACGCCCGTTTTATATGGCTCTATGAAAATAGATTCAAAAATAGACGATTATAATTAATCGTTTAAAATCAGTGGCTTATTTTTTGTGGGGGAATGTGAGTGTTTTTTTGAATTTGGGTTCTACATGGAAGTGTCATGAGGTTTTATGTGTTAATAATGCATAAAACGCTTGACTTTCAAGAGGGAAATTAAGAGATCCATATGAGGGATTTTTAAGAAAGATAAAACGAAAGAAGACCAACGCTCAGTTGTGTTTTCCTGAGCGTCGGTCAATGCCTGCCTAGGGCATTAAATTTAAGCGGTTATTTTAGATGCGGTGTCCCTCAATGCAGTTCTTACCCCTTCTTCGATCACCGGATGATAGAAAGGCATCTCCAGCATCTGGTCAATCGTCATGGCTTGCTGATGTGCCCAAGCCAGTAAGTGAGCAATGTTTTCAGCACTAGGCCCGATCATCTCAGCCCCTAACAATTGACCGGTCGCTTTCTCTGCGTAAATACGCAAGACTCCTTTGTTTTTTAACATCACCCGGCTTCGTCCCTGATTTTCAAAAGAGACATCGCCTGTTACCACATCTCCCGCCTTTATCTGTTCCGCCAGCTGTTGGTACGTGCTGCCAACCATCATGATTTGAGGGTCTGAAAACACCACACTGATAGGGCTGCGTCGCAACCCTGGTTTGATGTCCGGGTAGGCTCCGGCGTTGTCTCCTGCTATTTTTCCCTGATCGGCCGCCTCATGAAGCAATGGCAGCTGATTTGATACATCGCCGGCGATGAAAATATGCGACTGGCTGGTTTGCATCGTGCGTGGGTCAGCCACCGGAACACCAAACGCATCCAGATCGAGTGCTGCGTTTTCAATGGCCAGGTTGTCGGTGTTGGTTCGGCGACCTGTGGCTGCGACCAAGTAATTGACCAGGATGGTTTGTTCGTTGCCTTGTTTGTCAGTGAACTGTATTTCTACGCCGTCATCCACACGCTGGATTGAGGATACATTGGCTTTCGGATCAAGGTAAAACTCTTCGGCGAACGTTTTTTCGGCGTATTCATGCACGACCGGGTCAGTAATCGGGCCTACTTTACCACCGGCTCCGAACATGTGGACTTCGACGCCAAGGCGTTTCATGGATTGCCCCAGTTCCAGACCGATGACGCCTGGACCAAAGACCGCGACGGCCTTGGGGAGCGTATTCCAGCTGAATATGTCGTCGTTGACGACCAAGCGGTCTTTTGCTTGTTTGAAAAACTCAGGGATATTCGGACGAGAACCCGTAGCGATCACAATACGCTTAGCTTTTACGTCCAGCTGACCGCCTTCGTTCAGGTTAATGCTTAGGGTGTGACTGTCTTTAAATTTCGCCCGTCCCTGAATTTTATCTTCAGCTGGGATGTTATCGACACCTTCTAAGACAAAGCCGACAAAACGGTCTCGCTCACTTTTGACCCGATCCATTACGGCTTCCGGGCTGATTTCAACCCCACCTTTTGAGTACACCCCGAATGGGTTGCTGTGTTCTATGGTGTGTGCGGCTTCAGCGGCAGCGATGAGAAGTTTGGATGGCATGCAACCTACTCGGGCACAGGTTGTGCCGTAAGCACCGCTCTCGACAGTGACTACGCTGTCCGTGGACTGTTTGGCCGCCCGGTAAGCAGCCAAGCCGGCGGTACCTGAACCAATAACAACGACCTCTTTTTCTATGGTTCTGATCGGTTGCATTACAAATACTCCATAAATTAATTAACTGATTGTTTTGTGATGTTTCGGTCTGAAGGACTCGGTCTGAAGGACTCGGTCTGAAAGGCCCGGTCAGTGCGACTTAGCCCATTGGGCTAAGTCGTCTGCCAGTTCTCTCAGGCACGTTCTTACTGTTGAAGGTAAGCTTCCAGCGCTTCGCTGCCACCGATGTATTGGCCGCCGATGAAGATCTGTGGCGCAGTCTCTTTACCCGTCACGGCCCGGATACTGGTGATGGATGCATCGCGGCCTAAGACGATTTCTTCAAACTCCAAACCCTTGTCCGTTAGCTGTTGTTTTGCCTTAGCACAGTAAGCACAACCTGGCTTTGAGAAAACGGTAATTGATTCCGGCAATTTGGCTTCGCAATTGATGTAGTCCAACATAGTGTCTGCATCTGACACTTCAAACGGGTCGCCTGGCTTGTTTGGTTCGATGAACATTTTATCGACCACGCCGTCCTTCACTAACATGCTGTATCTCCAGCTGCGTTTACCAAAGCCCAGATCATTCTTATCCACTAACATGCCCATGCCTTCGGTAAACTCGCCGTTGCCATCTGGCAACATGGTGATGTTTTCTGCTTCCTGGCTGGCTGCCCATGCGTTCATCACAAAGGTGTCGTTCACCGAGATACAGACAATTTCATCCACTCCGTTTTGCTTAAATACTTTTGCCAACTCGTTGTAGCGAGGCAAGTGTGTGGATGAACACGTTGGTGTAAATGCGCCCGGTAAAGAAAATACTGCGACGGTTTTACCTTTGAACAAATCGTCGCTGGTCATTTGCTTCCACTCATCGCCTTGGCGAACCGGGAACGTAACTTGTGGTACTTGCTGGCCTTCTTTGTTTATTAAGTTTGTCATTTTGAACTCCTGGTTCACTGTGTTGCATTAAGTTGTTTTGTTTCGATAAGGGCAGTATCTGGGATTTGTGGTATTAATTAAAATTAATTATAAAAATATATTTAATAGTTTTTTACTATTATTGTTTGAATAGGAATAAGATGGCACGCTGAAGGCTTACATAAGGCGTGATCTTGCTTGAATAAAGTAACTGGATCATGAATCGACGCTTGCATGAACTAAAGGCAGCCAATAAAATGATAAACAGTAGTCGTGCTTCATTTTTTAAGTTTTTGATTTTATTGGATTTAGTGCGAAGTCAGTGATCCTGTTTATCAGCGGGTATTACACCATCCATTCGACTCGTTACTCTCATGACAAACAACTCTATCGAGTTATTCTCTGGCGCAGGCGGTTTAGCAATAGGGCTTCATCAAGCCGGGTTCAATACACTTGCAGCCATTGAAACTAATAAAGCGGCTTGCGATACGCTTCAAATTAATAATCTTCTGGGTAAAGATTGTCAGATCATCCAAAGTGACGTGCGCTCCATTGATTACTCTAATTACCTAAAAATTGATCTTGTGTCAGGAGGACCTCCTTGTCAGCCATTTTCATTGGGCGGAAAACATTCAGCCCATGAAGATGACAGGGATATGTTTCCTGAAGCAGTCAGGGCCATTCGTGAACTACAGCCGAAAGCGTTTATTTTTGAAAATGTGAAAGGGTTGTTAAGAAAATCATTTACTGATTACTTTGAGTACATTCTTCTGCAGCTTCAGTACCCAAGTGTTCAGAAAAAGGAGGGAGAGTCCTGGGAACAACATCGGTCACAGTTAGATCAGTACCACATAGAACCGGACAAAAAAGGACTTAATTACAATGTTACTTTCAAGCTCTTGAACTCAGCCGATTATGGGGTTCCTCAAAAAAGAGAGCGGGTTTTCATTGTTGGCTTTAGAAATGATCTAAATATACATTGGACTTTTCCAGAAGCGACGCACTCTGAAGACGCGTTGTTATGGCATCAACTGGTCACTAAAGAATACTGGCAAGATCATGGATTACTTGTGCCCCAGCAATCCGTTAAAGAAGAAGCTAAAAAGAAATTTTTACTTAAAAAGTTTGGGATGTTTGCTCCTGTTCAAAAGCCTTGGGTAACTATCAGGGATGCTTTAAATGATTTGCCGCAACCATATATAGATGAAGACAATCAAAAATTCCACAATCATGTATTTAGAGGGGGAGCAAGAAGCTATCCGGGGCATACTGGAAGTCACATTGATTCACCCTCAAAAACGCTAAAAGCTGGGGTGCATGGCGTGCCTGGTGGTGAGAATATGATTCGGTATGACGAATCTACATTTAGATACTTTACAGTCAGAGAAAGTGCCCGGATTCAGACGTTTCCTGATGAATACAAACTGACAGGTTCTTGGACTGAGGCGATGCGCCAACTAGGCAACGCTGTTCCGGTCAAATTGGCAGAAATCATTGGCAGAAGTGTGTTAAAGGAAATTAAATAATTTAATACATAGCTTTGAACCACTCACAAGAATGGCCTTGTAAGTGGTTCGTTGAATTATCCTGTTAACTTATTTGCCCATGGCCTGCCCTGATGCAATATATCCCACTGAGATTTTGCCTGATTATAACGGCCGCTACCGGGGTCATGGTTTCCAAAACCGTCAATGGTTGTATTCCATATGGGCCTGTACGAACTGATCAATGTTGATTCTATTACTGAAATAATAGCAGCGTCTTCAGGTGGAATAATAATAAACCGACATTGAAAATCCTTTATATTTAAGTCATTTGCGTGCTCTATACTTCTGGCATGTTCAGATAATCTGGACTTCAGCTTTGGTTCGTTTTTTCTGGAAATGGCGCCGGTTCGCCAACCTGTAGGAACTGCTTTTCCTACATAAATGGGCTTTATACCTCTTGATATACTTTTGTACTTAGGGTGGTCTCCCGTGTAATACAGTGCGTAAACGCCAGATCCATAAAAAGTCGCTGGTATAGGAAATGAGTGTTTTGGGGTATTTTCCAGAAATTGAATTGCATTTTTTGAAAGTTGAATTAGAACATTTGACCTGTAAACCTGTCTTGTTACATCTACCACTTATCTTCTCCTTTTGATTTCCTTGTGGAAAGCGGATGTTATTTCACTGCATTTTTATTGGACAGTCGGTGATCCGGAAAATATGAAGCCAGTCAGATAGGGATGATGGATTTATGAATCAGATCACGTTGATCAGACATAAAAAATCCCCGCCGGAGCGAGGATTAAGTATCTGCCTGAAAGGTAGGAGAAGTATTAATCGCGAGTGAACAACTTATAAAGCACTGGCACTAAGATCAGCGTTAACACGGTGGATACCGCCAGCCCGCCAATGATGGTCCAGCCCATAGGTGCCCACATGATGCCACCCTGAATGGTGAGAGGTAAGAGCCCGCCTACGGTGGTCAGGGTAGTAAGAATGATCGGCATTAATCGTGTGGAAGCGGATTCATGTATGGCATTAGTGACGCCCATCCCTTGGGCGATCAGCTGGTTGGCGTAGTCGACCAGAATAATGGAGTTGTTTACCACAATGCCCATTAAGCTGATTAAACCCACGAAGGCGATGATCGAGAACGAGTAGCCACTGATGTACAACCCTAAGATAGCGCCAGTTAATGCAAACGGTATAGCGATGAAGATAATGGCCGGTTGCAGGAACGAACGGAATTGAAGTACCAGTACGGCGAAAATACCCAGCAATGAGACCACCATGGCTTTGGTCAGGCCGGCAAAGTTTTTGTTTCGGCTTTCTTCTTCACCACCTGCGACCCAACTGACATCGTCTGGCCAGTCCAGCGCATTCAGCCCTTGAATGACGTCCTGAGTGACGGCGGCCACGTTGTATCCGTCAGACACGTCCGCAGTAACGTAGATCATGCGTTGCAGGTTGTAATGCTGCAGTTTGGCCTGGGAGGATTCCAGCTCAATGTCGGCCACCTGACGCAACGGAATTTGAGCGCCTGTAGAACTGGTCAGCATGATGCGATCAAACTCTTTGCTGTCGGGCTGATTGTAGTGATTACTTTTCAATACGATGTTGTAATCTTCACCTAACTTATCCCGGTAAACCCCAACCTGAGCACCGTTTAAGGCCGTTCGAACGGACTGATCCAACTCGTAGGCATTGACGCCTAGCAGAGCGGCTTTGTCGGACTTGATCCGGATACGGGCGGTGATCATTTCGTCCGCAGCGGCGTTGTCCAGATTAATCACCCCTTCTGTTTGGCGCATGACGCTTTCGACTTTCGCTGCCATCATCCGAATACGGTCGTGATCGTCGCTGATCACCCGAATGGCGATGGGGGCTTCGTACGGCGGGCCTTGTTGAAACTGCTCCACTTTGATGTCGGCTTCTGGCCAGTCGACCAATAACCCGCGCAGTTCTTCGGTGATTTTGATGGTTTGTTCAATGCTTTCGCTGTCCAGCTGAACCATGAGTTGAGCGTAATTCGGCAGGCCCTGTTTTGGAATTTTATTGTAGTAAATGCGGGGGTTGCCATTGCCGACGTTGGTAGCGACGTGGGTGACCGACGGATGTTTGCTGATGACGTGTTCGACTTTCCGGGTAATGGCATCGGAGTGATCAATGCGACTGTTTATCGGCATTTTAATATCAATCAGAACCTGGGGCTTATCGGCTTTGGGGAACATGGAGACACCGACTGATTTCATTAAACCCAGCGAACTGATGAACAGGCCGATGCAGATAATGATCACCAGCCATGGAAAGCGCAGGCAAAAGTTCAATAAAGGGCCATACACTTTTGTGTTCAGCCAGTGGAAACCGGCGGTGCTGGTGGCCGCAATCGGGCCATTTTTATTGCTTAATAAGAACCGGGCGATCAAGGGGATAATGGTTAAGGCAATCAGCAGCGAACAAATCAGGGTTAATACCACAGTGACCGGCATGGAGCGCATGAAGGTGCCGGAGCCACTTTGCAGCAACAGTAACGGTAGAAAAGACAGTATGGTGGTAACTGTACCACTGGTGATGGCCCAACCCACTTGAGAGGCACCCCTGAGTGTGGCATCAAGGCCACTGTAACCCTCTTTTAAGAAGCGTTGTATGTTTTCAACCACCACAATGGCGTTATCAACCAATAACCCCAGGGCAACGATTAAACCGACAATGGTCATTTGTTGAATGCCGAAACCGGCGGTATCCACCCAGCCGACAGCGATGATGATCGATAACGGAATTGAAACCATGGCGACGACCGCAGGGCGAATGCCGAGGAGCAGCAACAACACCGCGCCAACGACGCCGATGCCTTGCATCAGGCTGGCGAAGAAGTTGTCTGTTTGGCGTTTAACACTGGTGCTTTGGTCAAAAATCCACACCAGTTTGATGTCGTCCGGTAAACCGGTTTCAAATTGGTTCACCGCTTGATGGATTTCGTCCATGACCGCGAAAATTTGCGAGCCTTCTCGTTGTACGGCAGAGACATACACACTGCGAAAACCGTCGTAACGGGCGATGTGTCTGGCCGGTGCGTCGGCCAGGCGAATGGTGGCAATGTCTTCGAGGTGAAGCACCTGATAATCCTGAGAGTAAATCGGAGTACGGCCGAGTTCTTCAATGGAGCGATATAAGCCGCTGGTTCGTACGGTGAGTCGCTCGGTACCGGAATAGATGAAACCTGCTGGAATGTTTCGGCTGTTACCGCTTAACACATCCAGCACGTGATTGGATGAAATGCCTAACGTTGCAAGTTTTCGTAAATCCAGGCCAATTTCAATTTGTTGCTCCGGAAAGGCCCAGGTGTCGCTTTCTTTGACATGTTTGATTTTTTCTAACTGATCTTCCAGTTTTTCAGCGTAATACTTCAGCTGGTGGTACGGGCTGGTTTCGGACGTTAAAGCCACCTGCATGATGTTGACATCGGTGGGTGAGATGCGTTTGATTTCCAGCTTTTGAATGCCATCCGGCAGTTGATCCCGAATCTGGTTGACGGCCCGAATGACCTCTTCGTATTTATCGTCCGGGTCTGTGCCATAGACGAATTGAATGCGGGTCGTGGAGACGCTGTCGCGAATGGTGGTTTTCACGTCGTCGATGTCGTCCAGCTCATTTAAGGCTTCTTCCACCTTATCCACAATCTGGCTTTCCATATCCAACGGGCTGGTGCCGGAATAAATAACGGTCACCAGACTGGATGGGAAGTTAAATTGAGGGTCTTCTGAGCGCGGCATGGTCTGATAAGACACGACCCCAAGGATGGTCAGAATTAACACGGCGACCCATACGAATTGGTGGTTTTGGATGGCAATGGCTGGTAAGCGCACGTTAGAACCTCACGTCTGAGTGGTCAAATAAGTCACAGAAAAAAAGCGAACCTTGCCTGAGCAAGGCCGCAAATAGCGGTTGGCTGTTCATCTACCAGAAGGCTGGTATAGACGTTCAGCGTAGCCGCTGGCTCTAAAAAAGATGGGTGGTCATTATAGACCCGAAAGGGTTGAACTCACCGCTTCCGCCGGGAGGGTTGTCGGTGTCGTCGTTAATTGCGCCCTGAGGTTGTATGGGGTTCCTAACACTATGGGCCACTCGGTATTTAATCCGTACGCAACATACACGGAGTCGGTACTTAACGAGTGCATTTTGACGGTTTTAAGTTCGATGTTGCGGCTGACCGGGTTCATTTGCGCCACCGTGCCCGTTTTGCCATTGGCAGAAATCAGGGAGGCGGTTGGTATGCGGTATAACACCGGTTGTTGGGCTGGCAGTACATTAATGTGCGCGTACAGGCCGGACATCAATCTCAACTGTTGATCTTCTATACGAACCTCAACTTCAAATAGCCCGGTATTTTCATTGGCTTGCGCCGCCATTTCGCTGATCACGCCCGTTAATTGATGGCCAGGATAAGCATCCAGTTCAATGGTGGTTTGATCGCCAATATTCACGTACACCGCTTCGCGGTCAATGAGGCCTGCTTTGACGACCCAGCCCTGGCTGTTGGGTGAAAAGACCAGAATGGGTTGTCCTGCGTTGACCAGCTCATCTTTCTCTATGTGTTTTTTAATGATAATGCCGTCGGTAGGGGCTTTAATCTGGGAGTGTTTCAGGTTGAATTCGGCAATGTTCAGTGCCGCTTTTGCTTTGTCCTGGCGAATCTGAGCGTTATCCAGCTTTTCTTTCGGAGCAAGACGCTGGCTGACCAACTTTTCCAAACGGGCTACGTCCAGATTGGCTTGTTTGTAGTCTGCCTGAGCCTGACGTTGCTGGGCCACTATTTCAGAAAGATCCAGCTGGGCCAGTAAGTCACCTTTTTTGACCTTTTGACCTTCTTCCACTGTGAGCTTTTCAATGATGCCCGAGGTTTTAAACGATAACCGGGATTGCGCTTTATTGGTGACCAGGCCAGACGAATAAAAGCGAATGGCGCTGGTGGTTTTTTCGATGGGTTGTGTGTCGACTGGTTGATTGGCAATTGCTGATGTACTGCTGATCACAAAAGAAATTAACAATAATAGCTTATTCATAATGCCCCCTAATTGACCGCTGCGGTTGACGTTCAAATTACCCATGATTGTTTGGTGCCCATTTATTTTATGGTGAGTCAAAATCATTTTGAATTTTACAGTGTAAAGATCTCGTTGATGTTGACGATGCCCACATGTTAATATCGTAAAGTATGCAGTGTCAACATGAAATGTGTGCAGTGAACACATAAAAATAAGAAAATCGGATATTGAGTCATCTTTGGCGTGTTTGAATCGTAGGGTAGCGCGTAGCTGTGTTATTATTCCGCCGGTTGAACTTGGAGCATTCATGGAAAAAACAAGCAACTATCATCATGGTAATTTGCGTCAGACGCTGTTGGATATTGCCTGCGAGCATATTCGGAACAAAGGCGTAGACGGCTTAAGTTTACGGGCGATTGCCAAACAGGCTGGGGTTTCTGCGAATGCCCCTTACCGGCATTTTTCGGATAAGCGTGCGTTGTTGATTGCCATTGCTGTGGTCGGCTTTGAAGAGCTGGTCGAGCGAATGAAAGAAGTTGAGGACATCGCCAAAGACGTGCTTGATGAGTTTCAGCTGAAAGGAAAGGCTTACATTCAATTTGCCGGAGACTGCCCGGAAAAATACAAATTGATGTTTGGGCCAGCCATTGGAGATCGTTTGGGTGATCCCGATTTGGTTCAAGCCGCCGGCGACTCTTATGAAATGTTGCTGCGCAGCATTCGGCGAGGGATCGAGCAGGGCGTGTTTCGTGATGTACCGGTTCAGGATCTGGCCGATCCGACGTGGGCGATGGTACACGGCATTTCAAGTTTGTTGATTGATGGTTTTTTTGAGCAGGATGCTCAGAAGTTTCGCCAGCTCAGCATCGCATGTCCAGCGTCTGGCGAGTGTTCGCTGGAGACACTGTTGGAGAATAATCTGCGATTGATCATGCATGGCATTCTTGCTTAAACGAAGATGGCTTAAACGTAGATGACTTGAATGTGGGTTGCTTAAGTACTGACTACATAACCGTCGGAGACCTCAGTCGAAAAAGACTGAGTCGGTAAAGATTGAATAGGTGATAAATGAAAACACGCATTACTGAATTATTGGGCATTCAACATCCGGTGATTTTACCTGGCATGAGTTGGATTTCAGTTCCTGAATTGGTGGCTGCGGTATCTAATGCCGGAGGCCTTGGTATCTTGGCATCCGGGCCATTAAGCCGTCAGGAAACGCGTGATGCGATTCGACGTATTAGGGAACTGACCGATAAACCGTTCGGTATTGGTGTCACTTTGATGATGCCGGGCGCCAAAGAAAATGCGGAAGTTGCCCTGGAAGAACAAGTACCGGTGATTAACTTTTCCCTGGGGAAGGGAGATTGGTTGGTTCAGGCGGCTAAAGAATACGGCGGCAAGGTCATTGCGACGGTAGTGACTGAAAAGCATGCTTTGGCGGCTCAGAAGTCCGGGGTGGATGCATTGATGGTGACAGGTCACGAAGCTGCGGCGCACGGCGGATCGGTGACGTCTTTGTGCCTCGTGCCTGCCATTGCCGATTTGGTGGACATTCCGGTGATTGCAGTCGGTGGGTTCGCCGATGGCCGGGGGCTATTGGCGGCACTTGCGCTGGGTGCGGACGGGGTTGCCATGGGTTCGCGGTTTGCAACCAGTCAGGAAAGCCCGTTGCACTCGAATGTGAAGTCGACGGTGGTGAATAAGCGGGTGGAAGAGACCATTTATTCAAATAACTTTGATGGCTTGTACGCACGGGTGATGAAAACACCAATGGCTGAAAAAGCCACTCGCCGGCCAATGAATTTTATTATGGCGGCGCTGAAATCGTTTAAAGCGGCCAAAATGGTCGATATGCCGTTATGGAAGCTGATGGCGGGGATGTTGGCTCAGTTTGATAAAATTCGGATGTTGTCGTTATTCGGTGCCGCCACTGAAAAACTGGAAGCCGCAACCATTGACGGTGATTTGGATAAAGGCGTGCAGTTCATTGGTCAGTCCCAAGGCATTATCAATGATGTGGAGAACGTTCAAATTCTGATGGATCGTATCATTCATGATGCGGAAACATTGTCGTTGGAGCTGGTTCGTAAACAACAAGGCGTGTAATTTGTCTGGCTTAAAAGGTACTGATTTCAGTACCTTTTTTATTGTGAAGAACTCGAGTATTGCGAACGAATTAATTGACGGCAATGCCGACTTCCAAGGCTTCAAACCAATTTAAAAACGTTTGCACCTGTTCACCTTTGAAGATTCGACCGTGCTGTGGACACATGAATTCGATGTCCAGCTGACGGACGCGGTTGATCCAGTTTTGTTTGGCCTGATTGGATGGCATCCATCGTTGGTGGAAGTATCGCATTTTATCGATTTGCTGATCGAAATCTTCCACGTATAAAGGGAAATCCCCGTGCTCCAGAGCTGCGCCGATGTCGCCGCTGAACAGAATTTTGGCCACCGGATCGTATATGTGCATATTACCGGACGAATGCAGGTAATGGGCCGGAATAAACTGTAACTCCAGAGAACCGAGCTTAAAGCTGCCGCCTTCGTCTTTGATGGGCGAATACTCGATATTTTCCATGCCGAAATGGCGTATGAAACCCTCCCACAACCAGGGGCTGTAGAGTTTGGCGTTGGGGATGACCTGATCCCACAGTCCTAAGGAGGAGATGATGTCCGGATCTTGGTGCGAGGCAAACAACGCGGTGACTTGCTCTGGCTTTACGTGCTTCAGAACGCTGGCAAACATGGAAGAAAACAGTTCAATACCACCGGGATCAAGCAACAGGGCCTGGCCGTCAGCAACGATCATATATTGATTCGTGTCGATGATTTTATCGGGTTTATGTGGGTCTCGGCCAAACAACACCCAATCGTGATTTCCCTGGTAAATCTTTTGCGCTTTCATTACGTGTCCCTTGTTAAAATTCTGCGTGATTCCGTTGCATGATCTTTGATTTTTGTCGTTAACCGTTGAATGTTATCGGCCATTTCCCGCAGGTTTTGTTCAAACTCTCCGGTGCGGTTGGACTCCAGACGTGAAGTCACCACAATAACGCTGGCAGCCCGCATCAGTGTTTGAATTTCTTCCAGTTGCGCGTCCAGTTTGCTCAGCTCTTTTTTGAGTTGATCTGAAATGGCTCTTAAGGTCTTTTGGGCATTGTGGATGACCGTGGCCAACGTTTGTTTATGCGCGTCCTCAAAGAGGTGCTCGGCAGCATGGTTGAGATGTTCAATCAATAAACTGGCTTTCCATTCCCTGACCGAATCCGTGGCGACCCGCAGTGAAATATCATTGATGGTATGAGCGAGTTGAATGGTATTTTCCGCCAATTCAGCAAAATAGCTGGTGATTACGGTCAGTCCAGCGGCTTTGCTGCCAGCCCTAAACACCACAAAACGCGCGTTTTTTGCAGCCAGCGAGAGTTCTTTGGCAATGGATTCTGCTTTGTCCAGTTCGGCGGCGACTGACGCAGTTTTGATCGACAGGCTGGCACTGTTAGGCATGGTTGGTCGTCATTCCTTTGGCTCACGATTGAAGTGTGCTGATTGAAGCCGCATTTATTTAATCGTGTTGAATTAAATAGTCTGATTTAACAGCGTCTGTTTAATCTCTTCATGAATCTAGTGTAGGAGATATATCGGCATTGTTTCTTCCGAACTTGATTAAAAAACATCCGCTTTAATCGTTTTATATCGAGTTTTAACTGTAAACCTTCAAAGACCAACTAATCTTAAACGGGCTGAGTTGATCCATTCGTAGCAGGTTTTTTTATGAGTCGTACGTTATTGTTGGTTTTTTTGATTGGTTTGGTGCTGTTTTCCGTCAGCTTTCTCCTTAACTTAGTCGCCGTTCAGCTGGCTGACCCGGACAGCTTGTTGTTCTGGCTTACCGTGCATGATCTGGTGATGGCTTCTTTATTGGCTGCGTTGGTTTATTTATTGGTGTTGGCACCGACGCAGCGTATTCCCCGGTTGTTTGCATTTTTAGAGGAAGATAAAACCGTAGTTGTTGATCTGACTTTACGCATGCCTGGCAGAAAAGCATTGAGCCGCTTTTTTTTTAGAAAAAACTGGAAAATATTAAATACCGTCATGGCTCAGACTGATAAAGCGTTGAGCGGTATTTACCGTTCAGCTTCACGGCTGGTGCCAATGGCGGAGGGCATCAGGGATTCCTACAATGCGCTCGCGCAAGGGGCGATCATCAATAAACAACACGCCGACCTGGTGAAAGACATCAACAGTAAGCTCTACCAGAAACAGGATGAAGTAACGGATAATGTGAAAAAAATACACCAGGCGTCGAATCAGGGACAGCAGTCGGTGGATGGCTCAATTACTGCGATGAATAAAGTCGTGAGCGACATTGGTTTGCTGTCTGAATCGGTGGCTGCGGCTTCGTCTGATATCAGCCAACTTAAAGCTCAGAGCGAGCAGATTAACTCCATCATTGCGGTGATTGGTTCCATTGCCGATCAGACCAATCTTCTGGCGCTTAACGCTGCCATTGAAGCGGCCAGAGCCGGAGAGTCCGGTCGGGGGTTTGCCGTCGTGGCTGATGAGGTTCGGTCTTTGGCGGTTCGAACGCAAGAAGCAACAGAAGATGTTCGTAAAGCGGTTGAAACGATTCAACTGCGCACCAATTCTGCCAATGAAACTATGAATAAAGGCAGCTCTCAGACGGAAGAAAGCGTGTCTTCCGTGCAGTCCGCTCAGGCCAAATTAAATCAATTGGTGGAAGCCATTCATGACATCTCCGACTATGCCAATATCATTCGTGAGCAAGTGGATGATCAGCACGTGATTTCTTCGGAAGCGGCCAATGAAATTGATCAGCTGATGCAGTTTAACCAGACGACCATCGACAATGCCAGATATCAGTCGGTGTCAGCCAACGATTTAATTAACTTGAGTCGGTGCCTGCATCAAAAGCTGGAAGGGTTTATTTTGACAGATAAAGCCGTGGATCATGAACTGAGAGTTTCGACCCGTCATGAAGAAATGGAAGCGGTCATTCATGAAGACATTGAGCTTTTTTAATTCAGATTGGCGCTATAAACGATATTTTATGAGCCTAAACAGTCTAACTTTTGATCAAAAAATAAACAGGCTTGTGCTTTACTTTCTATTTAAGCAGTAAACATGGCCGTATTTTCATGTTATCCATTCGAGTAAAGCTCTATCTGACCCTGGTGGTTTCTCTTTTCACGGTGGCATTTATAGGCACTCTGGGTTACTGGAGTGCGAAAGACCTCTCCGAAAACTCTTCCAAATTGTACAGTGAACAAACGCTGCCTTTATTAAAGCTGAATCAGCTACGGGACACTTCCTGGGATGTGTTGGTTAATGCGATTGTTCATACCTCGTATTTTGATGACGTTGAAATGGCGAATACCGAAACCAAAATCAACAGTTTGACGGCTCAGGCTGAGCAACTGAGAGAACAATACCTGGCATTTTCGTCGGTCTCTGAAAACCTCGATTCAACCCCGTTTGCGGAATTCACCGCCGACTGGAATCAGTTTGAAAAAACCATTCTGACCGAGGCTTTGGCGATGAGTCAGAACTTTGCCAAAGAAGATGCGCTCAAGTTACTGGTGGGGGATGGGAAGGTGGCCTTTGATAAAGCCATGGAAGGGCTAAAACATGTGGCGGATTGGCACACCAGCAATATGGAACAAATGAATGAAGCGTCTACCGCACAGGTGGATGCGTTATTTGGCACCTTTATTCTGGCCACGTCGGTACTGGGTATCGGTATCTTTTTGCTGATGTCCTGGGTGATCCGGACCATTGTTATTCCTCTTAATAAATTAGGCATTGCCGCTCGCCACGTTGAGAAAAACAAAGATGTGTCGCAACAGGTTGAGATCAGCAGCAACGATGAAATCGGTGTGGCGGTTCGGTCGTTTAATAGTATGTTGGTCAGTTTTGCTGAGGCGTTGAAAAAAGTGGATGACACCTCCGTCGCGCAATCGGAAGCCTGTGAAAGCCTGTTGAGGGTGTCCAGGGAAAGCCGGGATCGTATAAACGAACAAACCAACGAAGTGGAACAGGTGGCCAGTGCCATCACCGAAGTGGCTGCGTCCATCAGCGAAGTGGCGGGCAGCGCTAACGATGCTGCCAGTGCGGCCAAAGAAGCGGATGGCAGTGTCAAAAAAGGCAAGCAGGTGGTTCAGGAAACCACTAATGCGATTCTGGGGTTGTCCAGTCATGCCAATAATACTTTGAAAGTGTTGGAAGAGTTGATCGAAGAGAGCTCTCATGTGGCTAAGGTGCTGGATGTGATTCGGGATATTGCGGATCAGACCAATTTGCTGGCGCTGAATGCAGCGATTGAGGCCGCGCGGGCCGGCGAAATGGGACGAGGGTTTGCGGTGGTGGCGGATGAGGTTCGAACGTTGGCCAAGCGGACTCAGGACTCCACCAAAGAAATTGAAACCGTGATTGAGCGTTTACAGGCCGGCACCAAAGAGGCCGATGTGGTCATTCGCCGCAGCGTCTCCGAAACTCAGGGGTCCATTGATAAAGCGGAAGAGGGCGGCCATGCGCTGGAAGAAATCATCACCTCAGTGAACCGCATCTATGAAATGAATGAAATGATTGCAACGGCGGCGGAAGAGCAAGCCAGCGTGATTGATACCATCGATCAAAGCACAAGCCGGATCAATCTTATTGCCGAAGACGTATCAGACAAAGCCAATGAGGCCGATCAACACAGTCAGGAAGTTGCCGGATATGCCAAGCAAGTGAAGACGTTATTGAATGAATTTAAAACGCACTGAATGTTTGGAGTAAGACATGAACAGCAAATATTCTCGTAGGCAAATGCTGGCCAGAAGTGGTCAGGCGTTATTGGCGCTGAGTATGCCATGGGGGACTTTTCAAATCGCGGCCGGGGCCTCCTGGCCTGCCATTGACCCCGGAAAACCGGTAAAAGTAGGCTTGGTGTTATCCAGTACGGGCTTTATGGGCGTGGTTGAACCGTATCAGATTGCGGTGTTGAATATGGCGATCGAAGAAGCGAATGCCGCAGGCGGGATTAACGGTGCGAAGATTGTTGCCGAAGTCCGGGACCCGGGCAGTGACTGGTCCAAATACGCCAGCTTCGGTAAAGAGCTGCTTGATCAGAACATCAATATCTTTCATTCCTGTTATACCTCAGCCAGTCGTGAATCCATGTTGCCGGTGCTTCAGCGTGGTGGTGCGTTGTTGTTTTATCCGACTTATTACGAAGGGCGGGAATGCAGCTCAAGTATGATCTTGACCGGTTCTTGTCCGAACCAACAAGTGGATAACTCTGTCCCCTGGATGATTAATAAATACGGAGGCAAAGTGTACCTCATCGGTTCCAATTACATTTATCCGAGAACCATGAACAAAGCGGCCAAGTTGGCGCTCAAAAAGCATGGCGGGGTAGCGGTAGGTGAGCAGTACATAGCATTGGAAGCCGATCAGGAGTCGGATTTTCAGAAAGCGATTTCAGACATCAAAGCCAAGAAGGCCGACTGGGTGTTGTCCAACGTCGTGGGGGCCTCAAACGACGCCTTCATGCGGGCTTATAAAAAAGCGGGGCTGACCGCTGAGGATGTCCCTATTATGTCGTACCCCTTAACTGAGCCAGAGGTGCACTCAGCGGGCATTGAGAACTGCGTGGGACACTACACATCGTTTACTTATTTCCAGTCCATTGACACCCCGGAAAATAAAGACTTTGTGGCCCGTTTTACAGCGTACCTGAAGGCCAATCCGGGCATTGTTTCCGGTCCGGCGGTGACGTCTGGTGTGATGCAGGCGGCTTATTCCGGATTTACGGCCTTCATTGAGGGCGCCAGAAAAGCCAACAGTGTTCACCCTAAAGCGATTGTTGCCGCCTGTCGGGGGCTTGAATATCAGGCACCGGAAGGTAAAGTCAAAATTGATTCGGAAAATCTGCATACGCATTTGCGTCCCCGTATTGGCCGGGTTAACAGCCAAGGGTTGTTTGATATCGTGGACGAAAGCGCTGACTTGGTACGTCCTGAAGTGTTTTCAGCCAAGATGGACCCAGGCAAAGAGTGTAAGAATGGCGGTGAATATTTGATTAAGGGCAGAAAAGTCCCGGCGCCGAAAGTCACCAGAAAAGTCATTCCTCAGGCATGATCAGGCATGATCCAATCCATCGCATGAAAACTGCCCGCAGTGCGGTAGGGTGGAGGCGATCAGTAACCCGGATATTGGGCTTGTTGCTCAGTGTCAGTTGGTTGAGTGTGGCGGTGGCGGAGGTCGTTACCATTCGTGCGGATGAATGGTTTCCTTTTAATGGCAAGCCCGACTCGGATCGGCCCGGTTACATGATTGAGCTGGCCGAAATGATCTTAAAAGAGCATGGTCATACCGTGGACTATCAGGTACTGCCCTGGCTGGGCAGTTTAGCAATGGTGGAGAAAGGCGCGTTTGATTGTGTGGTGGGCACGGATAAAGTAGAAGCCAGGAACTTTATCTTTGCCGAAGAACCCTGGGGCAAAATTAAGTCGACATTTTACGTCGATGCAGAAGACCAGTGGCAGTATGACGGTCTTGGTTCACTTGATCATAGGGTGCTCGGGGTCATTGGCAGCTATTCCTATGGCGATAAAATGGATCGTTACATTGATCAGCATAAGAATTCCAATGTTCAGATCGTCAACGCCAACAATGCGTTGCGACAGAACATTGGTAAGCTGAAGGGGAAGTTTATTGATACTGTGCTGGCGTTTGATTTGGTGATGGAAGCCAAGTTGAGAGACCTTGGCCTGTCGAATCAAATTCAGGCGGCCGGAGATCTGGAGCAGGCGGATTATATTTACATTGCCTGTTCGCCTGAAAAGCGATCTTCCCGGCAGTACGCAGATTACTTTTCAAAAGGCATCATTGAGATGCGCATCAATGGCAAACTCAAAACCTTATTGGATAAATACGGCATTAAAGACTGGGATGAATGATCTGTGGTAATCCGCGCCATCATCCCAGGCTGCTACGTGGTTATTTTACTTCCAGTGTTACGCCTTCCAACACATCGTTGGACTGGTTCAGTTTTGCTTCCCGAATAAACAAACGTTTTTCCGCAATGCCAGCTTCAATCAACTGCTTACGGGTGTTGATTGCTCGCTGATGGGCAATTTCGGTTAAAGTCGATGCTTGCACAGACATGGCTTCAATGAGTGTTTGTTCCAGTCGCTTGAATGCCTCGGGACTGGTTGGCAAGGGTTTGCTGGTTTGTTGAGCGAGGTACTGAGCGTATTCAGGAGACGCCGGGTCGGCTTGAATATTGTCTCTGCTTAATTGTTGCTGCCAGGCGTTGATTTGCAGTTGTCTGGTATCCTGAGTCAGTGTTTGACCGGTGATGCTGAGTTTCAGTGCAGCGCGTTTGTTCATGGCTTCAGCGATGCTGGCGAGCTTGGCGGTTTCCTCTGGCGTAAGTGCAGATTGCGCTGGCTGGAAGATCAACACGCTGAGGTCTTCATCGGTGCCAGCGATATTGGCCAATAAGGTGAAAGGCGAGGTAATGGCTTTGGTCAGAATGTTGACAAAGGCATTGATGACGACGCTGCCGTAATGGAAATCGGGGTCATTGAGGTTGCCTTTAATCGGCAAATTAATGTCTATCTCGCCTTTGTTGTCCTGCAACAAGCTGACCGCCAGTGGTATTGGCAGCCCTAGCCCGGCCTCACTTTTGGTGTACTTGCCTAATTCCAGTTGATCAATGAAAACGTGATTATCGGCCACCAGATCTTTGTTGTTCAGCTTGTATTTCAGTTCTGTGGATAACTTGCCCTGGGTCAGTGGGTAATTCAGAAAGTGGCTGGCGTAGGGTGAAAAGGTGGAAATTGCCACGTCTTGCATGGTGACGTCCAGGTTGGTGTAGGCTTCTTCACTGAGCGGATTAATTTTTCCTTCGGCTCTGAACGGAGCATAGCCGTTGACCTCGCCTGATATGGTGACGTCGGCGCGACTTAAATTGTTACTGGACAGTTTATCGACTGAGCCGTTCAGGCTTTCGATATTAAAGTAAACCGGTGTTGGTAGTCCCCGGTCACTGAACTGGACGGTATTTTTGCGAAGGGAAACTTTCTCTACTTCCACCAGCCAGTCGTTGTCGGCATGCTCTTCAGCGGGTGCAGTGATAGGGGCTTCGCTTGCCGGTGAAGTACCGTTTTGTGAAGTGCTGTCTTGTAAAGAACCGCTAGCTGGTGGCTTGACCAGGTCAGACAAATTGGTGCGGGTGCCCTGGTCGGTGCGTGCCAGAATGGTCAGTGGATAAAGCATTTGATCCAGCAGGATTTCCCCAATAGCCAGTGATTTTTGCGACTCACTGAACGCGATGTTCTCCAGATAAATGCCGTCTCCGGCCAGAATTGCTTGTTTATGTACTTTGTTGGTTAACTTAATGTCGCGTATTTGGCTGGAGCCGTGAAAGGCGTGGCCGCCTTTTTTGAGCTTGATCTGGCCATTCACATCAAACAGTACATTGTCGATCGACAACTCCGTTTCTTGATTCAGGTAGGGCTGAAGTGAGGCTACGGGGAAACTTTTTAAGTCGATTTCCAGATTTCCCTGTTGCTGAAGTAAGGCCAGCTCGCCATTGATTTTCAGGTTGCCGGTTTGGTTGGTGATCATGGAGGTCATCAGCTCGGACACTTGATCTGCGTCCGTTGATGCGTTGGTCAATTGCAATTCCAGGTCGGACAATTCAAATGTGGCCGCAGGTGTTGTGGTTTGGTCGGTGATCGTCAGCTGGCCGCCAACCAGCGATGTGTGGTTGATGGCCACCTGCCAGTCACTTTTGCCGCTGGCACGTTCCGAGGCTTTTTTGGTGGCTTGCTGGATCGGGCGTTCAGACAAAATCCGAATTAATTCCAGCTCACCGTCTGCGTTTCGGTTCAAAACTACGTTCAAACCGTCGTGTTTGAGTTCATCAATAAACAGGGCCTGATCCTGAAGATTAAACGACAGACCGGTGAGTGCTTGATGGTTTAGCGTGATTAGCGGTGTGCTTTGACCTTTTTCTGAAATGATCAGGTTGTTAATTTCGGTTTCGCCGTTTTGAAGCGCCAACTCGAACTGTTGATCTTTTTGGATTTGATAATCAAAACCCAGAGACAATTTACCTTGCTGAATTTCAAAAAATACATCGTCTTTGATGTAATCCCATACTGAATTGAGTGACAAGCTTTCCAACGTCAAACGGCCTTCACTGTAGAAAGGGTCCAAAGCGATCAGGCCTTTCCAACTGAATTCAGCCGTTTCCTCGCCCTGCTTCACCGCAATGTTCAGCTGATAGTTGCCTTCATCTTCCGGCAGGGTGGATAGGTTAGTTAAGGTCAGGTCAATCGGTCCCAGCGTGGTCTGATACGGCGTCTTTCGGCTGAAGTCTTCAAAATCAAACGCACCTTGGGTAATTGCTAAATGTTCGATGATCAGAGGAAAAGGCTTGCTTGCTGGTGCATTGTCAGGTTGCTCGGCCTTGTCCGGCCAGGTTTGCCACAAAAAGGCCCCTTGTTGATCTTTGGTGAGTCGGCCATATGGCTCGGTGATGATCACCTCAGACAACACTGCCGCCTGACGAAATAAGGAGGACAACTGCAAATCGGCGGTGACTTGGGTAAAACCGGCAAGCTGTGACAGTGGCTGCTTTTCCGCTTGAGCTGAGCTGGTTTGCTGCGAGCTGGCGGGTTCTGAAATGCGGAGATCGTTGATGGTGAGTCGCAGCAAAAACGGGTTAAAGCTGACCGAGGCCACTTCCGCGCTCAGTTTGGGTAATTGTCCAACCCACTGTGGAATTTGGCTTTTCAGGTAGTGTGGTAGCAGTAAGCCGGCGATGAATAAATAGAGGACATAGAATCCCAGCACAGAAAACAAAACAGGGTGGGATTTGAAACTGAATGTCGAGCGGCTGGTGCGGGCTTCCATGAGTGTGTTTTCCTTCCGAAAAGATCTACATGGCTAGTCTATACAGATTCATCAATGATGCCAGTGGAGATTGCTGATGTTGATGAAATATTAATCAAACCGACAACAGTCCTGTATGACTTTTGATCAGTCATAACTGACGCTAATCAACAAAAAAAGGCAGACATGCAAACATAGCGGTGAAAATCGGGTTCTAGACTGGGAAATGGGCTGATCAAAAAAATAATTACATACAGCACATTCGAGGTAAATGATGAAAACTACACCAAAGTCTTGGCTTGCCAAGCATTCTCTGTTCGCCATGTTAGTGGCAACACTCTCTCTATCTTCTCAAATCTCTCAGGCTGAGGTGCCAGATAAAGCGGCCGTGGTGGGAGACAGCATTACCATGGGTTTTGCCGCCGACTGTACCGGCAATGTCTGGTTCTGGGATTTATTCTGTCTGTTGGGCGGCGACCAGCCGGAGCACAGTTGGTTCAACGGTTCGTCCAGTCAGGTTAACAGTATGGACGATAAGTGGGATGCTATGAGTTCCGGCGTGAATTCTACTAAAGCGGCAGCCGCTTCCGGTTCGGAGTTGCGCGGTGGTGACAACAATTTTGCCACTCAGGCGCAGCAGATCGTCGCCATGACCACCAAACCGGATCATGTGACGGTAGAGCTTGGCGGCAACGACATCTGCAATCGGGGTTGTACCTATCCGGCAAATTGCAATGATCCACTGTATACCGATGGCCAATGGCGAGAATCGGTGCGCGCCGGACTAGACGTGTTGGTGGCGGATTTGCCTGCGGGTTCTTCGGTGCACTTAGGCAGTGTGCCCCGAGTTCAGGACCTGAGAGCCGCAGGGTTGGAGAAGCAGAGCCAATCCAGAAAAGTGAACTGCGAAAGCTTGTGGTCGACGTTTAATGTGTGTGAAATCGCCACCGCCGGCGGTAACTACAATGGTGAAAACCACGCCCAGCGCTATGCTGGCGTTTCTGCCGCGCAACAACGTTATAACGAAATTCTGCGTGAAGAAGCGGAAGCCTACAACGTGAACTCGGCAGGACAGAACCCGCGTGGCATTGAAGTGGTGGCAGATTATGTGGACGAAGACACGCTTTCCGCCGGTACGCGTTCATTCGGTGCCAGCGAAATAGACGGCGGTGATTGCTTCCATCCGAGCATTAAAGGTCAGAACTTAGTCTCTGATATTTTGTGGATGAGTAACCCGAGTAAGTAATGATCAAACACGAGTGACGTTCCCGTCACCATAATGAAGGTATCGTGCTCAGCCCGAAGACGCGCTCATCAGTCGGCATGTGAAAACAATGAATGTTAGTCACAGCTTTCTGAAGGGCGCTTATTTTGTTCCGTTTACTCGCCGGTTTGAGGCGTTGAACTGGTCACCACTTCAACATAGGCAATGGGTTAAATGGGTGTTTGAAGGCCTGGCTGCGAATGAATTGGGCCAGAAACGGATGGAACCCGGCGTCGGGGAATTCTCGGAGAATCCAGTTAATCTGTTTGCGGGGGACTCCAAAGGTGCGAAACCCTAAGGTTACATCAATCCAGTCGGCACGCCGAAACACTTCCGCCAGCGACAGGTTCGGGTCGCAAGCGGTGACTTTATGATGTTCACGGATGATTTTACAAACGTCTTCTTCCCACTCGGGGAAGTCGATGCTTTTCAGGTAGTTCTTGGCCAGTTGTTCCGACGGGCCAACGTAGTCGGCGGTATGGTCAGTCCAGATCGCCAAATCATGAAACACGGACGCAATGGCAATCTTTTCAAACTCGGTGTCGGTCAGCGTTTTGATCGCATCACACAAGTTAACCAAGCGATAAAGATGGTTGCGATAACCCACAAAATCTTTGCCCAATAACCCTTGGTAAGGTTTGATGACGCTTTCGATGGTTTCTGAAAATTTGATCATTCAAAGGCCCCTCGTTCCTATTAACTATCGAAGAGGGGCGGGCGTTTGGCAAATAGAAGTCTGCCTTTTATGAATTGGGAAAACGCCCTTTTCTGGGTTGCTACTCTACAGCGTAGTCTAAACGTACGGGCAAGCCCTGACGCATTAATTGCACCGTAATTTCATTTTGCTGGCTGAGGGTGTCCCATAGCGTATTCTGACTGTCGTGCAGCCACTTGTCGTTGACTCTCAACACCACATCTCCGTCTTGTAAACCGAGGGTTTGGTAAAACTCCTGTTGCGCAACTTGCTCCAATTTCAGCAAATGCTGGCCTTCGACCTGATGTTCCGCTGGCTGAAAATGTTGTTCCAGTTGGCTCTGATTCACCAATTGTTGATCCAACCAATCCCTTGATAGTGGTGTGATGGCTGTTCTGGGTAATTCGCGGTGCCCTTCATTGAAGGTTGGGCCGTCGGTTTGTGAGGCGGTTTGGTTTGATGAGTTTGTTCGTACTGAGTCATGGTCTGGCGAAGATTTCACTGCGTTGTCGCCTTCGACGTGAGAAGGCCCTTTGGACAAGTCCGATTGGCCGGAAAGCATCAGAAACTCAAGACGGCCCTGGTGATTTATGATGATGCGTTTGGGCTCAATGGCGACTAATTGAATCTCTGTGTTGGTCACTAAATCAATGGTGTCGTTTTGGTAAAAGCGGCGACTTTGCTGATATTTCACATGTTCCATCACCACCGAAGATTGGTCCTTTTTATTCGAGACGCTGATGGCCAGCAGCCTGAGTGGCAGCTGACTTTTAATGGGTGAAGAATGCTTGATGAGTGATGAATGATGACGGGCGGTGTCTGCTGGCAAGGTTTGAAGTGCATGATCAGCGTAAAACCTGAGTGTATTTAAATCGGCCGGGCCTTTGATGTACAGGCCATTGATGAAGGTTACGGGGGCGTTGCTGAGGCCCAGTGCCTCGCCGGTGGCAACGTCCTGTTCAATATCATGGCGATAATTTAAACCTTCGATGCATTGCCGGAAGTCTTGATGGTTCATCCCAAGTTGGTCGGCAATGAGTAAATATCTTGCGTTGTTCAGGTCGTTCTGGCGAGCGTATAGGGCCGAACTGAATGACCAGAATTTATTCTGTTCATTTGCGCAACGGGCGGCATTGGCGGCGGGTCTGGCGTTGCGATGAAACGACAACGGGTAGTCGTAATGCTGAAGCGATATCTGATGTGGGTAAGCGTTCACCAGCGCCCGAAACACAGGTTGCATCCGGGCACAGTGAGGCGACTGAAAACTGCAAAATACCGACACCGTGAGCGGCGTTGTGCCTTCATTTTGAGGCGGTAATTTATTGTCCGGTAAGGTGACTTTAGGTGGAATCGGAGGCTTGAGCAAAATACTGACGTCGGCTTGCTCGTCTGTCGTGGCGGGCGTCGAGCGAGTATCGTCGTCGATGGTTTCAGTAATTAAAGCCGATAAGGCTTGTCGGCGTAACTGATATTTTTGCCACTCCAAGTCGTGTAATTGTAGCCGGATTTTCTGATCAACGTCCGCTTGTTGTATGGGGTAGTCGTTGACGATGGCCACCACGGTTTTATTTGTTTGTATCTCACTAACATGCCTGCCATTGGAATCAGAACTGATGGAGGCTTCTTCTGCTGGCGAAGTGTTGAGCTGGACTTGTTCATCGTGAGGAACGACCTCCGATTTGCAACCCGTCAGCGTGATCATCAGTGAGTACATAAGGATCGACGGAATAACTATGGGTAGCCGATTCCCGCCATTTTTTAAAGGTGTCTTCATAACCGATCTCGAAGGAATTTTTATTGTTATTTTGTGGTCGAGTGTTCAATTCTTTTATGCTGAATTCACTATAGCAGTCGCAGCAAATACCGGGTGGGCAATAGGGACTGAGGCACAGGCAGTTGGCACTGCCTGAGCGAGTGTTTCAGCTATGTCATGGTTAAATCTTGAACTTGGCAATTAACTTAGACAACTGAATGGCCAGGTCGGAGAGGGTTCGGGTGGAATCGGCGGTTTTATTGGCATCCTGATCGGTGAGCTCCGCCATTTCTGCGATGCGGGTGATGTTATCGTTGATCTCTTTTGAAACCGATATTTGTTCTTCCGCTGCGGTGGCAATTTGTTGGTTCATGTGATTGATCTGATCCACCGATGAGGTAATGTTCTCCAGAGATTTTCCTGCGTCACCGGCTTTTACCACCGCTTCTTTGACTTCGTTGAGGCTGGCTTCAATCGCCGCCACAGTGTCTCTCGACCCTTTCTGCAAGGCCTCTACCATTTGATTGATTTCCTGAGTGGAGTCGTGCGTTTTACCGGCAAGCGAGCGTACTTCATCGGCCACCACGGCAAAGCCACGACCTTGTTCACCGGCACGGGCTGCTTCGATGGCAGCGTTGAGGGCTAACAGATTGGTTTGCTCTGCAATACTTTGAATGACATCAACCACGGTATTGATTTGTTCGCTTTCCTTGGCGAGCCGGTCGGTTACTTCTCCCGCTTCGGACAAGCGATTGGACAAGCTTTCGATGGTGTGAATTAAGGCCTGCACATCTTTTTGACCATTGATGGTGGCGTCATTGGCGTCATTGGCGGCGTTAGAGGCATCCGATGTGTGGGTGGCCACTTCCTGCACTGCGTAAGTTTGTTCATTCATGGCGGTGGCGACTTGCTCACTTTCCCCGAGTTGTTGCTGAACCCGTTTGGCGGTGCTGGCGGTGATTTCCAGCGTTTCATTGGAGGCTTTGCCCAATTGCTCGGAGGCTTCAGCAACTTTAATCAGGCTATCCCTGAATTGAGAAACCATGGCGCTAAAGGTTCTGGTAATGTCGGCCACTTCGTCTTTGCCGGAAGCGTCCAGGGTTAAGGTCAGGTCGGAATTTTCGCCCACGTGTTGTAAATGGTTTTTTAAACGGATGATTGGGCGACTGATGGTTTGTGAAAATAAATAGCTGCAGGCAATGGCGACAATCGCCACCACAAGGATGACGATGATGGCGCTTTTGATGATTTGATTGGAAACGGCGTCGGCACTGGCAAACGCTTCTGCTTTGTCTATTTCAGCGATGATGGCCCAGTTCAGGTTCAGAAATTTAACGGGTGCATATGCCGAGATAACATCGACGTTCCGGTAGTCCTTAATGATTTGATAACCGGTTTGGCCTGCCAGCCCGGCTTGGGCACTGTCACTGGTGATGGCATGAATACCGACACCTGAATCTTTGGCGTTGATGTTGTTGATGGTGCCTTGGTCAACTCCTGCATCATTGAGAGCAGTCAAATACAGGGATTTGTCTTCAATCAGGAACCGAGTTTCGCTGCGAAGTTTTGAATCAGATCCGATCAGGTAAGTTTCACCTGAATCACCTAACCCTATGTCCACCCAGTGCTGGTGGTGGGTCATGATTTCGTTAATTTTGTCCAGAGGCAGCTGAAAAATCAGTACGCCCACGTTGTCATCGCCATCAAAGATAGGCGACGCCAGGAAGGATGCGGGTGCTTGGTAAGACGGAGGATACGGTGCAAAGTCGGTAATGGCGGTGAAGTTCTTATCCGTTGTTCCTTTGACCATCCGGTAGACATCGGCAATGCCAGAGTCTTTAAATGGCCCTTCCAGCAGCGATGTGCCGAAATCCACTTCTTTAAAAACAGAATAAACAATGGTGCCATTGGTCGGGTGAACAATGAATATGTCATAAAAGCCAAAGGCTTCCAGATATTCCACCATATTAGGGTGATAGCTTTCATGGTATTGCTCGTAGCGGGAGTAATCTTTCAGGTCGACCAGCAGGTGTTTGTTGCCAATGGGATTCGGGTTATTGGCAATGAAGATGCTTTGGAACTCAAGCGCTTTGTCGGATAGCTGGCCGATCCATTGATCCACAGGGGCGCTGTCCCCGGAATTCAGAGACTGATATTTATTTTGAAAATCGGACTTATAGAAGCCTGAAACGGCTTGGCGGTTTTTATCCACATCGAAATTGCCGGTTTCCGGGCCGTGATCACGAAAAGCTTCTCCAAAATTCCGGGCGGCCTGAGCGGTGGTTTGGTTATGGGAAAGCGTGAGAATCAGGTGTTCCATGTTTTGCAGGTATTCGGTGATGTGGTTTTTGGTGGTGTCCCGAACGCTCATCAGGTGGCGCTTGGAGGCTTCTTGCAAAGCCTGGTGGCTGGTATTCGACGCAGCACGCTCGATTAATATGTTTGAAATAAGGACGGGAACCAATGCCAGAATGGTTGCGCCAGTAATGAGTTTGGTGGCAAGACGCATAACAAGAATACCTTTCGATCTGAGTTACAACACCTTGGCTCAATCATTTGTTATTGAAAGACTCAGCTCTTGAGCCCAAATATCTTCCAAGGTGATATGTATATCGGACAGACTTCCTTGTTCTTTAAGTAAGCATAGGAAATACAAAGAAAAAGCAGGGATGAAATAAAAAAATGCCGATGAACGGTCGTTCAGAGTTTAACGGATTGACGGGGTTCTTGAGGTGTTAAGTGTGTTTCATTGGCTCACAATCGAGGGTGAGCCAATGAACAAAAGAAGGAATATGAGGTGCGTTGTCTGGTTTAGGCCGCAGCGTAAAACATGTCGTCGGAGAGCTTGGCGTTATTTTCATCCACAAGGTTACGGGCAAAGTCTTCGCATTGGCCACAGCAGTTAGCGACACCGAGTTCTTCTTGAACTTGTTCGAAAGACATAGATTTTTCAGCCATTACCTGCTCAATATCGCGAGTTGTCACTTGGTTGCAAAGACAAACGAACATAGATGAAAACCTCATTACAGAAAACTATTTAGTCGATAAGTGAATATTATTCTAAATGATAAATATTATCAAACGCGTTTTTATTTGAGGCGACGAATGGCATTGAATAAATTGCTACGACTATTTGTTGATCAAAAAGTAAGGTTTTTCGATGATTGGTCGATAAACGGTCTGTTGATTCCTGCTAAAAACTGAATATTGGCACTGAATACAAATAAACAGGACGGATTGTAATGTACCGAATGATCTTGGATATGCCCTTAAGGTTTAAATTCTGGATGGTGAATGGCTTTTCTTTCATCAGTATGTGTATTTTATCTTTGTATGCCATTACCAATAGCTTCAAGCAGTTGAACCCTACAGAATCGTTTGGCTCAGACGCTTTTTGGGGATACTTCGCAAGCCAGGCCATCGGCTATGCGGTTTGGGTGTTTGTATTGATGTGTCTGGTGTTATTTTCATCTCAGGTTCTGATTTCGTTTGTCCACACTCACGTTCAGGCGTTAATGAAAGCAATGGAGCAGTCGGCGCGCAGTGGGGATCTGACTTTGCAGGTCAAACAGGATTGCAGTGATGAAATTGGCCAGATGACCTCCAGCTTTAATCACATGCAGACCACGTTTCATGCCATTGTGTCCGGCGTGCAGGCCACCAGCTCTGAAGTGAATGACGTGGCCCAGAGCTTTATTACCAAAACGGAAGGTGCCTGCCAATCTTTAAGCTCCCAGAAGACTTCCAGTTCTCAGGTCAAACAGGAAGTGGAAATTTTAAAATCCTCTTCCGACCAGGTGTTGGCCAGTGCCCAGCAGGCTAAATCCATTTCTGATAACGCCCGGAAGGTCTTATCGGAAGGTCGTTCGTCGATTGAAGCGATTATTTCTGCCACCAAAGTCATTGCAGGTGACGTTGAAAGAAACTCAAAACAGATCAATCGGTTGGCGGAAGACAGTGCCAGTATCAGTGGTTTTGTCGAAGTCATTCGAAGCATTTCAGAACAAACCAACTTATTGGCGCTGAATGCTGCCATCGAAGCGGCCAGGGCCGGAGAGCAGGGCAGAGGATTTGCGGTGGTAGCCGATGAAGTCAGAAGTCTGGCCAGTAAGACGCATGAAGCGACGGATAAGATCGGGGATATTCTGGCCAAGTTTGCGGAATTAACCAACGAGGTCGTGGTGGCGATGGAGCAATCCCAGCAGCACGTTGGCGAGTCGGTGGAACATGCTGATTTGGCGCAGGACTCTTTCTCTCAAATTGCAGAATCGGTGACTCAGTTAGCGAGCAGTAATAAGGACATTGAAGAAGAAGCCCACGGGCAGGCCACGAATACCGAAAGTGTGTTCGGCAGCGTCACGGACATTGAGGAGATTGCAGCCAATACAGTCCATGCCGCCAAGGACGTTCACCTGCAAGCCAAGCGTTTGGTAGCGCTTGCCGAAGGGATGAACGCCAAAATGAATCAGTTTTCGTTGAACTAGCGCGGTTGTACGGTTTACAGGCTTAACTTTTTCAGATCCTGCTGCATTAATGAGACGTTGGGCTGGTCGGCGGTATAAACGATCAGCCCTTTAAGTTTTGGGTGTTTCAGGTAAATGTAGCTTTGGTGACCGATGTTTTTACTTGCCCCAGCCAGAGCGTAGGTTTGTTTGAGCGAGTTCATGACGGTTTCCAGTTGTTGTTTCTGTTGCACTCTTAAACCCACAAATTCTTGCCCGTAGCTTTTTAGATAGTGGTTTAACTGAGCCGGTGTATCTGTGTCCGGGTCAACGGTTAAAAACGCGAGTCGGGCGTCGTTATTTACTTTCTTAGCCAGTTTTTGATAAAAGGCCATGGTCATCGGGCAGGTGTATTCGCAAGAGGTAAACCCGGTGGTTAAAAAGAGCGGCGTATCGTCAAAGTCCTGCCATTGAACGGCTTTACCTTGGTCGCTTTCCATGGTGACTGAAGGCAACTGAAAAGGGGTGACCTGACCGTAGAGGTTTTCAGGAACCGTCATTGCTTTAGGGGCTGTGGTGAATCGGATGGTGGCCAAAACCAAAGCGGTTAAAACCAATCCGGCGGTAATGAGGCCTAAAGTGCGGTTTGTGTTCATGGTGACTCTCCCTGTTGAGATCTATGTGCTTCCTTTGAGTTAAGTTAAGCACATAATTCGGGTCAGGAAAGTCGTTTAGGCGGGCTTGCCGTGATTGGCTTTTTGAGTGGTGACTATTTCTTATTGGACAGGCGGCAAAGTTCCATCCAGCGTTCGATGCCTGCGCTCCGGTATTTCTGTTTATGCAAAACAAAATAGAACTTTCGGTGAAAGTCTCTGTGCGGTACAGGAAGAGGAATTAAACTGCCTCGTTTAAAAGCGTCTTCTAATACCACTCGTGATAAACAGCCCACGCCTAAACCGGCTTCGACGGCTCGTTTAATTGCTTCGGTGTGCTCCAACTCCAGCTTTACCTGAATTTCCGGTAAGATGCCGTGCATTGCCCGGTCAAACGCTTGTCTGGTGCCTGAACCGCTCTCGCGTAAGATCCACTCAGCTTCTTTTAACTGCCGGTCAGTGGTTTGCAATTGGTCGGCCAGTGGGTGGCTGGGCGCACAAAAAACCACCAATTCATCGTCCCGCCAAGGAATGAGATCCAGATCCTGATGCTGTAATTCCCCCTCGATCAGGCCGATATCGATTTCAAAATTAAGTACTTTTTGGCCGATTTCGGAGGTATTGGCGACGCTGAGGGTGACTTCGGCGTCGGGTTGTTCCTGCATCATTTCGGCCATGGTGGCGACGGCCAGATAGTTACCTATGGTCAAGGTCGCCCCTACTTTTAAATGGCCAGCGTCTTTGTGTTGCGCCATGATGCGCTCCAGCTCTTTGGCTTGTTCCAATAACTGTTCCGCTTTCGGGCGTATTAATCGACCTTGCTCATTAAGTTGTAACCGTTTGCCGATTCGGTCGAATAAAGGCAGATCAAACTGGGATTCAATGTCTTTCAGCGCACTGCTGGCGGCCGACTGGGACATGGCCAAACTGTCTGCTGCTTTGGTGATGTTCTGAAAGTGAGCAGCGGCCAAAAATACTTCGAGTTGTCTGAAAGTAAATCTCATGATGAAAAACCATTATTGATAAAAGCGATTATCTAAATAAAAATTATCTGTTTTACAGATTTAGGGTTGAAGCATACAGTTAAAACCAAGTCTAACGCAAGATATGAAATTCACTTAGGAGCACAACAGTGAGTAAATTAGTTCGGGAAACGGTTACCAGTGTTCATCATTGGAACGATACATTGTTCAGCTTTAAAACCACCCGAGATCAGGGCATGCGTTTTAAAAACGGCTTTTTTACGATGATTGGTTTGGAAGTAGAAGATAAACCTTTGCTTCGTGCTTACAGTATTGCCAGTGCTAATTATGAAGAAGAAATGGAGTTTTTCAGTATCAAGGTGCCGGACGGACCGTTGACTTCCCGTCTTCAAAATCTTGCTGTCGGTGATGAAATTCTGGTGGGCACCAAGCCGGTAGGCACCTTGATTTCGGATAATCTGTTGCCCGGCAGAAACCTTTGGTTGCTGAGCACGGGCACCGGCCTGGCACCATTTTTAAGTATCATCAAGGATCACGAGATTTATGATCAGTTCGATAACGTCATCCTGACTCATGGCGTGCGCTATGTCTCTGAGTTGGCGTATCAGGACATGATCTCCAACGAGCTGCCAAATAATGAATATTTTGGCGAGTTTGTGAAGGATAAACTGAAATATTATCCGACCGTGACCAGAGAAGAATTCCGTAATCAGGGGCGTCTTACCGACTTGATTGACAATGGTAAGATTTTTGAGGATTTAGGGTTGCCTGAAATAGATCCGGAGCACGATCGTTTCATGTTGTGCGGCAGTCCGGCAATGCTGGAAGAGTTGACCCAAATGTTGGATGCGCGCGGTTTCAAAGAAACACGCGGTGGTGAGTTAGGTCATTACGTGATTGAGCGTGCGTTCGTTGAAAAGTAATCAATATTGATATTGTTTCTGTCATTACTGTGTTTGCGGCTTGAAAGTGGATCTTCAGGCCGTTTTTTTTGGAATTTTGTTTTCGCTTGATATTTCTCTTCAACTATCAGGTGTCGGTGATACACTTTGCCGATGAATAAAGAACTTATACGACAAGCCATTCTTAATAATCTGGAAGAAGAACTTCGGTTGGCGATCCATGCTGCCAACGAAGCCAGAGATCTGGCAACCCATGAAGAAAGCATTGCTGAAACCCAGTACGATACCGTGGGTTTAGAAGCCTCCTATCTGGCGCATGGGCAGTCCATGCGCGTGGCAGAATTTCAGGAAGCCATTCAGAGTTATCGAAACCTACCGATGGCGCAGTTTGATGAAGATACGCCGGTTCGGGTCACTGCGCTGGTGACGGTTGAATATCAGGATCACACTCAGAAGCAATTTTTTATTGGCCCGATGGCAGGCGGTATGCAGCTGAAGGTGGCAGGTGAAGACATCATGCTGGTTACCCCTGAAGCGCCATTAGCGAAAAAGTTATTAGGGCTTTATGAAGGCGATGAGGTGTTGTTTCCTGATCAGAATGAACAAGTCGTCGTTATTTCTGTTCATTAATTTTTCAATTATTTTTGTTCTTTATTTTGAAAAGTCACTTTATTGTAAAAATGTAATGTTATAACATTTCTGAAATGTTGCATTTATTCAGTAGAGTGACCAATGAAATATCAAAAAGTAAGTACAGAAGAAAATCGATCATTTTTTGTCAACGATAAAAAAGAAGTGTTTCGAAAAAGGTTAGGTGCTTTCACGGTTGTGTTGGCTGGAATGAGTGGCTCGGCCATGGCTGAGCAACGCCAGCACGATGCCCATGAACATGGTCACGCGGTGATGAATGTCGCTCAGGAAGGCAATGAAGTGGAAGTGGCGTTGGAAGTTCCGGCCATGGACATGGTCGGGTTCGAGCATCAACCGGAAAATAAACAGCAAAAGGCGTTGATCGAGAAAATTGAATCGGCACTTTTAAGCGCGTCTGATGTCATTGTATTTACGCCACAAGCGGAGTGCCGTTTAGAAAAAGCCAGCGTCGAAAGTGCTTTGCTTTCTGACCATGATGGACACGATCATCATGAAGGTCATGAAGGTCATGAAGGTCATGAAGGTCATGAAGGTCATGAAGGTCATGAAGGTCATGAAGGTCATGAAGGTCATGAAGGTCATGAAGGTCACAGTGAGTTTGAAATGACGTACCATTTTCATTGCGAACAACCGGAGAAGTTGTCCGGCTTTGAACTGAAACTGTTTGACGTATCATCTAGCTTACAAGAAGTGGACGTAAATTGGTTCGGTGAAACAGCGGTTCAGAAAGCCGAGCTGACACCAAAGCAATCCGTTATGTCGTTTTAACGAATAAACCAGGCGCCGATGGTTGAGATCGGCGGTCTTGTCATATTAATGTCATGATTCAAGCATAGTTTCTGCCTGTCGTCGTAAGCATGAAGAAGTTTTCATTATGAGTTCTAAACCCGCTGAAATGATTTTAAACATTAATCAATTGCGCTTTGCATGGCAGAAAGATGCGCCTGTGATGTCTGTGGATAACTTGCAGGTGGCTCGTGGTGAACGCGTGTTTTTGCAGGGCGTCAGTGGTTCAGGAAAATCAACGTTGCTGAGTTTAATTGGTGGTGTTGCTGTGGCTCAGGCTGGTGAACTGTCGGTCTTGGGACAAGATCTGACCGGGATGTCAGCCAAGCAGCGAGATCGTTTCCGGGCGGAGCACTTGGGGTTAATCTTTCAGCAGTTTAATTTAATTCCTTACTTATCCGGTTTGGAAAATGTGCTGCTTACCGGCCGATTCTCTAAAGCGCGCTCCGTGACGGAAACTCAGGCCAAGCAGTTGTTAAGTGAACTGGGGATTGATGAGGCGTTGGCGAAAAGTCCGGTGACTGCGTTGAGTATCGGTCAGCAACAACGGGTTGCAGCGGCGCGAGCGTTGGCAGGCAACCCTGAATTGATTATTGCCGATGAGCCTACGTCTGCATTGGATGCAGATACCCGGGACAGCTACTTGGCGTTGCTATTTGAGCAGTGTCAAACCCATGGATCATCGTTGTTGTTTGTCAGCCACGACCAAAGCCTGGCCAGCCGCTTTGACCGTACGGTAAAGGTGGCGGAAATTATTCAGTGGTCGGATGACAGGGATACTCAATCACGCGAGTTGAAAGCAACTGCGGAGGTAACTCAGGCATGAAGCTGATGACTTTGGCCTGGCGCAGTTTGGCAAACCGCAAAATGACCTCCATTTTGACGGTGCTGTCGTTTGCTTTGGGCGTCATTTTATTGCTCGGTGTTGAAAAAGTGCGTACCGAAGCACGACAGAGTTTTATTAATACGGTGTCGGGCACAGATTTAATTGTAGGTGCTCGGTCCGGCCCGGTGAATCTCTTGTTGTACAGCGTGTTCAGAATAGGTAATGCCACCAACAACATCAGTTGGCAGAGTTATCAGGACATCAGTGACAGCAAGCTGGTGAAATGGTCAGTGCCCATTTCGTTGGGTGATTCTCATAAAGGGTTTCGGGTACTGGGCACCACCAAAGATTACTTTGAGCACATTAAATACGGAACCAAGCAGTCCTTGTCGTTTCAGCAAGGGAAACCCTTCGAGGAAACTTTTGATGTGGTCTTGGGGGCGGAAGTTGCTCAGCAACTGGGCTATCAGTTAGGTTCTCAGATCTCAGTGGCTCATGGTGCGGGCAAGGTCAATTTTATTAAGCACGACAATTTGCCGTTTCAGGTGGTGGGTATTCTCGCCCCGACCGGAACGCCGTCGGACAGAACTCTGTTTGTAAAGCTGGCAGGCATAGAAGCCATTCATGCCGGCTGGAACAGTGGCTCACCCAGTGCCAAAAGTCTGAAGTTAACGCACCAAGACTTTGAACATGCCCACCTGGAACCGGAAACCATCACGGCGACGTTTGTCGGATTGACGTCCCGCATCGCGGCATTCCAGTTCCAGCGCTCCGTGAATCAGTATCGGGAAGAACCCCTGCTGGCGATCATGCCTGCTTTAACTTTGCAGGAATTATGGCAGTTGATCGGTGTGGCGGAGAAATCGTTATTAGTGGTGTCTGCGTTGGTGGTCTTTAGCACCATCTTAGGTATGATGATTACCATGTTGTCCAGCTTGCAGGAGCGGCGCAGGGAGATTGCGATTCTACGGGCCGTGGGGGCACGGCCCTACCATATTTTCTTTTTACTTGGGCTGGAAACACTGGTGATTAGTCTGCTGGGCGCGTTGCTGGGGTGGTTTGCTTTGTATGGGCTATTGGCGTTGGTTTCGCCGTACCTGATGGAGATGTTTGGCTTCCATGTGGCATTAGGTGCGCCAAGCGTAAAAGAACTGTATGTGTTGGCGACCATCGTGTCGGCTTCGTTGTTGATGAGTTTAATTCCAGGCTGGCGAGCGTATAAAAACAGCTTGTCTGATGGGTTGATTGTTAAAGTGTAGAGAGTATTGAATATGTTGAAAATGAAATCTTATTGGCTGATTTTGGCTGGGGCTTTAATGGTTCCGGCAGCGTGGGCCGTCACCAAAGAGGCGGTCGAAGTAAAGTGGCTGGACTTGATGCCCAAAGAAGATCTTGAAGCCATGGAAACCATGCCGGAAATCACCCATGAAACGCCGTTTGATAAAGAAAACCTGCCGGAGGTGATGTTTTCTTCTTCCGTAGTTGATACCTATGAGCAAAAGAACATCCGCATTGCCGGTTATATGGTGCCACTGGAATCGAATGACAAAGGTGAAATTACCGAGTTCTTTTTAGCTCCATACATGGGTGCTTGCGTGCATGTGCCGCCACCACCACCGAATCAACTGATTCATGTGAAATTTCCAAAAGGTGCCGAAGTCGAAGGCATTTGGTACCCGTATGAAATTGAAGGGGTGTTGAGTCTGGACTCTTTTGACAATGGCCTGGGCGCCGCCAGTTATACGTTGACGGCGGATGCTGTGACTGTGTTTGAGGGTGAGTGAATAGACTACCTCTTCAAACAAAAGCCAGAGCAGAGACGGTTTCATTTCTCTTTCCTGGCTTGAGTTATTGGTCAGTATTGTTCTTGGGCTGGCGGTCTATTCCGCAGACTTACGACTGAACATCTTTTTCAGCAGTGCGCCAATACCGATCACGATAAAGATACCGAACTTTTTCAGAAACAGAATGGCTGCGGCTAAGAATCCTGTTTTCGCAATCACTTTACCTGCCACCAAAGCGCCTAAACCGTAGGCTGCGACTTGGTCGATGTCTGGGTCGAAATCGGCGTACTTTGCGCCTTGGTCAAATTCGGCCATCGCAATGACGTCATCCAGATTGGTTTCGATCAGCTGCTTTTGGTGCATACCCGCAATGAAATTCAGAACCAACACACCCTTTCTGCCAAGTACTCGAATGTTGTAGTTGAGAGTATGAACAGGATCATCGCCGAATTTAATTTCTTTGGCCCAATGCATTTTATTTGAAGCGGCATCGTAATACGGTGTGGTCGCCCAGCCGATTAATTCGATGGGTTCATAGCCCATCTCGACACGTTGCTTACTGCCTTCGGCGGTGTCTTTTTGCATTTGTTCCAACAGGTCTGTGTAGTCGATGTCGTCGGCGTCTTCGTCAGAGACATAGCCGTCTTCTTCGTATTGGATGGTTACCGCCCAGGCTTCTTGGTCGAAGGGCGTTGTGTCCGCCGGGAATAACATGCCCAGTGTTAAGTTACCCGGAGGGTTACCCCAAACTTCGACCAATACCTTTTCTGCATCTTGTGGAGACAGGTAATAAAAATTCTCAGGTACTTTCACGGTTGCTACCGCATTTGGTAGCTTAATTTCTCCGGTTTGCGGGTTCAGTGATTGCCAAAGGTTGGTGGCCCAGGTCATGTACTGTTCTTCTTCGGCCGAAAATGCTTCGGCAGCGGCCTCAGAGGTAATAGGTTCGCTGGTGCTTGTTTCAGTGTCGGTTGAACTGTTGGCGAAAGCGTAGTTGCTGACGGCTGAAAACAGCAATAAGCTGCTGATGAAGGCTTTAATGTTCATTCAAGTTCCTTTTGTTTTTGTAATTAGGCCCGACGGAGCTGGGCTTCCATGTGTATTTACAGAGGGAAGTAATTGGAAACCAACTTGATAGCGGAAGCAAGGAAATGACGTGAAGAACGAGATGAATGGAACTTTCTCACACGGTTCTTGTACTTTTGGCGTGTAAGAAAGTTTTAAAGAAAAAGGGGTTGCGATGTTAAACCATCATAAACGACCGCACTTGTTCTTCGTCCATCTCAGCCCCTTTTCCTGACAACACCACTTCACCACGATCCATCACCAAATATTCATCGGCCAGTTCTTTGGCAAAATCCAGGTATTGCTCGACCAGAACAATGGCCATTTCGCCTTGGTCTCGAAGCATGGCAATGACTCGCTGGATGTCTTTGATGATGGACGGCTGGATGCCTTCGGTAGGCTCATCCAGTACCAGCAGCTTCGGTTTGGTGATCAGCGCACGGGCAATGGCCAGCTGTTGCTGTTGACCACCGGATAAGTCGCCGCCCCGGCGCTTCAGCATATCTTTTAATACAGGGAACAGCTCGAAGATGTGCTCGGGGATGTGACGTTCCGATCTTGGCAAGCATGCATAACCGGTTTGTAGATTTTCCAGAATGGTTAATTGTGGAAAAATCTCCCGGCCTTGGGGCACTGAGGCAATGCCCATGTGTGCTCTGTCTGCTGCTTTGGTGGTATTCAGTGCTTTCCCTTCCCAGCTGATGTTGCCGGACTGGGGGGCAAGGTGGCCGGTGATGGATTTCATCAGGGTGGTTTTTCCCACACCGTTGCGTCCAAGCACAGTGGTGACTTTGCCCACTTCTGCCGTCAGGGACACCTTTTTAAGGGCCTGACTGGCGCCGTAGAAAATATCAATGTTGTCGACGTTCAGCATGTTGTTCTCTCTTTAAAATTGGTTATCGGCCCAGATAAACTTCGATGACTTGTTCGTCATTCTGAACGGCGTCTAGGGTGCCTTCCGACAATACGGAACCTTCGTGCAAGACGGTTACTTTGCAGTCCAGCGCTTTAACGAATTCCATGTCATGTTCAACCACAATGACGGAGCGGCTTTTGGCGACGTCACGGAGCAAATCGGCGGTTTTAAAAGTTTCTTCGTCGGTCATTCCGGCAGCCGGCTCGTCTACTAACAGTACTTCCGGTTCCTGAAGCAGTAACATGCCGATCTCCAGCCATTGTTTCTGGCCGTGAGAAATGTCGCCCGCAACGGTTTCTTTTTGATCATCAAGGTTGATGTACGCCGCCATGTCAGTCAGCTGCTTATGGTTTTCTTTCGTCAGCTTAAAAAACAGACTTTGCAAAGGCGTTCGGTTTCCGGCTAATGCCAGTTCCAGGTTCTCCCATACGGTTAATGTTTCGATGACGGACGGTTTCTGGAATTTTCGGCCTATGCCAAGGTTGGCTATGTCGGCTTCGTCGTGTTGGGTCAAATCGATTTCACCTTTGAAATACACATCGCCAACGTCCGGTCGGGTTTTTCCGGTGATGATGTCCATCATGGTGCTTTTACCAGCACCGTTCGGGCCAATCACTGCGCGCAGCTCGCCTTCTTTGAGCACCAAAGATAAACCGTTAATGGCTTTAAAACCGTCGAAGCTGACACTGACGCCATTGAGATAAAGTATGGTGTCATCAGGAATGTGTTTATCGGTCATTTACACTTCCTCCACAAGTTTGGACTTGGATGCGTGAGGTGATTGCTCATTGTTTTCAAGAGCGCTGTTTGGCGTTGATCCGGAGGTGGCTTTCTTTTCCGCCTGTCGCTCGCGTATCTGGCTATAAAGCCCGGCGATGCCCTTCGGTAAATACAGCGTGGTGACTACAAACAATGCGCCTAACAGGAATAACCAGGCGTCTGGTAATACGCCGGTGAACCAGGTTTTGGCGTAGTTCACTAAAATTGCGCCAAGAATTGCGCCGTATAAGGTGCCGCGACCGCCCATAGCCACCCAGATCACCAGTTCGATGGAGTTGATTGGGGCAAATTCCCCTGGATTGATGATGCCCACCTGAGGGACATATAAGGCGCCAGCCACACCCGCTAACATGGCGGATAACACAAAGATCATCAGCTTATAATGCTCGACCCGATAGCCGAGGAAACGGGTACGGCTTTCAGCGTCCCGAACGGCGACCAACACCCGGCCAAGACGAGAAGAAACGATCCAGCGGCACAGGATATATCCCAATGCCAGGGCAATGCCGGAGGCGAGGAACAAGCTGATACGGGTACTGTCGGATTGCAGGTCAAAGCCCAGAATGTCTTTGAAGTCCGTCAGGCCGTTATTGCCACCGAAGCCCATGTCGTTCTGGAAAAAAGCCAACATCAAGGCGTAAGTCAGTGCTTGGGTGATGATGGACAGATACACGCCCGTTACACGAGAGCGGAAAGCCAGCCAACCGAATACGAAGGCCAAGATTGCAGGGGCAACTAATACCATCACCATGGCAAAGCCAAAGGAGTCAAACCCCTGCCAGTACCAAGGCAGTTCCTGCCAGTCGAGGAAAACCATGAAGTCCGGCAGCTCGGCGTTGCCGTAGACTCCACGATCACCAATTTGGCGCATTAGGTACATGCCCATGGCATAACCGCCGAGCGCAAAGAAGGCCCCGTGACCAAGACTCAGGATGCCACAATAACCCCAGATTAAATCTACGGCTAAGGCAAGCAGTGCATAACACAGGTATTTACCGAACAGCGTGACGGTATAAGTGGTCACATGCAGTGGGTTATCCACAGGCACCGCTTGGTTTAAGAAGGTAATAATAACCAACGCTGCGCCCAGGATTGAGAGCATTCTCAACCCGCCTTTGTCTTTCATTAAAAATGAATCTTTCATGGAATTAACTTTCATGAGTTAGCCCTCCACCGCTCGGCCTTTCAGAGCGAACAAGCCGCGTGGTCGACGCTGAATAAATAGGATGATGAATACCAGCACAATGATCTTAGCCAATACCGCACCGGCCCAAGGTTCGATGAGTTTGTTGACGACACCCAAGCCCATGGCTGCAACTAAAGTCCCCCATAGGTTACCCACACCGCCAAAGACCACGACCATGAAGGAATCGATGATGTAGTTCTGACCCAGGTTTGGCCCTACGTTGGTGATTTGAGACAGGGCCACGCCAGCAATACCGGCCACGCCGGAACCTAAGCCGAAAGTTAATGCGTCTACCCAACCCGAGCGGATACCCATGGAGTTGGCCATGGCGCGGTTCTGGGTGACGGCACGCATTTGCAAGCCGAACAAACTTTTCTTTAATAAGCCCATCAAGGCGAAGAAAATCACCAAGCTAAAGAGGATGATGTACAGGCGGTTGTAGGTCAGGGCGAATGATTCGGTAATCTCCAGTGAACCGCTCATCCAGCCTGGGTTTTCCACACTTTGATTCTGCGGTGAAACGAATGTCCGAACAGCTTGTTGCAACACCAAGCTGATGCCAAAGGTGGCCAGTAAGGTTTCAAGCGGGCGGCCGTAGAGGTGGCGTATTACAGTGCGTTCAATCAAAATACCGACCAGGCCGGAAACCAGGAAGGCGGCCGGGATGGCAATGAATAAGGAATAATCGATGAAATTAGGGAACAACACCTGTATGCCGAAGGTGGTGTAAGCGCCGATCATCATCATTTCGCCGTGGGCCATGTTAATGACACCCATCACCCCAAAAGTAATGGCGAGGCCAATGGCGGAAAGCAATAGTACCGAACCGGCACTCAGGCCAAAAAACAGGTTTTCTGCCACGCCGTAAAGCTGTTGTCTGGATTCAATGATTTCAATGGACTTTTCAATGGCGGATGCCAGATCAGACGGTTTGGCTGTTTTATCCAGTGTTTGTTTGAACAGAGCCAGGATCTTAGGATCGTCGCTGTCAGCGAGCACGGCGCTGGATGCAAGCTGTACTTCAATGTCGCCATTGGCGAACTCAATGGCGGCGATGGTGGTTTCTAACGCCGAGGTGATCTTGTCGGTTTCTTCGCGGGCCAATGATTTTTTCAGCGCCGGTAACATGTTGGGGTTTAACGCGTCCCGTAAGTTCCGAACCGCCTGAAGCCGCAATTCCGGATCGGGGGAGGTGAGTTGGATAGCGGCCAGGGCCGTTCGAATTTCCCCCCGGATTTGGTTATTTACTCGGATTTTTTTTAGTTTGCGTTTTTTAAAGCTGCCCACCACTTCGTTGGTCAGGGCACTGTAAGCGGTGTATTTTTTATCATCGCCTTTTTCGATGTAAACAAACTCGCCCGTACTTTTGATGTAATACAGTTTTCCCTCAAGCATTTGATTCAGAATTGTTTCTGCTTGTGGATCGCCGGTGGTTGCGATGGCGTTAAGGGCATCCATTTTTTCGGATACTTTCTTAGATTTTAAATGCTCGAAATGAGATTCCAAAGCCGAGGCTTGGCTTAATGCGGTAAACATTACGGAGATGAGCAATGCTAAAAAGGGGGCTAACCTGTTCATTATATGAACCTGCTTCTCGTATTTTGGCACAGCAATGGCCTACGACGTTGTTTCGTATTGCCTTGCTGCAAAAATTGAATGGTTTTCGGTGAACATCCCCTTGCCTTGTGCGTGGCAAGGGGGTGTTGAGTTGCGCGACGGGTTTCTAGTCACGCACAGTTGTGTTTACTCGTAGTTTTGACCAGAGCACACGTTGGTTTCGATGTTGTAGTTACCGCAGTTGATGGGCGCAGTCCAATCGGCCACAACCTTGGCACTGGTTTGCAGGTGATCGGTCCAGGCGTCGCCGATGACCCCTTTTTTGGTTTGCCAAACGATTTCAAACTGGCCATCGTCCTGAATTTCACCAATCAAGACCGGTTTGGTTAAGTGGTGGTTGGTGTTCATCACCGCCGTCCCACCGGTGAGGTTAGGTACTGTGATGCCGTACATCGCATCACGAACGCTGTCGACGTCTTCGGTGCCCGCAATCTCAACCGCTTTGGCCCACATTTGGAAACCAATGTAGGTGGCTTCCATAGGGTCGTTGGTTACGCGGTCTTCATTTTTGACGTATTTCTGCCATTGGTCGATGAACGCTTCGTTGGTGTCGCTTTCTGCGCTCTGGAAATAATTCCATGCTGCCAAGTGACCGACCAGCGGACCTGTATCGATACCGGATAATTCTTCTTCACCTACGGAGAATGCGATCACCGGAACGTCTTCGGCTGAAATGCCCTGATTACCTAATTCCTTGTAGAAAGGTACGTTAGCATCGCCGTTGATGGTTGAGATGACCGCAGTTTTCTTACCTTCAGCACCGAACTTCTTAATGTCGCTGACGATGGTTTGCCAATCGGAATGACCAAACGGGGTGTAGTTGATCATGATGTCTTTTTCCGACACGCCCTTATTTTTTAAATACGCTTCAAGGATTTTGTTGGTGGTGCGAGGGTAAACGTAGTCGGTACCAGCCAGGACAAAGCGCTGCACGCTGCCGCCTTCTTCACTCATCAGGTAATCAACCGCTGGAATCGCCTGTTGGTTTGGCGCAGCACCTGTGTAGAAAACGTTTTTAGAAGACTCTTCCCCTTCGTATTGAACCGGGTAGAACATTAAACCGTTCAGTTCTTCAACCACTGGCAATACGGATTTACGGGACACTGACGTCCAGCAACCGAAGATAACGTCGACTTTTTCTTTGGAAAGTAATTCTCGGCCTTTTTCTGCAAACAGTGGCCAGTTGGAAGCCGGATCAACGACGACCGCTTCCAGTTTTTTACCCAGCAGGCCACCTTTTTTGTTCTGTTCTTCGACCATCATCAACACAGTGTCTTTTAAGGTGGTTTCGGAAATGGCCATCGTGCCTGACAATGAGTGGAGCACGCCGACTTTAATGGTGTCGTCGGCCGCCATGACCGCTGAACCGAAGGTAACGGATAACGCCAATGCAGAAAACTGTGAGAATTGCTTGATGCTTTTCATAGTGATTCCTAGTTGATTTCTCTGTAATTGAATCTGATCAAAGCGGTCCAAAGAGAAGCCAGCAGTCTTATTGCTCTGTACTTTTCTCTGGTGTTGTTGACCGCTTGTCGCCTTTTAGATTGTGAGTCTTTTAAAAGGATTGACAATGTTTAGCAATGGGTATGCCACTACGACGTAAGTCGTGTGTTTATCAGGTATTGCTGCTGTTAAAAGCTGTCCAAGCGGACGATTGGTGTTTTGTTTTAGTGCGTTTGTTTTTTACTTAGCACCAAATTGTTCCATTTTTGTTGAGATATGGATGTTATCTCGTTGATTTATGGTTTGGCCTGCACAAGCTGTGTGCACCATGATTCATACCAAAGGACTGGAAATAAGTTGTCTGTATAGTCAGTATTTGAGGTTTGGCAGACTCTTTGCATTCGTTGGTGAGTGGCTATCTTGCAAGTGTTGTCGTGTGCTTAGGTGCGAGATTGTTCTTTTTATGTCTGCACTTATGTGCAAAGATTTTAAAACAAAGACTATTTTATAGGGAAGAATATTGAATTACGCGGAGACTTCGCAGGACAGTCTTGATCCAAGTCTGCACTGGCTGGCTAATTATCAGGCTGAACTGGTGTATCTGGATCAGAAAACACGGCTTGGAAAAACCCGTCATTTTGGCCCGTTGCGGGTACAGCGTCCGTTTTACCCTGAAGGTCATCAATGTGCCCACCTTTATCTGTTACACCCGCCGGGTGGTTTGGTGGCAGGGGACTACTTAACCATTTCCTTATTGTTGGATGATGGCGCCCAAGCGCTTGTTACTACGCCTTCTGCCGGCAAAATATACAATAATATTACTGAGTTGAACCAAACTCAAAAAGTCCGTCTGTGCATCAAAGATCAGGCGGTGCTGGAGTGGATGCCGCAGGAAACAATCGTTTTTGACGGTGCCAAAGGGGAGTTAATTACTCAGGTTGATATTTCGGGCTCCGGTATTTTTGTGGGCTGGGACATCGTTTGTCTGGGCAGACCGAGCAGTGAAGACTGGTTTGCCAAGGGGCGTATTGAACAATCACTCCTTATCCGGCGAGACGCCAAGCCTGTGTTTATTGAGCGAAACCGGATCGATGCTGCCCAGGATATTATGCAGTTAAAAGCAGGTCTGGCAGGTGAGCCTGTGTTTGGCTGTTTTGTGATCTCAGCCGAAGAAGACATCTTAAACCGGGTCGTTCAACTGAACGAACAGGATTTTGAATTGCTGCAGGAATTGGCGGGTACAGGGCTGTTTGCTGTAACTCAGAAGCCCGGTGCAGTGGTTGTGCGTTATCTTGGCGCATGCGCCGAGACGGCGAAGAAAGTGTTTACCCATTATTGGGCATTGGTTCGGCCACACGTTAACCAACGTGGGGCATGCCCTCCCCGAATTTGGAATACATAGCGGATTTTCAGTGCAAACTGGTCACTGATTTTACGAGGAACTGTTTAAGAGGACATTATGGAACTGTCACCCAGAGAAAAAGATAAATTACTGATTTTTGTGGCGGCCGAACTGGCTGAAAAGCGTCGGCAGCGTGGCGTTAAACTGAACTACCCGGAATGCATTGCGCTCATTTCGTCATTTATTATGGAAGGTGCCCGCGATGGCAAAACCGTCGCTCAATTGATGAATGAAGGGCGCGAAGTGATTAGCCGAAATGAAGTCATGGATGGCATTGAATCCATGATTCACGATGTTCAGGTGGAGGCAACCTTTCCCGATGGTACTAAGCTGGTCACAGTGCACAATCCCATCGCCTAACTTAATCGGCAAACTTAACGCATAGGAGCGTTTTCATGATTCCAGGTGAATACATAGTGTCGGACGAGCCAATCACTTTGAATGAAGGCCGTACCACGATCAAAGTTCAGGTGTCCAATTCGGGAGATCGGCCGGTTCAGATCGGCTCTCACTACCATTTTTATGAAGCCAACTTGTCGCTGCAGTTTGATCGTGAAAGCACTAAGGGCTATCGATTGAACATTGCAGCAGGCACTGCCGTTCGTTTTGAGCCGGGCCAAACCCGCGAAGTTGAATTGGTAGAATACGCAGGCACTAAAACCATTTACGGTTTCCGTGGTGATGTCATGGGCCAACTTTAATGTTTGGCTAACGTAAAACGGCTCATGGATTAGGGAAACAGGAGAGAACACATGACTACGATTGATCGTAAAGCTTATGTTGATATGTACGGACCCACCGTTGGCGATAAGGTACGGCTGGGTGATACTGAATTGTTTATTTCGCCAGAAAAAGACTTCACAGTGTATGGCGATGAAGTGAAATTTGGTGGCGGTAAAGTGATCCGTGATGGCATGGGTCAAAGTCAGGAAACTTCGGATAAGGTACCGGACACCGTCATTACGAATGCCCTTATTTTGGATTATACCGGAGTGGTTAAGGCCGATGTGGCCATTAACAACGGACGCATCAGTGCCATTGGTAAAGCAGGCAACCCGGATACGCAGGCAGGCGTCGATATTATTATCGGCCCTGGCACGGAAGTGATTGCTGGAGAAGGTCAGATTTTAACGGCGGGCGCGATTGATGCTCATATTCATTTTATTTGTCCACAACAGGTGGAAGAAGCCTTGATGTCGGGGATCACTACCATGATCGGTGGTGGCACCGGACCGGCAACCGGAACTAACGCGACCACGTGTACGCCGGGGCCGTGGCACATCGGTAAGATGTTGCAAGCGGTGGATGAGTTACCAATGAACTTTGGCTTTTTAGGGAAAGGCAATGCGTCATTACCGGAGGCTTTAGATGAGCAAGTGGTTGCCGGTGCCATCGGTCTGAAGTTGCATGAAGACTGGGGAACCACGCCCGCTTCAATTGATAATTGCTTGAGTGTTGCTGAAAAGCACGACATTCAGGTGGCCATTCATACCGATACGTTAAATGAGTCGGGTTTTGTCGAGGATACGCTGGGTGCTTTGAAAGGGCGGGTGATTCATACCTACCACACCGAAGGTGCGGGTGGCGGTCACGCTCCGGATATCATCAAGGCCTGTGGTGAGGCCAATGTGCTACCTTCCTCAACCAATCCGACCCGGCCTTACACAGTGAATACCGTGGATGAACATCTGGATATGCTGATGGTTTGTCATCACCTTGATCCCAATATCCCGGAAGATGTGGCCTTTGCGGATTCCCGTATTCGTCGTGAAACGATTGCGGCTGAAGACATTCTTCATGACTTGGGTGCATTCAGTATGATCTCATCAGACTCACAGGCAATGGGGCGTGTGGGTGAAGTGATTACTCGCTCTTGGCAGACCGCGCACAAAATGAAAGTACAACGTGGAGCTTTACCTGAAGATGATGCAGGCCATGATAATTTCCGTGCTCGCCGTTACATAGCCAAATACACCATTAACCCGGCCATCACTCACGGGGTTTCGGAAGAAGTGGGTTCGGTGGAGGTGGGTAAGTTGGCCGATCTGGTGTTGTGGAAACCGATGTTTTTTGGCACTAAGCCGTCGTTGATTTTGAAGGGTGGCATGATTGCGGCCGCGCCGATGGGCGACCCCAACGCTTCCATTCCTACGCCTCAGCCTGTGCATTATCGCCATATGTTTGGTGCTTTGGGCAAAGCGGTGACGGCCACCAGTTTGACCTTCGTTTCCAAAGCTGCACTTGCGGCTAATTCGCTGGATCACTTGGGCCTGGAAAAAACACTGACCGCAGTGAAAGACTGTCGCTCGGTTCGTAAATCCGACATGAAGCTGAATGACTATCAACCGGTGGTGGAGGTTGATCCTCAGACGTATGTGGTCAAAGCCGATGGCGTAGAGTTGACGTGTGAACCGGCGGAAGAGTTGCCGTTGGCACAGAGATATTATTTGTTTTAATTCGATTTAATGTGGTGAGTGCATGATTACTGTTACCGAAAAATTGTCTTTAGCTGAGGTTGCCGAGTGGGAACGCTCTGGGGGCGAAGTTAAAGATATCATCCGTTTGCCCTTTGATGAACGCAAGCGGGGTCGGTTAAAAACGGAAACCGAGTCCGGTCAGGCGGTCGGTATTTTTGTTGAACGTGGTGATGTGATGCGTGATGGCACTTTGCTTCGTGCTGAATCGGGGGCGGTTTATCGGGTGAAATCAGCGGATGAGGAAGTCACCACCGCCTCGACCGAGGATTCGCATTTGTTTGCGCGTGCCTGTTATCACCTGGGCAATCGGCATGTGCCGTTGCAGGTCGGCGAGGGCTGGCTGCGTTATCAGAATGATTATGTGTTGGATGACATGCTGCGCCAACTGGGCTTGACCGTTATTCAGGAACAGGCGCCGTTTGAACCTGAAAATGGCGCTTATGGCGAGCATGCTCATGGCGGTCATTCTCATCACCATAATGAGCTGGACGACCCGTCGCATGGTCACGCTCACCACCATCACAATTAAGAGGTTCAGGGCTTGAAAACCTGCAGTTTATTAAGCTTGTTGCATATCTCCAGTCCGGCGTTGCCCATTGGTGCGTTTGCTTATTCACAAGGGTTGGAATACACCTTGGATGCGGGGTGGTGTAAGCAGGCCAAGGACGTTGAGGCCTGGATATCGGGGGTTCTCAATTATGGATTGGGTGGCGTCGATCTTCCTGTTTTGGCTCGTCTTCATCGGGCTTGGCTGGAAGAAGACCAAGCGGCTTTAGAGTACTGGAACGGGATGTTGCTGGCGTTCCGGGAGACCAAAGAACTATACCTGGAAGACGTGCAGGTGGGTGATGCTTTTAAGCAGTGGCATTTATCTCAGTCTAAGGGTCACGAAGCAAAACTGGACTGGATTGAAAAACCCACTGTTGCGGCCATGTATGCGTTGAGCAGCGTGATTTCAGAGATTCCGGTGGAACAAACCCTGATTGGTTTTACCTGGGCGTGGTTGGAAAATCAGATTACCGCTGCCAGTAAGGCGATGCCAATGGGGCAAACGGATGGACAGCGGATCATCCGGCATCTGATTCCGATGATTGAGGATGTAATTGAGCGGGCGATGACCATGGAAGACCATGAAATTGGTTCCGGCCTGGCCGGTTTGGCCATGTCTTCGGCGTTACACGAACATCAATATTCAAGGCTATTCCGGTCTTAAACGAATTTTTGAAAGATAATTGAACCAATATTTTTTACTTGGGAAATAAATAGAGATGAGCAGTAAACAAACTTTACGCGTTGGTGTTGGCGGACCTGTAGGTTCAGGTAAAACGGCGTTGTTAACAACTTTGTGTCATGAAATGCGCGAGCATTACAACATAGCGGTGGTAACCAATGATATTTACACCAAAGAAGATGCTCAGTTTTTGACGCGAAACGAAGCATTAAGTGAAGACCGCATTATCGGTGTTGAAACCGGCGGTTGCCCGCATACCGCCATTCGTGAAGATGCGTCGATGAACCTGGCGGCGGTGAAAGAATTGTGTGAGCGTCATGACGGCCTTGAAATGGTGCTGGTGGAATCTGGCGGCGATAATTTATCCGCTACATTCAGCCCTGAGTTGTCAGACCTGACGCTGTATGTCATTGATGTCTCTGCCGGAGAAAAGATTCCGCGTAAAGGTGGCCCGGGCATTACTAAGTCGGACTTGCTGATCATTAATAAAACCGACTTGGCACCTATCGTGGGTGCTTCGCTGGACGTGATGGATCGCGATGCTAAGAAAATGCGTGGCGATCGTCCGTTTGTGTTTTCAAACCTAAAGAGCGGTCAGGGCGTAAAGGAGATTGTTCGCTTTATTATTGAGCAGGGCATGTTGCGAGAAACCGGTTTGATGAAAGACGGGTAATTATATCCGATAAGCGGTGAATCATGCCTCGGTGGCCGGTTTTGTTTCACCGCTTTGGTGTATGTGTTTGAGGCTGGTGTTGCTTAGGGTTCAGATACCAAAGCTCATGTCGATGCAAAGGTGTTTCTTTAGGTAAGTGTTGATTGGGCACGTAAAAAGTACGTCTTGAATCAATGTTCAATTCCGTAATGATGTTTTCAAAGCGGCTCATGAAAAACTGGTCAAATTCTCCTCGTTTGATGAAAGTTTCAAAGTTGGTTCGAATCAGTTCCGCAAGCTCCGGCTTATGAGGTGACACAAAAAAATACATGGGGAGCGGCAGGTAGACCCCCAGATGTTGCTCAATTGCCAGATCAGGGTACAAGGGGTTGAATTTTTGATACTCCTGAAGGATTTCATTGACGCCTCTTGGGAAATAATCCGCGCGTTTGAAGTGGATGATTTTAAATAGGCTCTCGTAATCTCCGTTGGTAATGGTGTGAAACCCTTCTTGTTTCCAAACGGGGGTGATCGACCATTGTGAGCCGAGAATGGCTTGTTTTTGTTTTAATTCGTCCAGGCTGTGAATCCACTCGTACTCCTGACGTTCGTCTTGATGAATCAACAGTATTCGATAACCAAGCAGTCCTTTGTAGATGGGGATGCGGATAGTCAGTAAATCATCTTCCCAGTCATTGCGGGTGGCTGTTGCCTGTACATCCAGTCGCCGACCTTCGAGTAGCAGCTTTTTGATCCGCTCTCGACTGTGTACTTCATTGGTATAACGCAGAGTGTGGCGGGTTGCAGGCAGATCCAGGTTGAGTAATGTTTCTAACAGCGCATTGACGTACTCTTGCCTAGGGTCGTTTTCAGACTTTGGCCTGGCCAGTACGTATTCATCCGCCAAGCTATAGGCACTGTAGGTGATAACGATGAATGCAATCAGTGTGTGTTTTAGGTTTCTCATGGCAACTACTACGCGAATCCAATAGTTTAAATATTAGATGACATTTTTGTAATTCCTACTTGAGAATTATTCTTATTATGCTATAAATAAAAATAATTATCATTTGCATGGAAGAACTCCTATGTTTCGTCGAGCTAAAAAATGCGTTGCAGTGGAAGAAAAAGACATAAACAAATGGGAATATTACTTAATGAAGGGCAATGAGTATTATTTCCGCAGTCAGTACGAAGGAGCTGCTTATTGTTATTCGGTGTCTGTCGAATACCTGGAAGTCACGGTAGGCCGTGCCTGCGTTACTTGTACCGATGATCGAAGCTTTCAGCACTTTTTAATCGCTTGTCAAAATGCATCGCATTCATTTGCTATGGCCGGTGATTTGTTGAAGGCCGAACAGTATCTTTCCCGTGCTCATTACAAGTTTTTATCCATGGTCAGTGAAAGTCTTAAAAAGAACGACAGTTGGCAGGAAAGTGTGCAACGCATCTGTGAACGTTCGTTAGATGCACTGGTGCAGTTTTTGGAACGTCATAATCGTAACGGTGCGGCTGAAAGTGTCCGTTTCGAATCTCAACGATTGCTGAATTAAGCCCTTTATCAAGGGCTTGTTTGTAGATAAGGGCATCGAGATATGACCAGCCAGCGTTGGCTGACTGGTGTTTAGGCGTTAAGCGCCTTTGAGCATTGCTTTAATACGTGCCTGAGTGCTGTCTGAGTTAAGCAGCGCTACGAACTCGTTTAATTCGTTTTGAGAAATTTCAGGAATCAGGTCGATGTAGTCTTTCTTCATCAAACGCTTAGTTGCAATGAGTGATGGCAACGGCTGTTTTAGCAGTTCGCCTGCAAGTGCCATGGCGCTATTGATTGCTTCGCCTTTGTCACAAGTCTGATTGATGAATCCCCATTGTTGGGCTTCTTCAGTGCTAAAGAAACGACCTGTCATCAACAACTCGGCAGCAATTTTTGGTCCTACATTACGCTCTAACAGGTAGCTTGAAGCCCCTTCAGGACAAACCCCTAGGTTGGCAAATGGTACGCGGAAGCGCGTTCCTTCAGCTGCAATTACCATGTCGCAATGAAGCAACATGGTTGTTCCTATGCCTACCGCTACTTTTTCAACGGCTGCAATGACCGGTTTGGTGATTGCGTTAGACGTTTCAATGATGCCTTGAACACATTCCATTAATGCCTGGATTTCGTCGCCGACCAGGTCAGACAAGTCGTTGCCTGCGGTAAAAGCATTGTTCGCGCCGGATACCACAATTACGGACACGTCATCCGATTGATCGGCTTCTTTTAAGCCTGCAATGATGTCTTTGTACGTCTGCATGCGAATGGCGTTCAAACATTTCGGGCGATTAATCTGCAGGTGTGCAATGCGGTTTTCAATCGTTAAGGTGATGTCTTGGTACATGAAATTTCCATCCTTAATTGGGTGATGTGTCAAGATGTTCAGACATAATGTGGTCGACACTTTAGTCTGGAGTGTCCTGAAGCACAATTACATATGTTAAGAAACTCGGTGATTTAGCTGGTTAATGCTCATTTATTTTTTGCGATCCACTGATCTAATTTATTGGCAAAATCCCGACGTTCGGTTTGATTCATAGTGGCAGGGCCGCCGCTGATCTGACCGGCACTGCGCATGTCTTCCATGAAGTTTCGCATGGTTAATCTTGGGCCAATGTTGCCTTTATGCAGGCTTTCACCGCGAGGCGTTAATATGATGGCGCCTTTCTCAATGGCCTCGGCGGCCAGCGGAATGTCGCCGGTGATGATCAGATCGCCAGCTTCGCTGTTCTGAACAATGTGGTTATCGGCCACGTCAAAACCCTGCATGACCTGCACCGAGCGAATATATTTGGACGGAGGTGTGGAAAGCGGTTGATTTGCGACTAGAATCAACTCAATAGCGGCCCTTTCTGCAGCCCGAAATAAAATGTCTTTGATGACTCTTGGACAAGCATCGGCATCAACCCAGATCGACATATGTATAGTTCCTGAAGGTAAGTCTGATAGGAAATGAAGGTTGCTATTAAACAGTACATGCAATGTGGACGGCAAGTCGCTATACTGCGCAGCCGAAAACGTATCCACTTAAGGATTTTGAGATTACCAGGGTGGTGGTCTTGTCTGACTTCGTTCAAATTTTATCCTAGGGTGGTCCGTTTTATCTTTTTCCTTTGCTATATAAGGCCCCCTAAATGTCAGATGAGATAGAAAACTTAACCTTCGACGATCTTGGACTTCCTGATTACGTCATGAAAGTTCTAAAAGACGTGGGTTATGAATCTCCTTCGCCAATTCAGGCTCAAATTATTCCTCACGTGATGGAAGGTCACGATGTACTGGGTCAGGCTCAGACCGGTACCGGTAAAACTGCGGCGTTTGCTTTGCCGCTGGTTTCTACTATTAACCTTCGTAAAAATAAGCCACAGGCTTTGGTGCTTGCGCCAACGCGTGAATTGGCAATTCAGGTTGCTGAAGCTTTCCAGAAGTACGCTTCACGTCGTAAAGGTTTCCATGTTCTGCCGATTTATGGCGGCCAGGATTACAGTGCCCAGATTCGTGCGCTAAAACGTGGTGTCCACGTTGTAGTAGGTACACCGGGTCGTGTTATGGATCACATGCGCCGTGGCACTCTGGACTTGTCCGACCTTCAGTCTTTGGTACTGGATGAAGCGGATGAAATGCTACGCATGGGCTTCATTGACGACGTTGAGTGGATTTTGGAGCAAACCCCTGAGCAGCGTCAAATCGCCTTGTTCTCGGCAACGATGCCAAAAGAAATTAAACGCATCGCAACCAATTATCTGAATGAACCTAAGATTGTTACCATCAAGGTGAAAACTCAAACCGCATCGACCATTCGTCAGCGTGTTTGGATGGTCAGCGGTATGCATAAACTGGATGCATTGACCCGAATTCTGGAAACCGAGCCATTTGATGGCTTGATTATGTTCGTTCGTACCAAAAACGCGACCGAAGAGCTGGCTGAAAAGCTGGAAGCGCGTGGCTATTCAGCCGCCGCACTTAATGGTGATATGGCTCAGGCGTCCCGTACCCGTACGGTTGATCGCTTGAAGAATGGTCAGTTAGATATTCTGATTGCTACCGACGTTGCTGCCCGTGGTTTGGACGTTGAGCGTATTACGCACGTGATCAACTACGATATTCCTTACGACACTGAGGCCTATGTTCACCGTATTGGTCGTACTGGTCGTGCCGGTCGTAGCGGTGAAGCTATTTTGTTCGCTGCGCCACGTGAACGTCGTATGTTGCGTGCCATTGAAAAGGCGACCAACAAGAAGATCGAAGAAATGACCTTGCCTTCCACGCAAGACGTTAACGATCGTCGTGTGTCTCGCTTTAAAGATAAGATCACTGAGGCTTTATCTGCTGAAGGTGATTTGCAGTTCTTCCAGGAATTGGTTGAGCAGTATCAGAACGAACAAAACATCCCGGCGCTTGAAATTGCTGCGGCTCTGGCTAAGTTGGTTCAGGGTGATGAGCCATTATTGATCAAAGACCGTCCTAAGCGTGATCGTCGTAAAGACTTTGAAACACGTGATGATGACGGCCGTGGTACTCGTCGTGAGCGCGGAGAGCGTGGTGATCGTAAGCCTCGTGAGCGTAAGCCTCGTGACACTGGTGTGCCGATGGAAAACTTCCGTTTGGAAGTGGGTCGCAACCACGGTGTTGAGCCTAAGCACATTGTTGGTGCGATCGCTAACGAAGCCGACATGGAAAGCAAGTACATTGGTCAGATTGAAATTCAAGATGACTGTACTTTTGTTTCTTTGCCGGAAGGTATGCCTTCAGAAGTGTTTGATCACTTGAAGAAAATTCGTGTTGTCGGTATGCCAATGCGTATTTCCAAAGTGAGCAATGGCCCTAAGCCTCGCAAAGGCAAGCCATTCAAAAAAGGCGCAAACCGCAAGCCTCGTAAGACCGATGACGAATAACTCGTCTGAGGTTATATAAAAAAAGCGCTTGGGTGACCAAGCGCTTTTTTTGTGTCCGGTGTTTATGGCCAAGCTATTTAAGCATGAGCATCAACGGCCATGCCCCGCGATCTTAGAAGTGGAAACGGAAGCCCAAAAAGCCGGTCGACTCTACACTTCGATCCTTGGTGTGATCAAAACCGGCTTCCACGTAGCGATAACCCACTTGTACATCTGCGTTAGGCATAACCTGGTAGTTTGCCGCTGCTTCAAGCCAGGTGAAATTGTCGGTGTCGCTGAAGGTTAAAATGGATGGGGCGTAGTGGCCAGAAGCGCTGAGTGATAACCCCGGCACCTGACTTAATTCCATTTCACCAAAACCACCCAGACCCACGCCTAAACCATCAACGCCATGCTCTTTGTAGCCTATGGTTTTAAAGCCAATCCCCGTATGAACTCTTTGGCCTTGAAAGCTTGATGTATTCTGCGCGTGTAAATCGAGGTTGAACAGATTTCTGCCACCCTCGTGGTAGAGGTAACCTGCGCCAAACTGTACCGGTAATTCGTCGGTTGATGTGTATTTGCCGTAAACCGAATCATCCGATAAGTTGAACTCGAAGCCGCTGGCCAAAAGGCTGCCGGAAAAGCCCAGCGCTGCCAGGCCTGTAATGAAGGATTTTGCAAAGATGTTTGATTTCATTGGAGTCCTTGAGTATTGGGTATTTAACCTAAAAGTAACAGTATACTTTTAAATAATACGCAATTGGACAACCAACCGTTAAATCCTATCCAGCTTTTCTTCAATTTCTGAAATTTTACTTTGAACTACCTTTTCCAGATGACGCAGGTCGGAAAGAATTTGTTCTTTCACGGTTTTTTCGTCATGAACGTGGTTGGTGATGTCGTCCAGTTCGGCCAGCACGTGGGTTAAAACGGCGGATACTTCGCTCATTTCTTTGTATTCATTCGGGTTACTTTGAGAGCGCACCATGCGTTTGCTGCGCGGGAATTTAAACTTCTCACTGCGATTAAATAACTCACCTTTTTTTTTGGTGTGATAGATTTTTAGCACGTCCTGAGTCAGTTCACTGCGAAGGGTGTATTTTTCAATGTCTGCAGTGTTTTTCACACCGAGAGATTTGAGGGAGTTGTATTCCATGACGACCTCGACTATGGCTACGGATGACAAATAAAAGTGACAGTAGAAACGATTGTTATGCTACTACATTAGCAGATAACCATCGCTTCGATAATGATGTCTGACAGGTCTTGAGGGCTAATCGTTCAAAATGGGTCAGTTCGGACTTGTTTCTTAGTGGGTAATTGTTAAGGTGAGCTTTAACTCATGATGTTTGGCGATAATAAGAATGACTAAAGGGTTTTCTATGCTGTCTCAGCCTTTAATGGATTGGCAAAACACAGGTGATTTTTTTGATTATCAACAGCACCGGATTTTCTATAAAACATCCGGTGCAGGGTCGCCATTGTTATTAATTCACGGGTTTCCTTCGGCGAGCTGGGATTGGCAACCGATGTGGGCGGCGTTGTCGGCTAAGTTCAGGTTAATCACTGCGGATATGCTCGGGTTTGGTTTGTCGGATAAGCCCAAATACTTTGACTACACCATTGCTGCTCAGGCGGATTTATACGAGATGTTGTTGAGTATTCAGGGTGTTGAAACCGCGCATATTCTTGCACATGATTATGGCGATACGGTTGCTCAGGAGTTGTTAGCAAGGCATAACCTTGGGCAGCTGAGTTTTCATATTGAATCTGTCACTTTTTTAAATGGTGGTTTGTTTCCTGAAACCCATCGGCCCTTGCTTGTCCAGAAGTTGTTGATGAGCCCTGTAGGTGGCTGGATTGCCCGGCTCATGACCAAACAAAAGCTCATGGCTAACTTTCAGCGTATTTGTTCTTCGAAAATGACCTGTGATGACATTGCTCTTTTGTGGGAATTGTTGACGCACCACGAGGGGCGGGCTGTCATGCCGAAATTAATTTGCTACATGAAAGAGCGCAAACAATTTCGCTCTCGATGGGTGGGCGCGCTACAAGAAACGGATGTGCCTTTGCATTTGATTGATGGTTTGATTGATCCGATATCCGGTGCCCATTTGGTCGAACGCTTCCGAGAGTTGGTTCCGAATGGATGCGTTTCTGAGTTGGCCGGTATTGGTCATTATCCGCAAGTAGAAGCGCCAGAAGAGGTCTGTCAGGCTTTTCAATCGGCTTTGGCAGAAGCCGCAAGTCTTAGTACTTCCAAATAGCCGCCTTCAACTAACGCGGGTTTGTGTTCCTGATAAAACCCCCGGTTTTTCAATAGGTGATGCATTTCTGGCAGATGGTAACCTGGCACTGTGGGTAAGAAATGGTGTTCGCAATGGTAATTGACATAATTCGGGGCGAAGGTTAATCGTTCCCACCAAGAGGCTAACGTGGTTCGGGTCGTCTCCCGAACGTCTTTACTGGCGAGCGTTGGCATAGCACCGTGTTCAGCGATTTGTCTGAGTCGAATAATGAAAGGGTAAGTGAAAATATAAGAAAGCCACCAAAGGCCGTAAAGCCAGGGATGGTCGAAGTAAACAAAGCAACCGAATGCCAAACCGTGAAAGATCAAAATATCTCTGAAATTGGCTAATGCGAATTGAATGGCTTGTTGTTGGTTTTTTCCCGATGCTTGATTACCAAGAGATACCGTATTGCCAACACGACCGGTATTTGCGAAGAACAAAACGCCGTAAATGGCTTTTAAACCCGATAACCCGGCAAAGTCACGAATAATTTTGCGCTGCATGCTCGCACGGGTGACGGGGTATTGCTTGATGTTATCCACATCCGGGTCTTGCTTGGTGCCGGTTTTGGTGTGGTGTACGAAGTGGTAAGGCCGATAAAACCGCATTGGCACTAAAATTGGAATTCCGGCCAGCCAGTGGCCAAAGAAGTCGTTTTGTTTGTGGGTTGCAAACCAGGAACGATGGGAGCAATCATGAAGGATGATGCCTAACCCCAGTTGTCTGCCGGAAAGCAGAATGAGCGCTATCAGCAACGTCAGCGGGTTGGTGTCGAAAGCCACCAGAAAAAACGCCAGGCCAATCACAATCCAGTTGAACGCCAAGCCCCAAGCTGCCTTCTTGTTATTAGCAGTCTTGAGTCGTTGAATTTCTTCAGAACTTAAATAGTCATTTTTGTGAATGCTGGCAGAAGGCATGGCGTTTACTCATTTTAACCCCGTGTATTGATTATGGCTGAGCAGGCCGAACTGTCCATGACATCATTGCGCTTAAGAATTAACCAATACGAACTTGGCTAAAGGCTGTTGTTTGTTATCGAAGAACACCAAGGTTTTGCCTTTGATGATGTAGGTGATTGGCTGCTCCAGAAGTTTCATCAGATTGGATTCATTGTCCATGGTGTTGCCGGGGCAAGCCATCAGAGTGCTGGCGACTTGGGAGAAAGATAAGGTGGTATTGAACTGGTGGTACCGGCCAAACAGGTGATTGCAGCCCGAATAGCCTTTGAGTTCTCCGCTCGCTGCAAACACTAAATAGGCCGGTTTTTGATGCGCTTGAACTTGAGCCGGTTGGCCAAAAATCTCTTTTAACGTCCATTGGGTGTTAATAAGAGAAGGGGATGAAGGGCCGATCAAAGAAGAGCAGCCCGTAATCAGGCTGCTGATCATCAAAAACGCCAACACAGCGAAAGGTTTACGAGGAATGAAATGTTTTGAGGTGCGCATGTGTCAGTCTTCTCGGGCCAAAAATTGAATGATCTGGTATTGTGAGGGCTTTGCTTAAAAGATCAAGCTCAATCTGGCAGGTTGCTGATTTTCTATCTGTGTTGCCCTAACGGCGTTAAAATCAGGCTCAAAATGCTCATTTATAAACATAATACCCAAGGGGCACACTGACTCCGCGTTTTCGCCTGATTTTGCCTTGTTAGTTCTGCCTCGATGACGAAACTCAGCAGCCTGCTGGTGCAGAAGGTCTCAAAATGACTGACTTGGCTTTCTGTTGAATTTGGTTTTTCTGTTTCATCTGGCGTTTTGCTGTGTCTGGCATTAAGCAAATACAGCAATGGTTTGACGGCTGATGGCGATTAACTCACCGTCACTGGACCAAAGCTGTGCGTGTGTTTGGCCGTAACCGCTCGAAACCTGGTCGATGTCCGCTTTGTAGAGTAACCAGCTTTCGGCGTCAATGGCTTCGATGGGTTGAATGAACTCGATGTACCAGCTGAGAGAGCTGGCCGGTGCAGGTTTTTTGTACAAAGGCAATAAAGCCGGTGGCCAGGCGTCTACCAGCGACAAAACAGCCGCTTCGTCTACCGGTTGATGCTGCAGTTCTTCCTCGGGTTGTTTGAAGCGAATCCAGCCGCCCATCTCATGATGCTTCGAGTTGGAAAATGGCATGTCGCCGAATGCCCAGCGATAACACACGTGTTGTGTGAATTCGGGCAGTACGCCCGGGATGTAGGGCATTTCACGGCAGTCTTCGGGTGGTTTGGCATCCGGTGCTAGCGGGGCAGGGATGTTCAGCTCAGAATCTCGTTTGGCGCCGAAACTGGCCAGTACCACGCATTGCACTTGACCTTCCTGCAGCGCTTTGGCTTCCACCTGAGTCACTGAACCGCCGGCTCGTAAAATGGTTACTTCGATGTCCAGTGCGCCACGGGCTACTGGTCCTACGAAGGAGACGCTGACCGTGCGAATCAGCCGATCTTGCGCTACGTTGAGGCGCATGGCTTTGTACAGCAGAGAGACAATTAAGCCGCCGAAGGTTGCCCGGCCTTGTCCCCAGCTTTCCGGTATTTCAATGCGGTAATTTGGCTGGGCTGTGGATAACTGGGAAAGCGTGTTGTGGTAGTTGCTCATAGTCGCCTCAAATTCATCGGATGTTGCAATGCTTATGCATACTAATCAAAGCCGATGAAACAAGCCATTACTCATAATCATGATGATTATGAGTGGCTGGAAACGCATGCTGGTGGCTTATCTGTCTGTGGTGACTAACTTCAACGCTAATCCAACAAAAACAAAGCCGGACAGTCGGTTGAGAAACAACTGAACACGATCTGATTCATTCAGTTTGTTGCCTAAGTAGCCCGATAATAAAGCGATGGTGTGAAAGACCAACAGGGCGGCCAGGATAAATAAGCCACTCAGGGTGATCAGCTGTAGAGTAACATTGCCAGTTTCAGGGGTGACAAACTGAGGTAAGAACGCCATGAAGAAAATGGACAGCTTAGGGTTGGTTGAACTCATCACTATGCCTCTGAAGTAGAGCTGTTTTAACGGCAGTCGCTGTTGTTCTTGATTAAGCTCAGAGGGTTTGGCTCGTAGTGCGCCCCAGGCAAGGTAAATGAGATAGGCGGCTCCCACCAGTTTTAACACGGTGAACGCGACTTCCGAGGTTTGAAAAATGACCGCAACCCCCAGCACCACCGCAATGGAGTGGGTCAGGAGGCCGGAGCACAGCCCTAAAATGATGACGCTGCCGGCTTTGAAACCTTGCGTCATGGATTGGATCAGCACAAAAATGTTGTCGGGACCCGGACTTAGAGACAGCAACACACTGGCGGTGAAAAATAAGGTGATGGTTTCGATGCTCAACATAACAATTTATGCTTCCTTATTGATTGGCGGTCACTTGATCCGGTTGCTGTCTGGCCTTAATTGCACTGGCAGAAAACAACCAGGCAATGATCAGCAGGCCCGTAAACACCGAAAAAGTAATGGCTAACACCTGCATGTAATCGTCAGGGGCTTGCTCAATGGTTTGTTTGCCTAGGTAAACTGAGGTCACCAACGTGATGATGATCATGCTGAATACCATGCCCAAGGCTCGCATTTTAGCGCTCAGTGCTGTTGCTAAGCTATATTTGCTGGCGTCTACGCTGCTCATAATGATGGCAATATTCGGTGAAGAAAAGAACGCAAAGCCCAGCCCCTGAAAGATAATCACCGCCAGAATCAAAGGCAGCCCCGAATTCTGGTCGAGCTGTAACGCTAGGCTCATACTGATAATCGCCATAGAAACGCCGAATGTTGTTAAGATGCGCTTGTTGAACTTATCCGACAGCCGACCTGATAACGGCGCTAAAATGGCCATTAAAATCGGCCCGACAACCAACGTCTGACCCGCTTCACTTGGCGAAAAATGTTGAATGGACTGTAAATATAAGCCCAGTACAAAGGTGGCACCAAAAGCCCCCACGTACATGAACAACTGAGTCAGTAAGGCATGGCTGAAATTGTAGTTGGCACGCATTTCTTTTAAGTCCAGCAATGGCAAGGTGACTTTGGTTTGGCTGAAAAAGAACAGCAGCATGAAGCCAAAGCCACTGACTAAACCGACGATGCCCCATACGGAATCCAGTGACGCGCTGCCGTAAATCAATAACCCCATCGCCAGGAAGATACAAACACTGCCAACCCAGTCCAAGCGCGTTTTCATCGGTTGCCAGTGGCTCGGTAATGCCCAGACGGCCAATAAGGTCGATATCATAAGGGGGATAAATGTCAAACTGTACACCGCGCGCCAGCCGTAATGCGCGGTGATCCAGCCAGCAATTAACGGTCCCGCAGACAGCCCCGCATAAACAGCACCAACGCTCAGGCCAATGACTTTGCCCAGCCTTTCAGGGGGGATTTTCTGAGAAATGATTGCCATGCCGGTCGCCATCAATAAGGCACCAAATGCGCCCTGTGCTGCCCGAAAGGCAATAATGAGTTCAATGCTTGGCAGAAAGCTGATGAACAGGGTACACAAGGAGTAGCCGACCAAACCAATTTTAAACAAGGTTGCGCGGTCAGTGGCGTCGGCAATCCTGCCGATTGGTAATAATAAAGCGGCTGACATCCCCAAATAAACCGACTCAACCAACCCCAGAGCCACAGCGCTGGCGTGCAATTCCCGGCCCATTTCAGGCAAGGTGATGGCAACCCCGGAGAACATAAACGGAGTGGCAAATTGAGTCAGGATAATGACCCAAATAATGAACTGATCCGATAGGTTTTTATCAGATGAAGAAGACATAAAAAGCTCGATAAACTGGAGTGATGGTAGGATTCCAGCTTAAAGAGCTTTCTATCAATTAACCAGTGAAAAATCTTGGTCTAATTGGTCAAATTTTTCGATTTGAGTAATTTAACGCAGGTCATTGATGAACTGTTTTAAGCGCATGACTCGTTCTTTGTTCGCATCCAGGTCGCTGTAACCCACACGGGAGGCAGAACGTACATGCAATAACTGGGTTACGGGGTCAAATCGAAACTCCACATCATCAATGAAACCAAACGTCTGGCTTTGATATTCAGCGGCCAGATAGTTGTCACTGACGTGTTTGATGACGCCTTTATCTTTGCGCAGTGCTGTTTTCAGTAACGTTTGAATTTGTGCCCATTCCCGACCGTCGATCGACATGGGTTCGGTGTAATGGCCAGTGTCCTCAGGAAACTCACTGTTGATGCAGTTGGGCTTTTCCGGGCAGGGTGATAAGGTGCCAGAAACCAGGCCGATGGCCATCATTTCCTGGGATTGCAGGCCCAGTGTATAAAAACGAGTAATAAGCGCAGCGCATCCAATGAATAACACCACGAAAAGCCACACAGCGAGCTTTTTGAACATAATCCTTTGCCTTACAGTGATTTCTTTTTTTTGTTTTTATTGGGTTTGGCTGACCTGAGGGCCGCGCCATACGCTTCGTTGGCCCATTCACAGAGTAAGTGAGGCTGTTCTAACGCTTCTTCAGGTGCCTGACTATAACTTAACGCAATTAATTTATCTCCCTTTTGAAAACGAAAGGGTTCCAATCCCAGAGCTTCAAAATTGCCCCTGGTTTGATCATCGGTCTTCAGATAAAGAATGTCATCGGCCACCAGACCGAACATCAGCTCGTCCATAAACAGTCCGAAGCCACCAAACATGCGTTTAGAGCGAACGGGGCCAACAGTCATTAATTGTTCACATAAATAGTCAACGAACTCAGAATTTTTCATTAGAAGTCGCCTGTTCAACGCGGGTTACATTATTGTTATGCCCAAAAGTCGGGCTGGCGCCGTGGTTCAAATCCACAGTGGCTGACAGCCAAAAACAGCATAAATCCAGAATCACCATTAGCCAAGTTGATTGCGTTGAGAAGTAGTGATTTTATCAAAAAACCGGGATCGTCATTGAATGGCTGTAAGCGGAATAATAGATAGAAATAAGGTATTTCGGGGAGTGAGTGTCCATCGTGGCAACCTTACGGATGCGCACGATGAATGACGGTACGCTGGAAAAAGTATCATTTAACGATGACCTTGACCACTTCAGAAACCACCGGCGGGTTATGAGGAATGTGGTTTTTATCCCCAAGGATGAGTTGTAGTTTGTGGTTACCCGGTGGCAGGGTCAGGGTGGTTTCAGTCTGGCCGCCGCCAAAGTGCTTCACATCACTGCCCATTGGCTGATCGAACGGAGGTAATGATTTGGCGTTGACCAGCAGGTGATGATGCCCTGTTTTGGCTTTATCAATGCCTGCGGGCGCAATCCCCATGCCCTGAAGACCAAATTTGACGGTGAAGGTTGAGGGCACTGTTTCGCCATTGTTAGGAGAGATAATGTAGACTTGGGCGCCTTCCGGGGACTCGGTGGCGACGGTGATATGGCTGTATGCACCTAAGGTGCACGCTAACACTACACCAGCGAGGTATTTTGAATAGGTTTTCATCGCATCCTTCCTGAGTGGTTAGAGATCACTCAGAAAGTGTAGTCTGCGCTGGAAGGATGGCCAGCTTGTTCTGACGAACAGGTGTTTATTCTGCGCTGGCGTGGTGTTGCATAATGCATTTACGACAAATGGCTGCGCCTTGCGGGGATGTTATTAAAGAACCCACAACTGCACTGGACTTGCCGCAGAAAGAGCAGGCCGCATTTTTGTCCGAAGTCTGTGTCAGGTGCGTATTAGTTTCTTTCTTCTCTGACTTAACAGCGCCGCTATCCTTTACAACACCACTGCCGATTAACAGTTTGGCCAATTCAGGGTCAATGGTGTCAGGGTTTAGGTCGGCATCCAAATCAATGCCCATCTGTGTTTTAAGATCCTGTTTTTCCTGCTCAGAGAATTGCGCCAAAAGGCGTTTAATTTGCTGTTTCTGTTGTTCGTTCATATGCGCAACCATCTCTGTTTGGGGCCTTCAACTTAGTTGAATTGTCAGTTTTGAAGGCGGACTTGCCTGTTTGGCGGTTTTATCAGCCCCAACGCGAACAGCATCCCGATGCTGACAATGATGACGCCCATGATTTCCATGAAATTAGGGATTTCCGATAAAACCGGAACGGATAATATCAAGGCAACGGCCGGAACCAAAGCGCCAAATACAGCGCCTTTGCTGGCACCGATCAAATTAACGGACTTACTGAAGAATAATAAAGCCAGCACGGCGGTAAATACCCCTTGAGCCGTTCCTTGAAAAATCACTTCACCGATCGGGGCGGTCGTCAGGTTGGACTCCATGAACAGGAAATACAGAGGGGTGATAATCAGCATCGACAATACTGATACCAGTGAAGTGGCATGGAAGGCTTCCACTTTCCAGGATCGGCTGCATAGGGTGTAGGTCGCCCATAAAGAACCACAGACAATGAAGATCAGGTCGCCTTTCCAGCTTTCAGGGTAATCCGGGTTGACGGTGCCGGAATGAATGCTTGACCAGCCGATGGTCAGGACTCCGGACACAATGATACCGAAGCCGAAGACCCGGCTCATTGTGAGCTTTTCTTTTAAAAACAACCAGCTTCCTAGTGTGGTGAAGGTCAGCATGCAGCTGGGGGTAATGACACCGAAGTGGCTGGCAGGTGCAAACGACAGGCCATACATACACAGCGAGATATAACCAACGCCAGCGCCTGCGGCCAACACCAGGCCTTTACCGAGGTTGATGCCGGTGAACTTGTGTTTCAGAAAAATCGGCAGCAGGATGATGCCCGACACGAAGAACCGGAGAAAGACCAGATCACTGGCCGACAGCGATTGCTTTACTCCGTAGGCTGAGATGACGGGCCAGGCTCCCCAGATCATGGCGGCAATTAAGCCAAATATAATTCCTCGGGTGAGCTGGCCTGAATCAGGCTGGAGTGTGTTGGGCACAGACTTTCCTTCATTGAATTAATGGAATAACACGGTGAGCAATGCAAAGGTGCCGAGCCCGGAAACGACGGTCATTAATAAATTTCTGGTCAGGAGAGATACACCGAAAGCAACTAATGACGACCATAGATGAAAATTTTCGAAAGAGAAAGATACAATTCCTGACTGTCTGATCAGTACAGTTGGCATTATGATCGAAGTTAATACCGCCACGGGGACAAAACTCAATGCTGTATCGGCCAGTGTCTGGTACTTTCCCCAGAGTTTGTCTTTGGAGGCCAGAGCGAACGGAAAAAAGCGAATGCCAAAGGTTACCGCCATCATACCAGCAATCAGTAATAGGCTTTGCAGATCGGTTAATTCTGTGGTGTTCATTCTTGTATCACCTCAGGTTGAAGGACGGGCGTAGTTTGTTTTGTTCTGAAGGTCAGCCAGGTCGGAATTACGATGGCGATGACGGAAGACACCAGAATGCTCATTTGGAACGGCAGGTCATGGGTTAACACGGCCACGCCACCTGACAACACCGCGCTGAGCCACATCAGTTTGCTCTTTAATAAAGGTGTGACAATGCCGATGAAGGCAACCACCATCGCCACGTCCAACCCCCAGCCGAGAGGATCTTTCAGCTGTGCTCCGACCAAGAACCCTAAGCCACTGCACAGAATCCAGTTGGAATACATAAAGGCGAAGGAGCCTAAATAGTAGTGTTGGCAAAACGCCTGGTCGCCTTGTTGATTTAGGCGGTTCAGCACAGTTGCATAGGTTTCATCGGTTAAACCGAAGGCCATAACGGCTCGCCTGAGCCAAGAATATTGGCGTACATGTTTCATTAAGCTGGCGCTGTACATCATGTGACGTAAGTTAACGACAAAGGTTGCGCACACCACCACGAACCAAGGGGTTCCCATCCCGAGTAAATTCACCGCTACAAATTGAGAAGATCCTGCGAATACAAAAACAGACATAGCCATACAAAGCATGAAAGGCAATCCGAATGCCTGACATAAGGCACCGAACAAAATGCCGAAAGGCACTGCTGCCAGCACCAATGGTAATGTATCCCGGGCACCGGACAGTGCCATTATGAACTTGTGTTTGAGTGAATGGGTCATCGGTTAAGTACCATCGTGTGTTGTATTCCAAAAGTAAAACTAAAAGGACAGCAGACCGGTGACTATAAGGCAGTTTTAGAAGGGCATATTGTACGTTTTTGACATTCCGTCCGTTTCAGGTTTCAGGTATTGATCACCTTAACGTCGGCAGATGTCAATGTCGCGCCTGTTGCTGGAATTTACCGGGAGTAACCCCAAAGGCTTTTTTAAAGTGGCGGTTGAGATGGCTCTGATCGGTAAAACCGGTGTTTAGTGCAACATTACTGATTGGCTGACCATGGGCCAATAAGGCTTTTGCCTGATGAAGGCGGGTCTGAACGTGATAGGCGTGGGGTGGCAAACCGGTGGCTTTTTGAAAAGTTCGGACTAAATAATGGGGGTTTAACTGCACCAGAGTACTCAAGTCATCCAGAGAAATATTCTGATCCATGTTGGCGTTCAGATAATCTTTGATTTGCTGAATGGCCCAGTGTTCTGAACCGGTCACCGGTGACAGAAAATGGTGTCGGTTGTGGCGCTGAATCAGGAGCGTCATCACTTCCAGGTAGACCGTTTGACGTTCTAACGTTGCATGGTTTTGTGGGTCAGCGATCAGCGCGTATAGCCGTTTCAATTGACTGGCGAGCAAAGGGTCGTGGAGGACTGACTGGTTGAAGTACGGGGTACAGCCGGCCTGACTTAACTCAGAACCGATCAGCTCAAAATGTTCGGCGGTAGGATAAATGGCCTTATATGACCAGCCGTAGTCGGTCGCTGAATTCCCGGTATGGACTTCATCGGCGTTGACTAAAATGATGCTGTTGGTGTCTGCAACATGAATTTCACCGGAATGATAAAACGCCTGGGCCCCTTGTTCGATGACGCCGATGCAAAACCCTTCATGGACATGTTTGCCGAAGGTTTGACGACGAAAACTGGCCTGCAACATCTCCAGGTTGTTTAAGTCTTTGGCGTAGGTGTATTTGGCTGATTCAGACATTCGATATTTCCGGTAAACAGTCTTCAAAGTCTAGCCAGTTTGTGGCTGAATGTTTAGTACAAAATTGACTTGTTGGTTAAAAGACCGGATATGTAAAGATCGTAAAGGTACGTGCTTCTGAGGGATGGATACGTTAAATAGATCAACTAAATTGATCTATTTAGTCAAAATATTCTAGAAGATTATCGGAATTTTACAGGCTATTCTGTTGTCATTAGATTGAACGAAACATTTTAAGACGACTTTGTCTTAGCAAACCGATCTTAATACACAGGCCTTAACGAACTACTGAAGTAACGTATGAAAATCAAAAATACAGAAAATCAATTTGGCTTGGTTGCCATTACCGTACATTGGGTGGCAGCGCTGGCCGTCATCGGTTTGTTTGCGTCCGGAATTTACATGCGCTCGCTAACCTATTACGACAGCCTGTATCAGGTTTTGCCGTTTTACCATAAGTCGATCGGTATGGTGTTGTTGTTATTGATATTGTTTCGCTTAGGCTGGCGCTTTATCAATACTCAACCCAAATCTTTAGAAAGCCATTCGGCGCTGGAAAAGAAAGGTGCAAAGCTGGCGCATATGGGTTTGTACCTGCTGATGTTATCCGTCATGGTCGCGGGTTATTTAATATCAACGGCGAAAGGCCATCCGGTTAACGTGTTTGATTTATTTGAAGTGCCTGCATTAGTGCATGGCATTGATGGGCAAGGTGATATTGCCGGCTGGGTACATGAGTACCTGGCGTACGGTTTGATTGGATTAGCGGTATTACATGCATTGGGTGCACTCAAGCATCACTTTGTGGATAAAGACAGAACTTTAATGAGAATGATCAAAGGTCAATAACCAAACAACAACTAGGAGAAAATAAGAATGAAACTAAGAACTTTTGCTGCGGCATCTTTGGCTGCCCTAATGTCCGTATCTGCTTGGGCAGACAAGTACACCATTGATACTGAAGGCGCTCACGCATCCGTTCAGTTTAAAATCAAGCATTTGGGTTACAGCTGGCTTACTGGTCGTTTTAATGACTTTAAAGGCGAATTCACTTACGATGAAAAAAATCTGGCGGCGAGTCAGGTCAACGTGGTGATCAACACTAAGAGCATTGACTCCAATCATGCTGAGCGTGACAAGCACTTACGTGGTAATGACTTCCTGGAAGTGGATGAGTTCCCGAAAGCCATTTTCCAAAGCACGAAAGTCATTCCTGGTAAGGACGGCGAATTCCAGATTGTCGGTGATTTAACTCTGCACGGCGTGACCAAAGAGATCGTGATTGATGCGGAACACATTGGTGGCGGTAATGACCCTTGGGGTGGATTCCGTAACGGTTTTGAAGGTAAAGCAACGTTGACGTTGTCTGACTTCAATATGAACTTCAATCTTGGCCCTGCTTCGAAAGAAGTTGAGTTGTACCTTCATGCAGAAGGCATTCGTCAGAAGTAATGATCGTTTGAATACATAAACGAAACGCACGCATAAAATGTGTGCACTAAAAAGGGAGCCTTCATGGTTCCCTTTTTTAGTGGTTCAGAAAAAATGGCTCAGAATAACGAATTTACCGTGCAGGTTAGCCGCCTTTAACGATCGGGTCGGCGTAACTTAACTTCATATCCCAAGGGAAGCGAATCCAGGTGTTTTGAGTCACGGCTTCAACGTAGCTGTCGACAAACTCAAGCCCGGCCGGTTTGGCGTACAGGGTTGCAAAGTGGGCTTTTGGATAGTGGCGACGTACTTCAGCGGCGGTTTTTCCGGTGTCGACCAAATCATCAATGATCAGCCAGCCTTCACCATCATTGGCTATGTCCGGCGCTTTGTTCAGTTTGAATTCACCTTGGCTTTGACCATCGTAACTGGTGATGCAGATAGTATCGATCAGGCGAATGTTCAGCTCACGGGCAATGATGGCGGTAGGCACCATGCCACCACGCGTCACACACAGAATGCCTTTCCACTCCTGGATCTCGTGTAGGGTTTTGGCCAAACGACGGCCTGTTTTATGAAGCTCTTCCCAAGAAACGAAGAAATCCAGTTCGTACTTACTCATATACTATCCTCAGTGGCGGCTTTGATGATCCAGAACCCTGATTTCTGATCAACTGAAGCTTCAAGTTAAAAAGGCGCTAAATTCTAACAGAATGGTCAGCTATTTTCATTGAAACTTTAAGATGCCACTAAACTGTTAACTTCACATTAATTCGAATTGAATTGTTCTGGTAATCCTCTGTGTCAGCATAGTTGTCGCGTCAGTTGATTTCCCCTTAACCTATAACAGAGGGCGATAGAATTGAAATACAGGGGAGGAATCAGCTTGGTCGTGTGTCCCGGCTCTTGGTACTTTCTTGCCAGCCAATGGAGCACCGCCACACGCTTCAGTCGCAACAACAGCTGGTGATTGAGTCGTATTAAATTCGTTTGGCCGCGATTTTGTACACTTGGTTGCGCTCTCGCTTGCCAACCGCAATCACTATCACCGTGATTTCAGAATCCCGCACCTCGTAGACCAACCGATAACCCGCCTGTTTAAGTTTGATCTTGTACCGATCAACACTGCCGGACAACTTATCGCCTTCCACCCGTGGCGCCGCTAATCGCTCGGCCAACTTCTTTTTAAATTGCGCTTGAAGCGTGTGGCCCAATTTTTTCCATTCTTTAAGCGCTTCTTCCTTGAACTTCAGGCTATAGGTCATCCAAATCGACCTCAATCTCCTTTTGTTCGGCACGGTCGTCGGCGACGGCGTTCAATTCAATGTCTTCCAATTTATCCATCAAGGCTTCATATGCATCCGCAGGCACGCAATAAAACGCCGGCTCATTGCGATTCAAGATCGCCACTGGAAATCCGCCGCCCGCTGCGACCGTCGCCATAGGGTTCTTTTTCAATTCGGAAATACTGGCCGAGGTATCGGCCAACACACTGTGGGGCATGACGCTCTCCTTAAAGACTGGTTAACAGGTCTTACAATACGTCTTTATTTTGAAAAATGCTACCAAAAGACCGCTTAATAGGTCTTTTTATTTTAAATCGTTTTCGTGGAAATTTTGGCAGTAAACTATCAAAGACTGTCTATCTTGAAGACTTCACAACAAGGAGGTTTTCCTCATGACGGAAACCAAAGAAGTTCAAATTAGATGCACCAATCCTCCTGTAATACTTGGTTCCCCTTCTTCGATATTCTTTGGCAACATTGAATCATTCGACACCGCCACACTGATTGGCAACAACACATAAATACTCGCCGCCCTCGCAGTATCGGGGCGACTAAAAAAGCCCACTTCTGATCATAGAAACCGAATTAATCTTTGATTAAAAAAGGTTTCATTATGTTGAAATCGCAAGTTTATTCCGTTGGTCGTATTCGTAAAAAACTGGCGAATCTTGGCAGTCCGTTTTTGGTTAAACCATGATATTGGTAACTGATTCTCTCTCCGGTTTGCGGGGGGGATTGACGCTCTGAGTCACTGAAGCCTGTACCTATTTTAAAGGTTTGGCCATCTTCATTTTGAACGATTAACGCACCCAGCAGGCCTAAATATTTACCTTTGCCCGGTTGGTGGCCAACCACAGTGGCTTCTGCGTCCATGTAAGGCTTGAGTTTGAGTAAATCATTGCTTCTGCCAGATTGGTACTGGCTGTGAATATGACGGAGCATAAGCCCTTCCGCACCCTGTTTTACTTTGCGATTGAGCAAGGCCGCCAGTTGTTGGTGTGATGGCACCGGCCGTTGTACCACAAGTTGAGCAGGGGAGTGGTCTTGCTGGTGGGCGTCAATCACGGCTTGTAAGGCCCGGTATCGGCTTTGGAAATCGCCCTTGTGCTCCGGTAGGTCAAACACCATGTATTTTACTTGCTTCCAGGCTTCGACGTCCGGTGTGGTTTGGCTGATGATTCCGGAAACCCGGTCAAATTGCTGATAATCAATCCAGAGTTCACCGTCTAATGGTGTGTCCGGTAAGTCTTTGGTCCAAGCTTCGGGGGCGTATATTTTTCTGCCTGATCGGGTGAACAGTGCAGACCCCGTCCAATAGGCACGAACGCCGTCGTATTTTTCGCTGACCCAATAATTCTCCAGTTGTTCTGACCCCTGATATAAGTTGGCAAGAATCACCGAAGGTGCGGTCTGAGAATAACTGATCACGGGCCAGATGCAGGCCAGAACTAAGAACAAGATGGCTAAATACTGCATGAAAATCCTTTTTCAAATGCGTTGTTTCGATGCCATCTAAAAACGGGATGCCCGGCGAATCAACAAGAAAAAAGTGTGATTTACCGGGAAAGGCGTGATTTGAACTTCATTTTTGTTTGGCTGTTCAAAATTAAAAAGGAAGCTCAGGTTAATCGGTTTAAACTTTTGGCTTAGAAGAACCTGTGGTCTACTGAACCAGTTGTTTGGCCAGCTGGCTATGACGAGACTGAATGTTTGCCAGATCCTGGCCGATCAGTTGGCCATTTGTCACGGTCCATTGGCCACCCACCATCACATGATCCGCCTGATGTGCTCCGCATAAAACCAGGGCTGCGAGCGGGTCATGTGCGCCGGAAAATCTGGGTGCATCCAAATTGAATAGAGCCAAATCGGCCTGTTTGCCGACGGCCAGTTCTCCCACATCGTGTCGGCCGATGACCTTTGCTGATCCTTTGGTCGCCCAGAACAAGGCGTCCAAATGGGTAACCTCATCCGCTTGATAACGGAGACGGTTGATCAATAGGGCCTGACGGACTTCCTGAATCATATTGGAACCGTCATTGGATGCAGAGCCGTCCACGCCCAGACCCACATGCGCACCCGCCGCCTGAAGTTCTTTGGTGCGACAAATTCCGGAGGCAAGCACCATGTTTGACGAAGGGCAGTGACAAATGCCGACTTCGGCCTGGCCTAAACGTTGAATTTCGTCGTCGTTAAAATGAATGCCGTGGGCCAGCCAGACGTCGTTGCTTAACCAGTTGACGGACTCAAGGTAATCGAGGGGGCGAAGCCCGAAGGTTTGTAAACAAAACGCATTTTCGTCTTCCGTTTCGGCCAAATGGGTATGGAGGCGAACGCCATACTCTCGTGCCAAGCTAGCGGTTTGTGTCATTAATTCGGGGGTGACTGAAAAAGGTGAGCAGGGGGCCAGTGCCAGCTGAATCATGGCACCTTCATGGGGCTGGTGAAATTGTTTAATCACCCGCTCACAATCCCGAAGAATGATGTCATCGGTTTGTACGGTACTTTGCGGCGGCAGCCCGCCTTGATCCTGGCCCAAGCTCATTGAGCCGCGCGTTAACATCACCCGATTGCCGATGGTGTTGGCTGTACTGACCTGAATATCGATGGCTTCGGTTAATGCGTCAGGAAATAAATAGTGATGATCGGCGACGGTGGTGCAGCCGGATAACATCAGTTCGGCCAACCCCAGCTCGGTGGCAGCATGCAACATCTCTGGCTGAAGCTTCGCCCAGATGGGGTACAACGTCTGTAACCATGGGAATAACCGCTTATTTAGTGCAGGCGGGAAGGCTCGGGTCAGGGTTTGATACAGGTGGTGGTGGGTATTGATCAGGCCGGGAATTAACACATGACGGGAGGCGTCGAAGGTTTGGTCGATGGTGCTGTTGGGTTGTTGGCCCTCTGCGATGAGTTCAATAATTCGGTTGCCCTGGATGACCACACCGTTGGTGGCGTCCTGATCGTTGGCGGTAAATACCGCTAATGGGTTTTTAAGCCAAAGTGTAGGTTGATGGGGCGTGTTGTTTGATATTGGATAGGTCATGCCTATGTCCTCGTTAAAGAGGGACAGGTGCATTGCTGTTGAGTACAGGGTTTATGTACTTTGCTTTGTGACTTTAAATGTCAGGCGCAATTCAGCCAGGCACCGGTCCGGTACATGGCAGTGACTTGCGTGTTAATCTGCCTGAAAAATTTTAAATAATTTTTAAAAACTTCTGAACTTTATCGAAATTGGCCAGTCTATCTATACAAGTTAGTTAGTTTCTTCGGCTAATTTCTCGAATCCAACCTTCGCCGGATCACATGATCCGGCATTTTTTTATCCAAATTTTCTATGGTAGCTCATCAGTTGACTGCTTATGCCAAGCTGGTGGTTGGTTTTAAACCACAACCGGTCAAAATCATATGACATAAGAAATCACTGATTTTTTTCACGTCTTCCTGTTCGTACTCAAGTTTATTGGTGATGGTTAGTACCTGAGTTTCGAAGTCCGCGTAATGCTGTGTTGTAGACCAGATCATAAAAATCAGGTGCTCCGGGTCTACCGGGGTCATTTTGCCCTGATCAATCCAGCTTTCGATGATCTTGGTTTTTGAACGAACCCAATGGCGAAGGTCCGTACGTATGTGTTCTTTCAGGTTCGGGGCGCCCTGAATAATTTCTGTGGCGAAGATTTTAGACGCCTGTGGGAAACGAATGGATAAATCCACTTTGGCGCGAATGTAGTTTTCTAATGTTTCCGCCGGATCGCCTTCTTCACTCATGTCGGCAAGCACTTCATTCCAACGTTGAAGAATGTCGCCCAGCACTGCGTTATACAGTTTTGCTTTGCTTTTGAAGTAGTAATGAACATTGGCCTTAGGTAGTTCGGCAGCATCAGCGATGGACTGCATGCTGGTACCCTTATACCCGTGTTTCACAAATTCGCATTCAGCCGCTTCCAGGATTTTTTGGCTGTTGTGTTCACGGATTTTTCCTGGCTTATATTTTCTTGGCTCGGTACTCAAAACAAACCTCTTATTTAGTGCTCACTTCTGTTTAGAAGATACATTTTTGTATTCAGTGCTGAACAAATCGGCGCAATTGTAACAGAATGTTCCTCGTAACGAAAAAGCCATGATTAAAAGGTTTGAAAATACCCTAATCATGGCTTATTCGGCATCAAAAACTGATCAGTAGATCAATTATAGATGGAATTTTGCCAGTGCACTGAATACGCTTTCGTCCGTTGCACTGCCAAACTTGTTGTGCCAGTAAGAATATTCAAAACCCACTTCAAGTTTAGATTTGGTGATGCCCATGTACTTACCGACATCCGCACGTACTTGCGGGTTGAAGTGGAAATCCGACTTATGATCGTCCTCGCCTGTTGACCAGTCAATGTAACCGTCAATCATGACATCCAATGAACCCACAGAGAAAGGTGCACCGTAAACAACCGTCAACTGCTGATCGTCTTCCGTATTGTCGTTGCTCACCTGAAAAAAGTTAGTCTGGAAGAACTTTAAGCCCGGAATGTTCCAGTCAAGACCGATACCGTACAGGTAGTTGTCCTGGTTGCCGCTGGCAAAGTCGTTGTCCCAGTTGTTGAACTCGTAAGTGGTTGCAATCAGTACGTCTTTGATTGGCCCAAATTCCAGCTTAGAACCTGATAGGTTGCTCAGGCTGAAACGTGGAGAAAGCTCACCGTAAATTTCAGACAGATTATCATCGCCGCCGTCATGACGGTCAACAAACATAAAGACGTCGCCCCAGTTATGGCCTGACACATGCTCCAGAGTCATGGTGGTCAGGTCGCGGTCATCGCCAAACGGGTTCTCGTAATCTTCTCCGTACAGCATAGTCAGGCTGTTATCGCTCCAGTACATTTCTGCCTGTGCGTTGGCAGCCATCAGTGAACCCGCCGCAATTGCAGCAGCCAGTGGCAAAGCTTTTAAGTTTTTCATGTTGTTTTCCTTGTTGCTAATTCTCGATATTCATTTCAGGGCAAAGACGGGCAAAAATACGATGTTTTTGCCTCTGGTCGGCACCCTGAAGCGTGCAGAAGGCATGAGCCTTCCGCACTGAATGCTTTTTGTTGTTTTTGAATCAAGTACTAAAACTTGAGATTGAGCGGTGTGATTAAGACTTAGGTAACTGGCCTTCGACGCCATTGACGTACCAGTTAAAGCCTTTCAGGTCGTTATCGCTCATGGTGTTACCTGCCGGGATGACCACTTCACCCGCCTGGTTGATGACAGGGCCATCGAAGACGCGAACCTTACCTTCTTTGATTGCTTGCTTTTTATTGAGCACAAGTTCTTTGACGTCCGCAGGAATGGCTTCGTTGAACGGCGCCAGGTCGGTGACACCTTCCGCGATGCCAGGCCATAGATCTTCTGACTTCCAGTTGCCGCTCAGCACGGATTTGGCTTTTTGAGTGTAAAGCTCACCCCAGTTATGCACTGTGGCGGTTAGGTGTGCTTTAGCACCGTATGGTGACATGTCTGAGTGGTAACCGATGGCGTATTTGCCTTTCGATTGCGCTGCCTGAATCACGGCGGCAGAATCTGTGTGTTGAGTCAGAATATCTGCACCTTGCAGCATCAGGGTTTCAGCAGCTTCACGCTCTTTGGCCGGGTCATACCAAGTGCTTGCCCAAACCACTTTGACTTTTACGTCCGGATTTACTTCCTGAGCGCCTTTGGTAAAGGCATTGATGCCACGGATCACTTCCGGAATCGGGAACGAAGCCACATAGCCGATGACGTTGGATTCAGTCATTTTGCCAGCGATCATGCCCGTCAAATAACGGCCCTGATAAGCTCGGGCGAAATAGGTGCCTGTGTTTTTACCACGCTTGTAACCGGTCGCGTGTTCGAACTTAACTTTCGGGAAACGCTTGGCCACTTTCAGTGTCGGGTTCATATAACCGAACGAAGTGGTGAAGATTAAGTCGTGGCCCTTGGCCGCCATTTGTCGGATAACGCGCTCAGAGTCGGCGCCTTCTGCCACACTTTCAACGTAGGTGGTTTCGACCTGATCGCCTAACTGCTCAACCATGTATTTACGGCCTTCGTCATGAGCGTATGTCCAGCCAGCATCCCCTGTTGGACCAACGTATACGAAGCCTACTTTCAGTGGCGCTTCAGCGGCTGCCAAGCTGCAACCAGCGGCTAAGGTGGCGGCGGTTAATAATTTGGTGAGGGAACTGCCTTTCTTAAAAAGCCCTTTTTCAGCCAAACGTGTCATGTGATCTCCTTGCGGTATCATGAATGTAATTATCTGTTTTCAGTGTGATTTTTTAATTTATCGTTGTGTTTTTCGTTTGTTCTTCCGCAGCCTTAAACCTGTGGCCGGTAAGGCTGGCCTAAGGCTAACGGGGTACTCAGTTTGGTTTTGACGGCGTCGCTGGCCAAAATAACCAGCACTATGATGGTGGCCGCGTATGGCAGCATGGCCAGCAAGTTAGGTGAAGCTTCAAAGCCCAGCCCCTGAAGCACCAGATGCATGATGCTGGCCGCGCCAAACAAGTAAGCGCCCAACAGAATTCGTTCGGCTTTCCAACTGGCGAAGACCACTAACGCCAAGGCAATCCAACCACGACCGGCGGACATACCTTCGCTCCACATCGGGGTGTACGCGATCGACAAATAACCACCGGCCAAACCGGCCATAGCACCACCGAACAGTACTGCGCCATAACGCACTTTCATGACGGAAATACCAATGGCATTGGCCGCTTCCGGGTTTTCGCCCACAGCGCGGATCGTTAAACCTAAGCGTGTGCTCTTAAAGCACCAGAACAACAGGCCGAAGATGATCCAGGAGAGATACACCAAAGGGTCGTGAGAGAAAAGGATCTTACCGATCACCGGAATCTCGCTCAGGAACGGGATTTCCCAGGCAGTAATGCCATCGATGGCCATACCCACATAACCCGCGCCTAAAAATGCACTTAATCCGGTGCCGAAAATGGTCAGCGCCAGGCCGGTCGCCACCTGATTGGATACCAAAGAGATGGCGAGGAAGCCGAACAGCGCAGACATCAGCATACCCGCGATGATGGAGGCCAAAATACCAAAGCCCGCATGGCCAGTCACGACAGAGGCAATGAAGCCTAACACTGCGCCCATCAGTACCATGCCTTCTTGGCCAAGATTCAGCACGCCCGATTTTTCACAGACCATCTCGCCCAAAGCGATAAGGATCAGCGGAGTACCGGTACGAATAGTGGCGAATAAAATGTTGGTAATTAAATCAATGTCCATAACTGTGCCTCACTACGCTTGAGCGTTTAATTTCTGTGCACTCTGCGAGTGATTTTTTTGGGGAGCCTTACGAATGATCCGATAACTGATTAACAGGTCACAGGTCAGCAGGTAAAACAGCAACATGCCCTGGAAGAGTCCTGTTAATGATTTCGGCAGGGATAAATCCATTTGTGCCATTTCGCCACCCATGTAGGTCAGTGCCAGTAGCATACTGGCCATGACAATACCTACCGGGTGCATACGGCCAAGGAAAACCACGATGATGGCGGCATAGCCGTAACCGGAAGAAATGTACGGTGTTAATTGCCCGACCGGGCCGGTCACTTCGGAGACGCCGGCCAATCCTGCCAGTCCCCCGCACATTAACAGCACAAACCAGGTCAGACGATTCTCTTTGAAACCGGCAAAGCGTGCGGCGGCTTTGTCTTCGCCCATGACGGAAATCTGGAAACCCACCATGGTTTTAGACATCAACGCCCAAATCACGGCCGCAGCAAATAAGGCAAAATAAATGCTGATGTTTAAACGGTAATCGTCGAACACTACAGGTAAGGTTGCGAACTCGGATAACATAGCAGACTCAGGGAAATTAAAGCCTTCCGGGTCTTTCAGTGGCCCGTGTACGCCATACAACAGCCAGTTCAACGCTATGTAGTTGAGCATGATGGTGGTTAAAATTTCATTGGCACCAAAGCGTGTTTTGAGCAGTGCAGCCAACGCCGCCCAGGCGACACCACACAAAGCACCAAAAATTAAAACCGCAGGCAGTACCCACATACCTTCCACTTCCAGCAGCTCAAGTGCGATGTAGCCACCGCCAAGGCCACCTAGAATGAACTGGCCTTCGGCACCAATGTTCCAGATTTTGGCTTTAAAGCATAAGGTCAGGCCCATGGCGCATAACAATAACGGGGCCACTTTGGTGCCCAGTTCCGTCCAGCCGTAAAGGTCGGACAGGGGAGCAACAAAAAAGGTATAAAGCGCATGGATCGGGTCTTGTCCCAGGCTTGCAAACAGCAGTCCGCCACTGATGAGGGTGAGGACAATCGCCAGCACTGGCGACAGATACGCCATGGTTTTGGAGTCAGAAGGGCGTTTTTCGAGTGCAATTTGATTGAATATCATGAGGTCAGGCCTCCGGCATTGGTCAGAGGTGTTGCCGCGTTGGTGTTGCTGTCGGTGGGCACAGAAGAAAAGTCGCCGGCCATCCATTTACCTAACTGGTTAATGGAAACTTCATTGGTCGGAGCGACGGGCGAAAGTTGGCCATCGCAGATAGCGCAAATGCGATCACTGATTGAGTAAAGTTCATCAATGTCTTCTGACACCACTAAAATAGCGGCCCCCTGATCACGCAACTCGATCAGCGCATGGCGAATCAAAATTGCGGCACCAATGTCGACGCCCCAGGTTGGATGGGAACAAACCAGCAGTTTTGGGTTCTGCAGAATTTCACGACCTATGATGTATTTCTGTAAGTTACCACCGGATAAACTTTTGGCCTGAGCCAGGGAACCGGCGGTTTTCACGTTGAACTGTTCAATAATTTTTTGGGTAAAGGCTTTGACCTTGGCGGTGTTAATCCAGCCTTTTTGGGTGAGGTCGCCCTGATAACCGGTCAATAGGGCGTTTTGCTCTAAGGACATGTCCGGTACAGCTCCTCGGCCAAGACGTTCTTCCGGCACAAAACCGAGCCCTAACACTCTTCGTTTCTCGGGTGTCAGGTGAGCCACGGCTTTTTCGGCAAACTTGACGGCGGCGGCTTGAGTGGTTTCTTCACCACTGATCAGACTGAGCAGTTCTTCTTGTCCGTTGCCTGCGACGCCGGCAATGCCAAGAATTTCACCTGCTTTCACATCAAACGAGATGTCTTTCAGCGGTGTCGCAAACGGGTCGTTTGATTTGTAACTTAAACGGTGGATGGTGAGATAAGGTTGGCCGCCACTGGCTTTTTGGTAATCCTCCGTCAGGGGGGTATCGTCTCCGACCATCAGACGTGCAATTTCATCGGTGGTGGTGTCTTTTGGAATGCAGTCCCCACTGATTTTTCCGCCGCGTAGAATCGTGGCGTTATCACAAAGCGCTCTGACTTCATCGAGCTTGTGAGAAATAAACAGAATGCTGCAGCCTTCATCGGATAATTGATGCAAGGTTTTAAATAAAGTCTCTACTTCCTGGGGTGTTAATACGGAAGTGGGTTCGTCCAAAATCAGCAGTTTTACGTCCTGCAATAAACAGCGGACGATTTCAACGCGCTGTTGCTCTCCGATGGAAAGGGTATGAACGTAACGATTCGGGTCCAGCTGCATGCCGTAGTGTTTCGAAACGTCAATAATGCGTTCTTTTAGTGCATCAAGTGATTTTACTTCTGACTTTGGGAGACTAAGTGCTATGTTTTCTGCAACGGTCAAGGTTTCAAATAATGAGAAGTGTTGGAATACCATACCGATACCCAGCTTACGAGCATGGGCCGGGCCCTGAACCTGGACTGCCTTCCCTTCCCACAGCATTTCACCTTCGTCTGGCTTTACAACACCATAGATGATCTTCATCAGGGTACTTTTGCCCGCGCCGTTTTCGCCGAGTAAAGCATGGATTTCACCGGCATCCACAGATAAAGCCACAGATTGGTTCGCGATACAGCCAGGGTATCGTTTGGTGATGTTTTTTAATTCAATGCGTTTCATTTTTCTACAACTTGACCAAGTGGACAGAAATTAAAAAGCAAGTTCTTTGCCATATTTCGTAAAATCGCGTGCGGAAAATAGTACTTTCTTTAAAATTTGTCCAGAGAGTCAGTAACCATGCGGGTTGCAAAAATTATGTTTCGAGTTCTAATTGTATCTCGTACAACTAAAGTGTTGTACAAAAAATAGTCGTGTTTGGGTTTGGTGTTGGAAATGGGATGTAATGGTGCAAAAAAGTAACCAATTGGTTAGTTTTGGTGCGGGTTTGTGGTTTTGGCTAAAATTATTACCAAGGTGGTTGATCTTTATGGTCAGGTTTTTGCTGTGTGTTTCATCGATTTTATCTAAATCTTTCTTTCCTTTTCATGAAATAGTCTGTATTTTACAAAAAGCTGACTGTATGGTCAGTTAATTGCATAAGGTATTGATGTCTTCGGATGATTGGTTACGTGATTTTCTGAAAATAGTTCATTATTAATACAGATAGAAAATAATAATTATCTTTCCATAGCGTTTATCGGAAAGTTTTAGGCTCGATGAAGGTAAGCTTGTGATTAAATTTTGTCTAAATGGTCGGTGGATTGAAGAGGCCGATCTTACGCCTGATACGACGGTGCTTCGTTATTTAAGAACCCGTAAATCATTAACGGGTACCAAAGAAGGTTGTGGCTCCGGTGATTGTGGCGCCTGCAGTGTTCTGTTAGGTGAGAAACAAGCAGGGAAATGGGTTTATAAAGCGATCAACGGCTGCATAACGTTTCTGGCGCAATTGCATGGCAAGAGTGTCATTACGATTGACGCTCTGGCCGACGGTCGCTCGCTTCATCCGGCGCAACAGGCCATGGTTGACTATCACGGTTCGCAGTGCGGTTTTTGTACGCCAGGAATCATCATGTCGCTGGCTGCCTTGCATCAAAATGTTGAAGGTGAACAGCCTTCGGAACATCAAATTCTAGACGCCCTGTCTGGTAATTTGTGCCGTTGTACGGGTTATCGCCCGATCATTGATGCCGCCCGAAACATGAATGAATATCCCGACGTCGCCAATGTGGGGATTTGGCAACCAGAAGAACAGTTGTCGGGTGAGATTCATAATGCGGGCACCGAAGCAGAACGAAGAACACGTAACCTTCGTAAGAAAAAAGAGCAATCCTGGGTGGTTGAAAACGAAGCTCAGCTTAAGGATTTATTGGCCGAGCACCCGGATGCCCGTATGGTAGCCGGAGCGACCGATCTGGCGCTGGAAGTGACGCAGTTTAATAAGTCCATTAATAAGCTGGTGTCCATCGGAGCCATTGAGTCCCTGAAAACCATCGAAGTGACTGACGACAAAGTGACGTTTGGTGGCGCAGCAACTTACGCTGAAATTGAAGAAACACTAACCACCCATTATCCGGAATTTTCAGCTTTGTTGGATCGTCTGGGCTCTCGTCAGGTTCGTAATAACGGTACGCTGGGTGGCAATGTCGGTAATGCATCACCGATTGGCGATACGCCGCCGGTATTGATTGCGCTGGGCGCGGAGCTGGAGTTGGTGAGTAAACATACCCACCGCTGGTTGCCGATTGATCAATTCTTCCTGGATTATAAACAAACCGCTTTGCAGTCGGGTGAGTACATTCGTGCGATCCGGGTTCCCCGTTTGCAAGCAAACCAGACACTGAAAGTATTCAAAATTTCCAAGCGGATTGAAGACGATATTTCGGCGGTATTGGCCGCTTTTGTGGTGACCTCTGAAGACGGCATCATCAAAGACGTGCGTACCGGTTTTGGCGGCATGGCCGGCATTCCGAAAGCGGCGTGCAATGTTGAACGCGCTCTGGTGGGTAAGCCGTTATCGGAAGTGAGCTTCATGAATGCAGCCAATGAGTTACCCAATGACTTTACGCCATTAAGTGATGTTCGTGCGACAGCCGAGTATCGCATTCAGGTTGCCAAAGGGCTGATGCGTAAGTGTGCGCTGGAGTTACTGGAACCGGAAAAAATTTCACGTATCGAACAAGTCCACAGCGCTGCGCTGAATCCGAACGATGTGTTAACCGCCGTGAGCGGCTCTGATAAACAAGGTGAGGCTTATCATGCGTAAGTTAATCGACACCAATACCAATGAATTACCTATGCGTGAAAGACCATCAAAAGGTAAAACAGGCCAAAGCATGAAGCACGAAAGTGCTGAAAAACATGTCACGGGTAAAGCCGTTTATGTTGATGATATGCCGGAATACCCGAATCAGTTGCATGTTGTTGTGGGGGGCAGTAAATACGCTCACGCCAAAATCAAATTGATGAACCTGTCGGCGGTTCGTTCGGCACCGGGCGTGGAAGCGGTCATTACCGTCAAAGACGTTCCGGGTCACACTGATATTGGTCCGGTGTTTCCGGGTGACCCTGTATTGGTCAGTGATGAGTGTGAGTTCATTGGTCAGCCAATTTTTGCTGTAGCCGCGCAATCGTTTGAACAAGCCAAGAAAGCTGCTGCGTTGGCCGAAATTGAATACGATGTCTTAGAGCCCGTGTTGACGGTGGAAAAAGCGCTGAAAGATAAATTCTTCGTGCGTCCGACCCATCAGCATAAACGTGGTGACTCAGCGAAAGCGCTTGAGAATGCAGCTCATCGGATTCAGGGTGAGCAGTACGTTAAAGGCCAGGAGCACTTTTATCTGGAAGGGCAGGTAAGCTCGGTGGTGCCTACCGAAGACGGAGGCATGGAAGTTTTCACTTCAAGCCAACATCCGACCGAAGTTCAGAAGTTGGTCGCCGAAGTACTGGGCGTCAGCATTAATAAAGTGCAGGTGGATGTCCGTCGTATGGGCGGCGGTTTCGGTGGTAAAGAAACCCAGGCGGCGCCTTTGGCTTGTATTGCTGCCATTTTAGCTAATAAAACCGGTAAGCCGGTGAAATACCGTATGTCCCGTCAGGACGATATGGAGATGACGGGTAAGCGCCATGATTTCTATAACACCTACGATGTGGGCGTGGATGAGCAAGGCATTATCCAAGGCGCTGAAATCATGGTTGCCGGTAAGTGCGGTAACTCGCCGGACTTATCGGACGCCATTGTGGATCGCGCCATGTTCCACTCCGATAACGCTTATTATCTGAACAATGCGACGGTGACGGGTCATCGTTGTAAAACTCATACTGTTTCCGCGACGGCTTACCGTGGTTTTGGTGGCCCGCAAGGAATGATGGTTGCTGAATTAATGATGGACGACATTGCCCGTCATATGGGGGAAGACCCGTTAACCATTCGTAAGCGTAATCTGTATGGCATCAAATACGATCACATTAAAACCGACGACGGCCAGATCGATGAGCGTAATCAAACGCACTATGGCCAGACGGTTGAACATAATTTATTGCCGGAATTGATCGAAGAATTAGAAAACACTTCAGACTATTGGAAACGTCGTGAAGAGATCAAAGTTTTCAATGCACAAAGCCCGTTCATGAAAAAAGGCCTTGCGCTGACACCGGTGAAGTTTGGTATTTCATTCACCGTTCAGTTTCTGAATCAGGCGGGTGCTTTGGTACATATTTATACCGATGGCAGCATTCATTTGAGCCACGGCGGTACGGAAATGGGTCAGGGCTTGTTCCTGAAAGTGGCCCAGATTGTGGCGGAAGAATTCCAGGTGGATCTGGACACCGTTCAGGTGTCTTCCACCCGAACCGATAAGGTGCCGAATACCTCGCCGACGGCGGCATCGTCAGGGACTGATTTGAATGGTATGGCAGCGCGCGATGCTTGCCTCCGTATTAAAGACGGCCTATTCAAATTTGCGACTGAACACTATCAGGTTGAAGAAGATAAGGTTCGCCTTGAATCCAATCATCTAGTGGTCACGAATGCTGCGGGTGAAGAGCAGTGGGTACCTTTTGCGGACTTTGTTCAGCAGGCTTATATGGGCCGGGTGCCTTTATCTTCGACCGGCTTTTATAAGACGCCAAAGATTCACTACGACCGTGAAACCGGCAAGGGCCGACCTTTCTATTATTACGCCAATGGCGCAGCAGTCTCTGAAGTGATTGTGGATACCTTAACGGGCGAATATAAGGTTCTGCGAACCGACATTCTTCATGATGTGGGGCGCTCGTTGAACCCTTCCATTGATATCGGCCAGATTGAAGGCGCGTTTGTTCAGGGCATGGGTTGGCTGACTACGGAAGAGCTGGTTTGGAATAACCAAGGCAAGCTTTTATCCAATGGCCCGGCCACTTATAAGATTCCGGCGGTCGGTGATGCGCCGATTGATTTCAGGGTGAAATTGCTGGAAGACCGTCCGAACGGTGAAGCTACTGTATATCGCTCAAAAGCCGTGGGTGAACCACCGTTTATGTTGGGCATTTCGGTTTGGTCGGCGTTGCGTGATGCGGTATCGAGTATTGCGGATTACCGTTTCAGCCCGCCAATGAATACGCCAGCCACGCCGGAGTGTGTGTTGAATGCGGTGATGGCGACGGAACGCGCGAAGGAAGCGCAATGGGCTCAAGACGCGGCAACTGCTGATTCCGTAAATGCGTAGGTGATGTGATGGCGAATGGTGCAATGAAAACTCAGCGATGGTTTGATGCAGTGCAGCGTTGTCAGCATAAAGGCGAAGCTTATGCGTTGGTGACGGTGCTTGGTTGTACAGGGTCTACTCCCCGTGATCAGGGCAGCAAGATGGTCATTACCGGTGAAAGCACCTACGACACCATTGGTGGCGGTCATCTGGAGTTTGTGGTGACCAATAAAGCCCGTGAAATGATTTCTGACAATAAGTCGGTGCAGGAAATACAGCACTTCCCGTTGGGTGCATCCCTTGGTCAGTGTTGTGGCGGCAGCGCAACGGTACTGATGGAAACGTTTGCCGGTTGTGATTTTCATATCGGCTTGTTCGGAGCCGGCCATGTGGCCAAAGCTCTGGTAACGATTCTGGCCGGGCTGCCTTGTAAGGTAACCTGGGTAGATTCTCGTGAAGCGGAGTTTCCGGCGGACGTTCCTGCCAATGTCACTCAGGTGATCAGTGATCAACCGACCTATGAACTTGAGCAGTTACCGAACGGCTCAGATGTGCTGATTTTGACTCATAATCATCAGTTGGATTATGAGTTGTGCTTGTCCGCGATTAAGCATGGCAATTTGAGACACGTTGGTCTGATCGGATCACTGACCAAAGCGGAGCGTTTTGTTAAACGCATGCTACATCGAGGTATCGATCAAACCGATATTGACCGTATTACCTGTCCGGTGGGATTAAGCGATGTGCCGGGTAAGTTGCCTATGGAGGTGGCTGTGTCGATTGCCGGTCAGCTGATTGCAGTCGAGAACAAAGGTAAAACCACTGATGCCCGCCGAGGATTGGCGTGGAAAGAGATCAAACAAGAGCTTGGCGGTGAGGTAAATACCGAAGGCCAGGGTTCCGTCCTTAAAGTGACCCATACTTAAGTGCAAAGTGTCAGAGCATGAAGTCATTGGTCAAAGTTAGCCCGCTCGGGCAATAAAATTTGAAATGAAAATAATCGAGGCCTGAACAGCTCAGCCTCTTGGGAATGAATAGGCCATTCTGTTTCTAACGGATTGGCAGTTTGAAGGTAACAAGATACATGGCAACACAAGTAGAGATGAATCGTTTTTCACAACGTTATACCGATTTGGCCAGCCGTCGTTTGGGCGGTCAGACACTTTCCTGCAGCGATGATTTTTTTGCGGAAATGGAGAATTTGTTAAAACCGGGTCGTGGTGTGTTTATTGATGATAAGTACACGGACCGTGGAAAGTGGATGGACGGTTGGGAATCCCGTCGTCGTCGTTTCCGTCCGGACGGCTCTTCATCGGACGGTTTGGATCATGACTGGTGCATTATCAAGTTGGGTGCTCAGGGCAAAATTGTAGGCATCAATGCCGACACCAATCACTTCCTGGGTAATGCACCACAGAAAGTTTCTTTGGAAGCTTGTCGTATCAAAGGTGAGCCGACGGATGCCACTGAGTGGACTGAAATCGTGCCGGTCACGAACGTTGAGCCAGGCAGTGAAAACCTGATCGACGCCGAGGTGGAAGGCGTTTGGACGCACGTTCGTTTCCACATGTACCCGGACGGTGGTGTTGCCCGTCTTCGCGTGTATGGTGACATTGTACCGGATTGGGACTGGTTCCTGCCGGGTGAGCCGGTGGATCTTGCCTACATTAAAAACGGTGCTCGCCCGCTGGTGTGTTCTGATATGTTTTTCAGTCATATGGAAAACCTGATCATGCCGGAACGCGGTGCGAACATGGGTGATGGTTGGGAAACCAAACGCCGTCGTACCATTGGCGATGTTCAGGTAGATCGTGATAACGACTGGTTGGTGCTTCAGCTTGCCGCGAAAGGCAGCATCAATAAAATATTGGTTGATACCTGCCATTTCAAAGGTAACTACCCGGATGCGTTCTCTCTGGAAGGCGCAGTATTAACAGACGCTCAGGCGTCAGACATCGAATTACTTAAAGCTGACGCGCACTCGGATGCACTGACGGCCGAAACTTCAAGTACTGCGGACATTTACTGGCAGCCGATCATTGGTCGGACCAAGCTGTATGAAGACCGTGAACATACCTTTAAAGAAGAATTGGTCAGCGGTAACGCTGCATTTACTCACGTTCGTATCAAGATGTACCCGGATGGTGGTATCAGCCGTTTGCGTTTATGGGGCTTCCCTGAAACGGTCAAGGGAGAGTAACGAATGAGTGATTTGACCTACACGTTAAGTCAGTTGAATAACCTGTCGGAAGACGATGCAAAGTTTGCCTTTGAAAACTGCTGCACGTCTTCCCGCTGGATTGAGGGCATGGTCGCCAGGCGGCCGTTCGTGTCCATTCAGCAGTGTCAGGAAGTGGCTATTGAGGTGTGGAGTGGGTTAGGCGAAGCGGATTACTTGGAAGCCTTTGAAGGTCATCCGAAAATTGGTGATGTAACCAGCCTTCGTAAGAAGTATGCGCATACCAAGCAGTTGGCATCCGGTGAGCAATCGTCGGTCAATACGGCTTCGGAAGAAGTGATTCAGGCGTTGGCGGACGGCAATACCCAATACGAAAACCAAAACGGGTTTATTTTCATTGTGTGTGCCACCGGCAAGAGTGCTGCTGAGATGCTGGAAATTCTTCAGGCTCGGTTGCCAAACGCCCGTGAACAGGAGTTGGAAACGGCGGCTGGCGAACAGGCCAAAATCACAGCCATCCGTATCAATAAATTGTTACCGACAGACATCAATCCTGAAACAAAAATCTCTGAGCGATAAGGAGCTGAACAATGGCAAGTCCGATTACCACGCATGTGTTGGATACGAATTTAGGGGGCCCTGCTCAGGGCATGGCCGTAACGCTTTATAAGCAGATCGACGGTGCGCTGGTTGAAATTGCATCGGGCGTGACTAATGTCGATGGCCGGATAGTTGATTGGCTGGATGGTCAGCAGCGCGAGAAAGGCATTTACCGGATTGAGTTTGCAACCGACCCGTATTTCGAGAAACAAGGTAAGACCTGTTTTTACCCGGTGGTGACGTTTGATTTCCGGATCGAGAAGCCAGAAGAGCATTACCATGTGCCGCTGTTGGTTTCAGCGTATGGCATATCGACTTACAGAGGCAGTTAATGAGCACTTACCAATTAACGCCTAAGCCGTTAACCAAAGAGGCGTTTGCGGCCTTTGGTGATGTGGTGGAAGCGGGCGATGTTTCCAAAGACTCACTGATCATGATCAATGACGGAAACACCGAGCGTTATGATTCGTTAGTGAAGGTTGAGCTGGAAACTCCGGCGGACACCGCAGTGATCAATATTTTCCGTGCTCAGCCACGTCAGTTACCGATGAAGATTGAAATGATGGAGCGTCATCCCAGAGGCAGTCAATCGTTTCAGCCTTTGTCGGGCGAAGACTATCTGGTTTTGGTGGCGGACCCTGTGGAAGAACTGACGCCGGAACATTTGCACCTGTTTTTAGCCAAGAGTACACAGGGCATTAATTACCACATGAATACCTGGCATCACCCCGTCCTTGGATTGCATAAAGTGTGTGATTTCCTGGTGGTGGATCGCAAGGGTGAAGGCAATAACTGTGAAGAGTTCTTTTTCGATAAGAACCTGGACATAACAATAGATTTATAAGAGACCGTGATAATGACGAATGCACAACGCCCGACTGTTTATCGAGCTGCAGTACTGCACTTTTTATCCGACCCGGACGTGGACGGGGATAAGGCGTATCAGTTTTTTGAAGATGGCGCCCTGGTGGTTGAAGACGGCAAGGTCGTTCAATTGGGAGAGGCTTCTGAGGTTTTGGCTCAGTTGGCGGATGACATCAAGGTGGTTGAGTACAAGAATCACTTAATCATTCCGGGGATGATTGATACCCATATCCATTTTCCTCAGGTGGAAGTGATAGCATCCTACGGTGAGCAGTTATTGGATTGGTTAAATAATTACACCTTTCCGGCCGAACGACAGTTTGAAGATAAAGCGTATGCTTCCAACATCGCTAACTTCTTTCTGGATGAGTTGTTAAAGAACGGTACGACCACGGCGTTGGTGTTTGGTACCGTACACAAGCAATCCGTTGAAGCGTTTTTTGAAGCGTCAGAGCAACGCAATACCCGAATGATTTGCGGCAAAGTAATGATGAACCGTAATGCGCCTGAATTTTTGTGTGACACGCCTGAAAGCAGTTATCAGGACAGTAAGGAACTGATTGAAGCCTGGCACAACAAAGGCCGTCAGCTGTATGCGGTTACGCCTCGATTCGCCATTACTTCCACAGAAGAGCAGCTTCAGAAAGCAGGCCAGCTGATGGAAGAATATCCGGATGTGTACATGCAGACTCACATCTCAGAAAACAAAGACGAAGTGGCTTTTGTGCAGGAGCTGTTCCCTGACAGCAAGGACTATCTGGATGTCTACGATCAGTTTGGCTTGCTGGGTAAGCGCAGTGTCTTTGCCCACGGCATTCACTTAACACCTCGCGAACATGAACGTTTCCGTGAAACCGGTTCAAGCGTGTCTTTCTGTCCTACGTCTAACCTGTTTTTGGGCAGTGGTCTGTTGGACATTAAAGAGCTGGAACAAGAGCAAGTAGCGTACAGTGTGGCGACGGACGTGGGAGGCGGTACCAGCTTCTCCATGCTTCAAACCCTGAATGAAGCCTATAAAGTCACTCAGTTAAACGGCAATAAACTGTCTGCATTGAAGAGCCTGTATTTGGCCACCCTTGGTAATGCCAAAACACTACAGCTGGAAGATAAGATCGGGTCGTTCAAACAGGGTAATGAAGCCGATTTCGCGGTATTGGATTTCAATAGCACGCCTTTGATGAGTCTGAAACAGAGTAAGTGCAAGACCTTGGCTGAAAAGCTGTTTGCAATGATCATTCTTGGCGATGACCGAGCAGTACGAGCGACGTATGTGGCCGGAAAACTGGTTCACGATCGTGACAAGTCCTCTGAAACAGCAGGAGGGGCATCATAATGGAAGCGTATTTACTGGAATGGGCCAATCTGTTTTTCAGATGGTTCCATGTGATTGCCGGTGTTGCCTGGATCGGTGCGTCCTTTTACTTTGTCTGGTTGGATAACAGCCTTGAAAATCCACCTCAGTGGAAAAAAGACAAAGGCATTGGTGGTGACTTGTGGGCGATTCACGGTGGTGGTTTTTACGAGGTAGCCAAGTACAAGTTAGGACCTGAAAAAATGCCGGATAATCTGCACTGGTTTAAGTGGGAGGCTTATACCACCTGGCTGACCGGTATGGCCATGTTGTGGATTGTGTATTACATCGGCGCAGAAAGTTACCTGATTGATAACTCTCGTCTGGAATTGACTCAATGGCAGGCCATTGGCCTTGGTATGGCCTATATCGCGGTTGGCTTTGCGGTGTACGAAGCCTTAGTAAAAACGCCGCTTCGTCATAACGCCAAAGCTTTTGGTTTAGTGTTGTCATCTTTCTTAGTGTTCATGGCTTGGTTTGCCAGCGAAGTGTTCTCGCCAAGGGGAGCATTCATTCATGTGGGCGCTTTGATTGGTACCATCATGGCCGGTAACGTGTTTTTGGGCATCATGCCGTCACAGCGTGCGTTGGTTGAAGCGGTACAGCGTGGCGAAGCGCCAGACCCTAAATACGGTGCGTTTGCCAAGTTACGTTCAACCCATAACAACTATTTCACATTGCCATTGCTGTTCATCATGATCAGTAATCACTATCCGATGACGTATTCTCATGAGCTGAATTGGTTAGTGCTATCTGCAATGTGTTTTATTCTGGCATTTGCCCGTCATTTCTTTAACTTGCGTCACCGTGGCGAATTCAAACCGGCGATTCTTGTAATTGCGGCCATCATGATGGCGGGTGTGGCGTTCTGGATCGCGCCTAAGCCGGTGGAAGTGGATCAGGAAGCGGTTGCTGGTTTTACCGATGTACAAGGTATGGCGATCATGAAAGAGCGTTGTGCAAGTTGTCATGCTGCCCAGCCGACTCAGGCCGGTTTTGCTTCGCCTCCGGCCGGTGTTTCTTTGGAAACACAGGCACAGGTGAATGTGCTTAAACCGAAACTGATCGAAGTGATTCAGTCGAAATACATGCCGCTAGGGAATATTACCCAGATGACGGATGAAGAGCGCCAGCAAGTGATTGGCTGGTTGGCCAAGTAATTCGTGCGGTATATCGCGTCATCTTTTAATACCAATACACAAACTATTGCTGGGTGTTGTTGACGCCCGGCGATTTGACTCTTTTTCTTTTACTTCCTCCGAGTAAGCAACTACCCGTTGTGTTTTTAGGGGCTGACAAGCTGAGTCTATCCTTGTCAGAAGCGTTCTGCGTCGATATGGCTGTAATCTGGTGCAGTTGCAGGATGCTTTTTCCCCGTTTCTTTTTGGATTGATAAAAAAGTACCAGTCATTGGCTGACGTTTCGTTAAGGAAATGTCGTCTAATAGGTTGACTAATTGTCTTAATCGTAAAGTTTTGTTGTCTTACGTTGCGAGTTGATTCAATCCCCGCTATTACTTTATTTAGTTCTTGAATGCTGTGACAGGCTCATCATTTTGATGGCCGAAGGCGTGCAGAACAATTTTCATCATCAACAGTAGGAGTTATTGAAATATAAGTATTTAGATTGTCTTTGCTCGCTCTGAGTTTGTGTGATGGAAAACCAAAATAATCAGAAAAAAAGGGATTGATATATGACTGAGCTGGGTTCAAAAGGAATTTATGGCATTGATTTACCTGCAGAGCTTGAAGTGGGGGAGTGTACGTTTCAGGCAAGAGCATCGGGAATATCCGATCAGGGTATTCAGCTGACATTAGTCAACAACGCATCGTCTTCGTTGGCCACTGCGGCAGAAAATAAGTCGTCTTTAGGGGTAACGATTCACAGTGATTCCGGGGATTTTAAAAAGCGCGTAAAAATTCAAAAAATTTCTCAGAACGTGATTGGTTTGGCGTTTGAAGATCGGCCGGAAAAAGGCTCGCCGGATTTTGAGTTTCTGGCAAAAATCTCTTCTTCTCCGGAACAGTTTCTGAGCGACGCCACCACTGAACAAAAAGTCTCCGATCCGGAGCACAGTTTCCATGGTATTTATCTGTTACAGCGCGCGCTCTGGCGTTATGGGCGGATGTTCGCGTTTCTTCTGGTGAATTTACTGGCGCCTTTACTTAAAAAGGCGTTAAAGCCAAAGGTGGTGTTTGCGGTTTATGGCACTAAGGGGGATCAGCGTGCTTATTTTCCTGACTGGTTCCGGGCGTTAAGTCCTTCGTCGGTGTTGGTGGGGTTGTTCAAATCTAAATTAGGCTGGGGCATGATGGTGACGACCCCCATTCCTGAAAATGAGCTGGCGGAAGACTCGGAAGCCGTCAGAAATTACATTTATGGCATTCAAAATACTTATAAAGTCACAGACACTTTCTCGTTGGTGGGTCGGCTTCCCGGATTTGCCTTGAGGGCGGGTCTGAAACTGGAACAACCGTTGGTGAATGGCTGTTTGGGAACGCGTTTTGCGATGGTGGAGTCGGCGAAGCAGCTGGCCGATAAGTTCGGTCGTCCAACAAATCAACTGACCATTGCCATTCTTGGTGGGGCAGGCCGGATTGGTGAGCCCTTAATTCAGGATTTATCCAAGTTATTTCTGAAAGTGATTGCGATTGATCCAAGGTATGAACAGGAAGTTGGCACCATTGAATACGGCGCTCAGGTGCTCCAAAGTCAGCGACCGGAACGTTTATCTGAAGCGGACTTGGTGTTGGTATTGACTGCGCGGGGGAATGACATCGAGGACATGGTGGAATGGTTCAAGCCGGGCGCTTATGTGGCGGATGACACACACCCTTGCATCAAACGACCTATTCGAAACCGACTGGCTATTCAGGGGGTGCATTTGTTTAAAACCGTGGTCGGCGCAACTGAGTTTGCGATGTACCCCAGAATGCCTAATTTTCACAGTGGCAACATTCCGGGGTGTTTGCTGGAAGGCTTGGTGATCAGCGAGCATGGTTGGCAGGTCGCGAATGACCCTGAGGTATTTTTTGAAATCGCCTCGGCAAGTGGTTATTACGCTCAGCTCATCAAGCCTCGAAATGACTCCTAGTTTTCTATCTGTGTTGCCCTAACGGCGTTAAAATCAGGCTCAAAGTGCTCATTTATGAACTATAAATCCCGCTTTTTTGTCTGATTTTGCCTTGTTAGTCCTGCCTCGATAACGAAAATCAACAGCCTGCTGGTTTTTGATTTCTTTTTAAGAAGGGCCGTCATCGAAGGTGGTAAAATCGATGACTTTGGCCTGAGTTTCTTTGGCTGTTTTCAGGTGGTTTTCGAGCCATTTGAAAATGGCTTCTTGCGACATAGGTGCTGCGATGTAATTGCCTTGTAATGCATCGCAGTGCATTGCAGTCAGGCAATCGGTTAATAACAGGTTTTCAGCACCGACAGCCACACAGGGAATACCGAGTAAGTGACCCAGTTTGATGATGGTTTCTACGATGTTTTTGGTGTTGCTTTCGTTGCTGATGTCGAGCACCAGCTCGGGGCTGATTTTCACTTGATTGAGCGGAATGGTTTTCAACTTCGACAGAGATGAATGGCCGCTGCCAAATTGATCGAGTGAAAGTTGCACGCCTAACTTCTTTAAGTCGAGCAGCGTTTTCTCCGCCTGGTTCGAGAAGTCAATGATGCTGCTTTCGCTGAACTCTAATACCATTTTGGTTGGGTTGTATTGGTGCACCTGTAATGCTTGTCTGATGGACGAAGCAAAGTCGTGTTCATGCAGGTTATTCGGTGAAATGTTGATGGCCAGCTTGAGGTTATACCCCAAGCGATCCAGTGTGTTGCCGAAGGTCAAAGATTCGGCAATTACCCACTGGGTAATGGACTTCATTAAGCCGCACTGCTCCGCCAGGGTGATGATCTCGGTCGGAGGAATATAGCCTTCCGTAGGATGTGTCCAGCGCAGCAAGGCTTCAAAGGCAATGGGCATCCGGCTTTTAGAATCTATCTGTGGCTGGAAATACAGGCTGAGTTGATTTTGGTCGATGGCATGGTGCAGCTCTCCCATGAGCTTTAACCGACGGGTACTGTAGCTGTCTTGCAGAGGGTTATAGACGGCCACCGACTTACGATGTTTGCGGGCAAGCGTCATGGCCACTTCTGCGTGTTTGAGCAGCGTTTCAGAATCAAGGCCGTCTTCCGGGAAATTGGCAATGCCCGCGCTGCAGTCCAGGCTGATCGACATGCCCTGAAAGTTAATCGGTACGGAGATGGATTGCTGAATTTGTTCGGTAATATAACCAGCGGTATTACGCATTCCAGTGGTGTCTGTAATGCAGGCGAAGGTGGCGTTATCCAACATGGCGACGTTGTATTTCGTTTTGTTGGTGACTTCCAATGAGTACAGCGACTGAATGTCCAGGGTGGATAAGTGTATCCGGTCCGCTGCCTGAATCAGAATTTGATCAGCATTAATTTTGCCGAGTGTTTTATTGATCTCACTGAAACGGTTGATGTGAATTAAGATGATGGCAAACGAAGATCGGTTGCTGCCAGTGTGTTTCAGCAACTCATTGATTTTCATGCTCAATAAACTGTGATTAGGCAGCAGCGTTAAAGGGTGGTGTTGCGCTTGATGAAGCAGGTGTTTTTCTGCTTGCTGCCATTTTAAGACCGCTTCATTTTCATTCTTGAGGGCATCGAATCGTTTTTGTCGCTCCAGCTTCATCCTGAAGGCCTGGGCAAACGATAGCAGGGTGACTTCTCCGGCAGAACCGATTTGTAAGGCGTTACTGGTTAATGCATTGGTTGGCAGGTAGCCGAATACATTGAGTAGATAGCAGGTGAGTCCTAATAAAAAACAAACCCAGGCGCTGATAAAAAATACCGCCAGTTGATTGCCTTCCCGTAATGAAAATATGCCAGCGATTAATAAAATCAGTGGTAATAACCCGCCTAAGTAGCCTGAAACTTGTGGCAGTTGGGGCAAACCGACGAAAGGGGTCAGCGCGATCAAAACACCGATGCCAATCAAACACAGCATGATTTTATCAAACTGGGGCGTGAGCTTTTCACTTTTGAGAATGAGCCGCCCGAACTGAGCGCCGCTGGCCAGGGTTACGCCGGTAAAAAAGGGCAGTGCGATTGAGTTCCATAGTTGGAAGTCTGGCCAAAAGAACTGAAAACCCTGACCATTAAGAAACAACACCACTCCGGATAAGCCGACCACGTAAATCAGGTAGTAGGCGTATGATGCGTTGCGTACCATGGCATACATCAGGCTGTTGTAGGCAAGCAAGGACAGCATGATGCCAAAGTACAGGCCCCAGTAGTAAATGGTGTAGCTGTCTTTGGCGAAAAACTTCTCTGGCTTCCAGACAGTTAAAGGCAATTGGATGGAAGTATCCGAACGGGCTTTAACGTAAAGGGTCAGTTCGTTGTTCTGCTTCAGCTCAAATGGAAAAACAAACCCTCGGTGTTCCACCGGACGATCATAAAAAGAACGTTCAGTGCCTGTTTTCCAGTGGTGGAGGATGGCTCTTTGGGATTCATCGTAAAAAATAACTTCGAGTTCTTTCAATGGCGCATAGCTGCTGGTCAGAATCCAGGCGTGTTGATCGTTACTTGAACCTGTGTGTTTGGGTGCGGATATTTTTGCTTTGAGCCAAAAGGTAGAGGTGCTGAAACCAAAGTTAGGATTGATGGCGCCAATGGGTTTAAAGTGTTGTTGTGCGTTATTCAGGATATCGCCAAAGGACAATTGGTTTTCAGGATCTTCCAGTGCCAGAAAGTGCCCTCTCAGGGAGGCTTTGTCCTGAGTGGAATCAAGCTCCAGAGGTGGCACGTCTGCCTGAATTACCCAACTGAAGGTAATTAATACCAGGAAAACGAGAGTTTTTAGCACGTGTGTCATTATTGTTGTAGTCGGTGATGAAAGTGCAAATTAGTTATATAAACCCTAAAACATTCAACTTTATAGCATATGGCTCTGGACAGCGTCACTAATTCTCTCGTTATATCCGACAAAAGTTCCTTTTGACCGAAAAGACAGCTTTTAATGGCGGAGGTGGTTTGGCAAAATGGCCGCATTATTTTACCTGTCGAATTGTGTATAGATCCGGAATATCTTCTATAAACATTTCAGGTAAACTTTTTCGAATTAAACAACCGAGGAGACTGCAACATGGCTGTCCACGAAATCACCCACCCGCTTGTCCAACATAAACTGTCTTTGTTACGTGAAAAAGAAATCAGCACCAAAAGATTTCGTGAATTAGCGGCCGAAGTGGGAGCGCTCTTAACGTATGAAGCGACTGCCAACTTTGAAACTGAGAAAGTGATCAAAGAATGTTGGTCCGGGCCTGTTGAGGTTGATCAGATTAAAGGTAAAAAAGTCACTGTCGTGCCGATTCTTCGTGCAGGCATTGGTATGTTAGACGGTGTTTTGGAAATGATGCCGAATGCTAAAATCTCGGTGGTTGGGTTGTACCGTGATGAAGAGACGTTTGAACCGGTTTATTATTTTGAAAAGCTGGTGAAAGACATTGATCAACGTGTGGCTTTGGTTTTGGACCCTATGCTGGCGACGGGCGGTTCGTTTATTGCGACGGTTGATTTGCTAAAGAAAGCAGGCTGCACCAACATCATGGGCTTGTTTTTGGTGGCTGCACCGGAAGGCATAGCAAAAGCACAAGCTGCGCACCCTGATGTGGATTTATACGTTGCCTCGGTGGATAGCCATCTTAATGATGACGCTTATATTATTCCTGGGTTGGGTGACGCTGGCGATAAGATTTTTGGCACCAAATAAGCGTCTTACATAACAATAAGGGTTGGATAATGGATGACTTAAAAAAATGGCAGATGGCTCTGTTGGGTGGCCAGATGTTGTTTGTGGCGTTTGGCGCCCTGGTATTAGTACCCATTTTGACGGGGCTTGACCCGGCGGTTGCTTTGTTTACCGCAGGTGTTGGTACTTTGATTTTCCAGTTGGTGACCAAGCGGCAAGTGCCGGTGTTTTTGGCCTCCTCTTTCGCATTTATCGCACCGATTATTTATGGCACTCAGACCTGGGGCATTGCTGCAACTATGAGTGGCTTAGTGGCTGCGGGTGTTCTATATATGATCTTGAGTGCTTGCATTGCGTGGCGAGGTCAGGCGTTCATTCATCGTTTATTACCGCCGGTGGTGGTGGGCCCTGTGATTATGGTGATCGGACTTGGTCTTGCGCCTGTGGCCGTGCACATGGCGATGGGTCAAACCGGAGATGGTGCAGTACAGCTTGTTGATCAAGCGGATGCCTTAATAGTTGCGGCAATCTCTTTGTTTGTGACCATAGGTGTTTCGGTTTGGGCGAAAGGGTTGTTTCGGTTGCTGCCTATTCTGAGCGGGATCATTGCAGGTTATTTGGCAGCGATTGCGTATGGCATGGTGGATTTTGAGGCTGTAAAAGCGGCGCCTTGGTTTGCCGTACCCAGCTTTACAATGCCGGAATGGAACTGGCAGGCGGTTCTGTACATTTTGCCGATTGCGATCGCCCCTGCGGTAGAGCACATTGGTGACGTTACGGCGATCAGTGCCGTTGCCAATAAAGACTATCTTAAGAAACCGGGTTTGCACCGCACTATGTTGGGTGATGGCCTGGCAACGTCTGCGGCCGCGATGATGGGTGGTCCGCCGAATACGACTTACTCAGAAGTGTCTGGTGCGGTTGCGTTGACCAAAGTGTTTAATCCAGTGGTTATGACCTGGGCTGCCGTGTTCGCCATTGTGCTTTCATTCTGCGGTAAGCTTGGTGCAGCCCTTTCAACGATTCCTGTGCCTGTCATGGGGGGGATTTTGGTGCTGTTGTTTGGAACCATTGCTGCGATTGGGATGAGTTCACTGGTGAAAGCGCAGGTTGATTTGACTGAGCCAAGAAACATGGTGATTGTTGCTGTCACCCTGGTCTTTGGTATCGGAGGGATGGCTTTGCAAGTGGGTGATCTGATGCTGAAAGGCATTGGCTTGGCCGCGATTGCTGCGATTTTACTGAACTTGCTGCTGCCTAAGAAACTGGGTGAGTAGTGACTGGGTTTGTAGATCGTGGATGAATAAAAATGCCGAGCGTTTGCTCGGCATTTTTATTGGGCTGGTTATTAAACCGCTGCTTGATCGGTATCAGCTGGTTTTTATTGTGGTTTGTGGTGCTTGTGCCAATGTTCTGCGATGTCGATACGGCGAGTCACCCAAACGTCTTCATGGGAGGCGACATAATCCAGGAACCTGGCTAACGCGGCTGCACGACCAGGACGCCCGACTAGGCGGCAATGAAGGCCAATGCTCATCATCTTAGGTGCCGTTTCTCCTTCCTGATAAAGGACATCAAAAGAATCTTTGAGGTAGCTGAAGAATTGATCGCCGCAGTTGAAGCCCTGATTGGTCGCAAAGCGCATGTCGTTCGCATCCAGTGTATAGGGGATGACCAAGTGGTCTTCATGGTCTTTTGACCAGTATGGCAGATCATCGGCGTAGGCGTCTGAATCGTACATAAAGCCACCGGCTTCAACCACTAAGTCCCGGGTATTCGGGCTCATTCTGCCTGTGTACCAGCCTTGCGGTCTTTGACCGGTGACTTTGGTATGGATATCAATGGCTTGCTGTATGTGTTCGCGTTCTGTTTCTTTATCAATGTATTGATAGTCAATCCATTTCAAGCCATGGGAGGCGATTTCCCAGTCGGCTTCGTTCATCGCAGCGACGATTTCCGGATGTTTTTCTAATGCTGTGGCTACCCCGTAAACGGTGACGGGCATGTTCCGTTCGGTAAACATTCTGTGAAGTCGCCAAAAGCCAGAACGGCTGCCGTATTCATAGATGGACTCCATGTTCATATGACGAACGCCTTCTAAGGCTTGCGCTCCGACAATTTCAGAAAGAAATGCTTCAGAGGCGTTGTCACCATGCAGAATGCAGTTTTCGCCGCCTTCTTCGTAGTTGATGACAAATTGAACGGCAATTTTGGCTTTGTTGGGCCACTTTGGGTCGGGAGTGTGTTGTCCGTAACCGATCAGGTCTCTTGGGTAACTCATAGCTAAGTTCTCGATCTTACAATTTCTGAGGATTTCACGTAGATTTAATGAACGATAGTGTAAAATAAATCCTGACTAAGTGATTAGTAATTTATAATGAAATCTGAGTTTTCGGTTCAACGGTGCCTGACTATTGTTTGTGTTTTATTTGGTACGTGGTTCAGTGTGCTTGTTAACGCTGATTGTAGCTCCTTACCGGACGATCTGGCGAGTCAGTACCCAAGCTATCAGCAGGGTCAGATAACTCGTCAGGACGGTCGGGTTGTTTCATGGGCAAGGGTTGGGCCGGAAAACGGTCAACCCATAATTTATGCACACGGCAACCCTGGGTCACGGTTTGAGTTATTGTTTTTTCACGATCAGGCCGTCGCTCAGCACCGGGCTATCTATGTGGTAGAGCGGGCAGGTTTTGGTTGTTCGACCTTCAGTGATGAATACTCGCTTGTCCATTATGCTCAGGATACTGACTTTGTTATGGATAAGCTGAAGGTTAAGCGGCCGCTGGATTTAGTTGGTTGGTCGAGTGGTGGGCCGCCAAGTTTTGCATACAGCGCGTATTTCCCAGAAAACGTTCAACGAGTCATAGTCGCATCAAGTTATACAAACTTCGGTGAGTTACCAGATGCGGTTGCGATTATGAAGGCGCACCATCGGAAAGGACCGGTGTTATCGGAAAAAGCGCCCCGGTTATTTCATGGCTTGGTTTGGTTGGTCGGTTGGACCAGTCAGCATTTGCCCAATATGTACTATAAAGTGACAGAAAAAGAAGTGTCGGACAGTGATCGGGTGATACTCGAAAAAAATGGCATGAAGGCTCTGTTCATGCTTAATCAGGAGGAGGCCTTTGCACAAGGTTCCGCTGGTGCAGAACTTGACTTGGAGGTGCAGTGGCGGCCTTGGCCTTTCGCGCTCAGTCAGGTAAAGACTCCTGTTTTATTGATGTATGGAAGGGAGGATAAGCTGGTTCCGATGCAGTTTATGCAGCATTTAGATCAAAGGCTCCCACATTCAAGGTTGCAGCTGGAAGACAAGGAAGGACACCTGTTCCCGTTAAAAGCATCGTATCAGCAAAAGATGTTGGAATGGTTCACACAAGGTACTGATATGGCGCTTTTCGTAACGAAATAAAAAACAAATGCTTACAGGAATACTCTCGAATTAAACCCATAATTTAATTAATCTTGCGGTCTGAAATGTGAGATAGTTCTCACTTTTTTTAGATATATGACCATTAATAAACAATACTATTGAAGAACAGAATGACTGAATCTTTTGCAATCGATCAGGTAGTGAACTCCGTGAATGAAATTGGTAGTGATGCTGCAAACCGACGGGAACACAGGCGTCGCCTGGCGTATTGGGTGGTGCGCTTTCAGGATTTGAGTGGCAAGTGGCACACCACTAAGACTGATAATGTTTCAGAGGGTGGTTTGCAGGCGGTTGTGGAGAAAGCCTATAAGCCTGGTACAAAACTGTTTATTAAAGTGCCCTTGGTTTATAAAGAGCATCAGAGAACCATTGAGGCCATCATTGAGACCCGCTACAGTGTGGCGTGCAGTTCCGGATTTAAAGTCGGCATGATGTTTACTCGTATTTCGGATGAAGATAAGGAATTTTTGCGGGCGTATTCAGAAAAAGAAATTTAGTCTTTCAAGTGGAGATTTTTCATTTGGTGCAGGCACTAAAAAGGCGGGGATTCCCGCCTTTTTAGTGTTCGTAAACCGGCCTCAATCTTAGTCGATTGAAGGGCCTGCGTTCACGATTTCGTCAGAAACGTCAAATTTCTTGAAGTTTGCAACGAATTGACCTGCAAGGTTAAGAGCAGTGTCTTGGTATGCGTCTTTGTCTGCCCAGCACTCTGAAGGGTTCAGAAGGTTGCTGTCAACACCAGGCACTTCCGTTGGGATGTCCAGGTTGAAGATCGGAAGACGTGTTGTCTCTGCGTTAGCAATTGAACCGTTCTGAATAGCGGCAATAATGCCACGCGTTGTTGGGATGCTGAAACGCTCACCGCCTTTACCGTATGCACCGCCAGTCCAACCTGTGTTTACCAGATAGACTTTAGAACCGAATGCATCCATACGCTTCATTAGAAGTTCTGCGTATTCGCCCGCTGGGCGTGGGAAGAATGGCGCTCCGAAACATGTAGAGAACGTCGACTTAAGACCTTTCTCAGAACCCATTTCAGTTGAACCAACAAGCGCTGTATAACCACTTAGGAAGTGGTAAGCCGCTGCTTCTTTGGAAAGGATAGATACAGGAGGAAGAACGCCTGTCATGTCACATGTTAAGAACACGATGGCTTTTGGTTCGCCAGCAAGGTTTTCTTCAACGCGCTTTTCAACGTGCTCAAGCGGGTATGCACAACGGGAGTTCTCAGTCAGAGATACATCGTTGTAGTCAGGTACGCGTGTTTCGCCGTCAATAACCACGTTTTCAACGATTGCGCCGAATCTGATAGCGTCCCAGATGATAGGCTCGTTTTTCTGGCTAAGATCGATACACTTCGCGTAGCAACCGCCTTCCAGATTGAATACTGTGCCTTCGCCCCAACCGTGCTCGTCATCACCGATCAGGTAACGTTCAGGGTCAGCAGATAGCGTCGTTTTACCCGTACCAGACAAACCGAAGAACAAGCAAGTGTCGCCGTCTTCACCTACGTTTGCAGAACAGTGCATTGGTAGCACGTCTTTTTCTGGAAGCAGGAAGTTCTGTACAGAGAACATCGCTTTCTTCATTTCACCAGCGTAACGCATGCCAGCCAAAAGAACTTTGCGGGCTGCGAAGTTGATGATCACACAACCGTCGCTGTTCGTGCCGTCGCGCTCAGGTACACACTCAAAGTTAGCTACGTTAAGAATTTGCCATTCTTGCTTGTTCTTTGAGTTATATTCAGCAGGACGAATAAATAGGTTACGACCAAATAGGTTCTGCCAAGCAGTTTGAGTTGTCATGCGCACAGGAAGATAGTGCTCAGGGTCTGCACCTACGTGAACGTCAGATACAAAAGACTCTTGTTCAGCAAGAAACGCTTCTACACGCTCCCAAAGTGCATCAAATTTGTCTGCATCGAAAGGACGGTTTACGTTACCCCAATCGATTGCGTCTGCGGTGCTTGGCTCTTTAACAATGAAGCGATCCATTGGTGAACGGCCAGTACGCTTGCCAGTTTCAACAACCAAAGAACCATTTGCTGCCAGACTTCCTTCTCCGCGAGCAAGCGCTTCTTCTACCAATTTTGCAGATGATAGGTTGTAATAAACCCTGTCACTTGTTGTGGTCATTCTGTTTTTCCCCGGATAAATGAACAACTGCTCAAGAGCAGTGACCGAAACATATGTCTTCCCGAACTCAATTAAAGTCCGAGCATGATAAAGTTTTAGGCGCGGAATTATGCCAGATAATTCCGACTAAATCTAAAAAAACTGCTTTTTAATGTGAACGATTCTTAAAAACCGGACAAAAGTAACAGGAAAGCCGAGCTGACCCGGCGTGAGCCTTGGACGGTTCGGTTTCCTGCAATGTAATGTTATTGAGTTGCGGATTAATGGATTGAACCATCGTCTTTGGTTGATGAAAATCCGGTCTCAAAGATGGCGCGAATATCAATTTTGTCAAAACTGTAAGTTTGATTACAAAATTGGCAGGTGACCTTGATGCTCGGCTCCGATTCAAGAATGTCCAACAGCTCGGATTGTCCTACGGTTTTAATGGATGCCGCTGTCCGCTCTTTAGAGCATGTGCATCTGAATTCCACATCCTCGCATTCAAATAATCTCAGATCTTCCTCGTGGTAAAGGCGATGCAGGATGGTTTCGTTCTCCAGCGACAGTAACTCTTCGGACTTGATGGTGTCGGCAAGGGTTACAACGTGTTGCCATTGCTCATCACTCTGTTGTTTCTGGTCGTCACTGGCGCCTGGCTTGAACGGCAGCTTTTGAAGAAATAAACCGGCTGCCCGGCTGTTATCGCATTGCAGCCAGATGCGTGTCGACAACTGTTCCGACTGAAGGAAATAGTGCTCCAGACATTCCGCCAGAGTATCGCTGTTCAGTGGCACTATACCTTGGTAACGATTGCCTTTGCGGGGCGAAATCGTAATAACCAGCTGACCGTTGCCAAACAGTTCCTGCAGCTTATCGCTCTGGATATCGCCGTTTACCTGTGCAATTGCTCTTACGTTTTGGTCATGAGTGCATTCTGCCATTAAAACGCCAATGCCTGCGTCACCTCGGGCCTGTAGAATGACGGAACCGTCAAACTTGAGGATTTCACTTAATAAAGAGGCTGCTGCAATCCATTCGCCTAACAGCTTTTTTACTTGATCAGGGTAGTCATGTTTGCTGATGACGGCCTGATAGGCTTCGTCAATGCCAACCAGTTCGCCACGAATGTCATGATGTTCAAACATGAATCTTTGGATTTGATCAGAGTTACTCATGAAGTTGAGATACCTTTAAATTAAAATAACTATAATAGATGGTTATTCAAAAACGTCGTTTTTAAAACGATGAATTTGTCTTCGCTCTTTTTTGTTGGGTTTGGTGTCACTGATAAAAGCAGCAGCCCCCATTGTTTTTCGGGTAATGGCGTCTTGGGTGCGTTTCTCGATACTTTCAGGCGTTTCTTCGTAGAGAAGCTGGGCTTGAGGCGCGGCCACCCGTTTTTCAGCAATGCCTTTAACAACAATGGTTTTTTCATCCCAGCCTTGCCTTAAGGTAATCAGGGCACCCACTTCCACGGTGCGGCTGGGTTTGATTCTTTGGCTATTGTAATGGACTTTTCCGCCTTCGATGAACTGTTTTGCCAGTCCCCGGGTTTTATAAAGCCTGGCGGCCCAAAGCCATTTATCCAATCGAACTTTTAATGGTTGGTCGTCACTCATTCTCAGGTCTCAATTGCTGACAAACAGCACCCTCATGATTGAAGCGAGTGAGGTGCTGGGTCGGCAGGGGGTAGGTTCGGTGTTTGATTAATATATAGGGAGCAAATCTGAAAATTCAAGGATGGCAGGGTAATTATGCTTTGTCCTGTGAGGCTTTTTGCTGTCAGGCTGAACAATGGATCTTAAGTAGCGGATGCCGTAATCGCTGGCGGAGTCTAGTACCGATTCACTGTCGTCGATAAACAAGGTTCTGCTCGGGTCGAATTTTTCTGTGTTCTGAAGTGCGTCCCAGAAAGTTCGGTCTTCTTTCGGTAGCCCAAAATCATGGGAGCACAGTACCAAATCCAAATATTGATCAATATGGGTGTTGGCCAGTTTCAGTTGCAGGCTTCCTTGGTGTGCGTTGGTCACCAATACGGCTCTTTTTTGAGATTCGGACAGAGCCTTCAGGAATGCTTCCGCGCCGGGGCGGATGGCAATGAGGTGCTGCACATCTTGTTTGAGTAAGGCGATGTCAATGTCCAGTTCTCGAGTCCAGAAATCCAGACAATACCATTCCAGTTTGCCCTGATAGGAGTGAATACGTTCGTCGAGTTCCTGATTGGCCTGTTCTATCGAAATGCCGTGTTTGGTTGCGTAGGTTTTTGGTACATGCGTTAGCCAGAAGTGGTTATCGAAATGAAGATCCAGCAGGGTACCGTCCATGTCGAGCAGTACGGTATCGATTTCTGACCAAGGAACGGCGGTTTTCATAGAAATGTCCTGAAACATAAGAAAGCGGTGTATTTTCTTGTCATCCGGGTAGTAGAATCAGTTCAGATGTAACTAAATCAAGGAGGTCATCATGCCAGAAAAACCGGAAGTGTTGAATCACGAAATCGTGACAGATACTGCGATCTTTCGTATTGAATCTCAGTTGTTAAGATTCAGTAACGGCGTTGAGCGAACGTATGAGCGTTTAGTGGGCAAAGGCAACCATGCGGGGGCTGTCATGGTGGTTGCTTTGGACGATGACCACAATGTGATGCTGATTCGGGAATATTCGGCGGGCACAGAATGTTATGAACTGTCTTTACCGAAAGGCCTGATTGAACACGGTGAAAACTTATTTGATGCGGCCAACAGGGAGTTAAAAGAAGAGATCGGCTATGGCGCTGAGCATATTCAATTCCTGACTGAAATGACGGTATCGCCAGGCTATATGTCTTATCGGTTACAAGTGGTGATTGCCACTGGTTTGTATCCGGAAAAATTGGAAGGTGATGAACCTGAGCCAATCATTGTGGTGCCTACACCGCTGGATGAAGCCATTAACCTGACTGCCAGTGAAGACATTACGGAAGCGAGAGCCATTGCAGCGCTTTATATGGCGCGTGATCGTTTGAAACAATCTGAAATGTCCGATGAAATAGAGTCTATCTTTTAATTTTTGTTAAAAATTCCGGATCAGAGGAATGGAGAACTGCGGTGCTGGATGTAAATAAATTGGTCAAAGCCACAAAAAACAAAGCTCAGGAATGGGTGAATAAAGGCTTCGTTGTTGCCAATAATGCAGCAGAGCGAGTGCTGTATAAAGATAACCTCATTCTTTCTGATAAAAGTGATTATGACATCATTGCTGAAAAAGGACTGATGACGGTTAAACGCTATCGTACTTTAAATGCCGCCAGTATTGACGTGGATGGCCAGGAAGTTCCGGTGGCGGCGGACACCAAGCGGGTGCCTTTGGTGTTTGTTCCGCCGTTGGGTGCAACTGCTCAGATTTTTGATCTGATGCCGACCCGGAGTTTGGTGCGTTATTATTTGGCTCGGGGCTACGATTGTTATCTGATTGACTGGGGTGATCCAAATCGCAGTCACGCAGGTTTGACCTTTGAAGACTATGTGACCGACTGGATGCCTCATGCCGTCGAGGCAGTGGCAAGAACCTCCGGACAAAAAGATTTCAGCCTCTTTGGCTATTGCATGGGTGGCTTGTTTTGTCTCTTATACGCGGCTTGGTCGAAGAATGAGCATTTAACCAATTTGGTGACGGTGGCCAGTCCGATCGATGTTCAGCAAGTGGGGCCGGCGGGTAAAATCATGACGGTCATGCATCACGCGGCTAAAATCCTGTCACGGGTCAATAACGCCCCGGTCTCTTCCATGATTCGCCCTGAACATTTGCACGTTCCCGGTCGTTTGGTGGCGATTTCATTCAAACTCACCAACCCGTTGGGCAGCCTGATCAGTTACTGGGACTTATTAACCAGCATGGGGGATCGGGAAGAGCTTTCTGAGCACACGACGATGTCGAACTGGTTTGAGGATATGGCCGATTACCCCGGTGGTATGATTCAGGAAATTATCAGTAAACTGGCGGTGGGTAATCAGTTTGCGGAAGGTGTGGTGAACATCAATGGTGGCAAGGCCTATTTCAGTGATATTAAGGCCAACTTGATGTCGTTTGCCGGCGACAATGACAAAATTGTCGGGATTCGTGCGGCACGTCATCTGCTTGATGTGGTGGGCAGCCAGGATAAATCGTTTTATGTGGTGCCAGGCGGTCATGCCGGCGTTTTTGGTGGTTCTTCTGCGTCTCAATACGCGTGGGCGATGAGCGCAGATTGGCTGGACAGCCGCAGCTGTTAGCTGCGTGGCTAGGTGTGGTTAATCGCGCAGATGCCTGCGTTGGATCAATCGGCTTTGTGGGCTTCTTTTTCTTTGGGTGCGCTCTTTAATACTTGTTGGCGCACTTGCAGGGCGACGTATTCCAATTGATCGTCCGATAAATTGGAAACGTCCTGGCCTTGAGCTTTGAGCAACACTCTTAATTGCTTCAGTTTTTTTCTTTTTTTGTTGGCTTTGGAGCCGGGTATAAAAGCAAGTAAGTGCTGGAGCAGAGAACTCATTAGTTAGCCTTGAGCGTTGTTACGCCGTTGGTGGTGCCTAGCATCAACACGTCGGCGGGTCTTAACGCAAACAAACCGCTGGTGATAACCCCTGTGATTTGGTTGATTTGAGATTCGAGTTCCATCGGGGAGTCGATTCTTAGGTTATGCACGTCAAGAATAACCCCGCCGTTGTCGGTAACCACGCCTTCACGATACACAGGATCGCCACCAAGTTTTACAATTTCGCGGGCGACAAAACTGCGGGCCATGGGAATCACTTCGACAGGCAATGGGAACTGACCTAACAGGCTGACCATCTTAGAGTCGTCTGCGATGCAGATAAATTCTTTTGCGCAGGCCGCTACAATTTTTTCTCGGGTTAAGGCTGCGCCGCCGCCTTTGATGAGTTCCAGCCGTTCGTTCGTTTCGTCGGCGCCGTCTACGTAGAATTCAAACGTGCCAACGGAGTTTAAGTCGAAGACCGAAATGCCGTGGTCTTTCAGGCGGTCTTCTGAGGCTTTAGAGCTCGAAACCGCACCATCAAATAAGTCTTTGTGTTTGGCCAGGGCATCAATAAAGAAGTTGGCTGTGGAACCTGTGCCTATGCCAACGATGCTGTCTTTTTCAAGTTTTGGCAGGATGTAATCCAGCGCCGCTTGTGCGACAGCTTGCTTTAATTCGTCTTGAGTCATTGTTTTTTCCGGGCCAGTAAATAATGGAGCGAATGATACCAAAGGGCGTCGGTATTTTATAGCGGTAGCCGTGTTGCCCCTCTGTAATGATAGTTTGTTTTCTGTCACTTTCTTTCATGGCGAATTCTATGCCTGATCCGTCAAACAGGGTATCCTATGTGATCATGTTTTAATTTCAGAAAATCTATTCACGGTAGGCCCTTTCATGCTTCAGCAATACATAAAACGAATCTTGACCGCGCGAGTTTACGATGTAGCCATCGAATCGCCGATTGATCATGCAGGTTTTTTATCTGAAAGGCTGAACAATAATATTATTTTGAAGCGTGAAGATTTGCAGCCTGTTTACTCGTTTAAGTTGCGTGGTGCTTGTAACAAAGTCATGCAAATACCGGAAGAAGAGCGCAAGCGGGGCTTAATTGCGGCTTCCGCAGGCAACCATGCTCAGGGCTTGGCGTTAGTCGCTCAAAAACTTGGTGTGCCTTGCACCATTGTTATGCCGAACACGACACCGGACATTAAAGTGGCGGCTGTACGGGCTCGTGGCGCTGAAGCGATATTGCATGGCGATACCTTCGATATTGCGTATCAGTACAGCCAGCAACTGGTGAAAGAAAAAGGATACGTCTACATACACCCTTACGATGATGAAGATGTGATTGCCGGCCAAGGAACGATTGGTATGGAGATCATGCATCAAACACAAGGTGAAATAGACGCCATATTTGTGCCTGTGGGTGGTGGCGGTTTGATTGCCGGGATTGCTGCCTACATTAAGTACCTTCGCCCGGATGTAAAAATCATTGGGGTGGAATCTGATGAGTCGGCTTGTTTGTATGAAGCAATGAAAGCCGATGAGCGGGTGATTCTGGATCAGGTCGGGATTTTCGCAGATGGGGTGGCGGTTGCTCAAATTGGCGAAAATACCTGGAAGGTTGCACGAGATTTTGTGGATGAAGTGATCACTGTCTCCACCGATGAAATTTGTGCGGCGATTAAAGACGTATTTAATGATACCCGCGCCATTTCAGAACCGGCGGGTGCTTTATCGGTGGCCGGGTTAAAGAAATACGTCGAACGGGACAATGTCCAGGGTCAAAACCTGGTTGCGGTCATCAGTGGAGCGAACACCAACTTTGACCGTTTGCGTCACGTTGCAGAGCGCGCTGAAATCGGCGAAAAACGGGAAGCATTATTTGCAGTGACGATTCCCGAGCGCCCGGGTGCCTTCCGAAAGTTCTGCGAATTATTAGGCAAGCGCAATATCACCGAGTTCAATTACCGTTACGATGATAACGATCAGGCACAGATATTTGCCGGAATTCAGTTAGGCGGAAATCAGCAGGACAGGGCTGCCATCGTTGAATCGTTAACCGGGGATGGTTATCAGGTGGTCGATTTAACCGACGACGAAATGGCGAAACTTCATGTTCGCTATATGGTGGGTGGCCGTGCGGAAGGCGCGACCAACGAAGTGGTTTATCGCTTTGAGTTCCCTGAGCGACCGGGGGCCTTGATGCGTTTCCTTAATCAGCTTGGCTATAAATGGAATATTTCTATGTTCCACTACCGTAACCATGGTGCTGCTTATGGCCGGGTTTTGGCGGGTTTACAGGTACCGGTTGAAGAGCAGAAACTGCTGCAGGAATATATGGATAAACTGGGTTACCGTTACTGGAATGAGACCGATAATCCGGCATATAAACTGTTTCTAAAATAGCTGTATCTTAACGAAGTAAAAGCCTTGGCGTGCTGTCACGTTCAAGGCTTTTTTCTGTGGATTACTTTTTAGACAAGTTGTTGAACGCTTCCATTTGTTCTGGGGTGGCCGGCAGCTGGTGGTTCTCTTTCCATTCACTGTAAGGCATGCCATACACTCTTTCTCTGGCCTGATCATCGGTCAGCTCAATGCTCAGATCATCCGCCGCCGCTTTATACCATTTGGAAAAGCAGTTTCGACAAAACCCGGCAAGAATCATTAGCTCTATATTCTGAACGTCTTTGCGATTGTCTAAGTGTGACAACAAGCGACGGAACGCCGCAGCGTCCAACTGATCTTGTTGTTCTTGGGTTAAATGTGCAGGGGCTGTTTGTGTCATTTTGGTTTTCCTGTGAGGGCTGTTTGGTTTTAAAACCGATTATAAATCATGGAGGAAGGTGGAGAAATCGACTTTCTGAAAGATTATTTGGTAAATAAGTTACGCAGAGCTAGACGTCAGTTAGTTGTGACGTTAGAATTTCGCCTTCGCTTAATAAAAGCAAAATGCACCCGTAGCTCAGCTGGATAGAGCGTCGCCCTCCGGAGGCGAAGGTCGCGCGTTCGAATCGCGCCGGGTGTACCATTCTTTGTATTTTCTATTTTTTCACGTGATCGTTTCGGACAATATTCAGAGCTCGATATGTTTGCTTTAACGCGTTACTGGCATTCCATATTTTTTTTGATGTTTGTGTCTCTATTCAGTACGTCAGTGCACGCGGAATCGAAAACGATAACCTTGGTTGCTGATTACTGGCCGCCTTATAACGGCACACCTGGCGCTGTGCATGAGGGTTATATGGTGACTTTAGTGCGTCTGGTATTTGAGCCGTTGGGCTATCAGGTGACTTATAAAATGTTGCCTTGGAAGCGTGCAATTATTGAGACTCGAAAAGGCCGCTTTAATGCGGTGATTGGCGCAACACGCAAAGAGACACCCGATTTTATTTTTCCTGAACAAGAAGCGGGAATCAGTTATCTCAGCTTTTTCGTGAATAAACGTTCGCAGTGGCGTTATCAACACCCTGGTTCGTTGAGTACAGTCTACCTCGGCGCAATTGACGGTTATGATTATAACGATTGGTTTTTGGATTACCTGGATGCGAATCCTGACCGGGTTTATCTCAGGTATGGTTATGCACCGCTCAGGGATAATTTGTCGTTGCTCGTCAATGGCCGGTTGGATGCAGTGGCCGGAGATGTGAAAGCGGTGCACTGGATTGCTAACGAACTGGCGGTCTCGAACCAGATTCAACATGCAGGAAAGGACACGTCCGTGGCAGCTCAGCGAATTTATCATGCGTTTTCACCTGCAAAGAAAAGCTCGGCCAAATACGCAGAACTGTTGTCGCAAGGCATCGAGTCTCTGAGGCAGTCGGGCGAACTTCAAAAACTTATGAAAGCCTATCAGTTACAGGACTGGCGGGACTGATTCAAACCGAACGTCATTAAGAGGGTGATTCCGCTGCTTTTGATATTGGCAGTACGCTCACACAATTTCGACCTCTGTTTTTAGAAAGGTACAGTGCTTCGTCGGCCTTATCGAACATTTCTTTTCGTTTGTCCACATCGCTGGGTATCTGAGTGGTAATGCCGATACTGACGGTCACTTGTAACATGGTGTTGGTCAGCTGAAAGGGCGTGCTGGCAATTCGGTTGCGTATTCTTTCAGCCACTTTAAAGGCTCCCTGTTCGTTGGTGTCGGGCAATAACACCACAAATTCTTCGCCGCCATAACGGGCGGTTTTGTCTTCCGGCCGGGAGACAATACTTTCTATATGTTCCGCCACCATTTTTAAGCATTCATCGCCGACCAGATGGCCGTGGTTGTCATTGAATTGTTTGAAGTGGTCGATGTCGATGACCAGTAGCGACAGAGGCCGTTGGAAGCGGTATGCCGTGGTGAAATAGTGCTGAAATTTATCGTCAAAGTAACCGCGATTTTTTAAACCGGTTAACGCATCGGTGGCACTTAATTCCAGCAGTTGCTGGTTCAGTTTTTCCAGTTCAGAGGTCCGTTCAATGACTCGCTGCTCCAGCATTTGGTTGGCTTCTTTTTGTACCTGTAGCGTTTCTTCTTGCGCTTGGCGAGCTTCACGTTCGTGCTCCAGGGCGGCCAGCTGGGCGGCAAATGCTTTGCGTTTCTCTTGGTTGAGGCGATCTGCTAAGGCGATGGATAACAGGATGATTTCCAGTGCCGAGCCAATTTGGGTGGCGCTTTCGGTGATGATGTTTTGTGGCAGGACGGTGAATTTGTTCAGGGCCAGTACGATTCCGCCAAACAACATGGACGTCCAGGCGACGGTAAAATAACGGGCTGAAATATCACCTTGGATGCAACGGTAAATGCCAATAAATAGCAGCGACACACAGGTGATGATGGCTAAATATATGGTGGGTTGGATCATGGTTTTGTAGGTGAATAACAGCGAAGCCACCATTTGCAGTGAACCCAGCCACGCAATGCCGTTCAGGTAGCGGTTGATCCACAGGTGGCTTTCCGGTTTTAACGACAGGAATCGAATGGAAAAGAAAGAGCCGAAGACCAATACGCCATTCAGAAAGAAGACGATGGATTGGTCGTTCCACCAGGTGGCGGTGGGCCATAGGTATTGAAAACTCAGACCGTTCAGAGACGCCAAAAATAAGGGCATGAAGCTGATGTAAGCGACATAATGAAGATAGGTTTTTTCGCTGACCGCCAGATAGACGAACAGGTTGTATAAGATCATCACCAGGGCGATGCCGAAATAAACGCCTTGAAAGATCACCCGGGATTGATCCACCTGATGGAAGTCGATGGGGTTCCAAAGCTCCATTGGAGCCTGAACTGAGCTGGTGGTTTTGATTTTGATGTATAAGTCGATTTTCTCATTGACGGAAAACGACAGGGGCACCAGAAAGTTTCGGCTTTGAATCAGTCGTTCATAGAAGGGCAGTTTGTCGCCCATCAGGATGTGGTTGGTGTAGATCCCGTTTTTGACCACGTAGATGTCAATGTAGTCGAGGACGGGGTAACCGATTTCCAAAATGCGATCCAACCAAACCGCGTCGTCATTTCTGAAGGACACCTTTAACCAGAATGAAGATTTGGAATAGCCGAAGTTGAGTTGGTCTTTTTCGTTTTGTTGCCACTGATTATCCGCCAACTCCTGAACGTGTTCAAAAGTGAGTGCGTGATTCGGGTCTTCAATAAAGGATATGTATTGGTCGAGTGCAATTCGTCGCTCGGTTTCTGTCAGGGAAACCACTTCTTTTGCGTTCACCGTACCGGAAATCAAGAGCCACAGCAGTGCGGCCAACCAAGAGTTCATTTGCATGTAAATTCCCAAGACACGAGTCGTTATTTTTATTTTTAGTCTAGTACACTTCTGGGCATGGTTAATTCGTAGAACACGTCACGCCTTGTCCCAAGTGGCATGAAGACACATAGGGACATTTAAACTAGGGCAGTAATGACGCTCGGATGTCTGCCAGCCGTTCAACCTGGTTGCCTTCGGTGTCAAAATTGAACGGGCTTAACCATTGTTCAAAAGCCGTAGATAAAACCGGCCACTCTTGGTCGATGACTGAAAACCAAGCGGTATCTCTGTTATGGCCTTTTACTATTTGCGCTTGGCGAAATATGCCTTCAAACTGGAAACCCAGTCGCAATGCGGCTTCTTTGGATGGCGTGTTCAGGGTATTGCATTTCCATTCGTAACGGCGATAGCCAAGTTGAAATGCGTGCTTCATCATCAAGTACATGGCTTCTGTGGAAACGGGCGTTCTTTGCATTAATGGCGAGAACTTCAGATGGCCCACTTCAATGCTCCCGGCATTGGGGGCGATTCTCAAATAAGCGGCAAGGCCTACGGCTTTGTTCGTTCGGTTGTCCATAATGGCATAAAACTGCTGGTCGTTTAATTTTGACTGTGCGGCCAGCCAGGTGGAATAGTCCTTTAATGATTCGAACGGGCCGTAAGGCAGGTAAGTCCAGCTGGCTGGTGATATGTCTTCCGTGTTCGCTGTATAAAGGTCGAATGTGTGCTTTTTGGGATTCAGGATTTCCAGCCGACAGTAATTGCCTTGTTCGGCAATTTCTTGAGGGAAAGGTGGCGGAGTCCAGTCTGTGAGGGGAGTGCCTAGGGTTTGTCCGTATTGGTTTTCTGTGGCGATGTTGTTGCCATGATCAGAGCGTGAATTCGTTTCCATGTAATTCAAGTAAGCCTGTGTTATTGGTTTTCTAGCACCTAGTCTAGGTGCTAGAAAGCAATATGACTACTCTTTAATCGGTAAATCTAACCAGGACTGATTGTTTTTATTGAATCGGAACTTCAACGAATAAATACTCAAAGTTGGTGGCGCATACAGCAAATCAAAGGTGTCGATAACCAGTGCCACCTTGTGACCTGCAGGTACGTCATAGGCGGTGGCTACCAGCTCAAGGTCGACCGTTTGGGTCTGATCTTCGTTGGCTTGGTAGTCTGTGATAGGGCCGTGAGTAATCAGGCGGCCAATGCCGACGGCATCCACATCGTACAAATAAGCAACCATCTGATACTTGGATTTGCTGGGTTCGATGTTCAGGCGAAGTTTAGGAATGCCCCGCAGTTGCATGGTGTCGTCCAGTCGATTGGTCTCAAATACGATGCCGTTGACCCGGCTGATCAAAGGAATGGATGTAATCACCGGGGCGGTTATTTCAGCGCCAACCAGGTTGGAAATCATCGGAATGCCTGTGGTGGCTAAAGTATCCAGCCCGGAAAGAATGGTGTCCGTCTGAGTCCACCATGGACGATATTGCGAGGTTTTAAGTTTGCCGTTACTGAGTAACCCGCGTGAGTGCAGGTACAGGCGTTGATCACTGATCAACGGGCTTGGCCATTGGCCCAGATTTTCATAATGGTCTTTTTGGTTTTTAGGCTCGACATTAAACGCAGACTCAAACTCGATTCCGTTGGCTTCACCTTTTAACCAACGGTCGAACCACATTTCGGTCTTGGTCCATAGGTAATGATCCTTGTTGGCGTTGATTAATCCCCAAAGTTCAGCGCTGGCGTGCATGCCCTGGCTGAGATCGAGACGCTTAGGCGTGGTCAGTTGTTCATAAAAATTCAGTGCCTGATTGGGCTGGAATAAGTTATCGCCGAAGTTATTGGCGATGTAAATGGGCACGTTTCGAGCGTTCAGGGCGTCGATGTATGTTCGGGGCGAGCGGACTCCGGCCCACTCCAAGGTTTCTTCAATGTTTTGATGTTTGATTAAGTTGCCATAGTTCTCTGCGATGTCTTCTTCCGGGTTGCCGGTGAGCTGACCTAATAAAGTAAGAAGACCACCCCAGATAAGACGAGGTGTTTCCTGGCCGTACAGAGATGCTTCCAGATCGCCCCAGGTACTCATTGCGACTACTGCAGATACTCGGTTGTCATGGGCGGCCCCCAAGAGACTGATGCCGGAACCGTAAGAGATGCCCGAGGCGCCGATGCGGTTAATGTCGGTGGGGGTATGTTCGAGCAGCCAGTCGATCATCCGGCTGAAGTCGACCATGTCATTGGGGCCGGCCGTACCGATTTTGCCTGTGGATTCGCCAAAACCACGCGTGGCGTAGCTTAAAACGACGTAGCCCTGTTCGGCAAAACGTGCGGCTTGGGGAATGTATTCATATTCGTCCATGGCCCAGCTATTAATAAAGATAATCGCCGGGTAACTGGCTTCGCCGGATGTGGGGACCAATACGTTGGCCGTGATTTCAGTGCCGTCGAAGCTGGTGACGACCACATCGTCGTTGACGATGTAGGCATCGGATGGGGGAAAGTGACCGGGAATGGAGGTGAAGCCGGCTAATAAGTTGGTTGCGTGTGCCAGATTACTTATTGCCGCAATGAAAAGAATGAACAGTCCGGCAAAGAACTGCAAGGTCAGTTTGGTTGCGAGCGGGCTCGCGGAGTGTGTGTTCATATGTATCTCCGATTATTTTTTATATTTATTGGTCGTTGATTTGTCCGTATGAAGAAAGGCGTTTTAGAGGAGTAATCCGTCACCTTTCAGCACTGCGCTTTTAAAACTAGCAAGGACTTGAAACGGAGATAGGTCTCAAATTTCCAGAAACAGTCCGATGTGTCCTGGGGTGTTTTTGTGTCGTGTTTGATCAATAGAAAATGTGAACTGGTCGAATAATGAACAGGAAGGTGCTTAGAGAGGATTTTAATTTCAATTGAAGAGTTTCTAATCAACCGTTTGGTCTTTGTGGGTATAGCGGGTATAATCGCGCGATAAAATTTTAAGAGTAGGCTGAATTCTCAAAGGAATGAAGTCCTGATTAGCTGATAACAGAGGTTCAAAACATGATTAAAGCCATTCGTTCGGCCGTTGTATTTGTTGCGGGATTGATGCTGACAGCAACAGCTGTTGCAGGTTCAAACAGTGTTGAAGCAATTAGTGAGCGACTGAAGCCAGTTGGTTCTGTATGTATTCAAGGCGAAGAATGTGCCGCTGCTTCTGGTGCGGCTGCGTCTGCATCTTCAGGCCCTCGTTCTGGTGAAGATATTGTGGGTTCATACTGTGGCGCTTGTCATAACGTGGGTGTATTAGGTGCGCCGAAATCCGGTAACGATGCCGATTGGGCTCCACGCATGGCACAAGGTTTTGACACTGTGTTGGCGAACGCGATTAACGGTTTGAACGCGATGCCGCCTCGTGGTACCTGTGGCGACTGTACTGATGAAGAAATGAGTGCGGCGATTAAATTCATGTCTAACGCGGAATAATCGCGTTTTAGTACATTGCCTGTTCTAACAGGAAAGAAAAGGTGAGAGGTTTCTCGCCTTTTTTTATGCCCAGAAAATCACTGAGCTCACGGTTTTGTGAGCTATATTTACAGATACTTAAAATTTACAGATATTCAAATATTCATATTCCGTTTGGCTGATAAGCCCTTTCGGTTTTCTGTGACTGATTAATTTCTTTCTGTGTTTAAATCAAAGTTATTCGTGTCTTTGTCGATATCATTAAGATGAATTATGGGCGAACTCATATTTGATATGGTATGTTGTTTTGGGTGTGCTACAGATGGCCATGGTTCTAGTGTAGAAAAACATTCTGAGAGGTTGGGTGATCGGTCCTGCTGTTTGTGTCTTTTCATTGGATATTAAGAAGTAATGCATCCACAACGTGATAGTTCAAAATTTGTCAGTTTAAAATTTCAGGTGGCCAGCTCGTTTGCCTTGGTTGCTTCTCTTATTGTATTGATGTTTGCCGTCGTTATTTATGTTTGGTCTTCGGATCGCTTCGATCGTTATCTGAACACAGAATTTGTGAAATACGAGACCAATTTTCAACAGTTGGTTTCCATGACCAGTGACGGTCTGGTGGATGTAGCGGATCAGATTATGTTGCTGGCCAATGCTTCATTTGCCCAAAAAAACCTGACAGCTCCGGATAATTTGCCTTTTGACTTAGCCTCATCGGAACCTACCTTAGCTGAAGTTATTTCAGCGGTGGATTTGCACTGGGAAAACCTGAATTTATTTGGTCAGATTGATGCCATCTTGCTACTGGATGATCGTGCTCAGGTGCTGACTAAAAAAGGGCAGATCAGTATGACGCCGGTGACGGAGCTGATGGATTGGGTGCCTCAGAAAAGTCGGCCGGAATCTTTAATTTATTGTTCTGACGACTGTCGAATATATCTCGGCGTTCCTCTGTTATTGGCCAATGGCGAGCATTATGTCATGGTGATTGCTCAGTCGATATCGGATGTGGTGGCGACCATGAGCCGCTCGTTTAATGCGGAACTGGCTTTGGCGGTTGTGAATAAGGAAGCCAGCTTTTTGGGTCGTCTGGCGAATTGGAATGTGGGGTTGATGTCTGCAACCAGTCAGGTTTTGTCGAATGAAGTTCTGACGGCGGCAAATCGCAGTTATAGCCTTAAACAATTGTTGTCTCAGGGTCAGCAAATTCTTTTGGAAGACAAAGCCTGGGCGCTTTGGGGGCTGGAAATCAGTTCTCAGGGGGATGTGTTGCTGGTGGCGTCTGACCTTACGGCGGAGCAGAAAAGCAATCGTAGCCTGATGATGTTTGCGTTGTTTTTTGCTCTGTTTGCCGGTTGTTTTTCTGTGGTGGTGGGGGTTGTGCTGTTGTGGCGGCCAGTGAAGCGAATTGCATTGCACAGTGAAACCTTGCCGTTATTGGCGGAAGGCGAATATGAACTGGTTCGTAATCGGCTGAGGCCGGATCATGGTGGTTATCATAACGAGGTTGATCAGCTTGACATAGTGACAGTTGAGTTGTCCCGTAAGTTAGAGTTTCTGAGTCGTGAAGTGGAACTTCGGACGGGAGAGCTGGAGCGGTTGGCGATGTACGACACACTCACCCACCTCCCTAATCGTTCGCTTTACGTGCATGAGCTGCGCGAAGCCATATCTGAACTGAAAGAGCATCCAGGGGAGTCCATAGGTTTATTGTTTTTGGATTTAGATGCGTTTAAGCGAATCAACGAAACCTTGGGGCATATGGCGGGTGACAGCCTTTTGGTGCAAACCTCCCGACGCTTGAAACAGCTTTTGTCGGAGCAGGATACCCTGTGCAGGCTGGGCGGTGATGAATTTGCCATTATTACTCGCCACTTAAACGACCAGGATGATATTCATACGTTGCTTAATAGTATCTTGTCTGAATTCCGAAAGCCGATTGAAGTTGATAAGCGTTTACTTACAGTAACAGCCAGTATTGGTGTGGTCTTCTGCAGCGATGAGAACGCATCTCCTGAGAATTTGACCCGACAAGCGGACATGGCAATGTACGCAGCGAAAGACGTGGGAAAAAACAGTTTCCACTTTTTCAATGATCAGATGTTGATTGATATCTCTAAGGCGCTGGAGCTTGAGTCTGAACTTCAGACTGCGTTGGATCAGGAACAATTCTGTTTGTTCCTGCAGCCCAAATTTGATCTGGTGACTGGCGTGTTGGATAGCTTTGAAGCGCTGGTTCGTTGGCGTCATCCGGAGAAAGGAATGATCATGCCGAACCACTTTATTCCCCAGATGGAGGAAGGCGAGCTGATTTTCCAGTTAGGCCGGTGGGTGATCAGTCATGGCTTGAATATCATCAAGGGTTTGGAAAAATCCGGCTTGGGCAAATACAAACTGGCGGTGAATTTGTCGGCTCGTCAATTTTGTGATGATAAGTTGGTGGATTACCTGAAAGACTGTTTGAGCGATATTTCCGGAGATCGGTTGGAGCTGGAAATTACTGAAAACGTGTTGATCCATAGCAGTGGTTTGGCGGCGTCTGTCATGAAACAGGCGAATGAGCTGGGGGTAACTGTGGCCCTGGATGACTTTGGCACGGGCTATTCGTCGTTGAGTTATCTGCGTCAATTACCGGTGGATGTCATTAAACTGGATCGCAGTTTTATAGCCCCCACTGAAGACAACCAAGAAAGCAGGATGATTGTAGAGTCTGTCATTGATTTAGCGCATAAGCTGAATAAAACGGTGGTGGCAGAAGGCATTGAAACTCAAGAGCACCTGACATTCTTACAGAACAGCCGCTGTGACAGTGCTCAGGGTTTTCTTTTGTCCAAGCCCATTGATGAAATTGATCTGCCGGACATTCTGGCCAAAGGCGAAGTCAAACAGCAGGCATTCGACCGCATTTTACCGGACGCAACCGCGAATGCCGTGGGTTAGAACGTTAATCGCCCAGCAACGACTTTAAGCTGTTTAGGGTTTGCTGGCCGTGGGCTTTGAGTTTTTCAGGATCGGATTTGTTTTTAAGGCCTTGCCAAACCAGATCTTCTTCTGGAATTTCCTCCAGAAACCGACTGGGCGTGGTATTAAAAATTTCACCGTATTGTTTGCGTTTGGCGGCGTATGTCAATGTGAGTACCCGCTTTGCACGAGTGATCCCCACGTACATTAACCGACGTTCCTCTTCGATATTATCTTCATCAATGCTATTGCGGTGGGGCAGCAGCTCTTCTTCCATGCCCATGATGTAGACATGAGGAAACTCAAGACCTTTGGAAGCGTGCAAGGTCATTAACTGGACTTTATCGGACTCTTCCTCGTCTTCTTGTCGTTCCAGCATATCCCGAAGGACCAGCTTGGCAATGGCATCTTCAATGTTGCCTTCTTCGCCGTCTTCTTGCGCTCGGTGAATGGACCGTTGCAGGGATTCCACTAAAAACCAGATGTTGTTCATCCGTTTTTCAGCCTGAGCAGGGCTGTTACTGGTTTGATGCAGCCAGGCTTCGTAGTCAATGTCCCGAATCATTTCAGAGACGGCATCGACGGGATTGCCTTGGTAGCAAAGTTGGGTGACACGTTGAATCCAGTGAGTAAACTGTCTTAAACGCTGCAATGCCTTTTCACTCAATATTTGATCCAGACCTATTTCATCGCAGGCATTAAATAGGCTGGTATCGCGTTTATTGGCGTATTCTCCCAGCTTTTCCAGAGTCGTCGGGCCGATTTCGCGTCGGGGGACGTTCACGATGCGTAAAAATGCGTTGTCATCGTCTGGGTTAACGATGAGCTTAAGGTAGGCCATGATGTCTTTGACTTCGGCACGGGAGAAAAAGCTGGTGCCGCCGGAAAGGTTGTACGGAATCTGATACGTTTGCAGCTTCATTTCTATCAGGCGGGATTGATGGTTACCCCGATAAAGGATGGCGTAATCGCTGTAATGATTGCCGCGTCGTAAGCGTTGCTCGATGATGTCTGAGGCAACTCGCTCGGCTTCTGCGTCCTCGCTTTTACAGGCAATGACCCGTATCTCTTCCCCCATGCCGTAATCACTCCACAGTTTTTTATCAAACTCGTGAGGGTTATTGGCGATTAAGATATTGGCGGCTTTTAAAATTCGGCTGGTGGAACGATAGTTTTGCTCCAGCTTGATGACGCGCAGGCTCGGGTAATCGTGTTTCAGTTGTACCAGGTTTTCAGGTCTGGCTCCTCGCCAGGCGTAAATGGATTGGTCATCATCACCCACCACGGTAAATTGGCAGCGCATGCCCACTAACTGTTTCACTAACAGGTATTGGCTGATGTTGGTGTCCTGATACTCATCCACCAACATGTAGTGCACTTTCTTTTGCCATTTATCAAGAACGGCTTTGTTGTGCTTAAACAGCATGGTCGGCAGTAAAATTAAGTCATCAAAGTCAACGGCGTTGTAGGCTTTTAAGTAACGGTTGTATTGTTCATAAACGACGGCTGCGGCAACCTTTTCCGGGGAGTCGGCGATGTTGGCAACGTCCTCGGGTAACAGCATTTCGTTTTTCCAGTTGGATATCTGGTTCTGAACCATGTCCGCCATGCCGCCGTCGTCCTCGTATTTACGAATCATGATTTCTTTGATTAAACCGAGGGCGTCTTGCTGATCAAAAATGGAAAAGCCGGATTTGTAACCGAGTGTTTTGCACTCTTTACGAATGATGTTTAACCCTAGGTTGTGAAAGGTGGAGACAGTTAAACCCCGGCTGGCCTTGCCTTTGACCAGGTGGCCGACACGCTCTTTCATTTCTCGGGCGGCTTTATTGGTGAACGTCAGCGCGACTATGTTATGCGCTTTAATACCGCAAGTGTCGATCAAGTACGCGATTTTGGTGGTGATTACGCTGGTTTTACCACTGCCAGCCCCCGCAATCACCAGCAGCGGCGTGCTGATGTATTTGCACGCGTCTTTCTGGCGATCGTTCAGTTGGTTGATTCGTTGTTCTATCTGATTCATGGCGGGGTCAATTACGAAAAAAAGAGAAAGCAATTTTATCAAAATATCATCCGGAAGAGAGCATATATTTTGAGAAAGGTGAATCGTGGAAATACGGAGTTGATAGCTTGCCTGGTGATAAAATCCGACCATACTTAAAAGTAATATTGTTCTTGAGGTGCGCCTGAAGACAAGCTTTGTTCTTTAACAATGGGAACGTGGTGGTTCTTGATCCGGTTGAGGTTTTATGAATTTGTTCCGGCTGACGATAAAAACTGCACTTAACACTGGATTGATCATCGCTGTTGTGGTGTTGTCACTGCTGGCTCCGGGTGCGGAGGCTGACGAAGACTACCTTCCTCAGGAGGTCAGGCTTGGCATGCTTGCCCATAATTTGGGGTTAATCGCCAGTAAAAAAGAACATGGGACGGATGTTAATGCCGAGTTGGTTTGGGGTGAATTGGCTTGGCGGCTAGGAGGGAAGCCGACATTGGGTGTGGCGATCAATAACCTTGGTTATACCAGTTTTGTTTACTCCGGTTTAAGTTGGTCGTTTTATTTGGATGAACACCGAACAGGTTTGTTTGTGATCCCCTTTTTGGGGTTGGCAGTGCACGATGGCGAACTCGAACCGAAGGGGGATCATCGTGGGATGGGGTGTCGGGTGGTGTTTCGGGAAGCCATTGATATTGGCTGGCGGTTTTCTGAGCAGTATGCATTGTCTTTGGTGACCGATCACTTATCTCATGGTGGTTTTTGTACTGACCGAAACCAAGGGTTAGACAGTTCCGGGGTTCGGCTTCATATTCATTTTTGATGGGGTCTAACTTTTGAAATCCAGCTTTCTGTAACTTAACGCTTCTGTTAAATGCTGAGTGCTGATGTGAGCTTGATCTTCCAAATCAGCAATGGTTCTGGCAACTTTTAAGATCCGGTGGTATGCCCTGGCCGACAACCCTAGTTGGTCAATCGCCTGGCTCATGAGTTCAAAGTCGGAGGCGCTGATTTTGCAATCCCGTTCGATTTCTTTACTCGTTAACGCGTTATTGGGTTTATTGGCCCGGGACAGCTGTCTTGCTCTGGCCTGAGAGGTTCGTTGCTTGACGGTTTGGCTGGTCTCTTCATTTTGACTTTGCCCGGACACTAACAGGGCTTTGGGAATCGGGTTCACTTCAATTTGCAGGTCGATGCGATCCAGTAAAGGGCCGGAAAGTTTACTGCGATATTTATCAATTTTGGCGCGGGTGCAGTAGCAAATATCGTTGGGGCCGCATATTTTCCCGCAGGGGGTCGGATTCATGGCTGCGATGAGTTGGAATTGGGCCGGGTAGGTGATTTGATGGCGGGCACGGGAAATGGTGATTTCGCCGCTTTCAAGTGGCTCCCTGAGCACTTCCAATACTTTGCGGTCGAACTCCGGAAGTTCGTCCAAAAACAAAACGCCTAAATGCGCCTGGGTGATTTCGCCGGGTTTGGGGTTCGAACCACCACCGACCAAGGCTGCTGCTGAAGCGCTGTGATGAGGCGCCCGAAAAGGGCGTTTGCTCCAGTGTTGGATGTTCATTGGGCTGCATATGGATTGCACTTTAGCAATTTCCAGCGACTCATTGGCGCCGACGTCCGGCAAAATACTGGTCAGTCGGCTGGCGAGCATGGTTTTGCCCGTGCCGGGAGGGCCGCTCATTAATAAATTATGGCCTGCCGCTGCTGCGATTTCCAGCGCCCGCTTTGCTTGAGGTTGCCCTTTAATATCGGACAAGCATAAGGATGATACTTCAATGTCAAGCGAAGCGGGTTGTTCTTCAAACTCATGAAAGTTTAGCTGCGACAGTTGATTCAGGTGAGCGCAAAGCTCGCTTAATTGTTTGATTGCGATCACTCGGTTGGTTTTTGGCAGACAGGCTTCGTTGGCATTTTCTTTGGGAACGACGGCGATTTTGTTTTGTTTGTCGGTCGCGATGACCGAAGGCAGTACGCCTCTGACCGGGCGAACATCACCAGACAAGGAAAGCTCGCCAATGATTTCGTATTGATCCAGACCTTCTGCCTTGATTTGATGGGATGCCGCTAAAATGCTGACCGCAATGGCGAGATCGAAACGGCCACCTTCTTTAGGCAAATCGGCCGGGCCAAGATGAATGGTAATGCGACCCAGCGGGAATTCAAATTCACTGTTGATGATGGCGCTTCTTACCCTGTCTCTGCTTTCTTTTACTGCTGTTTCAGGCATACCAACGATGGACAGCGAGGGTAAACCTCCGGAGATATGAGTTTCTACGGTAACTAACGGGGCATTCAGGCCAATGGCTGCGCGGGTGTGGATAACGGCTAGGGACATTTACGACTCTTTTTGTTGTGTAGCGTTCGTTTGTCATCGAATATATGCTGTTGTTTCTATTGATAAATCATAAGCAGGGCTAATTTCATAACTTCGGTTGAGGCTATTTGACAGAAACGGATCTTAACTGGTGAATTGTTATTAGTAGATATGAAATATCTTTCCTACACTCAATAGGTATGAACTAAATACGTGGGTAGACATGGGATTAATGGATGTTTGAAATGCTGAAGCAGTTGCTGTTTATAAAGCGGACTATGAGTATGGTTTATTTCATGCTGTCTACCTTGGTATTGTTGGGCTTGTCGGGCGCGTCGGCTGCTGACTCGTCCGCTTCCTTACCTGCAGAGCGTGAAAAACTGATTCAGTACTGGTTGGATAAAGAGTTTGCGCAGTCAACGCTGACCCGTGCTCAGCAAACGGAAGAAATGCGCTGGCTGGCAAAGGCTGCGATGCCCTATCAAGGCATGAAAATACGAGTCGTTTCGGAAAGAATAGATACCCACTGGTACGAAGCAAATACCTTGGCAAAAGCGTTTGAGGACATCACCGGCATTCGGGTTTATCACGAATTGACGGGTGAAGACGATGTGATTAAAAAGATCTCAACTCAAATTGATACGGATTTTAACCTTTACGATGGCTACATTAATGACAGTGATTTAATCGGGACTCACTATCGGCAAGGCGCTGTATTTACGGTTTCTGAGTTGATGGCTGATGCGACCATTACTTTACCTACGCTGGACCTTGAAGATTTTATTGGTCTGAGCTTCACCACCGGGCCGGATGGTGTGGTGTATCAATTACCTGATCAGCAGTTTGCGAATTTATATTGGTATCGTCACGATTGGTTTTCCCGTTCGGATCTGAAGCGTCAGTTCAGGGCAATTTATGGCTATGAGCTGAACGTGCCTGCAAATTGGTCTGCTTACGAAGATATTGCGGAGTTTTTTACTGATCATGTCAAGGTGATTGATGGTGAGCGTGTCTATGGCCATATGGATTACGGGTTGAGAGACCCTTCCTTGGGGTGGCGTTTTTCAGATGCCTGGTTATCCATGGCGGGGACGGGGGATAAAGGCGTTCCTAACGGATTACCCGTGGATGAGTGGGGTATTCGAATGGAAGGCTGCCGACCGGTTGCGGCTTCAGTTGAGCGTGGCGGTGCTTTGGACGGCCCGGCGGCGGTGTATGCGGTGAAACAATACATAGACTGGTTGGAAAAATTTGCTCCGCCTGGTGCTAAATCAATGAATTTCACAGAGGCAGGTTCCGTGCCCGGTCAGGGAAATATTGCCCAGCAAGTATTCTGGTATACCGCTTTTACGGCGGCGTTATCCAAACCTGAATTGGGCCTGATCAATGAAGACGGCACCACTAAGTGGCGAATGGCGCCTTCTCCGAAAGGCGCTTATTGGCAGGAAGGCATGAAACTCGGTTATCAGGATGCGGGGTCGTGGACGTTTCTTAAGAATACGCCGGTGGATCGAAGAAATGCTGCTTGGTTATATGCGCAATTTGTGGTTTCCAAAACCGTCTCTTTACGAAAAACGGTGGTCGGGCTGACGCCAATACGTGAATCGGATATTGAGTCCGACCTGATGACGAAAATGGCGCCTAAATTGGGCGGCTTTGTGGAGTTCTACCGGAGCCCGGCCAGAACCTTATGGACGCCAACCGGAGTAAATGTGCCGCATTACCCTCAGCTCTCAAGGCATTGGTGGAGCAACATCGCGAACGCGATTGACGGAAAAGTAACGCCTCAGCAAGCGATGACAGACATGGCTCATGCTATGGAATATGACATGGCGAATATGTCGTTTCAGCGCGCAGACTGTGCTCCTAAGCTGAGCCAAAAGAAAGGTCGGGAGTACTGGCTGTCGCAACCCGGTGCCCCCAAGTCAAAACTTGCCAATGAAAAACCCAAAGGTAAAACATACAGCTATGAGCAATCGCTTTCTCAATGGATAGGAGTCGGCAAATGAAATCATTGCGTCATTTCTTTTGGATGATAGGGCTGTTTGGGGGGATGGCAGCGAATCATCTTATGGCCGAAGAAATTCTCCTGGTGACCCATGAGTTCAGACCTTATAGCTGGGTGGATAAAAAGGATGACAGTTACAAAGGGGTCAGTATAGAGATCGCCGACTTGTTATTTGAGAAAGCAGAAATTACTAAAAAGTGGCGCATTATGCCGTTAAAAAGAGCGTATGGGTATGTGAAAAAAACACCGAATACGTGCCTGTTCCCATTACAAAGGAATCAGGAAAGGGAAGCTGATTTTCAGTGGGTAAGCCCTATCATGATTAATCGCTTTGCGTTTTATACTCCTCTGGAAAATGACGTAAGTATTCGAACGCTGGAAGACTTAAGTAACTATAAAGTCGCTTCCTATTTAGGAAGTGGGCTAAAAGAATATTTGGATGGATTTGGTATTAAGACCATAGAAGCGATTAAAGACGAGGTGGCTGCAAACATGGTGTCACTGGGTCGGGCGGATGTATGGGCCACGGATGAGTTCAGCGAGCCATCGACCTCAAAAATGATCAATAAGCAGTTTTCTAAGAAGTTTGTGTTTTTTACCAGTATTGGTGCCATGGCGTGTCACCAGTCTTTGTCTCCTCAAACCATTCGTCGTCTTCAGGCTGAGCTTTCCGGGATGTATCGGCGACTTGAAATAGCCAAAATAGTGCGCAAGTATGAGCGTTAACTCTTGGTGCACTATTTTGATGCTGAGTGAAAGGAGCGTCTAGGCGTCTTTTTGCTCCAGATCGGACACCCTTTTTTCCAGAGCTTCAATCATTTCACGAGAACGGTGCAAAACTTCAGTTTGTGCATCAAATTCTTCGCGTGTTACTAATTCCAGCTTATTCAATGCAGAAGAGAGTATCACCTTAATATTGTTGTGAATTTCTTCTTGAGCCATTTTTGCAGCCCCGCTAGCCCCCGGAATGGCTTGAGTTAGCTGAGCTGCAAGGGTGTTGAATAATTCGTTCGGTAACATGATTGCCTCCAAAAATTATGATGGATCACATCTTATCTTAGTTCGTCTTATTGGGCCATCTAAGCGCTTGAATGTGGATGTATTTATCTATTATGCGCTATAGTGGGGTGCTTGCTTTTGGTGGTGCACTCAAATGGAGCGTAATCAATGGCGGGAAGCTTAGGTTAATCCGAATGATTTAAGCTTGTTGTATTTTTAAGTTTGTAACTCAATGAAAAATAACAGTTTTTAAAAATAGGCACATTCCCTGCTCTCGTTGGGGTATGCAGGATTTAGTCGATGATGGAAAGACTGATTCGAAGTTTTTAGGCTAATAACTCTTTAAGGGAGAAAACCATGAAATTGGTAACCGCAATTATTAAGCCGTTCAAGTTGGATGATGTGCGTGAAGCACTGTCTGAGATCGGTGTTCAAGGTATTACCGTAACAGAAGTAAAAGGTTTTGGACGTCAGAAAGGTCACACAGAATTATACCGTGGTGCTGAGTACGTTGTTGATTTCTTACCAAAAGTAAAAATCGAAGCGGCTATCTCTGAAAGTTTGACTGATCAAGTGATTGAAGCAATTAGCAAGGCTGCTAATACAGGAAAAATTGGTGACGGTAAGATTTTCGTTACTAGCCTAGAGCAAGCTGTGCGTATTCGTACCGGTGAAACAGGCGAAGACGCTGTATAAGCGCTGACTGTTTAACTGACTAACTTAATTACAAACTTATAAGATAGAACAAGCTCATTCGGAGGGCTGAAGATGGAACAGGTAGCAAATAACGTTTATCAATTGCAGTACGCAATTGATACATTTTATTTCCTAGTGTGTGGTGCACTGGTAATGTGGATGGCGGCGGGTTTCGCCATGTTAGAGGCGGGTCTGGTACGCGCTAAAAACACGACTGAAATTTTAACGAAGAACATCGCTTTGTTTGCGATTTCTTGCATTATGTATTTGGTATGTGGTTATTCAATCATGTACGGCGGTGAAATTTTCCTTTCAGGTATTGCTAATGTAGATACAGCGGCGGTATTGGGTGATTTCGCTTCTCGTGAAGACGGTTTTGAAGGTGGCTCCATTTATTCTGGCGCTTCAGACTTCTTCTTCCAGGTGGTATTCGTAGCTACAGCTATGTCAATCGTATCGGGTGCAGTTGCAGAGCGTATGAAGCTTTGGGCTTTCCTGGCGTTTGCTGTTGTTCTGACTGGCTTCATTTACCCAATGGAAGGTAACTGGACTTGGGGCGGTGGCTCTGTATTTGGTCTTTATACTCTTGGTGATCTTGGTTTCTCTGACTTTGCCGGCTCTGGTATCGTTCACATGGCGGGTGCTTCTGCAGCATTGGCAGGTGTACTTCTACTAGGTGCTCGTAAAGGTAAATACGGCCCTAATGGTGAAGTAAACGCGATCCCTGGTGCTAACCTTCCGCTAGCAACTTTGGGTACTTTCATCCTTTGGATGGGCTGGTTCGGCTTCAACGGTGGTTCAGTTCTTAAACTGGGCGACATTGCGAACGCAAACTCAGTCGCTATGGTGTTCCTGAATACGAACGCAGCAGCAGCTGGTGGTGTGGTAGGTGCGCTTATCTTGGCTCGTGTTATGTTTAAGAAAGCGGATCTTACAATGGCATTGAACGGTGCGTTGGCTGGTTTGGTTGCAATTACTGCTGAGCCTTCAACACCAACTGCATTGCAAGCAACAATCTTTGGTGCGCTAGGTGGTGTGTTGGTTGTTCTTTCTATCATTACGCTTGATAAGCTTAAGATTGATGATCCTGTAGGTGCGATTTCTGTTCACGGTGTGGTAGGTCTACTTGGTCTGCTGTTGGTTCCTATTACGAATGATGGCTCAAGCTTCTCTGGTCAGTTGATCGGTGCTGCAACAATCTTTGGCTGGGTATTCGTAACGAGCTTGGTTGTTTGGGGTATTTTGAAAGCGGTTGTTGGTATTCGTATCAGCGAAGAAGAAGAATACGAAGGTGCGGACTTGGCTGAATGTGGTATGGATGCATACCCAGAGTTCACACAGAAGTAATACTTCTGAGAGAAAAAGAAAAGGCTCCCTCGGGAGCCTTTTTTGTTGTTGGTAATAATATAATTAGATGAAGGAGGGAAAAGAAAAAAGTACTAACGGAAATTATAAATGGACGCAGAAGTATCAACGTTGATATTTTCGATGGATCTTGAGCCTCGGTTGGCTCCGGTATTATCAAACACCTGATCGATGTAGACGTTACGCACTGTGCCGACGGATTGAATTTGGATTCCGTCCAAGTAGTCTTTACTGGTATGCCTTACGGTTGGCTGGCCAATGTTAGCAAGTGAATTGTCTGATGGCCCGAGTGTGAGTTTCAGGTTGGGGTCATTGGCCAACATCTGATTGGCCTCATCGACACTTTCTGCACTGCTGGTTCTGCCTGCCAGTGTTGTGTCTATGTGTCCGCCGGCAGCCGTTGAACCGTATGGGTCTTTAACCACAAGATCGCTCATTTCTTCGTCGTTCAAGGGTTCGACCGCAAATGCCATTGAACAGGTGCAAACGGACAAACCTAAGGCGAATAGCTTGTTTTTTAATGTTGGATGGGTCATTTGTGCGCCTTTTTAGGTTTGGGGTGAACTTAATTCCCATTGTAATTTTATGTAAGTTTTTATTCTAGGCGTTGGGTCGTTTATATTTTTGTTTAAAGGCGACAGTTTGGTTGGTTATTGATCAATATGAGTGAGGGCGCACACAGAAGTGCGATCGCACTTACAACCTGATGGGGGGGCCAGGTAGTAAGTGCTCAGGCAGTAAGTGCTTAGATAATCAGTGCTTCTGGATTATGCTAGGCTGCTTTCTTTTTCTTGAGCGCGGTTTCTTTGATGAGTTTCATGACCTTATAGCCTTGTAATCCCAGCATGTTGGATGTGCACATCACTCCGCCCATAAGTGCCCCTCCTACGCCTGCAGTAACGATGTCTGAGCCTGTAAGGTACAGGTTTTTGATGGGGGTTTCCGGGTGTAACCAATCTTGTTGAAATCGTTGGACTGTATGATCAATGCCGTAAATCTCTCCGGCCATGTTCCATTGGAACCACTTTGTTGAAATCGGAGTGGACAGTTCGTAGTAATCGAGCGCATTTCGGAGTTGCGGGTGTTGTTTAAAGAGCACTTCCAGCATTTCTTGGGCAATCTCTTCTTTAAGTGCTTCGTAATCGTCACCTCGTTTATTCCATTGTTTATTTTCCCATGCTGAAAACTTGTCCCATTGGCCTATGGTAACGATTTCAACCGTTGATTTATTCGGGTAGCGTTCTTCCCAGGTTGGGTCTTTGGCTGAGGGAAAAGAAATGTAGATCAGAGGTAAGTTGCCTTCCGGTTTTTCTTTATAGACCTTCATGTTCTGGTCGTGGTCATAACCCGGGTAAATCCAAAGGTTGGTGGTATTTAGCTTTAAATCTTTGGTGTTGCCTTTAAAGCCAGCATAAATGCCCAGATGGCATGAAGAGGTGGTAAGGGTGCTTTCTACTTTTGACAGGTTGTATTTTTTTACAGAGCTTTCGGGTAGTAAGTGCTTGATTGTGGGAAAAATTCCAACATTACTGACGATTTTATCGCCGTATATTCTGTCACCGTTGGTGAGTCTGACGCCTTTGGCTTTGTTTCCTTGGATCAGGATCTCTTCCACGCCGGCATAGGTAAAAACTTCGCCACCGGATTCGCGAATGACAGGGATAATCTTATTGGCGATTTCCCATGAGCCTCCAACGGGGTAGCAGCCTCCCGCCATGTAGTGCTTGGCGATCATTGCGTGCATCATGAAGCTGGCTTCTTTGGGGGGGAGGCCGTAATCGCCCCACTGACCGCACAGTACCCCGATTAACTTTTGGTCAGACACCAGAGACTCCAGTACTTCCCGTGTGTTTTTGAAGAAATAGTCGGGCATGAGCAGGTGTCTGGCTTTATTGTAGAGCTGTCCTGCCATTCTAGGCATGGCTTGTCCGGCAAAAAATTTTGGCACTTGGCGGCTGACCTCGTAAATCATTTTGATGTACTGATCAATGCCTTCAGCTTCGTGTGGAAAGTGTGAAACCAGCTCTTCCCGGAAAGCGTCTTTGCCTGCTTTAAAGTGATATTCCTGATCATCGAAAATAATCTTATCGTATAGGTCGTCCATTTTTGCCCATTCGAGCTTGCTGTTGGTGATGGTATCAAACACCAATCGAAGTACGGACCAGGGCTTGTGAACTTCGCCTACGTAGTGAACACCCACATCCCATTCGTAACCGTTACGGACGTAGCTGTGAGTGTAGCCGCCAGCCGTATAATGCTGCTCTAGGACACACACTTTTTTGCCAAACTTAGAGAGCAATGCTGCGGTGGTTAATCCACCAATGCCGGAACCAATGATAATTGCATCGTAATGCTCATCAGCACGACCTGATCGGTAACGTTTTCCTGTTCTGACCATGATTTGGATTCCTTTTTGAGTCGTTTGTTTTTATTGTTTTATTCGTAATCTAATCGTGTTTTTAATAATATGCAATAAATTGCATATAGTGTTGCGTTATAACCGGGAGAGGTTTTTATGTCTTTACAGCATTCGTTACTGGTTTTATTGGCAGAGCAGCCTTCCAGTGGTTATGAGTTGTCACAAAAATTTAAAAGCGGTGTGGGTTATTTTTGGAAGGCCAGTCATCAGCAGATTTATACACAGTTGAAAAAACTGACAGAAGACGGCCTGATTGATTTTGAGGAAGAACAACAAGAAGGCAAGCCAGACAAGAAAATTTATAAAGTCACAGCGCAGGGGATGGCGGGGTTAAAAACCTGGTTATCTTCAGAAATAAAACCAAGCAAAACGAACGATGCTTTGTTGGTTATGATCTATGGTGGACGCTATGTAGGTGATGACGTTATTCTCAAAGAAGTTCGTCGGCATCGGGACATTCACCAAAAAGGGTTGGAGAAACTGCTAGCGATTGAGTCTTTGTATTTTAATTTGGACGACGAACTGAAACCACAATACCGGTTGCCCTATTTAACCTTAAAGCGGGGAATTCGTGGTGAACAAAGTTGGCTTGAGTGGGCAGACGAGGTCATTGCAGAGTTGTCGCCTCAGTAATAACTTAGATGTTTCTGTGGGTTTATTGATGTCGTCCCGAAAGTAACGTGAATTGATTTCTATACTGATATTATTTATCTGATTTTTTGGTTTTATTGCTGGAGTGGTTGTTTACATGTCTTTGTCTGCGGTTGAAAAACAAATTCATTCATCAGTAGCAGCTCTGCCTTCTGCTGCGTTGCAAACTCATATTCTACAACAGTGGGAACGTTTGGTTGATGCCTGGAATATGTCCTCTTTGGATGTGTTTTCCGTGCTTTCCGGGAATGAGTCGCAGTTGATTAAAGTGTTGGTAGGCAGCGATTATGTGGCTGATGTGTTGTGTCGCTACCCGAAATTTTTGGTTGAACTGGTGGAAGCCGGCGAGTTGTCCGCGTCAATTTCCAGTGATCATTACGACCGGTTGTTACAAACTGCGTTAGCGGATATAGATGATGAAAGTGTGCTGAATAAGACGATACGAGAGTGTCGTCAAAAGATGATGTTACGAGTGATCTGGCGTGATCTGAACCGGTTGGCCCCTTTAATGGAAACCACCAGAGATTTGAGCCGTTTTGCGGACGCTTCGGTGACGCATGTTATGCGCTGGCACAGTGAACGATTGAAGCCGGTTTGGGGAGAGCCTCATGCGAAAAACCCGAACGGTGAGCTGGTTCCTCAGTCGATGATTGTGTTGGGGATGGGGAAGTTGGGGGCGGATGAACTTAATCTGTCTTCAGATATCGATTTGATTTTCGTATTTCCGCAATCGGGATGGACCCAAAACGGTAAGCGTGAAATTAGCAATCAGGAATTCTTTACCAAACTGGGTCAAAAGCTGATTCAGTCGCTGGATAATCAGACGGCGGATGGCTTCGTGTTTCGGGTCGATATGCGCTTGCGGCCATACGGTGAAAGTGGACCATTGGTGATGAGCTTTAATGCGATTGAAGATTATTATCAGAGTCAGGGCAGGGAGTGGGAACGATACGCCATGATTAAAGCCCGGGTAATGGCGGGAGATCAGGCTCGTGGTGCAGAGCTGATCAGTTTGTTAAAACCGTTTGTGTATCGGAAATACATTGATTTCAGTGTGATTGAAGCGCTTCGGGGTTTGAAGGAAATGATTAACCGGGAAGTGCGTCGCAAGGGCATGGAACACAATATTAAGCTCGGCCGGGGGGGAATTCGTGAAATCGAGTTTATAGCTCAAGTTTTCCAGTTGATTCATGGCGGTATGGACGTGCGTTTGCAGAACCGGTCGTTGCTGGCTGTGCTGCAACTGTTGGAAGAGGGCGGTATTTTATCGTCGTCAGCGCATCAAAATTTATTGACTGCTTATCAGTTCCTGAGGGATACGGAGCATGCTATTCAGGCATTACAAGATAAACAAACTCAGTTGTTGCCAGAGGATGAATTATCCCGAACCCGTTTGGCATTATCCCTGGGGTGTGACGGCTGGGATTCCTATATTGCGAAGTTGAATGCCTTAAGGGCCAGTGTCGAAGCTGAATTCGTAGATTTGATCCGACCAGTAGATGAGGATGTCACCGCTGAAGAAGATGCGTCATGTGACGGTTGGCGTTCAGTGTGGTTAGACGACATGTCCGATGAGGAGGCCGTAAGCATTTTCGATGCGGTAGGGTTTGATCGCCCAGCAGACGCCTGGAAGTTGATTAAAGATTTAAAAGGAAGTAAACGAGTCCGCACACTTCAGCGTGAAGGTCAGGAACGTTTGAATCAATTCATACCACAGCTGTTGTATCAGTTGGAAAGTACGGATGGTTCGACGGAGACTTTGGCCAGGGTATTGGTGCTGGTGGAGTCTGTCATTCGAAGAACCGCTTATCTGGTTCTGTTGATGGAGAATAAAACGGCATTCGCTCAACTGATCAGGTTGTGTCAGGCGAGTCCGTGGATTTCTCAGCAGTTGGCGAAAACGCCTGTCATTCTGGATGAATTAATTAATGTCAGCTCTTTGTATTCACCTCCGGACAAAGCCGAGCTGAACGATGAGTTACGTCAGCATATGTTGAGAATACCGGAAGACGATCTGGAAGCGCTGATGGAGTCATTAAGGTACTTTAAAAATGCGCATGTGCTGAGGGTGGCGGCAGCTGAGGTGACAGGGGCCTTGCCTTTGATGAAAGCCAGTGATTACCTGACCTATATTGCGGAAGTGATTCTCGAAAATGTGGTCGATATGGCGTGGCATCAAATGGTTGAGCGCTATGGTTACCCCTGCAATGATGATGGCCCGGTCAGTTCACCGGAGTTGATTGTTGTTGGTTATGGCAAGCTGGGTGGCATTGAGCTGAGCTATGGCTCTGATCTGGATATTGTATTCATTCATAATTCAAACACTAAAAAATACACAAACGGTCTCAAGCAAGTGGATAACCAAGTGTTTTATACGCGCCTGGTTCAGCGAGTGGTTCATATCATGACAACGGTGACCCCTTTGGGCGATCTTTATGAAATTGATATGCGGCTGAGACCAGAAGGAAACTCAGGGATGTTGGTTTCTAGTTTGAAAGCGTTTGAGGATTATCAGTATAAAAATGCCTGGACCTGGGAGCATCAGGCCTTGGTGCGTGCCCGAGTGGTGGCGGGTTCCAGGCAGTTGGAAGGCCAGTTCAATCAGGTGCGAGAGGATATTTTGGCTTCAGTGAAACAGGAGTCGCTGTTGTCGTCTGTGGTGGATATGCGTAAAAAGATGATGGCAAGCCTGGCGTCGAACCCGGCCGGAGATCAAGACGATGTGTTTCACTTAAAGCACGATGCCGGCGGTATGGTGGACATCGAGTTTATGGCACAGTATGCAGTACTGCTGTGGTCTAAAGATTACCCGGAAATGCGAATCTGGAGTGATAATATTCGTATTCTGGAAACCCTGGAAGCTTTAAAACTGATGTCTGTTGAAGAGGTGAATCAATTGATTGAGGCGTATAAAGTTTTCCGGATTGAAGGGCACCGGAAGATTTTAAACAACCAAAGTGTTGCGGTTACCGGGGAGGAAGCTCAAAACTTCTCTGAATATCGACAAATTGTGAATAAAATCTGGCAGCATTTTATGGAAGATCGCGTATAATGCGTTCCCCTAGAATAAAATCTTCACACACTTGAAGCAGGAGATATAAGCATGGCATTGCCTACGATGGCTGATCGAGACGGATTGATTTGGCTTGATGGTGAACTGGTACCTTGGCGAGATGCTAAAGTCCACGTCCTTACACATACATTGCATTATGGTATGGGTTGTTTTGAGGGTGTCCGTGCTTATCAGACAGATAAAGGCGCTGCGATTTTCAGACTTCAAGAGCATACCGATCGCTTGTTCCGCTCAGCTCATATTTTGGGAATGAAAATTCCGTTCACTAAAGAAGAGCTGAATCAGGCACAGTTGGATGCAGTCAAAGCCAATAATCTGGATCATGCGTATCTGCGCCCTATGGTGTTCTTTGGTTCAGAAGGCATGGGCTTACGTGCCGATAATTTAAAAGTGCATGTGATGGTTGCGGCCTGGGAATGGCCTGCGTACATGGGCGAAGATGCCAAAACCAAAGGCATTCGCATTCGTACGTCTTCGTACACTCGTCATCATGTCAACATTACCATGTGTAAAGCGAAAGCAAACGGTAATTACATCAATTCAATGTTGGCGCTTCGCGAAGCTCTGGACAGTGGTTGTGAAGAGGCGTTGTTGCTAGATAACGAAGGTTACGTCGCCGAAGGTTCGGGCGAAAACATCTTCCTTGTTCGCGATGGCGTTTTATACACACCTGAGTTGACGTCTTGTCTGGACGGCATTACCCGTAATACCATTTTCCGCTTTGCTGCGGATTTGGGATACGAAGTGCGTGAAAAGCGAATTACTCGTGATGAAGTTTATGTGGCTGATGAAGCCTTTTTCACTGGTACTGCAGCTGAAGTGTTGCCGATCCGAGAGCTGGATGGCCGCGTCATTGGTTCAGGTGTTCGAGGTCCGATTACTGAGCAGTTGCAATCCATGTATTTTGATCAGGTGATGGGTAAGCGAGAAGAGTACCCAGAATGGTTGGCGTTAGTGGATCGTTAATTCGGTTTCACGAATTGATTTTTTGTTAACCCAAAGTAATACAGGCCCAGGCTTTTATTACTTTGGGTTTTGTTGTTTTTGGTCAGCCTGTTTGACTTTGTAATTATTACGGCAATTAGAAACGTTATGTCAAAGAAGACAAGTCTTGATGGAAATTTAACACCCGCTGAGGTGTATGCGAGATTACTTTCCTATGTGAAGCCTCAGTGGTGGCTTTTTGTATTGAGTTTTGCTGGGTATGGTTTGTACTCTGCGACGCAGGCGGGCTGGGCGGAAATCATTGGTATGATGGTGGATGATAACCCTGATATACCGTTTGGGCTGGAAAAATTCATCGCGCTGCCTTTGGCTTTAATTCTGATGTTCTTATTGCGAGGCGTGGGCAGTTTTGTGGGGCAATACACAATCTCTGTGGTCGCTCAAAAGTTAGTCCATTCTTTAAGGGTAAGTGTTTTTAAGCAAGTACTCTATCTGCCTTCTTCGTATTTCTCTGCTACGTCTTCCGGGCATGTGCTATCAAAGATTACTTATAACACTCAGCAGGTTGTGGGAGCTGCAACGGAGGCCATTAAAGTGATTCTCCGGGAGGGCACGACAGTGATTGTCCTTTTGGGGTACATGGTTTATTTGAGCTGGGAGCTGACCTTGGTCTTTTTAACGTCCATGCCGTTCATTGCCGTAGCGATCAGTTATGCTTCAAAGCGGTTTCGCTTGCTGAGTAAACGAATTCAGAACTCCATGGGTGATATTACTCAGTCTGCTTCTGAGTCGGTGCAGGGGTTTCAGGAAATTCGTATTTTTGGTGGTGAAAAGTATGAATACGATCGGTTTCATACTTCCAGTCGGTATACCGCTAAGCAAGGTGTAAAACTTCAGTTTGTTAAAGCCCTGAATACGCCGGTCGTGCAAATGTTGGTTGCCATTCCTATGGCGGTATTGGTTTACATTGGGCTTAACCCAGAATATTTGAAGGGGTTTGATGAAGTTTTATTTGTTCAATACATTACCGCTGCAGGTTTAGTGGCAAAGCCGATCCGAACTTTAACTAACATCAACAGTAAAATGCAGCAAGGTATCGCTGCGGCCAGCACTTTGTTTGAGTTGCTGGATACTCAAATTGAAAAAGATCAAGGGTCTAAAACGTTAGATCAGGTTAAGGGTGCTGTATCCGTTAATAATATTGCTTTTGCTTATGAGCCAAGTAAGCCTGTGTTAAAGGACTTTTCGTTGGAGATTAACGCTGGCGAAATGATTGCTATTGTGGGTCACTCCGGCAGTGGTAAAAGCACGCTTGCCAGCTTGTTGCCCAGGTTTAATGATCCTCAGTCGGGAACAATATCTTTGGATGGTGAAAACATTCAAGATCTCGATCTGAAGTTTTTGCGGGAACAGATTGCCTTGGTCAGCCAGAATGTTTTTTTATTCAAAGGCACTTTGCGTGACAATATTGCTTATGGAGAGCTTTCCAAAGCTTCGGATGAAGCTGTCTTAAAAGCAGCAGAGTCTGCGTATGTGATGGAATTTGCCAAAGAGCTTAAGTTGGGGCTTGATACTGAAATTGGTGAACGAGGGTTGATGCTTTCCGGAGGGCAAAGACAGAGGATTGCCATTGCTCGTGCTATTTTGAAGGACTCACCGGTATTGATTTTGGATGAAGCAACTTCGGCATTGGATAATGCGTCTGAACGTTATATTCAAGCGGCCATGAATGAAGTTATGAAGGGCCGAACGACTATTGTTATTGCGCATCGACTTTCTACCATCGTCGGGGCAGATCGAATCATAGTGATGGAGTCGGGCCAAATAAAAGAAAGCGGCACTCATGCTGAGTTATTGGCTAAGAATGAGCTTTATGCTCAGCTGTATCAAAGCCAGTTCGAAGAATAGGCGGGTTGAGTGACGTTATGACATTGCGTATTTGTTTCATTACAGACAACAAGCCGGGCCATAAAAATCAGCTGGAAGGGCTGCAGAACTCGTTAGCATTAAAAGTGGAGCTGGAGTGTGTTTGGTTGTCTGTGAAAACGACGCCTTTTTCATGGCTGAACTTGTTTAAAAAAAATAAACAGCTCAATCTTCCATTTGTACCGGATGTGGTGATTGCCGCAGGCAGCGACACTCAATTATTTGCGTTAACGGTGAAACGCCAGTTTAATGCTTTTTTGGTATTGTTGATGCGGCCCAGTGTTTTTCCTCAGTGCTTGTTTGATGCCCTGATTATTCCTGAGCATGATAAGCCTAAGCGATCTGTTCGTATTTTTAAAAGCTTTGGTGTATTAAATAAAGTACGGCCTCATAAGTTGACAGAACCTTCTCGTAAAGGTTTGATTTTGATCGGTGGAGAGTCCAAACATTATCATTGGAATTCCGAGGCTGTTCTGAATCAAATATCAACAGTGATAGAGAAGGCTTCCAATATTGATACTTGGTTGTTGACGGATTCAAGAAGAACGCCTGAAGCGTTCAGGGCGTTACTCGGCAGTAAAGATGGTCAGAAAATAGAATTTTTCCCACACGAAAGTACCGATGCTAACTGGTTGCCGGCGCAAATGAAGGCTGTTGATCAAATATGGGTGACTCCTGATAGTGTGTCTATGGTGTATGAGGCGCTATCGTCAGGTAAAATAACGGGTTTGTTTGTCTTGTCTGAGATTAAGCAGGGTCGGGTTGTGCAAGGTATTAATAATTTAATGAAAGGGAAGTTGGTTTTGTCTGTATCAGATATGGATATCGAATTAGAACACACGCACTCTTTTTGTGAGGCCGATCGAGCTGCAGACTGGCTTTTGTCTCGATTAAATGAAGTTAGGGTTGGTTGATCCATGTTAAAAAAATATCGAGAAAAGCGAGCAAAGCGCAAACAAGAGCAAATTTATAAAATGCACGCGATGCTAACGGCTCTTCACCTGCAGTCGATGACATTACACAGCCAGAGTTCAGGCATTGGAAATGCTAAGCCGGAATCGATTGTCGTGTCTTTAACGAGTTTTCCTGCAAGAATTAATGATGTCCACTTAACCATCGAGAGCTTGTTTCAGCAATCACTCAAGGCAGATCAAATAATTCTTTGGTTATCTGTCGAGAATTTCCCTAACCAGTTGAATGACCTGCCGGAAGCGTTACTCATGCAGCGCGCTCGTGGATTAAGTATAGAATTTGTGGAAGGTGACCTGGGGCCTTATAAGAAAATAATTTATTCGTTAAAAGCGCACCCGGATGCGCTGATTTTAACGTTTGATGACGATATCTTATACCCGGTCGACTCCATTGACTTGTTGTATCGCGCCTACCTGAACGAGCCGAATGTTATTCATTGTCACCGGGGCCATAAAGTCCAATACGATACTTCAGGCAATATTCTGCCTTACCATCAATGGCAAATGGGTCTTAAATCATCGTCAGCGAACTTCGATATTTTTCCGACCGGAAACGGAGGGGTGCTTTATTTTCCCGGCGCTTTACACTCAGATGTGACCGACGAGAAGGTTTTTCAGTCCTTGGCGTTGAATGCAGATGATGTGTGGCTAAAAGCGATGTCGTTAAGGAATAAGGTGCCTTGTAAGGTGGTATCGCATACAAAGCATTGGCGGGCCAGGTTGTTAATGATTGAAGGCTCTCAGGATGTGGCTTTGATTAAACAGAATAAATCCAAGTGTGACGGTAATGACTATAAAATTCATGCTGTGTTTAACCACTTTGATTTATGGTCTCAGCTAAAGGCAAACTATGACTGCTAAATGCTTGAAAGTAGTACAAGTACTGCCTGAATTGAATTCGGGTGGCGTTGAACGCGGTACCATTGAGTTTGCACGAGAGCTGGTGAAGCTGGGGCATCAATCCATCGTTATTTCGAATGGTGGTCGCCAAGTGAACAAGTTGGAGGCTGAAGGTTCCACCCATATACAAATGCCTGTTCATAAAAAGTCGCTTATGTCGTTAAGACAAGTCAGGTTGATGAGACAGCAACTGCTGGCATTGAAGCCGGACATTGTTCATGTCCGTTCGAGAGTGCCTGCCTGGATTGTTTGGTTGGCATGGAGAAAGTTACCAAAAGAGAGCCGACCTAAATTAATTTCGACTTTTCATGGCCTGTATTCGGTGAATTTTTACAGTGCAGTGATGGCCAGAGCCGAGCGTATTATTGCCATATCGGACTGTGTTCATGAATATATTCTGAAGAACTATTCGGTCAGTCCAAATAAAATAACGCGCATTTATCGGGGGGTTGATCCTGAGTCATTTAATAAAATAGCGTCTTTGGATGCATGGAAAGACGCCCTTTATGCTGAGCACCCTGAGCTGAAGAATAAACGAATTATTTTAATGCCTGGCAGGCTAACCCGATGGAAAGGGCAGGAAGCTTTCATTAATATGATGCGCCTTTTGGTTGATGCTAATCCTGACTTTCATGGTGTGATTGTTGGTGAGGCGGACCCAATTAAAGAGCATTATAAGACGGAACTTTTGGGGTTATGTGAAGCTAAACAATTGCAAGATTCTATCAGTTTTTTGGGCCACCGATCAGACATTCAGAATTTATATCAGTTGGCTGAAGTTACTTGCCACATGTCGAACAAGCCCGAACCTTTTGGCAGAACGGTGCCTGAAGCTCTGGCCGTCGGGTGTAAGGTGGTTGCTTTTGACCGGGGCGGGGCGAGTGAGTCTATGAAAGATGCTTATCCTCAAGGTTTGGTTGAGTCTGATAATATCGAACTCTTTGCCAAGAAAATTATAGAACTGTCTGAAGATAATACTGACATTAGATTACCTGATGCATTTTATTTGTCTTATCAGGTGCAAGAAACCTTATCGGTTTATGAATTAGCGCTCGTAGAGCAGTAGGTTGTGTTTGGAATGAGAATTTTACATGTAGACTACAGACAGCTTCGTCGATATGGAAAAACCAGAGTAAGCTGGGCTGAGAAGTTAACGTTTGGCTTAATAAAAAACGATTATTATGTGCAAATGTTCAGTGACCGGGATGTGGCCGCGTTTGAGGCGCCATTTGGCATCCGTGACCTGGGAAAGCCCGCTTCTAACAAACGTTTCCTGGAGATGGTAGCGTCTTTTCAGCCAGACCTGATCATTGCAGGTCATTGCGACATGATTACTAATGAGTCGTTAATGAAGGCTAAGAAGTTGGCTCCCGGTTGTAAGATAGCTCATTGTAATAATGACCCGCTGTTTGTGCCTGAGAATGTTGAAAAGATTAAACACAGAGCAGAAGTGGTTGATGCGAGTTTTGTTTCTACTGGTCGTCGAGAATTAACTATGTTTGAAGGCATTGGTGCTCGTATCTACCACATGCCTAATCCGGTTGAAGCTTCGGTCGAGATTTTGAAAAATGACCTTCGTAGCGACTTATCCATTGACCTACTGTTTTGCAGCAACAGTAATGACTTCACCAAGCGTCTTCAAATGATTGGCAATATCAGAGAAGAAGTAAAGGATGAATTGAATTTCGCAACCTTTGGCAGTTTTGGGCAGCCGCCTATTTGGGGAAGGGATTACGATCGTGCTTTGGCTGAAACTAAAATGGGATTGAATTTAAATCGGCAGGAAGGTTTTTATTGGTATTCTTCGGCCAGAATGGCTCAATTGGCAGGCAACGGAATTCTTCAGTTTACTCATGAATCGCCAAAATTTGATGAATTATTGCCTAAAGATACGGTGGTTTATTTTAAAGATGAAGCGGATTTGATTGCCAGCATTAAAGAGTTTCATCATGACGACGCCAAGCGACGTGACTGGGCAGGACGGACGCGTGAGTTTTTTCATAATGAAATGAATTCACGACTATACGCGCGCTATATTACGGAAGCGACCATGGAAATACCGTTCAGTCATGATTATGTTTGGGCGAGAGACATTGCTCAAGATGGGCGCTTACTCAGTTCGGCTGAATAGAGTTTGCCCCTAAAATAATTTGTTTTTGATCGGAAAAACAGCTGCTTATATACAGTTGTTGAAGAATTAATGTAGGAATTCGATTTGCGCTTGCTAAACCAGAAATTAGATATTAAAAACCTCGACACGTTCTTTCATTGGGTAGGTTTTTTGGCGCTTTGCAGTATGGCGTTATTGATGATGATTACCGACAAGATTGGTGATCGTTCGGCGAAAGTGATGGCGGTGTTGGGGGTTCTCTTTTTATGCTCACGTTGGCGTACTTTGGTTAAGTCACCCCTGGTTTTATTGGTGTTGGTGGCCATTGTTATCCAGTTATTAACCTGGGTGGGGATGCAGCTCCAGCATCCTGAGTGGGCTGAGAGTTCGCCTAAAGTAGAACGCTTGTTGGCGTGGTTTATGTTGATTCCCGTTGCGTACTTTTTAAATGGAGACCAGCGGAAAATATTGTTCGTCTTTGGGTTGGCAGCCTTTGCCTTGTTTATTTCTCCATGGGTAACCGGTGGCGGATGGCAGGAAATTTGGCATGGCCTTTCTGGAGGACGAGTAGACTTTGGCGTCAGAAATGCCCAGCATGTGGCTATGTTGTTTGGCATGCTATTTATTACTTTTTGCGCGCTATTCATTAACGACTTAATAAACAAGTCCGTCAGTTGGTTCAAAACATCCCTGTATTTGATGTTGGCGGCAGTGTCTTTAATCGCTGTTATTATTACTCAGACTCGAGCCGTATGGTTGGCTTTGGCCGCAGTATTGTGTTGTTTTGTGTTGTATTGTTTTTTCCGTTCTATTCAGCGGGGAGGGTCGTTTAAATCTTTCGCAATATTAGCTGTTGTCCTAGTGGGTGTATTTGCAACCTTATCTGTGACCAATTTGAGCAACACATTTGAAAAACGCATTGCCCATGAACTCTCAAATATTACCATTGCGTTGAGTGGTTCAGATCAATATCGATCAAATACCAGTACCGGCATTCGGTTGGATACTTGGTATGAGTCATTGGACTGGATTTCAGAACGGCCAGTGTTAGGTTGGGGAGGAAACGGGCGCGACTTGGTGGTGAAGCATACCGATCGCTTATCTGAAGAAAACAAAAAGATATTCCGGCATCTTCATAACTCATATCTGGATACGCTGGTCAATTTCGGCCTTTTAGGCTTGCTGACGTTGGTATTGCTGTTTTATTATCTTGGTTATATTACGATTGATCTTTATAAAAAGAAAACTATAACCAAGACAGTCATTGTAACTTCATCTCTTTTACTTATCTTTACGGGTATCGTAAATTGTTTTGAATCCTATATGTACTATTCAAGTGGTACTTATGTGCTGGCTTTGGTTGGTGGAGCGCTGTTGTCGTTGCACTGGAAATCAACCAAAATTCTCGATTGAGTGGCTTAGCTTTGGGCCTGCTTGAATTGATAAGGAACTGCATGTGAAGTTTTCTTGTTGGGTATTAACGTTAGATGAACAATCTGATCAAACTAAGAAGTTAATTGATTCCTTGGCGGATCAGGGTGTTAATGCAACGCCGTTTCCTGGTGTCGATGGCCGCAGTCAGATGCCGGTACTGCAAGGGAATGAGTTTATTGATGAGAAAGAGTCTGTATTAAGGCATAGAAAGTTACTTTCTCCGTCGCAGGTTGGTTGTTATTTAGCTCATTACCGGGCAATCAAACAAGCTTATGACGAAGGGCATGACCGTATTTGTATTTTAGAAGATGATGTCTTTTTAGAGCCTAATTTTGCATCGGCACTGAACGATATTATTGACTTACCTGATGAATATGAAATGACTCGATTGATGGCACTCAGGGTCAGACGACGTAAAAAAGTACGTGATATTCCCGATCAGATAGATGGTGAGCATTCAGTAATTGTTCGACCCGAGAGGGGGTGGTGTGGTGCTCAGGGGTATGTGCTTTCCCGACCTGGAATGAAGAAAATTATTGATCATGCGGCTCGTATTTATGAACCAATTGATAAAGTGTTTGATCATTTCTTTGAGTTTGACTTAAAACTTTATGGCGTAGAGCCACACATTTTGCATGAATACCGTGCCGAGTCGACCATTAAAAAGCCGCCTGAAAAAGGCATGTCGTTAAGTCTTTTTCAGCTGGTTGCTTTTCATCTGTACAAAGGGTTTCGTAGTGTCAGGCGTCACAGTTATCTCAGGCTGAATCGGTCTGATTTCTACCCGGCTGAAATGCCTGATAAACGGCTGGGTAAAACCGATCGCTTGAGGTAAATCGCTAATTAGGCAGGCCGTTCAGCAGAAAAGGATGGTCGCCTTTTCTGCTTCGGTAAATGCCACTAGGACAAGGCTTTTTTCATTCGGGTTTTAAACTTTTGTATTCGGTTGAAGTTTGCCTTTTTGTTGTAAGCCTTGGAGAAGCTTCGTAACGAAAATCCTGGCTTACTACCTATCCCATCAATCAATACGAACTTCTTGGCGAGTTCATCCCAAACTAAATTATTGAGATTGAAGTCTCGTATAATGATGTCGGTATCCCGCATCCAGTCAAAGTATTCGTCTAACGCTTTATCGTGTTCAGCCGTGTATTGAGCATTTTTGACCAGGTCTTCCGTGGTTGGTGCTAACTCACCGTTTTCTTTCTTTACGGCTTTGACGATCATGCCTAAGCCCAGGTCGGTATCCACTAAGCCGACGATCTGTTGGATGTGGTTCAGGTTTGGTTTTGCGCATTCACGTATTGCCAGATACTCTGTTAATTCATTTAATAACGACCAGTAGCGTTTTAAACGAAGAAACTTGATGACAATGGGGACTCTTTTTTCCTGCTTTTTATGGAAGCGTTCGTGCCAAACTTTGATGAGCCAGTCTGGGTTGTCTGGGTGTATAAAAACGAAGCGCTCTCCGCCTTTAGCAATGGGCGTTGTGTCTGATAAAGTTAATGTCATAGATTTTGTTGCCGTAATTCGTAGTAGCGTGGTTAAAGTATTATTGAGAAGCGTGTTTACTCAGTCCTTCCTGAACCCACATTTTTAGTTTCTGAGATTTTTTAAAATTGGAGCGCTTGTTGTATCGTTTTGAAAAGCTTCTTAGAGTCAAAAGTGGCTTACTGCCGATACCGTCGATAATGACAAAGCGTTGGGTGGTGTCGTTCCAAACCATGTTGGTGGTGGTCAGCTCACGAATAATGACGTTGGTATTGACGATCCAGTCTAAGATTTCATTGAGGGCATCTTCATGTTTTTGTTTAAACGTGTTGCCCTGAATAAGATTTCGTAAGGTGGGGGCCACTTCGCCAGTCGGTGAGCGAATGGCTTCAACTATCATACCGACACCGAGGTCTGTGTCTACCAGCCCAATCACGTTTTCTATATAACTCTCAGCAGGCGACATCAACTCTCGAACGGCGAGATGCTCGACCATTTCATGAAGGAACTCCCAATAATTAGGCAAACGTCTGAATCTCATTGACCAGGGGTATTTAGCCTTAAGTGCTTCCAGCCCCGCTTCATGAACCACCTTGATTAGTAGACTTGAATCATTTGGGTGAATATACACGGCTTTATGATCACCCACTGCGAACGGTGTTTCATGCGTTAGAGAGATTGGTTTTCCCATAAGATACCTATTAACGTTTGCCATAAGTGGTAATTTCACAGCAATAGAGAAGTGATACTTAACCATAGCGCCATGAGTGGTTACAATTGTAACCGATTGTCTTTAAATCGAATATATAACTTGCCACCCAAATTAGGTATTACAAGGAGAATTTTTATGAAGGTCATGCAGATAATGGGTGGCAGTGGTGAAGGCGGTTTAGAAAAACATGTTGTCGAGCTTTCCAATGAAATGAGTAAGCACTGTGATGTGGTGGTGGTAGCTCATGAGAAATACAAAGATCGCTTTGTTGATGACGTTGAGTTCGTACCTCTGGATTTGTCGAAAAGCCGAAGAAGTCTGTCTTTGTTATATAAACTGCTGAAAATTGTGCAGTCTCACAAACCTGACATTGTCCATGCGCAAGCAAATAAAGCCGGCCTGATGGTGGCTTCGATCAGGAGGTTCTTACCCTGCAAAACGGCCGTTACCATTCATAACCTGAAGAAAAACCTTAACTTCACCAAGTATTTTGATTTATCCATTGGGGTCAGTAAGGGCGTCAGTCAGCAGCTCACTGGTGATAACCGTATCACGACGATTTACAATGGTATCAATAAGCCTGATGTCACCGGCAATCAGCTTCATCTGCCTGATTTTTCTGACTCTGAATTACCGTTAATTTTAGCGGTAGGACGACTGGTTCCTGCAAAAGGGTTTGATGTCCTGTTAGAGGCATGGTTGGGCGTTGAAGCCAATTTATTGATTGCAGGAGAGGGGCCTGACAGAGCTGAGTTAGAAACCTTGATCGAACGCTCGGATCATTTGCAAAAACACGTAAAGTTGTTAGGAAACCGAAGCGACATTTCAAAGTTAATTGAGCGCGCTGAGTTGGTGGTGATTTCTTCAAGGAGAGAAGGTTTTTCTTATGTGTTCAGTGAAACCTTGTTGTCCCGAACTCCGGTGATTTCCACAGACGTGCCGATACCGAATGAAATACTGCCGAGTGAATACATATGCCCTGTTGAGTGCAGTGACTCTTTGCAGAAAATGATTAATCAGACCCTTTCTTGCCGTGATCAATTGCAAGAAAGGTTTCAGCCCATTTTTGATTATGCAGATGGTCATCTGCAAATTGACAATATGGTGCAAAGCTCGTTATCTGAATACCGAACTGTTTTAGGTCTCGGATCTTAATCGATGCAGCAAATAACAGGTCGGCTTGAACATGAACAGTCGTTTGTTATGTTGCACTGTTGAATGTTAACCGGATCGTTTTTTCTGCAATGACATCCCAGCTGAAGTCATGTTTGGCACTGTTCAGGCTGTTTTCCCCAAGACGCGTAACAAGCGGGCGGTTATTGCAGAGGCTCACCAGAGCGTCTGCAAGTTGTTCGGGGGATTTAGGTTCTACTAAGATGCCTGTTTCTCCGTCTTGAATGATCACAGGTATCCCGCCCACATTGGTTCCGATTAAGGGCAACCCGCAAGCCATCGCCTCTAAGCCGGCGATGCTGGTCGCCTCCATCAGAGAAGGTAAAACGGACACATCGCCTGCTGAGAATACTTCTGGCATTTTTTGGTTGTCAACGCCACCAAGAAAATGGACTTTGTCTGTACAACCGCCTTCGGTAATGATCTTTTCAAAAGCGCTTCTGTCGGCACCATCCCCGGCAACGATGACATGAAGGTCTGGTTGGTTTGCTTTGACAATGGCCTTGGCGAAATACAATACGCCATTCTTTTCAACCAGCCTTCGAGCGAGAACGGCGACGAAAGCACTTTCAGGTATACCTAGCTCTTTTCTCAGTTCTGACTTCACTGGGTAGAAACGGTTAATATCTACTCCGTTAGAAATGAAACTGGTTGGACCTTGATATCCGGTTTTTTTCGTTGCCTCGACTAATTCGTCGCTGGGTGCAAATATTTGTTGAGCGATGTCCAATTGCTTTTTCATCTTATGCAGTACTTTAGGGCCTTTGGTGACCCTTTTTAAAAATGAAGAGGTGTGGTTGGTGAAAACAACAGGGACGCTCAACTTTTTACAGGCTTTTAATGGCCGCATTCCGTGAATATGTACTGCTTGATAACCTTCTTTATCGATCATCTTTTGTAAGAGTCGGTGTAATTTAAAGTCGTAGAGCATATGGTTGTTAGAAAGTTTGACTCGGAAAACTGCTACGCCATCCATTACTTCTTGGATTGCCAGGGCGCTATCCGACAAACGAGTTACGACTGCGACCTGGTGACCTAGACGAACCATCGCTTTTGACAGTTCATAGACATGTGTCTGAACCCCACCGATGCTCGGTGGGAATTCATTTGAAACCATAATGACTTTCATAAAAGTGTCTCTTAAGGAAGGTAAATCGTTAGCGCTTCTTATTTATGCATTTAACTTCATGAGGTGGTTGGCGATCCGGGAAGCGGCCTGGCCGTCACCATAAGGGTTCGATGCTTGTGACATGGATTGATAGAGTGACTCATTATCCAGGAGCTCGATTATATGATCTACGATGGTAGTCACGGATGTTCCGACTAATTTCACTGTGCCTGCTGATATCGCTTCCGGTCGTTCGGTGGTGTCGCGCATGACTAATACCGGTTTACCTAATGAGGGAGCTTCTTCTTGTATGCCGCCGGAATCTGTAAGGATGATATGGGCTTTCGACATCAGGTAGACAAAAGGTAAGTAGTCCTGGGGGGGAATTAAGTGGACGTTAGATAACCCGCTTAAAAGAGTGTTCACCGGTTGTTGTACGTTTGGATTTAAGTGCACAGGGTAGATGATCTGAAGCTCAGGCTTTCGTTGGGCGATTTCTTTTAAGGCCAGGCAGATGTTCTCAAACCCTTGTCCGAAGTTTTCTCGCCTGTGCCCCGTGACTAATAAAATAGGCTGCTCGTCAGAGATAAAGTCTAGGCCAATATGTTCTTTACAACGTTTGGTTACGTCAGGGTCGGTTTTAATTTTATCTACCACGTCCAGTAGGGCATCAATGACTGTATTGCCAGTAACCACAATGGAATGGTCGTCAATGTTTTCTGCTGTTAAATTCGATTTTGCTAAAACGGTGGGTGCGAAATGCAAATTTGCTAATGAGCCTGTAATGGATCGGTTCATTTCTTCTGGCCAAGGGGAAAGCTTATTTCCTGTTCTAAGACCGGCTTCCACATGAAATACTGGGATTTTCTGATAAAAAGACGCTAAGCCTGCAATCATGCTGGTCGTTGTATCGCCGTGAACACCAACCCAGTCAGGCTTTGATTGCAATAAAACGTCTTTCAATCCGATTAACATTCTTGCCGACAGTTCTGTCAGGTCTTGGTTGGGTTTCATGAGGTTAAGGTCGTACTCTGGAACAATACCAAATAGGTCTAACACCTGATCGAGCATTTCCCTGTGTTGGCCAGTGACACAAACTTCAACATCGCAATCAGATTTCTTAAGTGCTTGAACCAGTGGCGCCATTTTAATCGCTTCGGGGCGTGTCCCAAAAATCAGTAACACTTTCATTTCATTATTCTCTTTGTATTGTAGGTATTGCCAGAGGTTATTTGTTTGGTTTATTGCGGTTATTGTTTATCGTACGTCTTGTTGTGTCGGTGGTATGATAAGTCGATTTTGCAAATAATCTATTGGGTAAATAGGTATTCTAAAATATTCATTCTAATAAAAATAATATATCCTTTGTGATCGTTCGTGTATTCAGTAGACTTGTTACAAGATAACGACAGTATTCCATAAAAATTATACCTTAGATGATAAAACTCGCTTCAACCAAGCCTTTCGCACAAGGCGGTAATCGCCTTTGTTATGTTCATCCTGATGATAAATCAAAGGTGGTCAAAGTACGTCGACCTGATTTTACGCTTGAAGATCTTCGCAAGAAGAAAGGGTTCCCAAAATCTTTAAAACCGCTGTCTTCGTTTGATGACAATCTGGAAGAGTTTAAAGTGTTGAGCGCTTTCCAGAAAAAGTATGGCGAACATGTTTTTAAACATATTAGCCGTTGTTATGGGTTTGAAGAGACGGATCAAGGTAAAGGCTTAATTTTAGAGCTTGTCCGCGACGGCAACGGGCTGATTTCATACAACATCAAACAGTACCTTTATGAAGTAGGCCCAACAGAGTCGTTTAATGTTGCTTTAGATGCGTTTTGCAACTTTTGGCAGGAGACAAGTCTGCCTTCAAGGAACCTGCTTGCCCATAATGTTCTAGTACAACAAGATGACATGCAGCGGGTTGTTCGGTTGGTTGTTATTGATGGGTTGGGTTATTCCGGCTTTTTCCCAAAGTCGATGCTCACTGCTTCGTATTTCGAAAAGAGGGCAAAAAAGAAAATTTCCTTATTAAGGCAGGATGTTGAGAAATACATTGCAAGAGCGAAGCGTGGAGAGCATCCAACAGAGATCGGTATACTGTTACACCGGGATGCTGATTGATTACCTTAGTGTTGAAAGTTCGTTCTGGTGTGATAAATGCGTTCTTGATTCTTATTCATCAGCATTGATATTCCTGTATACTTCACACCAATAACACTTCTAATAAGTACTGCTCTAAAAAGGATTTATCGTGTCTTTCAAAGCCAAAGCGGTTTGGGCGCTTTACAGTGTTCTATGGTATTTGATTTTACCACTTGTGTTGCTTCGACTTGCTTATCGTGCCTGGCAAGCTCCGGCGTATGGTAAACGTATTTTTGAGCGGTTCGGTCTGTTTAAGTATCAGGAAGCCAGAGAGTCCATTTGGGTGCATGCCGTATCTGTGGGGGAAACCTTAGCAGCAGCGCCGCTTGTAAAACAGTTGCAGCAAAAATACCCGGACTGTCAGATTGTGATGACGACGATGACCCCAACCGGTTCAGAACGGGTTCGGGCGCTGTTTGGTGACTCTGTGTTTCATGTGTATGCTCCTTACGACTTTCCTCTGGCGGTGAAACGTTTCTTTCGAAGAATTCGCCCTAAAGCCGTCATTATTATGGAAACGGAGTTGTGGCCGAATACCTTGAAAATTGCTAAGTCACAGGATATTCCGGTAATTTTAGCCAACGCACGCTTGTCAGAACGTTCCGCAAACGGTTATCGAAGAGTCGGCTTTGTTGCTGAGGAAATGTTGTCTTGTTTAAGTTTAGTGGCCGCACAAAATGAGGCAGATGCAGAGCGGTTTAAGTCTCTGGGGTTGACGGACGATCAGTTGTACGTGACCGGCAGTATTAAGTTTGATATCCAACTTCCTGAGAATCTGACCGAGCAGGGGTATGAATTAAGGCGTTTACTTGGTGAAGACAGGGACATTTTGATTGGAGCCAGCACGCATGAAGGTGAGGAGAGCCAGTTATTAGATCTTTACCAACAACTGAAACGTGTGTTGCCTGAGTTGTTATTGGTTTTGGTGCCTCGGCACCCGGAGCGGTTTCGATCCGTTGGGCAGTTGGTCATTCGACGCGGGTTGAATATGGCCCGGCGAAGCAAGGGGGATTTGTGTTTACCTGACACCGATGTGTACCTTGGTGATACCATGGGTGAGCTGATGATGATGTATCAGGCGTCCGATGTTGCTTTTATTGGTGGTAGCTTGATTGAGCATGGCGGGCATAACCCGATGGAGCCAGCCGCATTAGCAAAACCTATCCTGACCGGATCTCATACGTTTAACTTTGATGAAATCATGAAAATGATGGTGAGTGCAGGATCGGTGTTGCAGATTCAAAATGGTATCGAGCTGATGTCTGAAGTACAAAACGTGTTCACAGATGCAGACTTATATCAAACCATGTCGAAAGCCGGTATTGATGTGGTGAAGAAAAACCAGGGTGCATTGAAGTATTTGATTGAGTTGATTGATAATGAATTAAAACGATAGCGCGTGGAATACTTTCTGTTGTAAATGTTTCGTATGTGAACGCCCATAAAAAAAGCGCCGATTTGGCGCTTTTTTATTGTCTGTGAACGACCTATAAGCGTTGCGCTTATAGGTTTTTGGTGACTTCCACTGTGGTGACTTTATCACCGGTCAGCCATTGGTTGAGCTCTTCCATATCGGACTGAGCCAACTGGCCTGAGACTTGTTTCAGTTGCAGATAGTTAAGCACATAGTCATAGCGGGCATCCGTGAGATTGCGCTGAGACTCATACAGGTTTCGCTGAGCAATTAGCACGTCTACAATGTTCCGGGTACCCACTTCATAGCCAAGTTCGGTGGCTTCCAGTGCGCTGGTGCTTGAAACAACCGCTTGCTTTCTCGCATCAATGCGCAGAACGTTTGTGGTCACCAAGCTGTATAGCGTTCGGGTTTGCTGGGTAATATCTCGGTTAGAGAAAATCAGATTTTGACGGGCTTCTTCTAAATCCGAAGTGGCTTGTCTGGTGCTGGAGCTGACCGCACCACCGGCATAAAGAGGTAGATTGAAGTTCAAAGAGACCACGGTGTCCTGGACGTCGGTATCACCACTTTGAAAACCAGAAGAACCAGAAGGGCTAACATCTGAATCTAAATACTGTTCGCCATAACTGGCGGTTACATCAATGGTTGGGTAATGGCCTGAGCGGGATGAATCCACGTTTTCCTGAGCCGCTTGTACAGCATACTGGGCGGAAGCCAGTGCAGGGTTGCTGTTTAAGGCTGCTGAAACCCACTCCTGAGCGGACGCCGGTGATGGCATTGTGATCGGGTAGTCTGCAGACAGGGCGTCTAATTCGCCGTAAATCTCACCCGTCAACTTCGTGAGTGCTTCAAACGCGATGTTCAGGTCATTCTGGGCTACGATTCGGTTCACCCGGGTGCTGTCAAAAGACGCCTGAGCTTCATGTACGTCGGTAATCGGAATCAATCCCACTTCAAAGTGCTGTTTAGTTTGTTCCAACTGTCGGCCGACTGCCTTTTCTTCTGCAATGCGCAAGGTTAAATTTTCATGAGCCCGCAGCACTTCGATGTAGCTGGTGGCGGTTCTGAACGTCAGTGCTTGTTGATCTGCCAGGTAGGTGTATTGTGCAGATTGGGTGGAAAGGCCGGCTGCTTTCCAGTCATTCCAGATTGAACCATTGAATAACACCTGTTTACCGGACAGACTCCACTGGGTGGTATCGGTTTCTTGGTCCACATCGGAACCGCTGTTAGGTGAAGTTGTCCGGTCATTGAAACTTGCACTGGCACCTAAATTCACTTGTGGAAGAAGGCCGGAAAACGCTTGGTCTTCTGTTTCTTTCCGGCTGTCGAATCGTGCTTTGGACGCTGCTAGTTGTGCATCTTTTTGGATGGCGCTTTGATAAATATCGAGCAAGTTTGCAGACCAGGCTGGAGCGCAGCTCAGGGACAGCACAACTGCGGTGACTTTTAAACGTCCTTTATACATATCAGGGTCCTAACTTAGGTGAACAAAATAGATGTTGTTTAATTTTGCAACAGTATATACGACTCATTCAACTTCACGCACCAGTATAGCTAAACAAAATTGCATCTTTGTTTAATCATATTCGGGCTGTCGGGGCTATAATCTTGCCATTCGTGGCAGATATTTATTTGCCATACGTATTTTGTGGTTGTTTGGTGAGCCTAGCTGATCCAAAATAGCGCGTTTAGACAAATTAGATAGCATATTAAAAAGGTATGCGAATGCCGGGGAAATAACCTTGGCATTACTGTGATTAGGAGATGGGTTTTATGAGTGCGGTTCCGGAAGATTTTCTTAGTAAGAATGCAAAGGTAGATCAGGCATCTATTCAACCCTTTCCTAATTCGAAAAAAGTGTATTTAGCAGGATCTCGGCCAGACATTCAGGTACCAATGCGAGAAATCACGTTGGCAGATACCCCAACTGAGTTTGGTGGTGAAAAAAATGATCCTGTTCGAGTTTATGACACTTCTGGTCCATACACAGATCCAGCTGCGACGATTGATATCCGAAAAGGTTTACCGGATGTTCGTACGGCCTGGATCGAGGATCGTAACGACACCGAATTTTTGGATGACTTCAGTTCCGAATTTTGTCGTGAGCGTAAAGCAGATACCGCTCTGGACAGTTTGCGCTTTGACTTAACCCGCCGACCAAGAAAAGCCAAATTCGGAAAAAACGTTTCCCAGCTTCATTATGCTCGTCAGGGCATTATCACCCCTGAAATGGAATACATTGCGATTCGTGAGAACAGCAAATTGCAGGCGGCCAAAGCCACTGAGTTGCTGGCTCAACAGCATCCGGGTCAATCTTTCGGTGCCAACATTCCTGAAGAAATTACCCCGGAATTTGTCAGGGAAGAAGTCGCACGTGGCCGGGCAATCATTCCTGCCAATATTAATCATCCGGAAGTTGAGCCAATGATCATTGGTCGTAACTTTCTTGTGAAAATCAACGGTAACATTGGTAATTCTGCTCTGGGCTCTTCCATTGAAGAAGAGGTGGAGAAGCTGACGTGGGGCACTCGCTGGGGTGCTGATACTGTGATGGACTTATCCACCGGTAAAAACATTCATGAAACACGCGAGTGGATCATTCGCAACTCACATGTGCCAATCGGAACCGTGCCTATTTATCAGGCGCTTGAGAAGGTAAACGGTGTTGCGGAAGATCTGACCTGGGAAGTATTCAGAGATACTCTGATTGAGCAAGCGGAGCAAGGCGTTGACTACTTCACCATTCACGCCGGCGTTTTGTTGCGTTACGTTCCTATGACCGCTAAGCGCGTGACCGGTATTGTGTCTCGTGGTGGTTCGATCATGGCAAAATGGTGTCTGGCACATCATAAAGAAAACTTCTTATACACGCACTTCGAAGAAATTTGCGAAATTTGTAAAGCTTACGATGTTTCCTTCTCCTTAGGTGATGGTCTTCGCCCGGGTTCTGTGGCCGATGCGAACGATGAAGCACAGTTCGGGGAGCTGGAGACCTTAGGTGAGTTGACCAAAATTGCCTGGAAGCACGATGTTCAGGTGATGATTGAAGGCCCAGGTCATGTGCCAATGCATATGATTAAAGAAAATATGGATAAGCAGCTGCGAGAATGTGATGAAGCGCCTTTCTATACATTAGGCCCATTGACCACAGACATTGCTCCGGGATACGACCATATTACTTCCGGGATCGGTGCCGCAATGATTGGCTGGTTTGGCTGTGCCATGCTTTGTTATGTGACACCGAAAGAACACTTGGGCTTGCCAGACAAAGACGATGTAAAAACCGGGATTATTACCTACAAATTGGCTGCTCACGCTGCCGACCTGGCTAAGGGGCATCCTGGTGCTCAAATTCGAGATAATGCACTGTCTAAAGCGCGTTTTGAATTCCGTTGGGAAGATCAGTTTAATCTGTCACTCGACCCGGATACGGCGAAGTCGTTCCATGATGCTACCTTGCCAAAAGAGTCGGCCAAAGTGGCTCACTTTTGTTCAATGTGCGGGCCTAAATTCTGTTCTATGAAGATCAGTCAGGAAGTTCGTGATTACGCGGCTGAGAATAAAATCCAAATGGTGGATATTGCCGTTGAGCAAGGTATGGAAGAAAAAGCCGAAGAGTTTAAGCAGCAAGGAAGTCAGCTTTACCATAAAGTGTAAACGCTCTGCTTTTTCCGGAAGCAATGAAACCAGCGGTTAGCCGCTGGTTTTGTGGTTTTAGGGCTAAGCTTAATATGAGTAGTGAGACGGTATTGGTTCGGTATTGAACAGAAACTAAGGAAAGCGGATGTGTCGGTGTGACGTACCGATGCGCGGATTCGTCAGCAGGAGAAATGAATGACTGATTTTTCAACCATGACCAACGAAGACATCGACATTGTTGAAAAAACCGAGGGTTACAAAGGTTTTTTTGCGTTAAATCGGTATCAGCTTCGTCATCGCTTATTTAATGGCGGTTGGAGTGATCTCATTACGCGTGAGTTATTTGAAAGAGGTCATGCGGTTGGAATACTGTTGCATGATCCTAAGTTGGACAGCATCGTATTGGTTGAGCAGTTTCGACTTGGTGTGGCCATCGCGGATAAAGGCGATTCGCCTTGGGCACTGGAAATTGTGGCTGGTATGCTTGATAAGGATAAACCCGCCGAAGAGATTGCCCGAATGGAAGCTCAAGAAGAGGCACATTGTGACGTTGGGGGGCTGGAACTCATTCAAAAGTACTATTCTTCTACGGGGGGAACGTCCGAACATGTCACTATGTATTATGGGCAAACGGACGCCTCCGGGTTGGATGGTCGCCTGGCTGGGCTGGAGTGCGAGTCGGAGGATATCAAGATTCACTTAATTCCTACTTCTCAGATTCAGCCGCTGTTAACTTCTGGTAAAATAACCAACGCGATGACCATCATTGCCTTGCAATGGTTTTTAATTAACAAAAAATAATCTGGAGACTGGATGCATAAATCTCGGAAATACGTTCCTGACTTGGTTGAACAATCATCACAGTGTGAGCGTAACTACCTCAAGTTGATGAAACTGATGCCGTTATTTTATGATCAGGACGAATATCGTTATGAGTTGCATTCAGATAATGGGCAGCTGGGTGGGCTAAAATTGCGCGTCACCGAGCGTTTTAAGTACACTGCCACCGTAGAAGTGACTCAATTGATGGACTTTGGTGAATGGCTGCCTGCGCCTACCATGTTGGTCAGGGTATACCACGATGCCCGAATGGCGGAAGTGGTGGCGTTTCAGAACAAACGACGCTTTAAAGGTACATACGATTACCCGAACGATGATATGCACCATAAAGATGAAAAAGCACAGCTCAACAGTTTTTTAGGTCAGTGGCTTAATTATTGTATGCAACATGGTTGTCATATCGGTCAGGTGGTTAATTTCAGTTAATGTTAGATTGCTCTCATTTTTATTAAAAAATGTGATTCTCTGTTATTTTGTGAGTAATCTATCATTAATTGAAGTGTTTCAATCGTTATAGTATCGCAGTCTATAATTATAATAATGGGTTAGTGTGTCAAATGGCCGGCTAACGAGAATGAAATTTCAAGGAGATGGCTTTGGGTGATGCTGAAACCGTCCGGATAGTACAGGTAACGGACTCACATTTATTCCAGAGTACCGACGGTGCTTTGTTAGGCATGAACACTGAAGAGAGCCTTGAGTGTGTGTTGTCGCTTGTTCGCGAAAAAGCGAATGATTTTGATATCCTGCTGGCAACCGGAGATATTTCTCAAGACGGGTCGGCGGAGAGTTACGCCCGCATGCGCCAGAAACTTGAAACCTTCAATGTGCCTTTTTACTGGTTGTCTGGTAATCACGATCAAAATGACATCATTTCAGAAACAAGCCAGGGTACTCAAGCGCTTCAGAAAATCATCGACTTTCCCAAGTGGCGAATCATCATGCTGGACTCTTCTGTGGCGGGTGAAGTTCACGGCTATTTACCCCAGCATGAATTGAACGTATTGAAAGAAGCGCTCAGGACGGATCGGCATGTCCTTGTTTGTTTTCACCACCACCCGATCAATGTCGGCTCGAAGTGGATTGATAACATCGGCGTGAAAAATGCGTCTGAGTTTATGGAAATCATCGAACACGATAAAAATGTCAAAGCGGTGCTCTGGGGGCACGTCCATCAGGAAGTGGACGAAGAACGAAATGGCCAGAGATTTTTGGCAACACCTTCGACATGCATTCAATTTACCAAACACTCAGATGAATTTGCGGTGGATACATTATTGCCTGGCTTCAGGTTCATCGAGTTAAGACCAGATGGACAAGTTCACACCCAAGTGCATCGAGTCACTGGTGTTGAGTTTACTATCGACTATTCTATTAAAGGGTATTAGATAGTTTGATTGTGATGTGTGGTTAGAAGGAGGCCTAGATGTCATCACTGATTTACATTCACGGTTTTAACAGCTCACCAGAGTCGACCAAAGCTAAGATTCTGACTGAATCGCTGGCGGCCTTAGGCATGAACATTACTCGGTTTTTGGTGCCCGATCTGAACCATGACCCGGAATTGGCAATGTCTTCTTTGGCGGACTTAATTGAAACGGCTCAGGCCCAAGGGGAGCAAGTTTACTTGATCGGCAGTTCACTGGGTGGTTTCTATGCGACCTATTTGGCAGAGCAGTATGGACTAAAAGCGGTGTTGATCAATCCGGCGATTAAGCCTTATGAATTGCTAAAGGATTACCTGGGGCTGAATAAAAATATCTATACAGGCCAGGAATACCAAGTGACCGAAGCGCATATGGATCAGCTAAAACGCTTTGATATTGATGTTGTTGATCGTCCTGAAAATTACCTATTATTAGTACAAACGAACGATGAAGTGTTGGATTATACCCAGGCCACCAATAAGTTCTGGCAGTCACCGAGCGTCATAGAATATGGCGGTAATCACAGCTTCGAAGCGTTTCAGTCAAAGTTGGCACTGATTGGCCAATTTTTTAAAACCTCTTACCGAGAGGCCATTTAATCCTAATACAGTGCGTAAAACTGTTATGGGTAGGAAGTATTGCTTGAGATGAAATCAAGTTCATTAAGTTTGAGTCAGAACCTGTTCGCAGATGACGAAGAGGGCGATGAGCAGCTGCTATTCAGTGATGCTCAAGATGATTCTGATGACGATCCGCAAGTTCAAACCAAGGCGCCCTGGAAGGTGCTGGTGGTGGACGATGACAGTGATGTTCATCAGATTACTCGGCTTACGCTTCGGGCTTTCTCATTTGAGGGCAGAGGTCTAGAGCTTCACAGTGTGTACAGTGGTGAAGATGCAAGGAAAACGCTTTCAGGTGAACATAACTTTGCGGTGGTGTTACTGGATGTGGTGATGGAAAGTGACGACGCCGGCCTTCAGGTAGTGAACTACATTCGTAATGAACTCAAAGATCACAACATCCGGATCATCATTCGTACCGGTCAGCCGGGGTTGGCACCGGCCGATAAAGTCTATATTGAATACGACATTAATGATTACATAGCCAAAACAGAACTGACGGCCAATAAGCTATCCTGGGCGGTATTAGGGGCATTACGCTCTTATCGGGACATCGTTGCGGCTCAGGAATTACAATTACAACTGCATCAGGCAGAGCAAGACCGGCATACCGCGCAAGCGGCTTCGAAAGCCAAGTCCCAGTTTCTGGCGCATATGAGTCATGAGATCCGAACACCACTGAATGGCGTGATCGGGATGCTCGAACTGTTGAACCAAACCGAATTAAATGAAGAACAAAGTTATCTCACGGGCATTATTGATAAGTCTGCCCATTCTTTGTTAAACGTTGTGAATGACATCTTGGACTTTAAGAAGATCGAAGCCGGGAAGTTAGCGCTGGATGAAATCCGGTTTTCACCGCAAGAGATGATCGATGATGCCCGTGCAACTTTTTATGCCTCGGTTCATAAAAATAAACAAACGCTTAAGACGCATATTTCGGACAACATACCTGCGTTTTTGATCGGTGATGAAATACGCATCAAGCAAATTTTAATCAACCTGATTGGTAATGCCATTAAGTTCACGCCGGAAAATGGTGTGATCTCGGTGGACTTGGATGGGTATACCGAACCGCACAGTCAGCGTTATTTTTTCGAAATGACGGTATCTGATACCGGAATTGGCATCACGGAAGAACAAATACAAAACTTGTTCAGCCCGTTTTCTCAGGCGGATACTTCAACCACGCGTGAGTTTGGCGGTACCGGCTTAGGGTTGGATATTTCCCGACAGTTGGCTGAGATGATGGGCGGCGGAATTAAGCTGACCAGTAAAGTGGGTGAAGGAAGCACTTTTTCGGTAAGCCTTAAACTTGGCGTTGAAGCACACGACTCAGATCTGCAAAACTTGTCAGTTGACCGGTCGGATATAAGCACATCGTCTCTTAATATTCTGGTGGCGGAAGACGACCCAACCAACCAAAAAGTCATTCGGGCCATGTTGACCCGGCTGGGACATGAAGTTGAAATCGTGGACACCGGTGCCATGGTGGAAGGCGCATTGCAAAAGCAAACCTTTGACTTAGTTATGATGGACTATCACATGCCGGAAATGGATGGCATCGAAGCCACTAAATTACTGAGAAGTAAAGAGCAGTATCAGGATTTGCAGGTTGTTGCCTTGACTGCCGCGACTTCGACGGAAGAACGAGATAACTGTTTGTCCGCTGGTATGAATGACTTCTTATCCAAACCTTATACCTTGGATGCACTTTCAAAAGTGCTGGCCAAAGCCATGAATAAATAGCGCCTCTTGCTATAAAATACTGGCATCCTGTTTTAAAATTCCATAAGGTTAACCCATCTTAAATCTTTGATTTCGTACGCTCACTGTTGAAGAGTATCTATGACCAGTTCTACCTATAACGCAGAATCTATTGAAGTCCTCAGTGGCCTGGACCCTGTCAAAAAACGCCCAGGCATGTACACAGACACCACCCGGCCGAATCACCTTGCTCAGGAAGTCATTGATAACTCCGTGGATGAGGCTTTGGCTGGCCACGCGAAAACCCTGAAAGTAACCTTGCATGAAGACCATTCGCTAGAGATTGAAGATGATGGTCGCGGTATGCCGGTAGACATTCACCCTGAAGAAGGGGTCTCCGGTGTTGAGTTGATTCTGACGCGCTTGCATGCTGGCGGTAAGTTTTCCAACAAGAATTATCAGTTCTCCGGTGGTTTGCACGGGGTGGGTATTTCGGTAGTGAATGCCTTGTCGGTTCGGGTTGATATTTCGATAAAGCGTGGTGGTGAACAGTTTCATATTGCCTTTGAGCACGGCGATAAAGTGGAAGAGCTGGAAGTCACAGGCACCGTCGGTAAAAAGAATACAGGTACCACAGTTAAGTTTTCACCTGATCCTCAGTATTTTGACAGCCCCAAATTTTCGGTTGCCCGACTTCGTCATGTGTTGAGAGCCAAAGCCGTTTTATGTCCTGGCTTAAAGGTGATATTCGTTCAAAAAGCGTTGAATGAAACGGAAGAATGGTTCTATCAGGACGGCTTGAAAGATTATTTAGCTGGTCATACTCAGGTTTATGATGTGTTGCCAAATGAACCCTTCGTGGGCTCTTTGGCGGGTGAACACGAAGCCGTTGATTGGGCAGTGCAGTGGTTACCCGAAGGCGGTGAACTGATTCAGGAAAGCTACGTTAACCTGATTCCGACGGCTCAGGGCGGAACCCATGTGAATGGTTTGCGTACAGGTTTACTGGAAGCGATGCGGGAGTTTTGTGAATTTCGGAATTTACTGCCCAGAGGCATCAAGCTGACACCGGATGATGTTTGGGAGCGTTGCTGTTATGTGCTGTCCGCCAAATTGGAAGACCCTCAGTTTTCAGGACAAACCAAAGAACGCTTATCCTCTCGTAATTGCGCGGCCTTTATTTCAGGCGTGGTCAAAGATGCATTTAGCCTGTGGTTAAATAAGCACACCGATGTGGCCGAGCAGTTGGCTGAGCTCTGTATCAGCAATGCACAGCGTCGAATGAAAGCCAGTAAAAAAGTGGCGCGTAAGAAGATTACTCAAGGGCCTGCACTGCCGGGCAAGTTAGCCGATTGTTCCGGCCAGGATACGGCTCGCAGTGAGCTGTTTTTGGTGGAAGGGGACTCGGCGGGAGGCTCTGCAAAGCAGGCCCGAAACCGTGAATTTCAGGCCATCATGCCATTGCGCGGTAAGATTCTGAACACTTGGGAAGTGGACTCCGGAGAGATTCTGGCCTCGCAGGAAGTGCATGACATTGCGGTTGCCGTTGGGGTTGACCCGGGCGCTGAAAATCTTGACAGCCTTCGCTATGGCAAAATTTGCATTCTGGCGGATGCGGACTCGGACGGTCTTCATATTGCTACCTTATTGTGCGCTTTATTTGTAAAACATTTCCGCGCTTTGGTGGAGCGGGGTCATGTGTTTGTTGCCATGCCGCCACTGTTCCGAATCGACATCGGTAAGGACGTTTACTATGCGTTGGATGACGCTGAAAAAGAAGGCGTTCTGGATCGAATCAAAGCAGAGAAGAAGCGAGGAACGGTCAATGTTCAGCGCTTTAAAGGTTTGGGTGAAATGAACCCACTGCAACTTCGGGAAACCACCATGGACCCGGACACTCGCCGTCTAGTTCAGTTAACGCTGGATGATGAGGATACCGCAGATCAAGTGTTGGATATGATGCTTGCCAAAAAGCGAGCTTCAGACCGCAAAGAGTGGTTGCAGAGTAAGGGCAATCTGGCAACGGTTTAAACTGTAAATTGAAGGATAAACTTATAATTTTATAGGACTAGTTTATAAAAGTTTGTAGGAAAACATTATAAAAAGGCGTATCGTATGAGTAATGGAAGCTCTGGATGCGCCTAATAATGAACACTCCAGCCCGTAAGCTTAAAAAATCAGCTGTTAAGAATATTGTTCGATTTCCGTCAATCAAGGCAAATGGCGGAAAATCAATTCTCGTAGAGTCCATTCTGGAATCAAAATATTGTCTCCATCTCGAATTTGATTCGAGTGTTGAAACCTACTTCCCTCAACCACGAACATTTACCGTTTCTGTTGATGATCATCATCGTACTTACACACCCGATTTCGAAGTTTGTTACGTATCTGGCTTGCGGAAATATGTTGAAGTAAAGCCGTTGGAGCGTGCTCAAGGGCGTCGATATCAAGAGCTTTTTACAAGCTTTGAGAATTCGCTTGAAAATACTGATGCAGGTTTTCTGATGGTCGATGAGATCGAGATCTATCGTCAACCACTTCTGTCAAATTACGAAAAACTCTATCAATACAGAAAAAGACCCACACTGGATATGAGAAACTTATATCTATGCGCCGAAGGTATTGATATATCCATGCCACTTTCTCGCATGATGGCAATTCTTGGAGATAGGACTAGCCTTAGGGAGGTTTATTCATGGCTGGCATTAGGTTATCTAAAGTTTGATATGAATTTAGAGCACCTGACAATGACGACGGAGGTTAGATTCGATGTCTATTGATTTGTGGATGGAAGGTGTCATTGTTGAGTTTAAAGAAGGGACTCCTTGTGATCGGGCAATGATTAGGTCTGTAGGAAGGAGCGAAGTTATTCTCGCTGATATAAGTAATGATCAAGTTTTAAAAATGTCTGTAGTCTCGCTAGATGAAGTTTACTTTTCTGGTGATGCCAGGCTACTTGCAGAGTCTCGAGATTTTGGAGATCTAAAGTTTATTGACCTTACGGAAAAGGAGCAGAAGGAGACTAATCGAAAGTATCGATATGTAAAAAAGTTGAGAGAGTATGGTGTCTGTAAAATTACAGAAAAAAGTGCCGGAAATATAATAAGAGAGGTGTCTTTAGAAATTGGTGAGAAGCCTCCTCATTGGCAGTCCGTTCGAGGTTGGTACAAAAGTTTTGAGAAATCAGGCAATAAAATGCGTGGGTTGTATCCTAAGCATCGATTCAAAGGTGATCGAGAACCCAAGGTAAATCTAAAAGTTCTTGAAATAATTAGGTCGGCAGCGAAACGCTATTTCTCTTCCAGCCAGCCTTCAATGGCATCAATTTATCGGAATGTTGAAGAGAAAATAATTGCACACAATTTAGATCAACCTCATGATCGACTAAGGGTGCCCAATTATCATACAGTTAAATCTCGGGTTTTAGAAAGTTCGTATCAAAAGAAGCAGAAGGCTCGTCAGGGTGTGAGAGCTCTGCAGGCTGAGCTGGCGAGTTCTGAAAGTGGAATCGAAACAACCCGAATCCTAGAGCGAATTGAAATAGATCATACCCTACTAGATATTCACGTTCTTCATGACGATCACAAGACATTACTTGGCCGGCCTAACATTACTGTTCTGATTGATCACTATTCTCATATGGTGCTTGGCTTTCAGCTCTCCTTTGAAAAGCCCTCCTTTGCTTCAGTTTGTATAGCTTGTATAAATGCATTTTTGCCGAAAGCTGGTTTCATGAAGTCGCTTGGTAGCGAAGCAAATTGGCCCGCTCACGGCATACCTATGACACTTGTTACCGATAATGGGAATGAATTTTGGGGTAGGAATTTTAGCTCTGTTGCTGACGAAATAGGCTCAATATTCCAGTATTGTCCTATACGAAAGGGAAACTATAAAAGTCGAGTTGAACGATTCTTTGGCATTGTAAATTCAATGGTATTAGATGACTTACCTGGTGTTGTACGAAAGGCAGGAAAGTGTGGTGATACGTATGATGGGAGGCAAGAGGCGAAAATTACATTTTCGGAGTTCAAGCGTTATTTCGTTAGATGGCTTACAGAAATTTATCATAATATGCCGCTTGAACGATCCGGAATGACTCCGAATGAATTGTGGCTAGAATCAGAAAAAGACTTCCCAGTGCCGGTTGAGAAAGAAATGGAGTTGATCCCTATTCTCATGGCATCTGGCACCAGAGAACTAGGCAAAGGAGGAATTCGAATATTCTCAATGAACTATAACTCAAATCAGTTGAAAGATTTGTACCGAAGGGATGGCCCTGGCACTGTCACTATACGGTATAACCCGTTTGATATTGGATATATTCTGGTACGCGATGAAGTAAATAAAACCTTTCTGAAAATCGAGTGTGAAAACTTTGAGTATGCATCAAGGTTATCTACTTTTGAGCATGACAAGATCAGGGCGCTAGCTAAGACGATCGGAAAATCAAAGTTAGATAACTTGGATCTTCAGAAGGCAAGAGTTCAGTTATCGAAATAGCGTGATGAGTTTCATTCGAGAAATGCCAGGCGAAAAACACAGGTCACTGCCGCCAAAGCGGCTCGATCCGAAAAGATTGGCGTCGGCGATATGAAGTTGGTCGTTGATAATTCTAAACAGGCTGTGCTGATTGATTTGGAGACTGAAAGTGACGACTTAGACATGGATGGGTGGAGCATGGATTAATGGATACAGTGACTTCCCATCAGCCATTCATAAAAAGCCCTTTCATTTCAGAGATGATCAAATTGTTTGATGTTCTACGGTATAAAAAACAACATTTTGGAGTTGCTTCCTGCTTGTTGCTTACCGGTGAATCTGGAAGTGGAAAAAGTGCTCTTGCCGAATACTATGTTAAGAAGAACCCTGTTGTTGAGCTGGATGAACGAACCCATATTCCAGTTCTTCATTTTGAGCTAAAGGCTATTTCCACTCCGTTAGAATTTTTACGGTCTTTACTGATCGCAATTGGTGATCCTCAGCAAGGAATGGGAGCGAGAAATCAAGGCGAGCTCTACGGTCGATTGATTACCTTGATTGACGTGGTTGGTATAGAGCTTCTTATTCTTGATGAAATTCAAGTCATCATTGAGCGACGTAGCGCTAAAGTGGTGACTGGTATCGCTGACATATTCAAAGATCTTATTAAAGATACCGAAATTCCAATCGTTTTTATGGGGATGCCTTGGAGCAAATATCTTGTTGATTCCAACCAGCAGTTGAAACGGCGTATTTCATATCGTCATGTTGTCCCGCCTTTTCGTATAAGTCAAAAGAGTGAACGTGATAACTATCGGCGACTATTAAAGCTGTTATCAGATGCTTACCGAATATCCGATGAAATGAAATTAGAAGAGATCCCCGTTACATATAGGATTTTTGCTGCTACAAGCGGAAACTTATCAGCTACGGCTGGTCTGATTAGTGACACCTATATGCTTTCTAAAATGGAAGGTAAGCCTATAAATTTGAAGCTTTTTGCTGATGTGGTGCGTAGCTTTGGTGTGGATGATAGCTTCAATCCATTTTTGTTGCCGTTAGAGCAACTAGAGTTACGGGAGCTTATTGTTCATTCCGATTGGCACTTTGGTTACCGAGCCAATAAAAATTCAATTGTTGATGCTGAGTATGCTACATACGGGATCTCCAATGGAGGAAGGGTTTATTGTTTGGACGGTGTTGCCTAGTTTCTAAAATATGAAGTTAATTTATAGAGGTAGGAAAAAAAATGATGAGTTTATCTTTGACTATGTTGCTCGGATTGGTCGAAGTAACGGTTATACAAATATCAAAAAATTTGAAAAATCGATAATTGACTATTTTGAGCATGAGAGCGAGGTGATCAATAATGATTTAAATAAAAATGCGATACCTAGACTGGCAATGGAGAGACTTTTTAGTCGGAACATAGAGTTAGATGAGTCACACAGATATATGCATTCTCGACGTTATATTTGGTCTAAGGTATCAGGTAAATGTGAAAAATGCTTAAGAGAAGTTTCTTACACTAGGTTCTATTGGAGGTTGAATAGTTATCGCTACTGTCATGTACATGGAGATCCAATATTTCCAGAAGGTATAGCTGAAAATGGAGTTATTAATACGATTCCAAAATTACTTCCTAAAGATCTTTGTGAGTCGATAGTTAAGTTTTATGAGGACTCTGATTCTATTCAGAATTCGGTGTTGAATGAAGTTGAGAGGTTCTATGTAGACCAGTCAATAGTTAGTTCATTAGTTTTTTATTTTTCTTCATGCGGAATTCCTGAGCAATCAGCAAATTCTCTACGAGAAGCCATCTGGAATGCTAAGCTAATTGGATTGTCTGCTTCAGATAGAATTCAAAATATTGCGAAGTTGTTTAGCTATTACACAGGGACGGAAGTTTTTTGGTTGAGGATGATAACACTCACAGAAAGATCTTATCTAAAGCATACTCTAGCAATTAAAGGACATTGGTTTTCTGTGGAGGGAGAATATTGGCGATATTGTCACTTTTTAATGGGGACCGACATTAAGCTTGTTGAGATATTTACAAAGGTAAGTGGGTTTAGAGAACGAAAGGAAATGGAAAGTGTTACTGTTGCCGGTGTCATTGAGAACTTTTCGAGTATTACTGATGAGACTGAAAAAAATATTAAGATGGCAATATTTGCTTTAAGAGGAATTAAAAGTTGGGTGTCAGAGTGCCAGAAATCAGAAGATCTATTTAAAAAGAAAAACCCTCATCAGGTTTACATGGGTAACCTGAATAGATTTGTTTAGGGCCATTATATGATATAGGGTGAGTTAATGTTGCTGGCTAGACCTATATTAAAAAACGACGAGTGTTTAGTTAGTTATTTGATTCGGATTGCGGAGAAAAATGGCTTTAAACATATTGGCCATCTTCTGCATTACGCTGGTCTAAATTGGAAAAATAATCGAGCTCCTATCCATCAGATTCTATCTGGTGAATTCCCTATAACGCCATTGCTCTTGGCTATCGGCTTGTCTGAATGTCACTCCAAGCTTGCTTCCACCTACCAGTCTTTCGAACGTGAAATAGATACTCCTCATATCCTTGTTAAATATCCACGGGTTTGCCCGGAATGTCTCGAAGAGCTTGGATATTGCAAATATCAATGGGTTTTGCTTCCTGTATTGGCCTGTACTAGGCACAAAAAAATTCTGGTAGATGTAAACTCCGCTACGGGCAAAAACCTCGGTTGGTACCGTCAATACCTAAATAGATTTGATGGTGAAGACAACCCGATAAAAGCGATCGGAATACATGCGCCACCGAGTCTAATACAACAATGCCTATATATCGTAAACGAGCCATAAACCCCATCTAATACACTCTTTCCTTATTGATTATTCTTTCCTCTGTTTTCAATCGAGGAAATTTCAATGACTAACCAACAAAAGTTCGAATTCTGGACAAACCATTTTAAACAGTGGAAAGCCGGTAGCTTAACGCGTGAAGCTTACTGTAAGAAGCATGGTTTATCTGTGGCCAGTTTCGGGAATTGGCGAACCAAAGTTAAACGCGCTCAGCAACCGAATAAGTTGATCCCGGTGATCACTAAACCAACTCAATCCTCTGATCCTAATATTTCCGTTGTGCTAAAGGATGGCGTTCGCATTGAAGCGCCCCTGGCACTCTTATCCGACGTACTTCGTCTGATTCAAACAGGACAAGCCTGATGTTACGGCCAGCAGACCACATTCAAGTCTATCTTTATGCCGACTGCGTGGATATGCGTAAATCCATTGATGGCTTGTCCTCATTGGTGGAGCAAGAATTGGATCTCAACCCAATGTCGAACGCCTTGTTTGTCTTTTGCAATCGCCGTCGAGATAAAATCAAACTGCTGTACTGGGAACGAAACGGCTTTGTACTTTGGTACAAACGGTTGGAGAAACAACGTTTTAAATGGTTATCTCAAATTGAGTCTGACTGCATCGAGCTGGATGGTTATCAGTTAAACTTACTCTTAGATGGCCTGGATATCTTCAACAATAAACCTCATCAAACATTACACTTTCAATCGGTCAGTTAATCATGTGATGGTATTTATGTTCTTTAGGGTATTCATGCCCTTCAGGGTATAATCCATCGCCATGAATACACACCTGAACTCTCCTTTGCCGAATGATCCCGAAGCTTTAAAGCAGCTTGTATTAGAGCAGCAGTCTCGCATCGCCCTGCTTGAAGAACTGGTCATACTGTTCAAATCCAAACAGTTCGGAAAAAGCTCTGAAAAATCACCGAATCAAGCCGAACTGTTTGATGAGGCTGAAGTCGAAGCGAATGATCAAGCGCCTGTGGCTGCGGAATCTGTTTCTGCAGAGGAAGGTCATAACGAACCTTCTAACGCGAAAGCCAAATCGGGTCGTAAACCTTTGCCTAAATCACTGCCTCGAGTTCGTGTGGAATATGACGTACCAGAGCATCTGAAAGTCTGCGAATGCGGTTGTCAGAAAGTCTTAATTGGTGAAGACATCAGTGAGCAACTGGACATCATTCCGGCGGTGGTTCAGGTTATCCAGAGCGTTCGAAAGAAATACGCATGCAAAACCTGCGAAACAGGCGTCGTCACCGCAGAGCTTCCTAAGCAGCCCATTCCAAAAAGCAATGCCTCTCCGGGTTTATTAGCGCACATTGCAGTGGCCAAATATCAGGATGCGTTGCCATTGTATCGAATAGCCGCCATCTTCAATCGCTTAGACGTACATTTACCACGAAATACGCAAGCGCGTTGGATGATCCAATGCAGCAAACTTCTGCAGCCATTGTACAACCTAATGAATGATCGCTTAATGAGCAGCGGTTACATTCATATGGATGAGACCACCGTTCAAGTCCTGAAAGAACCGGATAAGCCCCCGGAAAGTAAAAGTTATATGTGGGTACGTCGAACCGGTGGCCCAGACAAACCCCGTCATTTTATTTGATTACGCGCCCAGCCGGAAAGGCTTGGAGGTGGAACAACGCCTGCCCGATTATCAAGGGTATCTTCAAACCGACGATTACGCCGGTTATTATAAAACAGGCAATGAACAAGGCATCACCCACTTGGGATGCATGGCTCACGCCCGCCGGAAGTTTATTGAAGCGCAAAAAACCGCACCGAGTAAAAACGGCAAGCAGACCAAAGCGGATATGGCGATCACTATGATCAAAGTGCTGTATGTCATCGAAAAGTCCATCAAAGACAAACCGGTTGATGAGCGTTATCGAATCCGCCAGGAAAAGAGTGTCCCTCAGCTGAAAAAAATCCGAGCCTGGCTGGATAAATCCATGGCTCAAACCTTACCGAAAGGGAAAACAGGGCAAGCCCTCAGTTACCTGAATAACAACTGGGAAAAGCTGACGCTTTATACCGAAGACGGTCGACTGAATATTGATAATAATCCGGTTGAAAATGCCATCCGACCATTCGCGATTGGCCGTAAAAACTGGATGTTCAGTAACTCGCAACAAGGCGCAAACGCCAGTGCCATGATGTACAGCATCATAGAAACGGCGAAAGCCAATAAGCTTG